>NZ_JBMPPQ010000003.1:0-1732952 GCF_050471125.1 Streptomyces sp. RGM 3693
GGCTGCGTGCCTGCTCCGCAGGCACGCGCAAGCAGCGCTCCGCGCTGCTGTGGTGAGCCGATCACTCCGTGATCTGCTCCCCTCCTCCGCGTGCTATGTCTACCTGCAACTTTGATAGTGGTTACGGTGGTTGAGAAGGCGTCCGCTCCGCGTCTGCCTTCAGGGCTGGCTGGCACTGTGGGGTGGCGGTGGTCGAGGCATCGTGCGGGTTTCCTCTGGGTGCGCCTCTCCCGCTGCTGCTCCAGCATATCGGTACGGGCAGGACGCTGACACTCATAAGGAAGCAGAAAAACTATGGGATCTCCGAGAGATCGGCGTCCTCTTCTTTGGTCGTCGCTGGCCAGTCCTCGTGGAGGATTTCGCGCATCAACTGTCTATGTTTCTGGGGTAGTTGATCGGAGTTCTGCTTGGTGCGTGTCTTGCAGAGCCACGGGCCGATCATGACTCGCTGCCCGTCGACCTCGATCCACTCCCGGGCACCGGGTACACGGCCGTGCCGTTCCATGAAGGCGCGCAGCAGTGTCGTCATCTGTTCGAAGGTACGACGTGTTCTCCCGCTAGGTCGGGCCTCGTCGGATGTCGTCTTGTGTACGGGCAGCGAGATTTGATCCAGAGTCAGGCCGAGGTGGGTCAGGCGGTCGCGTTGGCCGTCAGAGAGCTTGTTCCAGGTGGTGAGCTGTCGGTGCAGCCAGCTGCCGACCTTCACGCCGTTGACCACGGTGTCGCGGCGCAGCGTGGCTACGTGGTGGCCAGCTTCGATGTGCCGGCGCAGGAGGTGGTATTTGCGGTGCCAGTCGGGTCCGTGAGGGAGCGTCCAGTCGGCGTCGAGGGCGGCGAGTTGGGCTTCGCGGTCCGGGTGGAGGTGGTTCTTGCGGGCCAGAGCGCGCTGGTCGATGAGGAATTGGCCGCCGGGTTCGATGGCGGGGATGGCGAGGTGGCCGTAGGTGGTGTGGAAGACCTCGACGGTCGCCATGTGCCCTTGCCAGGCGGCCTCATGGGCGTCCCAGATCATGCCCAGATCCTCAAGTTCCCTGACCCAGTCTGCGGTAAGGGAACCTTGGTCGTAGGCGGTGCGCTGGCCGTCGATGAATTGGCCGAGGCGGTAGCCGTAGGCGTCGGTGTAGTCGACCGGGACCTTCAGGTGGCCGTGTTCGGCGTGGTAGCGGATGGCCGCTGCCAGGCCGGTACGGCGGGGTGCGGAGAGCACGGCGCCGGCTGAGGGCCAGGCCAGTAGGTCCATGGCGCGGGCGATCGTGCCAGGGTCGAGGGTGAAGTCGAAACGGAATCGGCGTGTAAGGAGGCGGTGTGTGTCGCCGTCCAGGCGGTGCGCGGTGGTCTTACGTGGGGCGGAGGCGGCGATGGTCTGGTCGTGGTGGCGCAGCGCGGCGGTGATCAGCCAGAGGGCCTCGTAGGGGGTGTCGAGGAGGTCGGTGGGGTCGGCGTCGGGTGGGATGTAGGCCGGGATGACCAGGCTCGCGGTCTTCACGTCGACGGTGGGGGGCTTGCGCAGGGCGCGGCCTAGGGCCTGGACGATTCGGCGCACGCTTTCGGTGCGGGAGGCGAAGACGATGGCGTCGACGGCTGGCAGGTCGACTCCTTCTGAGAGGACCTGGGCGTTGGTGATCACGGCGCGGTCGGCCTTCGCGAATTGGTCGAGGATTTTCGTGCGCTGGTCGGGGGTGTGGTTGCCGTTGATCGACGAGATGGAGAGGGTGCCGGCCCAGGAGGGGCGCTGCTCGGGTGGGAGGGTGCGCAGGGTGTGGGGGAACTGTCGGGCGAAGTCGGCGGCGTCGGCGACTTGCTGGAAGTAGACGATCACATGCTTGAGGTCGTGGTCGGTCATCGCTTTGAGGACCGCCAGGTGGAGAGCGGTTGTCCGGCGCGCGGTCGGGGCGAAACCGGTGTGCGCGTGGTCGGGGTCGGTCAGGACCGTGCGCAGGTCGGTGCCGGTGATGGTGGGGACCAGGAGCTGGTAGTCGGCCAGGACTCCGTCCTCGATCGCCTGGGCGTGGGTGTAGGTGTGCAGGCGGGGGCCGAAGACTTTCGGATCGTCCATCGAGGCGATCAGGGACGGGGACTCCCACGCCGGTGCGGTCGACGCGGTGCGCTTCGGGCGCGGGCGGACATCCGGGGCCTCGGCCAGGCGCGGTGCCTCCCACTCATAGGGCGTGGCGGTCAGGTACAGGCGGCGATCGGTGCGGATCCGGGAGGAGTCGTGGACCATGGTCCATTCCTTGTCCCAGGAGCCCGCGGTGCGGTGCGCTTCGTCCACGATGGCGAGATCGAAGACCGGAGCGGGGAAGACGGAGTGCCGGATTTCCTCGATCCGCAGGAGGGAATCGAGGGTCACGAGCACGGTCGCTGGCTCGTTCTTCTTGGCGCGCTGGGCCAGCCAGTACGCCAGGTACTCCCCCGAACCGGTGGACACCGCCCCTGCCTTGGCCAGCACGGGGTGTTTGTCCGCGTTCAGTGACGACACCGCCATCAACGGCTCCATGCGGCCGTCCGCGCGAGCCGCAGCCGCCCACTGTGCGATCAGGTCCCTCGACGGCACCACCACCAGCAGAAACCGGATGTCGAGGGCCTCGGCCGTACGCAGGGCGATCAGCGTCTTGCCGGTGCCGCATGCGGAGACCATGTGGCCACGCGAACCCGGCTTTCGCAGGCCGCGTACCCCACTGTCCACCGCCGCCTGCTGATCCGGGCGCAGCACCCGGCGGGCGAGAACAGAGGAGTCGGCTGGGGGCGTGTAGTTGTCCGGGATGGCAGAGCTGGGGTTGGTGGCCATCGGTCCTTGGGAGAATCGGCTGAACGTCGCGGGGCAGAGGGGAGGTTACTGGTAGAGGAAGTCCGTCCACCACATCTGGAGTCCGTCGACCAGGGCGACGGCGGTGTCCGCCGCTTCCCGGCGCTCCGCAGCTGTGCACGCGTCGTAGATGGCGTTGGTCGGTCCTGGGTTGTGGTACTGCGCAGCGAGTCGGCGGAAGGTGGCCGAGGGGCGGAAGACGGAATCCGCCGACGCGTCATCATCTACAAGCTCCGCGGGAAGCCCGCCGTATGTCTCCGAAGTGATCAGGCATGCCCAGTCGATCAGTTTGCGTGTCGTCCATACGTCGCCTGCGACGCGGTCGAGGAGCCTGGAGCGGCACTCGTGGCATTCGTCCACCGTCGCGTAGAACAGCTGGTCCAGCAGGGCGGTGTCGGCCCTGGTCGGAAGGTCCGGGCGCAACTCGGACGGCGGCACGAACTGCCGTTGCCGACGGCGGACCGTGGCCGCATTGTGTACATGGTCAGCGCCGATCACGATTCTCTCCACGGCCGCCTCCAGCAGGCTCATTCCTCGGCATCACAGTTCATCATCGCGCGCCCCCCTGCGCGGCAGCTGTAGAGCAACGAACACGCCGCACAGCGGTAGATCTTCTGGTAAAGCGGCGTGCCTTCGAAAGCGGGGTAGCGGTGGTACGCGAGGAAGCGTTGCCTGCTCGGCCCACTCGGTACCCTTGCAGGTGTCAAGTGTGCTTCGGTGCTGATGTTTTCCTGCGTGCCGCAGCAGCTCTTCGGACCTGGGTTTGCGCAGCGCGGTGGCGGCCCCGAGGGTCTTGCCGATGTCCGCGTCGCCGTGGAGACACGTCATGTAACCGCCTCGGCTGCGTCTTCGATCGCTGTCTTGGCGATGTTCAGCGCCCGGGTCGGCACCAGGCAGGCTTGATCGAGCCAGTCTCCGGGGACAGCGAACTCTTCCGGCGGAACTGTCAACGTGTGGTGCTGGATGGGTAGTTGAGACATGCTGAGGGCGCTGCCGGCTGGTGGTGTCGGCTGCTTCAGGCAGCGCAGCCGGTGACCTGGCGCCAGACGGTGAGGCGGTGGGTGATCTCGGTGCGATAGTCACGGGCTGTGAGGAGGTGGCGTCGGGGCCGGAAGTGGGGTGAGATGCCGCTTAACGCGGGCAGGAACCGTTGCGCGTGCCCCGCGGAGGTGAAGCGGCGCATGGCCCGCTCCCGTTGCCTCGTGGGCTGGTGGCTGTTCTCCGGGATACTGTATGCGGCCCTGCTGGTGTGCGACTCGCGCAAGCTGGAGCGTCAGCCCGGCCGGTGATCCGTCTGCAGACTGTAGTCGTCGATCCCGGCAAGGTCTCAACAGCGAACCTAGGAATGCAGTCCGCTGGCGAGGTCGTCCTGGACCATGTCGTCCCGCTCAGCCGGCGTGAGCCACCGGGCGGATGAGCCGACGGCGGTCCGCTCCACCCACAGCACATCATCGACGGCCTCGGCAACGGCGTGTAGGTGACTGATCACCATCACCAAGCGGTCGCCCCCGGCCTGGGCGCGCAGTACCTCCAGTGCCAGGTCCAAGGCTGTGGTGTCGAGAGCGGCGAAGCCCTCGTCGAGGAAGAGGGAGCCGAGAGCCGGCCCACTGCGGGAATGCAGTTCGGCAAGTGCCAGGGCCAAGGCGAGGGACGCCATGAACTTCTCCCCTCCTGACAAGCGATTCGGGTGGTGGGCGACCCCGGAGCTGCGGCTGATGATGTCGAAGTCGTCTGCGAAACCGAATCGACCGTCGGACATCTGTCCGAGCAGGTCGCTGGCGACGCCGAGCAGTGCGCGAGTTCGCAGTGTGGTGAGGTGGCCCAGGAACTTGGCGTCGACCAACTCGCGGCGTAGTACATCGAGGGCTTCATAGCGGGTTTCGCCTGCGGTGATGGCGAAGTCCAGGTCAGCGGCCGGCTTGATCAGGTCCTGTGCTTCTCGCTGTTTGCAGCGCTGGTCTTCGGCTTCCTTGGTTGCCTGCGCGGCTGCGGCAACGAGGGGGTGAAGTGATGTAGGTGTGGCCAGGTCGGCTGAGGCGTCGAAGTCGTCGATGTCGGCGAGCGCGGCTGCATGCTCACCAAGGCGGCTTTCGGCGGCGGATGCGCGTTCTGTCGCCATGGCGGCTCGCTCGATGAGCTTGTCGCCGAGTACTGAGGTCGTCACCGACAGGGCAGCGGCGTAGTGGCGGACCTCGGCGATCGTCGGCTGGGTGGGAGCCTCTGGCAGCGCTGGCCGGTCGGCCTCCTCGAGTCGGGTGCGAGCTTGGTCTGTGGCCTGGGCCCACGCGTCGAGGTTGTCACGCAATCTGCCGAGGGGACGTTCCAGGCGGGCGTGAGTGTCGTGGTCGAGCGTGCGCTGATCGGCGAGCACCGCGGTCTTCTCCGCTCGGGCTGCTTCCCTCTGGTCGAGCAGCTCTTGGAGCTCGGCCTGCCGGGCGTTGACTGCTGTGGTGGCGGCGTCCGTCTGTCCGACGACGATGTCGATCGGGTCGTGCGACAGCATCACCTGGATCCGCGGGGGAAGCATGCCAATGTCGGCGGCGGTCCTTGTTACGGCCCGGGCATGCCGCTCTTGAGCTGCGGATGCATCTCTTTTGTCGCGATCATGCACTTTCTTGCGTTCTGTCAGTGTTTTGCGGTCCGCTTCGATTCCAGCGGTGCGGCGGTGCTCCTCGGCTTGCAGCTTTTCGGCGTGTGCGGCGGCCGCGTGTTCGCATGCGGCGATGGCGTGGGTGATCACTGCGGTGTCTTGCTCGGGGTGCTGCTGGTGCGGTGCTGCGACGGTGGGGGCGGCCAGGACAGTGGTAGCGGCGGTCAGTCTTGCTGAGGCTGACCGGGCGTCGAAGTCTGTGCCTGCCTCGGTGGCCAGGGCCTCCAGGCTTCGGAAGGCTCGTTCTGCTTCCTGGGTCGTCTCCTGCGCCGTCTGCTGTGCGCTTTGGTGCTCGTGGTCACGTTCGAGCACCGCTTCATCGGCGGCGGTCACGGTGGCGCGGGCTTCGGCGCGCAGGTCGATGGCCCTGTTGTGTGCGCTCTTGGCCTGCTCTCGTTGCGTGTGCGCCTCGGTCAGTTCTTCCGCGTCGGCCGGTACGGGGTGGAAGTCGGCCGGGAGCTGCCGGCGGCATACAGGGCAGTCGTCGCCGGGGTGAAGTTCGGCGGCGATCGCGGCTGTCTTTTTCCGCAACCGCAGCGCCTCCAGGTGTGTCTCGGCCGCGATGAGATCTTTGTGGGCCGCAGATGCCTCGGCCTCCACCGGGCCGAGATCTTTGTGGGCAGATTCCTTCCGGCCCACTGCGGTGGCGTGGGCGCGCGTGGTGTCAGCGACGCGCCGGGCCGTCGAGAGGGCCGCGTCCAACGCGGTGCGGACAGCTGTGCTGTGCGTACGGATCTGCTTGCTGGTCTCGGCGGCGGCACGGGCTTCCTCTGCCGTCGCTTCGACGTGTGCGGCCCGTTCGGCAAGTTCCGCTTCCGCCGTGGCGATGGCATCGCGTTCGTCGTCGAGTTGTGTGGTGAGGGAGACCAGCCGGTCGCGTTCGCCTCGGTGTTCCTCGGCGGTTTCTGCGAGGGTCTTCAGGAGCAGTGCGGCCTGGGCAAGGGCGTCCCGGCCTTCTCCTTGCTTCTCCGCCGCGCTGATCGCTCCGGTCAGTTCCTCTTCCCTGGCCGCAGCCTGCTCGGCACGCCGGTCGAGGAGATCGCGCCGTGTGGTGAGGTCGGTGGCGGCATACTCGAGCGTGTCGAGGACGGTGTCGGCGTCGGTCACCTGGCGCGCTGCCAGGCTCTGACAAGCGCTGGTGGCTGCCGCCGCAGTGTCCCGGGCTTGCGAGATCTCTTCTTGCAGCGCCGTGATGCGGACGACGGCGGTGTTCAGGCGTTCGGCCTGGGCTGTGGCCGCGTCGGCGGCCGCACCGGCTGCGGCGGCCGTCTCCCGCGGGTTGTCCGGCATGGGGGCCCGTTTGGCTTTCGCATCGCCCAGGAGTTGCTGGAGCGTGCGGCCGTGGCGGGCGGCCAGGTTCCGCACTGCTTCCAGTGATTCGGCACCGAACAGCTCACGGAGCCGTTCGCTGCGCTCCTTGGGAGCAGCGGTGAGGAGCTGGTCGAACTTGCCCTGCGGGAGCAGCCCGACCCGCAGGAAGGTGTCGTAGCTCATCTGCAGCACCGTCTTGATGCGGTTGTCGACGGCCGTGGCGCCGTCGGTCTCCTCACCGGTGTCCAGGTTTTTCAGGTGGTGCCGGCCCGCGTTCGGGTTGGTGGCGTGCATGGTGCGGTGGACACGCCAGTTCTGCCCGTCGTGTACGAAGGTGAGTTCGACGCTCATGGCCTGTGCGCCGTCGGCGATGAGCTGCCGGGGTTCCTTGGCGTCCCAGGAGCTTTTGCGGAACAGCGCGAAGGCGATGGCGTCGAGCAGGCTGCTCTTGCCGGCGCCTGTGTCGCCGAGGACCGCGACCAGGCTCTTGCCGGCGAAGTCGACGGTGGCCTGGGCGGGGTAGCTGCGGAATCCGGTGAGGGTGAGTGTCATCGGTTTCATCGCGTGGTCTCCGCGTCGGTGGTGTCGATGCCGGTCAGCAGGCTGGAGCGGTCAAGGGTGTCGAGGGGTTGGCCGGCGATGGCCGCGGTCAGCAGCGTCTCCTCGCAGCACGGTGCGGGGTCCTCCGGGTCGGGTTCGGCTCGCAGGTGGGCGAAGGCGGCCATGGCGCGGTCCAGGGCCGGGCCACCAGTGCCGCGGTCGGCGAGGTAGTCGTGCAGCAGGCCGTCGATGTCGGGCAGTTCGGCGGTGGAGGTCTGCCGGTCCAGCACGCGGTGGGCTGCGCCGGTACGGCGCTCGTCGATGTCGACGAGTGTCGCCTGGGGCAGCATCTTGGCGAGGGTGGCCGGCAGGGACGGGTCGAAAGTGTCGACGTTCACCACTGCTTTCACCCAGGCGTCCCCCACGCGGGCAGCGCGGTGGGCGATCTGTTCCAGGGTTCCTTCGAGGCGCACCAGACGGCGGCCTGCGGTGAGCGGTTCGAGTTCGATGCGGGGATTGGTGTCCGGGCCGATCTCGGCGAGTACGACGCTCTTGGTGTCGCCGGTCTCGCCGAAGTCCATCTGCAGGGGGCTGCCGGCGTAGTAGGCGGGGAATCCGGCACGGCCGACGGGCTGGGGTTTGTGGATGTGGCCGAGGGCGCCGTAGGCGACGTCGGGCAGGTCCGCGGCTGCGGCCGCGTACTCGGTGCTCAGGGAGATGCGCCGCTCCGAGTAGGACGGGAGGGCTCCTTCGATGAACAGGTGGGCGGCGTAGATGAGGACATCCCTGGGGCCGCGGTCGGCGGTCAGGCGGCGGTAGACCTCGGCTTGGACGGTGCGCATCCGTTCGGCGTAAGTCGCGGTGGTCAAGGCGGGGTCGGCGAAGTCGTAGGTGAAGCGGTTGGGGTGCAGGTAGGGCAGTGCGCCGATGCGCAGGGTGAACTCCCCGTTCCTGGTCGGGTATTCGGCGAGGAGCAGTCTGTCGGGGCGGGCGTCGGTGGCGAAGCGGACCCGGGTCTGGTCTCCTTCGCGGGCGCCCATGTCGTTGAGGACGTACTCCAGGAACGTCAGGACGTGCGTGGTGTCGTGGTTGCCGGCGA
Source organism: Streptomyces sp. RGM 3693 (assembly GCF_050471125.1). Taxonomy (NCBI): domain Bacteria; kingdom Bacillati; phylum Actinomycetota; class Actinomycetes; order Kitasatosporales; family Streptomycetaceae; genus Streptomyces; species Streptomyces sp. RGM 3693. The sequence continues at coordinate 8,407 of NZ_JBMPPQ010000003.1, forward strand.
CGACGACCACGGGCGCGATCGTGCCGAGGCGGCGCAGTGACTGGGCCGCGCGGCGCATGTCGTCCAGGCTGGGGCGGGGGCTGTCGAAAAGGTCGCCGCTGTGCACGATCAGGTCGGGGGCGTAGTCCTCGGCGATGGCGATGATTTCATCCAGGACGGCGTCGACCTCGCTGTCACGTCGATGACGGCCGATCTGGCGGCCCAGGTGCCAGTCGGAGGTGTGGAATACGCGTCCCGTCACGGGTGCCTCCAGAGCAACGGCCTGCGGGGCGGCGCGGGTTGCGCCGCCGCGGCCGGAGGTTCGGTGACGCCGACTGTACCTCGAATCACAGGAAGAGTCTGGAAAACTCTGGAACTCTGGTACCGTCTGGTGCATGAGTGATCCGCTGGACGCCCTGGAGAAGAGCATCGGCACCCTGCGCCGCGCGATCCGCGACGCAACTGCCGCCGGTGACACCGAACGGGCCGGCGAGCTGCGGATGCAGCTGCGCCGCGCCGAGCGGGCCTGGGACGCCCTCGTCGACGCCGGTGAACCGGCGGCCGCCCCGCCCCGCCCAGCGCCGGAAGCTGCTCCGGCCGCCCGAGGATCGCAGCTCCCGGCACGCGAACACGTCCACCGCGCCCTGATGCTCCTCGGTGTCCCGGCCGCGCCCAAGCTGATCGTCGGCGTGCACGAGGCGTTCTTCCCGGGAGAGCTGTCCGCATCCAAGCTCTCCAGCCTGCGCCGGGACGAGGAACGCTCCTACCGCTCCAGCCCGGGAGCCCGGCCGTACTACCTGTGCCCGGCATTGGCGCACGACCTGCTGACCCCGGTGCGGGCACTGATCACCATCAGCACCTGGACGCTGGAGCAGCGCGTCATCGGCCCGCTGTCCCCACGTGTGGACTTCCTCACCGGCGCGATCCGCATCGCCGAAGCGGTGCGTACTTCCGCCGAGTCCGCAGCGGACGGGCCCAGTCCGCAGGCCCTGCGGCTACTGTGGCGCTTCGCCGTCAACATCCCCGACGCCATGCCGAAGAACGCCTCCAGTCACGAGGGCGCCCTGGATGCGCAGCAGGTGATCGGCGCCGCCCAGACCGAGCTGGACGTGCATACCGACACCGACCGCGCCACCCGGACGGCGTCCGCGCGGCGGGCCCGCAAGTCCCTCGGTGACGACGAGCAGTTGTTCGGCGCGCCCCTGCGGGGCGTCACGCATCTGCGGTCCGCCCGCGCCTGATTTCCATCTCCCCGCATCCTTTTATCCTTCGCAAGGATCTACGAGACCGTGAAAGAACCAGTCGACGACCGCCTCGACGCACTGCGCGGATCCGCGAAGCGCCTGGACTACAACGCCCGGTCGCTGGCGGCCCTGGAGAACAACCCGCGCTGCACGCTGCGGGCCCTGCTGGACGCCGCCGGCTCCGACAAGGCCGCGATCGCCACACACATCGGCCACCCCCCGTCCTTCGGCCAGTCCTCCTTCGCCATCACCCGCGGCAACGCCTTCGAGGCGATGGTGAAGGACAACGGCTGCGCGGAGCTCCTGCGCGTCCTGCGCGAGACCCTGGAGCTGACACTGCCCGAGGTGGGGTACGAGGACCTGAACGACGTCGGCGGCGACGGCCGCTCCAAGGAGCGCCATGAGCGCACCGAGGAGGTCCTACTGCGGGCCGCCCGGGGCGAGGGCGACAGTACCTTGTTCGACCACCCGGTGCTGCGCCTGCAGATCGGCGGGCACAAGGCGTACCTGGAACCGGACTTGGTGGCCTTCCGCATCGACGGACGCTTCCACGTCGTGGAGATCAAGAGCTTCCCGATCATCGACGAGCAGGCCGCCCCCGCCCAGGTACGGGCGGCGACCACGCAGGCATGCGCGTACATCATCGCGCTGCGCGACCTGCTCGGGCGGGCCGGCATCAGCGAGGAGGCCGTCTCCGACACGATCGTGCTGGTCGCGCCGAAGGACTTCACCAACCGGCCGACCGGGGCGTTCGTCGACGCCCGCAAGCAGGTGGCCGCCCTGACGCGTCAGCTGTCCCGCATCGAACGCATCGGGAACCTGGTGGACCTGCTGCCCGAGGACCTCACCTTCGACCTCGCCCCGGACACGGAGGATCGGCCCCGGCGCCCTCCCGAGGAGCTGACCGAGGCACTGGATCAGGTCCTCGTGACGTACCGCCCGGATTGCCTGAACCACTGCGAGATGGCGTTCTACTGCCGCTCCCGCGCCCGCGCGGAAGCCTCGCTGGATGTCCTCGGGCCGGTGGTGCGCGAGCAGTTCGGCGGCATCGACACCACGACCATGGTCATGGGGCTGGCTCGCGGAGAACTGACGCCGAGCGAGGACCAGGTGGAGATGGCCGCAGCCCTGCAGCACGCCGCACGGCTGCGCGCAGAACTGGAAGACCTCGGGGGTGCGGCATGAGCACGCTATCGGCGCTGGCCCACGTGCAGGCCATGGAGTCGATGCAGGCGGTGCCCCTGACCGAGTTCCGGCACCAGCACCTGTCGGGCCGGCCGCTGGTGATCGTCCCGCTGGCCATGGCCGGAGAGGCCGGGGCTCCGCTGGCCGCGATGGTCGGCTCCGCCAAGAGGAACGGGACCCTGCTCGTCGTGGCCCAGCCCCGCAACCGCGACCAGCGGTTCGCGTTCGCCGCCGGCCTCGGCCGGATCGTGATGGACTACATCGACTCCTTCCGCCAGGACCGCCGCGGGGAAGGCGAGCGTTCCCGGTACACCGACGCGCCTCAGATCCTGGTGCCCAACCCCGGCGGCATCAAAGCCCTGGCCGACCTGGGCCGCATGTGCCGCTTCCGTGCGACGTCCGGTCCCTACGCGGTGCCGGACGTCGTACCGGAGTTCGGCATGTGGCTGACGTTCCTGGTCGACAGGGCCGAACAGACCGGCACCTCCATGCTGCTGCCCGTCACCGCATTGCTCACCGAGCACTGGGCGACCGGCCAGAGCACGCTCGAGGACCAGAACCTCGCCTCCCTGATGGCCTGGATCGCTCCCCCGTCGGGCTTGAGCGTCGAGCAGGCCATGGCCGACGCGGAGAACCCGGACGTGTGCCCGCCGGCGGGCCCGTCGACCTCCCCCGAGTTCGACAACCGCGACCTGGCCCCGGCGATCAGAAAGTTCGACACGGCCCACGCACTCGGCGACCCGCACGCGCTGGCCGCCGCCGAGACCGAACTGCGGGAGCTGATCGCGGGACAGATCCAGCCCACCTGGCGCATGGTGTGGCAGGCCATATCACTGCTGCGCTCCGTGCCCGAGGCACCGCGGACCGCCAAGCGCTTCGAGGGCGACTGCAAGGCCTTCACGGACTACTCCGACTACCGGGACTCCGGCGGGCTTCCGCAGCGCAAGCGGGACACCGCGATCGGCGCGGCCCGGCGGCTGGGCTGGCTGGAGCACGCGCTGGCCGAATTCGAGTCCGACATGGCGTTCGACGATCGTTTCGTGCTGGCCGACCGGCGCAGCGCAGGTGAGGCGTTCGCCGGGACGGTCGTGGAAGCCGAACCCAGCCGGACGGTCACCACGGACAAGAACAGGCGGGTGCCACGGCCGCGCATCACCGTCCGCACCGAGGATCCCGTGCGGCTGTCCGCCGACACCAAGCTGGTCAGCCCGTCCATGCCGGCCGGACACAAAGCCATGATCGTCTCCGTCCTCCCCGACGGCGCCACCACACGGGTCACGGTGGAGATCACCGGCGGCATGGGACGCGGCCGCGTCCCGAAGCAAGGCACCGTCCCGGAACCGGGCCAGCGCATCGCCTATCTGCCCGACCCGGGGTGGCGCCCGGCACCGCAGTTCCCGGCCTCCGACGCCACCCCGTGGACACACAGTGCCGCCGACGGGGGCGGCACCGATTCCGCCGTTCCCGAGGACGCCGCCGCAGAGGAGTGGGGCAATGAGGACTGACACCAGCACAACGCCCGAACCGGCCGTGCCCGACCCTGCAGCGGCCGCGGCCGCTGCCACCAGGGCGATCCTCGCGGACATGGCCGACAGGCGTCACAGGGCCGTGGTCGTCGACTCCCCTCCGGGCGCCGGCAAGAGCACCCTGGTGGTCCGCGCCGCCCAGGAGCTCACCGACAGCGGCGAGCGCCCGATCATCGTCGCCCAGACCAACAACCAGGTCGACGACCTGGTCGTGCGTCTGGCCAGAGAGCATCCCGGCATCGCCGTCGGACGGTTGAGCGCCACCAGTTACACCCCGTCTCCGGCCCTTGGCACTCTGACGAACACCGCCGTCGGCCGCACCCTGGCCGACCTGGCCGGCTGCCGGATCATCGTCGCCACCGCCGCCAAGTGGGCCACCGTCCGAGACGCCGCGTTCGGCTGGGCGATTCTGGATGAGGCCTACCAGATGCGCTCGGACATGCTGCTGCAGATTGTCGAACGCTTCGAGCGGGGCCTGTTCGTCGGTGACCCCGGCCAGCTGGACCCGTTCACGATCGTCGGTACCGAGCGCTGGATCGGGCTGCCGCACGACCCCACGCAGAACGGCGTCAGCGTGATGCTGGAGCACAACCAGAACATTCCTGTGCACCGGCTGCCGGTGTCCTGGCGCCTGCCGTCCTCGGCCGCACCCACCATCGCCCAGGCGTTCTACCCGTTCGCCCGCTTCACCGCCGGAACCGGTGAAAACACGCGTGCCCTGAAGTTCCGCACCGCCGGGCTCGCCCGCGCCGATCTGGACGAGACCCTCGCGCAGGCGTTCACCACCGGCTGGGCCCTGCACGAACTGCCCCGCCGTCATGTCCCGCGTACCGACACCCAGACCCTCCAGACCGCCGCCGACCTCGCCGGCCGGCTGCTCGACCGCGGAGCGGTCGCCACCTGCGAGCGCCACCCGGGAGGCCGGCCCCTGCACGCCGGTGACATCGCCATCGGCGTTGCCCACCGCGACCAGGCCGACCTGGTCCGGGCCGCGCTCGCCCGGACCGGCAGCCCCCGCGCGTCGGACGTGGCGGTGGACACCGCGAACCGGCTGCAGGGCCGCGAGTTCGAAGTCGTCATCGTCGTACACCCGTTGTCCGGCCGCCGGGACGCCACGGCCTTCCACCTCGAGGCCGGACGGCTGTGTGTACTCGCCTCCCGCCACCGGCAGGCGTGCATCGTCGTCGCCCGCGAGGGCATCGCCGACCTCCTGGACAGCCACCCCTCGACCGACCCGGTCCATCTGTCCGTGCGCGCCAAGTTCCCCGACGGCTGGGAAGCCAACCAGGTCATGCTGGACAAGCTCGCCCGGCACCGCGTCGCCGCATGACACCTGCGCGGGTGCCTGTGCCCGGGGGAAATTCCAGCAGGATTCGCAAATTCATTCGTTTTTCGGGTTTTGTCAGTGCCGGTTTCTACAGTGAATTCATCTGCCGTACCCAGAGCGGGACAGATGTTGCATGCGATCGGGGGGTTGCGTGGATTTCGACCAGGTCACGGAGCTTGTTCGCCATCCGGCATGGGTGCTGCTGCGTGCGGACAACGCCGCCTTGGTGCTGTCGTTCTGCGGCACGGTGTTCGTCGACGAGAACGCGCGCGGTGTGCCGGAAACCGTACTGGAGTCCCGGCTCGACGACCGGCTCTACCTCCTCAACGAGGAAAAGCCCGGCTCGTTTCCCCGATCCGCCGACGCCTATCTGGCGGAATGGACGAAGAACGGCTGGCTGCGCAAGTACTACCCGCCTGGGGAGGACGAGGCGCATTTCGACGCGACTGCGGCCCTCGAGAAGGCCGTGGCCTGGGTGCGGGACCTGCCCGCACGTTCGTTCATCGGGACCGAGTCCCGCCTGAACACCATCGTCGCGCTCCTGCGGCAGATGGCGTTCGGAACGGAGACCGATCCGCAGACACGCATCGACGAACTGCGCCGGGAGCGTGACGCGATCGACGCCCAGATCGCACGGCTGCGCGTCGGTGAGGTCGACATGCTGTCCCCGCTCGCACTGCTGGACCGCTACCAGCAGGTGGAGAGCACCGCGGTCGAACTCCTGCGGGACTTCCGCGAAGTGGAGGCCAATCTCCGGGAACTGGACGTACGTCTGCGCCACCAGGTCGCCACCGCCGAGGGCGGGAAGGGAGAGCAACTGGCCGCGTTCCTGCTGGACCGCGACGAGATCGCCCGGTCCGATCAGGGACAGAGCTTCCAGGCGTTCTTCGACTACCTCCTCTCCCCCCGCCGCCAGCAGGAACTACGGGAGCTGCTGCAACAGGTCAACCAGCTGCCGCAGTTGGAAGGCAGGGCCAGCCAAAGCCTGCTGAAGATCCCCTTCGCCTGGCTAGAGGCGGCCGAGAACACGCAGGACACGGTCCGGCAGCTGACCGAGCAGCTGCGCCGCTTCCTGGTCGACCGCAGCCGAGCAGAGGACCGCCGCGTCCTGGCACTGGTGCGCTCCATCCAGCATCACGTCACCGCCCTGGAAGGCCGGGCCGACCTGCCCGGCATGACGCTGGACGTCCCTCAGGCACATCGGACGCTGCCGATGGAGCGACGGCTGTACATGCCGGTCGAACGCATCGAGCTGGACACCGCCGCGGTGGAGGAATCCGACGACGCGGAGGTGGACATCTCCGAGCTTTTCTCCGGCGTCCACGTCGACACCGAGGCGCTGACCGGTCATGTCCTGGAGGCGGTCGCCGCGAGCCCGAGCGGCCAGGCGAACCTGGCCGTCATCGTCGACGACCACCCGCTGACCCTGGGGCTCGCGGAACTGCTCGCCTACTTCCAGGTGGAGCACCCCGGCCTGGACATGATCGTGGACCCGGACCGCACCGACCTCCTGGTCTACCCGCGTGTCCACGTGCCCGGGCACACGCAGGCGAGAGTGCCGCATGTGACGTTCGTACGCGACGAAGGCGGCACCGCCGCCGGAAAGGCGGAGCATCAGTGAGCGACGCCCTGGCCGTCCCCGTGGTCCACCTGCTGAAGGCGGGCGTGCTCTATCAGAGCGATGCCCCTGCCGTCTGGGAGCAGATCGTCAGCCAGCAGGCGGCGATCGGCGACTACCTCAGCGTGATCGGCCTCGACGTCGTCATCGACCGCGCCGAGGGCTACGCCTACGTCCGGCAGCAGGATCTCGATTCCCGTGACGACGGCGTCCCGGTGCCGCGGCTGGTCACCCGACACCGGCTCTCGTTCCCCGTCAGCCTGATGCTCGTCCTGCTGCGCGGACGACTCGCGGACAGCGACGCCGACTCCGCCGACCCGCGCCTGGTACTCACCCGTGACGACCTGGTCGAGATGATCCGCGGCTTCCTCCCACCGCGCAGCAACGAAGCCCAGCTCGTCGACCAGATCGACGCCCACATCAAGAAGCTCGTCGACCTCAAGGCACTGCGCCAGACGAAGCAGACCGGCGCCTACGAGGTCCGCCGCCACATCAAGGCCCTGGTCGACGCCCAGGCCCTCAACGACTTCAACGACCTCCTCGCCACCTACCGCGACGCTGCCTCCACCACGGCCAAGGACGACGCATGACCCTTACCACCGACCCGGCAGCGCTCATCCCACGGCAGGCAACGACCGCAGAGCCTGCCGGCACGTTCGACGTAGGCCCCGGTTACCGGCTCGCCCGCCTGGAAGTGCTCAACTGGGGCACCTTCCACCGCACCACCTGCACCTTCACCATCGACGGGCACTGCGCCCTGCTCACCGGGGGCGTGGGATCGGGCAAGTCCACCCTGGTGGACGCGCTCACCACGCTGCTTCTGCCCGCCCACAAGATCGCCTACAACAAGGCGGCGGGCGCCGACGCCAGGGAGCGCGACCTGCGGTCCTACGTCCTCGGCCATCACAAGAACGAGCGCGTCGATGCCTCCGACACCACACGCCCCGTGGGGCTGCGCGACCACACCTCCTACAGCGTGATCCTGGGCGTCTTCACCAACTACGCCCTCGGCACCCACCTCACGCTCGCACAGGTCTTCTACTGGGCCTCCCCGACCAGCACCGGGCAGCCCGAGCGGATCTACCTCACCGCCGAGGCACCGCTGTCCATCGACACCGACTTCACCGGCTTCGGCACCGACATCACCGACCTGCGCCGGCAGCTGAAACAACGCGGGGCCACCCTCCACGGCAGCACATACACCCAGTACGGCAAGGCACTGCTCAGAGGCCTGGGCATCCCCAGCCTGCAGGCCCTGGACCTGTTCCACCAGACGGTGTCGATGAAGGCCGTGGGCAGCCTGGACGAGTTCGTCCGCGAGCGGATGCTGGAGCCGTTCGACGCGAAGACGGCCGTCGACAAGATCGTCGCCCACTTCGACGCGCTCACCGCCAGCCACAACGAAGTCGTCCGGGCCCGTCGGATGATCGAGGACCTGACGCCGATCGTGGTGGCATGCAACCGGTACGACACCGTCCAGGGGGAGATCACCGCCCTGGACAGGCGCCGCAATGCCGTCCCCGCGTTCTTCGCCCAGCACCGCCACCGGCTCCTCACTACACGTCACACCACACTGATGTCCGGTGCGGCGGAACTGGAGGAACTGCAGTCCACTCGCGAGCGGCAGCTGGAGCAGCTGCGCGGGACGGCTGATGGCCTCCGGCGCCGTATCGATGGCGTTGGCGGGGAGAAGCTCATCTCCCTGACCGGCCGGATCGAAGAGCTCGGCCGCGAACGCGAACGGCGCCGCAAGCGCGCCACCGAGTACGGCACCTGGCTCGCGCAGGCCGGCATGGATCCCGTCACCGACGCCGCCTCCTTCCGCGAGCGCACCGACCAGATCTCCACCGCCCGTTCCCGGGCCGAGGAACAAGAGCAGCAGGCCCGCGGGAAGCTCGACGATCTCGCCGTCGCGCGCCACGACAACACCACCGCGACCGACCTGCTGCGGCGCGAGATCACCAGCCTGCAGCAGCAGCGCTCCAGCATCCCCGCCCAGCTGCTGGCCCTGCGCCGCGAACTCGCCACCGCCACGGGCGTCTCCGACGAGGTCCTGCCGTTCGCCGGCGAGCTGATCCAGGTCCGCGACGACGAAGCCGAGTGGGCCGGCGCCGCCGAGCGCGTACTGCACGGGTTCGCCTTGTCCCTGCTGGTCCCCCACGCCCACTACGACACCGTCTCGGCCTGGGTCAACGGCCGTCACCTGGGCCTCAGACTGGTCTACTACCAGGTCCCCGCCCACACACCCCTCACCACGCTCCCGGACGACCCCGCCCTGCTGACCGGCAAACTCCAGCTCAAGTCCGACAGCTGGGCCCACGACTGGCTCGCCGCGCGGCTGCGCTCGCGTGCCGACTACCTGTGCGCCGAAGATCTGGACGCGTTCGCCCGCGCCACCCGGCCCGCCGTCACCCGGCAGGGCCTTGTCAAGGGCGGCGGAGGCCGCCACGAGAAGAACGACACCCACCGCATCGACGACCGGCGCAACTGGGTGCTGGGCTGGAGCAACCAGGCCAAGCTCGACGCCCTCCTCGCCGAGGCTACCCGCCTCACCCGCGAAAGCGCCGACATCACTACAGCCACCCGGGAACTCGAGAAGCAGCAGCGGGCCCGCGCCGGAACCAGTGCCGCCCTCACCCTGCTGGCCAGCGTCGACACCTACACGGAACTCGACTGGCAGAGCACCGTCGCGGACATCGAGCAGTTCGAGCAGCAGAAGAGCGCCCTGGAGGCAGAAGCCGGTCTGGACAAGCTCACCGCACAGCTCCAGCGGACCGAGGACGAGATCGTACAGAGCAGCAAGACGTTCACCACAGGGCAGGAGGAACTGGGCGGCCTGCGCCGCGACGTCCAGCACATCGCCGACCTGCTGGGCAGGACCACCACGTTCCTCGCACAGTGCGACCTCGACGGCTTGGCGGAGCACGAAGAAGCCCTGAGGAAGTTCCTGCCCGCAGCCGACGGTGACGGCGACGGCCTCCTGGAGATGCTGGACGAAGCCGAGCGCCATGCCGAAGCACGTCTGCTGCGCAGCAGCGGCAGCCGCCACGACGCCCTGCGCCACGCCGGCAGCCAGGCAGCGGGGCTGATGACCGCCTTCCGCGGCAGGTACCCGGTCCACACCGCCGAGCTGGACAACACCATCGAATCCGCCGACGGCTACCGCGCGTTGCACAGCCGGCTCACCGACGAGGACCTGCCCCGGTTCGAGGAGCAGTTCCTCCTGTACCTGCGCACCAACGTCATCCGCGACATCGCTTCCTTCCAGGCCCATCTAGGCGCTCAGGAGCAGCAGATCCGCGAGCGCATCGACGTGATCAACACCTCGCTGGCCGGCATCGACTACAACCCGGGCCGCTACATCCGGCTCAACGCCGCCCCCACGCCGAACAAGGAGGTCCGCGAGTTCCAGCACGACCTGCGGGCCTGCACCAGCGAAGCGCTCTCGAACGACGCCGATGACGCGTATACCGAAGAGAAGTTCCTCCAGGTCAAGGCGCTCCTCGACCGCTTCAAGGGCCGCCCGGAGCACACCCGTCTCGACAAGGAGTGGACCGCCCGGGTCACCGACGTGCGGCGCTGGTTCGACTTCTCCGCCAGCGAGCTCAACCGCGAGGACGACGCCGAGTACGAGGTCCACTCCGACTCCGGCGGCAAGTCCGGCGGCCAGAAGGAGAAACTCGCTTACACCATCCTCGCGGCTTCCCTCGCCTACCAGTTCCGCATCGACCCCACCGCCGTCAAACCCAGGACCTTCCACTTCGTCACCATCGACGAAGCCTTCGGACGCGGTGACGACCCCTCCGCCCACTTCGCCCTCGACCTGTTCCAGCGCCTGGGCCTGCAACTCCTCGTCGTCACCCCGCTCCAGAAACTCCACGTCATCGAGCCCCACGTCACCCGCGTCGGCTACGTCGACCGCCCCGACAAGACCCGCTCCCGCCTGAACAACCTCACCATCGAGGAGTTCCGCGCCCACAAGCAGGCAGCAGCCCAGCAGGCGAACCAGCCCCCGAAGGAGCAGCCGTGACCCCGGCAGAATGGACCCGCCCCGAGCATGTGGTGCAAACCCTGCGCCGCAAGTGGACCAGCGGCCGCTACCTCACCGCCGCCGCGGGCGGACACCCCTTCGAACCCATCGGAGTGCCGCTGAAGGGCCCGACCGCGACCGACGCCCTGCAGCACTACGAGCAGGCACTCGCCTGGGCCCAGTGCTGGGCCCCCGACCGGAACCCCCATCTGCGCATCCAGACCAAATCCATCGGAGGCCGCAACGGCATCCCGTCGAACACCGTCCCGGCCCGAGCCTGGGTCGACACCCGCGACCGCCTCTGGACGCTGCTCCGCGTCACCACCCAGGTCGACCACTTCCACACCCTGCACGAGCAGACCGCACGCCAGGACCCCGGCATCGCACGGTGGATGGCCGACCATCCCATGAAGGTCCTCGCCCACGCGGCAGACTGGCACCGGCTCGTGCGCACCACGTGCTGGATCCGCGACCACGACACCGAGGCGGTCTACCTGCGCGAGATCGACACCCCGGGCGTGGACACCAAGTTCATCGAGACCAACAAAGGAATCCTCGCCGAACTCCTCGACTGTGTGCTCCCTGAAAGCCGCGTCAACACCAGCGCACCGAAGAGCGATCTCGTCGCCCGCTACGGCTTTCGCACCAAGCCCATCTACATCCGCCTGCGCTACCTCGGCGCCTCTCCCCTGCCCTTCAGCGAACTCACCGTCCGCGCCGAGGAACTGGCCAACTGGCCCCTGGGGGTGCGCACCGTCTTCGTCCTCGAGAACGAGATCACCTACCTCTCCCTGCCGCCGGTCCCCGACGCCATCGCCATCCTCGGCTCCGGATACGCCGCCGCCCTGCTGCGTCATCTGCCCTGGCTCGACGATGTCGACCTCTGTTACTGGGGCGACATCGACACCCATGGCTTCGCCATCCTCGACCAGGTCCGAGGACGCTTCCCGCACACCACGTCACTGCTCATGGACCGTGCCACCCTCCTCGCCCACGAGTCCCACTGGGGCCAGGAGAAGACACAGGCACGCGGCGGCCTGACACACCTCACCCCCGAGGAGGCCCACCTCGACCAGGACCTGCGGACCGGCGTCTACCGGCCGCACCTGCGCCTGGAGCAGGAGCGCATCGCCATCACCGCCGTGCGAGAGGCTCTGACGCGGCACCAGGAATGACACCCGAGGCTGCAAACACCGGACGGCCGCGGACCAGGACCGTGGCCGTCGAGGACAAGGCCACTCCCGCGTCCGTCCGGCGAGGGGCTGCAGCTCCCTGCGCTCCGGCCTCCGCCCTGACGAGGCCCGCAGCGTACGGGGCGCGGCCGAGCACGACAAACGCACCCGGAAACTTCGTCACCCGCCAGCGCTGACCGGCAGCCCGTCGGGCAACCTCTGCAGGCTGACGACAACAACCAGCCTCGACGAACCCCGGCAGTGACCGAGACCTGGAATGGCGAACCGCTGGCCGAGGGCGAAGCAGAGCAGGGGTTCAGGTCGTCATGAGGCGGTGGTAGTGCTCGACCCGCTGGACCAGGTCGTCTTCGGGGATGTGGGTGAAGGCGCTCATCCGGGCGTGGGTGAGACCGCTGATCAGGCCGGTCAGCGCGAGTTCGTGCAGGGCCTGGTCGATACGAGCGCGGGCGGCGCCGAGACTGACCAGGCCGAGCTCGGCGCCGTCCACGGCCGGCATCGCCCCCTCGATGGCCAGGCCGGCCAGGTCACGCACCGCATCGGTGATCAGCTCGGTGACGAATTCCGCCTTGCCCGAGCCGGTGGCGCCCGCCCAGGTGTGCTCGTAGGACCGAGTCTCGGCCGGACCGGCGCCGGCGTGCCGCGCACGGTAGTGGGTGATGTACTGCCACACCCACCGGTAGGACACCGGGCACCTGCCGGTGCACAAGGTCAGCTCCTGGTACAGCTCGAACACTCCACGGCGCTGCTCGGGTGCCTTGGCCTGGTCCTTTTCCAGCAGCATCTCCAAGCACTGGCGGACCTCGCCCAGTTGCTCTTCGTCGGCCGGGATGTCGAGCGTGATGGGCAGCACGGTCGTGATCGCCTCCATGACCGTCCGGCGATCAACGCCGTGGCGCTCGGCCAGGGACTCGGGCAGCCTCTCGCCCCCACGGTGATCGCGGCGGATCGCGTCGAAGAGTTCGGGGTCCGGCTCGTTCATCTCTGCTCCCTGATCTTTGTCAGCGGGTTGTCGGGATGGAACGGCTCTTGCGTGTGCTGCCCGGCCGTGCGCAGGCTCGTCCTCTGCGCAAGCCGGACGCCTCGGGCTCGTGCAGCGCGCAGATGCGGGCGGCTTCGCCGACGGCCGCCTGGTCCCAGCCGGTCAGCCGCAGCGGACCCTCGCCGCACAGCCGGTCCAGGTTCCCGAAGCAGCGCCCGGCCGCGATGAAGCCTGCGGCCCACGACGGTGTCCCCGCCGGGTGGCCGGAGGGTGTCCGGGCGCCTGCCCCTGACGCGGCGGGGCCGGGCAGCTGGGTGGCCGGGCGGCCGGTGAGGATGCGCAGAGCCAGCGCCGCGGCGTGGACGGGGTGAGCGATGCGCGCATGCAGCCGGTGCGCGAGGAGCGCGGTGTGCTCATCCGGCTCGGGGCCGAAGCGGCCGGCCGCGGGCAGCGGGAGCACGGTGCGGCCCAGACGCTTCGATGCCGCCTCGATATCGGTGCGGGAGGGCCTGCGCCGTACCGGCAGCAGGAAACACGGCTCACCTGGGCGGGGCGGGAACTGCGCGGTGGCCTCCCACCACACGAACCGGCCGGGAGCGGGTGCCCCGTACGGCTCGGCGGCCTCCAGGGCGTGGCGGGCCGCGGCCAGGGTGTGCACCTGCTCGTGCGCCAGCGCCGGCAGGGCGGCGGCCAGGGCGGGTGGCACCGGTCCGTGGCACAGCAGGGTCAGCCGTATCCCGGTCAACTCCCGCAATGCGAGGAGGGGTTCGAAGTGCCGGGAGCTGATGCGGTGGGCCCGGGTGACGACGATGTGGCCGATGCGCAGCACGGACATCCAGGCGGCTACCGCGCGCCAGGCGATCTCGGCCTGTGCCGCCCAGCCGACGGCCTCTGGGCTCCCGTCCACTGGGAGGTGTTTGCCCAGACTGCGCAGCAGGTCGTGGGCGAGCGAAGCGGGGGCGCTCGCCACCGGGGTGGGGTGAACGGTGATTCGGCCGTGGGCGGGGGTGTGGGCGGCCAGGGCGGCGGCCATGAAGGCGTAGTCGTCGCCGCGGTCGTGCACCACGGTGAGCGGGGGCAGGCCGGGGCGGGTGCCGCCGGGTGACCACGCCGGACGCCACGGGCCGGTGGCCCGCTCCCCCGCGGCCGTCTCGCACGTCGTCATCGCCATGCCCCTTTCCCGGGCGGTGGCGTACCGGTCGCCGCGGGGACGAGTGCCTCGGCATCGGCGACCGATCCGGTGGCGGGCAGGGGACGTGCGGCCAGGCCGAGGGCGAACAACACGTCCGGGTGCGGGGCCGGTTGCCTGCCGTCGTCGGGGGCGAGCAGCCCGCGTGCGGCCAGGCGCGGGATCTGCCCGGCAGGCACGGCGGGGACAAGACCGCGGGCGGCTGTGTGCAGCAGGTGTGTCAGGGCGGCGGCCTCGCCTGGGCTGAGACTGGCGGCGGTGTGACCGCCCTCGTGCAGATTCTGCTCCTGCTCGGGAGTGAGCAGGCCGGGCTGCGGGGCCAGGTGGAGGGTGGTGTCGGTGTGGACGAGCCGGTGCGGGCCCGCCTGCTGCTCGAGCCGGGCGGCCAGGTCCTGTGCGGCCCGCTGCAGTTGGCGTGCCGGCCACTGAAGGGCCGAGGCCGCATCGTCGGGGTGCAACGGGCCGGTCTCAAGTAGGGCTGCGTGCAGCACGGTGGCCGGCTCGGCCGCCCCCGCCGCCGGGCGAGAGAGCGGGCGGGCGAGCCCGGAGTCGAGCAGTGACTCGGGGGACGTGTCCAGGGCGCGGGCCAGGGCGAACAGGGCCGCGGCGGAAAGGGTGTGCGGGGTAAGACGCCTGCCCCAGTCGGCGACGGGGATGCCGCACAGCGCGGCCAGGTCCCCGTCGGTGAGATGGCGCTCTTGGGAGCGCTGGCGGCAGAACTCCAGATCGAAGGCGAGCACGTCCGTCATGTCCCGCTCGCCGGAGGGGAGTTGGCCGCTCATGGGCGCACCGGCCCAAGGCGGGGCAGGACCTGAGGGGCTATCGGGGCGGGGGTGTGCAGGTGCCAGCCGCGGGCAGCAGTGTGCCAGTCGTTGTCGGTGTGCGGGTGGTCAAGGGCGGGAACCGGCAGGCCCGCGTCGGCGATCAGGGCCTGAAGGCGGGGTGCGGTGCCGAAGCAGTTCGCGAACAGGCCGTGCGCGGGCGCGGTGCGCGGGGTGCGGCGGCGGAATTCGAGCGCGGCGGCGAGCAGCGGGCGGGCGCGGGGCGGGATCGCGTACAGGTGCCGCGGGGCGGGCGGGGCGCCGATGTTGATCCGTGCGTCGCGGTCGATAGCGATATGCGTGGCGTCGACACCGGTGATCTGGGTCATCGCCAGCACCGGCGCCGCGGTGCCGGTGAACAGCAGGGCCGCGATCGCGGCGGCGCGCAGCGGGTTGGGCAGATGCGTGGTGATCGTGTGCACGGTGTGCGGGGTCAGGGGCACGGTGGTGATCCCCGGTCCCGCACGGCGATTGAGGTCGTCGGGCACGTTCAGCAGCACCGCACAGGTCAGCAGGCCCGCCTGGGCGCCACGGACACGGGCCACGGTGTGCTCGGGGCTGGGGCTTGAGACCGTCAGCCGGGACAGGAACAACCGCAGCGCCTCCGTTTCCCGCAGGTCGAAGGCGGTCGGTTCAGTGAACTCGGCCGGGTGGCCGGTCTCATCGCTGCTGCCGCCGGCAGGTGACGGCTTCGGGGGCAGGGTGCGGGAGAACCAGGTGCGGGCTGCGGCGTAGCCGGCACGGTACTGGGCATCCGTGCGCGCGAAGTCGGCCCCGTTCTGACGGCGCCAGCACTGGGCCCGGAAGGCGGCAACTGAGCTGCGCGGTACGGCAGGCAGCGGCTGCACATGATCGAGTGGAGGCGGGCCGGTACGGCGGTCGGCGACGGCCGGCCCGATCGCGTCAAGGACTGCCGCCGTACCCGTCACACACGCCACGTCCGTCAGTTGGGCGGCGGTGAGCTGCTCCGTCAGGCGCCGAATGTCGGCCGGCTGAGGGGTATGGGCGAGAAGGGTGAGGCGGATGCCAGTCTCGGCGCGCCAGGCGGCCAAGCGGCTCAGCCGCTCGACGGTGAGACGGTGGGCGCGCAGCACGATCACCTCCCGTACATCGGTGGCCAGGCTCCAGCAGGTCACCGCCCGCCAGGCCGGGTCGGTGGACATCCGCTCCGCGCCCTCGCGGGAGAACCCGAGGCGGCCCATCGCGCGCAGCACATCCAGTGCGAGGTAGGCGGGGCTGGTGGTGTGCGGGGTGGGGTCGGCAGTGATCTTGCCGCAAGCCGCGTCCGCCCACCGGCAGGCGGCCCGGTGCACCGCACGGTCGTCGTCGGTGTCCAGGAGCAGTCGCACCGGTCCTCCCGCCGGTGATGCTGGGGCGGCGGCCGGCGCGGGAACGGGAGCGGGCGAGGTCATCGTCAAGGTCACCGTCCGCCGTCGATGCGGTCGGCCACCACCTGCAGCAGCCGCGCATCGGGCATGGCGGCCTGGGCGCGGGCCATCAGCCGCAGGGTGTGATGGGTGATCAGGGTCCAGCGCAGCAGCGCGCCGCCAGCCAGCCGGGCGTCCAGCGCCAGCAGGTCACCGGCATCGACGCCCTGCCACACCGGGTGCAACGCGGGCAGTGCCACCGGGATCTGATCACGGGTCAGCGGCTGAAGGCGCAGCCAGCCGGCGGTGCGGGTGGCGAGCATCCGCTGGGCGCGCAGACGCCTCTCGCCGCGTCGGGCGGCGATGAGGACCACGCACAGCCCGCCCGCGACACCGTCGTGCAGGAAACGCAGGTACTCCATGCAGGACGCCGACAGCCGGTGGGCATCCTCGACCACGACGATCCGCGGCCGATCGGCCAGAGCGTGGCGGATCAGTGTGTCCGCGGCCCCCGGATCAGCCGGCGCCCCACCGGGCAGCCGAAGTGCCCGATGCAGGGCCAGGCGCAGGTCCGCCGGCGCCGGCTGCGCCCGCAGCTCGAGCGGAAGCAGGTCGCCAAGACGGCGGCCGGCCACATGGACGGCGAAGGTCTTACCGATGCCGACGTCGCCCAGCACGCACACAAACCGGCGCTCGGAGGCGGCGTCGGCGAGCGCGGCGCCCACGGCGAGCATGCCGGGGGTGAGCAGCGTGCGCATCTGCTCAACGCGCAGGAAATGCAGGCCGGATGAGTCAGCGTCGTCATCCAGGACGGCGAACGGCCCGGCCGCGGCCGCCTCGCCCCACACGGCCCGCGCAGAAGGCCCGGTGGACTCGGTGGTCAGCATCGGCCCAGCGCCCAGTCCACGACCGCCTCGTCGACCGCCTCGGCCCCCAGGTACTCCATGCCCTTCAGGACATGCTTGGTGACCTTGACCCACTCACGGAACGAGCCGAGTGCGTACTGGGTGTCGATCCGCTTGAGCAGCGCCTCGTCCACGCCGCGCCACACGGGATGGGAGTCGGGAACGGTCTTGAGGATCTCGTCCTCGGTCATCGCGAGGATCTCCAAGCGGATGTAGATCCGGGAAGCGAGCGCCGGGTCGCTCTGCAGCGTCTCGTAGGCCTCACGGCCGCCGACGAACACGATGGCGGGCTGGGGATCGCAGTTGTCCCACAATTTGCGCAGGAACTCGAAATTCTCCCGCCGGTACTGCTGCGCCTCATCACACACGATCACATACGGGCGCCGCGGCAGAGACTCGCGCAGCAGCTTGTCGAACGCGGTCGGCGTCCCCGGCATCTTGCAGTTGAGCCGCATCTGATGGAACAGCTCCTCGCGCAGGTCCTTCGGCCCGGGCCGGGAGCGGGCGAAGTCGAGCGGGAGGATCAGGTCCGGGTTCATCTCCTGGATCGTGGCCCGCGTGGAGAAGCTCTTGCCGAGCCCGGGGTCCCCGTAGATCACAGACATCGCCCGCGACTCGACGGTGTCGATGACCGTGTCCTTGATCTGCAGCAGGGTGTCCGTGGCGACCAGCGTGGAGTCCTTCAGACCGAGAAAGTGCTGCGGGCGCAGGTCGGGACGGCGCCTGGATGCCTCGCTCGCCGGAGCGGCGGCCGGCTGGCGGCGCTGGCCTATGTGCTTGCGTTTAGGGGCAGTTGTCACGAGACCTCGTCCTTGGAGTCCTGGGATGCAGTGTCGGTGGATGCGATGTCGGTGGAGTCCTGACCGGGGCGTTTCCACGCAGCCGGGACAGGAGTCAGGGGCCGGTACGGCTGTGTACGGCGGCGGGGTACGACGGGCGAAGCGGCGCCGTCGAGTTCGGCGCGGGCCTCGGCCTCGGTCATCCGCATCGCGCGGACGGGCAGTTCGGGCTCGGTGGACGGCAGGTGCCGCTCCCGCCGGCGCTCGGCGGAGCCTTTCAGGGCCTGGCGCAAGGCCTTGCTGTGCTCGTCGCGCTCGAGGAGCACCTTGGCACGCAATTCCTCGCTGGCCTCGTTACTGAGGAAGGCCCGCCCCAGGTAGCGGTTGCCACGGAAGGTGTACAGATCGATCTCGTGGGCGTGGTGCGGCATCCACCGCACACGCACCTCGAGCCCGATCCGCCCCACCCCGTTCTCGGGCATGTAGTAGCGGCCCGCGAACTCGACCCCGTGACTGGTGATCTTGTGGACCTTGTTGTCGCTCTCCAGCATGAAGGCGCGCAGCTCGGGCCGGATCTCGGCGGGATCGGACTGCCAGGCCTCAAGCGGCGTCATCCCGATGCGCTCAAGGACGTGCTCGGTGTTGTGCCGGTGGACCCACTCCCCCAGCAGGCCCACGAACGCCTCGAAGGTCAGCGGCGGGTCCTGGTCTCCGACGCGGCGCCGGTGATCGAGCCGGGGCGCCTTCGTGTAGCGGGGCAGATCAGCGAAGAACCGCGTCATGCTCGTCAGGTTCAACCGCTCGATACCGCCCTTGTGACGGGCACTGCGCACCCGGTGCACAGGTACACCAAGGAGCCCGAAAGCACGCAGGACGGTCTTGGAGAGGAAGTCCGCGCCGCCGTCGACACGGACCAGGCGCGGAAGCCCGCCGGCCGGGCCGTAAGGCGCCTCACGCAGGACGGAGGCACGAACGGCCGCGAGGACGGAGCCGCGGTGCGCGGAGCCGGCGGTGACCGCCCAGCCCATCACATAGCCGGTACCGCGGTCCTCGAACCACGTCACCCACACCCTCGACGGCTTCTTGTCCGGCATCATCACCACCGTCTCGGCCTGCTTGTGATCCCCCTCCCACACCGTGTTCCGCGCCACCTGCGGCCGCTGAAAACACGGATCGAACCCGCGGGCCGCCGGAATCCCCTCGCGCAGGCCCGCCATGAAACCCGGATCGAGATCCCGGGCGATCGCATCGTGCAGCGTCGTCAACCCGACCGGCTTCTGGCCGGCCTTCTTCGCAACGCGCACCAAATGCTCGTGAGCACGCTTCACGTTGCCCTGGTAATCGGCGAGGACCTCGATCACCTCATCAGTGATCGTGAACCGGCGCCGCTCCGGCTTCTCCACACTGCCCGTCCGCTCCGCTTGCGCGAGCCAGTCCCACACCGTCCGCTTGTGCACCCCCACCGCATCCGCGACCAGCCGTACATGCGCCGACGTCAACTCCCCCGCCCCGCGCAGCCGCAGCAACTCGCGTACCGCGGCGGGACGCAGCTCGTCCCGATGCCGCCCCAGACCGTCATCCCCGGCCCCAGGAGCATCGCCATCCTCCGTCACCGGAGCCGACACCGAGGCCACGAGCGAACCGGTAACCAAGCAGTGATCACAGCACCAGCCTCCGTGACGTCAACTACCGCCCTGCACAGGGCAGTTCACGCAAACGCCCGTGACAGGCGCGACAGATGAGACGCTAAAGCCGACACCCCGACACACGTCCCTGCGACCACCTGGACGAGTGACAAATCCCCGTTCCACCCACCACCCCACACCCTCATGCGCTACAGAGCACACCACGAAGGAGATCCGACGAACGCGACACCCGCCGATCCGGAATCACACCACCACCAAATTCGGAACATCACCACCAAAATCAATCAACCGAAACACCAGCCGACCAGCACAAACACAAGCCCACATCAATGGCACGAAAACCCGAACACCCCAGTGGCGCCTTCCCCGAACCTCACACGTGTTCCCAGCGCTGGTGGTAGAGCCCCGTCAGCGCGGTGGCCGGGTAGCGTCGGGCGTCGGTCAAGGTGGTGACCAGCCGGTAGGAGCCGGTGAAGACGATGCCGTCCGCGCAGGTCACCGTGATCTGCGCGTCGATGACCCGCACTTTCACGGTGCCGAGCACCGACAGGTACGAACCGTCGGCCAGGCGGGCCAGGACCGGGGTGCGCCGGTTGTTGCGGAGCCTGCCCAGGACCTGGGCGCGGCTGGCGGTCACCGCGGCGAGGAAGTCGTTCCCGTCGAACCCCTTGTCCCACAGCACCAGCATGTCCGGTCCCAGCAGATGCAGCAGCCGGCCGGCATAACTCGTCTCCCCCTCAGCGGTCGGGCCGAACACCGCACCGATCAGAGCCCGGGTGCCGGTCTCGACCAGCGTCATCAACTCCACCGTCGGATAGCCGTGGTGGGCCGTCCTCCCCAGCCAAGAGCGGTTCCGCTCGGAGTCGGGGACCCTGATCGAACTGCAGCCGTCGAACGACACCGTCCGATACGGGCCGAACCGCACACCCGGCGTCGTCGGCCGGGCCAGCGGCCCCGCCAGCACTTCGAACAACGCCCGCACCGGCGCGCTACCGAGTCTGCGGCGCAGGTCACGCAATGCCTTCGCGGTCGGGAAGGCTACCGGGATCCCGGACAGGCCGGCAGTCAGCTTGTTCCAGACCAGCCGGTAGCCGACCTCGGGGAACAGGCACATCGCGAGGAGGAAGTAGACCCCGACCCTTGAGGGCAGATCACGCAGCCGCCGCTGCACCGTCCTGGTCTCGGACAAGACCGCGTCGACGAGCTCGAACGGAACGATAGCCGTCAGCTCCCCCAGATGGCCGGGCGCGAACCGGCCCGCGGCCACGGTGACCGTACGGGTGATGGCCATCACCGGGGCCGGCAGGACATGATGAAACGGCAACGGAGCTCCTCAAGTACAAGCTGTCTTGGACGACTGCCTGTACCAACGAGCTCCGTTGTTCTGCGTCGGAAATCCCTCAACTGGCTTGCGTGACTTGCGGAAACGTTAACTACCCGGCCTTGGGCTCCACCCCTACCTGTCCGACACCATGGGCCTGGTCCTACGACGGAGCATCGAGAAGCACCCGGATGTGCTCACCGCGCTCAGTCGCCTTGCCGACCATCTCGATGACCATGGCAGCGCCATCGACTACCAGCGGCGCCGGGTTCTCATCCCAGGGGAGCCCATCACCTGGGACGCTTGGAAACAACTCTGCTTCGACACCGGGACACAACCCGGCGAATCTCCCGCCAGCACCTCCCAGACGCCCCGCTTCGTCCAGGCCCAGCGCTACCTCCACCAGCTGCTGACCGGCTCCGACCTCGCCGACCCCGCCCACCCCATGGCCTGGCAGTCAGCCGGCGACCGCAGCCGCTACCTCGCGTTCCTGCCCACCCTCACCCTCGACCAACGCCATGCCCTGCACACCCACGCCCGCTCTCTCCTCGACCAACTGCGCATCGCCGAACCCCTCACCTGGGAGCCGCCCGAACAGTGCGCCGCCGACCTGTCCCTGCCCGGCCGGCCGGCCACTCACCGACATCGACCTGGGCGCCCTTGAGCGCATCGTGTTCACCGAGCAACGCACTCCCCGCGATGCCGCCCAGCAACTGGGCACGACCATCACTCACGTCCGTTTCGCCCTCGAACACCTCGGCGCCGAACCGCAGGAATGGACCAGCCGTCACTCGCCGCTGGTCTCCTGGCGACTGCGCGAACGAGCCCGCGCCATGCTCACACCCGAGTTCTTTGACCGCGAATACACCCAGCAGGAAAAGACCCTCACCCAGATCGCGCAGGAGATCGACCTGCCCCGTCACATCGTGGTCGAACAAGCCGAAGCCGTCGGACTGACCATCTACCGCTCCCGCCGCCCCCTGCCCATCGACGAAGCCTGGCTGCGCGAGCAATACCTCACCCACCACCGCTCCACCTACGCCATCGCCCAGCAGGTCGGCACCGAAGACGAGACGATCCGTCGCCGACTCCAGCAACTCGGCATCCCCCTGCGGCCGCAGGGCGTTCACAGCCAGACCGTCATGGTCGCGAAGCTCGCCACGTCCATCCCCCGCGACATCCGCGCCGCAGTCGAGGGCACCCTTCACGGCTGGCTCCGGCTGCACCGCTTCCACATCGCCATGGCCTTCCCCAACCTCACCACCGCCGGCACTTACCTCGGAGCCATGCAGACCGCCCTGACCACGCAATTCCAGCGCCTCGAAGGCGACATCGGCCACAACCTCTACCACCGCTCCGTCCAGACCACACCCCAACGCCCGACCGCACGCGGCAAGTCACTGCTCCGCGGCATTCAGCAACCCGACGTCCAGACACTGATGCACGATGCTCTCTCCCCCGCCCAAATGCTCCCCCTACCCGACGCGGGCACGATCGCCGACGCGACGGCCGCCTTCCGCCACCGGCGCAAGCGCGGCCCCCTGAAGCCCTTCGACGGCATCGCCGTCCAGCGCATCCGCATCCGCCAGGAAACCCTCACGCTGCTCCAGGACCTTCTTGACCACACCGACGAGGAGTTCTACGGAGCGCAGGTCCACACCCGGACCGGCCTGCCGCAGGGAACCGTCTCAGACCAGCTCCGGCGACTCCGACAAGCCGGCTGGCTGACCAGCCGCCCCGAAGACGACGACAGCTGGATGCGTCGAGCGACACCCGGACGCGGTCCTGGACGTCGCATCACCTACTACTCGCTCACCCCCGAGGGCCGCAGCGCCGCAGCCCACGAACTCCACACCCGCGGGTTCCCGGCCCCTAGGAATTCGACAGAACGGTGGGACGAAACCACCGACAAAACGTCGAGACACCCATCCGAAGCCGCAGGTCACGCAGACTGCGGACGACAGAAATAACGGGAACCTACACCAGCATTTCTCCCGGAACACGCCGAGGAGCCCGTCGAGGTGTTCTCCGTGCTCAAAGAACGGGCATTTGGTCGTGTGGAGGCTCTCACAACAGCCGGCATCGATACCGCCAAGCACCTCTACGCCATCCGAAACGGTCTGGCACACGGCAAGAAGGATCTCATCCTCAACGACTTCGGCAACGCAGTCGATGTCGTGGCAGCCGACCTGCCCCTGCTGAAACTCCTGGCACGTATCGCTGTCGAACAGGGCTGACCACCCCTCAGCCGGACTCAGCCGAGGACCGTGGGGCCGTCACCGTCCTAGCGAAACCGCGCCTAGGGTGTCGTGCTCCGTGGTTGCAGGATCGGGTTCCAGGCGAACCAGCCCAGGTTCTCGGCGCCCAGTTCCCACGGGGACTCCAGCAGCAATTCCCGGGTTGCCTCAAGGTCCGCAGTGACGGGGCCGGGAGCGGGGCCGATACGGGTCATCAAGCCGCCCCGTGCGTGCAGGAACTCCTCGTCCTCGCCGCGCAGCCGGCGCATTGCCGCTTCCACGCAGGCAGGCCATTTCGGCATACCGTAGTGGTCGTCGTGGGTCCCGATCCGGGGAGCGCCGGCGAAGACAAGGAAGTCGTCCACCAGCTGCCTCTCCCCCATCGTTCCCCGCTCCCCCTCTGTCTCTGTTCCTTCACTGTTCGTGTCATCCGCTCGATGCGGCGCCCGCAGGAAGAGCCGGATCGTACGCGGCCTCGCCGACACGCCCCGGTGCCGTCTGCGCCAGCCGTGGCGTCCGCCGGGCCGCTCTCAGACAAACCCGGGCTGCTGGAAGGCCCTGCCGAGCGCGCGCAGTTGAGCGCGGCGGGCCTGCATGAGTTCCTCCGGTCGGCGCAGGGCGGTGTCCAGGAGCCATACCCCGCGGCGGAACGGCTGGAAGCCGATGCTCTCCCACAGTGCGGCGATCTTCTTCTTCGCCTGGCGGCGATAGGCCTCGGTGACCTGCTCGCGGTCTTCGGGGTACTCGCCCATGCCGGGAAACACCGCAACCGCACAGCAGCCCCCGGACAGGCGGCGGATCGCCTCGACGGCCAGCGCCGGGCCCAGCCCGAAACCCCTCCACGCCTTGTCGAGGCTGACACGGTCGAGGATCAGCAGATCCCCGACGGGATGTGTGACCGCCTTCTCGAACGCGGCGCTGTATCCCGTGCGTCCGGAACGGCCAAGGACGGCTGAGACGATGACCTCGAGATCGCCGGATTCGGCGTCCGCCACCTCCCACCGGTTGTCGCCGGTGTGGTCACGCAGCCTCCACAGGATGAGGTGCCCGATCTTGGAGCCCGCGGCCGGAGCGTGGCCGCCCCGTTCTTCTTCGTCTTCCCACTCCTCGTCGCCCGCCGTCCCGTAGGTGACCGCGACGTGCCAGGGTTCCAAGGTGTCCTCGTAGTCGTACGGCACTGCGGGATGTCCGTGGCCGTAGTGGAGGTGAAGACGGGCGGGATCGCCCGGGAGTTCACTGACCGGCCGTTTGGGCATCGCTGATGTCATGACAGAAAGACTATGAGCGGGCACTGACATCCCACCGGGAAACGGATATGAACGAGACCACGGACGCAGGTTGGCCCCAATTGGGCTGAGCCCCTTCGCAGTCCCGCCTCCTGACCGGGATCGACCCGCGTCATCGGTACGTCGAAGCACGGCTTCCTCGTCGCGGGCCGACACATCTCGGTCAGCCCTGGCCAGCGCCCCCGCAAGGCCGCCTGCTGGCCCTGTCGCCGCCACTCAGGCACGACCCGCCAGCCCCCTGCCCAGCACAGACCAATCCACCTGAACCACGCAGGCAGCAATAGAGAAATCCCGCGCCGATCACTACATTCCAAGACGATCACTGAACTTGCACTTCAGAGCCTCTCCAGCTTCCGAACCTCCACGGAAACCCCAGCTCAGAGACGCACCACACCACAGCAAGAAATCCTGAAACGATCACTAGACCCCCAGGCCAGCACATAACTCACCTAGTGATCACTAACAGATTTGTCAGAGCTGCACGCCGCCGAGGCATCCGCGGCCGCCCTGGCCCGTGCGGAGGAGCTGCCGGCCTCCTCCCTCGACGCCGAGCTCTACGAGCTGGAGGACAGCGCCTATCGGGATGCACCGGCAGACCACCGGTGGGATGTCGCCTGGCTTGCTCCGGCCATGCGACGCCTGCTCGCCCTCGAAGCCGACCTGCACCAAGGCCAGGGCGCCCCGGAGGGTGAGAGCGAGACGGCTCAGTCCTTCAGCATCTCGTCGCGCACCGGGATCCAGTCCAGGGCGGAGCTGATGCCCTCCTCCAGGGACAGCTTCGGCGTCCACCCCAGCAGCTTCTCGGCCCGCTCGCTTCGGGTGTATCCGCCAGCGACGTCACCAGGTCGCGGGTCGGTGTCGACCGTGGCCAGAGGCGTGCTCACGACGTTGTTGAACGCTGTGCACAGCTCCCGGACGGTGGTGCCGGAGCCGGTACCCAGGTTGATCGCGATCGACCGCTTCGACGCGGTCAGGATCGAGTCGAAGCCGTCGATCGCCGCGATGTGGGCCGCGGCGAGGTCCCACACGTGCACGTAGTCGCGGATACCCGTTCCATCGCGGGTCGGGTAGTTCACACCGGTGACCTGGAACGGCATGCCCTCCTGGTGGGCCTGGATCAGCTTGCCCAGGGCGTGGCTGGGCCTCTTGAGCTGAAGACCGGTGCGCAGCAGGGGGTCGGAGCCGACCGGGTTGAAGTAGCGCAGCGACAGCACCCGCAACTTTCCGGCTGCGGCGACGTCGGCGAACATCTCCTC
This sequence comes from Streptomyces sp. RGM 3693, assembly GCF_050471125.1. Lineage (NCBI taxonomy): Bacteria > Bacillati > Actinomycetota > Actinomycetes > Kitasatosporales > Streptomycetaceae > Streptomyces > Streptomyces sp. RGM 3693. Next base: position 34,295 of record NZ_JBMPPQ010000003.1, read on the forward strand.
GCACACCGCCTTGGTCCGCGCATAGGGGCTCTGCGGCGCCAGGGGCGAGTCCTCGGTGACGGAAGAGCCGTCCTCGGCCTGATAGATGGAGGCCGAGCTGCTGAAGATCAGTCGGTCGCAGCCGTTGCGGTTCAGGTGGCTGACGAACGCCAGGCTCTTGGTGACATTCGCCTCATAATAGCCGATCGGGTCCTCGACGGACTCCGGCACCACGATCAACGCCGCACAGTGCACGACCGCGGAGATGTCCGGCTGCTCTGAGAAGATCCGGTCGATCAGGGCCCCATCCGAGATGTCGCCCTCGTAGAAGATCCGCCCATCAGTGAACTCGGCCCGTCCTCGAACGAGGTTGTCGAGAATCACCGGGGTGATGCCCGCGTCCAAACAGGCCGAAGCGACGGTGCTTCCGATGTAACCGGCTCCACCGGCGATAAGGCAAGACACGATGATTCTCTTCCCGGCCTCGTTCCAGACCCAGCAGGCGACGGCAGCAAGGCTAGCGGAGTTCCGCAGGAGCCGCGGCGATTGCGGCGGGGTGCGGTGTGTGGGGCATCAGGCGGCGTCTCCTTCGTCTGTGGTCCTGTCCAGCGCATCCTGGGGGCTCACGGCCTGTCAGGACGTCGGAGCGCGCAATACTCCTTCACGGGTGTTGCTGCGAGTGCCATTCGAAGAGCAGCATGGTGGCATCGGCTGGCAGGTTGTTGTGCTGGTAGTCGAGGATGGCGTGGATGAGCAACCGCAGCACCTCGGCGGGGCGCTCGCCGGCGGCGGAGGCGCGGATGATGAAGTCCGCAGGCACTCCGCTCAGCCCGGTGGAGTACGAACTCCGCACTCCGCCAGGAGCCTGAAACCAAGCAACTCGGCTCCACCCAACTCGGGACAGTCCGAGATCTCCACGGATCCCGGAAAGGTTCAGTTGACGCGATACTGGACTATGGACCCAGGCTCAGGGCAACGGCAGAGCTGAGCGGTCGAGTTTGCCGTTCGCGTTGATGGGGAGCCGGTCCAGTACTACGACAACGGAGGGGATCAGCGCTGCGGGCAACAGCTTAGTCATCCCGGTCCGCAGCGCGGCAGGATCGGGTTCCGTACCGGAATGGCCGACCACGTAGCCCACCAGGGTGGGAGTGACCCCCACATCGCTGCGTAGGACGACCACGCTCTCGGCAACCGCAGGGTCGGCCTTTAGCGCAACCTCGATCTCCCGGGGCTCGATCCGCACCCCGTGGAACTTGATCTGGTGGTCATTGCGCCCCAGGTACTCCAGCGCGCCGGAGGGCAGCCAACGGGCTAGATCACCAGTCCGGTACAAACGCCCCGCTGTGGTCAGACCAGTCGGGTCACTCACGAAACGTTCAGCCGTTAGGTCGGGCCTCCCCAGATAGCCGCGTGCCAGGCCCGCTCCGCCCAGGTGGAGCTCTCCGGGGGCTCCGAGCGGCGTCGGCCTCCCTAGGGGATCCAGCACGACGGTGATGGTGTTGGCGATCGGTCGCCCAATCGGCACCGTCGGCCCTGGCTCGACTCGCTCGCACGTCCAGTGGGTCACGTCGACCGAAGCCTCCGTTGGTCCGTAGAGATTGTGGATCTCCGCGTCGCTCAACCGGCAGAACTGGTTGACGGTGTCAACCGGCAGGGCTTCGCCGCTGCAGATGACATGCCGCAACGTGGGACACTCGCTGATGGCAAGCTCTTCAATGAAGAACGCCAGCATCGACGGGACGAAGTGCACCACGGTCACCCCGTGACGGCGGATCGTGGCTGCCATGGCTTCCGGGTCCCGGTGAGCACCGGGGGCCTCCATGACGAGGGCAGCGCCGACCATGAGCGGCCAGAACAGCTCCCACACCGAAACGTCGAAGGTGATCGGCGTCTTCTGCAGGACGACATCCTCGGGTGTCAGCCGGTACCGGTCCTGCATCCACACCAGGCGGTTGACGATGCCGCAGTGCGGTACGCCGACCGCCTTGGGCTGTCCCGTGGAACCCGAGGTGAAGATCACATAGGCGAGATCCGTCTGACCCGGTCGCGGTGTCGGTTCTACCGGGTATGAAGATGTGGCGGCCAGCGGCAGGGCTTCAAGGTCAAGCACGACGGTGCCGGCCGAGGACTGTGCAAGCGCTGCGAGACCAGCAGGGTCCGCCAGTACGACAACAGTGCGGGTAGAGGTAAGCAGCCGACCCGTCCGTTCGGCGGGCACGGACGGATCCAGCGGAAGGTACGCAGCTCCGGCCTCAAGGATGCCGAGCATGCCCGCGACCAGGTCGGTCGACCGGCTCGCGCAGATACCCACGACCACATCCGGGCCGGCTCCGCGGCGCCTGAGGCGGCCCGCTATGTGCCGCGCGCGAGTTGCAAGTGCGCCATAGGTCAGCGAGCCGGTCGCATCGAGCACCGCCGTCCGATGGGGTTCCCGGTCCGCTCGATCAAGGATGATCTCGTGGAGGCGGCGCAGATCCGCCGGTTTGCCGTCTGCACCGGCGAACGTCCTCAGAAGGTCCGCCTCATCCGCCGTCATGATCGGAAGATCGCTCACCAGGCCGTCGGGCGCACGGCACGCCGCCTCGGCCAGAACCTTCAGACGGTCCCGGAGTAGCGCAGCGTACGACCCGGAGTAACGATCCGGCGCGTACGCCAGAGTCCCGGTCAGGTCGGCGCGGGGCTCAGACCCGATATCCAGAACGAAGTCGTATGGCCACGGGGCGGCGGTGACTCTCCGCGCGGCTCCGACCGGGCTGTCATCGGCCAGCCGGCAAGTGTGCTCCAGCACCCGGACAAGGCTGGTGCAGCGGCGGGCAAGCCGGGTCTCCTCCACTCCTGGTGAGTCGAGGTCGGACTCCTCCCCGCAGTCGGGGCTGTTGAGCTGCGATTCGACCTCCGTCAGAACGTCCGAGAACGTCGTACCCGGCCGAAGACTCACGGCGACTGGAACCACTGCCTCCACCGAGCCAACCAGACGCCGCCATCCAGGGTGATCCCGGTTCGATACGGCAACGCCCGTGGCGACCTCATCGTGGCTCCCTGATCTGGCCAGCACGACGGCCAACAGACCCGTCAGGATCACCTGCAGGTTCCAGTGGTGCTCCAGCCCCGCGAGGACGTCGCGTGGCAACAAGAACGTGAGCTCCTCCATCTCGCCGCCTGCTTCGGGGACGGCCAGCACTCGCGAGGTCATCGGCGGCCCCGCGTACGCGCGCCGCTCCTGTCGCTCGTCGGCGAAGAGATGATGCTCGGCTGCCTCTCTTGAGAACTCCGCCCAGCCGGTCTCCGGAATCGGGAGAGGCAATCCGGCGAGGGCGGCGCGAAGGTCATCGAGAAGCACCTCCAGAGCCGCAAGATCGGCTAGGGAGCAGGCCACGCTCAGGCACAGAATGCGCGGCCCTTGAGCCGGCTCGACCAGGACACAACGCAGCGGTGGCTCCGTGAAGGGAATCTGGGTGTCGGCGAGTTTCCGCAGGTGAGCCGCGAGTTCGCCCTCAGCCACGGCCGAGCGCGTGACGGTGACCTCGACATTGTCGGTCACCTCCTGAAAGCGTGCTGTTCCCTGGACCCGAATCCGCACGCGCAGAGCGTCGTGCGACGCAACGACTGCGGTCAGCGCGTCGCAGAGCATGTCCGGTGTGACCGCGTGGGCGAGCGGAGCGGCAACGGTGTATGTCCGGTGAAAGGATCCGTCGCCAAGTCGCTGAAGGTAGAGCTGACGCGGTGTCGCGCTCACCACTATCGGCCGGGCGGAGGCTCGGGCCCACATCACGTCGCACCGCCTTCCGGGGTAACCGCCTGCTCGGACAACACCTGCTCCTGCTCGGCTGGCGGAGTCTCGAAGTAGCGGTCTCGGGTCGATCGGGCCCATCGAACGACGACTGGGGAGGTGAGCGCGCCTGTGATGAAGAGGGCCGCCAACACAGCCCATCCAACGAACAGGTACTGGTTCACCAGCGCGGTCACCAGGAGCGGACCGATCACGTTCGGCATCGCTGTCCCGAGGCTGAAAACCGCGCCGTACTGGCCTTGCGCCGCAGGGTTGGCAAGTTCGTAGCGCAGGTGCCAAGCCGCCGCTGCTCCCCACATCTCTCCGAGGGTCAGCGCGATCACGGCGCTCAGAAGCAGCGCGCAGGCAAACCACCACCTGCCGTATGAAGCGGATGCAGCTAGGACGCAGGACGCCGCGAGCGCGCCTAGTGACCACGACTGGAGTCTGGCGGCGCCGTCCGTGGTGTCCGCGCTGCGCGTGGCCCGGACCTGGAAGACGGTGACGATGAGAGTCGAGACACCCAGCAGGATGGCCACATAGGAACGCGGCGCCGAAGTGTGCTGTACGAGCCAGAGAGGGAGGCCTATCAGCAGGATCTTGTCGGACATCAGATAGATGCTGCTGAACTGTCCGAGGGTCGCGTAGGGAAGATCCCGCAGCGCCATGATGCGGGGCCCAGACCGCGCCGAGGCACCGCTGGGGGCGACGTGAGGTAGGCGAAGCCGCGTCACTCCGACGAGCATCCGCATGACCCCATAACCACCGATGGCGGCCAGGTAAGCGAAGCGGGTGTCGAACGCGAGCACCACGCCAGCTAGGGCGGAGCCGAGGGCGAACCCGCCGTTGAAGACGCTGCGCATGTAGGCGGAGAGCTTGACGCGCTCGTCGCGTCCGCACACACCGGAGATGAGGGATCCGAAGACGACGTTGGATCCGGTCTCAGCGATGGTGACCAGGATGATCGCGGCGAGGAAGAGCGGGTAGGAGCGGGCGAAGCACAGGCTCACGAGGGCAAGCCCGAGCAAGACCTCCATGACCGCAGTGATCTCCCTTGGCCCGTAGCGGTCGGCGAGGTATCCGATGGGTACCCGGATTGGGAGACTGATCAGTGCGGCGATCGTGAATCCCAGGCCGATTTGGGACGAGGACAGTCCGACCTGCCGGTTGAAGTACAGCGCGCTCGCGGCACCGTAAAGGCTGAATCCGAGGCTCACCACCAGCGTCGACGCAACTAGCTGCCTGGCCGGGCCCGGCGGGGGCAGAAACCGGCTGAGAGCAGTACTCATCGCGAAAAGTCTCCAGGTTTGGGGGAGATGAGGGAGCGGACGAGCTGGTGCAGGTGCTCCGCGGCTGGGGTGCCGGGCGTGAGGATGTCCGCGCTGGAGACGGGCATTCGTGTGAGGTCCCACGCGTCGTCGGCCCAGTCGGGTATACAGCTGTCCGAGCCCAGCACGGCATGGATCGGTCCGCTTGGGGGCGGCGCGGTGTCCTCGCACGTGGCGACGAGCAGTCCGAGCCAGGCTCGGTACCTGGGCAGCAGGGACTCCATCACGAATGGCGCCTCGTCGTCGGCGACGCCGTCGGCGTTCAGCACCGTTACGAGGTCGGTGCGCAGCAGATCCAGCATGGCCTGAAGGTCCAACGGATCGACGTCCGCTTCGGCGGGACCGCCGCCCACGGCCGGGCTCGCGATGGTGGATCGCAATGCCGCGAACTCCTGCCCGACGCTAGCCGGAGTGGGCCAGCTGGGGTCGACTAGGAGCAGGGCCGGGCGGGCAGCAGTGCGGCCGATTCTTTGGGCCAGTCGGAGTCCCAGAGTGGCAGCATTGCAGGTCGCCGCCACCACGGCCGGTTCCCCGATCTCGTCCAGCACTCGCTCGGCGTAGCCGGTCGCGATTTCGTCCAGGGAGCGTGCGACGTTGCCCTGGGCGAGCAGCCTGACCGGATCGAGTCGGTAGGTGTGCAGCTTGCCGTCCCCAAGAAGATCGGCCAGCCTAGGTTGGTTGTCGAAGCGTCGGAAGTCGACACACAGAACCGCCGGCCCTTGGCCAGCGTTCACCTCTTCGACGGTGGATTTCGAGTCTGATGCCATGGATTCTCCGGTTGACCGTCTCATGCCTGGGCGACCACCGTTCGGGCGATTCCCCGGACGGTGGGAGTGCTGAGGAAGTCGGCAAGTTCGACCTCCGCCCGCAGAGTGGACCGGACTCGGGCGAGCATGCGCACGGCGAGCAGGGACTGGCCTCCGAGCGTGAAGAAGCTCTCGTCGACGTCGATCGTTTCGACTCCGAGAAGGTCGCGCCAGATGGCGGCGACGAGTTCCTCGAGCCGCGCCGTGTCGCTCGCGCCCGGAGCGGCTGTCAGCGGTGCCTCGGGGGACGTGAGGCACTGCTGGGACGCCAGCTGGGCAACGGGCTGTGCCGGATCTGTGGCTCGGTCCAGCGGGGCCAGCCAGTGGCGGCGACGCACGAACGGATAGGGCGGCAGTTCAGTGCGCCAGCGGGGGCCTACCTCGAGCGGGCTCCAGTCGACCGTGGTGCCAGCGGTCCAGAGGCCGGCGAGAGCGCTCAGTGCGGAGGACACGTGGCTTTCCGGGCGGTCCGGGGTGGGGAGCGCGGGCAGAGCGAGTAGCTGGTCCTCCCGAAGGGTCTGCCGGACCAGGGTCGTCAGCGCGTGACCCGGGCCCGCCTCGATGAACGACATCGTCCCGAGTTTCCGTGCCGTGAACAGGCCGTCCGCGAACGCGACGGTGCTGCGGAGCTGTGCGAGCCAGTATTCTCCGGACAGCACGCTTCCAACCGGAAGCAAGCCACCGCTGACATTCGAGATGACTGGCAGACGCAGCGGCTCGTAGTCGATCTTTTCGGCCTCCATGAGGAATTCGTCAGCGATGGGATCCATGAGCGCGGAGTGGAAGGCCCGGTCGACCGGGAGGACCCGGGTGTCCACTCCGCGTGAGCGCGCCCGCGCTTCGAGGTCGCGGATCTCCGCCTGTCTGCCAGCGGCAACAACCATTTCGGGCGCGTTGACGGCGGCGAGCTCGACACTGTCGGGCAGCAACCGCAGCGCGTCGTCCTCGTTGGTGAACAGGAGGAGCATGGCCCCTGGTTCGGTCGTGGCCATGAGCCGTCCTCGCGCCGTCACCAGGACCATCGCGTCCTGAACGGTCATGGCGCCGGCGATGCAACTCGCGGCGTACTCACCGATGCTGTGCCCAAGCAGCACCGCGGGGGTGACGCCAAAGTCCATTAGTAGGCGGGCTGTTGCGTACTCTACGGCGAGCAGCGCAGGCTGGGCGATCTCCGTCGGTCTCAGCGCTTGGCGGCCGGCGTCGTCCTGTCGGCCTCGGAGAACTGCCCCGAGGTCCACGTCGATCAGGTCGCGCACCGCGTCGGTGCACTCGTCGATGCTTCGGCGGAAGGAGGGAAATCTCTGGTAGAGGCCTGCTCCCATCGCCGGTCGCTGGCTTCCCTGTCCGGGGAAGAGGAACGCAACGTCGCCAGAGGTGGCTTTCCGGGCAGTGCTTGCCATTAGGGCCGCGGGGAGCTCTTCGGTTGTACGGCATACCGCTGCACGTCGGTATCCCAATTCCGACCTTCCGGACCTGCTGGTGTAGGCGATGTCGGCCAGTGCGGTCTCCCCGACCTGCGCTTTGGCGAGGGCGGCGGTGGCCTCGGTGAGCCGGTCGAGGCTCGCCTCGTCGTGCGCGGAGAGGAGCACAACGTCGGGATGGTCCGCCACCCGCGGCCGGACGGTGGCTGGTGTCTCCTCCAGAACCACGTGCACGTTGGTCCCGCCGACTCCGAACGAGCTCACAGCGGCTCTCCGCGGTTGTCGCGCGGTGCGCGGCCACGGCTTAGTCCGGTTCTGGAGGAAGAACGGTGAGCTGCCGTCGGCCAAGGGTCGCGCAGGCCGGTCGCCGTGAAGCGTTGCCGGAATGGTCTCGTTGTGGAGCGCCAGCACGGTCTTGATCAGACCGACCACGCCGGAGGCTGCGTCCAGATGTCCGATGTTCGTTTTGACCGATCCGATGCCGCAGAACGCGGAGTCGGCCGTGTAGCTGCGGTAGGCGTCGATGAGGGCTTCGATCTCTATCGCATCGCCGACCTGTGTGCCTGTACCGTGCGCCTCGACGTAGCCAACCGTGCGCGGCGAGACGTCCGCAAGGCGGTAGGCACGGTCGATGACCTCGCTCTGGCCCCGGCGCGAGGGTGCTGTGTAGCCAGCCTTCGCCGGTCCGTCATTGTTCATAGCCGAGCCACGGATAACGGCGAACACCCGGTCGCGGTCCTGCAGGGCGTCGTTGAACCGCCTGAGGGCGACCAGACCCACGCCGTTGCCGGGCACGGTGCCGCGCGCATCCTCGCTGAGGGCCCGGCAGTGCCCGTCTGGGGACAGGATGTCGTCGGGGGTGTAGAGGTAGCCGCTGTGTTGTGGTAGCTGGATCGACACACCGCCCGCGAGCGCCAGGTCGCAGTCCCTCGCGCGGAGAGACTGGATAGCCAGATGGACGGCGGAGAGAGAGGTCGAACAGGCCGTCTGGATGGTCACCGCCGGCCCACGCAGGCCCAGCCGGTAGGCGATCCTGGTAGCCAGGTGGTCCTTCTCGCTGGCCACCTGGACGGCCAACGGACCCATCGCTTCCAGTACATCGGGATGAGCCGTCAGATTGTGGTCACGGTAATAGTTGTGCCCGGCGCCTGCGAACACGCCGATGGCGCCAGCAAAGTTCGCGGGTGCGTGGCCGGCCGACTCTAGTGTCGCCCAGGCGCATTCGAGAGCGACTCGATGTTGCGGATCCGTGAGTTCGGCTTCTCTGGCTGTCATGCCGAAGAGGGCCTCATCAAAGCAGTCGATGCCATCGCACAGTCCCCGGGCAGGCACGTACTCCCCGGAGTCGAGCTCCGCGGCGGGCACTCCGTCACGTATGAGTGCTGAAGCGTCGAGGCGGGAGATCGACTCACGGCCTGCCAGGAGATTGGCCCAGAACTCGTCGACGTTGTCCGCTCCGGGAAATCGGCCGGCAAGGCCAACCACAGCGATTGGGTCCGGTCCCAGGTGCCGCATCGATTCTCCCTGGTGGTACATCAACTCTTCCCGCGCAGTCGCGAGACGATCGATCGGATGGTCGGATACTCGAATAGCTCTGTCAGTCCGAGGTCGTAGCCAGGGAGGTCCCGCCGCAGGATGCTGTGCACTCGGGCGAGTTGGAGAGAGCCACCCCCCACGTCAAAGAACCGGTCGCCGGGAGAAAACGTCGCGCAGGTGGCGAGGGCCTCGGACCAGGCCGCCCCGATAACTGACTCCAGGTCGGCGGCTCCGGCCTCGCCGTGGGTCTCCGGTATCCGCACGCCGGGTGGTGTCGAGGCCCGTCTCAGTGCGGTCGGAGCGGCAGTTAGCGGTCGTGCGGCCTTCACCAGCTTCCCGGTGTCCACCTTGCCATTCGGGGTGGTTGGCAACCGATCTACGACCGCCCAGAGCGAGGGAATCGAGTGGCTGGGTAGAGAGGCGGCGCACAGTCTCTGTACCTCGGCGAGGTCGGGGCTGCGGTCGGTCACAAGCACACCCACGAGGCGCCGGTCACTGGCGTCAGCTCCGATCGGAACAGCCAGCGCGTCTGTGACAGTGGCGTGGCGCAGTAGGATCCGCCGGATCTCCTCGGTCTCGACGCGGAACCCCCGCAGCTTCACCTGCCCGTCCTGGCGCCCGAGGAAGTGCAGTCTCCCCTCCCCATCCCAACGTGTCAGGTCGCCTGTCCGGTACAGGCGTGCTCCTGTCTCCGGATCCGACCAACCGAAATGCGCCGCGGTTTCCTTCGAGTCTCCCAGGTATCCGCGGGCCAGGCCCAAACCGCCTGCGCAGAGTTCACCGATTCCTCCGGGTGGTACGGGCAAGCCGCAAGCGTCGAGGATGACCACGCTCGTGCCGGGCACGGGTCGGCCGATCGGCAGCGGGTTGGCGGGCGGACAGTGCCCATCAATGTGGTAGACGCTCGTGAACGTCGTGTTCTCCGTTGGGCCGTAGCCGTTGGTCACTCGAAGGCCAGGGAATCGACCGAGCAGGGCCGACACATGGGAGGCCGGGACGATGTCGCCGCCAGTGAGTACCTGGCGCAGGCCGGCGAAGGCCTCGGGCGAGTACTCCACCATCGTCCGGAAAAGACCTGCGGCCAGCCACGCCACGCTGGTCCCTGATCGGACGAGGAATTCGGTCAACTGTGTCGCGGCGACGGGCCCTGGCGGAAAGACCTCCAGTCTCCCACCGGACGTCAGCGGGACGAAGATCTCCAAGGTCGAAGCGTCGAAGGACAGCGGCGCCAGGCGGAGCATCCGCTCCCCCGGCCCGTGCCGGACGAAGTCCGGAACTGACACCAGGCGGAGAACCCCACCCTCCGTCACCTCCACGCCCTTGGGCTTTCCGGTGGTGCCCGAGGTGAAGGCAATGTAGGCGACCCGATCAGGGTCGAAGGGGGCAGGATCTGGCGCGGCGAGCTCAGGCGGATCGGCGTAGTCGACCGAGTCGACGGTCGCGCATCCGAACCCGGCCAGTGCCGAGATCCGTTGCGCATTCCCTGTCGCTCCGATGACGGCTGCGGGCCGTGCGGCGGCGAGCATCTGTCCGAGCCGTTCGTCCGGTTCGCTTGGGTCGAGGCCGATGTAGGCCGCGCCTAGGCGGAGCGCTGCCAGCACCGCGACAATCTCCGACGCGGACCGCTCTAGAATCACCGCCACGCCACTGCCTGGTGTCACTCCGGCCCTGGCCAGGTGCGCTGACTGAGCTGAAGCCGCGCGGACCAGCTGGCTGTACGTCAAGCTGACTGTGCCGTCCCGGACGGCAACCGCGTGGGGACTGGCCCGCGCCTGCCGCTCCACCAGCTCCCACAAGCCAGCGTGGAGGCCGACCACTGCCCCGTCACGCCAGCTCGCCAGGAGACCACGCTGGCGGGCCGACATGGCCCGGTTGGATGTCACGGCCAGGTCCGGGCGGGCGGTCATCTGTTCAAGCGCTGCGATGAAGCTCTCGGCAAGCTCTGCGGCCTCCCAGGGCAACAGTGCCGCTGTCCGATACTCCAGAGCCAGCCGTGGCGATCCGTGCCAGCGTTGCACGTAAAGGATGGCGTCGAACTCGGCTCCGCCGCAGTGCCCCTCGTGAACGACTGCGTCGACTCCGCCCATGCGCAGAAACTGGGGGACCAGCTCGTCGTGGGCGGCGAAGGCCACCTGGACGAGGGGGGTGCGTCGCAGATCGCCACCCGCGCCGAGGGCTGCCACGAGGGCGTCCAACGGGGCCTCTGCCGAGAGCGCGTCCGCGATCCCCTGCGCGGTGCGCTCGATCTGAGCCGTGGTGGCACCGTCCTCCTCGGTTCGCCAGTGCACCGGCACCATATGTGTGAAAGGAGCGACAACGCCCTGGGCCTCAGGACTGTTTCGGCCGGCGACCGAGAGACCGATGAGGAAGTCTCCGAGCCCGCACCGCCTGCTCAGCGCGATTCCCCAGGCGGTCATCAGGACGGCGGTACGGGTGACTCCGCAAATACGCGCCAGCTGCTCGGTTCGCTCCGCCAGCTTCTCGGGCAGCTCGAAGGCGAGCCGTTGGCCACCGTAGTCCGGCCGGTCGGTCGCGGGGAGATCAGTGGGCAGCGTCACAAGATGCGGCAGCTCAGCCAGTTCGCTGGCGCGGCGCTCGACAGCGACGGGATCGGGCTCGCTCGGTCCGAGCACGGCGCTGGTCTCGCAGCCGGCCGTGTCACCGCCGGTGACGATCGCCGCGTAGCGCTCCACGCACTCGCGCAGGAGTAGCCCGATGGCGACGCCGTCGACCAAAGCGTGGTGCACCAATAGAGAAAGCAGAGACGTGTCGGGATTCCCGGCAAGTCCCGTGAGCACGAACCGCACCGCAGGCTCACGGAAGGGATCAATCAGCTTCTCACTGGCCGCGGCGAGACCCTGTTGGGTAAGGCGAACACCCTCGGCGGCGTCAGCGGTGGCGAGAGTCTCGCGATGGAGGGGCTGGCGCCATTTCTGAAGTACACGCCGGTGGTAGAGCCCGTTCGGTCCCTCCACGAAGACCGTGCGCAGGGAGGTATGACGAGCCACCAGCGCGGCGACCGCCTGTTCCAGTGCCCAGGTATCAACGCCGCCCCTGAATTCCAGTGTGAATAGCAGGTGCAACGCCCTGCCCGACTTCACCCTGCTGGCAAGAAGCATCGCCGACTGGCCAGGAAGCGTGGGCAGTAGGATGTCGGCGCTCGCGGGCGCCCGCGCTTCGGAGGACGCCGGACCGCGCTCGGCGGCCGCTGCGAGCACGGATGCCAGAGGGGCGCGGCTCAACAACGCGGCAAAGTCGAGTCGGAGCCCAAAGTCGCGGTCCGCCTCCGCCGTGACGGCTATGCCCTGGAGGGACGTCCCGCCAAGCGAGGTAAAGCTCGATCGGGTCGATTCCGACTTGATTAGCTCAAGGTCTTGGTCGAGCTTTTTCGCTACGAGGTTGATTACGTGTGAGTAGATTTCTGGCATTGCTTGCAACCTCGCGCATGGGGCCGGGAGCTTGCGCTCGACAACTTGCCAGTGGAAGACACGCCAACGCTAAGCAGCCAAGAAGGCGCCTGTCAAAGGAATTTCGGCCAACTTAAATCGAGTGATCGATTGGCCACGAACCGGACAGCACGGAGCGCATGGCAACTTTTTTGACATAGTCGCGTCAAATCAGACACTTGAGGCGACCCCAGACTCAACTAGCCACCTAAGGAAGAGGGTTGACGTTGCCTCATTTAGCTGCCTACGCTCTGAACTTGCCGTAAACGGGGTGTTTACTTGCGGTCGGCCGGGAGCGCCAATTCGTCTCTCCCGCTCGACGTGGAGGTGGGCAACAGGTTTCTCCCGTGCCCACTGTCGTCCTTTCCTGGTGGGTCACTTTTAGCAATCGTCCTTACCTACCCAGACGGGACTCGATGTAGGCTCATGGTGATTTCAAAACACCATAAAGACCTGACAATGCCCTCGGTCGCAGATATCTGGGAGAGTATTCTCGGAGTTCCGGCCCGAGCTGATGAATCGTTCTTCGCCCTAGGCGGTACTTCGTTTATGGCCGCACGGGTTCTGGCGAGGGTGAGGCGCGATCTGGGCGTGGAGGTGACCTTGGCAAGGTTCCTCTCCGCGCCATGTCTCGGCGAGTTCGCAGCGCTCGTCGCCGAGTGTCGGGCGGAGTCCGGCACGACGACGGTTGAAGAGGCGACGCCTGAGGCATCCTGGCATCCCGTAAACGCGAACCAGGCCGCCCGCCTCATGCGTGTCCGACGAGCACGGGAGGAGGGGATCACGGGCTGGTGGAGCATGACGCACCTCATCACCGCTGGCTATCGGATCGAAGGCCCTGTTGATCGTGTGCGCCTGACCAGGGCCGTGGAGGCCGTGGTCCGTCGGCACAGCGCCTTTCGGACGGCCTTTTCCTGGGCCGAGGAGAGGCAGCAGGTCGTTGAAGCTGCCGAATTGACGCTCCGGCAGGCGCGGTCTGACGAGGTATCGCAGGCACTAGAGGACCTCTCCGCCCCGCTCCCGTTGGACAAGGGCGTACTGGGCCGATTCCTGCTGATCGAGCATGAGCCGGAGCGGCACGAGTTCTGGCTCGCAGTGGAGCACATCATCGCCGATCGCTCCTCGATTCGTGTGGTTCTCGGTGAGATAGGCGAGTACTACCGGGCAGGCATGCTTGGCGTGGAACCCCTGGTGGACCCCCATCCGCCCACGCAGAATCACGAAGTCGGATACATCGAGGACGCCTTCTGCACCTCTGCTGCCGGCCAGGCGGCGAAGGAGCACTGGAACCGTGTCGTGGGGGGGAAGTCTCCGTGGATGGGGCTCGTCTACGAGGGGTCGCGAGAGCCGGCTGCGGAGGAGCGCCAGCATTCCGTCCGACACCGGTCCGTACTGGACGCCGGTGTGGCGGCTGCGCTCACACAGCGCGCCAACCGCGACGGTCTGGCATGGCTGACCGTGACCGTGGCAGCACTGGCTCGGGCCGTGGCCGAACGCACTGCAGCATCGAGTGTGCCGATCATGGTGCCGGTTGGGAACAGGGATCGACAAGGCCTGGACGGCACGGTGTCGTTCCTCTCGACCATGATGCCGCTGTCCGTGCCGGTCGTGGTCGACCGGCCGAGCCCCGAGACCCTGGCCGCCGTGCGCGAACTGCTGCTTCAGTCGTTGACACACGCTTCCTATCCCGCGCACCGCCTCACCCGGGAGTTCGCTGAGGAGGAGTGGGGCCACACCCAGCGCAGACCGCTGCTGTACCTGGACGTCGATGTCGCGTCCGGCTGCGACCTGGTAATGCACGGCTGCGAGGTCGAGGAGATCCCCGAGGGGGATGGGCCAGTCCTGTGGGGCATCGCCGTCTGGGTGCGGATCAAGGGCCCCACCGTGAGCTTCGAGGTTGCCCACCCCCAGGGATTTCTGCCGGAGGCCGAGAGCGCGCGGCTAGCAGCCGCTCTGATCGAAGCACTGCATGATCTTGCTACTACCGGAGGAGATGAAGATGATCGATAATCTGGCCACTGACGCAAAGTTCGTGGCGACGTGTCAGGAGGAGAAGCTCGACCCAAGGACCGTCGCTGAGGAGGTCATCAATGGAACCGTGATCTTTCTGCGCAGCAATGCGAGCCGCGCGCAGGAGAACTACCGTCCGCTCCTCGTCGGTGCCAACACTCGCCGGAAGATCACCGCCCTCATCGGCCTCGGCCCGCGGGATCGGGACCGGGAGACCATCGTCCAGACAATGAGCGTGATCCTCGCCGCTCGCCCGGACGCGGTCATGGACTTAACCACCAACCCTGAGGGCATCGCACTCCGTCGCGAGTTGAAGGAGGTCGTCGGGGTACCTCTTGGAGCCTGCCTCACCTACGACCTGTTCACGAATCCCCGCAAGAAAATGTCCAAAAGCGAGTTCCTCGAGAAGTTCGAGGCTGGCCTCGAACCTGGCGTGGACTTCACGCTCGTCCACATGGGCATGTCGTGGGACATCATCGAGGCAATGAAGAAGTCCTCGCGGATCATGCCGACGACTTCCCGCGGTGGTGGGCTTGTCTCCCGCTACATGCAGACTCATCACTGCGAGAACCCGCTTGTTGAGTGGCTCGACGAAATAGTCGAGATCTGCCGCCGGTACGAGGTGGTCCTCGACCTCGGCGACATCTTCCGCCCTGGCTGCGCGGCGGACGCCGGCGACGATCTCAAGTGGATGGAAATTCGCCTCCTCGCCGAGCAGCGCAAGCGGATCCTGGCCGGCGGCGTGCAGGTGCTGTGCGAGTCCGGAGGCCACATCCCACTCAACCTCATCTCGCAGCTGATTCCTGCGTACAAGGAAGCCCTGGGTGGCGCTCCGCTGTGGCTCGCGGGACCCATGGTGGTCGACACGGCGGTGACGCTCGACAGCATCGTCAACACCATCGGGGTAGCTGTCGCCGGACAGCACGGCGGCGACATGTTCGCCTCGATCACGCAGAACGAGCACTACGCCATGCCAACCGCGCCCGAGACCGCCGAGGCGGTCCGCAACGTACGGGTCGCGATCTCGGCGATCAGCCTGGCGAACGGATTCGAACCGGAGGTTGTCCGCAACCGCGAGTTGAGCAAGGCACGACGGCTCAACGCGTGGGCCGACCAGGCGGAGCTCTCGCTCTACCCCGATCTGTCCAACCAGGTCTTCATGCAGCACGATCTCCTCAAGGACGGCAAGCCGTGCACCATCTGCGGAATCTACTGCCCGCACGTGGTGGTGAAGAAGGACGAGGAGGTCCAGGCGGACGTGCTGCTCGGTCTCGGCAAGACCAGGTTGGGTGAGCCCAACCAGACTCGATGACAAAGGTCGTTCGGCTGGCCGGGTACTCCACCTCGCTCGGGGAGTCCCCGCGTTGGCTGATGTCCGAGCAGCGTCTCGCCTGGGTCGACATCTACGTGGGAACCGTTTACATTCGCGACCATCCAGCTGGCGTGGTCCGGTCTATCGAGCTCGGTGAGCCTGTCGGCTGTCTCGCAGAGACCGACGTCCCTGGACGCTACCTGTGCGCTGTCCAGTCCGGCCTGGTAGTGGTCGGCCTGGACGGCTACCGGAAGCGGATAGCCGAGTTCTCCGTTCCGGGGCATCGGCTGAACGATGGTGGTTGCGACCCCTCGGGCCGGTTCTGGGTCGGATCCATGTCCCATGGCGGCACAGGCCCGACCGGTGAGCTCTTCCGCCTCTGCTCCGCCGGCAGGCTGGAGCCCGTCGAGGCCGGGCTGACGATCAGCAACGGACTGGCTTGGGACATCGACCGGGCGAGGATGTACCACGTCGACAGCACCACCCAGCGGCTGGACGTATTCGACTGGGATCCCCACAGCGGTACCGCGGCCAACCGGCAGCCGTTCTTTTCTTTCCCCGCTGAGCAGGGCTCCCCCGACGGCATCGCTGTCGACTCCTGTGGCACCGTTTGGGTGGCCTTGTGGGGCGGGGGCTGCGTCATCGCGGTGGGCGCCGACGGTGCACCCGGCCGGCGGATCGAGCTGCCCACCCAGTACGTCACTGCCTGCGCCTTTGGCGGTGAGGACCTCCGCACGATGTTCATCACCACAGCCACCGGCGACTGGCCCGACTTCGCGCTGGCCTCCGACTCCGATGCCGGTGGCGTCTACAGCATCCGGCTTCCGGATCCGGGCGTCCCCGCTACACCTTTTCCATTGAAGCCGCTCAGCAGGGAGTCCGACCTACCATGACCAGCTACGAGACGACCCAGGTCTCGGTCCGCGGCGATCACTGCACGCTCCACTGGTGGCGGCCGGACGAGTCGGTCGTCGACGGACCAATTCTGATGTTCCTACACGGCATCGGGGCGCACACCGGCTTCCACGGCAATGATCTTGCCGAACCGCTCACTGAAGCCGGGTTCACGGTGTTCGCGCCCGACCTTCCGGGTTTCGGCGCCACCCCCACGCTGCCGCTGGAGGGATACGCCACTTCGGTCATAGTGGATTGGCTGACGGGGGTGCTCGATGAAGCTGGTGTCGACAGGGTAATCCCAGTGGGACATTCCTGGGGCGGCTACCTCGCCGTCCAGCTAGCGGCGCATGTTCCCGAACGGGTGCCGGCCATCGCACTTATGGATGGCGGCCATCTTGACCCGCCGACCGTCGACTTCGACAGCGCGATGGCGACGGCGACGGCAATCGACGCCGAATACACCTTCGAGAGTATGGAACGGCTGGTCACCGAGGAGCGGGCCTTCTTCTCACGGTGGTCCGACGCGCTGGACAAGGCGTACAAGGACTCGATGGTCCTCGCGGACGGCCGATTCGTGATGCGCCAGCGCCCCGAGGTGGCGGCCGCGATCAGGGTAGCCATGGGACAAACGCCCGTCACAACCCGCCACGAGCTCATGGGCGAGCGCTCGCAGCGCATGCTCGTGTTCCTGCCGGGCAACCCGGAGCGCTACGCGCGCGACACCGAGCTCGCGGCTCTGACCAACCGAGCACCGGTGGAAGTGGTCTGGATGCCTGACTGCTCCCATTTCCTTCCGCAGGATGCTGGGCCGGCCATCGGTCGGCGCATCGCGTCCTGGGTTCGCGCGGGGGGGAAGTGAGGAAGATGCCGACCGACATGGCGGCCGTGCTGGCCGGGCTGTTCGTCCGCCGACATCCCCGTCCAGGGGTGCATGGCGTCCTGGTCGAGCCTCTGGCGAGGCAGTTCCTCGCAGTGGCGGCGGCGCTGCCACCTGGTTGCCAGGTAAGGGTTGTCGGTGCCTTCGGCCGCGGCGATCCGGCCATCGTCGATGACGCACGGGCCCTCAGCGCACTTGAGGTGCTTCTCGTCCATCCCAACGGGTCGATGCTGCCCGACAGTGCGGTGCACTCGTTCACCGCGCTCGAGGCCGCAAGGACCGACGCCCAGGTAGTCAGCCAGTCCCAAGACGCGGAACTGCGCGAATGTGACCCGCACAGGTTCGGCGAGAGCGTGATCGTCCGCGCGAGGCCGCTGAGCTGCTCTGTCGACATGGGCAGCTATGGGCCCGGGAATGCGGCCTCCGGCCGAATGGAGTTCGGGTCCGCGGCGATCCGGCTGCTGGCCGCATCGGACAGTCTGCCACTCGAATCGTGCGAGGACCCGCTCGCGATCTATCGCGTTATGCGCACCGTGCAGCAGGCCCTCGACTCGTTGCCGGGTAGCCCTTTCGTCGGACTTCCCAGCCTGTCCGAGATGCAAGCGGCCGTTGCGCAGTGGCTCAGCGCTCCGACCCGGCGATCAACGCTGGGCACATGGGAGGCGATCGAGGCGCTGCGCCTCATATACCGGGCACACGGTGGCCGTACAGGATTCCGCAGTGGCGACGCGGTCAGCGGCGGACCGTTCGAATCCGGCGTCGGCGCCGACTACATCGCTCTGCAACAACGACTGGCCCTCCACGTCTTGTCGAGTCTCTGGGAGGCCCCGCCCGGGACCGCATCCCCGAGCGCATTCCCCGAGCGGCTCCTCGATGCGTGGGTCCGCACCGCAGGCGCCTTCTCCGGGATGCGCGCCTCGCACCACCCAGCTGAGTACTTCGGCATGCGTCTCTTCTCCTACTCCGACCAGGTCACGGTCATGAAGCTCTCATCAACTCACAGGAGGATCTGATGAGGCGGCAGTCCGGTATCGAGGAACTCTCGCACTGCCTCCTCGGACGGATCGAACGACCGGACTCCGCGAGTCTGGCCTTCGCTGAATCACTGGCTCGCGGCCTCTACCGGATCGCAGAGCTCGCTCCCCGGGAGTCCGCCGTGGTGCTGGGCGGTTCCTTCGCACGTGGTGAGCCTTACCTCGCGGCCGGCACCGACGCATCGCCCCTGAGCGACGTAGACATCCTGGTGGTCCACTCGGCCACGATCGCCGATCGCCCCTACTCGGAGCTGTCGGCAGCGTTCCGCGCAACCGTGCCGCAGGCGAGCGTCTACTGCCTCCGCAGCGACCAGGCAAGCCATCTGACGACCGCCTTGGGCCGGGAGTACCGGACCAACGGCCTCCTGATCGGACCCATGGACTTCGCCGACGTAGACGCAGTCGTGGACCTGAACCCGCGCGACGCCCTCGAACTGGCAGTGTTCGCGCTCGTGGAATGCCTTGAGACCGGCCTTCTCGAACTGGTGCCCAAGGACGCGCCTCCAGGTCACGTCCAGTACCTCCGGACGCGTGTGGCACTCAACATGGTCAGATCGGTCGTCATGCTCGACGGCGGTTTCGCCCTGCACGACGGCCATCACGGCCGACCCGAGTTCGGCGGAGCGTCGCAGTGGCTGCTCCGGCTTCGGGACAACCGGCTGGATCGCGAGCCCGTGTCGGTGGCCGTTGTCCTGCGCGTGCTGATGCAGGGGCTGGCGGAGCACCGCCGGAGAGGATGGCTGACGACTCATCCCGACGCGATCACCGGCTCCTTGTTCGAGTCGGCCGTCGGGGGACGCTACGTCGGCTACCTCCAGCGCCTTGTGCTCGACCTCTTCGATCAGCTGCGCGTCGGGGCCGAGCAGGCCGACGCATTGCCGGACGAGGAAGTGGCCCGGCTACTCCGGCAGGCATGGCGGTCCGTCTGCGCAGCCCGCCCGGAACTCGCGGGCGCGACCGATAGACCATGGCCGTTCTTCGCCGCCCGCAGCGGGACCTACCGGGACCAACTCCTTCAGATGAAGCTCTGACAGACCAAGGGAACAGTGGAAGATGCTCATGCAGTCATTAACGTGGCCGGCCGACAAAGGTCCTCCGCCAGTGTCGGTGGTGACAGGCGGGACCAGCGGTATCGGCCAGGCTGTCGCCGATCTGCTGGCCGAGGCCGGTCATGAGGTAGTGGTCTGGGGCCGAGGCGGCGAGCGGCTTGCCGGTGTAGCTCGCGGTCGCCCCAACGTCACTAGCGTTGAGGTCAACGTCACTGCGGATGACGCGGTGGGGCAGGCCGTCGAGTTCGTTCTGGCGCGGTTCGCACGGCTGGATCACGTGATCAACTCAGCCGGGCTGTTTCACATCAGCGGTACAGAGATCAGCCCGAGCGACGCCGCGGAGCTGTTCGGCACCAACGTCCTGGCACCAATCTCGGTGATGCGCCACACCCGTGAGGCGCTGATCGAGCACTGCGGCGCCGTGGTGAACGTCTCCAGCACCTTCGCCCGCCTCCCGGCGCCCAGGGAGGCCGCCTACGCGGCGACGAAGGCTGCGGTCGAATCGCTCACCCGAAGTTGGGCATCTGAGCTGGCCGAGCACGGCGTGCGGGTGAACGCTGTGGCCCCCGGCCCGACGGACACTCCGATCCTTGGCAATGCCGGCCTCGACGAGGCGGCGGCCGTAGCCCTGCGGATGTCCTCGTCGAGCCGGATGCCGCTGGGGCGGCTGGGGCGGCCGCAGGAAGTGGCCTGGTGGGCGGCGGCGTTGCTGCGGCCAGAGGCGCAATGGATGACAGGTCAGACGATCACGATAGACGGCGGCTGGGGAGTACTGTAATGGACCAACTGACCGTGGCGACGCTGGCGGACCGGCTCGTGCGGCGGCACCCGGACCGGGACCGGCTCGGAAGTGCGACTGCGTCGCTCGCCGAGTCCCTGGTGGAGCTGGGGCGGCGCTCACCGGCGGGAAGCTGCCTCATCATCGGGGGATCCCTGTCACGCGGGGAGCCGTGCATCCGTGCGTCCGCTGGAGCGTGGACACTGCACAGCGACCTCGACCTGCTCCTGGTCCATGACGACGTGCTTCCGCCTGTGCTACCTGCGACCTTCTCCTCCTTCCTCGAGAACGAGTTGCCCAACGCCGATGTGATGACCCTGTCGTCCGGGCAGTTCGCGGCGCTGGATACTTCTCTGGGCTACGACTTCAAGGAAAACGGCATCGTTCTGTCGGAAGGGAGTGTCCCTGCCTTCGAATCGACTTCCATCACACCCCGCGACGCGCGGGAGATCCTGGCGTACACGATCTTCATCTACCTCTGGGAAGCACTCGGGCTACGCTCGGCACAGGGCGAGGTCAGTGCCGACCTCGACTACAGCTACTGCCGCCTGACCTTGAAGGCCCTCCGGACGGTGGTCATGCTCCACGGCGGCTATGCCTACCACTTCGACGGGGAGCTGCCTGACGACCTGCGTCGGCTGCTTACGTCCGAGCTCGCCGCCCACGATGCGCTCGACAACGTCCCAGTGCTGCCCGCCGAGCGGTTTCTCCCAGTGATGAGTCTGGCACTGGAGGCGCACACTGCCCGTTTCGGCGTGGGGCCAATGGACGCCGTTTCCGGGACCGAATACCAGGGAAGGCCCGGGTCCGACTACGTGACCGTCCACCAGCAGCTGGCCTTCGAGTACATGGGCGCCCTCGTCCGGGAGACGGACGGCGGCGCGGATCAGAGCAAACTCCCGTTCCTGTTGCAGGACGTGTGGCGGCAGGTGATGGCGAGGCATCCGGAGATCAAGGCAGCGGAGACCCCTGCGGCGTACTTCGAGCGCAACAAGCGCTCCATCCAGCAGACACTCTTGATGATGAAGCTCCCCGCCGCCCCGGCAAGCCAACTGTGAGGACAACACCCATGGCCATCTTCTCCGGCGAGTACCTGCGGCTCGGCCCACTGCAGACCCGTATCGAGACACATCGCCGGTACAGCGAGCACACGGATGACGTGGAGGCCGCAGTACTCGCGCAGCTCCGGTTGGGCAGGGCCGAATCATTGCTCGACGTCGGCTGCGGTACCGGTTCCTTCCTGTCCCGGCTGCGAGAGTCCGGACACACAGGCCAGCTGAGCGGGCTGGACTCTTCCCCTGCCGCGACCGAGGTCTGCTTGGCCCTGCCTGACGTGCGGGCTGTGACCGGGGACGCGATCGCGCTGCCCTTTCCAGATGGCGAATTCGACGCCGTCACCGCCCGACACATGCTCTACCACGTCTCCGACGTACCGCGGGCTTTGCAGGAGGCTGGCCGGGTCCTGCGCACCGGGGGCCGGTTCGTGGCCGTCGTCAACCACGCCGACGTGACCCCTCGCATCGCCTCCGTCGTGCGGGAGCAGGCGGCATTGCACGGTCTTGCACCGATGGCTTCGCCCAATGCCGACGTGAACTCCACCGGCCTGCCGGCCCAACTGTCCGACGTCTTCAGCGAGGTGAGCACGGTCGTCCACGACAACCACCTTGTCTTCGACTCCCCTGAACCGGTCATCGCGTTCGGACAGGCACTGATGAACTTCTACGGCGTCGGAGACGACTCTCCACACCGAGAGGCGGTCGCGGCGGGGATCGGCGATGAGGTACGGCGATGGTTCGCGAGCAACTCGATTCCGTGGCGCGATCCGAAGGGCTATGTGGTCTGCACCGGCAGCCGCTGACCCGCCCAGCCGGGCGGCCACCTTGAGCCGTGGCCCGGACTACCCCGGCCTCGGGACTGGTGGGCTCGCATGTTGAGGTGTCGCGTATTCGCCAAGCGGCCGTAAGCTCCGATCACATTCTGTGATGGCGGCGTTAGGTTATCGACATGTCCGCCACCGTAGTGAGTGCCTACGCAGCAGTAGCAGCAGTCATGTTCGGCGTCGTGAACGTCGCGCTTGCTGCCCACCTTGTCCGCCGACAAGAGAGTCACAGGCAGGCGTGGCAGCACCTGCCTGCGGTCATCGAGGCGTTCGGCGACGCCAGTTTTCGCTTCATGAGGGAAGTGTGGGCGATCGACTGGGACGCCTTGCCGCCCAATAGTCGTGGCGATCACGGGATGGACGAGGCGAAGGAAGCCATGTTGCAGTTGAACAAGCTGGAGGTGTTCGCCCACCCGGAGACCATCAGGGCAGCTCGCGACACACTTCACGCTGCCGATGCGATTCGGCTGTACTACTGCAACCGGCTCGAACAAGGGAACAGCGCAGGAGAGAAATGCTGGGACCTCTATGGATCATTCGCCAAGGCGCATCATGCCTTCCTGGTGGCTGCCCGCAGGGAACTTGGGCTCAAGCCGCCGCCGCCGTTCGGCTTCGCTGTGCCTCGTGAAGATCCGAGTCGGCTCGCGGCTCTGCGATCTCGCATTCCGTGGGCTCGGAGAAGCAACGGCCGCTCCGGATCAGGTGCGGGGACGACCCGTACTCCTTGATGGTCGAGTTGCCGGTTGCCGTGAGTGGTCGCCTGGGGCGTATCGGCTCCAGGTTCCTCCGGCTTCGGTGACCAGCCGTGTGGCGGTCTTGTCGTGGTAGCCGAGGGCCTTCGCAATGACGGGGGCTGGGGCCTGGAGGACGAGTTGGCGGATCGCGGAAGTCCTGCCGCGCTGCGGAGGGACACCGATCTCGCGCAGGTGGGCCTGGAGGCTGACCGGGTTCATCGGCTGCCCTGGTTGGCGGCCGGGGAAGAGCCATCGGGAGCTTCTGCTGCTTGCGTAGGCCATGTGCTGGCGGCGAGAGCGGATGTAGTCCCGCATCACTTCGGCGACGGGCTCGGGGAGGGGAGACGGTGGCTCTCCCAGGCGGACGGCGATGGTTGTTCCGTCGTCGGTGACGTCGTCGGTGGTGAGGCGGACGATGCGGCTGACGGGTTGGGCGTAGAGGAGAACGAGCGCGGCAACGACGCGGCTCCGCAGGGGTAGCGAGCCGTCATTGAGGACGCGTCGGAGCATGGCGAGGCGGCGGTGCTGGTGCAGCGGCGTCTGGTCCTGGGGGATGACCTGGGGCGGGAGGGTGAGGCTGGGCATCCGGCCCGTTTTCATGCACCAGCGGAGGAACGTCTGGGCGGGTCGCCGGGTGGCCAGCTTCTCGGTGTGCCAAGTGTCGAGGTCGGCCTGCCGACAGTTCTCGATGCTGCGGTCTCGGTCCGCGAGCCAGGTAAGGAAGATGCCAGCCTGGGTGGTCTCCTGCTTGGCCTGGTGGGTCTGGGAGCGTCCCAGCGGCCCCTTCTCGGCTGTGACCCGCAGTCGGCGCATCTGGTGCCAGGTAGTGAAGCGCTGGAGAAGCAGGTGATGTTCGGGGTTCTCGATGGTGACGAGCCGTTCGGTCAGCCAGCGCTGGTAGAGAAGGATTTGCCGGTCGACGTGTGGCAGGACGCCGCTGTCCATCAGCAGGTCACGCAGGTGGGTAACGGTTCGCCAGGGTGCCTCCTGGTGCAGCCCTTCATGAGTGAGTGGGACGGTGCCGGTGGCCAGGCTGCGCAGGAGACGGACGACGTTGGGGTTGCGGAGCCAGATTAGGCGGCTCTTGGGCCGATCCATCTCCAGCAGGGTCATGACCAGTGGTTGCAGCGAAAGCGCGACGTGGCCGGTGCCGTCGTCGAGGAGGCGGGCGATTGTGTCGGCGAGGGTGCAGCGTTCGCAGAGACGCCCTCCGAGCAAGAGCCCCTCGAAGCCGCAGCGGTCGCAGAAGAAGTCGCGGGTGATGCCCGCGCAGTCGCGGCAGATCGGATTGCCGGCGGTGTCCAGACCGGGTAGTAGCCGGTCGGCTCGGCAGTTGGGGCAGGAGCCGCGGACGCGCATCGCGCAGTCGTAGCAGGTCCGGCAGATCGGGCCGTCCGACCACTGGGCCGACTTTGCCGCCCGGCGGCCGCAGCGTGCGCAGTCCCGGACATGCCACCGCTCGTACTCTTCCGGTGTCATCGCTCAGCCCTCGGGTGTCAGTCGGACCCGCGTGGGTCGGCGCGCGGCAAGGTTGATCGGTGCCTCGTCGCCGGCGGCGCGGCGGGCTGGGAGGTTCTGGGCCGTGGTGGCGATCAGGTCGGTGGGCGTGCAGTCGAGGATGTCGCAGAGGGTGGCCAGCACTGGCAGGGACAGCCGTTCAGGGGTGCCGGAGACCAGGCGGTGGACCTGGGAGGAGGACAGTGTGATGCCGCGTTCGGTCAGGTGCGGCATGAGCTCGGCGACGGTGAACATGCCGCGGGCGGCCATCAGCTCGCGCAGGCGCCACCGGTAGCTGATCTGGCGAGGCATCACGAGGTCCTTCCCGGCCGGAGAGCGGCCTCGATGGTGGTGTCCAGGACGCGCCGCAGGGAGCGGGTGCGGAAGTCGGAGGAGACGCAGGTGTAGATCGCGGTGGTGGAGGCGTGGTCGTGGCCGACCTGTTGCTGGACGAACAGCGGGTCGTGGCCGTCCTCGATCAGGTGGGTGATGTAGGACCTGCGCAGCGAGTGGAACTCCAGCGCGGGGTCCAGGCCGGCGGCGTCCCGGTAGGCGGCGAAGCGGGAGTCCAGCCGCTGGACCCCGACCCGCGGGCCTCGCTCGGACGGCCAGAGGGCCCTGCTGGTCGAGTGCCTCATGCCGGGCCGGACCTCGTGGATCCACTCCTCGATCGTGCCGGGTGTCCAGTGCCAGACGGTCAGCACGCTGCGGCGCTTGGGCGGTGAGCCCTTCTTGGCCTTGCCGTGGCGGACCAGCAGGGTGCCGTACTCGCCGAACTCCCGGCCCTCCGGGTTGCGGCCGAAGTCGGTGAGATCCAGCATCCGGGTCTCGTTGCGTCGCAGGCCGTAGGCGTACGTAACCTTGAACAAGGCGGCGTCGCGGAAGGCTGGCAACCAGCCCTTGCGGCCCTTGCCGCGAACGCGCAGCACCTCCTCGTCGGCGTGGTCGAAGAACGCCTCCAGCTCGGGCCGGGTGAAGGCCCGTCGTTCCGGCTCGCCCTCGGCCTCATCGGCGTGCGTCGCAGCGTTCCAGTCGTAGACCACCTGGACCGGGTGGGTACCGAAGTGCCCCAGGCACTCGTCTGCCCAGCCGTAGGCCGGGTTGGTCAGGAAGTCGCAGAACTGGCGCACGGAACCTTGGTAGTTGCGCAGGGTGGAGCGGACGCAACCGTGCACGGCCCGCAGATCGGCCGACCACTCGTCGACGTGCTGCGGCGTCCACTGCCACGGCATTGCATCGGCATGCCGGGTGAAGGCCCGGACCGTGCGTTCCTGGTCACCGACGTACCCCGGCGACAGGTTCCGGGCGAGCTGCTGGTTGCGCCAGCCCTTGATCATCGCCTCGAAGACCTGCTCGTCTGGCCGCAGCAACGGCAGACCGTCCACCAAGTGCAGCCGAGCAGACCCCGGAACGAGGCCGTCTCCACCCATGCGCCACCACTCTCCGTCTATCGCATCTGACGCGAGAATTTCGCATCAGATGCGACCCGGGGGCGTCTTCGCAGTTCAATCGCTCGATGGAGTGAGACTCACAGATGTCCGCCGAGGAGACCGCTACCGTGGTTCCGAGGTCAGCGTCCCTGGTGAGACCACTTCCATGCGGTCCGGGGCCAATCTCCAGGACGGGTGTCGCCTATTCGCATCCGATGCAATTGACGTCGGTAGGAACATCGGTACAGCGGTTGGCGCTGAGATTGATCATGGTCGGCTAGCACACCGGCTGGAGAGATCTCCGACCTCGTCACCCGCGATCAGCTCTGCGTCTCCTCGCGGCGTCCAATAGCGGCCGCATCGGGTACGACGAGCAGCTTGCCGATGGTACGCCGAGCCTCTAGATCGCTGTGGGCCTGGGCGGCCTCGGACAATGCGTAGCGGCCCGTTACGGTGACCTCAAGCGCCTTGGAGCGCACCCACTCGAACACATCGGCGGCCCGTCGGAGCAGTTCGGACCGATCGGCGATGAAGTCCCCGAGGCTGGGCCGGATCAGGGTCAGCGAACCGCCGTGGGCGAGCCGAATCGGATCAAACGGCGGCACGGCACCACTTGCCGCGCCGAAGAGCACGAGATGGCCGCGGGTTCGCAGGCTGGCGAGGCTCGCATCGAAGGTGTGCGCGCCGACGCCGTCGAAAACAACCGGCAGTCCCTGACCGCCGTTGAGCCGCCTCACCTCGGCTGCGAGATCGTCGACTGCGGAGGAAAGGATCACCTCAGCGGCCCCGGCACGCTTCGCCAGCTCGGCCTTCGCCGTGGTCGACGTCGTGCCGATCACCCTGCCGCCGAGATGGGTGATGAGCTGGGTCAAAAGCAGCCCCATGCCACCAGCAGCCGCATGCACGAGCACCGTGTCGCCCCCCTGAACCGGGTAGGCGTCCTTGACGAGATAGTGCGCGGTCATGCCTTGGAGGAGCACGGCGGCGGCTGTCTCGAAGCCGATATCGTCGGGCAGCGGCACCAGCCGGGAGGAGTCCACGACGGCCCGCTCGGCATACGTGCCGGGAATCTCCACCCAACCGACCCGGTCCCCGACTGCGACGTCAGCGACGCCGGGTCCAACTTCGACGACCGTGCCGGCACCCTCAGCGCCCGGGGTGAAGGGCAGCGGGAGGCTGTACCGGCCCTCGCGGTGGTAGACGTCGAGGAAGTTGACCCCGGATGCGGCGACCTCCACGACCGCCTCGCCCGGACCCGGCCGCGGCTGGCCCACCTCGGCCTCCTGCAGCACCTCGGGACCGCCCACTTCGTACACCTGAATCGCTCTCATGACCCTCCAATTAACGGCTCATCAACCACCAACCCCGTTGATGGCGATCCGATTCCCGGCAAGCAGACCAGCCCGCCGCCCCCGCCGAGAGCTGAGACGCCTGCTGTGCACCCGGGTCTGGGATGCGCGTCACCGCCGTCCCCTGCCAGCCGCTCGACGGCGGCCACGGCCTCCCCGCGATCCCCGCCCAGCGCAAGGCCCGCCGCGAGTACGAGAACCGGGTCAGCACGCTCACACCCGGACAATGATCACCGGCTTAGCGCTAACGACTTGGGGAGCGATAGGAGTGGTGTGTGGGCCCGGGTCCTGGAGGTCGGCTACACCGCGGGGGCGTCGGAGGTAGACCGGCCCGGACTCTCCAGCAAGGCGGACAGGTATTCGGGGCGCTCTTCGACCACGAGGTGCCCAGCTTCAGGGACCACACCCAGCTCGGCGCCGAGTGTGCCGCGCACTGCCGGGCGGAGCCGCCGCGGAGGGAGGAAGACGTCGTGCTCTCCGGTGACGACGAGACGGGGAATTGACCGCGCGGGCAGGATGGCAGCGCCGGGTGCCCCGCTGGAGCGCGCGTGCTGGGCGACCAGCGTCATCCAGTCCACCAATTCCTCGCGGGGTGGGTGGCCAGGCGCGAGCATGGCGCGCAGGAGCCGGGCGCTGTGCGTCGGTGCGGGCCGCAGGAACCAGGCGGCCGAGGCGACCAGCACAGTGGGGGTCAACCTCAGCCTGGTCAGTCCACCGGGCGAAACCAGGACGAGCCGGTCGATCCGGGGAGAGTCGCTGGACAGAGCAATGGCGGCGCCGAAAGAGTGGCCCATCACCGCTACCGGCTCGGAGGAGATCTTCTCGATCACCTCGCTCAGCCACGCCCCATACCAGGCCAACTGGCCGCCGGACAGACCGCGTTCGCCGGAACTGAGACCGGGCTGGCCCGGGACGTCCACCAGCAGGACCCGGTAGCCGGTGGCGACCAGGGCCGTGGCCAGCGGCAGGGACGCGGCGGCGTTGAAGTTGGTGCCCGGGACGAACACGACCGTTGCCGCGCCGGAGCCGGCGAGGACCACGTGGGTCTGTGCGCCCTTGGCGGTCACCGTCTTGTGTTTATGAGGCACCGGCCATGCGGCGAGCCGGTCGAGGCACCAGCGTCGGATGAGCTCTTCGCCCGTCGCACTGCGGTAGATCGAGTCCACTGGTCGAGTATCGCGCCTCGTCCCAGGCCGTGACGTGAGAAGGACCGCACGGGTTGGGTGAGTTGTGACGCCTACCTGGCCCGTGCGGCCTGTTCCTATCCTGCCCTGTCCGGCATCTCTCGTGCACACTTCGGCGAGTTGCTCGAAGAGCTCGCCCCGAAGTGGCAAGCCAGCCGTGAGTCGGCCCTGCGCGAGCGACGCGGCGGCGGGCGGCCGGAGCTGGCCCCAAGCAGCGTCTGGTGTTCACCGACCGTCTCCTGGCCACGCTGGTCCACCTGCGACTGGGCATGCCGCACGCGGCACTGGCCCAGCTGTACGGGGTGGACCGCTCCACCGTCTCCGGGGCGATCCGCGAAGTCCGTCGGCTGCTGGCCGCTCGCGGATTCGCCGTCCCCGACCATCCAGGACTGCGGCTGCACACGCTGGAGGACCTGTTCGCCTACGCCGACGCCGAGGGCGTGGATGTCCGGATCGATGGCACTGAGGTGCAGGTCCGCCGCCCGCGCGCGGGGCGCCCCGGCCGCAAGGCGTTCGTGTCCGGCAAGAAGAAGCAGAACACCATCAAGACCACCACCTTCAGCGACGGCCAGGGCCGCACGCTGTTCAGCGGCATCGTGCGGCCGGGCCGGATGCACGACCAGACCGCCACCCGCACCGAGGGCATCGCCGAGCAGTTCCGCCAGTACCCGGATGTGAAAGCCGAGGTCGACGAGGGCTACCGCGGCCTGGCCAACGAGTTCCCCGACCAGGTCAGCGCCCCGCCGAAGAAGCCGAAGGATGACGCCCCGCTGGGCGAGCAGTACGCCTGGCGCGAGCAGCGTCGCCGCCAGTCCTCGGCACGGATCCGCGTCGAGCACGCCAACGCCGAACTCAAGCAGTGGCGGCCCTTGCAGCGGTTCACCAGCCGCCGTGAGACCTACGCCGAGATCCATCTCGCGATCGCCGGACTGGTCTCGGACCGCTCCGCCCGCAGGACCACCCGCCGCAAGACCAGCACCGAACCGGCGCTCGCCCAGTAGACCGCCTACTGATCAACCACCAGCCGAACCGCCAGGCGAGCATGCCCCGACCTCAATCGCTCCCAAGGTCGTAAGACGACGGCAGCCTCGTGCTGATCACCGACTCCGATGCGGTTCGCGTGGAACGCCAGCTGCGGACAGGCGAGTTACCCTGCCCGGCTTCATGCAGGCGTAGACGGCGCTCGCGTGCGGCGGGACCTCGTAGGCGTGCGCCACCTGCCCGGCCGTCGTCAATCCGGCCAGGCCGCCCATGGCCATGCCGGTGTGGGTGATCACCGCCGGCGCGACGGCGGCGTAGGCGGCCGCCCCGCGATACCCAGCACCGTCGAGCGCCACGGCGCACACCCGCTCGCCGCGCCGCTGAACATGCTGACCATCCACACACGGCGACTCCGTGCCCGGCCAGCACGCCACCCCCACCACGACCGCTTCGCCCTGCGCCCCCCCCCCGCTTGACCGTTGGGGTCCCATGGCAACGGCGTTGCCGCTGGGGGCTCTTCATGCTCGATTTGCCAAGTGTGAACCTAGAAAGTAGTTTCCATTTAGAAAGTTACTTTGTGTATGGGAGTGAGTGGATGGACGAGTACCGGATGGGCATGGACGTTGTGGCTCGTCAGCGCCAGGTCGCGGCTGCGCGGGTTCGACTGGGCTGGTGGTTTCCAGTGTTGAGCGCGACGTCCTGGGCGGTCGCGGTCGGTAGCGAGTTCCCCGCGGCCAGCTATCGACGCTTAGGGATTCCGGACCTGCCGTACGGCCAGGTCGGCGGTCTGGTGTTCTTGGCGTTGATCGTGCTGTTCTCTGTACGGTGTGGGATGAATCGGTGGGATGTGTCGCCCTTCACGGTGTATCCGTCGTTGCGTCGACGCTTCCCTGCGTTCGTCCTGGCGTGCCTGGGCAGTATGGCGGTGGTGTTCGGGCTGGGCTGGCTGAGCGAATCGTCGAGCAGCGCCGCATGGGCGTCCGTCGTGGTCGCAGTGATCGCGGGAGGCGTGATCGCCTTCCTACTGACCTGGATGGCTGCGGGTATCCGAGGCGACATCCTGACAGGGAGTCAGCAGCGGTGACCGACACGCCCGAGGGGTTGGACCCTGTGATCCATGCGCTGCCGAAGCTGTCGATCTGCGCGCTGCTGGCCGCGGGCCCGCAGTGGGTAGAGTTCCGCACGGTTCGGGAGGCGACCGGGCTGAGCGACTCGATGGTGTCTAAGCACAGCCGCGCCTTGGAGGACACGGGTTACATCGAGGTGCGCAAGGGCGGGGCCGGGCGGCGCCCGCGCACCTGGTTCCGCATGACGCCGCTGGGCCAGGCCCGCTACAGCCGACACGTCGCGGCACTGCAGCGGCTACTCCAGCGTGAACCTGAGCAGGACGTCACCCCTGACGCCTGACACTCGCGTACGTGAACGTAGCGATCGTGCGGGAATCGTGACTGCGTCCCAACCTTGCCGGATACTGCCGGGCACCTCGAATTCTTGAGGTGCCCGGCAACGTCCGATCGAACAGCTACATGCCCAGGCAGGTGAGGACGCTGTTGCTGTAGTACAAGGTAATGGCCGACGCGCACACAGGCCCTGTGAGCGCGCAGGGCACCGCGAGGGCCTTGATAATCCAGCCGGGGATGTCGTCGTCACCCGTGCACTTCTTGAAGTCGTCCCAGAAACCTGCCTGTTGGACGTGACCACGCGAGGTGACACCCGCCTGCAAGATGTGACCGCCCTGGATTGCCTGGGGCACAGGGCCGGTCGCTGGGGCCGACGAACCGTCACTCGAGGCGCTCACGTGTTGCGTGAGGACGCCGTCCTTCCAGGCCGTCCACACCCCAGAATTCGCTCCTGTGGGCTGGAACTGCGACTCGGCGCTGTGTAGCGTACCGTCCTTGCCGACCTGCACAGTCAGGCCGCTCGCGGCATGCAGTCCCGCACCTTCGATGGGGATCGCCAGAGTCGTACCATCCGGCCCGACGGCTGCGCGGGCGCGCCCGATCGCCAACTGTGCACCGTCGGGCAAGTGCGTTACCAGCTGACCTGAAGCTATCTGCTTCTTCGCCTGCGCCACAGCCTCGGCCTTGATACTCGCGGGGGCCGCTGAGTGGTCCTTGCGGAACTGCTGTAACGCCTCCTTGAAGTTCTGCGCTGCCTTGTCATTCGAGGTCGCCTGGACCATCGCAGTCGACTGCCCCGCGACTACGGTGGTGCCCGTCGGAGCGCTCATGCCGGCCCCACTTCCGACGGTAAGCACCATGGCCATCGCCACCCCCGCAGCTACCGTCGAGAACCCCGAGGCGACCACTGCAGCGACCGTCGGAACATTCCACTTTGTTTCACTCACTGGCTCTTCCCCACAACTGCCTATTTCCGCATGGCTACTTGCGATCGACCGCCTGCAGAGCGAACCGATCACTTCGGTCAATCCGAGGTGTCATTGGGAAGATGGCGACGCGCCCCCAGACCCGGAACCTGAACGGCCCCATTGCCTCATCCCCGACCCTCGGGCCGCTCGACATGATCATGCTGAGCGACGGGGAGCGACGTTAGCCCTCATTTCCGATAGATCCAAACAACCTATCGCCCATTTATAGACATATCCGACTCAGGCGTCGAAGGGCTGCCAAATACGTCGCACATTCCAGCCAACATCGCTTCAAATCGCCATCGTAAAGAGGACCCGGACGCCTCCGGGCCGCCCTCGGCGGTGGTCGTACCGGAAGAACTTCACCTTGAGTAGCAGACGTACAACAGCCACGGTCCGTTGACCGGCTGCAGGGCAGGCAGGCAGGGCGCGGCGCAGCGCGAGGGCGGCCAGCGCCGCCGAGACCGGACGCCGGGAGCACGCGGGTCGGGAGCGCGTCGGGGCTGCGCGCGGCGGTCGCGGCGCCGGCGAGGTAGAACGCGCCGAGCTCCGTCCGGGCCGGGCGGCGAGGCCTCGGGGAGTCGGCGGTCCAGGTGACCGGGGCGGCCGACACGAGGCGGTGTTCCACGGTGGTCCCGCTGCGGCCAGCCCTTGCGCCTGCGGGCCTTGGCCATCACTTTCCCGAGCGTCAGTTTGCTTCCCGCCACTGGGCAAGCCCCCGAGGTCCTTTGTCCCCATCGCGTGAGCAAGCCACCGTACTGCCACGAGAACGGCGGCTGTAGGGGGCATCACGCCGACGCTGGGGCGGGCGACGCCTCGCAGGCCGTGCTGCACCAGAAGCGGGCTCGGTCCTGCTGGACCACGCACCGCGCCACGCGGTCCCAAACGAAGAGAAAAGGGCCTCTTCCTCCTCCTGAGGAAGAGGTGTCAGCGGCGGGAACCGCATACCCACACACGCTGACCTGCACAGATGCGCCTGAGTTCCAAAACGACCTGGTACGCAGGGTGGTACGCACGGTGGAACGTACGGTGGAACCCACCGTGGAACGCACGGTGGTACCTACGGTGGTACTGGTCCACTCCGAGCGGCACCGGCCATTCCGACAGGCCGGCTAGCAGCAGCCGCACGGAGCAGCAGAAACCGCCACCCTCCAACTGTGCAGTCACCGCTCGCCCCTGGCGTGGTCGATCGCCTACCCCGCAGGGTCGCGCCGGGAGTGAAGTGAAGCGCCGGGCAGCGCGTATCAGGGGCATGCTGCAGTACGAGGGGTCGGCGTCAGCGGTCGTCACACCGGTACGACGAATCGCCCGGTCGGCGGACGCGCCGCGGCCGTCAGACGAGCGACGATGCGAACCCGCCGTCGTTCAACAGCCATGGATATCACGGAGCTGCCCACGACCGCCGCGCCGGGCCTGGCTGAGAAGGCCGAGGCTCTGGCGGACACTGCGTGCGCGTTGCACGACGTCGCCGGCAGCCCAGCCAGATGGAGCGCCACGGCGGCCGAGGACGTCGTCGAAGCGATGGAGATCACCGCGCTCGCCCTGGGTGGCGCGCACCCTGCCGCTGCCGCCGCGGCGCTCCCTCTCCTCCAGGACCTGGCTCGGCTCCGCCAGAGCCTGGCTCTCCCACCGAGCGACTGGCCCGAACCGGCCCTCGAAGACGAAGGCGAGGCCGTCGCACCACCGGTCCCGATCAGCCGGGGCCGCGCCCGTCGCGGCCTCGGCCCCGGGTACAAGGGGCTGCGCATCCCTCCGGACCGCGCTGCGCCAGGGGCGTAGCCGAGTCAGGGCAGACGACCGACTGTCACCGGATCGTTGACAGCAGACAAAGTGTGCAACAGGACAGCTGCGGCGGCTGGACCGCGAACGCCGCGCCCTGGACGTGCACAGGGCGCGGTACGGGCGAGGCCGTACGGCCCGACGGCCACGGGCCGCCCTCCTGACGGTCCCCGCAGGCAGATATCCGCGCCAGGGGTGCGGATACCCCACTGGTTACCCCGCTGGATACCCGAATTGACCTGCGGCTTTTCCCTTTTGGGGCAAGCAGTTTGGTAAGGGGTGCTGAGCAGAGTTCACGGCAGTCGATCCGAAAGGAGCCTGCCGTGGATGCCGTACAGCCGACGTTGGTCACACGTCTGAATGCCGAGTGGGAGTGGCTGTGCGCCGACCGCGGCAACTGCGATCGGGTGCGGTCTTGGATGCTCGGCGCCGGTGTGCTGGACGAGGACCAGGCCCCCGCTGATCTGGGTGAGCTGTGCGCTCTTCTGCGGAAGGGCGCTAGGCGTGACGAACCGGGGTTCATCGACGCCTGGATGGGTGTCCTGCTGCACCGAGTGAGCGCCGGCGACAGGCGGGATTCAGAACTGGCCGCCCGCGTGCTGGTCCAGGCGATGCTCCCGCATGCCTGCCGCGTACTGCGCGGCTGTGTGCGCAGCGGCGAGGACATCGAGGACGTGGCGCAGGTGGTGATCGCCTCCCTGTGGGAGGTGGTACGCACCTTCCCGATTGCGCGGCGTCCTCGGAAGGTCGCGGCAGGTCTGCGGCTGGAGTTGTGGCATCGCGTCTCGCGTGAGCTCAAGCGGGAGCTGGCGCCCTCTGAGCACCTGGATGAGACGTGGGCGGCGGCACTTCCGGGTGGTGTCGAGCCAGCGGACGCTGTCGAGCCGGTGCTGCTGGCGCGGGCCGCCGAGGCGGCCGGCCTTCAGACAGCTGTGAGTCCGGTAGAGGAGCTGGAGGGGGCCCGCGGCGAAATGGTGGCGCTCCTGGTGTGGGCGCTGGAGCGCGAGGTGCTCACCACGGAGGCAGCATCCGGGATCTGCGATCACTACCGCGAGGGCGCACCGCAGGATGCCGCGACGGCGTCGGCGTCGGCGTCGGGGGTGAGCCCGGTGGCGCTGCGTCGTCGGCGCAGCCGGGCAGTGGCGCGGCTACGGCAGGCGGCGCCGCAGTGGGTCGAGGCGGCGTGAGCAGCCGTCAGAACTTTTTCGGGTGCTGGTGTCACATCAGGCCCGATTCCGCTCCCTTCTCTGTGTGTGCGGGGGGATTCCGCGCACCGAACGCAGCGGAGGGAGCCGTCGTGAACGAGGGGTTGGGACATGAGGGAGAAGCGGTGGAGCTGAAGGCAGAGGAGTTGCGGCTGGTGGCGATTCGCCGGCGGGCGACGCAGCTGGCGGTCGCGTTGGTGACGGAGCCGTTCTCGGCCGACACCCACGCGCAGCTGCGGTCGTACGTGCGGGACGCCGATGAAGCGCAGGTGCTCGTGCGGGAGGTGCTGGCGCTTCCGCCGGCGCGGCTGCGCGAGCGGATCGCCGAGCTGACCCGGTCCAAGAGCGTGCAGGGCGAGGTGACGGCGTGAGGGCGACGTTGGGCCCTGCGGGCTACGGCAAGAGCCAGGCCCTGAAGGCGGCAGTCATGAACCAGGTGGCGGCTGCTCGCCGCGACGGTCGGCGCATCTGGGTTCTGGACCCGATGGGTACCTGGGGGCATCTGCTCCGGAAGGGGCCGCAGTCATGAAGTGGCGCCGTAAGGAAGCGCAGACCCCGCCGGTGGAGGAGTCCGCCCAGCCGGACACCGGGTGGGCCACCACGTCGCTGTCGACGGGCGCCATGGCGAGCTGGACGGCCGTGGTGCGGTGGAGCGCCTGGGGTTTGCTGCTGGCAGGTCCGCTGCTGGGCGGCTGGGCCCTGGCCTCGGCGACGACTCCGGGGGCCGTGCCCACGAGCGCGGAAGCGCCGCGGGCGCAGCCGGCGTCGTCGGATGCGGTGGCACCGGCTGGCTTTGCCGAGATGTACGTCGCCGCATACGTGAAGGCCGGCGGCAGTGACGCGGACGCGGAGGAGCTCGCGACGCTCTACCCGGCGGCGCGTTCGATCTCGTGGTCGGCGCAGGGCGGGTCGGAGCGCGCGGAGTCGGCGTCAGCGGTCCAGGTGCGGCAGATCTCGGCCGGCTACTGGTCGGTGACGGTGGCCACGCGGATCACCAGTTCGTCGAAGGACTCCGACAGCGGCCACGTCCGGTACTTCCAGGTACCGGTGAAGGCCACCGGCGGCCGCGGGACCTCGGGTTGGACGGCCGCGGCGCTGCCTGCCGAGGTCGCAGCCCCGACCGGCTCCAAGGAAGCAGCTCCCGAGCTGTCGTACGGCGCAGCGCACGCGCCGCTGACTTCCGATCCGGCGGTGCAGACGGTCCAGGGCTTCCTGGCGGCGTACCTGACGGGCCGTGGCGAGCTGGACCGCTACCTCTCCCCCGGCATCACGCTGCACGCGGTGCAGCCAGCTCCGTACACGGCGGTAACGCTCACACAGATCGCCGACCACGGCCACAGTCCGGCCGAAGGCGCCGAAGCCCAGACCCCGCCCGATGGTGTCCAGCGCCGGCTCCTGGTCGACGTCGAAGGCAACGGCAAGCACACGAGCAGCCGACCGATGACCTACGCAATCGAGCTGCGCGCCCGCGACGGCCGATGGGAAGTCGCCTCGCTCGAAGCCGCACCCGCCCTGGCGACGTCCCCCAACTCTTCAGATTCTTAAGAAAGGCAGGGCTCATGAACGGGCTCATGCAGATGGCAGGGGCCATCTCCGACGCCAACAGCCTCGTCTCCCAGCTCAAGAACTTCTTCCTTGTGGGCGTGCTGGGGCTGATGTATGTCGTCTCGATCGTCTTTGTGTGGGGGCAGACCAAGAGCGTGCTAAAGGCGGGAGTGGCGGCCATCGGTGGTGCGGTGGTCCTGGCCGTCGTCGTCAACATGACCGCGCTGCGGGACAAGATCGGCGAGGACATCAAGAACCCCTCCGGCGGCACAGCGGCCCCGGCCGCAGTCCGCACCGTCGACCACATCGGCCCGCAGGGCGGTGACCGGTGATGAGCGCCACCGCTGCTGCGCCGGAGCCGCTGATCGGCCGCTGCTACACCAAGGCCCGCCGACACCAGAACGTCATTGGCAACGCGCCCGGCGGGGGACGGATCTGGGGCGGCCCCTACACGTGGCCGCAGGTCATCGTGGCGGCAGCCACCCTGGCGGTGCTGCTGCTCACCGCCGGGCTGTGGGCACATCACGGCCTGCTCGATGCCTTGCCGTTGCTCGGTGTGCCCTACGCCCTGGCGCTGGTCGTGGGACGTGTGCACGTCGATGGTCGCAGCCCCTTTTCCGTGGCGGCCAGTGCTCTTGGCCTGGCGGTCAGCGGGTCGTCTGGCCGGATGGACGGTCGCCCTGTGCGTCGGCCCCGGCGTGGTGCGGCGGTCGGTGTTTGCACGCTGACTTGGCTGCCGGCGACACGGGCGGAAGCCGGCGCCCCCTCCGCCCAGCCGGTGCATGCCATTGCCGCATCGCACGCCTGGGAGACCGTCGCAGCCACCGACCGGCCGGTGGCCGGCGCGCCTGTGGTGCGGGTGACGTCGGGCGTGGGCGCGCTGCTCGCCGCCCGCGCTTCCGGTCGAACCACCACGAACACGAACGGGCGGGGGCAGTAATGCGGATTCCCGTCCGGCACGTCGCCGGAAATGTCATCTGGACCCGTCACGGCACCTGTTGGGCGCTGTGGCGGGTGGAGGGAAGCGGGCACGCCCAGTCCTCCCGCACTGTCAAGGAGCGGCGGCTACGCGCCCTGGAGTCGTTGGTCAAGCAGTTGCACGGCGAGTCGATGCTGCTCAGCCTGTGCCCGCAGGTCGACCCGGCCGCGGTGGTGCGCAAGATGACCGACGGCGTCGACCTGGCCGCGAGCGAGCGCTACGAGCAGCTGGCGACGCGGGTGTGGGACCAGCTGGAGCGCATGGAGCTGACTAGCCGCGCGGACTGGCTGGCCGTCTCGCTGTCTGCCGGCAGCAAGAAGCAGGCAGTCGGGGCGGCATTTGATGCGGCTCGCGCGGAGATGGCCTTGCAGCTGGGTCTGCTGCCTGCGCCAGTCGGCGCACGCGAAGAGGAGCGCCGGATCAAGCAGGCGAAGGCACTCGCCGGGACCTGGCCCTCCACGATCGCCCTGCGGCCCGCGACTGAGGCGGAAATCCTGTGGATCTACGGGCACAGCGCCCGGCGCGGAGTGCTGGAGCCTTTGCTGCCCGAACCGGAACAGAGCACCGGACGGAGCCGCGGCCGCGGAGCCGCTGCTCTGGGCGAGGTCATCCTCGCGGAGAGCGGCACCCCCACCGAGGCCGGTGAGGACGGGGACACACAGGGCAAGGGCCGGTTCGGTCGGCGCTGGTTGCAGGTTTCCACTGAGTGGGGCGACTCGTACCAGACGTTCATGTCGCTCGCGGAGATGCCCAAGCGGTTCGTTTTCCCCGGCTCCGAATACCTCGCCGCGCTGGACGAGTTCGCGTTTCCGGTGGACTGGGTGATGCGCCTCAAGGTCACCCCCGGTGCCGTCGCCAACAGGAGGGCCGGCCGGCAGGCCGATGAGCTGGCAAACCAGCCCGGTGAGTACGAGGGGGAGGTCTCCGGTGTGCCGTCGCACGTGTACGAGGCCGCCGACGACATGGAGGACTTCCGCAGCGCCGTGACCCGCACGAAGACGGAAGTCGAGGTCCAAGCCATGGGCACGCTGTGCGTCTGGGGCGCCACCCCGGCCGAGGCCGAGGCCCGCGCCGCCGACCTGAACACCCACTTCGCGGAGAACGACTACACCTTCATCCGCCCCCTCGGCGAGCAGGAGCGGCTGTTCTACGGCATGCTGCCCGGCGCCCGCACACCGAAGGTCATGGCCTCCTACGCGCAGGTGTTGATCGCGCGGGACTTCGCGATGGCCGGTGCCTTCGGTGGATCGGCGTTGGGCGACGCCAAGGGACCGCTCTACGGGCTGCAGCTGTCCGGCGGAGGCACCCGGCCGGTGCTGACGGATTGGTCGCTGGGCCCCCAGAAGTCCGCTTCCGCGTCTGCGGCGTTCATCGGTGAACTCGGCGGCGGCAAGAGCGTCGCGATGAAGACCGCCGTCTACAACATCCTCGCCGCCGGCCGGAAGGCAGGAAGGCCGGGCAGCCGGGGCCGAGCGGTCATCGTCGACCGCACCCCACAGCAGGAGTGGGCCCGCTACGCCAAGGCGTGCCCTGGCACCACCCAGGTCATCACGATCGACGACCAGGCGAAGGTCTCCCTCGACCCGCTGCGCACGATCCGCGACGCCGGCCAGGCGCAGCGCCATACGGAGTCGTTCTTGACGCTGCTGCTGGGCATCGGCCCCATGAGCGACCAGGGCATCGCGCTGTCGGAGGCGATCGAGGCAACACTGGCCGGG
Organism: Streptomyces sp. RGM 3693; assembly: GCF_050471125.1. NCBI lineage: Bacteria > Bacillati > Actinomycetota > Actinomycetes > Kitasatosporales > Streptomycetaceae > Streptomyces > Streptomyces sp. RGM 3693. Next base: position 73,185 of record NZ_JBMPPQ010000003.1, read on the forward strand.
CCGGCGCCGTCCATGGCAGCGCTGATGGGCGAACTGCAGGCACGCGGCAAGCGCGATGCGACCTCGAACGCGGTAGCGCGCAAGCTTGCCGCGGTGGCCCGCAAGGACCTAGCCCGCACGATCTTCGACCCCGCCTTGCCGGTGGTGGATACCGCGCGGGCCGACTCGATCGTGTTCGCCACCGCCAACCTGGCGCTCCCCAAGGAACACGAGTTGGCGGCCGACCGGCTGTCGACGCTGGAGTTCGAGAAGACTTTCGGCCGGGCGGCGCTGTATCTCATCGCGGCGCTGTGCCGGGAAATTTGCTTCGCCAACCCCCGCGAGTTCTGCGTGGCGGTGTGGGACGAGTGCTGGTGGCTGACCTCCTCCCCCGAAGGCATGGCCCTGCTCCTTGAGCTGGTGCGCGACGGTCGCAAGCACAACGCCGGCTGCCTGGTCGGGTCGCACGACGGCGAGGACATCGGCCCGGAGGCATCTGCCACCGGGCAGGTCATCCGCGGGCTTTTCCCCAGGAAGTACCTGTTCCGGCAGACCGACGTCGCCCTCGCCAAGCGCGGCCTCGCCTTCCTCGACCTAGACCCTGACGATGCGGACCTGGTGGAGCTGGTCACCACCGGTCTGTCCCCCATGGACGTGGCTGACGAGGTCCGGGCCCTGCGTGCCGGTGAGTGCCTGCACCGGGATCTGTACGGGCGGATCGGTGGGATGCAGATCGTCATCCCGGCCGACCCCGAGGCGGAGGCCGCGATTCACTCCGACCCGGCGCTCGCGGCATGAGGTGGCTGCGCCTGGCCGGGCAGACGGCGTGGATAGGGCGGCGGGGTGCCTGGCGGCTGGTGCTGGTGCTGTGCACCGCGGCCGTTCTCACCACGGCGATGGCGGCGCACGCGGCCGCGGCCCCCGAGCCCCAGCCCTCCGTATCGACATCGACCAGTGCGCAGCCTTCCCCCTCCGGCTCCAAGACGCCCGGATCGCCGGACCAGAAGCCGGCGCCGGACGGGCGTGCGGGCGTGGCCTACAAGAACACCGAGCAGGGCAAGGCGGCCTCGAAGAAGGCTCAGCGGGAGGCGAAGGAGTCGCTGCGCAAGCTGCTGCACAGGATGGGCGTCGGCAAGGACGACCTCCTGGACTCCTTCCATGTCACTGATGAGCACGGCATCCCTGTCAGTGCGTTCAAGGTGGACTCCGAGAGCGGCGAGTGGTCCGACTGGGACCTGAAGGTCGAGGAGTGGCTGACCAGCTTGCTGTTCATGTGGACCAAGTGGCTGGTCGCCTTCGCCTGCTGGCTGCTGACCTGGGCCCTCGGCTTCAAGCTGGCCTCCCTGCTCCTCAAGCCGGCCCTGGCGGTGTCGGACTCTCTCTACAACAGCGTCCTGCTTCAACTCGGCTTGCCCGGCCTGTTCCTCGCCTTCAGCGGCACCGTCGCGGCGTGGCACGTCTTCTTCGGTGACCGCTCCCGCGGCTGGGGCGAACTCACCGCGTCCCTGCTGATCTCCGCGCTCGCGGTCACCAGCCTCGCCTCGCCGCCCCAGAGGCTGCTCGGCCCCGACGGCGCGGTGGGTAAGGCGCGTGACCTGGGGGTCGCCGTGGCTGCCATCGTCATGGGCCACGAGGACCCCACCGGACGTTCGACCGACGCGGTTGCCGGCATCACCACGCCGATCACCGACGAACTCGTCAACGCGTTCGTGGTGCAGCCCTCCCAGGTGCTCACCTATGGCCAGACGTTCACTGACGACACCAAGGACAAGTGCGCGTCGCAGTTCACGTCCTCCCGCATCACGACAGCGTTCATCAACCAGCAGGTCGCCCAGCAGACCAAGGCCATCAAGGACATGCCGGGAGCTGGGGACATCCTTCTGCCCGGAGTCGGCGGCAAGATCGAGGACGCCGTCAAGGACCAGGCCGCGCAGTGGGGAGTGGACACCTTCGGGCCGACTAAGCCCGACGCCAAATTCGAGAAGGCATGCGTCAGCGGAGACGCCAAGGAGGCGAAGAAAGCCTCCATGGACAAGCTCGCCGGAGCGTTCTTCATGCTCCTGGCAGCACTGCTGGTCTGCGTGCTCATCATCGGGCTCGCCGGCGGCTACCTGGCCGCCCAGGTATGGCTCGCCGCCGAGGCGATGTTGCTGCGCTGCGCGCTGATCGCCGGCACCCTGCCGGGGCCCGGCCGCGCGTGGCTGTGGTCGCGTGGAGCCGCGATTTTCCGCGGCCTGGCCCTGCTTGTCGGCCTCGTCTTGGGGCTTGGGGTGTTCGTCGTCGCGGTCACCGCCGTGGTCTCCGCGCCCGCGAAGGACATTCCCGGTGGCGTCGTCGTCCGCTTCGTCACCGTCGACATCCTGTGCGTGGGCGCGATCATCTTCCGCAAGCGCCTGGTTCGCAAGTCGCAGCAGATGGCCGCCCGGCTCAAGGCCCGCGTCGGAGCTTCCAAACTTGGGGGCGTGGCCGGCCCGTCCGACCTCGGCTCCAGTGGCGGCCGGCGCGGCACCCTGGGCAAGGTCGGCGGAGCCGCGCTGATGCTCGGCCTGATGGCCGCCACCGGCGGCACCGCCGGGGCGGTCGGAGGTGGCCTGGGCCGCGCTGGCAGCGCCCGCGCTCTCACCGGGCGCCTGGCCAAGGGCGCCGGAAGTCTCGCCCGTGGCGCCGAAAGGACGGTGCGTGCTGGAGCTCGAACCGGCATGCGGGCAGGGCGCTTCGGGCTGAAGGGGACTGTGGGGCTACCCGTTTACGGACCGCGGGCCGCACGGCGCGCAGCGGCAGCAGTGCAGGCCGTGCCCGGTCAGGTCGCCACCGCGGCCACCCAGCTCAAAGACCGCCTTGATGCCGCGCGCAATGTGTATGAGCCGCAGGTGCGGGACTTCGCCGACGAGTACTGGCGCGGCATCGGCGGTCGCTGGATCAGCAACCGCGTCCGTGCGCGCCGCGGCCTACCGACGCTGCCCTCCCGCCCTCCTGGCCGCTCGGCTCGCGCAACCACCGGCCCCGTGAGACGCCCTGCGCCGGGCCGGCCGCTCAACCCAACACCTGCCGTGTCACCGCGCCGTAGCCGTCGGCCGCAGATGGTGCCGCAGCGGCCGCTGACCCCGCCGGCATCCAGCCAGCAGGCGAGCCTGCAGCAGCGCCTCCACCGCATCCGCACCCGCGCCGCGGCCAACCGGCCCGTCCCCCCGCCCGCGCCGCCGCGCCGCCAGCCCCCGCCGCCACGGCCCACACGGCCCAGGAGGCGTCCGTGAAGAAGCCCGCCATCGCTACTGGCGTCGGCCTCGGCACAGCAGCGTTCGCCCTGATCGGCGTGTTGGTGCTGTTCATCGCCGCTGTCGCCAACGGCGTCGCCGGCCACCAGGAGGACCAGGACACAGTCGGGTCGCAGATATCGATGCAGGGCGGCCAAGTAGGCGACATCCCGCCGCAGATGCTCACGCTCTACCGGCAGGCGGCGCCCGCCACTTGTCAGGGGCTGGACTGGTCGGTGCTCGCCGCGATCGGGAAGGTCGAGACCGACCACGGCCGCCACCCCACCATGCGCTCGGACGCCGGCGCCGTCGGCCCGATGCAGTTCCTGCCGTCCACCTTCGAGGGCTACGCCTACCCGGTGCCGCCCGGCGGCGCTACCCCGCCCACGCCATGGGACCCCACCGACGCGGTGTATGCCGCGGCCCGGATGCTGTGCGCCAACGGCGCCAGAACCGGCACCAGCGACAGCCTCTACAAGGCGATCTACTCCTACAACCACGCCGACTGGTACGTGAACAAAGTCCTCGCCCAAGCCAAGGCGTACGCCACAGCTGGATCCGCCGACAATAGCGACGTAGGGGGTGACGGGGCCTCCAGCTCGATCGTCAAGGCCGCCCTCACCCAGCTCGGCGTCCCCTATGTGTGGGGCGGCGGCACCATCACCGGGCAATCCGGCGGAGGCTTCGACTGCTCCGGGCTGACGTCCTACGCGGTCTATCAAGGCACCGGCCACAAAGTGGTGTTGCCGCGCACCTCACAGGAACAGCGCCACGTCGGGACGTCCATCCCGCGCGACGAGATGCGGCCAGGCGACCTCGTCGTGTTCAACAAGCACAACTGGGGACACGTAGGGATCTACGCCGGCGGAAACCGCATGATCGATGCCCCCAAACCTGGCAAATCGGTCGAGATCATCAGTCTCGCCGGGTACTGGGAGCAGTACGCCTGGGACATCCGACGCGTCGCTTAGTACTCCAGCAGCGGTTCGTGTCCTGAGCTGTAGTTCATCGTTGACTGGGCATGGTGGGGATGACGGATGGTGCGGCCTGGGCCGCTGAGTTGGAGTCGGTGTTTGCTCGGGTGGCGGGTCGGTTCGCTCGGGCGGATCTGCGGTGGCGGATGCGGGACTACCTGCGTGGACTGCTGGCTCCGGTGGCCCGCAAGAACGGCTGGCAGCTGGCTGAATACGCAGGTCACCGTAGCCCGGACGGATTCCAGCGGCTTTTGAACTCGAGCGTCTGGGACGCGGATGAGATCCGTGACGATGTGCGGGACTACGTTGCCGGGAAGCTCGGCCCCGGCGGTGTGCTCATCCTTGACGACACCGGATTCATCAAGAAAGGCACCACGTCCGCGGGCGTGGGGCGGCAATACACCGGCACATCCGGAAAGATCGACAACTGCCAGATCGGAGTCTTCGCCGCCTACGCCACCGAGCATGGACGGGCCTTGGTGGACCGGGAGTTGTATCTCCCCAAAGCCTGGACGAGTGACCGGGAACGCTGCCGGGCGGCGAAGATCCCTGACGAGAGAGGGTTCGCAACCAAGGGCGAGCTTGCGAAGTCGATCGTGATCCGTACCTTGGCAGCGGGCCTGCCTGCCCAGTGGGTAACGGCGGACGAGGCCTACGGCCAGGAGTGGAAGTTCCGGCGCTTACTTGAGGAACTCGGTGTCGGCTATGTGGTCGCGGTGCCCAAGTCGCAGCAGGTCAAGTCCCTGGCGGGCTCCTGGAGGATCGACGAGCTCATCAGGCAGGCTCCGGAGGATGCCTGGCAGCGGCTCTCCTGCGGCAACGGTGCAAAAGGCCCGCGCCGTTACGACTGGGCGAGTGCCAGACTTCCGGCCATCAGCTTCTTCGACGGTGATGAGCCCACCCATCACCGCTGGGTCCTGGCCCGCCGAAGCCTGACCCGCCCGGACGAGATCGCCTACTACTTCGCCTACGCCCCAGTCGTCTGCACTGTCGCTGATCTGGCCCGGGTCGCCGGTATGCGTTGGACGATCGAGGAGTGCTTCCAGGCCGCGAAGAACGAATGCGGCCTGGACGAGTACGAAGTCCGCCGCTACGTGGGCTGGTACCGCCACGTCACCCTGGCCATGCTCGCCCACGCCTTTCTCGCCGGCCTCGCCGCCGACGCCTCAAAAGGGGCTGCAGAAACGACCCCACCAGCAGAACCATCCCACTCACCGTGGCGGAGATCCGCCGGCTCCTGGAACATCTCCTGCCCCACCGAACACCACACCGCCATCCACGAGATCACGCACTGACCTGGTCCCACTGGCGCAGACACCGCCAGGCAACCGCCCAACACTGCCACTACAAAAGAAGAAGCAGCTCAGGACACGAACCGCTGCTGGAGTATTAGGACGGGCACGGCAGACTTGTCCGGTCTGCGAGAACGAGTTCACCACGACGGTCGCCCGCCGCCGGACCTACTGCTCGGAAGAGTGCCGCAGCGCTGCCCGCACCAGCGACGACATCCGGGACCGGCGCGTCTGCCTGGTCTGCAACGGCCCCTTCGAGGCCCTGAAAACCACCCGCCAGATCTACTGTTCCCCGGCCTGCCGCAAAGACGCCGAGCGCCGCCGCAACCAGGCAAGAGACGAAGACCGCGCACGTCGTCTCGGTGAGACCACTTCTCTGCAGTCGTGGCTCGAGCTGCCTCCGCCGTCCAAACCTCTCAACCGGCCCCTCGCGCGTCAGCAAGTGGCCGCGGAACGTGACCCGCTGGAACCGACCGCGACCCGTAACTGTCCCCACTGCCAGCAGCCAGTCACCATCGTCGCGCTTCTCGGGACCCCCGAAGCCGCCCGCCCTTCCGTCCCCACCACCAGCCCCGACATTGTTCCGCTGCGAAGGACCCCGTAACCCTGCCACCTGACCGTCACTGATCACTGGGCTCGCCGGCCTGACGGCCGGCGAGCCCAGTAGCTTTGCCATCGACGAATGAACTCAGCGTCCCGGATCAAGCGGTCGACTTGGCGGCGATCCTGGTGCGCAGCGTGTCGCGGACGATGGGCCACTCATCTGCGAGCAGGCTGTAATACAGCGAGTCGCGGCGGGTGCCGTCCTGGCGCCGCATATGGCTACGCAGGGTCCCCTCATAGACCAGCCCCAAACGGGCCAGAGCATGCTGGGAACGGACATTCAGATTGTCAGTGCGTAGAGCGAGCCTGGCGAGGCGCAGGCCATCGAAGGCATGGCTGAACAGCAACAGCTTGCTCTCAGCGTTGTATGGGCCTCCCCAACAAGATCGATCGAACCAGGTCGCGCCGACTTCGGCGCGGCTCTCGTCCAGGTCAATGTCATACAGGCTGGTCGAACCGATCACTGTGTCGTCGTCACAACGTTGCACCGCGAAGCACCGCCGAGCCGGGTCCGCGAGCATCTGGCTCAGCAACTCGCGCATCTGCACCACAGACTCAGGACGAGGCCGTGGCATCCACCGCCATACCTCGGGGTCGGATGCAGCAGGGAAGAGATCTTCGGCATGGTCGGTGGATAACGGGACGAGGCGGACCTCACTACCGACGAGAGCGTTGGTGTTCACCGCGACACACTAGAACGAAGAGCCCACGAACTGCTTGCGAAGCAGAGCCACTCACGCTCTTCGCTCCCCACTCTCCCCACACACTTCAAGATTCTCCGAAGTGAGGCGAGGAGCACCTCCGGTCGTTTTCAAGAATCGCCATCACTGCTCCAATTCTTCGAGGTGCGACCTCTCACGAGCGTACGAGCAAGAACGGCCAACGGTGCATGGCTCGACTCGGTCGGCGCGCCATGCTCGTCCCTCGTCCGGCCCTCACCGGTGCAGTCGGCGGCCATACCGAGGCCGCTCTCCCAGCGACGGGAGAAAAAGTTGAGCCCGTGTGTCACATCGGGATGGATTCGACTCCCTTCTCTGTACGAGGCGGCAAGGTGTGCCGCCCGGCGAGGAGGCACAGATGAATTCGCACGGGGCGACGAGCCAGTGGGACCTGTGGTGACCGGCATCCTGCCGCGTACGTCGGAGGTGGGGCACTGGCTGTGGGTGCTGGTGGAGGCCGGTCTGGCGAGCTTGTGGTGGGTCGCTCTCGCTGCCCTTGCCGCTGTGGGTGTGTGGGTCGCGGCCGTGGTGTGGTGGCGCCATCAGGCGGTGCGCGAACTCGCCGGCCGTACGCGGGTGGAGCTGGTGCCGGCGGCTACGTTCGACCCGGAGCTGCTGGAGGTGGGACGTGTCGCGGGCCGGCTGGCCAGTGTGCGCTCGGCGAGCGGGACGCTGCCCCGGCGCGCAGCCGCGGTGCGCATACGGGTCGTGGCGGGTGAGGAGGGGCGCCTGCACTACTGGTGGGAGGGCCCGGAGCGCTCCGCTGGAGTGTTGCGGCAATCCGGCTACCGGCGGGTTGAAGTTGTCGCTCCGCGCCCCCGTTCCGAGCGCAGGTGGCGCATCCGGTTCGCTGATGCTGCGCCGCTGAAGCGGGGTGGATCGTGGTGAGCACCGTCAACCTGACCAAGCCCACCGCCATGGGCAGCAGCCTGGAGGGGCCGCGCTACGTGGCGCGTGCGGAGTTGGTGCTGGCCGGACCGGATCACCGCCCTTTGGGCAAGGCTGGGCTGGACCCCGACCCTCTGGAGCACGTGGCGGCCGTGTTCGCCTCGGTGCGTACCGAGGCTGGTGAAGAGGCCGAGCTCGTCGTCGACCTGGTCCCGGTGCCCGGCCGGAAGGTGGCACGGCGGCGCCGGGCATTGATGCGCCGCGCTACCCGGCGCGGGCCGTCCGCGTACGGCGAGCAGATCGGCGGGGGCGGCCACGCGGGCGGAGCGATGGAGGTCCTGCGCGATGGCCTGGGCGTCTCCGCCGGTGGAGGGGCCAAGCGGACGGCGCGGGTACCGCGGCAGAGTGACCTGTCCGAGGGGGTAGGGAAGTTCACTCCCGGTGCTGAGGTGTTCGCCGTCCAGGTGCTGGTTCGATGTGTGGCCCGGCATCCGCAGCAGGCGCAGGCTCGCCTGCATCAGATGCTGGCGGCGATGGAGGCGTTCAGCGGTGAGAACCGCTTCGTGCCGGTCGGCCCGAAGTGGGGCCCGTGGCGTCGGTATTCGAATACGTGGTGGCTGCGGGCTCGTTTCGACCGGCGTCTGGAGCGGGGGGACTTCGCGCCGACTCGGCGGCAGTGGGTGACGTGGCAGGAGATCGCCGGGCTGCTCAAGCCGCCCACCGCCCGCTGCGACGCACCCAATGTGGCCCGCTGCGGCGGTGTCGTTCCGCCGGCGCCGGCCGCGCTGCCGACGTGGACTGGTCAGCGCGATGTGCTGCCGCTGGGTCGGGTGACGGGCCCTGACGGCAACGAGCGGCTGGGGGGTGCCTACGCAGCTGATGTGCTCTTCGGTGCCTCCTACGGAAAGTCGGGGTTTGGGAAGACGGAAAAGGCGCTCGTGGAGTGCCTGGCCCGTGCCTATGCCGGCGACGGGGCCTGGTTCCTCGACCCGCACGGTGCTGCGTGGCAGCGGGCTCGCCCCTACCTCGCGCACCCCGCTGTCGCTGACCGTGTGTGGGAGATCAACCTGGCCCGCCCGGCTATGGACGACCGGATGGCGTGCTGGAATCTGCTGTCCATGGAGGGCCGGGAAGTCGAGGAGGTCCAGGACATTGTCGGCTCGGTGGTGGGGGCGATCGCCTCCGCCCATGCGTGGGGGGAGAACGCGACCCGGGCCAGGACGATCCTCTCCAGCGCGGCACGCACCCTCGCCCAGCTCTCGCACCACCTTGTGACCAGCGGGTATCCGGAGCTGCAGCCGACCGTGTTCCAGATCAAGACGCTGCTGGAGGACGAGGAGTGGCGTGAGGCGGTGCTTGCGGTCCTGGATCCAGCCGAGGCCGTCTTCTGGCGCAAGTCCTTCCCTCATCTGGAATCCTCCGCCGTCAACCCGGTAACCAATGCCCTCTACCGGCTCGATAACTCGTTGTCCCTCAAGGCGTTCCTGGGCTGTCCACGCTCGGCCTATGACGTGCGGCGGGCGATGGACGAGCGGCAGGTCGTCTTCGTGTGCCCGTCCGGCACTGGAGAGAGCGACGAGCTGGTCACCGCGCTGCTGCTGTTCGACCTGTTCCGGGCGGGTACCTCCCGCATCGACACCCCGGTCGAGGGCCTGGCGACGTTCTGGGCGTGGGCGGACGAGCTGACCGCGGTTGATGGAGCCTCGCACGGCCACATCGCCAAGATCTTGGAGCAACTGCGGAAGTTCGAGGTGCGCTTCATGGGGATGACGCAGATGGCGATGCGGCTGTCCAACGAGACGCGGGCCGCCCTCATGCAAAACCAGTCGCTGCTGTCGGCGACGGCCGCAGATTTCGACGAGGCAGGCTTCGTGGCCAAGCGTCTGCCGGGGATCGACGCGGAGACGGTGCTGGGCCTGGACACGTACGAGTACATCCAGTCGGTCATGCTCCGTGGCAAGCGCACCATGCCTTTCCGGGTCCGCGGTGTCCCGGTCGATGAGGTCTTCGCCGACTACCGCAACGAGGCGGGACTGCCGGCCCTGGAATCGGCGATCGACAAGAACCTGAACCGCCTCACAGTCGGCGAGATCCTCGCCACCCAGCGCGGCCTGGACGACGCGATCCTCGCCCACCTCACCACCGGCCGGACACCACCGCCGCGCGCATCCGGCCGCGGATCCGGCGACGTGGTCCGCACCCTCCGCCCCGTCTGACCTGCACCAGAAAGGATTCTGATGCCGCGCCCATGCTTCTTGGACCCCACGGAACGGGGCCTGTCTCAGCTGGGACAGGAGATCCTGCCCGTGCTCTACCGTCACCGGCTGCTGACCGCCGGCCAGCTCACTCAGCTCCTGCGCCCGGCGGCCACCTCCACCCGCTACGTGCGCCGGCAGTTGGAGGTGCTCCACGACCGCGGTCTGGTCGATGCGTCGATCCGCCGCGCCACCCGCGCCGGCGAACTCCTTTGGTACACGACCACGCTGGGCTGCGAGGTCGTCGAGAGCGGGGGTGAGCTCGCGCCGCGGGCCTACCGCGTGACGGAGGACGCAGCTGCCAGCCCTCTGCAGGAGCACACCCTGGCCGTCAACACCATGGGGCTGGCGTTCGTGCAGCACGCCCGGGGCCTGGACGACGAGTGCGGGCCGCTGGACTGGGACCCCGAAGTCGCCCACCGTGTCCGCGACGGCGACAGCCGCCTGGGCGACGAGGCGTTCCTGGTGCCCGACGCGGTCCTGCGCTACATCCACACCACCAGCACCGACGACGGCGGGCAGCAACGCATGTTGCTGACGTTCTTCTGCGAGATCGACCGCTCCACGATGAGCATCGCCCGCCTCGCCGCCAAGCTCCACTCCTACGCCCGCTACGCCCACTACATCCCCCAGCCGGCCCCCGGCCGCGGCCGCGCGAAGGCAGCGGCCGGGCACCGGCGAGAGGCATGGCGTGCCCGCTATCCGTCCTTCCCCAGGGTCCTGCTCGTGCTGGACGGAGCATCGGCGGGCCAGTTGGCGAGGCGGAGTGACGATCTACGAGCTCTGGCCGCAGCGGACGCGCGTCTGCAACCGGCTGCGGTGGACCTTCGGGCCGGGGTCACCACCCTCGATCAGCTGCAGCGGTACGGGCCGTTCGCGCCGATCGTCACGCCCGTCCTCGGTGATGCCGAACCGACCGATGTCCTGTTGCGTCCGTCTGCCGCTGCCGCCGCAGTGGCCTGACCTGGGAGAGGCATGTTCAGATTTCTTCGCCGTAAGCCGACCGAACCGTCGATAGCCGTCATCGACATCACCGCCTTCTCCAGCCGGCACAACGAGAACACGTGCGCCGATATCGCCGCCATCCCCAGCCCCATGGGGCCCCTGGTCAGCGAGATGATCGCCCTGCACACCCACACTCGGCACCTGGAGTGGCTCTCCGAACGCGAGAACTGCCCCGATGAATACCGGCTGCTGGCCCGTTCGATCGTGCGGCAGGTCATGGCCGGTTGGCGGCACCAAAGTGGCGGCCGCGGAACTATCGACGACCTCCTGACTGACGACGCCGGTGCGGGCCGTGGACCTGACCAGGAGGACCGCTCGTCGGTTTCCGGCCCGGTCTGCAGTAACCCTGATCTTCGAGCACCTGAACTGGCACAATCGGCGCCCCAACAAGGCACGGTTCCGTGGTGGTCGCAGGCAAGGGGGCAGTGGTGAGGAAGGCCGGATGGATCGTTCTCGGTGTGACGGTGGCGGGGCTGGTGACCGGGTGCGCCGGCGACCTGCCCGTAAAGCAGCGTCCCTCCGGCGGCAGCGCGCCCAAAGCCTCACACTCTCCCAAGCGTGACCTCCCCGAGGGCATGCACAAGCTCGGCGAGAGCGTAAGCACGGAGGCAAAGACCTGGACGCTGGCCCCGTCCACGCTGACGGAGGTGACGCCGACCGGTAGTGCCAAGGGTGTGCCCCACGGGTGGCGCGCAGCGAAGATGACCTGGAAGCTCACCAACAACGCCGGTGAGATCCAACCGCTGCTGGACCTCTTCCCCACCGTGCGGTACGGCTCGATGGGACGGCCGGCGGTCGCCTTCACCGACACCGGTATCGAGGGGATGCCCGACACCATCAGCGCTGATCCCCCACGGGTCAAGCCCGGAGGCGCATACACCGTGACCATGGGGATCGCGGTGCCGGCCGACGCGGCCGGAGGCCCGGTCACCATCACCACGCGCCCCAAGACACTGTTCGGCAACACTGGCGACGTCGCCTTCTTCGAGGGCCCGTTCCCCGGAGCCGCCGCCCGCAAGGGCGTTGCCCTCCGTCCCAGCCCGGCCCCGGAGAGCAAGAAGACTCTTGCCTTCGGTGAGTGGAACGCCGACCAGCAACTGTCGGTCGGCGACGTGCGTGCGGAGGGCACCGGCGACGACGGCCGCCCTGTGTATGGGGGAGACCTGACCATGTTCAACGACGCGTCAGATGCGTCCGGCCCGCCCTACACCCCCATGAAGACGACCGTGCGCGTGTACTACGGCGACCAGCTCAAGGAAGCCGACCTCGTCCAGGCCCTCGTCCCCGGCGCTGGCGAAACGGCCTTCATCGCACCGCAAAGGGCAGCCACCCACCACTTCCGTTTCTCCCTTCCGCAAGGGACGAAGCCGGGGACGGTGACGGTAGAGGTCACAGATCTGGGTACGGCGCTGGCGACCTTCGAAGGGAAGATCACCGATCGATCGTCGTGAAGCCCGAACCGGGCCTCGCCACAACGGCGTGCGCAGAAAAGCGGGTTACCGCTGCACCCTGATTTGCCGGAGATGCCGCGACCATCCGCAAAAACAGACTTCCTGGTTTGCAAAGTCAGGGGTAGGGTGCAATGTCCAGCCACTCCGATGGCGCAATACCGCCCCTGCGGTGAGTGACCAAGAACCACACCACAAAGTGACAACGTCACTGAAAATCTGGGACATCGCACCTTCGGGGAGGGAGACCTGATGGCTTCAGCACCAGCCAGGGACCACTACACAGGTCGGTTCAAGAACAGCGCACTCATGCTGTTTGTCGTCGGTTGTGCTGCGCTGACTGTCACCTCGTGCAGCGGCGGCTCAGGCGGTACCAATGCGGCGTCCACGCCCACCAAATCCGCGAACACGAAGCCGGCGCCGACAAAGAGCGCTGACCCCGAGTCGACCGCAAAGCAAGAAGTGCTCGCTGTCTACAACAACTACTGGGCCGAGCAGGTCAAGGCGTACGCCCAAGGCAGCGAGAAGGGCACCAATCTTCAGAAGTACGCCACCCTCGATGCCCTGGGGCGCTCGCGAACGGACCTCCTCAACCTGAGTGGCGCCGGCAACGCGATGAAAGGTGCACCGAAGCACGACGCCAAGGTGACCGCTCTGGGGCTCGACAAGAAGACGCCAGATGCGACCATCACTGACTGCCTCGACATCGGCCCGTGGCAGACGATTGACCGCAAGACGGGGAAGGTGCTGGCACTTTCCCACGGCAATCTCACGCGCTACATCACCGTTGTGTCAGCTGAGAAGTGGCCCAACGGATGGATGATCACCAAGGTGGAGCCGAAGGGCCGGAAATGCTAAGGCGCCTTGTGCCGTGCATGGCCGTCGCCGGGCTTTCGACCATGCTGATGTGCCCGACTGCGCTGGCAAGTGGCAAGTCAGACGATGAGTCTGGCGACGTCTGGGGCGGCTCGGGGTTTATTTACGTGCACGCCGGGGACGGACAGACTTCCCCAGGCTCTCCGGACAGTGGGCAATCAGGCTCTGCCAGCAAGCCGTCGTCGGAGGGTGAGGGGAAGAAGCCGACGAAATCCTGCACGGTGACCAAGCTGGATCCGCAGCCACCGGCCGAGAACTTGGCCTGGGAAGGCCACAAGCCGGGAGATGGGGCTCTCTATCAGCGGACGTGCGAAGGGGTGGCAGGCGCAGAGCAGGGTGTCATTTGGTCGAAGGGGACCCCACCAGCTGCCGCAGCAGTAGATCCCGTCGCCATCGCTCAGGATGCCATCAACAAGATGAAGTTGTCCGGGCCGGACATCGGCATCGTCCCGAAGCCGGGTAAGCAGGGTCTGGTCGGCCTGCCCGTGTGGATGTGGACCGCAAAGACGCCCGAGGCATACGGCCCCAATACGGCGTCCGCGACCGCAGGAGCGGTCACCGTCACCGCGACGGCGAAGGTGTCGCAGATCGTGTGGGACATGGGCGACGGCCACTCCGTCACGTGCACCACCGCCGGCACCCCGTACGACCCCTCCTATGGCAATCGCCAATCGCCGGACTGCGGCTACCTCTACCGGCAGTCCTCGAAGGACGAGCCCGGCCAGAAGTACGCGGTCGCTGCCACCTCGACCTGGGTGATCGAGTGGAACGGTGCCGGCCAGTCCGGCCAGCTCACCCAGACCCGCCAGTCCCAGACTCAGATCACCATCGGTCAGCTCAAGGTCCTCAACTAGGGCCAGCACATGGAAAGTCGGGCGCGATGAAGAACAGCACCTCCCAGATCCCTGCCCCCACCGCTGCGCCGATGCAGCCCGAGACTCCGATCGGGGCCGGCCCCGTCCCACGACGCCGCAAACGCTCGATGCTGGTGCTCGGCGTCCTCGTGACACTAGTCGGGGTGCTGGGTACCAGCATGCTGGTGCGCAGTGCCGGGGACCGGGTCGACGTGCTGGCCATCGCCCGTGATGTCCCGGCCGGTCAGGAGATCACCGCAGAGGATCTGACCACTGCCGCCCTGCCCAACGACCCTGCCCTCACCCCGGTGAAGGCGAGCGAGAAAGCAAGCGTGATCGGCCGGCGGGCGACCGCGCCGCTCCACCGCGGCGAGCTGCTGACCGACGGGCAGTTCCACGGCGGCAAGACGCTCCCCGCCGGCCAGGAGCTGGTCGCCGTGGAGGTGCAGCGCGGAGCCGCTCCCATCGACGCCCTCGCACCCGGCGACCAGGTAAAGATCATCGCCACGCAGGGCAAGGACGAGCAGGTCTCCAAGAAGGGGCCGGCACCGGAGGAGATCGACGCTCAGATCGTGAAGGTCGGTGCGCCCAACGCCTCGGGCGCAGTCGTCGTGCAGGTCTCGGTCGCCGGTACGGACAGCTCGCTTCTCGCTGCTCGGGCGGCGACGGGCCGGGTGGCGATCGTGCTCGCCTCGAAGGGCTGACGTCGTGTCCGTGATCGCGCTGACCTCAGCGCACGCAAGCGGTGTGACGGTCTCTTCCCTGGCCCTGGCGCTGTCCGGTGCGCGCCCTTCCCTCCTGGCCGAGTGCGATGCCAAGGGTGGCAGCATCCGTACGGGATATCGGATGGGTGAGTGGGGCGGTGAGGTGGGCCTGTGGCATCTGGCCCAGGCCGACCGCGAGGGCGCCCTGGCTGAAGCCTTCGAAGCGCATCTGCGCCGCCTGGATGCTGCCGGTGCGCGGTTGTGGTTGCCGGGTCTGACCGATCCCATGCAGTCAGCGGCCATGGAGCAGACCTGGGAGCCGCTGGGGGTGCTGTTGCAGGCCATGGAACAGCACGCCGGCTACGACGTCGTCATCGATGCCGGCCGGATGGTGGTCGAGCCCGGCGGAGTGCACCCCTCGCTATGTCCGCGTCCGTTGCTGCACTGCGCCGACCTGGTGGTTCTCGTCGTCCGCAACACCCTCACTTCGATTGCACAGTGCCTGCCGGTGGCCCGGGTGCTTCGACAGGAGCTGGAGCAGCGCGGGTCCGGGGCAGATGCGCTGCGGCTGCTGCTGGTGCAGGAGGGCGACGTGCCCGATCACGAGATCACGCGGCGGCTCCAGATCCCGGTGATCGGCACGCTGCCGTGGGACGAGAAGACCGCGCGGATCCTGACCCACGGCACGACGCGGCAGGTCAAGCCCGCCTCTTTGGCGCTGCTGAAGCGTGCCCGGCAGGCCGCCCATGCCGCGCAGGTCGACGCCAGCACGCGGCGTCTGCGGATGCAGTTGCCGGCGCCGGCGGTGACGTCGCCGGTGGTGGCCGGAGTGGTGCAGCGACTGCTGGCCCCGCAGAAGGAAGCGAGGATCAGTGGCTGAGCACCCCAACGGCACCTCCCACCAAGGCGGCGGTAGCGGTGGGTCGGTGAACGGTACGCCGCTGTCCGGCATGCTCCGCGGCGCCTTGGCCCAGCAGCGCCAGGCCACGCCCGCGCACCCTACTCCCCCACCCTCGGCACCGGCCGCGCAGCCGGCCGTGATGCCCGATGCGGAGGGCCTGGCGCAGATGCCGGGCGCACTGCCGGTGTCCCGCGCGGTCATCCGCGCCTTGCAAGAGGCGGTATCCCAGGACCTGGTGACGCGGGAGGAGGAGACCAGCCGGCCGTTGTCGGACGAGGACCGGCTGGAGCTGGCGCGGTCGCTGGTGGCCAAGCGCGTCTCCGCATGGGCGGTTGAGCACGCGCGCCAGCATGCGCCGCTGGGTGCCTCGCAGCTGGAGGCGGTGCGGCAGGCCATCATCAACGCCCTCTTCCGTGCCGGCCCTCTCCAGCAGTACTTGGACGACGAGGGCGTGGAGAACGTCGTCGTGGATGGGCTGCGGGTGGAGGTGGAGTACTTCGACCGGCCAACAAGGCGGGTGGATCCGGTGGCCGATGACGACGAGGGACTGGTCGCGCTCATCAACCGCCTTGCCGCCCGCTCCGGCCACGGGGACCGGATCCTCAACCCTGCCAGCCCGATGGTCAACTTCCGGCTGCCGGACCGCTCCCGCGTTGCCGCCACGCTGCAGACCACACATCCGACGATGGTCATCCGCCGCCACCGGGTGATGAAGGCGTCGCTGGAGGACCTGGTGACCTGGGGCACGCTCAGCCCCGCCCTGTCCGCGTTCCTCCAGGGACTGGTGCTGGGGCGGCAGACGATCCTGGTCGCAGGCGACATGGGTGTGGGCAAGACGACCCTGTTGCGGGCGCTCGTGCGGCAGGTGCCGACCGGTGAGCGGGTCATCACGCTGGAGACCGACCGCGAGCTGTTCCTGGACGAGGACCCCGATATTGCTGCGCATGTGATGGCAATGGAGGAGCGGGCCTCCAACGGCGAGATCGGCAGGGACGGCCGGGAAATCGGCCGGATCACCATCGCCGACATGTATCCGCACACCCTGCGCATGAACAGCAACCGCGTCGTGGTCGGCGAGGTCCGCTCCACGGAAGTCGTACCGATGCTGGATGCGATGAGCTCCGGCGGCCGCGGGTCGATGTGCACGTTGCACGCAGCCTACCCGCGGCTGGTGCTACCGCGGTTGGTACAGCTGTGCCAGGGGGCTGGGATGAACGTTGACAGCGTCCACCAACTCGTCTCGAACGCCATCAACTTCGTGGTGTTCATCCGGCAGATCGACCAAACGCCGATCGGTGGCCGCCGTCACCGCTTCGTCTCCCACGTCTTGCAGGTCTCTCCCGGCGAGGGCGGGAGGCCCGCTTTCAGCGAGGTCTTCGCCCCCGACGGTAAGGGGGACCCGCGCGGGGTGCCGAAGCTACCGCCGTCCGGAGAATGCGCGCAGGAGATGGCCGATGCCGGCTTCGACCGACGGTGGCTGACCGAGCCGCAGTTCGGCCGCTGGCCCACGCCGATGGAGGTGATCAAGAGGTGAGTCTGGGACAGCTCGGGCTGCTCGGCGCGTTGTGCGGGCTGCTCATAGTCGCCGGGATCTGGCTTGCGATCCGAGCCTTCCGGCCGGTGCCAGCCGACCGGGCAGCCGCGCCGCCGAGGTGGACAGGGCTCTGGGCACGGATCTGTGAAGGACTGCCGGGGCCGTGGGCTGCGGCCTACCGGTGGATCGTGATAGCGGCCTGCATCGCCGCCATGGTGATGTGGGTCGTCACTGCCCGTCCCGTGCAGGGCCTGCTCGCGGCGGCCGTCGTGGCCGGAGTGCCGTGGATCTGGCACCCAGCCGGCACCTCCACCCGCCGCATCGTCCGCCTCGAAGCCCTCTCCGCGTGGCTGCAGCACCTGGCCGGCGCCCACATCGTCGGCCACACCCTGGAGGCCGCGATCAGCGGCGCCATGCGACAAGTCCCCGCCCCCATCGCCGAACCGGTACGCGTACTGGAGGCACGACTGCGGATGGGCGTCGACAAAGAGTCCGCCTACCGTGCCTTCGCCGACGAACTCGCCGACGGCGCCGTCGACAACGTGGTGCTGGTCTTCCTCACCCACATCCGCGACCGCGGCACCGGCATGGTCGAGACCCTCCAGACCCTGTCCGACCTGACCGCCGAGGAAGCGGCCGCGCTGCGCACAATGGACGCCGAACGGCAAAAGGTCCGCACGCAGACGCGATGGGTGGCGATCATCGTGCTCGCCATGGCCATTGGGATGGGCAGCAACTTCGGATCCGTGTGGGCGACCGTCGGCGGGCAGCTGTGGCTGCTGGCGATGGGCGCAGCATTCGTCGGGGCGCTGGTGTGGCTGCGGCGGCTCAGCGCCGTCAAACCCGGCCCCCGCCTCCTCCACACGACCGTAGAGGGTGTTGCGTGATGTCGATGGCGAGTGTCGTCTACGGCGCGATGATCGGGGTCGGCCTCTTCCTGCTCGTGCGGGAGCTGCTGCCGGCCCGGCCGGACCTCGGCAGTGTCCTGGACCGGCTGGAGACCACCACCCCCACTCCCCCGCCCGCCTCCCGGGCCGGGGTGTCGAAGAGTGCGGATCTGACGGAGCGGGTCGGTGCCCGTGTCCTGGCCTCGGCCGGGACACGGTTGGCCGTCCCCCGGCGGGACCTGGACCTGCTGGGCATCACCCCCGCCAAGCACGTAGGGGACAAAGTCGTGGGCGCGATCGGCGGGTTCGCGATGCCGCAGATGGCCCTGGCCCTGTGCGCGGCCGCTGGTATCCGTCTCCCCTTCGTCCTTCCGCTGTTCGTCTCGGTCGCTTTCGCGGCGCTGATGTGGGTGTCCGCCGACACCAACGTCCGGGGTAAGGCCACGAAGCTCAGGTTGGAGTACCGGTACGCGGTCGCCTCCCTGCTGGAGCGGGCCCGTTTGCAGCGCGGCGCCCACGCCGGCCCCGAGAAGGCCCTGTACGAGACCGCCACGGTCGGAGATGGGCGGGTCTACGTACGGATCCGGGCCGCGCTGGAGCGAGCCCGGCTGTCGGGGACGCCGCCATGGGATGCCCTCAAGGCGCTCGCCGAGCAGCTGGACGTGCCCGAACTTGCCGGCCCCGCCGATACCTTCGCGCACGCCGGGGATGAGGGTGCCAGCATCGTCGCCGCGCTGGAGAACCAGGCCAAGACGCTGCGGAAGCGGCTGCAGACGGACATGCAAAGCGAGGCCAACGGCGACACCGAGAAGGCCGTGGTGCCCGGGACGCTGCTGTTCGTCGTGCTGATCGCCACCCTGGGCTACCCGCTGTTCCAGACCGTCCTGGCCAACTAGACCAACGCCGGGCCCGCACGAGCGCCCGGCCGCGTGTGAAAGGGGAACCATATGTCCGTTCGTAGCCTTCCGAGGCGGGTCATCACCCGCCTCCAGGCCCGCTTCCTCCAGCTCCTCGACCGACGCGAGCGCGATGCGGGCCTGGAGACCCTGGAGAAGCTCATCATCGGCGCTGTGCTGATCACCGCCGCCACCGCCTTCGCGCTCGCCTTCAAGGGCAAGTTCGACAGCCTGCTGAGCAACTTCAAGAGCGCCTTCTGAGATGCCCGAGTCGGCCCGAGGACGGTTGCGGCGCATAGCCGCGAGCGTGAAGAGTGACGCGGGGATGGGGACGCTGGAGTTCACCATCCTCGCGCCGATCGTCATGCTCGTGCTGTGCACCGGCCTGCAGTTGGGCATGTGGTATCTGGCGCAGGAAGCCGCCGTGACCGCGGCCCGCAAGGCCGCCACCGCCGGCGCTGCCTACAAGGCCACCCCCGCCGACGGCACTGCCCGCGCCCGCGCCTGGCTCTCGCACGTCCACGTCCTGCAGGACGCTGGAGTGTCGACCAGCGGCACCACCGCGGACCGGGTGCGGGTGACGGTCACCGGCAGCAGCCTGTCCCTGGTACCCGGATGGCGGCCACAGGTGACCAAGAGCGCAGAAGTCCCCGTCGAGCGCTGGAGCGTGGGATGACAACGAAGACCCGTACCGCACAACGGCGGTGGTGGGTGTCGGGCTGGTGGCGACAGGACCACGGCACCTACACCCTGGAGACCGTCATCTGTGTCGCCGTGCTGATCCCGTTCCTGGGGCTGCTGGCTGCCTACGGTCTGGCCGGCATCTTCGACAACTCCGTGGAAGGCGCCGCCAACTCCGCAGCCCGCGCCGCCTCCCAGGCGGCGGATGCCGATGTCGCGCAGGCCCGCGGCCAAGCCGCCGCAGAAGCCTCGCTGCGGCAGGACGGCCGCAACTGCACCAGCCGCTCCATCCGCATCGACACCAGCGCCTTCGCCACCGCTCCGGGCCAGGCCGCGAGCGTGACCGCCACCGTCACCTGCACCATCCCTCTCTCCCAGCTGACCGTGCCGGGCCTGCCAGGATCCAAGACGCTCACCGCCTCGGCCATCAGCGTCGTTGACCAGTACGCCGACCGGAGGTAGCGCATGCGGCACCTCATCCCTGCGCCGCTCCGCCGTACGCTGCGCATCCGCCTCACCAGCGTCGGAGACGGTGAGCGTGGGTCGTCGACGTTGTTCTGGGTTGTGGCCGCCGGCGTCTTCCTTGCTCTGCTGGCCCTCGTCGTCGACGGCGGAGGCGAGCTGAAAGCCTCCGCGCACGCCGATGACGTCGCCAACGCCGCAGCCCGGGCCGGCGGGCAGCAGATCGACGCCGGCAAAGCCATCCCCGGCGGCACCGTCGTGGTGGACCCTGACGCCGCCACCTCCGCCGCCCGCAGCTTCCTGCGCCAAGCCGGCGTCGAGGGCACCGTCACGGTCGAGGACGGGGGACGGCATCTTGCGGTGACCGTCCACGACACCTATCACTGCCTTCTGCTGGCCAGTGTCGGGCGCCCCACCCTGCCCGTCACCGGACACGGCACCGCCCAGCTCGTCCACCAGGTCGGAGACTGAACATGCCCCACCCGTTGTCGCCGCGCCGGCCCTGGCCGCTGACCGCCACCCGCTTCACCGGGAGCCTGCTCGCCCTGCTCGCCCTCGTTGTGGGCATCCCGCTTGTCCTGGCGCAGGTGGGCACCCTGCCGGCCGGCATTCCTACGCTGGACGGCCTCGGGCAAGGACTTCTGGCGCCGGATGACGGCGGGCAGGTGCTCTTCACCATCCTCACGCTCATCTGCTGGGCGCTGTGGGCGTGGTTCGTCCTCTCCCTGCTGGTGGAGGCCGGAGCATTGTTGCGTCGGCGGCGGGCGCCGCGGATCCGGGGGCTGGCTGCCCCGCAGCGCCTGGCCGCGGTTCTGCTGGGCGGACTGCTGTTCCTGCCGCCGGCCACCGCGCTGGCCGCTCCCGCCACCGCCACGGCGGCGCCAGCCGCGACTGCCACTCACCTCCCCACCGCCGCGCACACGACCGCGGCGGTTCCGCAGCAGCAAGTCGCCTCGCAGCATGCCGGTCCCACCCACACGGTTGGGGCGACCGGCGAGACGGTGTGGGACCTGGCCGAGCACTACCTGGGCGACGGCCGCCGCCACAGCGAACTCCGCGCCCTGAACCCGCACTTGCCGGACACCGCAACCCTGCCAACGGGCACCGTCGTGCGCCTTCCTGCCGATGCCCGCACTGGCCTCGCCCCGCAGGACGCCGAGACCCGGATGGTCGACGCCGGCACCGGCAAGAAGCAGGCGCGGCACGAGACCTACACGGTCGCCTCCGGGGACTCGCTGTACGAGATCGCGGACAAGAAGCTCGGCGACGGCGACCGTTGGACCGACCTCTACAAGGCCAACCGCCAGGAGATCCGGGACCCGGACCTGATCTACCCCGGGCAGGAACTCGACCTCCCCACCCAGCACGCCGCTCCCACCCCTGCTCCGCCGAAGGACCGCACTGGTAGCGACCACCGAGGCGACGGCGAAGCGGGCGGCCACGGCGGTGGCGCCACGGCCACCCCTGCGCCCCCGCACCAGCAGGCTGGCGGTCAACACACCGGCAGCGGCACCCAGTCCGACGGCCACGCCTCCGGCACGGCCACGCCGGCACCGCGGCCGTCAACGCCCGCACCTACCACCGGTACACACAGCGACGCTGACGCGGGCCAGGCCCCCTCCCCTGCTGTCCCGACGCCCACCACGGCGCCGAAGCCGGAGGCCGAAGGCCGGGTCACCCCGGCGGCAGCCGCAATCGGCGGTGGCGTCCTGGCCGCAGCCCTCCTGTCCGCCGTGACCACCCGACGCATCCTCCAGCAGCGCCGCCGGCACCGCGGCCAGCGCATCGCACTGCCCAAGGACGACACAGCGGCCGTCGAACAGAGTCTGCGTACCGCAGAGGCGGCCCTGGACACCAGCATGCTCGACGGTGCCTTGCGTACCGCAGCGGTCCACCTGGCCGGCGCCGGGCGGGCCCTTCCCTCGCTGTCGGCGGCCGTGATCGGACCGCGCGAGATCGTGCTGCACCTGACTGAACCAGTCCCGCCGGTTCCGCCGTTCACGGCGTCTCCTGACGCTCTTGAGCGGTGGACCTGCCCGACCCATGGAGGTGAGCTCCTGCCCCAGGCGCAGACCGACGACGTTGATGCGCCCTACCCGGCGCTGGCGTCCCTCGGCTGGGACGAGAGGGGCCAGCTGATCCTCATCGACTTGGAGAACGTCGGTCACCTGCATCTGACCGGGCCCGACCGGCACAGGGTGCTGCGCACGCTGGCACTGGAGCTGGCCGCCAGCGAGTTCGCCGACCACCTCACCGTCTGCCCCGTCGCCGATGCCGCTCCCGGCCTGGTCAAGGAGATGCCGGAGCGAGTCATCGAACGCGCCGACCTCAGGGAGGCGTTGGAGGCACTGCGGGCTCACCATGTTGAGCAGCAGCGCGCCCTCACCGTGCTCGAGACCGGCAGTCTCCGCCGGGCGCGGACCGGGGCGGACACCGCTGCCGCCTGGACCCCTCACTGCGTCCTCGCCGGCGACCTCGACACCGAGGAAGCGGAGGCTGCCAAGGCCCTGGAGGGGCTGCAGGAGGTCATCGCGCAGCCACCACGGTCGGCGACCGTAGTCGTCATCACCGGCCCCAAGGCGTCGGACAGCGCGCACGTGCTGCATGCCGACACCGCTGCCGGGCCAATCGCATGGACGCTGCCGGGCACCGAGGTTGAGGTGTGGTGCAGCCTCCAGGCGCTGACCGATGAGCACTATGACCAGGCCCTGGAGGTGTTGGCCACCACTCGTGCCGATGACGTCCCCGCGCCGCGGCCCGTCGTCACCGCCCCCAAGGCCGTTCCGGACGCACCGCAGGAACCGTTGCCCGAACCGCCGTCGACCGAAGGGGAGGCCGTTGTCGCCACGGGCCGGAACGTCTTCACGAAATGGGTGGAGCCAAGCTCTGCGTCGACGAGCCTGATGGCGCAGTTCGCTACGTACGACGACACCCCGGACACCAAGGACAGGCAGGGCCAGGAGGCCCCGTCAGGTGAAGCCGGCAAGGCTGATGCGACGGTGGAAGGCACGAGTGAGGATGCCTCCGAGCCTGACCACTCCCCCAGCGTCAGCCAGGTCTCCATGGCCAAGGCCCCGGAGGCACACGACAGCCCCGAGCCGACCGGAGTCGAGACCGCCGGTGATGGGCCGGTGGTGCGGATGCTCGGGCCCGTGGACGTTGTGGGCGCCCGCGGCACGATCGAATCCAAGCGCGAGCGGACCTGCGTCGAACTGGCCACCTACCTGGTGCTGCACCCCGGCCGCGACCACCACTCTCTGGACGAGGCGATGTGGCCCGGGCGCACCATCGACCGCAAGTACCGCAACGCCACCGTCAGCCGGCTCAGGTCCTGGCTCGGCACCGACGACCACGGCGAGCCCTACCTTCCCGCCGTCGCCAACACCACCGACGTCCGCTACGCCCTCGCCGGCACCGTCGACTCCGACTGGCACTACTTCCAGCGCCTTACCGTGGCCGCAGCCACCGCCTCCGGCCCCAAGGCCGCCGTGCACCTGCGTGCGGCCCTCGATCTGGTGCGCGGGCGGCCGTTCGCCGGCGTCAACCCCCGCCGGTACGCGTGGGCGGAACATCAGACGCAGGACATGATCAGCGCGATCGTGGACGCCGCCGCCGACCTGGCCGAGCATCACCTGACTGAACGTGATCCGCGTGGCGCGCTGTGGGCGGCGACCAAGGGGCTCGACGCAGCCCCCGAGATGGAGAGTCTCTACCGGATCCTGTTCCGCGCGTATGCGGCCATCGGGGACTACGAGGCTCTCGAGCGCGCCGCGGAACGACTGGACGATCTGAACATGCAGCTCGGGGTCGACATGGAGGACGCCACAGCGACCATCCTGACGCAGATCAAGCGGTCGGCGTGACGGCGATTCCTGCGTGCGAGCCCGCGTTGGGTGAAGGCACGACTCAGCGGACCTGGCTCGCGGGCGTAAAGCGGTGCGCGCCGCGGCGGCAGAGGGTACGAGGGCGTCGTCCAGTTGATGCTTGTGGACCACGAGCCCTGGTCGTCCACGAGGCAGGGTCAAGTGGGCTCGGATGCAGTGAAGGCCCGGTGGATGCCGGGCCTTCACGGGAGAGTAGCGGGGACAGGATTTGAACCTGCGACCTCTGGGTTATGAGCCCAGCGAGCTACCGAGCTGCTCCACCCCGCGTCGGTACGGTGAACTGTACGGGATCGATCCGGCGAAGCCGAATCGGGTTTCGCCTGGCAGCAACCCTGCGAAACCGACGGCCGGCCATGACGAACCGTCGTTGCGATTGCTCGTGAGTGACCTGAACAGCCATGGCTCGCAGAGTACGAAGTCCGGCGTTCTCCCAGGAACCAGTGCTCACGCAAGCACAGGTTTTATCGCTCGGGGGTCGGAGCGTAGGCAGTGTCAGGAGGAGCAGTGATGCCTCTCCTCGTGATGGCGTTGCTGGGGTGTCTCGTCGGCGTCTTCGTCCGGCCGGTGGTCGCAATCCTCGCCGTCCCGGTTGGAAACCCGCCCTCTGCGACCTGTTCCAGGTGCGCTCTGCCGCCCCAGTCCGGACAGTGGTTCGGCGCAGTGGAGCTGCTGCCTCCCACCGGGCGGTGTCCCAGGTGCTGGACTCCCCTGACGCCGGCCTGGTTGCCGGAGGCCGCAGCAGGAGCCGCGTTCGCCGCCGTGGCCATGGGCGGTGCCGTCGGCTGGTACGCCGTGGCGCAGTCCTGGGTGGCCGCGCTCGGCACGGCACTGCTGCTGATCGACAGTGCCGTGCAGCGACTTCCTGATGCCCTGACCATGCCCACTACTGTCGGCACGCTCGTACTGCTCGTGGCCGCGGCAACCCACCACGAAAGTGGCAGCCTCGTGCGTGCTGTGAGCGTCGCGGCCGCGGCCGGCGTGCTGTTCACCCTGTTCGCGCTGGGCGGCATGGGGCTCGGCGACGCAAAAGTGGCCGTGTCCATCGGCGCCCTGCTGGGGTGGCGTAGCTGGCAGGCTGCGTGGCTGGGGCTCGTGGTGAGTTTCCTGCTGGCAGCGGCTGTGGCAACTGTGCTGCTCGTCACCCGGCGCGGGCACCGAAAGAGCACACTGGCCTTCGGCCCGTTCCTCATCATCGGCGCACTGGCAGCCGCCGTTCTCACCACGAACACCTGACCGGATAGGCAAGTGGGTGGATATCCAGTTGCTTACCCAGCAAGGGTAACCGCAGGTCGATCGAGGGGTATCCGCGCCAGCCCTGGACGGGGTAGTCGGCTGGCCGCTGTTCGATTTAGGGGCCTGGCGGGGTACTTGCTCGTCTGCGTTCACCAGGCGCCGGATCATGCGGCCGAGGCGTCCGGTGGGCTCGGTCAGCTGAATGTGGATGCAACAGCCCGCGCAGTGCGCTCCATCGGCCGGCGGCGTCCCCTCATCCCGCGGGTCGTATCAGCTCTTCTTCCAACGGAAGAAGAGCTGCTCGCCCGGTCCCGCTCCCAGGCTGATCGGCCTGCCAGTCAGAAGGAAGCCGACATCGGTGCTCTCACCCGGTTCCAATACAGTGAACCCCTGGCGCGCATAGAAGGAGCCGAGGGCGCGTTCAACCTCGAACTCCCCGAACAGCAACATGAAGTCGAGCTGCCAGTACAACTGAGCACAACGCTTCAGGAGAGCCGCGCCCATGCCCCGGCCGCGCGCCGCTTCGGCCACCGCAAGCCCTTTGATCTTGGCGTACTTCAGCATCGCCAGAAGCGCATGCTGCTCGTAGCCGGCCTGCTGCACGGTCTGCACCACTGTGCCCGGCGGAAGCGCAAGCAAAGCCCCCACGAGTTCGCCATCCCTGTCCTGGGCAACCAACGGCAGCGACAGCGACAAGGCACCCTCCTGCAATTTCCCGCCATAAGCGGCACGCACGAGTTGTTCGGTCATGGCCCGGTCATGCCCGGCAAGCCCATCCAGAAGCCACGTCCCGCACTTCCCCGCAGCCACGCCGTCTATGTGGGCCTGCTCGATCTCGTCCGTCGCCAACTTCAGCAGCTCACCGACACGAGGGCCTTCCTCCGGACGCGCAAGGCGTATGCGGGCTCCATCCGGACCGGCCACACCATCGACCAGCCTCTGCCTCGTCAGCCGTACACCGGACTGGGGACGCTTCTTCTTCGCCATCCCGAGGAACTACCCCCTCCCACCACACGGACACTCCGTGGCTTTAATCACGAGTCGTGACGCAGCCTGGTTGGCTGACCTGACGCGTCGGCCGGGCGTCGCGACGGCCGCCCCACGGGCGCCGTTCGGGCCTCCGCTGCCTTCCGCGTCACGCTCCATCCGCAGCATCTGGTTGTCATGGTGAAGCGAGGCGATGACCGTGGCGGCGACTGTCAGCCGTTTGTTCAGCTCGGTGATCTCCCGCTTGGCCGCGGCGAGTTTTCAGCGAAGGTCGTCAATGTCGGCGTCCCGGCGAGCCTTGCCGGGTGTGAGGCTTCCGCGGGTGTCGACGTGGGCATCCCGGTCCGCGAGCACCGGCACGCGTGGGCCGCTGATCGGTGGCCCTCACTCGCCTGACGGGCTGGCTGCAGCGGAAGCCGAATTGGAACCTCGCGGCCCGGAACCGGGGCGTGCGTGAAGGAGTCTCGACAGATATGCGATTATCACTCAAGTCATGGGTGTCTCAAGCGAGTTGCCGACACAATGACCGTATGCGTAGTCGTATCGTGGGCCTGCTGGCAGTGCTCGTCGAGTTGGCTTGCCTCCTCGCCGGTCCGTCCACGGCTGCTGCGGGCGCTCCGTCGCTTGCGGTCCGAGCCGCATCTGGCTCGTCGGCTCGGGCCCCCTACGGCGATCCGATGTTCTCGTACGTCTACGAGGGGCGGGTCTTCGACGGCTACGACTCCAAAGACCGCGCGGCCGTGAACTACGCCGTCGCCTGGCTCCGGGTCACGGACTACACGGCCGCCGAGCTGAGGATCTTCGACAAGGAGCTCTACTCCCGCTTCGACCGGCACCGCGGCGAGTGGAACGACGCGATCTACCGCAAGGTCCGTACCGCGGCCGAGATCGAACAGCAGGATCCCGGACTCTTCGCCCAACTCAAGAAACTCGGCTTGCAGCCCGGCGACGTGACCTTGCAGGTGGTTGCCAGGAGCGCCCGATACCGCGGCGAAGCCGTCGGCCATTCCGAGGAGCTCATCCTCAGGCGCCTGGGGGAGATCGAGTACACCTTCAAGCGGCTCAAGGAGGGCGCCTCTCGCGACCAGATCGACTCGGAGCTGCAGACCAGGAACGGGGTGGACATCACACCCGAGCGGCTCATTGGCGGAGCCTCCGAGCGGGAGCCCTGCGACTACCCTGGTGGGCCGCGCTGCGCCCGATACTCCAAGGGCATGAGGTTCCTGGTGCCCTACGGGACCAAGGAGGAGCAGGGGAGGGCGACCGGCCGTGTTCAGGACCTGATTCAGAAGCAGAACGAATGGCGGGACCAGAACGGGGACGGGCTGTTTGACCCGCCACCGCGGAGGTCCTCTGGCCGCAAGGCGGCTCCGCGGGGAAGCGGCGGCTCGAGGTCGCCGCGGCAGCTGATGGCCGGCGCCACGATCGGCGCCCCAGGCGGTATCGACTTCTCAACCGTCGAGTTGCGGCACCTGTCGGCCTACCCGGGCGATCGGCTCGGATTCAGCTACGAGTTCACCGCGCAGGCGAGTAGTGCGGAGCACGCCGATGCCGGTTCGCAGAGCCTGCGCGGGGCTTCCGACTCGTTCTACGTATGGCTGGCCCTCCCGCCGTCGACGTTCTGGGTGAACCTCAATCCCAACGAGCCGGACAGGGTCATCGACAAGCGGCTCGCCGGCACCGATGTCGGAAGGATCCTGCTTGAGGCCGACGACCGGCTGAAGAAGGTCGATGCGACTCTGTTCGGCCAGGACAACGAGGTCGCGAAGCGGTTCCGCCAGCGCATCCAACGCTACGGTGGCGCCGGCTGCTTCGAGCAACGTCTGTGGATCACCCCCGGGCCGGCCGACGTCTACAGCGAGGGGGACGACTTCTACATCCTCAACGCCCCGTTGGAGGTGAAGGCGGAGCCTTTCGACGTCGGGAAAACCGGGAACCGTAGCCACGCGGGGTGCAGTCAGCCCGCAGACGTCTCGGCCGGTATCGATGCCGCCTACAACGACATCGTCCTGCCTGAGGTCGTTCGCGAGGTCAACGAAAGCCCCGAGTTCGCCGCCCTGCGGCGGGTCTATCTCACCCGGGTCGCCGCCGAGTGGGTCCGTCAGCGGACAGCTCTTCACGAGACGGGCTTCGAATACGTCATCGACAGCGGCGATGTGTCGAAGTGGCCAGCCCGGCAGGGGCGGTCTCCGCAGACGATCTACGAAGGCTTTGTGCGGAACTACGACCAGCAGATGTCCTGCATTCAGCGCCCGTCCTGCACACCCGAGGAGTTCTACCGGATCAAGACCGGTGGGGTCGACTTCGGCAAGGTCGTCGAGCGCAACGTGAGCAAGCAGGACTTCGAGGCCAGATGGCGAAGCCTGTCGGCTGGCCGGACACACGTGAAGGGCGCGAGCGTGTCCCAGTCGAAGTCCGGCACCGAGGTCGCGCCCGTCAAGCCGAAGGCCGCGACGTCGTCGCGTCCGTGGGGGCTGCTTTCGGACCTCGCCGGGTCCAACCGGAACCTGGGGATCGAACTGATCGTCGCCGGCATGCTGGCCCTGCTGGTCGGCTGGCGGATTCTCGACCGCCGGCGCCCGACCAAGCACGGCCCGCCGGGCAACGACAGTTCAGGGAAGTCCTGACCGGCTGGCCTGGAGGAGTCCACCCATGACAACGCCATCGAGTCCCGCCTCACCGCCCCGGACTCGTACGCCCATCCTGCGCGACCGGCGCAACTGGATCGCCTTCGTCGTCGGCCTAGCGGTCGTCGTGACCGGAGCCGTCCTGGTGTGGCCGCGGGACGGCGGCGGCCACCTCCCGGAGGCGCCGAAGGACTTGTGCGCGTTCATCGGCAGGGACTCGATCGCAAAGTACGTCCCCAGCCCCAAACTGAGCCATCACAGGCTGGATCCCGGCTACACGTTCTGTTCCGCCGACTCACCGGCCAGTTTCTACCTCGGGATTACCCTCACCCGGTGGAGCAAGCCGCCCGTCAAGGACTTCGCCAAGACGTGCCGGAGGGCGAACTCCCTGGCCATCGACATCGACGGCCGCGCCCTGAAACGCTCCGAAACCGCCGAGTTCGGTGACCGGATGTGCGGCGCCATCATGCACAGCGAATACCAGCACAAGGTCTTCGTGCACACCGTTCAGGGCGGTGAACTGATCGACATCGAGTACAGCATTCCGCCGGAACGACAGCAGGACACCTTGCAGAACGCTGTGGAACTGACCCGGCTGGTGCTCGCAAAACTGCGAATGACAGGAGAGATCCACACATGACAGAGCCGGCAGAGGTCACCGCACCGACCAAGGCACCGCTTCGACGGGACCGGCGCACCTGGATCGCCATCGCGACCGGGGTGGCCGTGATCGCCGCTGGCGCCGTTCTCGTGTGGCCGAAGGGCCACAGACCGGAGGTGCCCGACGACCTCTGCGCCGTAATCGGCGCCAAGACGCTGACCGACTACGCCCCGAACAACAAGTTCGAATCCGACAAGATCGCCCCCGACATCGCCAATTGCGATGGGCATTCTTCCCCGGGCGGCTACAGGCTCACCATCGAACTCGACCGGGACGGCGGCCACAACGGCATGTACGCCAACCTCTGCCAGAAGATGAAGTCACACGAGGAGCGCCCCGAGAATCTGATCAAGCCATCTGAAACCGCCGAGTTCGGCGACAAACTATGCGGATGGATCGCCACCGAGCCCAGTAAGTCCAGCATCATCCCCCTCACGAACGACAGCGACCTCTACGTCGTTCATGGCGACGCCATGGTCACCATCAGGTACTCCGGCGGGACCGGGAGCAGGGACTACCAACTGCAGCGGACGCTCAACCTGACCCGGTCCGTCCTCACAGCGCTCAAGTAGTTGTGCGGGGCGTTCCGGACGGGCTGACTCAGGCAGCACCGGGTGCTCGCGGACGACGCGTACCGAGGCCCTCAGGGCGCAGGTCTGCCACTGGGCCGAGCCGAAGGACGCCCGGGCAGCCAGCGCTGTTTCTGCTGTCGACCACCCACGGCAGCAATGGTGCGGGCCTGGCGGCCATGGTCGCCACCGTCACCGAGATCGCCACCACCGACGCCCTCGCCCGCGCGCACGCCGCCGACGCCGCCGTCCGCCGCACCATCGACGCGCTACTCGCCAAGACGGGGCTGACCAACTCCATCGGTCTGACCGGCTACGACCGCTTCCTGGGCCTCGAAACCGCCGGGAACGGACAGGTCACTGGGCCGCAGCTCAAGGCGCTGTTCCTTGCCGAGCCATCCGCGCCGGCGCCCTGGTGCGCGGGATCTTCTACAGCGTGTACGCGACATCGACCGCATCCTCTCCGCCTTCTCCCTCCGATTGCCCCGCCCTCCACCCACCGCCACAGGGCACCGCAGAAGGTGAAGGCCCTGTCACACTCCACCGAGCTGCCGGCCCCTCGGCGGAGGAGGAACGGGGCTGACCGACCCCGACTCCACACAGGATGTGTCGGCCGCAGCGCACCAGCGGCTCGGCGAGCGGGCGGTGGCAGACTCCGCACCGGGACCAGGCCGGGAGTTGCTGACAGTGGCCCCGGCGGGCGCGATCCCGCCGACGGGCGCCGGGCCGAAACGGCCGGATGGCGGACCGGTGAAAGCCAGGCGAGATCGGTGAACAGGTGACCAGCAAGCCCCGACGAACGGCCCCGGTCGACGGACGTGGAACATCAGCCGGCCACAACGGGAGCGGCGCGGCACGGACGTGGGGCACGGACGGCCCAGGCGCGGAGCGGCGGCGACACGGCAGGGGCGCGGCCGTGGCGGGGCGCGAACGCTGCTGCCGCGCAGGGGGTACGCGCAAGCGGGAGAGTTAGTGGCTGATGTGTTGCATGGTGCTCAATAGGCGCCTGCAATTGGCGACGGCCTCATAGACGCCTCCGAGCGGTTGGTAGCGGTAGGTGCGATGGCGGGTCGACCAGAGGCCCTTCCACGCGGCATAAGGGCGCATGGCGTCCTCCCAGGTGCACTTCTGCAGCCAGGCTTGCACCTGGCGGTGATCTTTTTTGTAGTGTCGCCAGAGTTCTCTCTCCAGTACGCCGCGGTCGAAGGCGGCGTTATACGAGAGGCAACGGCGGCCGGCCATGAACCCGGTGAGTTCCGGCAGGAGCATGCTGAAGGCCGGCGAGGTGGTGGTACGAGCGGCCGAGATGCCGTGCAGCGCGACTGCTGCGGCTTCTACTTCGGCGTGGGGGTGGACAAGCTCGTCGACGAGAGCTGTGCCATGCCGGTCGGTCAGGCCAATCTGGAGGGCCCAGGCGTTGTGGACGCCTGTGGTTTGGATGTCGATGATGAGGAGCCGCGGATCGTTGAGACAAGCGCGTGCCCAGTGCCGTGCGCGGTGGCGGTCCTGAGGCCACGTCGGTGGACGCCGAAGAGCACGTACGGCGTCCTCGAGACGAACATGGTCCTCGTGCACCGTCTGTACGTGCCAGGTGCCACACGTATCGCCCTGTGCGTGGACGGTGCCCAGATAGCCAGTGTTCTCGTAGGCAACCCAGGTCGGACGTTCGGTGTCGCTGGGGCGCACGAGTTGCACTGGTGTGCCGTCGACTACGCGATCAAGGCAATGACCCCAGTCCCATACGTCGAACTCCACGGTGGCCACACCGCCCTTCACTACCCGCATTGCGGTGCGGTGCCGCACGCGAAGCGGGCTCAGCCACCGAGGCTAGCCCCGTGAGCAGGTCCGGGTCACCTGGGACCAACGATGGTCTGCTGTATCGCTCCCCATAATGGGAAGATGACGACCTCGCTGATCCGCCGCGTCGCAGATCGCTACGGCCTTGGGGTGTATCAGCCTCAATCAGACGCTCGCGATTCACGGTATCGCTCACCGGGCGTCTTCTTCTTCGTGCAGCATGCGTCGGTAGTTGGGGTGGTCTTTGTCCATTTGGATCGCCAGGTGGATGGGGAGCGGATAGTCGGTGCGGTGGTCGTAGGAGAGGGCGTTGTCGCACAGGCGCGCTGCCGCGAGCGCGTAGCGGTACGGGTTGTCTCCGGTGGTGTGGTAGGGGATGTGGAACTCGGTGAGCGTGTGGGCGTACCAGTCTTCGGCCTGTTCCTCGGGGTCGTCGCTGGCCCAACGGCCGTAGTGTTCACCGGCTCGTGCGTAGCGGGTGCCGCCGTTGAACTGCTGGGGCACGTGGGCCAGGTACCAGGTGGTGCGGGCCGTGGGGTGGGCGAAGAGTCCGTTGGTGCGTTTGCCCGGTTCGAGGCCTTCGAGGCCGGTCTCGGAGTCGGTGCGCAGATGTTGGAGCCGGGCGGGGCGGGGGAGTTTCCCACTGAAGGCGCTGTCGTCGGTGACGCGCACGATGGCACGGGGTCGTTGGTGCTCGGCCAGGGACAGGCTCGGGAGGGCGAGGCGTCCTTCGAGGCTTTTGATGGTGCCGTCGGGCGCGATCGGTTGGTCGAGGTGGGTGTTGGCGAGGTGTGGCCACAGGCTGCGGCAGCTGTTGCCGTTGACGTACAGCACGTAGCCGGTGGCGGTGCCTTTGTGGTGGCCGAGATTGAGCAGTGCCTGGTCGATGTCGTGGGTGAGGTGTTGGTCTTGTCGGCGCCCAGGAGGTAGTTGGCCGGAGCGGAATTCGAGGTTGGCTTCGGTATACGGGGTCCAGGTGCCCGGCGTGTGGGCGAAGCCGGGGTTGTGGGCGAGTACGCGCCAGTGGTCGCCGTCGGGGATGAGCGCACTCATGAGCCAGACGAGACGTGGGGGTTCGCCCGCTCTCCAGTTGCTGCGCTGCTGGCGCAGATGGAGGCCGACGTGGACAAGGGGTTCCTTGAGACCGTCGGCGGTGTAGGTGAGGTTGCGGGTGAGTCGGGAGGGGACGAGCCCGGCGGCACGCATCAGGTCGGCGACGGCGTAGTGGCCGGGGTGGTCGCCGGAGAGTTCTTGGCCCAGGCGTTCGAGCTCGGTGGGGTTTTCAATCTTGGCAGCCTTGCTGCGGCTGGGTGGGAAGGGGCGGTCTCGGAATTTGAGGAACTGGGCGAGGACTCCGGATCGGGCCAGGTAGCGGTTGGCGTAGGGCTTCGCGTCGGCTAGGTATGGGTCCTTCTCTGTGGAGTCGTTAGGGCGCGAGGCGCGGCGGCGGCGGGACCAGTCCGAGGCGTCGAATTCGGTTTCGGCCAGGGCGAGGACACGGGTTCCGGGTGGGGCGGTTCGGTGTGGAATCGCGCGGGCGGCGGCCAGGCGCCCTGTGTGGTCACTTCGGTGTTCAAGCAGTTGTGGCGCGTGGCTGAAGCTGATCTCGGTGTGGTCGTTGAGCCGAATGAGTGTGTCGTCTCGCTTTGCGTCGGCGGCTTCAGCGAGTTCGGGGCGGTTGAAGTGGTAGCAGAGGAGCTTTTGTAGGCGGGGGCGCGTGGTGGGGTTGTGGTAGAGGGCGAGGATGCGAAGACGGTTGCAGGCGGCCGCGCGGAGGATCTGGTCCAGGTCCGGGGCGTCGAGGAGGTGCGTGTCGCGTCCGAGATGTGTCGTGCGTCGAGAGCGGGAGAGGCGTTCGGTGCACTGGTGTAGGCGCAGGGGCTCGGAGTTGAAGGCTGTGCGGGCATGGTCGCTGACGACGGCCATGGTGTGCATGCCCGGGCCGCGACCGATGGGGAAGCGGGTGGAATACGGCAGCACGGCGCGGAAGTCGCCCGGGGTGCCGCTCAAGTCACGTACGACGCTGGGCAGCAGGGGCCGGGTGCCGCGCAGGCGGGCATAGGCCTCGAGGGCAAGGCGGCTGGCGTGGGCGAAGTGAGTGTGCTCGCCTCGACCGCCGAGGGCGAGCGTCATCAGCGGGGCGTCAGCCTGGGCCGCGTAATACACGGTGCGGGCGGAGGCGAGGCGGTCGCTGTAGCGCAGAGTGCGTGGCTGGATCAGCACGTAGGGCTGCGGTGTGCCGGGCAGCGAGCCGAGGAGCACTTCCAGGTGCAGTCCGGCGTACTTGGTGTGCTCCTCGTCGTGCAGGCGCGCTGGATTGCTTGTATTGCTCTTGTCCTTGCGTTTCTCTCGGGCCTCCTTGATCTGTGTCCAGGTGGCGGGCCAGAGGTGTTTGGGCTCCCAGGCGTGGACGTCTCCGGTGTCGTCGGCACGCAGCTCGACCTGGCGGCCATCGATGCTCAGTGTGTTGCGGACGAGTAGCTGTGCGGGGTTCCAGGTGGCAGCGGGGTAGAGCCATCCGGGCGCGGTGAAGGTGTGCGTCCCGGTGTTGATGTGGTCGGCGAGGCGAATGTGCTCGGGTTCGATGGCGGCGATCTGATCGGCGAGGCGGCTGTCGTAGCCAAGGCTGATCTTGTCTTCGGGGACTTGGAGGGCGACCTGTTCCCATAGGCAGACGGCGTCACGGAGGTCGTCGGGGTGCAGGGGGGCCGCGGTGATGAGTCCGGTGGGGGGCTTGTCGTGTGACGGCCGGTCCATTTCGGCGCTGGTTTTGCCCAGTACGCGCAGGACGGTCAGCAGTGCGGTGTAGGGGAGGTTGCCGTCGCTGCCGGTGATGCCTCGGTACTCGGTAGTGGCGGCCGTCCATGCGGCTGCCGCGGGGGTCAGGTCGTACAGGTAGCCGTCACCGAGCAGTTCCTGGTCAGCGCGGTGGGCGAGCAGGTCGAGATAGGGGCCTTGGGAGGGGTGGCTCATCAGGGTTCCTAGAGGGCCGCGAGGGTGGTCAGGGGTGGTGGGTTGCCGCTGGCGAAGTCGATCCAGGCGTTGAAGGTGGAGCCGTAGGTGTGGCGTAGCTGTTGTTGTTCGTCAGGCGCGAGTTCGGCGTAGTAGGTGCGCAGCAGGGAGGGGTAGTCGCTGCCGAAGCGGGCGTCGTGGAAGGCGTTGTCGACGAGGTAGATCTCGACATCGGTGTCGCCGCGGCGAGCGCGTCCGGAGAGCTGGATGAGGTCGACGAGGATGCCGGCGAGGATCTCGGTCTTCAGGAAGCGGGGGTAGCGGCTGAAGTGGGGGTCGGCGGCGACGATGGCTTCGACGCGTTGTTCGGCTGTGTAGCGCTGCGTGGCGAGCATCGCGGCGGGGTCCAGGCTGGGCCTTCCTCGGGAGATGCCAGCGGCGTTGACCGAGGCGTACATCGTGGCCGGGTCGTGGATCTGCATGACGGGACGGGTGCCGACCCAAATCGAGTACAGGGCGGAGCGTTCGGTACCGGGGACGAGGATGTTCAAGCCGCGGCAGACCGGCCCGATGGGCGCGACGATGACCTTGACTTCGGGATGCCGGGCGGGGAGTTCTTCGAGTTCGTCGACGGTGACCTGCACGACGCCGGAGGGCATGGCGACGGCGGGCGCCTTGCCGCTGGCGGGCAGGACCACGGCAACCCAGTGGGGCTGGGGAGCTGCGGCGGCAAGGCCGGAGGCGAGAAGGAAGGCGTGGTAAGTGGAATTGACGACGGTCAACACGCGTTGGCGGTCGGGGTCGAGACTGGCGACCTCACGCAGGTGAGGTTCGAGGCGTTTTTTCCACAGGCGGCCGCCGAAGGCGGGCAGGTCCCGCACCTTGGCGCTCTCTTCCAGTCCGGCCAGGCGGAAGAAGTCGTTGGTGTCGTCGTCGCGGGAGACGTGGCCGGCTTTGGCTCGCACGGCGTTGGGCCTCACGTCGCTGTAGAGGTAGGCCGGCAAGGAGTGCAGGTGAGTCTTGGCGGCCCGGGGGAAGTAGGCGGTGGCGGAGAAGGCGAGGATGCGGCGGCGCTTGCCGCAGGTGCCCAGGGCGATGGTGTTGCCGAGCTGAGTCATCGTGGTGTGCGGGTCGCCGGTGAAGCTCCGCACGAGCAGCCGGCCTGTGGCGATGGGACGCGGGTTCTGGGTGATGGCGAAGCCGTACAGGGAGTCGCCGAGTGCGCCATGCGGGATAGGCGAATGCTGGGCGAAGGTGCCCAATAGGTCAGCGATCGGGCGGGCTTCGGGCAAGAAGGCGTCTGCGGCGGCGGCGACGTTGCGCAGCTTGGTGAGGGCGTCGGTCAGACAGCCGAGCCAGGAGCGCACCAGCAGCGCATTGACCAACTGGAGGAGCGCGACGCCGTGGTGCCCGTTCTTCTGTAGCAGGGTGGTGAGTTCATTCTTGATGGCGGGCAATCGGTTGCGCCCCTGGTCAGCGCTGACTGCCTCCTCCAGGAGTGGGCGGATGGCGCGGGCTTGAGGCAGTTCGGTACGCACTTGTCCGCGCCGTGGGCGGCGCTCTGCCTGACGATTCTGACCCTGGAACGGGGTGGGGAACAGGTCCGCCAAGCCCGCCAGGTCCGCATAGGGGATCTTGTCGTTTTCCTTCTTGTGCAGCAGAGCTGCGACGATACGGCGTTCCCATGCGCCGGGCAGGTGCAAATTGGAGGAAGGTCGGTCATGGTCGGCATCGTCTGGCTCGAGCCACAGTTCGCCCTCCAGGGCGTAGTCGAGGAACGATTCAGCGAAGTGCCTGGCCAGGCGCAGGGGATCGGCGATGCGGCGTGTTACTGACGGGGGCACAGGGCGCCGGCGGTGCGCCCGGTCGAGCTTGACCAGCGGGCTGTCGGTGGTGCCGGGGCCATGAGCGGCGAGTTCAAGCTGCTTGGTGTCGGCGTCGCACAACGTCGCCTGCAGACCGTCGACTTCGTCGATCAGGATGAGGGGGCATCGTCCCAACAGGAGTTTGAGCAGGCTCTCGCGGCTGGTGGGCAGCCCGTCGAGCAGCAGGGGCAGCCGGGCGCTGCCCAGCAGCAGATTGTGGTGGTTGGTGACGATGATGTCAGCGTGGGCGGCGTCACGGAGCAGTGCGAAGCGTGGACAGTGGTCGATACGCGGGCAGGCCCTGGGCCCGGTCTCCGTCAACTCGCCGTCGTCTGTTTCGCCCTCTTGGACGCGGCGCAGACGCAGGCAGGGTTCCTCGCCCGGTGCGGGGGCGGGGCCATGAGTGATCCACGCCTTCACGTCACAGGGGTGGGCAAGCTGATCAAAGCGGTCCCACCGGTCGCGGGCGACGGCGCGCCCCGCCTGCTCGGCCATCCGGTTCGGTGTGATCAGCGGGGTGATGTGAAGGTCGCAGGCGCGCCGGGCGGGGAGCCCAGCGGCGTCAAGGAGATCGTCGTCGAGGTCGTGCTGAGCGATCGCGCGGAGCTTGTCGGTGGTCTTAAAGGCGTCGCTCAGCTGGGGGACAACCACCAGTACCGGACCCAGTCGCTGACGGGCAGCCAGGATGGCGATCTCGAGCATGGCGACGGACTTGCCGACGCCGGTGGGCGCGTTGACGATCTGCAGGCGCCCAGCCGGCAGCTCCAGGCGGTCGATGGCGTTACCGTGGTGGTCGCGTAGGCGATCGAAGAACTGCCCGAGCAGCTGCGGCTTCCACGCTACCTTCGCATCCCTGTGCTCATGCGCGCGGACCTGCGCGAGGACGGCCTCGACATCCACATGGGCGTCGCCGCAGCGGGGTGCGGTGTTCCATGCCAAGGGCTTGAGGTTCATGTCGCCGGTGGTGGAGGCGTGGGGTGGCACGCGCACGGTCGTGATCTCGCGGGTGCCGAACTGCCACAGCCCCTCGCCCGCCTTCACCGGCAGGTCCTTGCGGGCGGCGATCAATCGGGCGGCCTGATGCAGGTGCCGGTCGGCCAGGATGAGCGGGTCCTCGGCGTGGAGGGCCACGAGGTACCGACGGCGCTGGGGCCCCTCGTGGTCGGGTCTGTCGTACAGGCCGCGGTTGCAGGCCGCGTAGTACTGAGCGGCGTTGGCGAAGTCGGCCTCCCGGGCCAGATCATCACCGCGCACCTGCCAGAAGCGGCCGAGGCGTTCGTGTTCGTCGGCGCTCAGATGCTCCCACCCGGCCATGAGATCGCCCAGGCGTCCGGTGGCCAGTACCCCGGCCTGGTCGAGCGGCACGCACCGACGGCCATGCGGGTCGGTGTAGCCGAAGTAGTGCTCGGTCAGCGCGAGGGCTGCCGCGATCACCTCCTCCTGCTCGTCCCGTTCGTCCGGGTCCACACGCCGGCTGCTCACACTCGGCCCCGGGCTGTGTCGGCGACGTGATCGAGGAACCGGCTGACCGTGAAGGCCCGATAGTGGGAGTCGGGCAGACGGGCGTTAAGCATGTGCAGTTGGGATTCCTGCTGGTCGGGGACGACCACGCTGATCGCCTTGTCGGGTAGTGGTTTGCTGATGAGGGCGCGGGCCAGGGCGGCGGCGTCCATCCAGTCCTTGACGTCGACGCGGAACACCCGCTGACCATCTGGGGTCGGCACGGTCAGCCGCATGTCGTAGGCGTCGGGGTAGGGGTCGGCTGGCCACATCTCGCAGCGGGCTTCGGGTACCTCTTTGTGTGCGCGGTCTCGAAGTTCCTTCTCGACCAGGCCCGCGACGGTGGTGAAGTGCCACGCGCCTTCCTGGAAGGCGAGGTGATCGCTGCTGGCCGGCTGCCCCACCACCGGCTGCGTCGGCCATTCTTGTTTTGAGGAGGGCCTGCCGGTGAGGCGCAATCGGGGCGGTGCGACGCCTTGGGTGCGGGAGAGATCGAGGGTGTAGCGCACGCCACGCCAGGCGTGCGCGGTGCATCGCACCCGTGCGCGGTGCTCCTCCGCCTCCACCAACATCGGCCACTGGCACAGCGGGCAGGCGAACCACCAGCCGGCCACCTGGGCCCAGGACCACTCGGAGATCGGCTCGAAGAAGTCGACCTTCCCCCACAGATCACCCCAGGCCCGCCGCAGGGCCCGCGCTTCCCCAGCTGGATGGGTGATGCACAGCATGCGGGCGCGCCCGTACAGCTCGGGAGGTAGCTGTCGCAGCGCCTCGTGCAGGCGGCCCTGCTGCTGCTCAGCCCGCATCCGTGCCCACGGCCAGGGCACCTCGAGCACCCGCAGCGGCACCAGGTGTTCGCGGCACAGTCGGTGCACCTTCTCGTTCAACTGGCCTCGTTCATCGAGCAGGTGGAGCTCGGAGACTTCCACGGGCAGCTCACTGCGGGCAGGCAACAGGCTGCCAAGCGGTCCGCGCAGCCCACGCCGAAAGATGGCCATGTCCAAGCCCTGGGCGCTGCGCGCCGGGTGTGCGGCACGCAGCAGGCCCAGGCAGTCCATGGCCATCTGGGCTACCCGCTGCGGTGGCAGTGTGGTGTCGGCGAAGGCGGCTGCGGCCAGGCAGCACGCGGTGATCGCCTCGTCCAGACGCGCAATGGTGGGGCTGTCAGCCGACGACATGCGCGTACCGTACAAACAGGAAAACGCCCGAATTCCCATAAACTGATGTCTTGTACTGGTTTTACCCCGTATGGAGGCTACGCGTGGATGAGCCCCCGACCGGCCTCTCCCCCGCCACCACCACCGATACGCACTGGCTTTGGGCCTTCGCACCCAAAGCCGATGAACCGCCAACCTGGGGCAAGTGGCTGTGGTTTCTGCCGATGGCCACCCTGGATACCGGATGGCGCTTGATCCACGACGCCGTCCGCGCCAGCCAGCTCGGCCCCGTCGCCAAGGCCGGCACCCTGATCAACGCCGCCCGCGGCGACGACACCCGCCGCGTCATCTGCATCTACACCGCCGACCTGCACGAACGCACGGCCACCAAAGCCGAAGCCGAACGCGTCCTGCTCGCCCTACGCCACCTCGGTGTGCCGCACCGGCTCGCCTACAAGACCAACGACACCACCCACGCCGGCATCTACGGAGACGGCGCTGCCACCTTCGTCTCCCCCACCGGCACCACCAAGATGATCGACCGGGCCGCGCCACGGTCCGCGGCCCGCCGCAGAGCGGCACGGCGCCGCCAATAACCACCACGCCCAACCCGGCGCGCAGTCTCAGCCCGCCCGACGCCCATGGAGCGCCCCGCCACGACCCGCACCGGCGCATCCCGAAGAAGAGCCAGCAGCGTACGCGCTCATCGGACAAGATCCGCCGGGGACAACGCGGGTGCGGCACTCGGCCGACCTACCCGGGCTGCGCATCGCGCGGCTAGAGAAGTACCTCAGCTGAAGAAAGAGCACCCATGCTCGACATCCCCACCCCCGAAGTCCTCGCGACCTGGTGCCCCTGGCAGGCACAGGAGTGGCTCGACATGCTCGGAAGCCAGGATGACGTCACCGACGAGGAGTACCGACAAGCCGCAGACGTGATGGCCTCAGTGATCCTGGACGACGTCGCCCTGCGCCTCTTCCGAGAGTGACAGCTCCTCCTGTTTCAGCGACCGAAGCCGTCCTGGAAATGCTGTCCGCATTCTGTGCCAGGTTGCAGCGGGCACTCTCGCCCATGCCCCCTACCGGCCGCGGCGATCGGGCGGCTTCCCACCCGCCTCCTGTTCACACCGGCACGGCGGTCGTGCCTCGAGTTCGGCGAGACGGTACTCAAGAGCATCGAGTCGCTCCCGGATGTGCTCCACTGCGCGCTCGAGCGAAGCCGCTGAATCCCCACCTGGCTAGTCCTGAAGCAGCCCCGCCCCCACTGCTTCGGCGTGCTACCGATGCTCGGCCCGGCCTGGCAGATGACCGGCCCGCTCACCGCGGACGCCTGGCGGTGGATGCTCGCCCTCGCCGTCCCGATCTTCCTGCTCATCCCCGTCCAGGACCTGCGCGACCTGCCCGGCGACACCGCAGCCGGCCGCCTCACCTTCCCCGCCGCCTTCGGCGAGCTGTTCACCCGCGCCTTCCTGGCCGCTGGCTTCGCCCTGCTGCCCTTGATCGATCACTTTCTCCTGCTACGTGCATCCACCACCTGGGCCTGGATCGCCGAAGCCGGGACCGCCAGCCTGTGCTGGACCATCGCCTGGCGCGTGCCCCGCCGCCGCTCACCGGCCTACGACCACCGCACCTACCGCCTCTTCGAGTACTGGTACACCGCGATCCTCTCCGCTGCGATCCTCACCCTGTAGCCCACCAACCAGTACATCCGTACAGGCACGCCCAGCAGCAGTCGATTGGTGCCGAAGAAGGTGTCGGCCGCTGCCCGGACGGTCAGCGCCTTCCCGGCCGGCAGCTGGACGACGGTCGGCACCGATTCCCTCCTGCCGCAGATAACACGGACAGGACGGGCACTTTCAGCACAGTCGATGGCGCCATGCCTGACCCGCGTCTTCCAACATGGCTGCAAAGCGCCGCGCGTCCCCCTCGGACATCTGCACCATCGCGACGCCGTCCACCTCGGTCCCCACCGACGTCCGCACCCCGACCCCTGGCAGCTCCATCCCCAGCGGCAGCCCGGTGCCGATCCCCAGGACCCGCGCCACGTCCGCAGCCTGGTTGGCCCACAGCCGCAGCCGGACCTTCTCGCCTGCCCAGACGACCTCGGGGAACCGTGGCCCCGGGCGCACGTGCGCCCTCACCGCCAGATCCACCTGGTCTGTCAGATCTAACTCGTTCACTCGTCTCCGTCCCCTCCTGCTGACTCGGTACCACGTCAGCCGCTGCCGCTTTTCCTGTTCCGACTCAAGGGCCGCCTGTGACGGGCGAGGCGCACCGCGCAGATCCGAACCCACCGTGACTCCGTCACGGGTGTGCGTGAGGGACATCAGGCTGGACGCAGGGCGCTGAGGGCGTCCCGGAGCCGGCGGCCGTCGTCGGTGTTCGGGATCTTGACGCGCTCAGCGTTCATGGACGCCAGCTTCGCGAGGGGCTCCGCCGGGACCTGGTCTCGCCGCGCTCGTCTTGTCCGGGGTGAACGCGG
Organism: Streptomyces sp. RGM 3693; assembly: GCF_050471125.1. Taxonomy (NCBI): domain Bacteria; kingdom Bacillati; phylum Actinomycetota; class Actinomycetes; order Kitasatosporales; family Streptomycetaceae; genus Streptomyces; species Streptomyces sp. RGM 3693. The sequence continues at coordinate 115,110 of NZ_JBMPPQ010000003.1, forward strand.
CTCGGTGCCGAGCGGCGCCCGGCTGGGACGGGTACCCGGGCCGTGGCCGCGGCAAGGGCGGTGCCGGCGAGTCAGCTGGCGCGGCGTAGGTGCGCAAGGACGATTGTGCCGTCGCGGTAGCCGTCGGACGTCGTTCATTGCCGCCCGCAGCCCGGACGTCACCGGTCGCTGCCGGTCGGCCACGGCACCCTGGCCGTGCTCGCCCATGCCCACCATCGCATGCGGCGACGGGCGGGCCCAGGGGCTGCTCGCGTCACTGGCGAGCAGCCCCTGGCGATACAAGGACGGGCGTGGCCGGCGGACCACTGGGCGCTACGGGCCCGTCGACACGGTGCCCTGGTGGGCCGAACGCGGGAACTGGAGCCGACCCTCGATTCGTCCGCGCGCTGGGTGCGTTAGGTAGGCATCAGGGGCGTTGCGGCGATGTCGACGACGATGCCCAGCTCAGCGGAGAGGAGCTTCCCGTGGGTAGGACGAAGCCTGGCAAGCCACGGCGTCGGCGCAGTGCGACCTACACGCTGCAGCAGTTGCAGCCGCCCGGCTACGACGAGTGGTTCGACATTTCCCAGCAGTTCACCGCTGACACAGCCGAACGCGATCCTCGCCTTGGCGAGGAGGCCGCCGATCTCATGCAACGGATCGCCCGGCTGCGGCCTTTGTATCGCGGACGAATCCCGATGCAAGCTGTGCAGCTTGACATGCTTCTCGATACGGGTGATGTCCCCATCAGCATGGATGGGAAGAGCGCACAGCTCTTGCCCGTAGAGTCCGTCGCGTCCTTGGCGGGAGCAGTGCCAGACGACGCGGATGTGCGGGAGAGCTTTCATCGGCTCCATGCAGTTGGCGGCATCCTGGTGGAGGGTGAGGACACTCCTGTGATTCGGATTGTCAGCCAGCCGCCGCAACGCCCTGGAGGAAAGTGGATCTTCCCCGGCGATGCCGAGGAAATGATCGTGCCCCAAACGTGCATCCCCTCTCGGCCTGAGGACCTGGCACCTGATGAGTTCGCCGCGCTGGGCTTCATCAGGATGCACATGTCGAACGGGACCACTGCTGATCCCGCAGAGTTCGCCGATCACAAGGACATCGGCTCCGTTGAACGCGCTCGTGAGCTGTTCGCAGCCGTTGCCGAGCTGGCGAAGGTGAAAGGCTGCTCCACCTGCCCTTCCGCGCACATCTGCACACGCGCAGAAACAGACGGAGCGGAGTCGTGAGGCAGCTCGTCGTGCTGCGTCGTCGCCTCTGGGTCAACCCCAGCGGCGACGCCCACGACCTGCAGTGCGTCGCACGTACCAAGAAGGGCGGCCGCTGCCAAAACCCAGTCGAGTACGGACAGGTACTCGGCATCCACGAGTTCCAACTTGGGGCCGCCGGCTACGTCGAGGCGTATGGAACCCCCAGGCGGATCGAGACGGCTGACGCCGACCGCTGGCTCGCCCAGCACTGCACGCTTCACGACACCTCGGATGCCATCGACTGCGAGGCGACCGAGCTCCGCCGGTTCGACATCGTCCGGGACGCTGCCTACATCAAGGCGCACCGCGTTGATGTTGCCTACGATGGCGCGCTGGCTGGCAACTGAATCCGCAGCGGTCCCACTGGCTGCTTCTTCGCCATTGCCTGCACGCGTGTGTGGGTGCCCGCTTCGTTGACGGTGAGGTCAGGCCGTGTGTTCGGCAGCCGCACCATCTTCCGACGACTCATCCTGACAAGACCGAAAGCGATGAACAAGATGTCCGATGCTGTCGTGGCGACCCTCGAAGCCGCTGCTCGACTGCTTCCCTCTCCTGGCTACATCAACGGCGACGACTACGACCAGTGGTACGTCGAGGCAACCCCGTCCCTCTTGGTTGCCCTGGCCGAGCTGGCGCGCAGCCAGGACGCACACGAACTGGCCGACAGACTCGACCGGCTCTCGCACCCCCTCTGCATGGAACCCTTGGACGCCGTTCTGACCACCAACAGCATGCCGAAGCGGTGGTGCTTCAACCCGGTTAAGGCTGCGGGCACGCCTTGCGAACTGCACAAACCTGAGCGCGCCGTAGACCTCGGGCGCTGTACCTGGGCAGGCTCCGATACAGAACGGATTTGCCGCAGCACGCCCAACCCGGGGGACGACCGTTGTAAGGAGCACGCCGCGTTCTGCCGAGCGATTAAGACCGACGGTGCAGTCTGCAACCGGCACAACTGCAGCGTCCCCAAGCACCGGCAGGCAGCCGTTTCCGCAGCGCACTGAAATCTGGTGGCACCGAGTTGTGGGCAGGGGTGCCACCGCGGGCCTTGACGGTGGCGGTCGGCGGGCCGGGCCGGCGCGGCAGGTCCATGGTCTTGAGCTGGGTCTCGGTGGCGTAAATGCCGTCTGGGACGTCCCGCCAGGACTCGAAGCGCGGCCGGGGCGGTGCGGTGGTCGTCGACACGGTTTCCTCCCAGTGGCGTTACGGCTGCTGTGTGGGATGGGCGGGGTGGCTCTCCGGGCCGTGATCGCCGGAGGCCCTGGTCGTAGGGGAGCCGGCTCGACCGCGGTTAGGCGGTGTCTTCAAATGATCTTGAGTGGTAGATCATGGTCGGGTGATACGTCGCCATGAACTGTCGGATGCAGAGTGGGAGTTCGTTCGGCCGCTGCTGCCCGAGTCCTTGCGGGGGCGGAAGCGGTTGGACGACCGCACGGTGCTCAACGGGATCGTGTGGAAGTTCCGGACCGGGGTGGCCTGGCGGGACGTGCCCGAGCGATACGGCCCGTGGGCCACGCTGCACACCCGCTTCCGCCGGTGGGCCCTGGACGGCACCTTCGAGCGGATGCTCCGGACCGCTCAGGCGCAGGCGGACGCGGCCGGGGACATCGACTGGCTGGTCTCGGTCGACTCCACCGTTGTTCGCGCCCACCAGCACGCTTCAGGGGCCCGAAAAGGTGCCCCTATGGTCTTCGTCAAGCCGCGGTGAGGGTCGGGGTTTCGTAGAAGGTGCCGTCTCGGAGCATGGCGAAGAGGACGTCGATGCGTCGCCGGGCGAGGGCGATCAGGGCTGCGACGTGGTGCTTTCCTTCGCGGCGTTTTCTGTCGTAGTAGGCCCGTGACTCCGGTCGCGAGAGCGAGGCGAACGCGGCGAGGTAGAAGGTGCGTTTGAGCTGTTTGTTGCCTCGCCGGGCGGGGTGTTCGCCGCGGATGGAGGAGCCGGAGGCGCGGGTGACGGGTGCCAGGCCGGCGTAGGCGGCCAGGTGCCCGGCGGTGGCGAAGGCGCTGCCGTCACCGACGTCGATGAGGATGCGGGCGGCGGTCCTGACCCCGATGCCGGGCATGGAGATCAGGATCGGGGAAAGAGGGTGGGCCTCCAGCAGTTCCTCGATCCGGGAGGCGAGGAGTCTGCGCTGGTCCAGTACGGCGTCGAGGCTGGAGACGAGACTGGGGATGATCAGGGCGGCGGCGTCGGTGCCGGGAACGACCACGGTCTGCTCGTCGAGTGCGGTGAAGATGTCCTCGATCAGGCTCTCGGCCATCCGCGGTGCCTTCGGCCGCAGCAGCGTGACGAGTCTGCGTCGCCCTGCCTTCCTCAGCCGGGCAGGAGAGCCGAAGCGTTCGAGCAGGGTCAGCACGGCCGGGTGGTCCAGACGGGGGCCGAGGACCTTCTCCAGCGGCGGATGGATCTGCGTCAGCAGGCCCCGCACGCGGTTCTTGGTCCGCGTCGCCTCGGTGGCCAGGTCATCGTCGAAGCCGGTGAGCATCTCCAGCTCGGCCAGGGTCTCGTCGGCCGCTTCGATGGCCCGCAGCGTGTGCGGCATCGAGCGGGCCGCGTCCGCGATGACGAAGGCATCGCGGGCATCGGTCTTCGCCTCGCCGGGGTAGAGATCGGCGATCCGTCGCATCGTCAGGCCCGGTAGATAGGCGACACGACAGCCCGTGTCACGAGCCACGGCCAGAGGCAGCGCGCCTATGGAAGCGGGCTGGTCGACCACCACCAGAACGGTGCCGTGCTTGGCCTGGAGCTTGGTGAAGACCTCACGGAGCTTCGGCTCGGTGTTGGGCAACCGCTTGTCGAAGACCTTCTTGCCAGTCGGAGTCAGCGCCGTCCCATGGTGCTCGCCCTTGCCGACATCCAGACCCAGAAAGACGTCGATGCCGCCGTCACCGGTCACGTACTTGCTCCCAACTCCCGCTCTCCCCGGCCTCACCTGCGGCACCAGCGTGCCGGCATCCACGTTACGAAGAGACTGCTTCACCCTTCCGGGATCGGCGCTCGTGCCCCTAATCAGCGGTCTGCCAATGCCTTCGACACCGGCGACACCACCTTTTCGATCATCTCGACTGGGGGCTCAAGTCATACCGGGGCCGAAGGCCGGGAGCCTCCTTGCGAGGCCACGAAAACGGTAACGGGGCTCGGCAGCCCCGCGCTCGGACGCTCCCGAGGCGGCCTGACCAGCAAAATCCACCTCGCCTGCGACGCTCTGGGCCGACCGCTTGCCTTCACCGTCACCGGCGGGAACACCAACGACTGCACCCAGTTCACCGCCGTGATGGACGCGATCCGGGTGCCACGGATCGGCCCGGGCCGGCCCCGCCTCCGTCCCGCCCACGTACTGGGCGACAAGGGCTACAGCTCCAGAGCCATCCGCTCGTGGCTCAGGCGACGGGGCATCGCCCACACCATCCCCGAACGAGCCGACCAGATACGCAACCGCCTTCGGCGGGGCAGCCAAGGCGGGCGCCCGCCCGCCTTTGACAAGCAGCTCTACAAGCGGCGCAACGTGGTCGAACGCTGCTTCAACCGTTTGAAGCAATGGCGCGGCATCGCCACCCGGTACGACAAGACCGCCGAGTCCTACCAAGCAGCCGTCGCTCTCGCCTCGCTCCTGATGTGGGCGTGACATTTGAAGACAACTCCTAGTACTCCAGCAGCGGTTCGTGTCCTGAGCTGCTTCTTCTTTTGTAGTGGCAGTGTTGGGCGGTTGCCTGGCGGTGTCTGCGCCAGTGGGACCAGGTCAGTGCGTGATCTCGTGGATGGCGGTGTGGTGTTCGGTGGGGCAGGAGATGTTCCAGGAGCCGGCGGATCTCCGCCACGGTGAGTGGGATGGTTCTGCTGGTGGGGTCGTTTCTGCAGCCCCTTTTGAGGCGTCGGCGGCGAGGCCGGCGAGAAAGGCGTGGGCGAGCATGGCCAGGGTGACGTGGCGGTACCAGCCCACGTAGCGGCGGACTTCGTACTCGTCCAGGCCGCATTCGTTCTTCGCGGCCTGGAAGCACTCCTCGATCGTCCAACGCATACCGGCGACCCGGGCCAGATCAGCGACAGTGCAGACGACTGGGGCGTAGGCGAAGTAGTAGGCGATCTCGTCCGGGCGGGTCAGGCTTCGGCGGGCCAGGACCCAGCGGTGATGGGTGGGCTCATCACCGTCGAAGAAGCTGATGGCCGGAAGTCTGGCACTCGCCCAGTCGTAACGGCGCGGGCCTTTTGCACCGTTGCCGCAGGAGAGCCGCTGCCAGGCATCCTCCGGAGCCTGCCTGATGAGCTCGTCGATCCTCCAGGAGCCCGCCAGGGACTTGACCTGCTGCGACTTGGGCACCGCGACCACATAGCCGACACCGAGTTCCTCAAGTAAGCGCCGGAACTTCCACTCCTGGCCGTAGGCCTCGTCCGCCGTTACCCACTGGGCAGGCAGGCCCGCTGCCAAGGTACGGATCACGATCGACTTCGCAAGCTCGCCCTTGGTTGCGAACCCTCTCTCGTCAGGGATCTTCGCCGCCCGGCAGCGTTCCCGGTCACTCGTCCAGGCTTTGGGGAGATACAACTCCCGGTCCACCAAGGCCCGTCCATGCTCGGTGGCGTAGGCGGCGAAGACTCCGATCTGGCAGTTGTCGATCTTTCCGGATGTGCCGGTGTATTGCCGCCCCACGCCCGCGGACGTGGTGCCTTTCTTGATGAATCCGGTGTCGTCAAGGATGAGCACACCGCCGGGGCCGAGCTTCCCGGCAACGTAGTCCCGCACATCGTCACGGATCTCATCCGCGTCCCAGACGCTCGAGTTCAAAAGCCGCTGGAATCCGTCCGGGCTACGGTGACCTGCGTATTCAGCCAGCTGCCAGCCGTTCTTGCGGGCCACCGGAGCCAGCAGTCCACGCAGGTAGTCCCGCATCCGCCACCGCAGATCCGCCCGAGCGAACCGACCCGCCACCCGAGCAAACACCGACTCCAACTCAGCGGCCCAGGCCGCACCATCCGTCATCCCCACCATGCCCAGTCAACGATGAACTACAGCTCAGGACACGAACCGCTGCTGGAGTACTAGGCGGCCCAGCCGACGGAGGAGACGTAGGTGTAGGCGTCCCAGTCAGTGCCCAGGCCGCCTTGGATGATCTCGTCCCAGATCGCTTCGAGTTCACGGGCGTCATGCGCAATCCATGCGTCCACGGCCCGGTCCCAGATCAGCCCGCGGACGTTGATAGAACGCGTCTCCACCTCGCGGCGGTGACGCGGATCCACCTGGGACTGGTCGGCGGGATCGATCTCGACGCGGGTGCCGCGACCACGGTTGGCGAGGCGACGTTTCAGGTCGGCGACCACGTTGCGACGCCGCAGGTCCCAATACGCCACATCCAGGCGCGCGAGATTCGCCTTGCTCGGAGTGCGTTCCTCGGCCAACCACGCCATGAGGGTGCGGGGGCGGACGTGAATGCCGGCGCGGTCCATGGCTTCGTAGCCGGCGTCGGAGGCGGTCAAGTAACGCAGGCGGGCGGACAGACCACGCTCGGAGGTGACGGGGGATTCGATGCCGGTGACCATCCTGTCGATGCCTTCGGCCACCGAGACCCAGCCGGGCAGGGCCCGAGCGCCGTAGTGGCCGATCCTGCGCCACCGCGAATCCAGCGCCATTAGCGCATCACCTGGCCGACGGTGTACTCACCGGAGGATTTGGCGTCGCTGTGCTTGATCTTCATCTGGGTCAGGCCGCGACCCTCGGTGAAGACCTGCCGCCAGTCACCCGTGACGTGGAGTTCGTCGGTACCCATCATCGCGATCACCTCCAGGCCGGCCTGATGTGCCTTGTACGCCTTGCCCCACAGGTTGGCGTAGGCCTGACTGTGAATGATGTGCATCCAGTCCGGGCGCTGGATCTCGCGGTTGTGGATCGACTCTCCCATCGTCGAGATGAATTTCGAGTACATCGCCTTGACGTAGCCCTCGGTGATCCAGTCGTCCTGCGCCAGGGCATCCTCCCGTGCGGCGGCAAGGACCTTGCGCAGGGCGTCGAGGAAGTTCTCCGTCGCACCCGACGTCCACGACTCGTGCACCGTCGGCGCCTCGATCAGGCCGTACTTCGGGCCCGACAAGCGCAGCAGCAGACGCAAGGTGGCGTCGGTGATCCACAGCGCGCCGGGCTCCTCGCGGTCCCCGAGCGGGTCGGGCAGCTGGGGGTGCTGCCACGGGGCCGGGGTGATCAGGTGGACGCCGGCACGCTTCGCATCGACGCCGTCGTCACCCGTGTGGTGCTCCAACTTGCCGATCGGCAACCAGCATTTGAGGGCCGAGAGGTACGCGGCGTTCGCGTCCAAAGCGGTGACACGGACGTCGCCGGGGGCCTTGAGGGAGTAGTGGGGGTGGTGGAAGTTGGGGCGGGCCTCCCAGATCAGGTCCGGCTCCCGCTTCGAGGGCTTGTGCAGGATGTCCGGCAGGGAGGGGTAGGCCGTGTACTGGTAGCGCGCGGTCGCCCGGGTCTCCTCGAACAACCGCATGACGTCCGGGATCGCCCGCTTGACCAACGCCTGCAGCCCGGCATCCGCATCGCCTTCCGCCCGCTCCAACTCCTCATGAACCGCACCGGCGATCAGGCTGTGGGTCTCGGCCTGAGCGCGGGCGGAGGACTGGGCCCGGCGCTGCGGTCGCGACGACACCCGAGCAGGTGTCGGCGACGGCCGCGCCGGCACGGCTGGAGCCGGCGGGACCACGGGCGCAGCGGCCGCCGGGGGCCCGGCGGCGTGGGGCGCTGCAGGCGCGGGTGGGGTGGTCGGGGGCTGGCACATGCCGCCGGGGTGCAGGGAACGGCCGTCGGTGGCCTTGAACGGGGTCACCACGCCGCAGCGGATGCACGGTTCGGGTTCGCCTTGCACCACCAGGCCGTCGGGGCGGAACGCGGTCGGCGGCAGCTCCGCGGCAGAGGGCAGCGGCCGCGGAGCTGCCGATGCGACGGGGGCGTGCGGTGCGGCGACCTCAGCGACCTCGGCGGCCTCAGGGGAAGGGACGGGGTGGATCTCGGCGAGGCCCTTCAGCAGCTTCAGGTACTTCCCCCGACCGGGCGGCTGCGGATCCGTCTCGCCCGACTCCCAGTTGGCGACCGTCTGCCGACCCACCCCGACCGCGGCCGCCACCTGGGCCCGCGACAACCCCGCCGCCTCACGCAGGCGCAGACGCTCAGCGGGAGCTGGCATCCACGCCATGAGCCGCGCTTCTTCCAGCAAAGCCTCAACATCATCCAGCTGACCATCGCTCATACCTCAAAGCTACCGCAATCTAGGCATGTACTGGGCCTTTTTTCGGCGAAGAATAGTCAACAATTTGACGAGCGAGCCACTGTCAGCACCCGAGGGCGTCGACCGGGAAGCCGCTGGCGGCGACGCGATCGTCCGCGCCGAAGAGGGCTCGATCGCGGCTGGGGTGGTGAACGGGGGTGTGCAGATCGGCCACCCTTCGGCGCCGTATCCGTCTCAGGGCTGAACGGACCGGGCGAAGAACAGCACACCACGACGGAATCACCTCCCGTCCTGTCTTCCTTCACGCCTCCACCTGGAGGTGTGGTCACCCACGCTGAGGGCGGCAGCGTCGCCATCGGCAGGGCCTACCGTGTCCATGTGCACCTGCCCCGAGCCCGGGGCACTCTGCGGCCCGACAGGCCCCGTCCGGTCGAGGAGTGGCAGGCCGAGCAACTCGGCGTCCACCCCGCCATCCACGGCGCCAACACCCGCGCCGGCGATGGGATGTTCGTGCTGCCGGTGTACGTCGAGCGCGATCACGACCGGCGGTTGCGCCACCACCTGCGCACGGCGGCCCGCGGCGAGCAGGCGGCCGTCGTGCTCGTGCGCGGGTCGTCTTGCACCGGCAAAACCCGTACCGCCTTCGAGGCTGTCCGGGCCTGCCTGCCCGGCTGGCAGCTCGTCTTCCCCAAGACCTGCGAAGGGCTGCTGGCCCTGCTCGACGCCGGGTCCCTCGGGCGCGCTCCGCAGCCGCCTGGACGAGGAGCCCGGCCCCATTGTGCTCCTGGGCACGCTGTGGCCCGAGTACCACCACGTTCTCGCCGCCACCCCTCGGCCCAGCCAAAGAGGGTCCGACGCCCATCCCCACGCCCGGGCACTGCTCGACCAGGCCGTCCTGGTCGACGTCCCGGCCGCTTTCACCCCCGAGTCCCTGGACGATCCGCGGGTGCGCCACGATCCCTCACTGGCCGCGGCTCTCGCCGCCATCACCGGTGGCAGGATCACCCAGACCCTCGCGGTCGGCCCGCAACTGGTCGACCACTACCAGCAGCCGACCGAACCCGATGGCCCGTACGGACACGCCATCATCACCGCGGCCATGGACGCCCGCCGCCTCGGCCACGCCTCGCCTCTGCCGGCCGCGCTCCTCGAAGCCGCCGCCCCCGCCTACTTGACCGAGGAGCAGCGCGCCGCCGCGCCCGATGCCTGGTTCGCTCATGCCCTCAACTACGCGCGGGAGAAGGTCAGGGGTGTGGCCTCGGCGCTGGAACCCGTGGCGACTCCCGACCGCATGTGTGCCCTCCCGGGCATCTACCGCCTCAGCGACTACCTCGGCCCCCACACCCGCGCGGCCCGCCGCCGCACAGTCCCGCCCAGTCCTTCTGGCGCGCCGTCCGCGACCACGCGGCGGGTGCGGCGGACCTGGACGCGCTCACGGACGCGGCCCGTTTCCGGGGCCGTTACCGCGTCGCCGCCGCTCTGTACGAGCGGGCTGCCGACGTTGATGCCACAGACACCCGGGCACTGAATCAGCTGGCGTGGCTGCGGATTCAGGCCGGGGACGTCCGCGGCACGGAACCCTTCGCGCTGCGGGCCACCGACGCCGGGTACACCCAGGTCCTGACGAGTCTGGCGTGGCTGTACGAGAAGGCCGGGGATAGCCGTGGCGCGGAAAGGTTTGCGCTGCGCGTGGCCGGAGCCGGGAACACCCAGGCCCTGACTCAACTGGCGCGGCGGTGTGAGAGGGCAGGGGGACACGGAGGGCGCGGAGCGGCTGTATTTTCTGGCCGCCGACGCCGGAGACAGTCAAGCCCTATCGTGGCTGGCGGAGCAGCGCGAACGGGCGGGCGATGTCGAGGAGGTGGCGGCGTTCGCCCTGCGAGCCGCCGCATCCTTCCATTGCGTACCGAACCTGGCATCACATCAACAGGGAAACCCCGCACTGAAAGCAAAGGACCCGTCAGCCCCACGCTAACGGGTCCATCCGTTCCTGACAGCTCCGTCTGCCAGGAACGCAGGTACGAGACTAGCCACTCGGTGAAGTGCCGTTCACCGACGGAGGATGTTCGGCCGAGATGGCGCTGATGTACTCAAACGCTGCCAACTCAAAGCGATCATCACCGGTGTCACGTGCGTGACTGACACACCACTCTCGGGCTTCACCAGGGGAGGAAGTATCGACACAGAACTCCCCGCAGATAAGGCACTTCCCCACGTGCCTCACGCTCCAGTCCGGATCGATTTGGAGCGCCCATTGCTGCCCCCTCTTACGCCCCGTCATGACGTGCTCTCCGGAAGCTCCGACGCTTCCCCGGCCGAGCCCTGTATGGCGTCGATGCACGCGGAGAGACCATGCAGCATCTCTTGCACCTCTTCGTCCGTCAGCTCATCCACCCAGGCGCGAAGTTTCAAGTCCGCGTGCATGGCGTTGAGTTGGCGATCCAATTCCGGAAACTCACGGTGCCGGGTCAATGTTTCCGCCACTTGCTGACGCCACCGCGTCCAGGCGTCCGCGCTCATGCACGCACCGCCCAGGGGTGAGGGTGACGACGCAACTCAACGTTGCAGTCGCTCACCCCCGACCAGTTCCTAACGGCCCGCGCTCGCTCACGCTGCTGAGCCAGAGCGCGGCACACGTCGCACCCACCAACGGGCTTGGGCTCGGACACCACACCAGGGTCAGGCAGGTGAACCGGGTCGCTCATGCCAGTCATCGGCACCCCACCTCCACCCCGTGAATCCAACGTGACCCCGCGTCGATCCCGTGCACTGAGAGCCACAACGCCCGGCGCCGCCCCCGCTGCAACCGCCGCTCCTGGCGCTGCTCGGGCGTCAGGACGTACGGCCGGATCAACGCCACGTCCTCACCCCGCAGCCACCGCTGCTCGACGGGGACGCGGGGGATGGCGAGGGTGGGGGTGTCCGGGTGCTCAGCGGCGGGCGGGGCGCCGGCGGACCGGTGACGCCCACGTGAGGGCAGTAACAGCCCCAACAGCGATTCGAAGATCGTTCGGATAGTGTGAAGCACTGTCGTCAACCTCCCAGGGTTGAAGGCCACGCCCCCGGACGTTCGCCGCGTCGCGGGGGTCTTTGGCGTTCTGGTGGTTCATCAACTCACCACAGTCCAGGTACTGTTGGACTTGTTGAACGACTCCCGTTCAAAAATGAGGAGCGTTGAACGGCTCATGGGGACCGCCATCAGGGGAGGTCAGGGGCGTGGTGGCTGACAATCAGCCTGAACATTTGAATCCACTTCAACGTTTTGGGTTCGAGGTCAAATCGGTCCGCCGAGGCCGCAAGATCACTCAGTCGCGGCTGGCGACGGGGACCGGCTACTCGATCGCGTACGTGAGCAAGGTCGAGTCCGGGAAGGTGATGCCGAGCGAGAAGTTCGCCCGTGGATGCGATCACGTATTCGGAACGAACGGCTTATTCGAACGCCTACATCCGAAGGGGAAGGAAGACCATCCGGCGCGGTTCGGGCCGTACGTTGACCTGGAGCGCAAAGCGACCGCAATTCTGGACTACTCGTCAACCTTGCCCATGGGGATGTTGCAGACTCCCGAATACGCAAGGGCGGTCGTTCGGGCGTCCCATCCGCGCGAGGAACCAAGCGAGATCGAAGTCACGGTAGATGCCCGAATGGGCAGGCGTCATGTGATGGAGCAAAAGAACCCGCCCCTGCTTTGGGTCATCCTGCATGAAGCGTGCCTCAGAACAGAAGTCGGCGGGCGGAAGGTACTAAGCGGACAGCTTGAATTTCTGCTGCACCTCGTGAAATCGCCACACATTACGATCCAGGTTCTCAAGTTCTCAGCCGGAGCACCCCCATCTCATCTCCCGTTTACCCTGCTAGAACAGCCGGACGGATCTGTCGCGCTGTATTCAGAAACGCAATATCGCGGACATGTCGCGGACTCTGAGGCAGCCATAACCGAAGCGCAAGATGCATTCGATCGATTGAGGGCCGTCGCGCTTTCGCCGGACGACTCGCTAGGCTTCATCGCCAAGCTAACGGAGGAATACGAGTAATGAGCGCAACCCCGAACCTCTCTAACACAGAGTGGGTCAAGAGTAGTTATAGTGGTGGAAATGGTGGGCAGTGCGTAGAGTTCACCCGAACCTTTAGCCAATCCGGACTCATCCCCGTCCGTGACTCGAAGAACCCTTCCGGACCGGCGCTGATCTTCCCGGTTTCGCAGTGGTCGGCATTCATCGAAACAGTAAAGGATGACCAGTTCACGGCGTAGTGCACGCAAGACGTCTAACGGCCACCCTCATCACGGCGGTTTCTAGGGATCGTCGCAACACGGGGTTAGTTTGATCAGGCCGCGAGCAGTTTATGCAGGCGCTCGGCTGGGGTTTCCCAGCCGAGCGTTTTGCGTGGTCGGCCGTTGAGTTCGGTGGCGACGGCGTCGAGGTGCTCGCGGGTGTGGACCGAGAGGTCGGTGCCCTTCGGGAAGTACTGCCGCAGCAGGCCGTTGGTATTTTAGTTTGTGCCGCGTTGCCAGGGACTGTCCGGGTCGCAGAAGTAGACCGGGATGTCGGTGGCGACGGTGAAGGCGCCGTGGGCGCCCATTTCGCTGCCCTGAAGCCTTTTTCACGTGTAGATCGTGAGAGTGAGGATGGCTGCAGCGACTGACGTGAGCCTGTTCGGGCTGATACGGGCGTGGTGAAAGATCCGCCACTGCTTGATCCGGGAGATGGTCCGTTCGACGGGTGCCCGCAGTGCGGCGTGGACCTTGTTCGACTTCTTGTGTTTGTCGGGGAGTTCGGTGCCCGGGCGGCGCTTGATCGGTGTGATGACGGTGCCGCCTGCACCCTGGTACCCCTTGTCGGCGAGTACTTCGAGCTCCAATGCGGCACAAGTGGTGACGATGTCGTGCTCGCGGGCGGCCCTGATGTCGTGGACACCGCCGGGGAGAGCCACAGCAGCTTCCCCTCGTCCGTGGTGACGACCTGGAGGTTCACACCTTCACGACGGACCTTGCCGGAGAAGTGTCCGTCGGCGGTGACGCGGTCGGTCTCGGCGACGGTGCCGTCCAGCAGTAGGTAGCCGTGGCTTGGTGGCTGGTGAGCGCCTCGGTCAACGTGGGCGCGAATGCGGCGAGGTACCCGATCGTATCGTGCACGTAGCGCCAGGCTGTGGCCACACCGATCCCGAAGCCGGCCGCGAGTTGTTCGAGAGTGTCGTGCTTTCGCAGGTAGACCAAGACACATCGAGCTCGGTCATACGGGCGCAACGCGCAAGAACGGTCACCACCACAAGCAACGATCACCATCGTCACCAACTCCAGGAGTTCTTCCTCAAGGTCGCATGCGGCAGGACAGGAGAACACGGGGCATCTCCGCAGGTGAGGCTAATGAGGGTTTTCCAACCTGATGTGCCTGCAGTCCAGCTGGGCTGCTGTACAACGTGAGGAAGCTCCTGGTAGACGGGTCCACGACCAAGATCGCCCGTGCTGCCAGGAGCTTCGCGTGCTTGTCTACCCGTCGTCGATCGATCTGTCCAGCCGCACCCTGCGGTACCTCACCGGGCAACTGCGGGCCCGGCAGCGCTCCATCGGGACGCGGTGGCGGCGCTTGCCCGCCGGGCGCCAGGCCCTGCTGGCCCTGGCCCACCTGCGGTGCGGTGACACCTACGCCCAGCTCGCCGCCGGGTTCCGCATCAGCATCGCCACCGTGTACCGCTACATACGCGAGACGCTTGACGTCCTGGCCGACAGCGCCCCATCCCTGGCCAAAGCGATGACGTCGGCCCGGACGAAGGCGTTCGTAATCCTGGACGGCACGCTGCTGCCGATCGACCGGATCGCCGCCGACCGGCCGTACTACTCCGGGAAGCACAAGCGCCACGGCATGAACGTCCAGGTGCTGGCCGACCCGCTCGGCCGACTGCTGTGGGCGTCTGCGGCACTGCCCGGCTCCACCCACGACCTCACCGCCGCACGGACTCACGGGATCATCGACGCGCTCGCCCAAGCAGAGGTGAAGTACTGGGCGGACAATGCCTACCAGAGAGCCGGCCACCCGCTCCGGGTCCCGTTCCGGGGCCGTCGACTCAAGCAGTGGAAGCGCCGGCACAACACCACCCACGCCAAGATCCGCTGCGTCGGCGAGCAGGCCATGGCCGTCCTGAAAGGCTGGCGCCTGCTCCGCAAACTCCGCTGCAGCACCAACCGCATCACCGACATCGTGAAAGCCATCCTCGTCCTCCACCACGCCACAACCTGAGGTTGAAAAAGCCTCCTTGTTGAGGGGGAAGTCCCACTCGCCGAGGTATTCCACGGCCTGGCCGCCGGTGCCGACTTTGAACCGGAGCACGCCCAGCAGGTGGTTGCTCTCGTCCAGGGTGTCGGTGATGCCTCGGAAGTCGTAGAGGCTCGCGCCGAGCTCGTGGGCGTCAGACATCATCCGCCACTGGATGGCGTTGTTCGGCTGGACCTCGCGCTTTCGGTTGGGGGAGGCGCCGTAGGAGTACCAGACGTGCTCACCGACAGTCAGCATCGTCGCCGCCGCGAGCGCTTCGCCCTCGTGGTGGGCGAGGTAGAGGCGCATGCGGTTGGGGTCCTGGGCCGTCAGCGCGGTCCACATGCGCTGGAAGTAGGTCAGCGGGCGTGGGATGAACCGGTCGCGTTCGGCGGTCTCGACGTAGATGTCGTAGAAGGCGGGCAGGTCGTTGAAGCCGCCGAGGATGACCTTGACACCTGCTTTCTCTGCCTGGTTGATGTTGCGGCGCCACTGTTGGTTCAGGCTGCGCTGGACATCTTCCAGCGATCGTCCGGTGAAAGGGACTTGGAAGACATAGCGCGGCTGGCTGACGGCGAACCCGTCCTCGCTGCCGGGCTCGGTCTGCTGCCAGCCCGTCCGCCGAAGCCGGTCAGCGATGTCGAAAGCCCGCGGTTCGTGCGCGGTGGCCTCGGCTTCCCGCAGCCGCCTGGCCTGCGGGTCGGCGATCGCGGCCTTGACCGCCTCCGCACTCCAGCGGCGGGCGACGACGGGCGGCCCCTCTTCACCGAGAACGCTCCCTGGGCCTTGAGATAGGCGAGCATCGGCTCCAGCCACCGCTCAAGATCTGGTGCAGCCCAGTCAATGACCGGCTCTTCAGGCAGATATGCGAGGTACCGCTTGAGCTTCGGTGAGGGCCGGAAAAGCACCAGTCCCGCGCCGACGAGACGGTCGTTGTCATCGAACCAGCCCAGACTCTCCGCCGGCCAGTCCGGCTTCACATCCCCAGGAGGGAACCTGTATGTGACTCGCCGAGGGCTGGGCCGTAATGAAGGCCAGGTGTGGCTTCGTTGATTTCTAGGAACAGCGTTTGTCGACGGTCTTCGGAGGCGGTTGGTGATCATGAGGCTCCGAGATGTCGAGCAGACATGGCGGCAGTGCCGGTGGTGGAGTCTGAGGAACATGCACGTCAGGGCGCGTGCCCCCTGGCGGACGCTGGCGGTCACTCCGTTCGATGCGGTGGCTTGTAGAGGTCGTCAAGGCGGAGTGGCGCGGGCTGGGGCAGGGGGGTGCCGTCCGTCGGCAGGCAGGACTGGAGGAAGTAGGCGAGCAGGCGGCGGGATGCGGCCATGGAGGCCGCCGGGGACTCTCGAACGACGCCGTTGTTGGCCAGGAGTAGGAGGGTGACGTCGCTGGGGTCGAAGTCCTTGCGCAGCTGTCCGGTGTCCTTCGCACGCTGTACCAGCTGGGCGAGGCATGCCTCGGCGCGGGCACGCTCACGATGGGCGTCGGGCGCGTCGGGAAATTGGGCGAGGAACGCGGCGCTGAACCCGCGGTCCTGGGCCTGCATCATGCACACCTTGGTGAGGACGTTGCGAAGTCCGCGCCAGGGATCGTCGTCCTGAAGGGCCTCGTCGAGGGCTGCGACGCACTGGCTGAGTTGTTCGGAGAACGCAGCGGCGATCAGCGAGCCGCGTGTCGGGAAGTGCCGGTAGAGGGTGGCGGCACCCACGCCCGCTCTGCGGGCGATTGCGCTGGAAGATACGTCGGTGCCGTTGAGGGCGTACGCCTCGCGGGCGGCCTGGAGGAGCCGGGCGCGGTTGTGCCGGGCGTCGGCTCTCTGCCCTGGTGCGGGCGGGCCGGAGGTGGAGGGGGGCGCGTTCCGAGACAGTTGGCCAGGCATGTCTCCCACTTAATCACAAACGGAAGGGGTCGACCGTTTAGCGGGTTAGCGTGACTTGGTGCCGCGGTGCCCCGCGGTCACCTCTCTGCCGCAGAGGTGAGCGGCTGCGAGTTCTCTTGCTGAACGACGTGCATGTGTACGGAGGTTGTCCGTGTTTGCTGTGCAGTACCACCGCTATGGCGGTTCCGAGGTCCTTAGCGTCGAGGAGGCCGAAGAGCCACACGCCGGGCCAGGTCAGGTCCGCATCACGGTGCGTGCCACCGGCGTCACCCCTGCTGACTGGTACCTGCGCTCAGGGATGCTGCGGGACATCGCCACCGTGGACTTCCCCCACATACCCGGCATGGATGCCGCGGGAATCGTCGACGAGGTGGGAGAGGGGGTGACCGGCACCGCCGCGGGCGATGCGGTCTTCGGCCTCGTCCCCTTCGTGGATCAGGGAGGCGCCGCGGCCCAGTACGCCGTGCTGGAGGCATGGGCACCCAAGCCGCGCTCGTGGTCCTTCGAAGAAGCGGGCGGCGCCGCCGGCAACATCGACACAGCCACGCGCGTACTGGAGGCCCTGGGAGCCTCCGACGGCATGACGTTGCTGATCGAGGGCGCCTCCGGAGGCGTCGGCACCATCACCGCGCAACTCGCCCAGGCCCGCGGCCTCACCGTGATCGGCACCGCGAGCGAAGGCAACCACGGCTTCCTCGACCAGCTCGGCGTCGTACCGGTCACCTACGGGGCGGGGCTGGCCGATCGCCTTGCCCCACTGGCTCCGCACGGTGTCGATGTGGTTCTAGACGCGGCCGGTAAGGGCTCTCTTGCCGAACTGGTGGCCATCGCCGGCGACCCGCACCGCGTGGTGACCATCGCAGACTTCGACGCCGACCGGCACGGAGTGCGGTACCTCCGCTCCGAAGCTGGAGAGTCGCCGGGCTGGGCAGGACTACCGCTGGCGGCCGACCTCGCCGACCACGGCCGCCTCACCGTCCCGCTGCACGCCGTGTTCCCGCTGAAGGAGGCCGCCACAGCTCATGACGTCAGCGCCACCGGCCACGCGCGCGGCAAGATCGTCCTCACCGTGCCCTGACATGGCGGACGATTCGGCCCGCAACCAGCGGTCCGCAGCAAGGCGGCCACGGCTGCGGTGGCCTTCGCCAGCGCGACCTGGGCCGGACCGCGCACTGGCGCTGGCCACCACGCCGTACCGACCCGAACTGCCATAGCCCGCATTGACCGGTGCCCGCCGTCAGCCACTCAATCGCGGACCGCCAGGCGGTCGGGGTGTGCGTCACCCGCATCCAGGCGAAGGCGGGACTCGCATAGTCCACCGTCTCCAGCTACATGAGCACGCTCGAACGGGCGGGGCTCGTGCTGCCCACCCGGGTGGGCAAGTGGACCCACTACCGGCGCAACGAGGCGCGACTGACCCAGGTGGCGCGGGCGATCGACGCCAGCGTCTGACCGGGGCGATCGACATCACTATCCGATTGACGCATCGCGATACGTCGATATGATGAGGTCATGTCGACCTTCGCTGCTGCGCCCACCGCCCTGATCGTGCACGCCCACCCCGAGGCCCGTTCGTTCAGCACCGCCCAGATGACCACCGCGACCCGGGCCCTGCGCGACGCCGGATACCGGGTCGACGTGCTCGACCTCTACTCCGACGCCTGGGCCCCGGTCCTCGGCCGCGAGGAATTCGCGCCGGTGGACGGCCACTTCAAGCCGCAGGCCGAGCAGCAGCGCGCGATCAAGGACGGGACACTCGACGCGACCGTCCGGGATCACCTCGACCGGCTGCTCGCCGCCGATCTGCTCGTGCTGTCGTTCCCGCTCTGGTGGTTCTCACTGCCCGCCATCCTCAAGGGATGGGTGGACCGGGTCTTCGTGATGGGCGGAGTCTTCGGCGGGGACTACGGACTCTTCGGTGACGCCGCGCTCGCCGGGAAGCAGGCGATGCTGCTGCTCACCACCGGCGGCCCCAGCGAGTCCTTCCAGGCAGGCGGCGCCCTCGGCGCGATGGACGACTTCCTGTTCCACATCCACCGCGGCATGCTGGAGTTCGTCGGCTACCAGGTCCTCGACCCCGTGATCACCTACGGACCGGCCCACCTGACCGAGCAGGACCGCGCCGCGGCACTGGAGACGGTCCGCGAGGCCGTCGCGCGCACCGCGACGGCCGCACGAGCCACCGCGCACTGATCCCCGAACCGCACCGCACGCGCACGGTAGTTCACCCCCCACCGCCTCCCCGACTGGTGGACGCCCACCCTCCCCTTCCGACTCCCGCACGGACCGCACATTCTTCGACAACGCCCCTAGAGTGGAGGGCAGTTGACAGGAATCCGTCCCGCGCACAAGCGGGCATCGCGCAAGGGGGAAGGGCCGTGGCGGAGCGGACGTCCGTACTGGTCGTGGGGGCCGGACTGGCCGGCCTGGCGAGCGCGATGTTCCTGGCGGGGCGCGGAGTCGACGTGCTGTTGGTCGAGCGGCGCTCCGGGACCTCGCTGTTCCCCCGGGCGGTGGGGCAAAACCAACGGACGATGGAGCTCCTGGGGTTCGGCGGGATCGCCGACGACGTTCCGACGCACACGCCGGGCCAACCCACGTTCCGGGTCAGGATCGCAGCCGGTCTGCGGGGGCCGACCTTGCACGAGGAGCGCTCGGAGGCCGACCCCGCGGACCTCGACGCCCTTTCCCCGGCCGCGTTGGGCACGGCCGGCCAGGACGTGCTGGAGCCGCTGCTGCGCCGGCGCGCCGAGGAGCTCGGTGCCGCACTGCGCTTCGACACCGAGTTGGTCTCCTTCGACCAGGACGACGACGGCGTGACCGCCGTGCTCCGCGGGCGCTGCGGTGAGCGACCGAGCCGGGTGCGGGCGGACTATCTCGTGGCCGCCGACGGCAACCGCAGCGGCGTGCGCGGCGCACTCGGCGTCGACCGGCACGGCCCGGGCAGCCTGGGCCACAACATCAGCATCATCTTCGACGCCGACCTCGGTGACCTGGCCGACCGGGAACCGACCCTGCACGTGCTCCACGGCGACGGGGCCAGCGGCATCTTTCTCACCCTCGACCACACCGCCGGCCGACACCTCTACAGCGTCGCCTACGACCCCGCCGATGGTCCGTCACCGGCGGACTTCACCACCGAGCGCTGTACCGAACTGGTCCGCCGGGTCACCGAGTTGCCGGACCTCCGACCGGAGATCAAGGCCGTGCAGCCGTGGGAAATGGCGGCCACCGTGGCGGACCGGTTCCGGGTGGGGCGGGTGCTGCTGGCCGGGGACGCCGCGAAGGTGACCCCTCCGAGCGGCGGATTGGGGGGCAACACCGCCATCGGCGACGCCTACGACCTGTCCTGGAAGCTCGCCGCGGTGCTCGACTCGTCGGCCGGGGCGGGGCTGCTCGACTCCTACGACGCCGAGCGCCGCCCGATGGCCGAAAGGGTCGTCGCCGCAGCGCTGCAGCTGCTCGCCGGCCGCGGGGCCGCACCGGCCGGCAAGGACACCGAACCCGAGCCGGCCACCGACCAACAGGGCACGCTCCCCGTGACGCTCGGCTTCCACTACCGCTCGTCCGCGGTGCTCATCGAGGACCACGACCCCGCCGACTCCGAGGATCCGTACCGGCCGAGCGGCCGACCGGGATTCCGCGCACCGCACGTGTGGTTGCACCACGGCGGCGGCACGACGTCCACGGTGCACCTCTTCGGGCGTGACTTCGTGCTGCTGTGCGGTGCCGAGGGCGGATTCTGGTCCGGCGTCGCCGCCGAGGTCGCAGCGCGCCTCGGTACGACCGTGCGGCCCCACGTCATCGGCGAGCAACTGACCGACTCGGCCGGCAAGTTCCTCACCCGTTACGGGATCGGACCGTCGGGCGCCAGCCTGGTCCGGCCGGACGGCGTCGTCGCCTGGCGGACCGCCGAAGCGCCGGCCGATCCGGCCCGGGCCCTGCACCGGGCGCTCACGGCGGTCCTGGCGCGGTAGGCGGGGGCCGGCGGTGCGCCCACCGGATCGACTCGGTGCAGGCGGGCGGCAGTTGGCCGACAGCCCAGCGGGCAGCACGCAGCCGACCCGCGGGGAGGCCGGCTGATGGCGTTCCGTGCGGGCGCCGAACCAGCCGCGCCCCGGCCGCGCCCGGCCCGCCCAGGCCCGGTTGGAGGCCCTGACGGTGACGTGGTGAGCCACACCCCGTTGTCAGTCCGTGATCACCGATCACGGCATGTGGTGGCTGGTCGGGGCCGAGGCGCTGGTGGTGCTGTGCGAATGCGTGGCGGTGGAACCTCGGCCGCCGACGAACGGTCGGCGGGTCGCAGCCCCCGGCCCGACCTCGCCTCCTCCGTCGCCGTCCTGGTCGCAGTCCCCGGGGCCAGGCCGGGAGTTGCTGACAGCGGCCCCGGGGTCGACCCGTGGGGGCGCGCCCTCGACGAGCGAGCACCGGCACCGACGGCCCGGGCCGGCTCGGCGGCCCGCGGCCCGGCCGTCGGCACCGGCACCGGCGAAGGTAAGGGTGAGCCCTCGGCGGCCAACGGCCCAACCGTCGACAACCGCGCCCCGGCGGCACCCCGTTCGGCGACGGCCAGTCGCCGCAGTGCCGACTCCTCAGCCCTCGTCGACACCGGCGGCACCGTCTCCAGCACCGGTGACAGGGCGGGAGCTGGGGCCACTGTGCCGAGCGGCGGAAGGCCAGGTACGCCCAGACATCGTCACCCTGTGCCAGGGACTGGCCCAGTAGCAGACGCAGCGGCGACTGCCGACCACAGTGGTGCGAGGTCTGGCGGTCGCGGGCCGGCCGGGCTTGTCGCTCCAGCAGCCCGGGCAAGCGAACCACGGCGGCCAGTCGAGCTGGCGCCGGGGCCGGGCGGCCGCCAGGCGCACCACGACCAGCACACCGCCGGCGCCGCGAACAAGCCGCGAGCAACAGGTACGGCAACCCCGGCCGGGGCGTACCTCGGCCGGCTGCCAGCGGGCCGGATCGCCGAGCAGGTCGTGATGACCGGTCAGAAGGGCGTGCGCCACCTGCCCGTCGGCACCGGGCAGAAGCCCGCCCGGGCACCGGGGCCAGAAGCAGCACACCGCATCGTCGAACTCGAGGACGGCCAACCAGCCGGCGCCCGGCGCGCGGTGTTCGGGCTGTGCAGGCTGTGCGTCACCGACAAACTCGCCGCGCTCGCCGAACTCGGACTCAACTGGGCAACCACGTGACAGCGACCACGCGGCGACGGCCACCGTGAGGATGCGGGGCGGTCGCCGTGCGCGTTCACGTTCCTGCGCCGGATGCCCCTGCCATCCCCGATCGGCCCAGGGCCCAGTCCGTCAGAAGAGTCCGGTCTCGTAACGGAACGGACCGCCGCCCTGGTTCGACGGCTCCACCGTCGTGGGCTGGCGGTGAGGGCGCCACAACCGGTAGAGCCACCGGGCCGACAGCGCCGCGACCGGTACGGCGACGACGGGAATCACCCACCAGGGAAAGCCGAGCCACCAGCCCGGGACCCCCACGGCCGCGCAGGGGAGCGCCATGACGGAGAACAACGCCCGGCCATACGGGAGCCAGGTGAAGGGCTCGTGGCCGCGGCGCCCGACCAGTCGCACGGCACCGAACCCGAGCCCCTGGGCCGCCAGGAGACCGGTGAATGTGCCGAGGGCGGCGGTCAACTGCGGGTCGTAGCTGGGCTCGCGGGAGGTGGCCTGCCGCAGGCCCCCCTTACCGACCGCCACGACGTCGCCGCGCCAGACCGTACCGCTGACCTGGTCTCCCGACCGGAGGTGCGCCAGCAGCGGTTCCTCACCGCGGAACCGCACGATCCTGCTCCAGAAAGGCGCGCCGGACAAGGTCGCCTCGAAGGTGGAGTTCCGCACGCCGTGGTCGACCCTCGTGCGCTCGACGGTGAACCGGACCGTACGCAGGCAGTTCTCCCATCCCTCCTCCGGCGCGTGGGCAGGACAGTGCTTGGCCGTCGCGTAGTCCCGGTACAGCTTGGCGTCGGTGGGCAGCACCACGGCGAACGCGACGTAGCAGGCCGCTGCCGATATCAGGGCCACCATGAGCCACGTCAACCCCCCGAGCCACGCCCGGCCCGGGGACCGCCGGGCAGATCGGCCGGCACCCGGTGGCGGCAGCGGCGGCCCGTCCGTCCCGCCGCCCGGACTCGTCCTGGTCGCCACCTTTACCCGCCTCTCCCCGCCGGCCGAAAAGCTCACGCCCAAGTGGCACCCCAGAGCGCTGTGGCCTCGTTCCGTACGAACTCCCGGTACGCCGTATGGCCGGCCCCCGGCCGTAGTCGAGCACGATCTGCCCGCCCGCCGGACCTGGGAAAACCTCGGTGCGGGACGCGACCCCAGCTCAACATGATGTCACCTCCCGGGTGCGGAACTCCGTTTGGGCCCTGGGACAGCCTGTGACCGCTCCCCTGGCCCGACCGGTCTGGGCCTGCAGGTCCAGGTCTCGTTCTGTCGGCGCAACGTCCCAGCAGCGCCGCCCAGGACGAGAGCTGCTGACCGCCGCTCCCCGGCCCCACCACGGCGCTGCACAGCCGCCGGCGTGATGATCGGCGCAGGCTTCGGATCTACGGCGCTGCGGGCGCGCTCGGTGCCCTGCTCCTGCCCGCGACCTCGGCGGCCACCGGGATAATTTGAGCGCCGCCACCTGCAACGTTCGACAGCCCAACATCACACATGAGGAGTAGTCGTGGTTGATTCCACGTCACATCCGGGGGCTCCGGAGCGGGTGTGCCATGTCCCGGTGCCGCCCGACGCGCACGCACTCAGCACACTTGCCTGGATCGACTACGAGAACGCCCTGGTCCCCGACCTCGACCCGGCTCAGGACCGCACCGCCGAGCAATGGGCGCGCACGGTCCTGGAAGACGCACCCTCTGACACGCGGCAGGCCCTCACGAAGGGCTGGACCGCACTCGGCCTGCAGCTCGGCCCGGCCCAGGGTCAAGGGTTCGTGCTCGGCTGGCCGGTGCGGCACAGCACCCCGGACGTCCTGCTCCTCTCTGCCGACCCCACCCTCGGACTGCACGGCCAGCTACTCTTCCAACGTCGGCCACACACACTGCTGTTGGCCGCCTTCATTCAACTGGACGGCGAAAGAGCACGTGCCCTGTGGGCCCCGGCCGAGGGCCGGCACCCCCACGTCATGCACCAGGTTCTCGAACAGGCCATATCCCGGACCGCAGCCTGACCACCTCACGACAAGGCGCCCGCCGGCGAGACGCCGAAGCGGCAGCGGGCTGCCGTCAGGTGCTGACCGGCTGCATTTGCCGCCCGTCCGCGGGAGGGGTGGGGCGCTGACCCGCTGCTACCCGTTCAGGGAGAATTCGCGCACGGGCAAGATCCATCGGACACGTCCTGATGCTCCGGTGCCATCAGATCTCGCCTTCGTGCCGTTCGTCGGTGGGTGTGAGCGCGGCGGCAGTGGCGACGGCGGCGGATGCCCGATGTTCGGGGTGGATGTGCGCGATGACGGTGTGCACCGGCTGCTGGCCGAGTCAGGCGACGAGTCCCCGGGCTGCTTCGGTGGCGATGCCTCTGCCCTGCCATGGAGTCCCCACCACCCAGGCGATCTCGGCGATGGGGCCGTGGCCGGAGGGGCTGCCTGTCGCCTGAACGGTGCCCGTGAGGCAGGACTCGTCACATAGCCGGATCACCCAGTTCAGCCAGGAGACGGCCGGGTCGGGAGCGCCAGCGATCATGCGCCTGTAGTTGTCGTCGACGGTTTGTTCGCGCGCCACGCCGATCCGCAGACGCCGCACCCCCGCTTCGACGTCTTCGTCGACCTGCCCGCAGACCTCCGACTGGCGCGAAAGATCCAGCGCAAGTGTCTGCGCGACGGCTTCCCCCTCGACGTCCTCCTGCGGAACTACCTCAACCACCGACGTGACGCTCACGAGCGACACATCGAACCCGTACGCAACGACTGCGACCTCGTCGTCGACGGCGCGGAGGACCCCCACGCCGCCCTGGCCCGCCAGGTCTGGACAGGAATCACGAGCAAGGAACTCATCCACAACTCTTGACTATTGCTCCGGCCATTCGGAGCACAGGTCAAGCACGCGAAGATGCGGAATGCGTCGAAGGCGGTCAGGATGACCTGTGCGCACACCTCTCCGGTGGCTCTCCCCGTCTTCGCCAACACGAAGGCGGGGAGACGCGGACGCGAGCCGGAGTGCCGCGACAACCCCGACCGTTCGACAGGCCGCGTGGCGGCGACACACGGGCGGGCGGACCACAGCGGGCAGCGGGCAGCAGGCAGCAGGCCCACAGTGGGCCATGCTGCAGCATCTGGGCGGCTCCGCCCACGGGCCGCCGGATGCCGGCCGATCCCGCCTGGTCGACCAGTACGCCGCCCGCCTCCGCGAGATCCTCCGGACAACACCAACTACGGCAAGGCGCCGCCGTGGAGGGGCCCTTTAGGCACCGGATGCTCGCCGCCCTTCGCCAGCTCGACGACGCATGCGGGAACGTCGAGCACCTCGCCGACGAAGTCAGCGACGCCTTCCACGCACACCGGCACGCCCCGATATACGCCTCCCCGTTACACCGCTGCGTCGTACTCCCTTTCAGGTGAGGGTGGACCCCAGAATCCGTTCGGGGCCGAGAAGTCCCATGACGTGGGGCGCAGGAGAGGGCGGGGCAGATAGCGAAGAGCCCAGGACGCCGCTTTGTAGCGCAGGCTCGGGATGCTGACGACGCGTCTACGTTCCAGATCGCGCAGGGCCTTGGCGACCACCTGCTCACTGGTCAGCCAGATCCAGCGGGGAAGGTGCGCGATGTCGAAGCCCGAGCGGTCGAAGAGTTCGGTTCGGGTGAATCCTGGCAGGACAGCCATCATGTGCACACGCCCGCTGCGCAGTTGGGCGGAGCGAGCAAGCGCCTCGGTGAACGACAGGGCCCATGCCTTGGATGCCGGATAGGCAGTCGACAGTCCGCCTGGGCCGAGTGCTGTGAACGATGAGACGTTCACAATCCTCCCGTAACGCCGTGCGAGCATGCCGGGAAGGGCGGCGTGGGTCAGGCGCAGGACGGCCCGCACGTTGAGGTCGAGAAGGTGCTCCTCTGCGTCGACGCCGTTGTGGAGAAACGGTCTGGGCAGGGACGTGCCCGCGTTGTTCACCAGCAGGTCCACGGGCTGCCCGGTGATGAGGCGGTCTTCGACGAGATGGCAACCAGACACAGTGGAGAGGTCAGCCGGAAGGGTTTCCACGTGAATCTGATGTGCGGTGCGCAGCTCGCCTGCAGTCTTCTCGAGGGTGTCGGGTGAGCGTGAGACGAGGACGAGATCGTGGCCGTCGCGGGCAAGCCGCTCAGCGAAGGCGCGGCCGATGCCCGCCGTAGGGCCGGTCACAAGCGCGAGGGGCATGGGTGGTCCGGCTGGTCGAGGCATGGGTTGGCGTCGTCAGGTGGGTTGGTCAATGTGGTCGACGCGGAAGTCAACGGATCCGGAGAAGACGTCGAGGAGCCCGCTGAGAGGTTCGGCCGGCAGGCCGGGCTTCCACAGTTCCACGGCCATCTCTCCGTGGTAGAGCATCGGCCAGCGCACGTAGCAACGCCGGTCGCCCGGATGGTGGACGGCTCGCGAGCGGCGTACGGTGTCGGCGGCCACCTGGGCCGTCAGGTCGCTGCCGCAGCCGAAGCCGAAGGGATATGTCTGCCGGTCCGGCGGTACGGTCTCGATGTGCGTGTCGTCGGCGCTGACGACACCGACGTGGGCGTGCAGACCGGCCCGGATCAGTGGCACCTCGCGCTCGCCGTCCGGGCATGGCTGCCAGATGCCCTGTGCTGTTCGGCCGACCCGGACCCTGGGGACGGAGTGCAGGAAGCCACGGACCTCCCATGCCTCCACCGAGGGCCCCAAGGGGCGCTGCCCCTCCGGGGCGAGAACACGCAGGGGGCTGTCCGGAGGGTCGAGTGCCACGATGGTGACGTGTTCCCGCCTGAGGTCGCGCTTGTCGACGTCCCAGCTACCGGAAGCGCTCACCACCAGAGCGTTGAGCCCGGGGTCGACGACGAAGAGCATGCCCTCGCTCATCCGCTTCCAGCCCATGTACGTCTCGTACAGCCTGGCCAGTTCGGGCGACACGTAGCGTTGGATGTCCACCGGCGGCGGTAGCAGACCGAGTTCGCCCATGATGCGGCCGGCCCGGGCCAGTTGTGTCGGGGCGGGGCTCTCCTCCCACGCCCGCGCCGGAACGGCGTCGGCGATCACTTCGTAGGCGTCACCAACTTCGCGGGCGCAGGCCGCCGCCACCAGTCGGTCCCGCATCCGGTCGGTGACACGGTCGGTTTCCGTGGGGTGGCCGCCCTCCAAGGTGCACAAAGTGGCCTCGAGGACCTCGCCCGAGCGCTCACCGCGGGTCACGAACAGGACCTTGGGCGATGCCATACGGGCCATGGCGGTGCGCGCGATCTCCACGACCTCCCGATGCGGCAGTTCGCTCAGCCGCTCCGGAACCGCAGCTAGGACGACCACCTGCCGGGAGCCGACGTGCAGGCCGTTGGCCTGGCAGGCCGTGACCGCCACCGGTGGCGTCTGTTCGGGCAGACGCTCGCGCAGTGGGGCAGGGCCGTCGGGGATACGGGCGGGCACCAGGAGGAGGTCGACGTCGCCGTGGGACTGAGTCACCACCGTGTGCCCGTGCTCCTCGAAGGCGGCGAGCAGTTCCCGTGCGAAGGAGGAGAGGGCGGGGCTGGTGTGTTTGTCCAAGCCCACGGCCTGGACGAGGCAGGGGCGCCACCAAGGAAGGGCCGACAGGTCACAGGTCGACGCGGCCGGCGTCGCGTTCGCGGTGTGGCGTGTTGTGGTCATCGTTCCTCCCGGACGAGCGGCAGTACGCGGCGGGCCAGGTCGTCGAGGCAGCCCACCGAGGAGAGTTCGAGAACGGTCATGTCACAGCCGAGGCGCTTGCGGACCAGGACGGATAGCTCGACGACCATCAGGGAGTCCAGACCGATCCCGGCAAGAGGGCTGGTGCAGTCGATCTGGTCGCGTGACTTCTGCAGGACCTTCGCGGCGATTTCGACAAGGATCTCGCCGACCGCGTCGATTGCGTTCTCGAGGGGCAGGGTCTCCAGCCGGACCCGTACGTCCTCAGGGCTCTCCGTGCCCGCCGCGGTCCCGGTTGCGTCCGTCCCTCGCAGGAACCCGGCACTGAAGGCAGGGAAGAGCTGACTGAGGCGCTGCCAGTCGAACCGGCCGACGAGCACTGTTCCTGCCATGCCGAACAGTTCGTGCAGCGCTTCCCACGCTTCCTTCGAATCGAGACTTCCTACGCCGAAGCGTTCAAGATGGTCGAGCAATCCGGCACGCTCCGCGTAACCGGTGCCGCTGATTCCGCCCCAGGCCACGGCCAGGCCGGGCAGTCCTGCGTGGCTCCGGTCGCGGGCGACGGCCTCTTCCATCGCGTTCGAGGCGCAGTACGGGCCCTGGTTCAGGTTGCCGATCAGCGCCGACACGGACGAGCACAGCACGAAGAAGTCGAGCTCGCGTGCGCGCGTGGCACGGTCCAGGACGAGGGCGCCGGTGGCCTTGGGGTGTACGACCGCGGCGAAGCGCTCAGGGGTCGTCTCCGCGAGCGGGGCATCGTCCATGTGCATGGCCGCGTGGACGACGCCCCGCACCGGGTGTCCGGTCTCCTCCGCCTGCGCCAGGATGTGGGTGACGGCCTCGGGGTCGGCGACGTCCGCGGCGTGGGCGTATACGGCGACTCCGCCTGCCGTGAGCCGTTCGAGCAGGGCGGAGCCCTCCGGAGTGGCAGCGCCTCGTCGGCCCACGAGCACCAGGTGGCGTGCTCCCGCCTCGACGAGGCACTCGGCAATGGCGGCGCCCAGGCCCGAGAAGCCGCCCGTCACCAGGTAGCTGGCGGCGGGATCGAGGTCCAGATGAGCTTTGGCGGGCGTCACTGGAGGTGCCTGCGTGAAGTCGATGACGACCTTGCCGAAGTGCTTGGAGTGCCGGAGGCTCTGGAACGCCTCCTGGACCTGGTCGGCGGCGTACACCTGGTGGGGCAGAGCGCGGTAGCGCCCGTCAGTGACCCGCCGTGTCAGCTCCGTGAACTGGGCGGCGGCCGTCTCGGGGTCCTGCTGGGGCAGGCTGCTGATGTCTACGCCGAAGTAGGCGATGTTGTTGCGGAACGGGCCGAGCAGCAGCGGCGAGTTGGCGTATAGGTCGCGCTTGCCGAGTTCGACGAAGCGCCCGCCGGGGCGCAGGCATTCGAGTCCGCGGGCGATGTTCTCCCCGGCCAGGGAGTTGAGGACCACGTCCACTCTCTGCCCGCCGGTCACCTCCCGTACGGCCTCGGCGAAGCCCGGGTGGCGGGAGTCGAGTACAGCGTCGACGCCGAGGCTGCGCAACAGTTCCCGCTTGGCGGGCGTGCCGGCGGTGGCGATGACCCTGGCACCCAGTTCCTGTGCGTACTGGATCGCGGCGAGCCCGACGCCTCCCGCGCCGCCGTGGACCAGAACGGTCTCTCCCTGCCGCAGCCCGGCCTTTACTTCCAGTGCGTACTGCACGGTGAGGAAGACGGCGGGCAGGGTGGCGGCCTCGGTGAAGCGCATGCCGTCGGGCATGCGCCCTACCTGGTCGGAGCGGACGACGACGTGGGAGGCGAGGCAACCGTGGCCGGAGGCGTAGACACGGTCGCCGGGGGCGAAATCCGTCACGTCGGGGCCGATCGCCGTCACGATGCCGGCGCATTCCAGGCCGAGGCGGGGTCCGCCGCAGGCGGGGGCGTCCTCGTCCGGGACCAGCCCCGTGGCGATCATGATGTCACGGTAGTTGAGCGCGGCGGACTTCACCTCGATCACCAGCTCGCCCTCCGTCGCCTGGCGCGCGGGGTCGTGGACCCATCTCAACTGGTGCGCGAGCCCGGGGTCGCGCAGCTTCAGCCGGTAGCCGGTGCCCGCGGAGGGGTGGCGTGCCGGGATCCCCGCGTCGCCGATGCGCGGCCGGAAGCGTCCTTCGGCCGTGAGAATGATCTCGGGGGCGGCTTCGGCGCTGAGGAGTTCACGAACGAGACGGTCGACGTCGCGGTCGACATCGGCGGTGCGCTCCAACGAGACCTTGTGGACCTGTACGGCCGGGAACTCGGTGGCCAGTACCCGCCCAAGTCCCCACATCGGTGCATCCGCGGCAGACAGCGGGCTTTCTGGAGTAGGAAAGAGCCCGGTGGGGGGTGTCACCAGCCACAACTCGCCTTGAACTGGCGCGAGTCGGGCGGCGAGGGCACGCAGGGACATGGCCCGGGTGACCGTCAGTTCCTCCACCTTCGCGGGTGCGTCTGGGTCGACAGCGGAAAGGCTCGCATCCAGGAGTACGACCAGGCGGGGTGGAACATCGGGGTTTGCCGAGGGCAGTTGCGCGGTTTCTTGGAGGGCGCCCAGTGGCGTGTCCAGCCGGTCCGCCAATGCTTCGCCCAACTGCCACGCGGAGGGCTCTGTGATGACGCTCCAGCCGCCTGTGCGCGACACGGCAGGGGCGCTGGTCGCTGATTCCGGCCGAACGCCACGACGCGCCACCATGAGCGTGGTGTCCGTCCGGAGCGGGTCCGGTGCAACGCCGGTGTGCCCTACATTGGCGAATCCGGCGCCCGCCAGAGAGTTCGTCCAGTCCTCGCGCGACAACAGGGGTGTGTGACCACGGCGCGTATCCTCGCAGGTCCAATACTCGTCGAGGACTCCGAACAACGAGCCCAGTAGGTCGGCATCGAGGCTCTCCAGCGCGAGCAGCAGTCCGCCGTCGGCAAGCAGACCAGCCACCC
The DNA here is from genome assembly GCF_050471125.1 of Streptomyces sp. RGM 3693. NCBI lineage: Bacteria > Bacillati > Actinomycetota > Actinomycetes > Kitasatosporales > Streptomycetaceae > Streptomyces > Streptomyces sp. RGM 3693. The sequence goes on from NZ_JBMPPQ010000003.1 coordinate 145,447, forward strand.
GCTCGGCGGCGCGCCGGACATCGCTGGCCTTATGCAGTGCATTCGCGGCGAGCACCAAGTCGAAACCGCCCTCCGCATAGCCTTGTTCGGCAAGGTCATGGTTGAGGTCGAAGGTCTGGTACTCGACGAAGTCGTAGTCGGCGAAGCGGGATTCGGCACGTGCGAACACGGCCGAACTGCTGTCGGTGAACACGTAGTGCGTGCGGTCGGGCGGCAGTTCAGGAAGGACCGCCCCGCTCAGGCCACCGGTTCCGGCACCGAGTTCGAGCACCCGCAGCGGGCGACCCGCGGGCCAGTACTCGACGATCTTGGCGATCACGCCACGCAGATACAGGTTGTGCAGCCTCAGATGGGGCGCGTCGCTGGACAGCTGAGCCATCAGGTGCTGATCGGCGTTTCCGAACAACAACTCGTGCGGATCGGCGGCACCGCGCAGGACGTCGGCCAGGCGGGGCCGGCACAGGTTGAACGCCGCGCACGTCGCCGCCCAGTCAGGCAGCTCCCGCAGTTGGGCGCGGACCTGCTCATCGGGGTCGGGGCGTGTGCCGGTGAACCGCCAGCGTCCGGCATCGGCCGGCGCGGCGAGCAGACCGATGTCACGGGCGGCCCGGACCAGCAGTGAGACCAATGGGGCGTATGCAGGACGCACTCCTGCGGCCGTCAGTTCTTCCGTGCCGAACTCGGCATGTTGGGGCAGGAGTTCGGCGAAGGCTTGAGCAGCGTAGTGGCCCAGGACACGCCAGTTCAGCTCCGCGAATTGCGGGTACCGGTCGTCTGCGGCGGCGGTGAGCCGTACCCGTTCATCCCGCGTGGCCAACAACAGATCGCGGGGTGCCGGCAGGTGGACCGGTGCCGCGGGCTCGTCGAGGTGAGGGGCGGCACGCAGGGCGACCTGAGAGTGGGTCAATGGTCTGCTGTCCGTGTGGGCGAAGCGGCGTAGTCGACAGCCAGCCAGCTCCAGGCTCACTTCGCCGTCGTTGTCCAGCACCCGTACGTCCCACACGGCCTCCCGGTCACCGATCGTGCGGGCGGTCGCGTGGAGGAAGCCCTTCTCGCTTGGTCGTCGCCACAACCGGGCAGCCTCGATGCCGATAGGCAGGTACGCCTGGCCGCGGTCCGGTGCGGTCAGGAGCGCTGCTCCGGTCTGCAGCGCGCCGTCCAGCAGGGCAGGGTGGGCCAAGTAGTCGGTGGCGTCTGCCTGGAGTCGGTAGGCGGACAAGGCTTCCCTCTCCCCTGTCCACAGGTGGGTGAGCACCTGGAACGCGGGCCCGTACGGGAGCCCGGACCGGGACAGGTCGGCGTAGTGGTCGTCCGCCGCCCTTGGCTTGAGTCGTGTCGTGATGTCGGCGAGGGCGACGCGCTGGGGCGTGGGGCGGTGCAGACGCCGTACGCGGCCGCGGACGTGGGACTGCCAGGCACCCGTCCGCCCGGTCCGGCTCGCCACGGTCACCGCACCGGTCTGCGGTTCCAGGGAGGTCTGCAGGAGCACATCGTCCGTGCTGTCCTCGCCGGGCAGCACACAGGCTGTCGTGATCAGCAGGTCCGTGGTCTCCAGCACGGCTGTCTCCAGGGCCTCGGCGCCGGCCTCGAATGCCGCCTCCAGATAGGCGGTGGCCGGTAGCGCGGTGTTGGTGCCCACACGGTGGTCATCCAGCCAGGGCATGCGGGCCGATGACAGCAAGCCGTGCCAGGTCGGAGCGGCCACCGCGGCGCGCTGGCCGAGCAGCGGACGATCCACGGGGCCGTCGCTGGGGATCGAGCTGCACCACTTCGGTGTGCCGTTCCAGTGCCGCTCCCGTTGCCACGGATAGGCAGGGAGGCTGACGACACGTCCCTGGCGGGGGAAGAGAGCGTGGGCGTTGTAGTTGGCTCCGGCGGCCAGCGTGTGGGCCACTGCCGTACGGACCGCTGCTGCCCCGTCGCCACGGCGGGTGCATGTGCGTACGACGGCCACGGCACGGTCGTGGCGACGCAGTGCAAGACGTCGGAGATAGGGGCCAAGGACTGCGTGCGGACCCACCTCGACCAGCACGTCGCACCCCAGGTCCAGCAGGGTGTCCGCGGCGGAGCCGAAGAGCACCGGGCGGCGCACGTTGTGCCACCAGTAGGCCGCGTCCAGTTGCTCGTCGTCCTCCAGCAGGGCGCCGGTGACGGTGGAGGCGAAGGGCAGGCGGAAATTCTCGGAGCGCAGCCCGGCCAGGGACGCACGCAACGGCTCCTCGATGACGTCCATGGCCTGGCTGTGGAAGGCGTAGTTCAGGTCCAGGCGGCGGAAGAAGACACCGCGGGCGCTGAGTTCCTCGCCCAGGACGGCGAGTACGGCGGCGTCTCCCGCGACGGTGGTGTCGGTATGGCTGTTGACGCCGGCAAGCTCCAGGCGGCTTCCGTACCGGAAGAGTTCCTTGAGGGTGTCCTCTTCACAGAGGCCGACTGCCGCCATCGTGCCCTGTCCTGCGGTGGGCGCCTGGGCGCGGCTGCGGCAGGCCACCACTTGTGCCGCGGCTTCCAGGGATAGGGCGCCCGCGGTGTAAGCGGCGGCGATCTCGCCGACACTGTGCCCGGTGACCGCCGAGGGGTGTACCCCTCGGGCGGCGAGCAGTTCCACCAGCCCGACCTGGAAGGCGAAGAGCAGGGGCTGGGCCACTTCCGTGGCGCGGATGCGGGAGCTTCCCTCGCCGGCGGCCATCTCCGCCATGACGGACCAGCCGAGGTGTTCGAGCAGGGCGGCGTCCGCTTCCTCCACAGCGTCCCTGAACACCGGCTCCGCGCTCAGTAGGTCGGCTCCCATTCCCGCCCACTGCGAACCGTTGCCAGCGAACGCGAACGCCACCTTGCCGTCCGCGACGGCCTCAGCGGTAGCCAGACCGGGCGCTGGGCGCTCACCACGTGCGGCACCGCGCAGGGCCTGCGCGGCCTCGGCCGTAGTCGCTGCCACCGCTACCGTGCGGCGTGGGTGGAGGGTGCGGCGCCGAGCAGAGGTATGAGCGACGTCGTAGAACTCCTCGACCCCGCAGTCGTCGAGCCGGTCTGCCATGCGGACGCATGCTTCGGACAGCGCCTCGGCGGTACGTGCCGAGACCACGACGGGTAGCGGGCCGATGACCGCGGTTCTGGGAGCAGACTGGCCTGCGGGTGCTGCTGCCGGCGCGAGCACGACATGGGCGTTGGCACCGCCGAAACCGAAGGAGTTGACACCCACGACGGACTGCCCTGTGACCGGCAGCGGTTCGGGCTCAACTGTCGGCCTCAGGCCGAGTCCGTCGAAGTCGATCGTGGGATTGAGCGGCAGAGCGTGCAGGGTAGCTGGAGCGGTCCGGTCACGTAGCGCCAGCACCGCCTTGAGCAAACCTGCGACACCGGAAGCCGCCTCCATGTGCCCGATGTTGGACTTGACCGATCCCACTGGCAGCGGTCCGACCGTCCGGTACCGGGACAGTGCCTCACCGATGGCCGCGCACTCGATGGGGTCGCCCACCGCCGTGCCGGTTCCGTGGGCTTCCAAGTAGACGAGCTGGTCCGGGGAGATCCCGGCGTTCCCGTACACCTGCTCCAGCAATGCCTGTTGGGCCTCGGCACTCGGCAGAGCCAGACCGGCCGTGCGGCCGTCGTTGTTGGTGCCGCTAGCCACAATCACGGCATGCACGCGGTCGTTGTCCGTGAGGGCCGCCGCCAGGGGTTTCAACAGCAGCAGGCCGCCGCCTTCGGCACGCACATAGCCATCGGCCTCCGCCGAGAAGGCATGGCACCGTCCCGTCGGAGAGAGCATCGAGGCGTTGCAGAACCCGTTGAAGACCTGCGGGTCGAGCAGGATGTTGATGCCGCCAGCGAGGGCGAGTCCCGATCTGCCGGCCCGCAGGTGCTCGCACGCCTGGTGCACGGCAGTCAGGGCGGAAGAACAGGCGGTGTCGACCGTTACGCTCTGCCCGCGCCAGTCCAACAGGTGGGAGATCCGATTGGCGGCGTTGCCCGCCGCCATGCCGGAGACCGAGTAGGCGTTGCCCATCTCCGGGCGGAATGCCTGCAAGCTGGCGAAGTCCCGGCTGGAACAGCCGATGAAGACGCTGCCGTCCGCTCCGGCGAGGCGGGCTTCGTCCATGGCCGCGTCGTCGAATGCTTCCACGGCGAGTTCCAGCAGCAGCCGATGCTGCGGATCCATGCGCGAGGCTTCCCGCGGGGAGATCCAGGAGAAATACCGGCAGTCAAAGCCCGCGATGTCGTCTAGGAAGCCACCTGCCACGGTGTACGTCCGGCCCGGCCGGCGACGGCTGCCGTCGAGGAAGTCGTCCGCAGTGAAGCGATCCGGCGGAACCGTGGTGATCACGTCCCGCCCGGCCGTCAGGAGCTCCGCCAAGTCGTCCAGCCGGAACACGCCACCAGGAAGCCGACAGGCCACACCGACGACCGCGATCGGCTCTTCCGCCGGATGGAACCGTTCCTGTGCCACGAATTGCTCCTCAACAGCGCCGGCTGGCTTTTTCGGTGTGCCGCTGTCTCCTATTCAGACGGACCACGGAGGGGCATATGGTTATTGATCAAGAGGAAATTCATGATTTCACTTGCATGGGGGATGCGAGAGTGAGGTGCAGTCAAGTAGTTGGGACAAGGGCTTGTCCTGCATTGGCGGTCAATCGGATTGCTTTGTTCACGAGAACCGGTTCTGGCTCAACTTGTGTGACGTGATCACGTTCCGTAACGACACCAGGATGCGATGGCGGCTGGGTGCCTGGCCGTGATCAGCCGTAACTGCGGGCGTTTATGTCTGGTTATCGGGAGGTACTGCCCGTGCCTCCGCACCTCGCTGTGTCGGGGGCTGTACGGCCTAGGCCCGTGTCTGGAGTTTTCATGATGTTGCGTTCGCTTGCCCGGGGTACCACCACCCTTGCAGCAGTCCTGCTGCTTACGGCTCCGGTCGCCGCCACTGTGCACGCGGCGGAAGCACCGGCCTGTGCGAAGGAACAGCTCGCGTACATGGACGCCGAGGACAAGGCATCCGCGGCGGACAAGGATGCCGACGCGGCGCAGGACGCACTCTCCCAATCGGCACGGGACAGGCAGACGCTCAACCAGACGGACGAGCACCTGTACGCCCTCTCGTACGCCATGGACCGCCTCCTCGCGCCAGGCAACTCAAACGCCCAGCAGCTGAAGTCCCGAAACGTGGTCATCAAGGCGGCCGACGCTGCCGCTGACGGGGTGGACAGGGGCGACGCTGCGGTGGTGGCCGACGAGGCGGACAAGGCCACCGCTGCCGGGAAGCAGTTCCTCAAGGACACTTCGGGCGGGCACCCCTTTGAAGTTGCCCGAGTCCAGGCACTGGTTGACACGGTTGGGAAGGACGCGGCAGCGGCCAGGAAGGCTACGACGGCCAAGGAGGACTACGACACCCTCAAGGCGAAGGCCCAGCAGAGCAGGACCAGTGCCCGCTCCGCTCAGGACGCGGTAGCCCCGGCCCGGGCCGACCTCAAGACCTGCCTGAAGAAGACCACCGCATAGACGCGGATCGGCGGTTGAGGAGAGCCGAGGGAGTCAGGCGCCACGACCAGCCCTCGGCTCTTTGGGCTCGTGTGATGCGGCCCCCGCTGCGTCATGACAGCAGGACTCGTTTGCGGAGGAGTTGGAAGCCCGCGCGGCCGAACATCTGGCGCTTGAGCATCTTGATCCGGTTGACGTGGCCTTCGACGACGCCCGAGTTCCAGGGCAGGGTGAGGCCGGCGATGACGGCGTCGCGGTCGCGGTCGATGCCGGCGGCGAGGGTGTGGAGGCTGGGCAGGTCGTCCTGTCGGACAGCGTCGAGCCAGTCCGGCAGGCGCTCGCCGTGGCGGCCGGTGAGCATGGCCGCGAAGGAACGGACGTGGCGGGTCAGAGCGTCGAGTTCAGGGCAGTGCGCCTGGACGGCCTTGAGCTGGAGCTGCTCGGATTCGGAGAGGGTGTCCGGGTGCCGGAGGATCCATCCCGCCACGGTTCGGGGCGAGGGCGGCCGGGCGGTCACCGGCCGCGGTGAGGTCCGCTTGTCGTGCAGATAGGCGCGAACGCGCTGGTAGCTGCCCTTGTAGCCGAGCGGCACGACCTCTTCCCAGAGCTTCCATGCGTTGGTGCAGCCCTTGTTCCAGCGGTCGTCCAGGTAGGGCTTGAACTCGTCGAGGATGGAGGGCCGGTTCTGCCACTGCCCGGTAAACAGTTCCTCCGGCGTCGCGGCGTCGGCGAACTGTTTGACGGTGCGCCAGGTCATTTCGAGCTGCCGCTGGACTGAGCGTTGGCTGTGTCCTGCTTTCAGCAGGGCGTGGACGGCGGCGTGCCGGGCCCGGGTCCGGTCGGCGAACCGGTGACCTCGTGGCCAAGGCGAACCGGACGGGTCCGCTGCCGGAACGGCCTCGGGTTCGGGTTGAGGTGCTGTGGGTGTCAGGACCCGCAGGCAGCCGCGGTGCTGGGCGACGCTCCGTTCAGCAGCCTCGCTCAGGTTGTGCCAGAGGTGCCACCTGTCCGCGACCTGCACCGCCTGCGGCGCTCCCGCCGCGGCGCCCTCGGCGAAGAACGGTGCGCGGTCCCGGCAGACGACCTCGACTCCGGGCCGCTGAGCGAGCCACGCGGCCAGGCTGGACGCTTCCCTGTCCGGGAGTAGATCGATTGGACGGCGGGTTTCGACGTCCACCAAAACCGTGCCGTAGTGGCGGCCCTTGCGGGTGGCGTACTCGTCGACGCCGACCACCCGCGGTGCGGGAACTTCCGGCTCGGGCAACGCGTCGACCAGGCGCAAGACCGTGCTCCGGCTGACGGACACTCCGAGCACCGCGACCAGCCGAGCGCCGGCCCGGCCTGCCAGGGCAAGACCCACTGCGGCCAGGGTCGAACGCAACCGCTCGGTGCGCTGGCCATACCTGCGGGTCAGACCAGATATCTGCTCCACGAAGGTCCGGCGCGTGCACGCCGCGTTCCGGCACCGAAACCGCCGAACCCGTAACCGGAGTACGACACGTCGTCCGGCACTCGGTACGTCAGCGGGAAACCGCAGGTAGGAGCTGTGAACCCGGGTCGACCAAGCCCTGCACACCGGGCAGGCGGCACCGACCGTTGTGCACTGCGCGTCAACGCGCACTATCTCGATATTCACGTCCACCGACAGCACCGCGACGTCCGCGATCGACGGGAACAACAGCTCCTTCAGCCGGAGCACTACCTCTTCCACGGCCTGGACTTTCAGCCCATCCGCCCAGACCACGGCTCAATTTCGGGCGACTTCGGGAGCCGCTCCACGACGCTCAGTCGTCACTCAGAGTGTCCGCTGCACGGAAGCTGCGCCAGAACCGGTTCTCGTGAACAAAGCCACTCAATGGAGAGGAGAACCCACAGTGACCCGCATCAGCGCGAACGGTCCGCCTCGCCCTGAGCGAGCGACTGCGTCAGGCACTCCAGGCGCATGGCGAAGGCGGCGGCCTCACCCGACGGCCACGTCGCCATCTCCTCCGCCACGAAGGACTCCATCGCCCCGCGCAACGCCGTGACCGCCCGCTCCCCCTCAACGGTGAGGACCAGCCTGGTCGCGCGGGCGTCAGCGGGGTCGGGACGACGGGCGACCAGCCCGGCCTCCTGCAGCCTGGTCGCGTAGCGGGTGGTGACGGTGCGGTCCATCCCGATCGCCTCGGCGAGCTTGGTGGCGGTGACGGGCCCCACGCGAGCGAGCCCGGACAACACCGGGTAGGTCGTGGCGTCCACGCCCTCCACCTCGGAGGTCAACCGGCCGTAGAGCCCGGCACGGGTGGCCCGCAGGGTCAATGCCCCGATGGCTGCAGCCACGCGGGCGGCGGACGTGCTATCACGTGTCGTTTTGCTCACCCCTCGATGATACGTGCAAAAAGCACGGAGTCCTGCTACCGTAAATTGCGTGCAGAAAGCACGTACATCAAGCACGCAAATGCTCCAGCACGCCAACGCACGTCAACGTGCAAACACACAAAGGACAGTCATGTCGCATTCGCCTTCACACCAGCACCAGCCCGCCGTGCGCCCGGAAGATGTCCTGCCCGAGGGCATCGACTCGACCGCGATCAACGGGCTGACCGTCCGCAAGGGTTCGGTGGCCGCATTCGTCGCCAACGCCCTACGACTGGATGACCTCACCGAGGGCACTCCCGAGTACGCAGCCCTCGTCACGCAGATGCGGGAACTCGCCCCCGCCTTGCGCACCATCGGCCTCCTCGACGTCTTCCGGCCCCGCTCCCCGGCAGTGGAGCGGATCCTCGCCGAGGCTGCGTAACGCTGCGCGTGCAGCCGGCGGCCGTCTGATGCCCGGGGAAGCGAACACTGCGAACCCGTCAGGCGTCGAATCGTCGAGCGGTGCGCTGGTCGGTGACGATCCGGCCATCGCAGCTTCCCCTCCGAGGCTGTCCCGCCGGGCTTGACCCACGGGGCCTGCGGTCGTCCTGACGCCGCCCCGCCCCGGAGGAGGCCACCGTCAGCTCCGCTTGTCGAGGCATGGCGAAGCCGCGCGATGCCCGAACTCCCCGCTGCCACACAGTGCGTCGGCATCCGTCTCATCCGACGGCGCTTGAAACGGGAAGCGGGAAGCGGGAAGCGGGGAACACGCAACGGCATCGTCCAAGTTGAAGCTCCTCACGGTTGCGGCGGCCACCGTGCTCACAGCCTGGCTGGCCACAGGCAGTGCCCTCGCCGACAGCGGCGTACGCGTCACGGGCGCCTCCGCCGCGTGTGGTGCCCAACCCGCCATCCAGGTCTGGAACCTGGAACAACGACGGCGAACACGGCTTCCAGTCGGAGCAGGACCTCTACATCACCGACGTCGTCATCGTCTGTCGCGTCAACGGAGTGGGGAACGGCGCCTATCAGTGGAAGGAGAACCCCGACGTCCAGACCCTGCACACCAAGTACCTCGATGTTCCCCATGGTTGTGACGCGATGATGACCGGACCCGGTGCCCGGGGTGAAGCGTGCCGGTGGCAGGAGCTGGAGAAAGCCGGCTGGCTTACCTGCTGCCCGGCATGCTCGGCCGCCCGTTCGTCGACGGGTGCATGTCCGCGAACATCGGCCCCGGGAACAGCGTCTCCCGGTGCTCGGCCAGGAACGCGAACACGCTCCCCACCGGGATCAGCTCCCGGCAGGTCTCCCACACGTCCAGCCCGACCAGTTCCCCATCCCGCTGTCCCTGCACACCAGCAGTCTGGCTCCACGCCGCGTGACGCAGAGCCAGAACCACTGATCTTCGGTGAACTTCTAGCCGACTGGCTCCTCGACCCGGGGAAGGCCGGCGATGATCAATTCGAGGGCGAATTCGAAGCGCTGGTCGAAGTTGTCCGGGCCGACGTGGGGCAGGACGGCGGCCAGGGCCGGGTAGGTGCCGGCCGGGACCTGTTCCGGCCGGAGTGCCGGTGCGCTCTCCTGGGCGGCCTGCTGTTCCTGGGTGAGGCCCAGGGTCAGGTAGAAGATCGACCAGTGGGTCCACGCGGCCGTGCGCGGCGAGTGGCCGGCCGCCAGCAGGGTGGCGATCACGGTGTCGGCGTAGCGCAGCGTGCGGGGCTCGGCGGCGAAGACGCCCGCGACCATTCTGGCGGCGTCGCGGTGGGAGAGGAGCGCCGCGCGACAGCGGCGGCTCAGTTCCTTGAACCGGTCGGGGAACGCCTCGGGCAGCGGCTCGTCGAGGCAGTGTGCGAGAAGTTCGTCGGAGGCCAGTTCGAGTAGGCGGCTTTTGGTGGAGGCGTGCCAGCGGACGGTGTTGTGCTGCACGCCGAGCCGGGCCGCGACGGCGCGCATGGTCACCCCGTCCAGTCCGTGCTCGTCGAGGACCGTCAGCGTGGCGGCGACGATCTCGCCCTGTGTCGTACCCATCCGATGCGCCTTCCCGGTCGGCTTCCGCGCCCCTGTTGTCCAATGGACAATTCTAAGACATGCTCACTCTTGTCCATTGGACAAGAGCGAGGGGAAGTGGTTGTCATGCTCGACGTGCTCATCGCCGGGGCCGGCCCGGTGGGGCTCTGGCTCGCCGCGGAGTTGCGCCTGCAGGGGGTGGAGGTGGCCGTCGTGGAACGCCGGGCGGCACCGGACGGACGGTCGCGCGCGGTCGGCATGCAGGCCGGCACGCTGGACACCTTCGCCACCCGCGGCCTCGCGCAGCGGTTCATCGAACGCGGCACCCCGGTGCCGACCGGCCACTTCGGGGCGGCGACCACCCGGCTGGACTTCTCCACCGTCGGGGCGGTCTACCCCTTCATGCTGGCGCTCGGTCAGTCCGTCACCGAGCAACTCCTGGAGGAGCACGCGGTCGCCGTGGGCGCCCGGGTGCTGCGCGGGGAGGAGGTCGTCTCGCTCACCCAGGGGCCGGACGCCGTCGAGGTGGTGATCCGGGCCGGCGGCACCCACCGGACGGGGCGGGCCCGCTGGGTGGTGGGCTGCGACGGCACCCGCAGCGCGGTACGACAGGCGGCCGGCATCGACTTCCCCGGCCAGGACACCACGCTGACCGGGTGGCTCGCCGACGTAGAACTCGACGATCCGCCCACCGCGCCGCTCGCCGCCACCGGGCCGGCCGGTTCGTTCCTGGCGGCCCCGATCGGCGACGGCGTCCACCGGCTGGCGGGGCTCTCCACGGCCACCATGCACCGCGGGACCGGCGAACCGCTGACCCTGGAGGAGGTGCGCGAGCAGACCCGCACGCTGCTGGGACGGGACCTCGGCATCCGCAACCCCCGGTGGCTGTCGCGCTACGGCAACGCCACCCGCCAGGCCGCGCGGTACCGGGCCGGACGGGTGCTGATGGCCGGGGACGCGGCGCACATGTTCTTCCCGGCCGGTGGGCAGGGCATGAACCTCGGCATCCAGGACGCCACCAACCTGGGCTGGAAGCTGGCCGCCACCCTCCAGGGCCGGGCGCCCGACGGACTGCTCGACAGCTACGACACCGAGCGCCGGCCGGCCGCCCGCGCCGTCATCGACAACACCCGCGCGCAGCTCGCCCTGTTCGCCGCGGCGAGCCCGGAGCAGATCGCCCTGCGCGAGGTCTGGTCCGCCGCGCTCGCCGAACCGCAGACCAACCGCCAGTGGGCCCGCCGGATCGCCGGCTTCGACGACCCGCTCCCCGCCGACACCACACCCGGCGCGCACCCGCTGCACGGCACCCGACTGGCCGGCCTCGCCCTGGACACGGCCGACGCACCCACCGCCCACCCGTTGATGCACCACGGCCGACCACTGTTGCTCGACCTCGGCGGGACGCGGACACCGTGCCTCACCGATGGCCTGGAGCAGCGGGCAGGAACCGTCAACACCGAGGCGGCGCACGCGATCTGGCGGGACGTCACCGCCGTCCTGATCCGGCCGGACGCCCGGATCGCCTGGGCCAGTACCGACACCGACCCGCAGCGCCGGGCCGCGGACTGCCTCACCACCCTGCGCACCCTGTGCCGCTGAACGCCGCTCGATGAGCCCACCCGCCGGCTCCGCTCGGCCGGCCACGCCTGGGGCTTTTCCTGGGGTTCAAGAGACCCGGATGCTGGCCTCGGTGATCGATGAACTGGACATGAGCGTGTCGGTGATCTGCTCTTGCGAGGCCCGTGCTCGGGCCTCCATGGCCGTGCGGGCCGCAGCAGGATCGCGCTCACGGATGGCATCCAGAATCGCGTGTCGCTCATGTGCGGCCGACGCAGAGAAGGGCAGCGACTTCAGGGTGATCCGCAGGATGCGTTCCAGCTCGTCGAAGACCCGGGTGATCGACTGCGCCAGCATGTCATTGCCGCACCTGTTGGCGATGATCGTGTCGAACTCCAGGTTGGCGCGCAGGAAGGCGTCGATGCTCTCTGCGTTGCCCAACTCGTAGGTGACTTCGAGGAGTTCTTCCATTCGGGCGAGATCGTCGGCCGGGCAGCCGAGCTTGGCTGTGAGGCCGGCGGCTTCGGTTTCCAGCAGTTGCCGGAACGCGCAGAGCTCCCGTGCCCCCTTCAGGGTCACAGGCAGGATGCGGTATCCCGAGCGTGGCAGTGCCTGGACCAGCCCGTCGCGCTGCAGCCGAGTCAGGGCTTCCCTCACCGGCATCGCGCCGGCCCCGGCCAGGTGTGTCAGGTCCGACTTGGTGACATGGGCGCCTGGCTCCAGCTCCAGTTCGATGATCCGCCGCTTGATCGCAAGGTACGCACGTTCGGTGGCGTTCAGGCTGGCGTGGTCTGCGCTGAGAATGGCGGGCAGATACTTCACGTACCCATCCTAAGAATTTGATATCCCAGTGAGAAGATCTTGGGTCCTAGCGGTCGGGAGGCAGGGTGAGGAAATCCCTACTCGCCAACGGCCCCGCGCCCCCTGGCGCAGCGGCCTGTTGCCGCCGCTCTTCTGTCTTGCTCGGCCCTCTCCGTCGGCATTTTCCTCAGTAGACGTCGCGGGTGCGCAGTCGAATCCGTCGGCCTGAGGGTGGCGAAACGTAAGGGGCCCAGGACAGGCGATCAGGCCGCCGTCGTCGTCTGCATCACAAAAGTGTCTGCGATCTGCGCAACCCACTCCGGATTCTCAAGCGGCGGATAGTGCCCGATGTCAGGCACCCGCAGCAACTGTGCCACCGAGCCCATTTCCGCGACCGTGTCATCGACCAACTGATCCTGCACGAAGAAATCGTCGGTGCCCTGCACGAGCAGGACCGGGCACCGCACATCGCCGAGCCGGCCGCGCAGATCGTGGGAAGCCCACGCCTGACCGTCGAACTGCCCAGCCTGCTGGGCAGTGCTGCGCTGAAGCCACCGAAGCTCGACTTCCTGCCCGGATGTCAGCTTCTTGCTCGCCGAGGCCACCGCCGCATACTCAAGGTGATCCGTCCAGCCGGCATCGGGCGGGCTCGTCCGACCTGCCAGCAACGCAGCAGCCTCGGCCGACAGCGGTGTCCACGACGCCGCTTGCATCGCGACGACCCCTCGATAGCTGTCTCCATGGTGAGCGGCAAGATCCAGTGCCGTCAGGCCCCCGACAGAGGCGCCGAGTACAAACGGCGAGATTCCAGGCAGCACCGTGCGCACGAACGCGTGCACGAACTCGGCGTGGTCGTGGATAGAAGTCCCCGGCTGCCACTGCGCTGGGTAGGAACGGCAGTGCCCGGGAAGATCGGGGGCGATCGCGCGATATCCGCGTTCAGCGAGCAACGGCAGAAGGTGCCTGTAGACCCGAGAGTCGGTGGCCCCCGGGTGAATACACACGATCGGGATGCCTTCCCCAGCCTCGTCGAAGTAGGTACGTGCACCGTTGACCGCGACGTAGCGGCCCGTGATCGGTTCGAAGATCGTCATTGCTCAAGTCCTTGCTGGCCACGTACAGAGATCTTTGGCCGTGCGGTAGCGGTCTGGTGCCAGTAGATCTCATGAGATCTCTGTAAAGCAATCTGAGATCTCAGAGGACGCCGGAGGGGGCTCCGTCCGCGGCCGACCGCCGGCGTTGGTGCGGCCGTTCAGGGATCAGATGTCGACGGCCGCGGCCCGTGGCTGTTCGTGTCTCTGGGGGCAGATGGGAGCGAGGGCGGTGGTCTTCCGCTTCGTCACCGGAGCAGGGTCTGTCCCAGTGCGCGGTTCGGTGAGAGTGCGGGTAAGCGTGATGCGCCCGAAGCGGGCGTCAGCGATGCGCAGTTCGTCATCGTCGAGCATGGCGATGACGAGTAGCACATCCGGCGCGGGCGCTGCCTCCCGAACTGCTCTCGAAACGCTGCTCTTCGACGTGAGCAGAGCCAGGTAGTCGGTTACAGGTGCGGGGTGCGCGCCTCGATCCGGTAGTCGAAGGCGGCTCCGCCGACGCCGACCTGGGTCACCCCGCCGTCGACGGTGAGGGCGGCCCCGTTGACGTAGGACGCGGCGGGCGACAGCAGCCAGTCGATCGCCTCGGCGACCTCCTGCGGATCGCCCGGCCGCCTGGCGGGAGTCAGCCGGTTCGCCTCCTCGTATGCCGCCTCGGCACCGCCGGCCAGCCCCGCCTCCGCCGCGAACCGCGCCATCCGCTGGTCGGCCATCTCCGTACGCACCCAGCCCGGGCACACCGCGTTGGCCCGCAGCCCCTGCGGCCCGTAGTCGACGGCGAGGGAGCGGCAGAGGTGGAGCAATGCCGCCTTGGACGTCGCATAGGCGGCGTTGCCGGCGCTGTTGCGGAGCGCGGCGACCGAGGCGACCGCGACCACCGCGCCGCGGGCCGCCAGCAGATGCGGCAGCGCGGCACGCAGCAGCAGGAACGGGCCGGTGAGGTTGGTCCGTATCAGCTCTTCCCAGTCCTCGACCGTGGTGTCGCCGACCGCGCCGCCCCGCCCGATTCCGGCGTTGAGCACCACACCGTCGAGTCTCCCGTAGGCCGTCACCGTCGTCTCGACGAGCTCGCGCACGGCCTCGGGGTCGGCGGCGTCGGAAGGGTGGGCCAGCGCTCCGGTCTCCTCGGCCACTCGGCGCAGTGGCTCGGGCCGCCGCCCGGAGATCACGACGTGGTGCCCGGCCGTGCGCAGCAGCCGGGCGGTGGCTGCCCCGATTCCCGTTCCCCCGCCCGTCACCAGGACAACACGCTGTTCCGACATGGTCGTTCGCCTCCGAAGGTGGTCAGCTTCCGGTTCCCCGCACCGCGAGCATACGAAGCACCGGCACCGCCGGGCCGACCGGGGGCCGCTGCCATCGGCACCGCGACCGAGTGCGGGGTCAGGAACGACCGCAGCGAACGGCCGCGGCGAACAGCGGCAATTGATCGTTGGAACGGTGTGACGGCTCAGGCTTGCGGCACAAGCACGCCGCATCGAGATGGTCCTGCTCCTGAACCGCGGTCCTGCGCTTTTTGAACCGCGGTTGCCTCACCCGGCAACCGGCCCGCTTGCCCAAGAGGGAGTCCAGCCAGTGACCGCCTCACCATCCTCGCCGCTGCCGAAGTCCTATGCCTGCGTGCCTACTTGGAGCACCTGGCCACGTCCCTGCTGGCCCTGATCGCCGGTCGGTGCGCAGCGCGTGGGTCAAACGGGCGACCGGTCCCGCACCCTCAGCCAGGACGCCAGCGGCTCCCGGCTGCCGTCGGCGCGCTCGGCCGTCTCGGGCAGGACCTCGTCGGCGCCGGGGGCGGCAGTGTGCCGAGCGCCACGCGGGCCGCCTCCTTCGGCACGGCGGCGGCCTGTGGGGGCGAACCCGGCGCGCACCAGCGCGGGCGGCGCGACGGCGGGCGCCACGGACCATGCCCGTTTCGCAGCCGGCCAGGCGCAGCCCGCGTCCGGCGCCGGTTGGCCCGCGGCCGCGACGGTCTCGGCGTGGACCGCCAGCCACGCGTCGGTCATCTGCGGGCGGTGCCGGCGCCGCCGACCCCAGCCAGGAACGGAACAGTGACTCGGCACGGGGAAACAGGTCAGGCCGACACCGAGAGTGGCGTCGGCCTGCCGTGCGGCCAGCGCGGCTCCAACCCGCTTACCGAAGTCCTGGCTCGACCAGTGGTACAGCAGCTTCTTCCTAGCCAGCGCCTGTACGCCACTCCACCCCGCCGATCACAGAATCGACGGGGTGGAGCAACGGGCCGGATGAGCCGACAGCGTCCGGTTTGTGGGCGCTCCGCGGTCCAGGTCAGCGGCGGCGCAGCGCCTTGTCCTTGAGTGCGGGCGGGTCGTAGTGGGTGACGTCGTGGTTGAGGTCGGTGCCTGGCGGCACGATCTCGTCGATGCGGTCCAGGATGTCGCCGCTCAGCACCGTTCCCGCGGTGTCCAGCAGTGAGGTGAGTTGGTCGTGGGTGCGGGGGCCGATGATCACGGAGGTGATCGCGGGGTGCGAGAGGACGAATCCGGTGGCGAGTGCGGGCAGGGTCAGGCCCGCGTCGGCGGCCACCTTCCTCAGCTCGGTGACCGCGGTGAGCTTGGCGGCGTTGCCGGGCAGGCTCGTGTCGAACAGTTGCGGCAGGAAACGTGAGCGGGTGGCCTGGCTCGGTACTGCGCCGTCGGGACCTCCGTACTTGCCCGACAGCCAGCCGCCCGCGAGAGGGCTCCAGGTGAGCGCACCCATTGCGTACTTCTGCACGGCGGGCAGCACGTCCCGTTCGATGGCGCGGGCCAGGATCGAGTACGGCGGCTGCTCGCTGCGGAAGCGGACATGACCGCGCTTCTCGGCGACCCACTGGGCCTCGACGATCTCCCCGGTGGGGAAGGTCGACGAGCCGATCGCCCGGACCTTGCCGGAGCGCACCAGGTCGGACAGCGCCGACAGGGTCTCGTCGATGTCGGTGTTCGGGTCGGGGCGGTGCACCTGGTAGAGGTCAATCCAGTCGGTTCCAAGGCGGCGCAGGCTGTCCTCGACCGCACGGACGATCCAACGCCGGGAGTTGCCGCGGTGGTTGGCGTCCGGGCCCATCGGGTTGTGGAACTTGGTGGCGAGGACGACGTCGTCCCGGCGGCCCTTCAGGGCCTTCCCGACGATCACTTCGGACTCGCCGTCGGAGTACATGTCGGCGGTGTCGATGGTGTTGATGCCGGCGTCGAGGGCTGTGTGCACGATGCGGACGGCCTCGTCGTGATCCTTGGTGCCCCACGCGCCGAGCATCATCGCGCCGAGGGTGTACTCACTGACGGATATGCCGGTGCCGCCGAGGATCCTGCGGTTCATGCCTGCTCCCATGCCCTTCGTGTATCTGGTGTCGGAATCCACCCTGCCCGCCGGACCCCGCACCAGCCAGACCCGGCGGGTCCTGGTACCCGCAGGGCCAGGCTGGAGCCGACATGCCGGAGAATGGTCCGATGCATGCCGAGCCGGAGATCAACGCGTTCCTGAAGGCCCGCCGGGCGGCCCTCGACCCGGCCGGCGTCGGCCTGCCGCCCGGCGGGGCACGGCGCAGGGTGCGTGGGCTGCGCCGCGAGGAGGCTGCCCGGCTGGCGGGGATCAGTGTGGAGTACTACACGCGCATCGAGCAGGGCCGTGGCGGGAACGTCTCACCGGAGGTGCTGGACGCCCTCGCCCGCGGGCTGCAGTTGACCGCGCCCGAGCACGAGTACCTGCGGAACGTGGTGCACCGGGCGGCGCGTGGCGGGGCCGCGCGGCGGCCGGTCCGGGAAGTACCGCAGGTCGTGCGGCCCGGCCTGCGGGCGGTGCTCGACGCGATGGACGGCGTCGCGGCCCTGGTCTACGGCCGTGCCATGGATGTGTTGGCGTGCAACCGGCTGGGCGAGCAACTGCTGTGCGGCTTCGCGCAGCGGTCGCCGGAGGAGCGCAACATCGCCAGGCTGATGTTCCTTCACCCGGACGTGGAGGCCAGGCACCCGGAGGTTGCGCAGCTCCGCCGCGAGGTCGTCGCGGTGCTGCGCGCCCAGGCCGGCCGCATCCCGGACAGCGAGCGGCTGTGCGATGTGGTCGGCGAACTGCGGGAGCACAGCGGGGAGTTCGCCCGGTTGTGGGCGTCACAGGAGGTCGAGGGGAAGGGACACGGAGTCAAGCGCATCCGGCATCCGCAGTACGGGACGCTGGAGCTGCACTTCCAGGCGATGCGACTGCCGCCGCCGGACGATGAGCTGACGCTGCTGCTGTACGCGGCCGAGCCGGACTCGCCGTCCCAAGCGGCACTGCTTGCGCTGTCGGGCAGGGTCGAACCCCACGCAGACACTGTTGGTTACTGAGTTTGTGGGTGTGATGTCGTCAGGGTGAGTCCGGTGGCGGGCAGGCATTCGTCGATGGTGTCGCTGCGGTATGGGATGCGGCGGAGGCCGTGGCGCAAGGGGTGCTGGCCTTGGTCTGCCCCCGCTGGAGCAGGCCGAGGAGGGGTGCCCAGGCCGCTTCGCCGAGCAGGGCGTCGCCTTGGGCTGTCCCGCCGTACAGAAAGGTCTTCGAGGGCGCGGCGGGGCTTTCACCGGGGAAGCGCGGCCGGTGTCCGGCATCGTCGTGGGCCACCACGTGGACCGGGGCGTTGGCTGCTCGGCGTCGCGCGGCCAGTTGCTCGGCATACCGCAGGGAAGGCCACATCGCGTCGTCGCCACCGGCGACGAGCAGCACGTCGGCGGACGTCTTCTCCACCGGGATCGCGGCGGCGTCCAGATGCCGGGCGAAGGTCCGCTCGCTGAGTTCGTACCAGCCGCGGATCGCCACCGGACCGTCGCCTTGCTCCACGGGCTGCCAGGAGTCGCCGTCCATCGGGATGAAGGGCAGCGGCTGCCCCTGCCATGTCCAGGAGGACCGGTACGGCCGCTCCCGCCCGTCGAGTCCCGGCCCCACGTTGCACCAGACCAGCGACGTCGGAGAGAGGGCCACCACCGCGTTGACGCGCGGCTCGTGGACCGCTGTGAGCAGCGCGGCCTCGGCGCCCTTGGATACGCCGAGGATGCCGACGCGCTCCGCCCCACGAGACTTCAGCAGGTCGACGGCCGCGACGAACGTCTCCAGGGGCACCTCGCAGATCCCCGCCGGCTGCCCCGGTCCGCCGAACCAGCGTATGGCCAGAGCGAGGAGACCCTGCTCGGCAAGAAGCCTCGCCCGTTGGCGGTCCACCCGGCCGCTCGACCCAGCCAGTACGACGACACCCGTGCCGTTGCCCACGGTCGGCTCCATCAAGACCGCCTCCCAGGGGGTCGTCAGCTCGTGTTCGACGACGATCACGGGGGCTCCTCTCTCGGCAGGGAATTCACGTGAAGAGAGGTTATGGGCGCCCCCGACGGGCCCGTCCTGTGGGCCCGCACGGCGTGCAGGCATCGTGTACGGGTGCTCGGCTGTGGCCGAACGGTGCGGGCGTGCCCACCAAGTCGTTGCTCGGGGGGCTGGTGTGCTCCGGCGGTGTGGGCGCGGCCGGGCATTCGTGCCGGGCGGGCCGTGGTCCGGGCACGGCAGGCTGCGGGCTGTCGTGGCCACTTCTCCCGCTCGGTCCTCGCCTCATGCCTGTTGCCCCGGCCCGCCCGATATCTTCAACCGCCTCCGAGCGTGGCGGCTGAAGAAGGTGGCCTATCTCTGGGCTAGGGCTCCGTGTCGCGCAGGCGCACTGCGAGGGCGGCGATGTCGTCGTTCAGGCGGCCTCTGCTGTAGTGGAGGAGGTCGCGGTGAAGGGCCGTGAGCAGTTCGTGGGGTGGGGTCGGGGGTTGTTGGCTCATCCAGGCCGCCAGGGGGAAGAACCCGCCGT
This sequence comes from Streptomyces sp. RGM 3693, assembly GCF_050471125.1. Taxonomy (NCBI): domain Bacteria; kingdom Bacillati; phylum Actinomycetota; class Actinomycetes; order Kitasatosporales; family Streptomycetaceae; genus Streptomyces; species Streptomyces sp. RGM 3693. The sequence goes on from NZ_JBMPPQ010000003.1 coordinate 164,512, forward strand.
CGCGGGCGCGGGCCTCGGTGACCCCGTCGGTGTAGAGCAGCAGCAGGTCGCCGGGGGCGAAGTCGAAGGCGTCGATGTGGTAGTGATCGCCGATCAGCTCCGCGAGGTTGAGCAGCGGCGAGGGGTTGGTGGGTTCGAGGGCGCGGAGTTTCCCGCGGTTCAGGAGCAGTGGTGGGGGGTGTCCGCAGTTGAGGACTTCGATGTGTCTGTCTCCGTGCGGGATCTCGACGAGGAGGGCGGTGGCGAAGCGCTCCATCGGTCCCTCGGGGGGAAAGGCGGCGTTGTAGCGGGTGCTGCTGGCGTCCAGTCGGCGCGCGACGCTGACCATGTCGGCCTCGCTGTAGGCCGCTTCCCGGAAGGCGTTGACGATCGCCGCGGCCGCCCCCACTGCCGGCAGGCCCTTGCCTCGTACGTCACCGATGAGCAGCCTGACCCCGTATCGCGTGTCGACCGCCTCGTAGAAGTCCCCGCCGATACGGGCCTCCGCCGCGGCTGCGAGGTACAGCGACTCGACCTCGATGCTCCCGAAGCGGCGGGGCATCGGGCTCAGTACCACCTGCTGCGCGGCGTCGGCGACGAGCCGTACCTGAAAGAGGGTCCGCTCTCGCTGGAGCCGGACATGGCTTCCGTAGGCGGCCGCCACGGTGACCGCGATGATTCCCGAAGCCGTCCACCACGTGCCCAGGCCGGGGAAGACGATGCTGAGGCCGATCATCAAAAGGAGGCAGGCCGTCCCGAGCAGGACGGTGGGGAGGACCGGCCACATGGCGGCGGCGAGGGCCGGCGCTGCGGGCAGGAGGCGGCTGAAGGCCATTTCCGGAGGAGTGGCGTATGCCAGGCTGGCGATGACGACGGTCAGGATCACCGGCGACAGGCGCACAAGCTGTCCCCGGCCATGGCGGCGGCGGAGCCGTGGCCGCCCAGACTCGATCACACATCACAGAATATCTATACAAAGGGGGGTGTAGCGCTCTGGTCGATCGGAGTCGGCCAATTGCCCCGGGCCGGACCACTGGCTTTGGTGGTGTCGCACCGTTGCGCGTACCCCCGGCAGCCCTCCCCGGGCCGCCCTCACGCTCGCCCGCCGCCGCGTCAGCGCCTGGGACCGTGTTGCGCGACGGCCGGCGCGCGGGTCCGCCCGGTCCGGAACCGGGAGCGGTGCGCGCCGGGCCCAGTCAGGTGCCTGAGGGGATGGCCGAGGTGGCGGACCCGTAGGTGCTGCGGGCTCTGCCGTCGGGCCGGATGCCGCCGTGGCCGGGGCGAGCGGGGCTTTCTGGTGGAGAAGGTAGGTGCGGCCGGGGCCGTCTGGGCCCGCACCTGCGCGTGGTGGAGCTGGCCTCAGCCCCGCACCGGGTGCTCGACTGCCCGCAGGGCGCGATCGTCTTCGCCGTCGGCCAGCAGAGGTACGTTCGCAAGCTGCTGACCGGCGCCAGCGGGCTGCCGCATCCTGGCCTCCCTCGGACTGCGGGCGCGGAAGCTGGAGATCGTCTCCTGGGTTGGCCGCGGTCGTCTCCGGTTCGGCATCCACTTACCCTGGGGCGCCAGGTGCGAACGTTGAACAGCGATGAGCGGTGAAGGAACGGAGCGTGCGGTGACGGCCGGGGCGAGCGGCGAAGAGCTGATAGGCAAGGCCCTGGGGGGCCGTTACCGGGTGACCGCGACGATCGGGCGGGGCGGCATGGGCGTGGTCGCCCGGGCCGTGGACGAACTGCTCAACCGTGAGGTCGCCGTCAAGGTACTGCGGGCCTTTACCGACGCCTCCGGGCCCGAACTGCTCGATCTGCGGACCCGGATGCAGCGGGAGGCACAGGCCGCCGCCCGTATCCGGCACAGCGGCGTTGTCACTGTGCACGACGTGACCGAGGAGCAGGGCCTGCCGGTCATCGTCATGGAACTCGTCGACGGGCCTTCGCTCGACGACGTGCTGACGGCGCGCGGCACGCTGGAGCCGCACGAGGTGGCGGCGATCGGCGCCAAGTTGATGGACGCGCTCGACGCCGCGCACCGGGTGGGCGTACTGCACCGGGACGTCAAACCGGGGAACGTGCTGCTGGAGCACGGTGGGCGGGTCGTGCTCACCGATTTCGGCATCGCCACCATGGATGCCTCCGGCGACGAGGCCATGGCCAAGCTGACCCAGAGCGGTCAGCTCGTCGGCTCCCTGGACTACCTGCCGCCGGAGCGCGCGCGGGGCATGGCGCCCGGCCCCGCGTCGGACATCTGGTCGCTCGGCATGACGCTGTACGCGGCGGTGGAAGGCACGTCGCCTTTCCGCCGCACGTCCGTGTGGTCCACGTTGTCGGCGATCGTCACCGAGCCCCTGCCGGAGCCCCGGCGCGCGGGGCCGCTGACGCCGGTGTTGCGGGCGCTGATGGCCAAGGAGCCGGGGAGCCGGCCCACGGCCGAGCAGGCGCGGGAGATGCTGCGGCGGGCGGCCGCGGGCGACACGATGAACCTCGCGCCGCCGGCCCCCGTGGCCTCCGCCCCCACGCCGGCACAGGCCGTTGCCCCGACACCTCCCCCGGCCGCCGTCCCGGCGCCGCCGCCCGGATTCGGTGCCGCGCCGCCGTTGCACCAACCCACCTCCCAGCCCCCGTACGCCGGCTACCCACCGTCCGGCCTGCCGCCCCTTGCGCAGCACGGCGTGCCGACCGCGAGTCACGCTCCCGGTGCCGGCTCCGCCGCCGGCCGCGGTCGGCGCCCACGTCGTACCCTCATCGTGGGCGCGGCCGCCTTCGTCGTGCTCGCGGGAGGCGGTGTCACGTACGCCTTGGCCGGGCAGCACGGCGAGGCGGGCGGTGGCGGGCCGCAGGCGGCGCCCGGAGTCAGCTCCCCGGCAGGCGGCGCTCAGCCGAGCGGCGGCGGAACGGTCGACGGCGTGAACTCCCCCGGCCCCTCGTCGGCCACGGGATCCGGAGATCCGTCCGGTTCGCCCTCTCCCTCTCCCTCTTCCTCTTCCGTCTCTCCGTCGGCCAAGCCCGGTGCTACGCCGAGGACGTCCGCTCCTCCTTCAACCAAGCCCACTTCGGCGCCGCCGACTTGCAGCGGCTGGAGCCACCACGACCCGGAGCCGGGAACGTACGGCTATCTGTCCGGCGATCACCACATCCTGACGGGGCCCTACGAGGTCTGTTCCTCCGTGGCCGCGATCAAGTCCGGCACGAAGCTGTGGTTCCACTGCTCCGTCGAGAACTCCTACGGTCACAAGTGGCTTTACGTCCGCATCGGCGGGACGAACAACGCGGGCTGGATGTCCGCCGACAACGTCATCCGCCAGAGCGGCTGGCCGGTGCGCTGTTAGCGCATCCGGAAGGCGTTCGTGGGGCCGCGGCCCCGGGGCCGGCCCGGGAGCTGCGGGCCGTGCCGGCTGGCGATGCCTGTGCCTTGATGTGCCGGTAAGTCCACTGGTTCCGTTGTGAGTTGATGACGTGGCGCCAGGCGTCGAAGGGCGTTTGCGAACTTGATGTGCTGCGGTGCTGCATGGATCCCCCTTCTGTGTATGCGTTCAAGACGCCGCCCGGAAGCGCACCGCGGCCACCTCGAATCGGGTCACGTCGGCAGGTTTCCGGCTCGCCTTGCGTGCGGGTGTTCTTCGTCTCGCCGGTGCCGGTTTCCGGTGGCGAGCGCGTTGAGGCAGGTCAGTGCCTGTGCCACTGCGGCCTCGCTCGCGGGTAGCAACGGGAGCCGGACCGCCGGTGTCGGGATCCGTCCTTCGGCTGCCAGTACGGCCTTGACCACCGTGGGATTGGGCTCGGAGAAGACCGCCTGGGCCAGTTCCGCCAGCCGGTGGCCGAGGGGGCGGGCGTGTGCCAGGTTCCCCTTGTCCCAGTGGTCGAGCAGTTCGACGAAACGCGCGGTGGCCAGGTGGGCCGAGGCGAGGATGCCGCCTGTCGCGCCGAGGGCGAGCAGCGGGACGAGGAAGGTGTCTTCCCCGGCCAGTACGGCGACGCCAGGCGGCAGGTCGCCCAGCAGCTCGACGGTGTCCTGGTCCACCACCGAGCCTGTCGCGAGCTTGGCCCCGGCCACCCCGGGCATCCGGCACAGTCGGCGCAGGGTGCCCGCTCCGAGTGCCTGGCCGGTCCGGTGCGGGATGTGGTAGATCACCAACGGTACCGGACTCCGCTCGGTCAGGTGCGTGAAGTGCGCGAGCACCCCGTCCGCCGAGGGCCGGACGAACGGCGGTACGGGGACCAGCGCAGCATTGGCGACCCCTGCCAGCTCATCCAGTGCCGCCGCGCTCTGCCTGGTGTCGCTGCCCCCGGCGCCTACGATCAGCGTCGCCCCGTGTTCCCGGCATGCCCGGGCGCAGACCTCCACCACCTGTCGCTTCTCGTTCGGTGAGAGTGCGGCCGGCTCCCCCGTCGTGCCCAGTGCGACGAGCCCGGCAGCGCCCTCGGCCAGAACCGAGTGGGCCAGTAGTTCCAACGCGTCCAGCGCGACCGTCCCGTCCTGGGCGAACGGGGTCACCACGGGTACGTAAATGCCGTGCAGTTCCATGTCCTTGAGCATGGTGACCGGTACTGCACAGGTCCAGTTCGCATTCTCGATGGTGCTCGTAAGCTGAGCCGATGCTTGATGTTCGCCGTCTGCGTCTGCTCCGGGAACTCGCGCACCGGGGCACCATCGCCGCCGTTGCCGAGGCGCTGTCCTTCAGCCCGTCCGCGGTCTCCCAGCAGCTGTCCGTGTTGGAACGCGAGGCCGGGGTGTCCTTGCTGAAGCGCACAGGGCGCCGGGTTGCGCTGACCCCGGCTGGGCAGAACCTGGTCCGGCACACGGAGGACGTGCTTGAGCGTCTGGAACGGGCGGACGCCGAACTGGCAGCGGTCCGCACCGGGTTGGCCGGACCCGTACGGATCGGAAGCTACCCGTCCGCGACCCGTGCGATCATCCCGGCCGCCCTGGCCGCGCTCGCCCGCGAACACCCCGCGCTGGAGCCGAGAGTGATCGATGTCGATCCGGCCGGTGTAGCGGCCGCGCTACGGGCCGAAGAACTCGACCTGGCGTTGGTGCACGAATACGACTTCGTCCCCGCCGAGCCTCAGCCTGGGATGAGTGGAGGGGAGTTGTTCACCGAACCGATGTACCTGGCCGCCCGCACACCGAGCTCGTTGACCGACCACGCCACCAGCCCGTGGATCACGGCCCCGCCCGGCAGGCTCTGCCGCACCATGACGATGCGAGCCTGCCAGGCAGCCGGCTTCACCCCTCGCGTACGCCACGAGGTCGACGACTTCGCGACCGTCCTGGCCCTGGTCGCCCTCGGCCAGGGCGTCGCCCTCATTCCCCACCTCGGTACCACCGCCCCGCCACCGGGCCTCAGCCTCACGCGACTGGCGATGTCGCGCCGCACTCGCACCGTCCACCGCGCGGGCGCGGCCAACCACCCGGCCGTCGCCACCGTCACCGCCGCCTTGCGCATGACCCTCCCACCAGAGCTCCTGTGAGCGGGCCGAGCCTGCTTAAGTGGCCTCCCCGCCAGGGGACTTGCTCAGGCTGGCGGGTGACGGGTCAGGACAGGAGGTCGAGGGTCGTTCCCGATCCGGTGGTCTCGGCCTGCTGGTAGGCCAGCCAACTCAGGGCCAGGTCTTGCCAGGGCAGGCCGACCGGGGCGTAGACGGTGATCTGCTGACTGTGGTCGCGGGCGGGAGCGTCGCCGCGGATCACCTCGCCGAGGCAGGCCGCGGCCGTGGTGGCGGGCAGGCCGGCGTTGGCGAGAGCGCCGTGCGTGGCGACGAGGGCGACGTCGTCGACGATCAGCCGGGCGCGGCTGAGGACCTCGGCGGCGAGTTCCTGCTTGCCGGGTTCGTCGGCGCCGAGTGTGGTCAGATGGTGACCCGACCTCAGATCACGTAATTGGAGCAGGGGTTGGCGCGACCAGGTGGCCAGTACCACGACATCCGCCTCGGCGGCCACCTGCCTGGGCGTGGACGCCACGGTACCGCCGTACCGTTTGGCGAAGTCGGCCGCGCGCTGCCCGTCGGTGTCCTGGACCACCAGGCGGTTCCACGAACGCAGCGTGCGCAGGCCCTGGATGGTCAGTTCGGCCTGGGCTCCGGCGCCGATCACGCCGACCGTGTGAGCACCGCCGCTGCCCGGCCCGGCGATCAGGTCGGTGGCCAGGGCCGCGGCGAGGCCGGTGCGCCAGGCGGTGACAGTGGCTGAGTCGATCAGCGCCAGCAAGGCGCCGTCTGTCCCGCTGTGAAGGCAGATCACGCCCCGCAGCGCCGGGGCGGCGCCGGGAAACTTCGCGTTGACCTTGACCGAGTAGGCGTCGATGCCCGGCAGCAGCCCGGGCAGCAAGGCCGTGGCGGTGCCGGGGAAAGGGAGGTCGGTGCGTAGCCGCTGGCCCGGCACCGTGCTGCGCGGGGCGGTCGCGAAACCGTCCCGGAGTGCCTGGATGCAGTCGCGGGGGTTGAGCAGTTCCAGGAGGTCGGTGCGGGTCAGGATCCGGGTCATGACGCGAGGCTGTCACGGATTCCGTGGCCTCGTGTCCCCTTCCACCGCAAGGGGGTTGCCCCGTCGGTCAGTGCACCTGCCGCGCCGTCACCGTCACGTAGCCGACCTTCATCACGCGGTGGTGGTGGGAAACGATCGTCACGGGGTAGCGGCCCGGCTTGAGACCGGTACGGATGGTGGCCGTGTTCACGTAGCGCGGGTCATCGCCGTCGGCGGACTTGCTGTCATCGCGGTGGAGGCGGAGTACCTGCGTGAACGCCGGGGAGGTGGCGGTCAGCCGCGTCTCCTCGCCCGGATCCGGGACCGCGTCGTGCCACATGACCGCGACCCGCCCTCCGGGGCTGACCTTGACGTCGCGCCGGTGGGGACTGTCGGCGTAGCCGATGCTCGGGTTCGGCGCCCCACGCCTCGAACCGTTGCACCTCGGTGAACCCCAGCTTCGCCGCGAGGCGCATCGAGCGGTCGTTGGCGGTCTGGGTGCAGAGCACCACCGGCTCGCCGGGAAGCGCGTCGGCGAACCAGCTAAGCGCCGCCGCGCACGCCTCGGCGGCGTATCCGCGTCCCCATGCCTGTGGCACCTGCGGAAACGTCACGCGCATCACGGCAACTGGGGTGATAACTCGAAGCAGGTGAGAACAAGGTCGACCATCTGGTGACAAGGAGTGCGACCGTTGCGCCGTTGAAGCCCAGGTCGGCTGTCCAAGCGGTGACAGCTGTGTCGACCGGTCACATCGTGGTGACTTGGCGCGTCAGTTGGCCACTCTGGCGCGCAGTTTGGGCTCCAACCCTCAGTCCGTGATTCTGCTGCTGAAGTGGCCTGGCAGGCCGGAACCTGGCCCTTCGGGTGTGCAGGAGGTGTAACTGGACCGCACCCATTCCCTGTGCTCACTGGCCCCGCCAGGAGGTGTTCTGGTCTCCTGGCACTTGGTCCGGTAGCGGGCCAACTGGAAGTTCTAGGGGGAAAGTTGAAGCATGTCAGCGCAATCGCCGCATCGCTAGCCGTAGCCGCCGTGCCGATGGTGGGCGCCACCACCGCGCACGCGGACCAGGCCGCGCCGCAGAAGGTGACCACCAAGGGCGTCGGCGCACAGAACGTTCTGTCCTGCAGCACCTCCACCCCGGACGGGCGTGAGGGGTGGGCTCAGTGCCGTAACGACACCGCGCAGGTCGTGGGCTTCCGGGTCGTGGTGGTGTGCGGGATGGCGCCGGACGTTTACGGGGACTGGGTGACGCTCAGCCCTGGCCAGTCCGGCTCGTCGGGCAGGAGGTGTGGGATCGCCTCCACCGGCGTGGGCAGCGTCTCGTGGGAAGAGGGCTGATCAGCCCGGCCTGAGGTGAGCGCGTGGGGGGCCGGCCTTTGGGTCGGGCCCCTACTGCTGTTGGGGGCTGTCCGCACGGTGGCGAACGATCCTCCCGGTGAGCCCGTTCGATTCGCACCTGACCGTCCCGGGGCACCTTCGCGTGAGCGTCCCGGTCCCCTTCGCCTGCGGTGCCGATGTGGAAGCCGCTTCTTTTGGTGTCTGTCTGTGGCTGGGGCGTGGTGTCTGTGACTGGGCGGGGTGTCTGTGGCTGGGGCGCCTCTCGGGCTCTGCGTTCAGCCGGCGGAACTCTCGTTGAGGAGTGCGGCGAGGCCGTCGAGGAGGCGTTGGAGACCGAACTCGAAGAGGGCGTCGAGGTCGAAGTCGTAACCGGCCGTGGCGAGGCGGGAGAGCGCGGGGAACCGGCCGGTGTCCAGAACCGTCAGGAGCGCGGGCTCCTGGGTGTCCATCCACTTCTCGCTGTCGAGGCCGCTGTGGGCCTCGGCCTCCAGGTTGACGGCGATACCACGGGAGTAATTGAGCAGCGTGAGATGTGCGGTGAAGGCGGACTGCAGGTCGAGTCCGTGCGCGTGCAGGGTGGCAAGCATCCATTCGCTGTACGGAAGTGCCGAGGTGATCATCTGTGGGCGGGTCATCGACAGGGCCGGTGCGAGCCACGGGTGACTGCGGAACAGGTCCCAGAGCTGCCGGGCCGCCAGCTCGACCGCCTCGCGCCAGCCCGTGGGCGGGTCGGCGGGCAGCGGGTGCTCCCCCATGACCGTATCCATCATCCGCGTCAGCAGGTCGTCCTTGTCGGCCACATGCCGGTACAGCGACATGGTCGCCACCCCGAGCTCGGCGGCCACCCGGCGCATCGAGACCGCGGCCAGCCCTTCTGCGTCGGCGACCGCGACGGCGGCACCGACGATCCGTGCGAGCGTGAGCGCCGCCTGGACCGAGGACGCATCGGCGGGCCCGCTCGGGCGTGCGGCGGCAGCAGTTGGTCGGGCGGGCCGCACCGGGCGGTTCGGTGCCGCCACGACCGTCCCGACGCCTGGGACGGCGCGGACCATGCCCTCGCGGCGCAGTTCGGTGAGCACCTTGGTCGCGGTCGCCATGGCGACGCCCCACTGCCGGGTGATCTCGCGGGTTGAGGGCACACGATCACCCGGCGCCAGTTCGCCCGTCTCGATCCGCTGCCGCAATTCGGCGACGATCTGGCTGTAGCGCGGTACCGCCTGTCCGCCCACTGATACTCCTCCGCGCTAGTGCACCTGGATGGGCGTCATCCTAACCGCCGACGCCGGGCGATCCTCGCGTACGAGCACCTCCCCCACCTCTCCGCACTAGTGCATTGCTTCTTAACATCACGTTCTGAAAGGCGATTTCACGCTTGCGCACTACCTTGCGTACGTCGTACGTTCTCGGCATGACGAACAACGAGATACTCATCTGCGGCGCTGGTATCGCGGGGCCCGCGCTGGCGTACTGGCTACGCAAGGGAGGCTTCGCGGTCACGATCGTGGAGCGCGCGCCGGCACCCCGGCCGGGCGGACAGACCGTGGATCTGCGTGGTGCCGGCCGCACCGTGATCGAACGGATGGGCCTGATGGGCCGGGCCAGGGCGGAGAGCGTGGACCAGCGTGGCCTCGCCCTGGTCGACACCACCGGCCGGACCACCGCCCGACTGCCCGCCGACAGCTTCGGCGGCGAGGGGATCGTCTCCGAGATCGAGATCCTCCGCGGGGACCTCGCCGCTCTGCTGTACGAGGCTACTTCGCCGGACACGGAGTACCTCTTCGACGACACCATCACCGAGATCGTTCAGGACGCGGACGCGGTCACCGTCACCTTCGAGAAAGCCGCGCCGCGCCGGTTCGCGCTCGTCGTCGGTGCGGACGGGCCGCACTCCGTGGTGCGCGCGCTGGCCTTCGGCCCGGAGCGGGACTTCGTCCACCCGATCGACCTCTACACGGCCTGGTTCACCGCCTTCGACGACCTGGACCTCGACGGCTGGTACCTGATGCACAACGCGCCCGGCGGCCTGGTCGTCTCCGCCCGGCCCGGCCGCCTCCCCCGCGAGATCAAGGCCGGCTTCAGCTTCCGCTCGCCACCGCTCGCCTACGACCGCCGCGACGTCGCCGCCCAACAGGAGTTCATAGCCCGGCGCTTCGCCGACGTCGGCTGGCAGACCCCACGCCTGCTGCGGGCGATGCACACCGCCTCGGACTTCTTCTTCGACTCCATGGGGCAGGTCCGCCTCGACAGTTGGTCGCGCGGCCGCGTGGCGCTGCTCGGCGACGCCGGATACTGCGCGACCCCGCTGACCGGCCTCGGGACCAGCCTTGCCCTGGTCGGCGCCTACGTCCTGGCCGGTGAACTCGCCGCTGCCAAGGGCGATCACGGTGTCGCCTTCCGCCGCTACGACACGGTGATGCGCCCGTACGTGAACCAGGCACAGCAACTGCCGCCCGGCGGAGCCTCCGGGTACGCACCATCGGGTCGGCTCGGCATCCGGCTGCGCGACCTTTCGATGCGGTCGATGACCCGCTGGCCGATGCGGAACCTGCTCGCCGCGCAGTTCGCCAAGGCCGGGGACATCGCCCTGCCGGAGTACGGTCTCGCCGCGGACATACGGGATCGGCCCCAGTCACGGCCCAGGGGCGAGCGCATGCCAGCGACCTCGATGCGGCCCATCGGATGAGCGTCGGGGTAGCGGACTGATCGAACGGCCCCGACACTCCCCCGGCCCAGACCGCGTCGGAGGGCGCCCCGGCCGCGCTCCGGGAGCGCGAGGCCCTGCTGGCCTGGTCGGTCGAGTCGACGCAGCAGTTGCTGAGCGCACTGCGCGAGGCTGGCCCGGATCGCCCTTGCTGGACGTGGTGGGGTGCGTCGGAGTCGCCGCAGACCTCCGGTGCCGTCGCCCGGCACCAGCTCCAGGAGGTCGCGGTGCACACCTACGACGCCCAGATCGCCCTGGGTGCCCCGCAGCCGCTGTCGGAGGAGGCGGCACTCGACGGTGTCGAGGAGTTCTTGTCCACTTGCTGCGCATGGATTCTGAAAACACGCCGGAACGCCGGACCGCCGCAACGTCGGAACGCCGTCAGTGGCCGCATGGGCGGTTCGACTCAGTGCCCTCATGGGCGGTTCGGCATCACCGTGCGCACAACCGGTCCCATGCCGACTGGCTCTCCTCGTCCGCGGCGCGGTAGATCACCAACCGCTGGTCCGGATCTTGAAGTGGCATAAGCACTTCGAAGTGCACTGCGATCACACCGATCTCAGGATGTCGCATCACCTTGCGCCCGCGGCCGTTGACCTTGATGTCTCGTTCGGCCCACAGTCGCGCGAACTCCTCGTCCCGCGTGGTGAATTCGGCGATGAGGTCGGTCAGCGTCTGATCCTCCGGATGCGCGGCCCAGGCAGCGCGCAGGTGGGCGATCCCCTCCCGCACGACGCGTTCGCGGTCGACGTAGAACTCTCGTATCTGCGGATGCATCAGGCACAGCCACATCGCGTTGCGCTGCGACGGGGGCAGGGTGTCGAAATCCATTAGCAGTCTGGTCATTTCGGCGTTCCAGGCCAGGATGTCGTAGCGGTGGTTCATCAGCATGGCCGGCAGTGGCGACAGGTCGGCGACCAGCCGGGCCAGCGGCGGCGCTGCCGTGGTGGCGGGCTTGTCGGCGTTGCGGGGGCGCTGTTGGGCCAGGTTGAAGAGGTAGGCGCGTTCGTCCGGGGCCAGGCGCAGCGCCCGGGACAGCGCCTCCACCACGTTCGCCGAGGGTCGCAGCCCGCGGCCCTGTTCCAGCCGCACGATGTAGTCGATGCTGACCCCGGCCAGTTCGGCGACCTCTTCGCGGCGCAATCCCGGGGTCCGTCGGGCCTGCTGACGTGCCGGCAGGGCGAAGTCGTGCGGGTCCAGGCGTTCGCGTCGGGTCCGCAGGAACGCGGCCAGCTCCTGTGTCGCATCCACGGTGCGGGTCGTCATGTTCGATCCAACAGCCAGGGTAGGACTGCTGTTCCCAGGAACCTCTTTCCCTTATCCCCGGCTCGCGGCGGTCACAGAGTTGTTCTCGGCAACGGATCACAAGCACAGGAGGACACGATGTCGCTCACCCTCGACACCTACCGGCTGCTGGGCCGCTCCGGGCTGCGGGTCTCACCGCTGGCGCTGGGCGCGGCGACCTTCGGCACCGATTGGGGCTGGGGCGCCGAGCAGGACGAGGCGCGCAAGCTGTTCGACCTCTACGTCGAGCGCGGCGGCAACTTCATCGACACCGCCAGTACCTACACCAATGGCAGCTCCGAGCGTCTGCTGGGCGAATTCACCCGCGACAGCCGCGACAGCCTGGTGCTGGCAACGAAGTACTCGACGCTGCGCCGGCCCGGCGATCCCAATTCCGGGGGCAATCACCGCAAGACCCTGTTCGCGTCGGTGGAAGCCAGTCTGCGACAGCTGAAGACGGACTACATCGATCTGCTCTACCTGCACATGTGGGATTTCACGACGCCGGTCGAGGAGATCCTGCGCGGCATGGACGATCTGGTCCGGCAGGGCAAGGTCTTGTACGTGGCGATGTCCAACGCCCCGGCCTGGCAGGTGTCGCGCATGCAGGCGATCGCCGACCTTCGCGGCTGGTCGCCGCTGGTCGCGCTGCAGATCGAATACAACCTGATCGAGCGTACCGGGGAACGTGATCTGATCCCCATGGCACGCGAGATGGGGTTGGGGGTGATCCCGTGGTCGCCGCTGGCCGGCGGGGTGCTCACCGGCAAGTACAGCCGCGACGACCTGACCGCGCCGAACGCCGCATTCGACGACGGCACCCGCAAGAGCGTCACCCTCGCCAACGGCACGCTCACCGAACGCAACCTCGCCATCGTGGACGTCGTGAAGGAAATCGCCACGGAGCTGGGCCGTACGCCCGCCCAGGTCGGGCTGGCCTGGACCCTGCAGAACCCGGGCGTGACGGCCCCGATCATCGGCGCGCGCACGCTCGCGCAGCTGGAGGGCAATCTGGGCGCCCTGGAGGTGGACTTCACCGCCGCCCAACTGGCCCGCCTCGACCAGGCCAGCGCGATCGGACTCGGCTTCCCGCACGACATGCTCGCCCGCGACACCAGCCGCGCGTTGACCCGTGGCGACCTGAAGGTCGAAACCCGCCGCTGATACCCGATCGAGCGGCGCGGGCAGCGCAGCGCAACCGCCAGCTCTCGGAGGGCGGTTGTGCTGTGCTGGTGTCCGACCGGGCGACCGGGCGGTACTCCTCGTCGAAAACTGATTCCGAAATAAGTCGCAGGCCAGTTACGGTGCGGGCGTGACAGATGCCCTTCCCGCCGACGTGGCCGAGGTGCTCGGCGCCCTGCTTGGTGGCGACGACCCGGTTCACGCCGCGCTTCGCGATCAGGTGCCTCATCTGCGGGTGTACAAGCGCTGTACCTGCGGGTGCGGCACTGCCTACTTCGCCCTCGACATCGCTGCGGTTCAACCAGCGCCGTCCGGGCCGGGTACGAAGGTGGTCGCCGAGGCGCCGCTCTACACCGAAACCGGCGAGTGTCCCGGCGAGGTGCTGATCTTCGCCCAAGCCGGCTACCTGTCGTGGCTGGAGGTCTGCTCCTGGAGCGACGACGTCGAGGTAACTCTCGCCATGGCCCAACAAGGGCTGCGTCCGTGACCTGGATCCCGGTCCCCACTCACAGATGAGGAACGGGGAAAGATGGCGTGAGGTGTACGTGGCCCGAGGAGGGCTTGGTAGATCTGGGCGCTGCCACGGAGGAGCTCTACACGCTGCCGCCGCCTTCACCACGGCCCGCAATCAGCGGGGTCAGAATGGATGCCCGCGCCGCCGGCGAGCAGAGGCCGGCCTGGCAGATCCGGCGCCTGCGTCAGGCGTCGGAGCGATGGCGCGCGTACTCGATGTGACCGAGGTACTGGTGGGTCCAGTCGCATATGGCGTCGTGAGCATCTTGTGGCTGATGCCCTCGGCCTCGCTGCGCAACTCGGTGAAGCGCAGGGTGCGTTCACCGAGGGCTTCGGTGATCAGAAGTGCCCACTTGTTGGCGACGTCGGAGAAGATCTCCCGCGCCAACGAGTCCGCCCGTCGGGCAGGGCCTTGAGCAGTTGCTTGGTCCCCATCAGGTTCCTCAGTCGCCGAAAAGTGCGTTCTTCCAGGTCGACGGGCACTCTCCTACGGTTCCTGAGTAACCATAAGAGAGCATGCCCCAGGAGGGTGAGCACCGTGGCAACCGTCGATGTCTTCCACCACAACGTGCCGGCCGAGGGCGACTGCCTGGCGGGCCGCCGCGCATGTCGGGTGCGGCGGCGGGTATGTCCCTCCCGTACGGGGGTGTCGTGGAAGTGGCTGAAGAGCAAGGGGTGTCGGGAGTGATTCGGAAGCTACAGGCGGTCGCGCTGGACTGCGCCGATCCGGTACGGCTCGCGGAGTTCTACGCGGATCTGCTCGGCGGTCGGGTGGTCGCGGACCCGGAGGATCCCGACTGGGTCGAGGTGCACGGGTTCGAGGGGACGCCGCTGGCCTGCCAGCGGGTGGAAGGCTACCGACCGCCCGAATGGCCCGGACGGCAGCGCCCGCAGCAGCTCCACCTGGACTTCGACGTGGACGACCTCGACGGGGAGGAGAAGCGGGCGCTCGCCCTCGGAGCGGCCGTGTTGGAGCGGACGGACCAGCTCCGCCCGGGGGCCAACTGGCGGGTCTACGCGGACCCGGCCGGCCATCCGTTCTGCCTCTGTCTCCACTAAAAAGTCCACCAGGCCCACCAAGTACGCCAAGTACGCCAACGTCCGCCAGGTACGCCGCAGCCACTGTGGCGACGTCAGGACCTGCCACCGAGCGGGACTTCGACCCGCATTCGATCAGTCGGGCGCAGTCCGATGGGCCCGCCGGCAACCACGCGGCGCCCGGCAACCGGACGTCGACTGCCCATCGACTGCGCTTCGACTGTCAGCCGCCACCGTGCAGCGGGTGCGGGCGGGAGTTCCCCGCTGAGGGGCGGGTCAGTGTTGTCCGCGCGGCGCTCCGTACCAGCGCCAGTCCTTCCGGCGAGGGCGAGCGGGTGTTTCGAGGCGTCCGGTAGCCCACAGGAGCGTGGACGAGGCGCTGTCGGTGAGGGTTACGTCGGGAAAGAGCCGGGTGAGGGCGCGGTTGCTCAAGTCCTCTGGTGGGGACCCGTCGCGCTGGAGTCCTTGAGCGATGTCGTGGGTGTGAACGAGGGTTTCGACGACGCCCATGGCCGCGAACCCTTCCGGGTCGGAGGCACCGAAGACGTGCGGGGCGAGCACGGTGGAAGCGGTGCTGTCCACGACGGTCGCGAGCAGTCCGCCGCACGCCTCCACGACGGTCAGCAGGCCCTGCGGACCCGCCGTCTCGTCGCCGAAGATGACGTTGGCCGGCCCCTGGGGGCGATCGGTGGAGGTGCGCAGAGGTACGCGTGGGACGCCGCTCGGGTGCGCGAGCCCGAAGCGCAGCGCGTAGGTGAGCAGGTCGTCCGCGAGATGTTCCAGGGTCTCCCAGCATGTCCACTCCAGTGGGCCGGCGGCTGCGTGCCATTGGGCGGAGGGGGCATCGGAAAGGGTGGCGACGCAGTGCGCGACGGCCGTGCGGACATGCTCGCCGCTCACCAAGGTCTGCGTGTGCGTGTGCGTGTGTGCGGAATGTGTCATCCACGCAGGCTACTGGTGGCCATCCCAGGCCCAGTTGGCCAAGCGCACACGAGCGCGAAGCACGTCGTTGAAGACCTCCCGGGCGCACCCGAACGCCCTTGCCGGCGCGGCGCGCTGAGGACGTTCGGGTACTGGCGGAACCCGTACAGAATCAGCAGCGTCCCAGGGGCTGAGGTGAACGTGCCGACCTGTGCTCACGTGCGGGTCAGAGCAGTTCTGATGCGGCCTGCACCCCCGGCGTCGACGCCGGAGCACTGGCCAAGATCAAAGGTAGAGCGCCCGGTTGATCGGGATGCCCTGTTCCTGGCAGCCGCGTTCGTAGTGGTCGATGAACCAGAAGACGTCAATCACCTCGGTCACCCTGTCCTGCTCGTCGAGGAACTCCACCGGCCCGTTCAGCCAGAAGACGGTCTTCATGCCCTCGTCGGAGACCAGGGTGTGGGTGCGGCCCGGGCTTTCCCGGATGAAGTCACCCGGCCGGCCGACCCAGTCGTACTCCAGGTAGCGCCAGCTGCCGTCGAGCACATAGCCCGAGACCGGGCCGCGGTGGCGGTGGCGGCCCAGCGATCCGCCGGCCTGCACCCGCAGGACGTTCGCGGCGGAGCTGCTGCGGACGTCGAACGTCAGATGCTTGATCATCACCTGTGGGGCGAAGGGGAGCCATGGTGAGGCCGCCGCTGCGATATGGCCTTCGGGCAGCGCGTACTGGTCCCGGCGCTGGTCGATCCTCGCCTCGATCGCGGCCAGGCTGTCCGCACCCGGGTCCGGGCTGATCGTCATGGCTGATGTCCTTCCTGCCGATGCTGGGGCGGACTCGCACACGTACCCATGTTCGACTCCCCCGACCCGGCGCAACAGTGACTTCCAAGACGGTTGGGCGCAGCCGATGACTGTTCTTCCGTTGGCTGGTCCGCAGCCTGGCTTTGATCCGAACCGGCGCGCCGCGCACGGCGAGGCCCCCTTGCCTGGGCCACGATCGCCTTGATGCCCCGGTGACGCACCCGACCGCCCTCAAAACGAGTGACCGCACGCGCCTTACGCGCTCACGTCGGCCCGTGTCAGGAGGGGGTTTGCGATGAGTTCCGGCCGGGTCGCGAGTCTCTAGTGGTGACCGTCGTGACCGTCGCAAGACGCCGTACGACGCTGCCCGGCACGAGACACCGCGGAGGACACCATGACGACCCCACCAAACGACCCGACCACCGCGCTGCCCGGCCGCCCGCCCGTGGTCGACCTGGCCACCTGGCAGACCGCCCGTGACGAGCTTCTGGTCCGCGAGAAGGCCCACACCCGTCAGGGCGACGCCCTCGCCGCGGCCCGCCGCCGGCTGCCGATGGTGGAGCTCGACGGGACCGTCGAGGTCGTCGGGGACGACGGCCCGGTCCCGTTCCTGGACCTGTTCCGGGGCCGCGATGAGCTCGTGGTCTACAAACACATGTGGCACGACGGCGCGCCGCACCAGGGGCAGTGCGAGGGCTGCACCACCACGGCCTGGCACCTGAAGGACGCGGTCTACCTCAACGCCCGCGGCGTCTCGTTCGCCATCCTGACCACGGGCCGTTGGGACGAAGTGGCCGCCTACGTCGAGTTCATGGGCTACACCCAGCCCTGGTACTCGGTGCGCGACGTGGACGCCCCGGTCGGCGGCCCCATGGGGTACCTCACCTGCTTCCTACGTGACGGCGACCGCGTGTTCCTCACCTACTCCACGACGGGCCGTGGCAACGAGCCGGTCAACGGGTCCTTCGGCCTGCTCGACATGACGCCCTACGGCCGCGGCGAGGCGTGGGAGGACAACCCCGAGGGCTGGCCCGAGGGGCGCAGCCCGTGCTGGTACTGGCGCTCGGACGCGGACGGGAACGCCACCTGGGGCCCGACCAGCCGCCCCGTGCCGCAGTGGACCCGCCCCGGCGCGATCCCCGTGGAGACCCTCGGCCGGCACGGCCAACACTGCTGACGCGCCTTGCGTGGGCCGGTTGGGCGGCTCTTGGGCACGCCTATAGGCCATAGGCCCTATAGGCAGGGTCACGGGTCAGTCCTGCACGATGTCACTTCCCGGCCACGCCTCAATCTCACTGCCTGCCACTACCTCCACGAGAGTTTCAGCAAGCCAGAGGCCCAGAAGGAATGCCTAAAGGAAGACCTAAAGGGAGGCCGAAAGGGAGACCTATCGGTGGCGCAGGAATGGCAGACAGCTCCTGGCCGTCATTCGACACGGCACAATCCAGCCAGAAAGTCGTCTCTACTCACCAGCAGTGGATGGTCGAGAAACGCCCGCAGTCGACACGGCTGCACCGTCCCGCCCGCTTGGGGAAGCCAGCCGCCGGCATTTAGCTTCCGTACCGCTTTTGCATACGGTGGTCGTACGCGGCGGCGGTTTCCAAGCCCATTGCGGCGCGGCTTTCGTCCAGGTGCTCGGGGTCGTGGACGGGCTGGGGCCGCAGGCGGTTGTCCTCTTCGGTGTACTGCGTGCCGTAGAGCTGAGGCTTCCCGGCGCTGGCCAGGACGCGGTCGGTGAGATAGGCCAGGTGCCGGGGGTGGGCGTCGCCAGCTTCGACTGCGGCTTTGAGCTGTTGCAGGGCCTGGTGCTGGAAGTCGGGGTCGTGATCGGCGTGTTGGACGAGGAGCCATGCCTCGTCGGCGCCCTGTTCGCCCACCAGGGTGGTGCCGGGCCAGCCGTGCTCGGCAAGGACGGTTTTGATCCAGGCGGTGTTCTCGGCGTCGATTCGTGCGAGGTTTTCATGCTCCCCGGTCTGGATGCACCGGTGGCGGGCCCGTTGGTCGGTATCGGCGCGACGGTGGAGTTCGTTGGCCAGGTCGGCACGGAACATGGTGTGGGTCTCCGATTCCTTCAGGAAGTGGCGGACTGCGACGACACCGATCGCGTCGAAGCCCTCTGCCAAAGGCTCCTCGGCCTCATGCATCGCATGCGTGGATGCTCGCATTGAGCGACCGTTAAAGGAACGTTGACCGATGCTCCCTAGCCTTTCCGGCGCATCAATCACCGATCAACGGCTGAGTGGAGTGCGCATGTTGTTCCGCACGCGAGGCAAGGGCAAGTTTTCTTCCTTATGCGCCCGGTGAACACGCCCCGGTGGCGGGCCGCGGTCATGGCCGGGGTGCTGGCGAGTGTGTCCGTAGTGACGCTGGGGACGGCTTCCGCGGCGTCGCAGGGCCCCGAGGAGTCGACGAAGGCTGCTGTGCAGGCGGCTCCGGCGACCGACTCGGCGCGTGAGCACTGGCAGCCGCCGACGCACCAGAACGACGGTCCCGGGAATCCCGGGACGGAGCCGGGGAAGCTCAACACCGACTACATGATCAGTGAGGTGTCGCCGGGGCAGTTCAGGGGCTGGTGGTCCCAGTCCCACGTCAAGGGGGTCAACGTCACGTGGGTGGCGCCCTCGGGGCGGGATCCGTACGACGGCTGGGACTGGATCGAGATCGTGGACGGCAAAGGCAAGCGCGTCACATGGGACTGGACCTGTGGCAACGCCCACTGCGGCGCGTTCGGCTCGACCCTGATCGGCGCGAACCTGACCAGTGGTCTTGCGTGCAAGCCCCGTCCTTCAGGGCGGGGTTAGCGCATCTCAGGACTGCTCTAAGCCGTAGGTTAGAGCGGACGTTTTTGCTGCTCGATGTACTGCCGGATGATCGCCAACGGTGCCCCGCCGCACGAGGCCGCGAAGTAGGACGGCGACCAGAAGTGCCCGTGCATGATGGCCCGGTTCACGCGGTCGGTGAACTCCTTTCGCAGGTAGCGGGAGGAGACGCCTTTGAGGCTGTTCACCAGGGAGGACACGGCCACCTTCGGCGGGTAGTGCACGAGCAGGTGTACGTGATCGTGCTCGCCGTTGAACTCCTTCAGCTCCGCCTCGAAGTCCTCGCACACCTTCCGCATGGTCTCCTCGCAGCGCGTCAGCATCTCGTCGTCCAGGGCCCCGTGCCGGTACTTCGTCACAAAGACCAAATGCACGTGCATCGCGGAAACCACATGTCTGCCGCGCCTGTACTCAGTGTCTGTACTCATAGACCAAATGATACGATCGCGATCGTGCGGCTCCGATACAACTACCGGGTCTATCCGGATGCCCCGCAGCGCCGTGCGCTGGCCCAGGCATTCGGGTGCGCCCGCGTGGTCTTCAACGACGGCCTTCGGGCGCGTCAGGAAGCCCACGCGGCCGGGGAGCCGTACCTCAAGGACACTGACCTGCAAAAGCAGGTCATCACCGCCGCCAAGCGCACCGAGGAACGCGCTTGGTTGGGTGAGGTGTCCTCCGTCGTGCTCGTGCAGTCCCTGCGGGACCTGCACACCGCGTACCGGAACTTCTTCTCCTCCGTCACCGGCAAGCGCAAGGGGCCGAAGGTCGCGCCCCCGCGTTTTCAGTCCCGCAAGGACAACCGGCAGTCGATCCGGCTCACCGCGAACGGCTTCACCCTTCGCGACAACGGCACGCTGTACGTGGCGAAAGTCGGAGACCTTGAGGTCCGCTGGTCCCGACCACTTCCCGCCGTCTCGACCTCGGTCACCGTCACCAAGGACGCCGCCGACCGGTACTGGGCGTCGTTCGTCATCGACACCGACCCCGAGTTCCTCCCCGAGCTGGAGACCGAAACTGGTATCGACCTGGGCCTGTCGCACTTCGCGGTCCTGGCCGACGGAAAGAAGATCGACGCCCCGAAGTTCCTACGACGTGCCGAACGCAAGCTCAAGCGGTTGCAGAAGGACTTGAGCCTCAAGGCCAAGGGCAGCAACAACCGGGCGAAGGCTCGCAAGCTCGTCGCCCGGCAGCACGCCAAAGTGGCGGACCGGCGCCGAGACTGGCACCACAAGGAATCCACGAAGATCATTCGCGACAACCAAGCGGTGTACGTGGAAGACCTTACGGTGTCCGGCCTCGGACGCACCCGCCTCGCCAAGAGCGTGCACGACGCCGGATGGTCCACGTTCGTCGCGATGCTGGAATACAAGGCCGCCAAGCACGGCCGGTACTTCGGCAAGATCGGGCGCTTCGAGCCGACCTCTCAGGTCTGCTCTGCCTGCGGCATCAAGGACGGCCCCAAGCCCCTCCACGTCCGCGAATGGACGTGCCAGGAGTGCGGGACCGTCCACGACCGCGACGTCAACGCAGCTCGCAACATCCTGGCGGCCGGAAGGGCCGACAGACTAAACGCCTGTGGAGCGCCGGTAAGACGGGCATCCGTGCCCGCACAGCGCGGTGAAGCAGGAACCCCCCAGAAGGGTCAGACGACCCAGGCTGGAATCCACGTCCTTTAGGGCGTGGAGGGCTTCAAGAAGGGTACGGAATACAGGGCCCTCTACTGGAGCGACGGGGGCCGGGGCACCAAGGGCCGAGTTCGACTTCTGGGCCTGACGCGGGAGGCCCAGAAGAGATGACGCGAGGAGCCGAACGGGCCGAACGGTCTGAACGCGGCCCGGTGCGGCGGCGTTTGGCCAGTGCGGCGGTGGTGGATTCGGTGCCGCCGCCTTCCAGTCGATCAACCTCGGGCGGTTCGCCGCGCGCGAGTTCTTCCTGGGCGGCATGGTCAGAGGGGTCTCCCGCCGGTCCGACAGCTATCTGCTGGGGTTCTACGTGCACAACGGGAGCCGCGAGACCTTCTACCCGTTCACCGAGGGCGGGCGCGACATGGTCCCGCGAGAGGTGTATCGGGGTGTCCGCAGGAGCACTTCGGCTGGGGCGCCAACTACCGGGGCCTCCCCGGCACCACTATCAGCCGGAGCCGTCTGCGGGATGCCGTAGGCGCCGAAGTCCAGCGGCACTTGGTCTCCGTCGACTTTGCTGACACCCCACCAACACCCGCACCGCACCGCGATGCGCTTCGCCAAGCCAAACCAAGCCAAGCCAAGCCAAGCCGAGGACAGGGAAGTTGGTCGTCTGTTGTGCGCTGACCTGTGGTGAATGAGTTGGTTGGCGAGGGCCCCGTCGCGCCGTTCTTGCCCGCTGGGACGTTTCATTCAGATTATTCGGAACTTTTCGGCCCAGCGGGGCATCTCCACCAGTACGTGCCCCGACGAGTGAGGAGCTGTTTCGGATGGTGCGTCGAGTTCGTGTGCTGCTGCTGAGCGCCTTGCTGTTGGTGACGGGCTCGGTGATGTCGTCCGCGCCGGCCTCCGCCGTCATCGGCGGGTCGAAGAGTACCTACGGGCCGTGGGCGGTGCGCATGCTCGTCGACGGCAAACCAGCCTGCACCGGGACGGCGGTCACACCTCAGTGGATCATCAGCGCCTCGCACTGCTTCTTCGAGCAGGGGCAGCCGGTAGCCGACAAGCGGATCTCGTTCCGGGTCGGCAGCCTCGACATGCGCAAGGGCACCACGGTCCGCCCGGTGCCCGGCGGACGCGTGGGAAGCGCGCACGCCGACATGATGCTCATCAAGGTCCCGCCGATGAAAGTCCGCACGGCACGCTTGGCCACGGCCGGTGTCCACCCCGGCCAGGTCGTGCGCCAGTACGGGTGGGGCGCCACCTGCACCGGGGACGAAAACACCTGCCAGTCCTCCGTGCTCAAGCAGTCGGACCTGCGGATCGTACGTCCGGATGATCCCCGTTGTGACGGCTACACCGCGCCGGGCAGCTCGGACTTCTGTATGGAAAAGGTGTCCGGGATTCCCGCCGGCGGTGACTCCGGAGGTCCGGTGATGAGCATCGCCCCACGCGGCACCGAAACGCTCCTTGGCGTCTTTGACGGCTCCGACCGGCAGGAGATCGCCGAGGCCGGTGAGATCTCCCAGCAACTCGCCTGGATCCACTCAGTAACCCGGCGGTAGCACAGAGCGCGGGCGGGAACGTAGAGCGCGGGCGGGAGCATACGCCGCCGACGCCCGCGTAGGGCATCCACGCTCAACGCCCTCCCCCTCAGGCGTCCCTACCTTGTTGATCGGGATGAGCGAGCCATGCGTAGAACGCCGCGGTCTCGACGAGATGGGTAAGCGGCGAGGCGAGCGGCGGCGCGCACGCAGGACGCATGCAGGCACGCGCTGCGCACCGCGGGCCGGTCGACTCCGTCCGCCGCACCGCGCAGCGCACCCGGGCCGTGGCTGCCTGCGTCGGACGTTCAGCCGGACCGGGTGAGCCGTTCCAGTGCGTGCCGCGAACCGTCGTCCCCCGCCGCGGCGGTGATGAGGACCACGGACTGCTGCGGCGAGTGGGGCGGTACCAGCGAGTGCTGGGTGACGGCGACCGGGCCCACCAGGGGATGGCGTAGCTCGTACTCCTCGCCCTCGCACGGCCGCACCCGGTGGTCGCCCCACAGCGTCGCGAACTCGGGGCTGTTCATGGACAGTTCGCCGATCAACGCGGCCAGTAGCGCGTCCTCGGGGTGCCGTCCGGCGACCAGTCGCAGATTGCCCACCACGGCGCGTGCCTTGCGCGGCCAGTCGGCGTACAGGTCGCGGGTGTGGGGGTCGAGAAAGAGCATCCGGGTCAGATTCGGCCGGTCCGCGGCCCGTTCCGGCGCGGTGCGGTCGGTGTGCCCGGCCAGCAGCGCGTGCGCCGGCCCGTTCCACGCCAGAACGTCGGCCCGCCGGCCGAGGACCAGCGCCGGTACGTCCGGCAGGGAGCCGATCAGCTCCCGGGTCATCGAGTGGAGCCGTTCCGGCGCTGGCCGGCACGACGTCCGGGGGCGGCGGCCGGCCAGCTCCCGTAGATGGGCCCGCTCATGCGGATCGAGATGCAGCGCCCCTGCGAGGGCGTTGAGCACTGCCTCCGAGGCGTTGACCGCGTGCCCCTGTTCCAGGCGCGTGTAGTACGACGGGCTCACCCCGGCCAGGTGCGCGAGCTCCTCCCGCCGTAGTCCGCTCACCCGCCGGCGTTCGGGAAACGCGGGCAGGCCGACATCCTCGGGACGCAGACGCGAACGCCGCGCCCGCAGGAACTCCCCCAGTTGGCCGGTGACACCCATGCGGCCAGTATCCGCCCACCGTCGGCCGGTCTGCCTGTCCCTGCCCGGGATAGGCACGGGCAGGGATAGGCACAGGCGGGGACAGGCACCGCCGGGATAGGCACCGCCGGGGCTGGCTCCCCCCGGCCGGGAACTGCACGCTGACCGCACCACCAGCGAGCACCTGGAGCGCAGATGCACGACCTCGTCCTGGGTGATGTCACCGTCACCCGCGTTATGGAGTACGTCGGTCCGGTCGGAATGGCACCGCAGACCTTCTTCCCCGAAAGCCCCGAAGGGGCCTGGCAGCGCCATGCCCCTTGGCTGGCGCCCGACTTCCTCGATCCGCAGACCAACATCTGCCGCTCGGCCGTGCAGACCTGGGTGCTGCGCAGCCAGGGCCGTACGATCCTCGTCGACACCGGCGTCGGCAACCACAAGGAGCGGCCCTACTCCCCGGTGTGGAGCCACCTGAACACCGACTTCCTGGCCAACCTCGCCCGGGCCGGGGTCCGGCCGGAAGATGTCGACGTGGTGATCAACACCCATCTGCATGTGGACCACGTCGGCTGGAACACCCGCCTCGACGGGCGCGAGTGGGTCCCGACGTTCCCCAACGCCACCTACCTCATGCCCCGGCCCGACTTCGACTTCTGGAACCCCGCAGGTGGCCACCGCCCCAGACTGGGCCGCGGCAACCAGAACGTCTTCGAGGACAGCGTCGCCCCTGTGCACCGGGCCGGTCGTGCGGTGTTGTGGGAGGACGGTTACCGCATCGACGCCCACCTGAGGCTGGAGCCGGCGCCCGGTCACACCCCGGGCTCCGCGGTCCTCGCCGTGGAATCCGGCACCGACCGGGCCCTGTTCGTGGGCGACCTGCTGCACACTCCCCTACAGCTCGTCGAGCCCGATACCAACAGCTGCTTCTGCGAGGACCCGGACCAGGCCAGGGCCACCCGGCGGCGCCTGCTCGGCCGGGCCGTCGACACCAACGCGCTGGTGCTGCCCGCGCACTTCGGCGGCCACGGCGGCGCCGAGGTCGTTCGCGAGGGCGACCGCTTCGCCCTGAAGAACTGGGCCCCGTTCCCCCGCGTCTGAGCTACGGCCCCCACCCGCCGCCGCGGGCGCCCGAACACGCACCCGCGGCGGCGCACGATGAGGAGAACTGATGCCCCACCCGCTCGTCCCCACCGCCGAAGGCCCCGTCCGCGGCCTCGCCGGTGCCTCCGCCCACGTCTTCTTCTGCATCCCCTACGCCGCGCCCCCGGCCGGCGCCGCCCGCTTCGCCGCGCCCGCGCCCCATCCGCCCTGGCGCGACGTCCGGGACGCGACCCAGCCCGGACCGACCGCGCCCCAGCCCCGCAGGGACGGCTTCGGCGCCCTGGACATGGCACCGTACTTCGGTCCCGGTTGGATCCCCGGCGCCGACTACCTGACGCTCAACGTCTGGGCTCCGCCCCGTGCCCGCCGCAACCCGGTGATGGTCTTCGTGCACGGCGGCGGGTTCCTGGCCGGCTCCACCCGCGCCGCGCTCTACGACGGCACCGCCTTCGCCCGCGACGGCGTGGTGTTGGTGACGGTCAACTACCGCCTGGGCGCCGCCGGTTTCCTTGACCTGCCCGGCGCCCCGCCCAACCGCGGACTGCTCGACGTGGTGGCCGCCCTGCGCTGGGTCCGGCGCAACATCGAGGCGTTCGGTGGCGACCCCGGCAACGTCACCCTGTTCGGTCAGTCGGCGGGCGCGACGCTCACTGGCGGCGTCCTGGCCGCACCGGACACGGCGGGCCTCTTCCGCCGCGCGATCGTCCAGAGCGGCAGCGGCCTGGGCGCGTTCTCCCGCGAGCAGGCGGCGCGCGTGACCCACGCGGCGGCCGCCGCCCTCGGCATCGCACCGACCGTCGCGGAGTTCGCCGCGGTCCCCGATGAACGGCTCCTCGCTCTCTTGCCCGGCCTCACCGGTATGGATCTGCGGACCGCCACCCGGTCCGATCCGCTGCTCGGACTCAGCCCGTACAGCCTGGTGTTGGACCGCCAGCCGGCCCAGGCGGTGGCCGCGGGCGCCGGCGCCCGCGTGGCCCTCCTCATCGGCACCACCACCGAGGAGGGCAACCTCTACCTCGCGCCGCAGGGCGAACTGACCACCTCGACGGCCCAGGACGCGCACGCCCTCGCCGCCCGGATCCACCCCGACCCGGCCGCGCTCGTGGCGGCGTACCGCGCCAGGCACCCGCGGGCGGGCGCGGGCCGCCTCCGCTCGGCCCTCCTGGGCGACGCGCTGTTCGGCACCGGCAGCCGCTGCCTTGCCCAGGCCCACGCGGCCCACCGCGCCGCCCCCACCCACACCTACGTGTTCGACTGGCGCTCGCCCGCCCTGGACGGCCGGCTCGGCGCGGCCCACACTACGGAACTCCCCTTTGTCTTCGACCAGTTGGGCCTGCCGGCCTTGCACGGTCCCCGCGGCCTGCTCGGCCCGTGCGCGCCATCGGCCCGCCTCGCCGCCCGCATGCACGGCGCCTGGGTCTCCTTCGCCCACACCGGCGACCCCGGCTGGCCCCCGTCCGAAACCCACCGCTTCACCGGGGACGAGTGACCGGTGAAGGAGTCGTTTCCCTGCGTCCGCGAGATCGGGAGAGCCGTGGTCGCGGCTCGTGTCGGACGTCGGTCGCGTGACCTGCAAGTCCGTCCGCTGTCTCACGTCGTCTGCACGGTCCCCGCGGCCTGCTCGGCCCGTCCGCGCCACCACGGGTGCCAGATCGTCGAAGAACGTCGGTGGCCAGGATTCGCAAACGACCCGGCTTTCACGAAAAGTCTCGTTCGCGGTGGAGCCGGAAGCGCTGCCGTCGAAATCGCCAACCGTGTCCGCCGGACAACGCCAGCAGTCCCCATGGTGCTGCGACGTGAAAAACCCCGAACCCGCCCTCGCCGCCTCGGATCTGCACGTGGTGATGTGCTGTGCGATGTGCACCTTTACCTGTACGCGGTGCTGAGCTGCGCTGTTGATGGGGAGTCGAACCCCCGCGTTGCTCTTCACGCGCCAGGAGTGGGCCGGAAGACCGCCGGCCCTCGGTGTGTGCACATCCGCGATCGCCGGTACCGGCCGCAGCGTCTGCCGCCGCGGTGACCACCGAGTGAGGCAACCGCAGGACATCCCTGCGCGCGAGTGCGTCGGTGAGCGTGCCGTCCGGGCCCATCTCCACCGTGGCGTTGGTCCGGTTGATCCGCCGGATCAGCGCTTCGAGGGTGTCCAGCACCTCACCGGCTCGGCCAACAGCTGGGCTGCGTCCTCGGCGGGTGTCTCGCCCTCCTGGTACCGCGCGCTGCTGACGGCGCGTGCTCGCAGCTGCTCCACACGACGCGTCGCTTCCGCAATGAGATCCCACACGACGGGTCAGGCGGCCCAGCCGACGGAGGAGACGTAGGTGTAGGCGTCCCAGTCGGCGCCCAGGCCGCCTTGGATGGTCTCGTCCCAGATCGCTTCGAGTTCGCGGGCGTCGTGCGCGATCCAGGCGTCGACGGCTCGATCCCAGATCAGGCCGCGGACGTTGAGGGAACGCTTGCTGGGAGTGCGTTCCTCGGCAACCAATAGGCGTTGATTTGGCACCTGAAGAAAGGTGACGCCGAGCGCGGGCACGTCGTGTCGTACGGGCCAGGAGATCGACGGGCCGGGCGAATCGGCGCCGAACGAACGACGGGGCGGCGAACAGCGAGGCGGGGAACGGCGAGGCAGGGGACGGCAACCCGGGCTCCAGGACCGTCCCAAGTAGTGGCAAAGGTGGGGTAGTTGCGGTCTGCGGGACTCTTGACGGCAGCCTTGGTCTAGTCCAGCTTGTGTCGGTGAACGGTCACACTTTTCTTTCTTCCTCCCCCACGGAAGGACCGGACGCCCGATGAGGATGTCGACCCGTACAGCTCTGGCCGCGGCAGCCGCCGGAGCCTTGTCCGCCCTCGGAATCACCGCCGCCAGCGCGGGCACCACGCACCCGCAGGCGATCCCCCCGGCCGCCCCCTTGGACGCGGCGCAGTTCGCCCCGTACGTGGACATGAGCAACTCCGCCGAAGGTCGGCTCGACACAGCCATCACCGGTCATGGCGTGAAGACCTACACCGCCGCTTTCACCATCGGCGCCGGTTGCAACAACATCTGGGGCGACACGCTCCCGGTCGGCAACGACCCGTACACCGATCCGGAGATCGCCAAGGCCAAGGCCGAAGGCGCCAGCGTGATCGTCTCCTCCGGCGGAGCAAGCGGTGAGCCGCTGGCCTTCACCTGCACCGACCAGGGCCAGATCGACGCTGGCTACCAGAAGGAGATCACCGCCTACGGCGCCAACTCCCTGGACTTCGACATCGAAGGCGCGGCCGTCGCGGACACCGCGGGCGTGGCCCGGCAGATGACCGCGATCAAGGACCTGAAGGCGAACAACTCCAGGCTGACCACCTCGGTGACGCTGCCGGTGTTGCCCACCGGCCTGACCGCCGACGGCATCAACGTGCTGAAGGCCGCCAAGGCGGCCGGCGTGAGGCTGGACAACGTCAACGTCATGACGATGGACTACGGGCAGGGCACCGGCACCGACATGGGCGCGGCCGCGATCAGCGCAGGCAAGGCCACCCTGGCGCAGATGCAGTCCGTGGACTCCGGCTACACCTACGCCAACCTCGGCATCACCCCGATGATCGGTGTGAACGACGACGGTTCCACCTTCAGCCTGGCCGACGCCGCCTCGGTGGCGAGCTGGGCGGCGAGCAACGGGGTGGGGCGGATGTCCTTCTGGTCCGTCAGCCGTGACCAGGCATGTACCTCGGCTGCGAAGGCGTCGGCCAAGAGCGGCCCGGACGCCGCGCAGACCATGAAGCCGGCGGCGGCCTCGCCGGTGTGCAGCGGCGTCTCCCAGTCGCCGTTCGCCTTCACCGACGCACTGCTCAACGGCTGACGCACTGCTCAACGGACGACGCCCGTTGTGGTCGGCGGGTCTAATGGGGGCATGGAACTGCGCGGGGAAGATGTCGTACTGCGGCCAGTGGGAGGCGGCGAGGGTGAGGTTCTCGGCAGGATCGTCAGAGAGCCGGAAGTCGCGGCGTGGTGGTCGCCTCCAGAAGACTATGAGGGCATGCTCGCCGTTGTCTTCGAGGGTGAGGTCATCGGAGCGGTCCAGTTCGAGGAAGAGACCGACCCCGAGTTCCGCCGTGCCGGCATCGACATCTTCCTGACGGCACGGCATCACGGGAAAGGGCTGGGTGCCGACGCGGTGCGCACGTTGGCCAGGTGGCTGGTGCGGGAACGCGGTCATCACCGGCTGACGATCGATCCCGCCGCAGCCAACACCGCAGCGATTCGCAGTTACCGCAAGGTCGGGTTCAAGCCCGTGGGGATCATGCGAGCGTACGGGCGCGACCACCAGACGGGACGCTGGCAGGACGCACTGCTGATGGACTTGCTCGCCGAGGAGCTGACGTGATCGGGCGGCTGGCCAACGCCAACGCCTCGGGCCTGGCGTGTTGCGGGCCGCACGGGTTCTTCGGGTGTGACGACGAAGTGGGCCCGTGCGGCCCTTTGCCATCCTGCCTTCACCGGCATCTCCCGCGTATGTCGCGGCGGTTGTGGTCGAGGAGCTGGCCCGGTTCGGGCTGGGCCTGACCGCCCGGGTCGCGCGGGTGCCCGGACCGCGATGGTGCCGGGGCAGTTCGGGCCGTCCGGTTACGCGAACGGCTTCAGCTGACGGGGTGCGGCGACAGCGCCGTGAACCACAGCAGGACGACGGTGGCGACGCCCATGATCGGGGTGAGTATCTCCGTCTCCAGCTTGTTGCCGCTGTGCTTGATGATGACGATCTCGTAGCGGTTCTTCAGGGGCCAGAGCCACGGGGCGCCCTGTTTGGTGATGGAGTCGCCCAGCAGATGGGCCAGGCAGCCCAGGCCGACGGCGTACGGCAGCCAGACGGGGGCCGAGGGGATGAACTTGGCGATCACTGCGGTGCCGATCCCGGCCATGGCGACGATCGTGCTCCAGGCGGAGAATCCGTGGCCGGGCGGGCAGAGGTTGAGCGCGCGAACCGCGAGGGCCAGGAGGAAGAAGGTCAGACCGAGGGTGAAGGGCCGGCCCAGGTACGTCACACCGGCCCAGGTGCCCGCGGTCATCAGGGCCACGAAGAACAGCGAGTGGGTGGCGTGGCGGTGGCCGCCCGAGATCCAGGCCACGAAGCGGCACAGGACCTTGGAGACCGGGCCGAGGAAGTTGGCGATGGTGCCGTCGTGGTGGTCCAGGTCCGGCAGCAGTGCGGCGCCGGCGCACAGCACCGTGCCCATCAGGATTTCCTGCGGTGCGAGGTGAGTGTGCATCACCAGCGGAGGCAGAAAAGGTGTGGTGCCTGCAAAGAGCAGGGCACCGCTCATCGCGTGTGAATGGCCCATCATGGTGCGTTCGTCCTCCCCGTTCGGTGCGTGTATGTGACGCGCACTCAACAACGGCGGAGACGCTATCAGCGTGATCGCCCCGGGTGGGCTGCGGACGGCGCCCGGCGCAACGGAACGTCCCGCTCGAAGGGGAAGACGAAGGGGAAGACGATGCCGTTGGCAATGGGCCGAGAGTGAACGCTCTAGCGGAGGCATCGCGAACCACCAACGGCGGCCCCACCGCCCACCTCGCCGAAACCGCACGACAAAACCCGAAACGGCCTCAGGCAGCAGTGCCTGAGGCCGTGTCCCTTGGCGGTGGTGAGTGCCTCGGGCGGGGGTTTTACGGCGCCATCTCGTAGGCCCCGGCCAGCGCCTCGACGCGCTGCCAGACACGGGCGGAGCGGGCCTCGTCGGTGACCGGACGGCGGACCGCGCCCAGCGCCCAGCGCTGCTGGACCTCGGTGGCGGAGTCCTTGCCGTGCAGTTCGACGGCGTGCGCGGAGAAGTCGCGGACGAGGACGGCGAACAGCTCGTCCAGGACGTCGGATTCCAGGCCGGTCAGGTGCGCCTGCTCCAGGATCAGCTGGCCGTGCACGACCAGCGCGAAGAGCTGGCCGACGGCGAGGAGGAGGTCAAGGTCGCGGCTCTGCTCCTCGTCGGGGGCGGCGGTGGTGATGAACTCGCAGAGCGCGTCGGCCTGTTCACGCAGGCGTGCGACGTTGGGCAGCTCGGCGTAGCGGTCGTAGGCGGTGCGCCAGTCGTGGAAGCGGATGGCGCCCAGGCCGCGGGCGGGTCCCTGCTGGAAGAGGAAGGCGTCGTCGGCTGCGTCGAGGCGGGTGGGCACGGGTGCGTACTCGGCCGGGTTCAGCAGGTGGTTGCCCATGAACTTCAGGATCAGGGCGAGGTTGACGTGGACCGTGCCCTCCAGCTTCGGCAGGCCCCGGATCTCGGTGGCCGCCTGGGCGAAGTAGGTGTCCTTCTCGAAGCCCTTGGCGGCGATCACGTCCCACATCAGGTCGATGACCTTCTCGCCCTCGGTGGTCACCTTCATCTTCGTCATGGGGTTGAAGAGGAGGTAGCGGCGGTCCTCGGGGCCGGCGGAGCGGAAGTAGTCGACCGCGCGGTCGCTGAACATCTTCATCCCGACGAGGCGGACGTAGGCGTCGGTCAGCTCGCGGCGCACGTGCGGGAAGGCGGTGACTGGGCGACCGTAGAGGATGCGGTTCTGTGCGTGGGTGACCGCCTCGTACATGGCGTGTTCGCAGATGCCGATGGAGGCGGTGCAGAGGTTGAACTTGCCGACGTTGACGGTGTTGAGGGCGGCGTCGAAGGCGGCGCGGCCGGTGTGCAGGACGTCGTCGGGGCCGACCGGGTAGTCCTGGAGGCGGAACTCGCTGACGTACTTGGAGGAGTCGACGACGTTCTTCACCAGGTGGTAGGCCGGGTGGCGGCTGTCGGCGGCGAAGAAGACATAGCCGTCCGGGCCCTCGATGTCGGTGCGGCGGCCGAAGACCGAGACCAGGCCGGCGGCGTTGCCGTTGCCGATGTAGTACTTGGCGCCGCTGGCCCGGAAGCCGCCCTCGCCGTCGGGCTCCAGCAGCATGTCGGTGGAGTAGATGTCGGCGCCGTGGGCCTTCTCGGAGAGGCCGAAGGCGAACACCTCGCCCTGGTCGAGGAGTTCGGCGGCGCGGGCGCGGGCGGTGGCGTTCTCGCTCTGCCAGACCGGGCCGAGGCCGAGGATGGTGACCTGCCAGGCGTACCAGTAGTCGAGCCCGTAGAAGCCGAAGATTTCGTTGAGGGCGGCGATCCGGGCGGTGTCCCAGCGCTTGTCCGGCTGCTGCCCGTCTGCGGCGGAGGCGGGGGTGAGGAACGTCGCGAACAGCTTTTCCTTCGTGGAGAACTCCAGGAACTCCGCCAGCCAGGTACGGGAGCGGTAGTCCTCGATGAGCTTGCGCTTGCCGCGTGCCTCGAACCAGTCGACGGTGGCGCGCAGCAGTCGGCGGGTCTCGGCGTCGAAGTGCGTCGGGTCGTAGGTGCGGGGGTTGAACAGCAGGGAATCCGCCATGGGGGTGCCTTTCCGGGCTCGGGATGTGGGGTGGGGTGCGGGGGTTGTGGCGCCCGCACGGGGGTCGGAGCAGGGGTCAGGACGGGTCAGAGCGGGGGCAGAGCAAAGGGCGGGGCGGAGGTCAGGGCGGGGGGCGCAGACGGTGCAGGGTGGCGAGGACGTCGTCGAGCCAGGCGATGGTCATCCGCTCGTAGGCGATGCCGCCGCGCAGCACGACGTGCTGGAGTTCCTGTCCGGCGTCGAGCGGGGCGTCGGCCTCGGGGTCGGTGAAGTCGCGCCGCTGCCCTGCGAGGTAGTGGGCGAGCCGGTCGGCGTGGGTCCGGCGGTGCCGCTCGACCTCGCGGATCAGGGCGGTCGGGTCGTCGAAGGCCGCGCCGCGGATCTTGACGGCGAGGTCGTGCCGGACGCTCTCGGGTTCGACCGGTTCGTGGAGCCAGCGGGAGAGGGCGGCGCGGCCGGGGGCGGCGACGGAGTACTCCTTCTTGTCCGGCCGGCCCTGCTGCGGCACGTCGCGGACGTCGATCCAGCCGTCGTGCTCC
This sequence comes from Streptomyces sp. RGM 3693, assembly GCF_050471125.1. NCBI lineage: Bacteria > Bacillati > Actinomycetota > Actinomycetes > Kitasatosporales > Streptomycetaceae > Streptomyces > Streptomyces sp. RGM 3693. The sequence continues at coordinate 196,845 of NZ_JBMPPQ010000003.1, forward strand.
ATCCGCTTCAAAACGCGGTAGATCTGCTGGTGGGTGGCGGTCCAGAAGTAGCCGATGGACCGCTCGAAGCGCCGGGACAGCTCATAGCCGGAGCCCGGTTTCTCCAGCAGGGAGACGAGGATCGCGTGTTCGAGCGCCATGCCCCGATCCTGCTATGCAACTCGTTGCATAGACAAGCGGGGTCGGCCGGGTGAGACGCGGCTCACTGGCTTCGTTCGCTTGACTCTTGCGCCGGTCTTGCGTTGGTTCGTCACCGATTTGCGCATTCGACTGAGTCAGTGGGGTGCCGGCCACGGGCAGCGCTGCCGCCGGGATGACGGCCTCGGCGCTCCGGGCGACCGAACGCCGCACGGAGCGTTCCTACGATCTGCTCGGGCAGCTCACCGCGGTCGCCAGCCTGGGCCTGATCGTGGCAGCCCTGATCGAGGGCGGCGCCCGGGGGCCACCGTGCCTTCTCCGCGGCGATCGCCGCCGGCTTCGCCTACCAATTCGGCGCCTTCGGGCCGCAGTTCATCATCGCGATCTTCATCGCGGCGCAGTGGGGGTACTCGACGAGGGGACTTGCCGTCGGCGTCGCCGTCCTCGGAGTGGTCCTGGCGGGCGGCGACCAGGTCGGGGGCCTCCGCCTCGGCCTGGCGATCGGCGCCCTGTGTTTCCTGACCGTCGCATTCCCGAGCCGGCGATACATCCGCCGCTAAAAGGGCGCCGCTCCCCCAGCCGCCCCCCTCGCCCCATGCGGAGCGGCTGGCGCACAGCCGTGAACCGAGCCGCCGGCCGGACCGCTACGGTGAAGTCACCGGCCCGAAACAGACACGGGACAGAGCCTGAGCCTGGCCCTGAACCTGAGCCCGGCCCTGAGCGTGGGCGACGCCGCAGTGGCGGGGCGCAGGGCGCGCCCCGCCGGGTGGCTTTAGGAGGACGTCTCGCGGCAGTCGCAGGGCTGTGGTCGTTCGGAGTGAGCTGGTGGGGTGACCGGCACCAGATGGTGGACCCGGGCCGGTGGCAGGTTTCCCAGCACCGTCTCGGTGCGGAAGGTGTGTCGGCGCAGGATGCGGCGCAGTACGCCCAGGCCGGCGAGGGTGCGCTTGCGGTCCGCTCCGTCGGCGAATGTCTGGCGTATCGTCTCGCCGCCCACGTAGCCGAAGAAGGACAGGGTGCCGCCGGGTCGCAGGGCGCCGAGCAGCCGGTCGAAGATCTCTTCTGTGGTCCGGGCGTCGAAGTTGGCGAACGGCAGGCCGCACACGATCGTGTCGTAGGAGCCGAGGTCGTGTTCCTGTACCAGGCCGGTGCGGATCCGGAGCCTGGGGTCGCCGGCGTAGGTCTGTCGCAGCAGGGCGGCGAAGCGCGGGTTCGCCTCGATCAGATCCAGGGTGTCGAGCGGGGTGAGTGAGCCGGCGATGTGCCGGGTCACCGCTCCGGTGCCTGGCCCTACCTCAAGTACCGCGCGGGAGTGGCCTGGGCTGGGGACCAGATATCGGGTGAGGGCTCTGCTGAGCTGGGCGCTGCTGGGGGTGATCGCCCCCACGTCCCGACGGGCCCTGGCGTACTCCCGGAGGAACAGCGTCACTTCAGCCACAACTCACCCACTGCGATCGCGAACGTTTCGGTAGTGCACATGGCCTTGCTCGGGGGTGGCCCAGCTCGGCAACGGCATGCGGATCAGTGTGCCCCTGGCCTGGCAGGACAACCGACGCATGATCGGGGAGATGTGGTGAAGGAAGCGTGTCGGCACTCTTCGCTGACCGGGTGGTGCGAACTGACTGTCGACGGTGGATCCGGCTTCCGTGGTGGGTGTGCGGTGTTCACCGCGCGGTGAAGTGTGCGGTGGCCAGTACGTGGCCGTCGGCCGAGGTCAGGCGGATACCGGAGAGCGTGGCGGGGTGTACGGGGGCGGGGGCGCCCCAGTAGCCGTCTCCGTTGTGCAGGTCGAAGGTGCCGAGTCGGACGGTGCTGCCGTCGCTGCGTTCCAGTAGGCAGGTGACCGTTCCGGTGTACGGGTTTCCGGCGTCGGCGAGGTCGACGGACATGAATACCCAGCCTGGTGACCCGGGGTGGGCGTAGATGTCGCCAGCCGATTGCCGCTGTCCCGTACCGGCTCCGGTCAGGTGGGCGTAGAGCACTCTCGCCTCGCCCTGGGCGGTTTGTGCGGGGCCGGCCTCCACGCTTTCGATGGCCGTGCCCAGGGCCCAGCCGCCGAAGCCGAAGCCGAGTGCGAGCACGGCCACGGCGGAGGCAACCCGCAGCCGTATACCTCTGCGGAACCCGGCGTGCCGGACCCCGAAGCCGCGCGCGCTCTCGCGTCCGTCGCGTGCGGCCTGGGCCTGGGCCAGCCGCCGCGCCACCCGGGCCTCGAAACCGGCCGGCGGCTCGCTGCCGGGCAGGAGGCCGAGCAGCCCGTCGCCGACGAGGGCGAGCTGTTCGATGTATTCCCGGCAGTCCGCGCAGCGGTCCAGATGGGCGGCCGCCTCAGCCCGCTCCCGGCCCGAGAGGACGCCCAGTGCCAGTTCGGCGCCGGTCTCGCGCAGCCGTTCGCAGGTCAGGTCCTTATTCATGACCTCCTCGCTTTGGGGACGTGGGCTGGGGATGCCGGGGGTTCGCGGACGGGGGGCGCAAAGGCGTGGGAGGGGAGTTGGTGGGGCGGGGCGAGGTCAAAGTGGTCCGTAGTTTTTCCATTGCGGTGCGGATCCGCGTCTTGGCGGTGCCCACCGGGATGTGCTCCCAGTCGGCGACCTGCTGAGCGGTCATCCCGTAGATGCCCGCCATCACCAGGGCGCGCCCCTGTTCGCCGGGCAGCTGGGCCACCGCGGCCCGCAGGGTGGCGGACGCCTCGTCGGCGAGCGCCTGCCGCTCGGGGGTGTCGGTCACCGCGTCCAGGAGTGCGTCGAGGTCCTGGGGGGCCACCGGCTCGGGTCGACGCGAGCGGACGGCGTCGATGGCGAGGTTGTGCGCGATGGTCGTCAGCCAGGCCGTCACCGATCCGCGGCGGGAGTCGTAGATCTGCGCGTGCCGCCAGGCGCGCTCGAACGTCTGCTGGGCGATGTCCTCGGCGAGCTGTGGGTCACGGGTGACCGCGAGGGCCACGCCGAAGACCGTGTGTTGGAATCGGCGTACGAAAGTGACAGCGAGTTCCGGGTCACCCGCGGCGAGGCCGGCCAGCAGCGCCTCGTCGGGGATGCGTCCGACCGGGAGCTGCAATCTCTGCACGCCCTTGTATACGGTCCGCCCCGGCCAAGGGATTGCCTGGCGGTTACGGAAGACCACTCCCCCATTCTCCCTCGGCGCCACCGCCTGCCATGGCTGCGGTCGCCCGTGCACCGAGCGTGACGGAACGGTCGAACCAGCCCGGGCCTGGACGGCTGGTGTGCGGCTCATGGCGGAGCCCCGGGCGGTGAGGTGTCGGCGGGCCGGTGCGGGTGGTAGAGCCCTGCATACGCTGCGCTGTGGGTGAGCAACTGGTGGTGGGTGCCGCGGTCGGCGGTGCGGCCGTGGTCGAGGAGCAGGATCTGGGTGGCGTCGCGGACGGTGAGCAGGTTGTGGGAGATGAGGATCGTCGTGCGCCCGCTCATCAGGAGGCGTAGTGGTTGCAGGATGCGGCGGCCTGATGCGGCGTCGAGGCCGGTGGTTGGTTCGTCGAGGATGAGCAGGGGCGCGTTGCGGATCACGGCGCGGGCGATGGCCAGACGCTGGCGTTGTCCGCCGGAGAGCAGTCGGCCGCGTTGGCCCACTACGGTGTCGTAGCCTTCGGGGAGTTGGCTGATGAAGGTGTGTGCGTCTGCGGCGTGGGCGGCTGCGACGATGGCTTGGTCGCTGGCGTCCGGGCGGCCGTAGGCGATGTTGTCGCGCACGGTGCCGTGGAGGACGAGGGTCTCTTGGAGCAGCAGGGCGACGTTGTCGCGTAGGTCTTCCAGTCGCAGGTCGCGTAGGTCGTTTCCGTCGAGGCGGATGGTTCCGTGGTCGGGGTCGTAGAAGCGCAGCAGGAGCTTGGCGGCGGTCGACTTGCCGGCGCCGCTGGCGCCCACCAGGGCCAGTGTCTGGCCGGGTGCCACGGTGAACGAGACGTCTGCGAGGGCTGGTTGGGTGGTTCCTGGGTAGTGGAAGGAGACGTGGTCGAACTCGATCTCGCCGTGGGCACGGCCGAGCTTGCGGGGGGCTGGGGTCTGGATGACTTGGGGCCGTTGGTCGAGCAGTTCGATGATCCGCTCTGCGGCGGCGGAGGCCGAGTAGAAGGTGTTGCTGAGGCCGGCGATGCCGCGGAGGGGGCCGTAGAGCCTGCTCAGCAGGGTGAGGAAGACCATCAGGCCGCCCAGGGTGAGGTGGCCGCGTGTCAGTTCCCAGGTGCCCAGGCCCATCACGAGCAGTGCGCCGGCCAGTTCGATGAGGTCGACGATCGTGGTGTAGACGGCGCCGAGGCGGGCGGATGCCATGACGGCCCGGAACCTGCCAACGCTCTCCCGTTCGAACCTGCCGTGCTCCCAGCGCTGTCGGTTGTACGCCTGGACGAGGGCGATGTTGCCCAGGGTCTCTTCGGTGATCGCGCTGATCGAGCCGCTGCGGCGCCGTCGCTCCCGTGATGCGGCCTTCACCCGTCGGGAAAAGCGCCGGGCGGTGAACCAGAACAGCGGGGCGATGACGAGGGCGAGGACCGTCAGGTCCCACCGCAGGAAGAACAGCACGCCGAGGAAGATGCCCACTCTCATGACCTGCGCGATCGCGTTCACGATGCCGGAGAGCAGGAACGTCTCGACCGCGTCGACGTCACCGGTTACCCGAGAGAGCACGTCGCCGAGCCGCCGCCGTTCGAAGAACCCGAGTGACAGCCCTTCGACGTGGCGAAACAGATCGGACCGCAGGGTCAGGAGGAACCGTTCGCTGACCCATGTGGAGGTCACGTCGTCGGCGAAGGCGAGAGCTCCGGCGAAGAGTGTGAACCCCAGGTAGGCGAGGGCGATCGGTAGGAAGAGGTGCAGGTCGCGCGGGACGAGCATGGCGTCTATGACGATCTTGAAAAGCAGGATCTCGGCTGCGTCGACGACGGGGCCCAGCACGACGAAGGCCAAGATCACCACCAGCCAGCGCCGGCCGCCGCGGGTGTACGGCCAAAAGCGCCGGAAGACGTCGCGCAGGGCCACCGGTGGGGCGGCCCGGACGAGGGCGTCCGCGTCGGTGGGGTCGTCGGTGACGGGCAGCAACCACCGCGCCGTCCTGGCGAGGCGACTCGTCGCGGAAGGGCGCGTGCCCTGCTTGCCCGCGCCGTTGCCTGGGGTCTCGCCGTGGGAGGGAGCGTTCGGCCGCGCGCTGCTCATGTCGCCTCACCAACTGGTGCGGCCGGGCCGAAGCCCGGCCGCTGACACATCCGAGGCGTGTCAGTACCTCCCTCCACGGTCCCGGTCACGGTCACGGTCCCGGTCCCGGTCCCGGTCGCGGTCCCGGTCGTGGTCCCGTCCCTCGCGCCCACGGCCGTCGTGGTCACGTCCGTCCCCGTGCCTGCCCGAGCGGTCACGACCGCTACGGCCCAGCGCGGGTGTGAGGTTCGCGAAGATTCCCATGCTCGCCCCTTCCTGCTGTCCCCCGTCCATCCCTCACTCACCTATACGGAATGAAGCGCGAAAGGGATTGACCCCGGTGGTTGGATCCGATGGTCAGGTGCTGGTGGGGGTGTTGGCCGTGGTCTTGTCTGTGGTGGGGCAGCGGTGCCGCTGCCGGGTGTGGTTGGCTACGCCGTATGGGTCCCAGGCGAGTGTTCCCCGGGTGGATGTGTGTGCAGCCGAGCCGTTCCAGCGGGGATGCCGGGTGGTTTCCCGCTGTCGGACCGGGGGGTGGGTCATGAGTGTCCGCCGCGTGCCGTCGGAGTCCGGCCGTGTCCCGATACCGAAGGCAGTGCCCGCGCCCCCCTTCGACCCCGAACTGGGCGTTGTACTGGCGGCGTTGAGTAGGGAGTCGAGGGAGCCGGTCACCCCGGAGAATCTTCAGGCCCGGCAGGAGCGGGATGCCGCGACCCGGCCCAGGCCGACGGCCGAGGACCTTCGCGCTGACGGCCGCTTCGAGGTGACGCAGTGGTGTGTGCCGGGGCCGGTGGGCGCTCCGGACGTCACGCTGGTGAGCGCGCGGCCGGCCGGGCTCGTCGGGCCGCTGCCGCTGCTGTATTACCTGCACGGAGGCGCCATGGTCATGGGCAACGCGTGGTCCGTGCTTCCGCGGATCCTTCGCGAGTGGGCCCTCCCGCTGGAGCTGGCTGTCGTCTCGGTCGAGTACCGGTTGGCGCCGCGGGCGCAGTACCCGGGACCGCTGGAGGACTGCTACGCCGGGCTGGTCTGGGCGGCCGGGCACGCGGCCGAACTGGGCATCGATGTGGACCGCATCATCGTCGGAGGCAAGAGTGCGGGCGCCGGGCTCGCCGCGGCCCTGGCTCTGCTGGCCCGTGACCGCGGCGGTCCCGGGGCGCTGGGGCAGCTGCTGCTGTGCCCGATGCTCGACGACCGCGGCAGCACCTTCTCCAGTCATCAGATGACGGGCCTGGGCGTGTGGGACCTCACCTCCAACGCGACCGCGTGGAAGGCGTTGTTGGGTGACCGCTACGGTGCCGCGGACCTGCCTCCCTACGCGGCCCCTTCCCGTGCCACGGACCTTTCCGGTCTTCCTCCGGCCTATGTCGAGGTCGGGTCGGCCGAGATGTTCCGGGACGAGGCCGTGGCTTATGCGAACGCGATCTGGCAGGCCGGCGGGCAGGCTGAACTGCATGTATGGCCCGGTGCCTACCACGGCTTCGACGGTTTGGCGCCGCGGGCGGCCCTCAGCCAGGACGCACGCGATGCCCGTACCCGCTGGCTCCGGCGGCTCCTGGCGCAGTCCGGCACGGGGAACCGGGCTGCTGGTTGAGCGGGCCTGGGCGATGCCGGGTGGGAGCGTGTCGGGGATCGGCAGGTCACGGTGGGGGCGGGCTGGTTGGGGTGCGCAGGGCCACGGCCGCTGCGTAGGTGGTGTCCGGCACGGTGACGTCGCTGATGGTCCAGCCCGGGGGCGCCAGGGGCTGCTCGCCGGTGCCCACGTAGTCCTGGGAGGGTCTGCGGTTGAGTCCGGTGCCCAGGGCTTTGAGGAGGGCTTCTTTGCGGGTCCAGGTGTGGGTGAAGGCCGTGGCGCGGTGGGGTGGGGTCAGGGCGCGCAGTTCGGCGGTTTCTCGGGGGTGCAGGGCGGCTGCGACCTCGTCGGCCACGGCGGGGGTGGCCAGGGGTTCCACGTCGATGCCGACGGTGGTTGCGGCGAAGGCCAGGACGCAGAGTCCGGTGGTGTGGGAGAGGGAGAAGTGCAGGGGGTGCCCGATAAGGGCGGGGCGTCCGTGGGGGCCTTTGCAGGAGGTGCAGGGCATCCGGTAGAGCGGGAGGTGGGCGGGGTCGGCGCCTAGGTAGGCGGCCAGGAGCATGCGCAGGCTCACGTGGGCGGTGAGGTAGGTGGTGCGGTCTTCGGGCCTGCGTAGTGAGGTTGCTTGGTGTCGTTCGGTGGGGTCGAGGATCTGGTGGTGGGTGGTGGTGAGCGCGGTGGGGTGAGGGGTGGTGAGGTGCCAGAGGTGGGGCTGGTCTTTGGTGGTGGGTAGGGGCAGTTGTCGTGGCCAGGTTCCGGGGGTCAGTGCTGTGGTGGTGAGCATGGGGTGCGCTTCTGGGTGGTGGGGTGGCGGCCGGCGTTGGTGGGCGGGGGGCGTCGCCGGTGGTGTGGCTTGTGCCCGTTCCGGTTGGGTGTGGGTGGTCAGGGGTCGATGCCGGGGAGGTAGGTGTTGGCTGCTCGGGCTGCGGGGGCCAGGTCGGGGATTTCGATGACGGTGACGCCTGCGGCGGTCAGGAGGTGGGCGCCTTGGCGGGCGGTGACGAACAGGGGCGGCTCGCGCCAGGCGAAGACGACGCGGGTGATGCCGGCGGCGACGATCAGGCCGGCGCAGGTTGCGGGGCGTGACTTGCGCAGGCCGCAGGGTTCCAGGGAGGTGTAGAGGGTGGCGTTGGCCAGTTGGGGGGCGTGGGGGGCGAGTTTGGCCAGTGCGGCTTCTTCGGCGTGTACGTGGGCGTCGGCTTCGCGGGAGTAGCCGCGTGCCATTTCCTTGCCGTGGTGGTCGACGATGACGGCGCCGACGCAGAAGGCGGTGGGTGAGGGTGGGCAGAGTCGGGACAGTGCGATCGCCTCGGTGAGCCAGTGCCGGTCCTGCGGTGTCGGCCGGGTGGGCGGGCTAGTCATGGGGGTCATCCTCTGCGCCCGGCGAGGTAGCGCACGAGCGCGACGTCTCCTATTTGTCTGACTTCGGCGACGTGCATGCGGTGGGTGGCGTTCTGGGGGAAGGTGCCGCGGCCTACGAAGCGTGGGGCGGCGGCTTCGCCGACGAAGAACGGGGCGATGGCGAGGTGGATTTCGTCGACGAGGTCTTGGGTGAGGAACTGGGTGAGGAGCGTTCCGCCGCCTTCGACCATGAGGGTGCGGATGCCGCGGCCTGCGAGGTCGTCGAGGATCAGGCCGAGGTCCAGGGGGTCGCCGGCTGCGGTGACGTCCGCGACGTCGGCGAGTTCCTTCTCCAGGGTGGGCAGGGCTGGTTGGGGGCAGTAGACGATTTTGTCTCCTGCGGTGGTGAAGAAGGCCAGGGAGGGGTCGAGGCCCTTGGTGGTGAGGGTGATCTTCGTTGGGTGTGCGGGGCGTCCTTGGGCCAGGCGGTGGGCTCTTCGGGTGGGTGAGCCGATCAGGAGGCGGGGGTTGTCGCGGCGGACGGTGGTGGCGCCGACGAGGATGGCGTCGCAGTCGGCGCGGACGGCATCGACGCGGTCGAAGTCGTCGGGGTTGGACAGGCGTAGGCGCTGGTTGCTGGTGTCGTCCAGGTATCCGTCGAGGGACATCGCGGCGCTGATCAGCACGTAGGGGCGTGTTCTTGCCTGGGGGTGGTCAGTTGGCATCGGCGATCCAGGAGGGTGCGGTGCCGCGCATGAAGGTGAGGTAGTGGTCGGTGGAGTCCTGGAGGACTTTTTGGGCGTCGTGGCGGATGGCCGGTTCCCACCAGTGGCCGTAGAGCCGGTCGAAGGGGTAGGGCCGGACGGCTTCGACGACGCGGTGGACGCCTTGTTCGGGCAGGGGCAGGCGGTTGGGGGCGCTGTAGAGGAAGGCCACGCGGTCTTCGCCCGGGGAGATGTTGATGGTGTCGCCGGTGAGCAGGACGCCCCGGCCTTCGGCTCCGGCGGCCCAGTGCAGGACGGAGCTGCCGGGGAAGTGGCCGCCGCACTGGACGAGGGTGACGCCGTCGGACAGCGGGAGGGTGCCCTCCCAGGTGGTGACCTGGGGTTCGGTGGAGGTGGGGTGGGAAAGCCAGTGGATGTCTGCTTGGGGGAGCAGGATCTGTGCGTCGAAGGCTTGGCTCCAGGCCACGATCGCGCCGTAGAAGTGGGGGTGGCTGGCGCTGATGGCGCGCAGGCCGCCGGCGCGCTGTACGGCTTGGATGGCGGCGTCGTCGAGGTAGGGGGACGGGTCCCACAGGATGTTGCCTTCGTTGGTGTGCAGGAGTAGTCCGCGTTGGCCGATGCCGATCACGGGCTCGGCGCCCACGCCGATGAGGCCGGGTTCCACTTCGCGTACGTGGCTGTGGTAGCCGTCGGTCTTGAGGCGGTCGAGGGTGGACCAGCGCTGTCCGCCTGCGGGGACCCACTGGCGGTCGTCGGCGCAGATGGCGCAGACGGCCGGGGGTTGGTCGCCTTCGTGGTAGTCGTGGTTTCCGCAGGTCAGGCAGATCCAAGGCATGTTGGGGTCCTCTCCTGTGGGGCGGGGCGCAGGGCCGTGTGGTGTCAGGCAGCGTGTGGTGTCAGGTCAGTTCCAGGAGGAGTGCGGCGAGTTCGTCGGGGCGGTTGCTGGGGATCATGTGGTTGGTGGGGATTTCCCGGTAGCGCCAGTCGGGGGATGTAGCGACGCGGTCGGCGGCGGTCCAAAAGGGGCCGGCGGGCTCGGGGCGGGGTTCTCCGGTGGCTTTGATGTAGGTGCGGGTGAAGGGGTAGTCCTCCAGTGGGCGGGGCAGGTGCACGGGTTCGGTGAAGGTGCCCAGGGGTTGGGGGGTGCGTCGTGCGGTGGCCCAGGCCCCGACTTCGGGGTCCTCGAATGTGCGCAGGGGCGGGGGCAGGAGCCAGCTCTCGCCCAGGTCGGTGATGCGGGGGCTGCTGAGGCCGCCGGGGATGCCGGCCGCTTCGCCGTCGGCGGGGACGAAGGCGTCGAGGTAGACGAGGTGTTGGACGCGGTCGGCGATGTACTGCAGTGCGCCGGTGATCACGCAGCCGCCGTAGGAGAAGCCGAGCAGCACGATGTCGTGGAGGTCTTCGTAGCGGATGCAGTTGACGACGTCGGCGATGTGGGTGGTCAGGCCGACCTGGGGGCTTGCCAGGTGTACGCGTTCGCCGACGCCGGTGAGGCTGGGTGTGAAGACCTCGTGGCCGGCGTCTTGTAGGGGGCGGCGGACGCGGCGGAAGTCGTGTGCGCCGCTCCAGGCACCGTGCACGAGGACGAAGGTTGCCATGTCGGTGTGCTCCACCTGGGTTGAGGAGTGTTGGTGGGAAGGGGGTGTTGTGGTGGTGCCTGGGCGTGGTGGGGCCGGCCGGTGGTTCAGGGTTGTGTTGTTATCACGGTGAGGTGGGTGGGTGGGGGTTGGATGCGGGTCAGGTCGGCTTGCAGGAGTGTGGTGTCCGCGTGGTGGTCGATTTCGCGGAAGCCTGCGAAGCGGTACGTCACGAACATCACGCGGTTGCGGCCGGTCTCGACGAATTCCGCCTGGAGTTGTGCCCCGTTGTCCCGGGCCAGGGTCATGATGTGGTGCAGGAGCACCGCGCCGACGCCGCGTGACATGACGCGGCAGGACATCAACAGCAACCGCAGCCTCCAGACCGTTGTGCCGGTCTCGATCAACGCCAGGCCGATCTTCCCGTACGAGCCGAAGCGGTCTTGGAGTTCGGCGACGAGCAACAGGTGATCAGGCGACTCGCACAGTACCTTGAGTTCCTCGTAGGAGTAGGTCTTCCCGGTGGAATTGAGCTGATGGGTGCGGACCGTCAGTTCTTCGGCGCGTTGGAGGTCCTCTGGTGCGGCCGGGGTGATGGTGAAGACCATGCCGAGGGTTGCCAGGAAGTCCTCGCCGGTGGCCGTTGCTTCTTTCTCGGCCTGGTCGCGGGTGATGCCGCTTTGGTACATCGAGCGCCGGTTGCGTGACTCGTCGGTGATGAACCTTGGCTGGAATTCTTCCCATTCGGCTGCGGCGGTGGCGATCTCTTTGGCGTCCACGCACAGGACTTGTGGGTGGTGGAAGGCTACTTCTTCTCGTTCGAAGGGCTGGTCGTCGACGAAGGCGAGGGAGTCCACGCCGATGTTGAGCGCGCCGGCGATTTCTTCGATCGAGGTGGACTTGGGGTTCCAGTTGATCTGGGGGTGGAGGAAGTATGCGGCCAGTCCGAGCTGGGTGAGTTTGGCCATGGTGGTGGCGTGGTCGTTTTTGCTGGCGACCGATTGCAGGATGCCTCGTGCGTCGAGGGTGTCGAGGAGTTCGATGAGGTGGGGTCGGGGGGTGACGTGGGGGTCTTCGAGGAGGACGCCGTCCCACAGGGTTTCGTCCAGGTCCCAGACCACGCATTTGACGCGGCCGCGGCGGGGGGTGTCGCGAGGGGTGTCGCGTCGGCCGCCGGGCGTTGCGGGGCCCGTCATCGGGCTGTCCATTTCCACGCCTCCTCGGCGATGTGGATCTGTTGGATCTGGGTGCTGCCCTCGATGATTTCCATGACTTTGGCGTCGCGGTAGTAGCGCTGTACGGGGTGGTCGGCGGAGCAGCCGGCGGCGCCGTGGAGCTGGACGGCGTCGGTGGCGGCTCGGGTGGCGGCGGTGGAGGCGAAGTACTTGGCGATCCAGGTGGCCATGATGGTGTCGGGGTCGTTGCGGTCTTTGAGGTGTCCGGCTTCTTGGCACAGCAGGCGGGCGGCTTTGGTGTCGGTGACCATCTGGGTGAGCATCTGGCGGACGAGTTGGTGGTCGGCCAGGGGGTGGGGGCGGTTGCCTTGTCTGGTGGCGTAGGTGGCGCTGGCCTCCGTGCAGGCTTGGAGGATGCCGACGCAGCCGCAGGCGACGCTGTATCTGCCGATGTCGAGGACGCCGGTGAGGACGGTGGGCAGGGCGAAGCCTTCGGGGCCCAGGAGGGCGTCGGCGTCAAGGTGGCAGTCGTGGAAGTCGACTTCGGCGAGCATGCTGGCTCTGGTGCCCAGCATGCCGGTGACGGGGCGGGTGGTGACGCCGGGGGTGTCGCGTTCGACGAGGAAGGCGGTCACGCCGCGTTCGGTGCGGGCGAAGACCAGGAAGAGGGTGGCGAGGCGGCCGCCGGTGATCCATCGCTTGCGTCCGTGGAGTGTGTAGCCGCCGGTGCGGCGGGTGGCGGTGGTGGTGAGGTGGGCGGCGTCGCTGCCGCCTTCTGGTTCGGTCAGGCAGAACGCGCCGATGGCTTGGCCGGTTGCCAACTGCGGTAGCCAGCGTTGTTGTTGGTGTGTGTTGCCCCAGTGGGTGAGGGCGTAGGCCACCATGGAGTGCACGGTGAGCAGGCTGCGTACCGAGGAGCAGCCGCGGCCGACTTCTTCGTGCAGGGCGCCGAGGGTCACCATGTTCATGCCGGTGCCGCCGACGTCGGTGGGGAGGATCGCTCCCCACCAGCCCCACTCCCCCAGGCGGGCCAGGACGTGGGGAGGGAGGTGTTCTTGGCGGTCGAAGCGGTCGGCGTGCGGGGCGATCTCGGCGTCGATGAGGGCGCGGAAGGTCTTGGTGTCGGGTGGCAGTTCAGTCATCCGACGGTGTTCCGGTCAGTCGCTCGACCAGTTTGGTCATGGTGGCGATGGAGCGGAAGTTGTCGAGTTCGAGGTCGTCGTTGGGGATCTGCACGCTGAACCGTTTTTCGATGAACATGATCAGCTGGATGGTGAACAGGGAGTTGGCGATGCCGCCGGCGAAGAGGTCCTCGTCGTCGGAGATCTTCAGGTTCGGGAAGTTGCCGGCCAGGAACTTCGCGAGGTCGGAGCGGATCTCGATCATCTGTCAGTCCTCCCATCCGTGGGGTCCGTAGGGGAAGAACCCCTGCTGGGTTTTGCGGCCGTGCAGTCCGGCGTCGACCATTTTCTTGAGCAGGGGGCAGGGGCGGTACTTGCTGTCGTTGAAGCTGTCGTGGAGGACTTCGATGCTGCGCAAGATGGTGTCGAGGCCGATCAGGTCCGCGGTGGCGAGCGGGCCCATGGTGTGGCCGAAGCAGGAGGTGAAGACGTCGTCGACCTGTTCGGCGGTGGCGACGTTCTCGTGGACGAGGAACGCGGCTTCGTTGATGGTGAGCATCAGGACGCGGTTGGAGACGAAGCCGGGCGAGTCGTTGACGACGATCGCTCTCTTGCCCATGGTGGCCAGCAGTTCCTGTGCGGTGTGTACCGCCTGTGGTGAGGTGTGGTGGCCGGGGATCAGTTCGACGACGGGTTTTCTTGGGACCGGGTTCATGAAGTGGATGCCCAGTACCTGGGGGGCTCGGTTGGTCAGTGCGGCGAGGCGGGTGATGGGGATGGCGGAGGTGTTGGCCGCGAAGATGCAGGGTGCGGGGCAGACGGTGTCCAGGACCGGGTACACCTGTTGTTTGATGTCCCAGCTCTCGGTGACGTTCTCGATCACGAAGCTGACGTCGCCGAGGTCGGCGTAGTCGGTGGTGAAGGTGATCGCGCGCAGTGCCTGGTCGGCGTCGATGGTGTCTTTGCCGGCTCCGACCAGGCGGCTTGCGCGGAGTTCGGTGCGTATGCGGGTGGCGGCGGCGTCCAGGACGTCTTTGCTGACGTCGATCAGTACCACTTCGTGTCCGGCGGTCGTCAGGTTCTGGGCCACTCCCCCGCCCATGACACCCGCGCCGATCACCCCGACCCGGCTCATGTTTGCCTCCTGTGGTGTTCGAAGGGGTCGACGAGGAGGGTGTCGGCCCGGTGTGTGTGCGGTGGTGTGCGGTGCGCCGGTGTCCGGCGGTGGGTGTGTGCGTGCGGTGGTGGGGTGGGCGTCATGTGTGCTCGGGCTTGGGTAGTTGGGCGGTGATGGCGTCGGCGAGTGCGGCGACGGTGAGGTTGTCGAAGAGGGTGTGGAGGGTGATCTGGACGTGGAAGGTCTCGCGCAGGCGGTTGACCAGTTTGATGCCGAGCAGTGAGTGGCCGCCCAGGTCGTAGAAGTTGTCGTGGATGCCGACGGGTTCGACGCCGATGTGGTCGCGCCACAGGTCGGCGAGTTGCGTTTGTGTCGGGGTGGTGGGGGCGACGTAGGGGGTGGGCAGGGGGGGTCGGGCGTGAGTGCGGGCCGGTGTGTGGGGGGTGGGGTCGGCGGAGGGGGGTGGGAGTGCGCCGACGTTGTGCATGAGGGCGGTGAGGTCTTTGGTGGCGATGGCTACTTGTGGTGACAGGTCGCGGGCCAGGGCGCGTTCGAGGGCGTCAACGCCTTCTGCGGGGAGGATGCCGGTTTCCAGGTGGGTGAGGAAGGCGTTCTCCTGGCGGCCGGTGCCTGGTAGTTGGGGGTAGGTGAAGGCGTTGACTTCCTCGGAGGTGCCGTCGCGCAGGGCGATCAGTTTCGTGTTCAGGGCGCGGGCCTTCTTCATGACGAAGTCCTCGGCCGTCAGCAGGACGTGGCCGGCTTCGTCGAAGAGGGTCACGTCGAAGGAGAGGGTCTCGCGTGGGGTTCCTTCCTGGTGGGCGCGGTAGGTCAGGGAGCTGAAGATCCGTGGTGGGAGGGGGGCGTACAGGTCGATTGCGCGGTAGCGCAGGGGCATGAGGTAGTCGCGTTCGAGGTAGAGGCTGGCGAATCCGGTGGCGATGTCGAGGAGGAAGGGGTGCAGGCCCAGTGCGGTGACCTCGTCGGTGTAGGGCTCGGGTACGGCGAGTTGGGCCACGGCGTGTCCCTCCCCCACCCAGGCGCGCTCGATGCTTGGCGAGCGGGGTCCGAAGGTCATCGGTCCGTTGTGGGTGAGGTCGCCGGCGTCGTGCAGGGCGTGGTGGTCGATCAGTTCGGTGGTGGGGCGGGGTGCGTCGTCGTCCGGTTGGGGTGTGGGGCGGACGCGTCCGGTGACGTGTTCGGTCCAGTGGGTGTCGTGGGTGCCTGGGCGGTGTGTGGAGCTGGCGACGGAGAACTGGTAGGCGTCGTGGTGTTTCTCCAGGATGAGGTGGACTTCGCAGGTCCCGTCCTGGTCCAGGACGACGGGGGCGAGGAAGAGGACGTCCTCGAATCTGACCAGTTGGCCGTGGCCTTGGTCGGCTACGGCGGCGCGCGCCATTTCCAGGTAGGCGGTGCCGGGGATGACGGGGTGGCCGAGCATGCGGTGTTCGTCGACGAGCCAGTCCTGGGGGCTGGTCAATTGCGTGGCGTACACGGCGTGGGTGGGGGTGTCGGCCAGGCAGGTGTGGAGCAGGGGGTGGTCCAGGGTGCGGGGTCGGGGGGTGGGGCCGACGGTGTTGACGGCCATGCCGACTTCCTGCCAGGCGTCCCAGTTGACTGCCAGTGTGTAGGGCCCGTCGGCTGCGGACCGGTACTGGGCGTAGGCGTCGAGGAAGGCGTTGGCGCTGCAGTAGTCCACCTGGCCCAGTCCGCCGCTGAAGGCGATGGTGGAGGAGCACAGCAGGAGGAAGTCCAGTGGTGCGTGGTGCAGGAGGGTGTCCAGGACCAGTGTGCCGTGGGTTTTGGGTGCCAGGACGGTGTCTGCGGCGTGGGGTTTTTTGAGTTGTATGAGGCCGGCGCCGGGTACGCCTGCGGCGTGGATGACGCCGTTCAGTGGGCCGAAGTGGTCCTGGGCGGTGGTCAGGGCGGTGCGCATCTGGGTTTCGTCGGCTACGTCGGCGCGGAGCACCAGGACTTGGGCGCCGAGTTCCTTCAGGGCGGTGATTTTGCGGATTTTGGTGGCGGTGGTGTCGTGTGCGTCGTGGGTGGTGAGCCAGTGGTCCCAGTGGTTTTCGGCGGGGAGTGCGGAGCGTGAGACCAGGACGAGGCGGGCGTGTGCGGTGCGGGCCAGGTGTGCGGCCAGGGTCAGTCCGATGCCGCCGAGGCCGCCGGTGATCAGGTAGACGCCGTGGTCGCGCAGGCGTGGTGGGCGGTGTTCGGGGTGGTCGATGCGCAGGGGTTTCCAGTGGGGGGTGAAGCGGGTGCGTCCGCGGTGGGCGACGATCGGGTCGGTGGTGGGGCGGCGGACGAGTTCGGTCAGGAGGCGGTCCAGGGCGGGGTCGGGGAGGTGGAGGTGGGGGGTGGCGGGGCCGATGTCGATGCTCTGGGTGGTGAGGTGGGGGTGTTCCTGGGGTGCGACGAGGCAGGGGCCGGCGAGGGTGGCCTTCTCGGGGTTGAGGGGCTCGTCGTCGGTGATGTGTCGTAGTCCGTTGGAGACCACGGCCAGGTGGAGGGGGTCGTCGGTGCCGAGGGCGCCCCAGGCTTGGGTGAGGGCGAGCAGGCTGTGGAAGCCGCGGCGTTGGAGGGCGTCGAACCGGTCCCGGGTCAGTTGTTGGGGGGTGTCGGCCGTGACGGTCCACAGGTGGGCGACGGTGTGGGGTAGGCGGTCGTGTTGGCCCAGTGCCGTCAGGAGGGCGTGGTAGTCCTCGCGTCGGTCGGGGGTGAGGGTGAAGTGCCCGTCGGTGTGGTGGGCGAAGCGGTCTGCTGGGGCGACGGTGGTCACGTGGTGGCCGGTGCGGCGCAGTCTGTGGGCGAGGCGTTCGCCGACGCCGAGGTCGTCGAGGAACAGGAGCCAGCGCTGCGGGTTGTGGGCGAGTTCCTCGTCGTTGACGGGGGCGGGTGGCGCGGTGGAGGTCCAGGCGGGGAGGGAGAACCAGTCGGCGATGTCGGGGCGTTTGCTCAGCGGCCCGGTGGGCGCCGGTTGCTGTGCCTGGGGTTGGGGTTGGAGGGTGGGGGTCGGTTCGATCCAGTAGCGCTGGCGTTGGAAGGGGTAGGTGGGCAGGGGGACCCGCCCGGGGGTCTGGCCGGCGTGGACGCGGTCCCAGTGGGGTTCGAGGCCGGCCAGCCACAGGCGGCCGAGGGTGCCCAGGAGGAAGTGGGCGGCGCTTTGGTTGTCGTGGGCGGCGGGCAGCGAGGAGAGGGATATGCGGCTGGTGTGGGCGTCGTCGGGTAGCAGTTGCAGGGCGAGGCTGCTGTATGCCTGTCCGGGGCCGATTTCCAGCAGGATGCGGTCGGTGGCTTGCCACAGTTCCTGGATTCCGCTGGCGAAGCGGACGGTCTGGCACATGTGGCGGGCCCAGTAGGTCGGGTCGGTGGCCTGGGCGTCGGTGATCCAGGTTCCGGTGACGTTGGAGAGGTAGGGCAGGCGGGGCGGGTGCAGGGTGATGGTGCGGGTGAGTTCTACGAAGTGGTCCCGGGCCGGTTCCATCATGTGGGAGTGGAAGGCGTGGGTGGTCTTGAGGCGGCGGCAGGCCACCTGGTCGCGGGTGAGGCGTTCTTCGGTCTCGGCGACGGCGTCGGTGGGGCCGGCCAGGACGGTCAGGGCGGGGCCGTTGAGGGCGGCGATGCTGAGGCGGTCGTCGAGGGTGCGGGCGTCGGCTTCGGGCAGGGAGACGGCCAGCATCGCTCCGCCGTCGAGGCGGTCGATGAGGGTTGCGCGGTGGGCGACGAGGAAGGTGGCGTCTTCGAGGGAGAGGACCTCAGCGAGGCAGGCGGCCACCCATTCGCCGATGCTGTAGCCGATCAGGGCCTGGGGGCGGATTCCCCAGTCCATCCATAGGTGTGCCAGGGCCCACTCGACCATGAACGTGACGGGTTGGGCGTAGCGGGTGTGGTGGAGTCGTTCGGCCTGGGGGGGTTGTGGGGTGGTGCGGCCGAGCATCCTTCGCAGGTCGATCCCGGCGCCGTCCGGGGTGGTGGGGTGGGGGGGTTGTTCGTCGGGGTAGAGCAGGGTGCGCAGGTCGATGTCGAGGTGGGGTTGGAACAGGGTGGCGCAGCGGTCGATTTCTCGGCGGAAGACCGGTTCGCACTGGTAGAGGTCGTGTGCCAGGTGTGGGTATTGGTCGCCCAGGCCGGAGAACATGAAGGCCACGGGTCGGGTGTGGTTTTGGTCGGTGTGTTGTCGCAGCAGTCTGCGGGGGTCGCGGGTGGTGAGTGCGTCGGCGGCGTCGGCGGCGTCGCGGTAGACCAGTGCCTGGCGGTGGGTGAAGTGCTTGCGGCCGGCTTGGAGGGTGTAGGCGATGTCCGCGGGTTGTTGGTGGGGGTGTTGGTTCAGGTGGGTTGCCAGGCGGTCGGTGGCGGTTTCCAGGGCGGCTTCGGTTCGGCCGGAGAGCAGTAGGAGGTGCCAGGGTCGGTCGGAGGGGGTGGGGGGTTGGGTGGGGGCTTCTTCCAGTACGGCGTGGGCGTTGGTGCCGCCGGTCCCAAAGGAGCTGACGCCGGCCCGGCGGGGGGTGCCGTCGGTCTTCCAGCTGGTGAGTTCGGTGGTGACGTGGAAGGGCGAGTGGGTGAAGTCGATGTCGGGGTTGGGTTGGTGGTAGTGGAGGCTGGGTGGGATGTGCTGGTGGCGTAGGGCCAGGGTGGTTTTGATCAGGCCGGCGACTCCGGCGGCGGCGTGGGTGTGGCCGATGTTGGATTTGACGGAGCCCAGGGCGCAGTGGCCTGTTCGGTCGGTGCCGGCGCGGAAGGCGCGGGTGAGTCCTTCGACTTCGATGGGGTCGCCCAGTGCGGTGGCGCTGCCGTGGGCTTCGACGTAGGTGATGGTTGCGGGGTCGATGTCGGCCATGAGGTGGGCGGCGCGGATGGCGCGGGCTTGGCCGGTCACGCTGGGGGCGCTGAAGCCGACTTTGGCTGCGCCGTCGTTGTTGATGGCGGAGCCTTTGATGACTGCGTGGATGGTGTCCCGGTCGGCGAGGGCGTCTTGGAGGCGTTTGAGGACGACGATGCCGACGCCGCTGGAGCTGACGGTGCCTTGGGCTTGGGCGTCGAAGGAGCGGCAGTGTCCGTCGGGAGACAGGATGCCTTCGGGTTCGTAGCGGTAGCCCTCGCGTTGGTTGGCTCGTACGGTGCTGCCGCCGGCCAGGGCGAGGTCGCAGTTGCCGCTGAGCAGTGCTTGTCCGGCGAGGTGGACGGCGACCAGGGAGGTGGAGCAGGCGGTGTGGACGCTCACGGAGGGGCCGCGTAGGTCCAGTTTGTAGGAGGTGCGGGTGGCCAGGTAGTCGGGCTCGTTGCTGAGGTGGGTCAGTAGCCAGCCGGCCGTCTCGGTCAGGTGGGGGTGGGCTTGGAGGTGGCGGAGGTAGGTGTTCTCGTAGGCGCCGGCGAAGATGCCGGTGGCGTCGGGGCGGTGGTGGGAGGCGTATCCGCTGTCTTCCAGGGCTTCCCAGGCGCATTCCAGGAAGATGCGGTGTTGGGGGTCGATGAGTTCGGCTTCGCGGGGGGTGATCTGGAAGAACTCCGCGTCGAACAGGGCTGGGTCGTGCAGGATTCCTCGGGTTTTGACGTAGTCGGGGGCGTTGAGGAGGGCTGGGGGTACTCCGGCTTGGGTCAGGGTGTGGGTGTCGAAGTGGGTGAGGGATTCGACGCCGTCGCGTAGGTTTTTCCAGAATTGGTCGACGTTCTCGGCGCCGGGGTAGCGGCAGGCCATGCCGACGATGGCGATTTCCAGTCCGGTGTTCATATGTCGGTGTCCTGCCGGCGGCGCTGGTGGAGTTGTTGCGCTAGGCGTTGGTTTCCTTCGGCCAGGTTGCGGGCTTGGTCCGGTTCGGTGCGGTGGTGGGTGTGGGCCAGGTGGTGGCTGAGGGCGTCGATGGTGGGGTGGGCGAAGAGTTCCACGACGGGCACGTCGGTGCCCAGGGTGTCGTGGAGGCGGACTTGGACCTGTCGGATGAGCAAGGAGTTGCCTCCCAGGTCGAAGAAGTGCTCGTGGATGCCGACCTGTTCGAGGCCGAGGAGTTCGCACCAGATGGTGGCGATGCGGGTCTGCAGTGTCGTGGTGGGGGCGCTGGGGTGGGTCTTTGGTGGTGGTGCGAGGTGGGTGGCCAGCTCGGTGCGTTGGATCTTGCCTGTGGTGGTGCGGGGTAGGGCCGGGAGGCGGAAGAGGTGTCGGGGGATTTTCGTCTCGGTGAGGCGGGTGGTGAGGAATTCCTTGAGTGCGTCGTCGTGTGTGGGGGTGGTGAGGACGATGGCGGCTGCCACTTCTTCGCCGAGGGTGGCGTGTGGGAGGGGGAAGGCGGCGGCTTCGGCGATTGCGGGGTGGGCCAGGAGGGCCTCTTCCACCTCTATGGGGGAGATCTTCGTGCCGCCGCGGTTGATGATCTCCTTGATGCGGCCGGTGAGGAAGAGGAAGCCGTCCTCGTCGAGGTGGCCCCGGTCCCCCGTGCGGAGCCAGCCGTCGGTGAAGGCGGCCGCGTCGGCGGTGGGGTTGTGGTCGTAGCCGTCGATGACGGTGGCGCCGCGGAGCATGATTTCGCCGTTTTCGCCCGGGGGCAGGAGGTCGCCGTTCTCGCCGCGTATGGCGATCTCGTTGCCGATGGACACTCCGACCGAGTGGGGTTTTCGTGCGGCGGGGGGCAGCGGGTTGCTGGTGACGATGGAGCACGCTTCGGTCATGCCGTAGGAGTCGATGACCGGTGCCTGGACGGCGCGTTCGAGTGCCTGGCGCAGTGGGGATGGTAGGGGGGCCGAGGCGGAGCGGACGAAGCGCAGGGGGCGTTGTAGGGCGTCGGGGTGGGCGCTCAGGGCGCCGACGATTGCCTGGTGGATGGCGGGGACGGCGGTGTACCAGGTGGGGGTGAAGGAGGTCAGCCAGTCGGGGAAGGCGGTGGCGTCGAAGCCTTGGGGGCATACGACGCTGGCGCCGGCCCACAGGGTCGCCATCAGGGGGCTCATCAGGCCGTGTCCGTGGAAGAGCGGCAGGACGTTCAGGCAGCGGTCGGTGTCTTCCAGGCGCAGGCTGGTGGCGATGTTGCGGGCGGAGGTGCAGACGACGGTGTGGGTTTGGGGGACGAGTTTGGGTCGGCCGGTGGTGCCTGAGGTGTGCATCAAGAAGGCGATGTCGGTTGCGGGGTCGTGGTGGGGGCGGGTGTCGTTGCGGGGGGCCGTGGGGGTGGTGGGGGTGTCAGGGCCGGGGTCGGGGTCGGGGGTGAGGTCGAATGCGCCGGCTGCGCCGTGCGGGGTGGGGAGGAGGTGGAGGAGGGTGCGGCCTTGTGCTCGGGCGACTGCGGCCGCCATGGTGTCGGCGCCGTGCTGGACGATGACTGCGCGGGCGTCCATGTCGGTGAAGAAGGTGTCGAATTCGCGGGCTTTGCCGGTGGGGTCGAGGGGGGCGACCACGGCGGTGCAGGCCACGGTCACGAGCGCGGTGGCGGCCTGGGGTCCGTGGGGCAGTGCGACGGCGACCCGGTCGCCGCGGCCGATGCCGGCCGCGGCCAGTGCGCGTGCGGTGCGGTCGGCCTGCCGGCGCAGGTCTCGATACGTCAGGGTGGGCTGGTGGGGCGCGAGGATGGCCGGGGCGTTGGGCCGGTGCTGGGCGTGGTGGTGCAGCAGTTGGTGCAGGTGCCGGATGTGCGCGGTGCTCGGGTCCTGGGCGGGGTCGGTGTCACGCGCAAGGGTCACTTCTGGTTCCTCTCGTACGGGCGGAGCACCGGCGAGATCAGGTGGCAGGTCGTTATGTGGGGGCTCGTGCGCAGGAGGGTTCGGGCGGTGTCTGGGGGCTGGTGGGGCATCGGCCGCGGAGCCTGGTGGTCAGGTGTGCCAGTCGTTTGCCTTGGTAGGCGGCTGCTTTGAGGGTGTGGTCCGGGGGGTGTGGTTGGTGCTCGGTGGTGTGCGAGATGCCGTAGGGGTTTCCGCCGGCGGTGGTGAGGGCGGGGTCGGTGTAGCCGGGTGGCACGATGACCGCTCCCCAGTGGTGCAGGACGTTGTAGAGGGCGAGGAGGGCGGTTTCGCTGCCGCTGTGCGGGTGCGGGGTGGTGACGAATCCGGTGACGGTCTTCCCGGTCAGTTTTCCGGCGGTGCGTAGGGGTTCGCAGGTTTCGAGGAAGTGCAGGAGGAGCGGGGCGACGGTGCCGGTGCGGGCGGGTGCTCCGAAGGCGAGGGCGTCTGCCCAGGCGACGTCGGCGGGGGTGGCGGTTGCGATGCCTGGTGGTGTGGGGAGGGGGGCGGCCGGGTCGTGGCCGGGGGGAGCCAGGGTGCGGAGTCTGACCTCGGCGTGGTGGGAGCGGGCTCCGTGTGCGAGTGCGTGGGCCAGGGTGCGGGTGCTGTCGCAGGAGGGGTGGTAGAGGACGGCGATCCTGCTGGGTCGGGGGGTGGGCGGTGTGTCGTCGTGGGCGGTGGTGGCCAGGTGTCCGGCGTAGTGGCCGAGTTGGTGGCCGAGGGTCTGCGCGGCCTCCAGGTAGGTGTGGTGGAGGTTGCCGTCGGTGGCTGCGGGGGCGGAGACTCCGTAGGGGTTGGCGCCGGCGGCGGTCAGGGAGGGGTCGGTGGGGTCGGCTGACATGATCAGCGCGCCCCAGTGGTACATGCTGTGGTACAGGGCGAGCAGGGTTGTTTCGCGGCCGCCGTGGGGGCTGTTGGAGCTGGTCATGCCGGTGACCACGCGGTCGGCGAGTGCGCCGTTGCGCCACAGGGCGGAGGTCGATTCGATGAACTGCTTCAGTGCGCAGGAGATGTTGCCGAAGTAGGTGGGCGTGCCCAGCACGATGCCGTCGGCCCACAGCACGTCGTCGTGGGTGGCCAGTGGTGTCTTGTGCAGTGTTTCGGGGGGTTCCTCGTGTGGTGCCGGGTCGTGGATGCGGCGCAGGCGTACGGTGGCGCCGCCTGCGGCTGCGCCGTTTGCGGCGGCCTGGGCGAGTGCGTGGAGGGTTCCGTTCCTGCTGTGGTAGATGACCGCGACATGAGGAGCGCGCTGCATGATTCCCTGTCTTATGAGGACTCGGCCAGGCGGAACCCGACGGCGTAGAAGGCGCGGTCGTAGAGTCCGTGTCGGCGGCGGCAGCGGGCCAGGTCTCCTTTGCGGGTGAAGCTGCCGCCTCGCACGATCCGGTAGGTGCTGTGGGCGCGCAGGACGTGGTTGGTGGAGTTCAGGCCGCCTGCGTAGGGCAGGAGGTCGTCGGTGATGAGTTCGCCGCCGGGGTAGGGGTGGTAGTCGTCGGCGACGTATTCCTCGACGTTGCCGGCCAGGTCGTCGACGCCGAACGGGGAGCGTCCTGCGGGGTAGATGCCGATGGGGGTTGCGGACAGGGGTCCGGCTTCGGAGGTGTTGGCGGCGTCTTGGTGGAAGTCGTCGCCCCAGGGGTATTCGCGGGTGTCGCCGCCGGTTGCGGCGTATTCCCATTCGGCTTCGGTGGGAAGGCGGAAGGGGCGGCCGGTGCGGTGGGCGAGCCATTCGGCGTAGGCGTCGGCTGCTTGGGCCGGGAGGGTCCATACCGGGTGGTTGCCGAGGTGGTCGGGGTAGCAGCCGAATTGCCAGGAGGTGGGGAGCCAGCGGGCTTTGGTGTCTTCGAGGAAGGCGCGGTATTCGAGGTTGGTGACCGGGTAGCGCATGAGGCGGAAGGCGGTGATTTCCACGTCGTGGGCCGGGCATTCCTTGCGCAGGTACTCCTCTTGGAGTCCGGTGTGCTGCCACTGGTCCAGGACGGCGGCCAGGCGGTGGGGTTCGAGGCCGATGCGGACCCGGGCGCCGGGGATGTCCACCATGGGTGGGTCGTCGGGGCGGATGCGGGGGTCGCCGACCAGGCCGCACAGGGTGCCGGCCATGTAGCGGCGTTCGAAGGGGGTGTGGGGGTCTTCGGCGAGGTGGGCCAGGCTCTGGGGGGTTTCCTTGAGGAGGTCGGCTGCGTGGTGGTGCAGGGTTGTGGGGCAGGAGCGTCCTTCGAACCATGGTGGGAGCCGCATGGCGTGGCGGTCGCCGATCATGTCTGTGTTGAGGGGTGTGGGGTGTCCGCTGGCGACCGTCATGGGGTGACCTCCTCGACCAGGCGGAAGCCGATGGCGTAGATCTTGCGGTCGAACCAGCCGTGGCGTCGGGTGCAGCGGGCGAGGTCGCCGAAGCGGGTGAAGCTGCCGCCTCGGGCGATGCGGTAGGAGCCGGTTGTGGTCAGGTCGTCGGCCACTTGGGCGCCGCCGGGGTAGGGGTGGTAGTCGTCGGCGACGTATTCCTCGACGTTGCCGGCCAGGTCGTCGACGCCGAACGGGGTGCGGCCGGCCGGGTAGATGCCGACGGGGGTGGTGGTGAGGGGGCCGTGTTCGACGGTGTTGGCGTGGTCGGGGCGGAAGTCGGGGCCCCAGGGGAAGGTGCGTTGGGGGTCGCCGCCGCTGGCGGCGTATTCCCATTCCGCTTCGGTCGGCAGGCGGAAGGGGCGGGCGGTGCGGGTGGCCAGCCAGGTGGCGTAGGCGTCGGCGTCTTGTGGTCGCACTGTCCAGACGGGGTGGTTGGCGCGGTGGAGGGGGTAGCCGCCGAATTCCCAGGAGGTGGGGAGGGCGTCGGTGCCGGTGTCTTCGAGGAAGGCGCGGTATTCGAGGTTGGTGACCGGGTAGCGCATGAGGCGGAAGGCGGCGAGGTGGACCTGGTGGCGGGGGCATTCCTTTTTGATCCAGGATTCCTGTACGCCGACGTCGGCCCATTCCTGGACGACGTGTTGGACGTGTTCTTCGGGTAGGCCGATGGCGCAGTGTGCGGCGGGCAGGGGCACCATGTCGGGGTCGTCGGGCCGGATGCGGGGGTCGCCGCGCAGTGCCAGGAGGGAGCCGGCGGCGTAGCGGCGGGCGAAGTCCTCGGTGGCGTTGCCGCACAGGTCGACGAGTTCGGCGGGTGCGCGGGTGAGCAGGTCGCTGTGGTGGGTGAAGACGTCGTGCGGCAGGCGTTCGACCAGGGTTGCGGGGAGTCCCATGGCGGAGCGGTCGTCGAGTTGGTTGGGGTTGGTGATGGTCGGTCGGGGCTGCCTGGCGGGGGCGTTCACGCGGTCTTCCCGGCGATTTCGTAGACGTGGCTGTCGTAGGAGCCGGCCAGGAACAGTCCTCGGGCGGGGTCGTAGGCCAGGCAGGAGATGCCGGCGGTGGTGGGGCGTTCCTCGGTGGTCCATTGGTCGCGCTCGCGGTCGTAGATCTTGATGTGGCCGTGGTAGGAGCCGGTCGCGATCAGTCGTCCGGTGGTGTCGGCGGCGACGCATTTGATGGAGTTCGGGTGGGTGGTGGGGATGATGCGTGCGGTGAAGTCCGGTGCCCACAGGCGGAGTTTGAGGTCGCGTCCGACGCTGGCGAAGTGGCCGTCGGCCAGGCCCACGCAGCCGTTGGCGATCCGGTCGTGGGCGGTGTCGATGCGGTGGATTTCTTCGCGGGTCCGGGCGTGGTGCCAGGCGACGCCGGTGTCGGCGCATACGGAGAACAGCAGGTCGCCGGAGACGGCGACGCCCTTGACGGCGTTGTCGTGGAGGGGGATGTCGGCGAGGTGGTGCAGTTGGCCGTCCGGTTCGAGGCGGAAGAGGAGTCCTTCGCCGGTGTAGGCGCCCACCAGTAGGTGGGGGGTGTTGTCGATGTCGTAGCGGACGCCGCAGTTGAGTGGGGAGCGGTGTTGGTGCAGGAGTCGTCCGGTGGTGGCGTCCATGAGTTTGCCGAGTTGGCCGCCGGTGACCATGACCGTCGGGCTCAGCGGTGTCAGGAAGTTGCACAGGCTGCCGGTGTGTGCGTGGACGGCTTGGTCGCGCAGGACGGTGCCGGCGTCTCCTACGGTGTAGATGCTGCCGCGGTCGGCGCTGACCGCGTTGATTCCGGGGGTGGTGGCGATTTCGGTGGTGCTCCATTGGCCGCTGAGGTAGTCGTAGGAGCGGTAGGAGGCGCCGAAGGTGCCGAAGACCAGGGTGTCTTTGGCTGCGAAGGCGCAGGAGCGGGGCCAGACGTCGTCGGGGATGTCGGACTGGCCGATCTGGCGCAGTGCCTGGTTGCTGGTGTCCCACAGCAGGAGTTTGCGGTCGTAGCTGAGGCTGACCATGAGGTTGCGGTCGGCGCCGAGGACCAGGCGTTTGATGCCGGCGTCGTGTCCTTGGACGGTGGTGCGGTCTTTGCCGTGGATCACGATGATCTGGCCGCTGTCGTTGCCGGCGTAGAGGGTGCCGTTGGGGGCGGTGACGATGGTGTCGGTTTCGACGCCGCCGAGGTCGATGTCTTCTAGGAGGGCTCCGGTGGCGGCGGACCAGCGTTTGACGGTGCCGTCGTCGCTGGAGGTGACGAGTTGTTCGCCGTCTGCGGACCAGTCCACCGAGATGACGTCGGCGGTGTGGCCGACGCAGCAGTGCACGAGGTTGCCGGCGAAGTCGTAGACGCGCAGGTTGTGGTCGCGGGAGGCGGTGGCGATCTGTTCGCGGGTGGGGTGGAAGGCCGACATCTCGACGTCGTCGGAGTGTGCGGTGAACACGGCGCGCAGTTTGAGGTCCGGGACGGACCACAGGCGTGCGGTGTAGTCGCTTGAGGAGGTGACCAGGAGGGTGCCGTCGGGGTTGAAGGCGCATTGGTTGGCCAGGTGGTCGTGGAGGACGCGGTTGATCGGGCGTTGGGTGGCCTGGTCCCACAGGATGACCTGGTTGTCGTAGCCGGCGCTGGCGATGTATTTGTCTTGGTAGGCCGCAATACCGCTGATGGGGCTCTTGTGCGCGATCACGCTCAGGCTCCTCGTCAGTCGATGTCGATGGAATGACCGGCGTGCATGACTTTTGCTTGGAGGTACTTGCGGTTCGCGTCGGTGACGTGGACGGCGGTGCGTCGCTGGCTGTGGACGGTGATGCCGCTGGCCTGCAACTGTCTGGTTTTTTCTGGGTTGTTGGAGAGGATTTCGATCTCTTTGAGGCCGATGGCGATGAGCATCTGTGCGGCTGAGGAGTAGGTGCGTTGGTCGTCGAGGAAGTTCAGTGCGCGGTTGGCTTCGAAGGTGTCCATGCCGGTGTCCTGGAGCGCGTAGGCATCGATCTTGTTGTACAGTCCGATGTCCCGGCCCTCCTGGCGGAGGTAGAGCAGGAGGCCGCCTTTTTCGTGCATCAGGGTCATGGCCTCGCGTAGTTGTGGTCCGCAGTCGCAGCGGGTGGAGCCCAGTACGTCGCCGGTCAGGCATTCCGAGTGGAGCCTGACGATCGGTACGGGTTGGGACAGGGCGTCGCCGAACACGACCATGAGGTGTTCGCGTCCGTCGTCGAGTCCGTCGAAGGTGATGACTTCGCTGAGTGCGAGCTTGCCGTCGGCTATTTTCAGCGGAATGCGCACCCGCGTGCGGACACGGGGAGGTTCCGGTTTTTTTCCGACTGATTGATCGAGTACCTGATTTTTTCTGAAGGGGTAGGAAGAACGGTTTTCCAATGACATCCCCGCCATCCGAAGTTGGCTTACGCGTCTTACCGGAACCGCTTTTTCCGCTACCTACTGCACATGCCGCAGGTCCTTGATCCGGGCGCCACACTTCCGCACGCCACATCGAGCCGTCAAGCCATTCTGCGCGTCTCATGTGGTGGTGGTTTTATTGCCGGGGCGTTGCTTTTTGGCTGGTGGTGGGCGGCGGTATAGGGGGTGGGTGGGATGTCGTTACCTGGGGAGGGGTGCAGGTGGTGGGCCGGTGTCCCGGTTCGTTCGGTGTCGGGTGTGGTGGCTTTCGGATCTGGGGCGTTGGGGAGCGTCTTGGGGTGGCCGGTGTGGTTCGGGCGGTTTTCGGTGGGCGCGGGTCGCTGCGGCGTGCACGATCATGGTCGCCCACTCCGCTTCGCCGCGGGTGGCGCATTGTTCCGAGGCGGCGTGATGAAGTCGGTGCCACAGATCCACTTCGGTCCACAAACAGAAGCGGCGGTGGGCGGTCGCGGGTGAGACGTCGAACGTCTTCGGCAGCTGCCGCCAGGCGCATCCGCTGGTTAATACGTACACCACCGCGGTGAAGACAACCCGTTCGTCACGCGGGGCTGTTCCGCCGCCTTGCGGACGGTGGGTGAACGGCGGTAATAGCGGGGCGACTATTTCCCATAGCCCGTCGGGAACAAGTCTCCGGGACAGGTCGCTATCCATGAGAGGGGATGGTGCCGCAAGCCGACGTCGCCACATGAGACACCTCATCGCCCATCGGCCTTCTGGCGTTGACGGACACGATCTTGTCGAGGCGGCGGCGCATTACCGCAATTACCGATCATGGGGCGGTTCACGGTGTTGTCCGGTGATTCTCGGCCGTGGTCATGGGGGTGATCGGCGAGCGGGCCCGCTGCCTACTCCGGCGTCCGTATCCGTGCGGCCCGCAGTGCGCATCTGTCCGACGGCCGGAATCCATTGGCGGGGAAGATCGGGGCAGTTGGCCGGGAAAGTGCGGTATTTGGCCGGGAAAGCCTGGGCGGCTCGTGTGGTGCCGTGTCGCCTCATTGTGATCGCGCGTTGGAGGGGATGAGTCCCAGGGAGAACAACGACGGGAGATGTTGATGAGCGTGACGATCCGCCCGGCCGGCACGGGGGACGTCAGGGCGGTGGCCGAACTGGTCGAGGAGATGGACCGGTTTTACGGGGAGGCCGAGGTGCAGCCGCTCCAGGAGCGACTGTCGCAGGTGACCCAAGCCCTCTTCGGCTCCCCGCCGTTGGCCTGTGCCCTCCTGGTCGAGGACGAGGACGGTGACCTCGTCGGGCTGGCCGCCTATGCGTTCTTGTGGCCCGCGGCGGGCTCCACGCACTCCTTGTTCCTCAAGGAGTTGTACGTCCGCGACACTTTTCGTCACCAGGGCATCGGGGCCCGGCTCATGAGCGAACTGCGTGTGTTGGCCGCCGCACGTCCTGGGTGCACGCGCATCGAGTGGATGACCGGCCGCGACAATCCCGGTGCGCGCGCCTTCTACCGGTCGCTGGGGTTCGCCGAGTTCGACGAGAAGATCGTTTATCGGATCGAGGTTCCCTGACGTCCAGCGGTGCGCTCGTGGGTGTCGGATCGCGGTCCG
The DNA here is from genome assembly GCF_050471125.1 of Streptomyces sp. RGM 3693. Taxonomy (NCBI): domain Bacteria; kingdom Bacillati; phylum Actinomycetota; class Actinomycetes; order Kitasatosporales; family Streptomycetaceae; genus Streptomyces; species Streptomyces sp. RGM 3693. The sequence goes on from NZ_JBMPPQ010000003.1 coordinate 225,743, forward strand.
CTTGCGCTCTTCCGGTCGCCTTTCAGCCATGTGTGCAGAAAGCCTGAGGGGTAACCGGCCTGCGTGCTTACATGATCGGTATGTTGTCCACAGACCGTCTCTTGGCATTCTCGGCCATGTCGTTTCTCTTGATCGTGATCCCCGGTCCCAGTGTGCTATTCGTGATCGGGCGGGCCCTGGCGCAGGGGCGTCGCGCGGCGCTGACCACCGTCGCGGGAAATACGCTGGGGGCCTACCTTTTGGTGGTGGCCGTCGCGCTCGGGGTCGGGTCCGTCGTGGAGCGTTCCGCGATCGTGTTCACCACGCTCAAGCTCCTGGGCGCCGGATATCTGGTGTATCTCGGAATCAAGGCGGTGCGTCAGCGTGGGGCGTTGCAGGCTTCGTTCGCCGGTGAGGGGCCCACTTACGGCGGTCTGCGGACGTTGTGGGAGGGATTCGCGGTCGGTATCGCCAATCCGAAGACGATTGTGTTCTTCGCCGCGGTTCTGCCGCAATTCGTCGACCGTACTCAGGGGCACGTCGTGATGCAGATGCTGCTGCTGGGTTTGGTGTTCAACGTCATCGCGGTGATTTCCGACAGTGTGTGGGGGCTGGCCGCGTCCACCGCGCGGACCTGGTTTGCCCGTTCGCCGAAGCGTCTTTCCATGGTGGGTGGGGTGGGCGGCCTGTCGATGATCAGTCTCGGTGTCATCGTCGCCGCAACGGGCCACAGTGATTGAGCGTTTCGGGTCGTTCCCGAGCCGTTGCGTTGGGCCGTCGGTGGCAAAGTAGGCCGCGCCCGCCTGCGCCTACGGCCACCTTGCCCGCTCTGCGCTGAACAATTGCCCCGTCACGAGACGGATATGACGGAGTGTCAGCGAGGGGAACGGCCGATGGACGAGGCAGGACGACTGGATCGTAGGGCTCTGCTGGCCGGCGGGCTGGCCGGTGCCACGGTCGCGCTGACGGGGTGCTCCTCGACGCGCGCCGCGCCGGCGGCGACCACGGCCTTGGCGCGGGCGCGGCCGAGCACGCCGGCTGCGGCGTTCGCCAGGCTGGTGGAGGGCAACAAGCGGTGGGTCAGCGGCGCTCTGCACCATCCCGACCGGGATCCGAACCGGCGTCAGCTCGTGGCCCAGCAGCAGGAGCCGTTCGGGGCGGTGCTGTCGTGCATCGACTCTCGTGTGCCGCCCGAGTTGCTCTTCGACACCGGGCTGGGTGACCTCTATGTGATGCGCACCGGTGGTGAGGCGGTCGGCCCGGTGGTCACCGGTTCGGTGGAGTACGGGCCGATGACCAGTGGTACGCCGCTGATCGTGGTCCTGGGGCATCAGCGCTGCGGGGCTGTCGAGGCGGCCCACAAGTCCCTGCGTGGTGGCACGCCGCTGCCGGGCAATCTGCAGGCGATCGTCAAGGCCCTGAGGCCGGCGTACGAGCAGGCGGTCCGCAAGGGCGGTGCCGACCCGGTCGACACCATGGCCCGCGCCCAGGTCACGTTGACCGCGACCGCGTTGCGTTCCAACCAGGATCTCGCCCCCTTGGTGAGGAGGGGCGCGCTTGCCGTGGTCGGTGCCTACTACTCGCTCGACACCGGCGTGGTGGAAGTCCTGGACGGCGCGCCGTCGTAGAAGGGGTTGCCGTCTGCTCGCGTGTGCGGGTGGGGGCCGGTGGTGGGTCAGATGTCGTGGGTGCGTGGTGAGGTGAGGGGGAAGCGGCGGATCACGTAGGCGAGGGGTAGGGCCAGGAGTGCTACCGCTGCGACGGTGCTCAAGATGATGAGGGTCGGGTTGATCCAGGCGGGGACGATTTCCACGCCGCTGCAGATCGTGCTGAAGGGGAAGTGGCTGGAGGACTCGGGGAAGGTCCTGGAGCCCATGCGGGCCAGGCAGGTCTTGTCGGGGAAGAGTCCTGGCGAGTACGCCCCGTCGGCGTAGCCGAAGGTCAAGAAGGCGGCGCTGGAAGCTGCCAGGCAACCGAGCGCCCAGGGTTTGGGGCTGGCCAGGCGGGGCCGGTCGCCTTCGCGGAGTCGGTGTCTGGCGTGCTGGCCCAGTCCGCAAAGGGTCGCTATCAGCACAATGAGCGCAGGCAGGCCAAAGAAGACAAGAAGCATGCGTCATGGTCGCATGTCCGGCGCGGTGGCGGCGCGGTGGTGGCGTCGTTGTGGGGCGTGGGTGGCCTGGTGGGTGGTGCGGGCATGAAAAAAACGGCCCGCCAAGGTGGCGGGCCGTTGGGTGGGTGGTCAGCGTTTGGTGACCAGGAAGTTGCCGATGACCAGGTGGTCGATGTCGGTGCCCAGGAAGCACTCGATGGCGTCCTTGGGGGCGCAGACGATGGGTTCGCCGGCGACGTTGAAGGAGGTGTTGACCAGGCAGGGTACGCCGGTGCGGGTGGTGAAGGCGCGGAGCAGGCGGGCCAGGAGGGGGTTGCTGTGGTCGGTGACGGTCTGGATGCGTGAGGTGGCGTCGACGTGGGTGGCTGCGGCGATCTTGTCCTGGTAGGCGGGGCGGACGGGGAAGACGAAGGTCATGTAGGGCGAGCGGTGCTTCTTGCCCATGTCGAAGACGGTGGGGGCGTCTTCTTCGAGGACCAGGGGGGCGAAGGGGCGGAAGGGTTCGCGGTGCTTGACCCGGTTGTTGATGGTGTCCTTCATGTCCGGGTAGGAGGGGTTGGCGAGGATGCTGCGGTTGCCCAGGGCCCGTGGGCCGTATTCGGTGCGGCCTTGGAACCAGCCGATGACGGTCTTGCCGGACAGTAGTTCGGCGGTCTTCTCCACGATCTGGTCGGTGGGGAGTTCTTCCCAGGTGAGGGTGGAGGTGTAGGCGTCAAGCGCGGTGCGGATCTGTTCGGTGTCGTATTCCGGGCCGAGGTAGGGGGATTTTGTGGGGGTCAGGGGCTCGGCGTGGGTGTGGGCGACGTGGGCGGCGGCGCCGATGGAGACGCCGGGGTCGCTGGCGCCGAAGCTGACTTCGAGGCGTTCGAAGGGCAGGTCTTGCAGGAGTTTGGTGTTGTTGACGCAGTTGAGGGCCAGGCCGCCTTCGAAGATCAGGTCGCGCAGGTCGGTGGCGGCGGCCAGGGCGCGCAGTTGGTGGGCGGTGACGACTTCGATCATCTGTTGGGCGGCGGTGGCCAGGCGGACGCGGAAGTCGAAGGTTTCGCGGTTGTCGTCGTGGCCGTCGAAGAGCTTGTCGAGTAGTTCGGCGTAGGCGCGGGGGCCGCGTCGGTCGTGGGCCAGGGCCAGGGAGTAGCGGCCGTCTTCTTCGAGGGTGACGACGTTGCCCAGGAGGGGGTTGTCTTCGGGTGCGGGGGGTGTGCCGAAGCCGGCCAGGCCCATGACCTTGTATTCGTCGTTGTTGGGGACGAAGCCGAGGTAGCGGGTGATTTCGCCGAAGAGTTGGGCGATGGAGTTGCCGAAGTCGATGGTGAAGCGGTCGAAGACTTCGACCTGGCCGTTGCGGATCTCGCCCATGATGGCGCTGTCGCGTTCGGCCTGGCCGTCGTTGATGAGGAAGGCGGCGTCGCTCAGGCCGGAGAAGGTGCGGCCGCAGGCCAGGTGGGCGCGGTGGTGGGGGACGGTGACCAGCTTGTGGTCGGGCAGGGCGTAGCCGGTGTGGCGGGTGAAGTCTTCGATGAGTGCGGTGCGGCCCAGTGCTCCGAGGTAGAGCTCGCCGAAGGTGGTCAGGACGGTGAGTTTTTCTTCGGCGGTCAGTGGGGCGCCTGCGACGGCGGTGACGGTGGTGTCGGCGTAGGTGTTGTCGTGGTTCCAGCCGAAGGCGAACTGGTCGACGTCGTCGTAGGTCAGGCCGGCCTGTTCCAGGCACCAGCGGATGGCGTTGAGGGGGAAGGCGCTGGTTTTCTTGTTGCGGTTGAGGCGTTCTTCCTCGACGGCGGCGACCAGTTCGCCGTCGATGATCAGGGCGGCGGCGGCGTCGTGGCCGATGAGGTTGTGTCGGTCGACGCCGTCGGGGGCGTGGCCGTAGAGCCGGGCGAAGAGGTCGGCGACCTGTGAGAAGCCGTTGTAGCCCAGGATGATCATCGGGATTCCTCCGTGGATGCCCCCGGTGCTGTTGCCGGGAGGGGCAGTTCGAACTCCTGCGGGCAGGCGAGGCGACGTCGTTCCGTGCGGTGCGGAACGACGTCGACCTTGACTGTGGGGCAGTGGCGAGTGGGTGGGGTGGTGCCGGGTTTTTCCGGTGCCACGGTGACCGGGACGGTGTGTCGCGAAGGACCCTGGCCTTGGGCTGAGGTGTCGGCCGGCCGGCCCGACCTGGGTGGTGGGTTACTTTCCGCGGCGGGGCAGTGCGGTCAACTCCGGGAGGGGGAAGATGAGTTGGCCGCCGGCGGTCATGAAGTCGGCTTCGCGCTCCAGGAATCCCTCGCGGTAGATCCAGGGCAGGACCAGGAGTTGGTCGGGGCGGTGGGACTTGGCCTGTTCTTCGGAGACGATGGGGATGGTGGTGCCGGGGGTGAAGGCGCCGGCCTTCTCGGGGCTGACCTCGCCGATGCAGGGCAGGTCTTCCTCGGTGAGGCCGCAGAACTGGAGGATGACGTTGCCCTTGGTGGAGGCGCCGTAGCCCAGGGTGAGCTTGCCGTCCTTGCGGGACTGGGCGAGGAAGTCCCGCAGCTGGTCGCGGGCGGCGTGGGAGCGCTTGGCGAATGCCTCGAACGGGGCCATGGTGGCCAGTCCCAGTTCCGCTTCGTGGGCGCGGATGCGGGCCAGGGCCGTCTCCTGCACGCGGTGTCGGCTGTCGCGGCGGGCGAGGGTGATGCTGATGCTGCCGCCGTAGACGGCGGTGAGTTCGGCGCGGATGACCTTCAGGCCGACGCGGTGGGCCATCCATTCGATCTGCTGGAGTGCGTAGTACTCCAGGTGTTCGTGGCAGACCACGTCGTAGGCGGTGGCCTCCAGCATCGCCGGCAGGTAGCTCTGTTCCATCAGCCACACGCCGTCGTCGTCGAGGATGTCGTGGACGTCCTGCATGAACTCCAGGGGCCGCGGCAGGTCGTAGAACATGGCGATGGAGGTGACGATCTTGGCGCGGCGGGAGCCGAAGCGTTCCTGGAACAGCTGGCGGGAGAAGAAGTCGGGGATGAGGTCGATGTGGGCGGGGTAGTACGAGCGGAACTTCTCGCCGGTGGGGTCGATGCCGACCAGGGTGGGGCCGCTTGCGTAGCCGCGCAGGAGGGTGGAGTCGTTGCTGCCGATGTCCAGGATGAGGTCCCCGGTGGTGGGGTGGACCAGTTCGGTGAGCTGGGCGACCTTGCCGTGCAGGTGGTTGATCATGAACTCGCGGATGCCGGAGCGGTAGCCGTAGCCCTCGCCGTACATCAAGGAGAAGTCGGCGGTGTGGCGCAGCTGGACCAGGCCGCAGCCTGCGGGTGAGCATTTGACGAGCTCAAGGGGGACCTGGGGAACGTGTTCCTCCCGGCTGCGGGGGAAGACGCCGGTGAGGGCCTGTGGGCCCAGATCCAGCACGGGCAGCAGTTCGCTGTTGCCGCAGGCGCGGCAGGTGTCGATGGGCATGGGTTCTCCAAGTCGAGCTCGGCCGGCGACGGGCGACCGGTCGGGGTTCCGGGGCGCTGGGTGGGTGTGGGACGTGGGGGGTGGGGTTAGTCCTCGCCCCAGACCAGGTAGATGATCGGGGACTCGCGGTGGGGCAGTTGGTGGAGTTTGACGCTGCCCAGTTCCAGGAATTCGTTGAGTGCCTTGGTCTCGCCGGGCCACTTGGGGTGGGCGAGTTCGTCGAAGGCGATGATGCTGCCCTTGGTCAGGTGCGGGCGGATGGCGTGCAGGGTTTCCAGGGAGGGTTCGTAGAGGTCGAGGTCGATGTAGGCGAGGGCGACGATCGTCTCGGGGTTCTCGGCCAGGTACTGGGGGACGGTTTTGCGGACGTCGCCTTGGACGACGAAGCTGCGCTGGGTGTGTCCGTAGGGTTCGTTGGCTTCGTGTGCGGCCAGGACGGCGCGCAGGTGGTCGACTTCGTCGGCGGGGACGGCGAAGCGGCCTTCGACGGCGCTGGGGGTGGCGCGGTCGACGTCGGCGATGTCGGGGAAGCCGGTGAAGGTGTCGAAGCCCACGACGCGGCGTAGGGAGTTGTAGGGCTCGTAGATGCTGCGCAGGGCGGTGAAGGCGGCGAGGTGGCGGCCGTGCAGGACGCCGAATTCCATGATGATGCCGGGGACGTCGACGATCTTGCGGTAGAGGGCGTCCATCGCCAGGAGGTCGGCGAGCTGGGGGCGGCGCAGGTAGACGGGGAGGTTGTCGATCAGGTACTCGGGCGGGATGGGGGTGTGGGCGAGGAGGTCGGTCAGGCGCAGGCGGGAGTCGCGTTCCTGCTCGGACTCGTGCGGTACGACGCGCGGGTCCTTGTAGGGGGTGTCGGTCATGGTGGTCCTTTCGGTGGTGGGCGTTGGTGTGGGGGTGGTGGGGGTGGTGGGGGTCAGCGGCTGGTCCGGCCGGCGTCCCAGAGGTCTTGGAGGGTCTGTTGGAGGGGGATGCGCGGTTGCCAGTGCAGGAGGATGCGGGCGCGGCGGATGTCGGCCTGGATCCAGTTGGCGCCCAGGCTGTGGACGGGGCCTTGGTCTTCGTTGATGGCGGTGGGGGGGAGGTGGGCGGCGGCCAGGAGGTGGGTGACCAGTTCCCGCATGGGGACGGCGACGCCGCTGCCGATGTTGAAGACCCGTTTGGTCAGGGGGCGTCTGGCGGCTTGGACGGCGGCTTCGGCGACGTCGCGGACGTCGACCCAGTCGCGCATGGCGGGGGCGACGTTGAGGGTGAGGGGGGCGCCGGTGTGGGCGGCGGCGCGCAGTTGGGGCAGGAGTTTGCCGGGGAAGCTGGCCGGTGTCGGGTAGGGGCCGACGGTGTTGACCAGGCGGAGTACGGCGGCGTCGAGGGTGCCGGTGTGGGCGGCGGCCAGGACGGCTTGTGAGCCGGCGAGTTTGGCGCGGGCGTAGGCGTTGGTGGGGCGGGGGGTGCGGTCTTCGTTGAGGGGGACGCCGGGGTCGCCGGGGCCGTACTCGTGGATGGTGCCGATGTGGACCAGGCGGGGTGGTTTGGGGCACTGCTGGAGGGCCTGGATCAGGGTGTGGGCCAGGCCGGCGTTGGCGGCCAGGAGTTCGGTGGCGCGTTGTTCGCCGCCGTCGGCGGCGCTGGTGACGTCGGTGGCGCCGGCCATGTCGGTGGCGTTGACCACGACGTGAGCGCCGGTGCTGGTCAGGAGGTGGGTGAGGGCGTCGGTGGGGGCGGTGAGCAGGTCCAGGGGGTGGAAGGCGTGGGGGGCGAGGTGGGGGGCGGGGGTGCGGCCCACGACGGTGACGCGGTAGCCGTGTTGGGCGAAGGCTGCGCAGATGTGCCGTCCGATGCAGCCGCTGCCGCCCAGGACGACGACGCCGGGGGCTTCGGGGTCCGGTGGCGGGGACGGTGAGCGGTCGTGCATGGGTCCTCCGAGGGTGGGAGAGGAAGGGCGGGAGCGGTGGCGGTGGGGGTTGTGGTGGTCAGGCGGTGCGGGGGTAGGAGGTGGCGCCGACGGTGCGGGACAGGGCTCCGCCTTCCTCGGCGAGGTTGACCAGGTAGTCCCCGTAGTCGGTGCCGGCTCGCTCCCGGCCCAGGTGGTGGCACTGTTCGGCGGTGATGTAGCCCATGAGGTAGGCGACTTCTTCGACGCAGCCGATGCGGATGCCTTGGCGCTGTTCGAGCATCTGCACGTACTGGCCGGCTTCCAGGAGGGAGTCGTGGGTGCCCATGTCGAGCCAGACGAAGCCGCGGCCCAGTTCGGCCAGGTGGGCGCGGCCCTGCTCCAGGTAGGCCTTGTTGATGTCGGTGATCTCTAGTTCGCCGCGGTCGGAGGGGATGAGGTCCTGGGCCAGTTGGACGACGGTGTGGTCGTACATGTACAGGCCGGTGACGGCGATGTTGGAGCGGGGTTGGTGGGGCTTTTCGGCCAGGGCGGTCAGGCGGCGGTCGGCGTCGAGTTCGGCGACGCCGTAGCGCCAGGGGTCCTTGACGGGGTAGCCGAACAGGGCGCAGCCGTCGAGGTGGGTGGCGGTGGTGCGCAGCAGGTCGGAGAAGCCGTGGCCGTGGAAGATGTTGTCGCCCAGGATGAGGGCCACGTCGTCGGTGCCGATGTGGTCGGCGCCGATGAGGAAGGCTTCGGCGATGCCGTTGGGTTCTTTTTGTTCGGCGTATTCCAGTGTCAGGCCGAGGTGGGAGCCGTCGCCGAGCAGGCTGCGGAAGCTTTCCGCGTGGGCGGGTGAGGAGATGATCAGGATCTCTTGGATGCCGGCGAGCATGAGGACCGACAGGGGGTAGTAGACCATCGGTTTGTTGTAGACGGGCAGGATCTGCTTGGAGACCACTGTGGTCAGGGGGCGCAGGCGGGTTCCGCTGCCGCCGGCCAGCAAGATGCCCTTCATGCCCGGGTCCCGGTGAGGTCGTGCTGTGCCTGGGTGGGGGTGCCCAGGCGGGCTTCGAGTTCCTGGCAGAGCTGGTAGTTGGGGAGCAGGCCGCGGTCGGCGGCTTGGGCGAGGGTGAGGGCGGCGCTGTCGCGTTCGGAGAGGATCGGGTCGATGTCGTCGGGCAGGGGCAGGGCCAGGGCGGGGTCGAGGGGGGAGATGGCCAGTTCCTGTTCGGCGATGTAGGGCGCGGAGGTCAGGTAGGCCATGACGGTGTGGTCGGTCAGGGCGATGAAGGCGTGGCCGACGCCGACGGGCAGGTACACCGAGCGGAAGCCTGTTTGGTCCAGGAGGACCGCGTCCCAGGTGCCGTAGGTGGGTGAGCCTTGGCGGATGTCGACGACGATGTCCAGGGAGCGGCCGCTGGCGCAGTAGACGTACTTGGCGGCGCCCGGTGGTGCGACGGTGTAGTGGATGCCGCGGACGACGCCGCGTCGGGAGACGCTGTGGTTGCTTTGGGCGACGGAGAACAGTGGTCCGCCCTTGGCGGTTTGGAAGGTCTGCTGTTGGAACGGTGCGACGAAGACCCCGCGGTCGTCGGAGAACGTCTGCGAGGTGAATTCGAATGCGCCTTGCACGGCGAGTTTGCGCGCTTGCAATGTGTCCCTCCGGATTACGGGATGGGGGCTTTGAAGCCCTGATGCATGCGGTGTACGGCCCCGGGGGCGCGCTGCGGTGGCGTGGCAGTGCCGGTGGTGGGTGCGCGGGGGTGGGCCGGGGCGGGGCGGGGTGGGTGTCCGTCGCGGCCGGCCGGCGCGGTGCTGGGCACTGCGCGGTGCGGTATTCGGTGATGAGCGTGGAATACCGCGAACGCTAGGAAATCTATCTTCGGGGGCGTACGGGGTCAACGGCGTTGTTTTCAGGGAATTCCCAGGCCGGTGTCAGGGGAATGTCAGCCGGTGTCAGAGGAATGTCAAAGGAGTGTCGGGTGGTGTCGGGAGTGGGGTTGGTCGGGGTGGTTGGTCGGGGTGGGTGGGTGGTTGGTTGGTCGGGGTGGTCTAGTGGTGGGTGAGGTCTTCTAGGGCGTGGACGGTGTCGGCCGGTGTGGGCATGGCCTGGATCTCTTCGCGGAGGGCTTGGGCGCGCTTGTGGTAGGTGTCGTCGGTCAGGGCCTGGTGGCAGGCTTGGCCGAGGCGCTGGGGGGTGTCGTCGCCGGTGGGCAGGGTCAGGGCGGCGCCGTAGTCGGCCAGGGTGCGGGCGGCGCCGGCGAGCATTTCGGCGCCGGGCACGATGACTTGGGGGGTGCCGGCGCGCATGCCGGTCAGGCTGGTCACGCCGCCGCCGTGGTGGACGAGCAGGTCGCAGGTGGGGGCGACGATGTCCAGGGGGACCCAGCCGGCGTGGACGTTGTCGTGCTGGGCCTGGAGGTCGGGGGCCAGGGCGTCGGGGGCGGCGATGAGGATGTCGGCGTCCAGTGGGGTGAGTTCGGCGATGGCGCGGGTGAGGAATTCGTAGAGGCGGTGGCGGGCGTCGCGGGTGACTTGGCTGCCGGCGGTCAGGCAGATGCGGGGGCGGCGGGTGCGGGTGTACATCCACGGCTTCAGGGGGCGGTGTTGGTTGCCCAGGACGAACTGTAGGGGGGTGGCGGGGGCGGCTTGGTGGGGGCGCAGGCTGGGTGGGCACACGTCGAGGAACAGGTCCGGTTCGGGGAGTTGGGTTAGTCCCAACTCGGCGAGTTCGGGCTGGAGTTCTTCGTTGGCGCCGGGGTGGATGTGGCGGGCGTCGATGGCGTCCCAGGCTTGGCGGACGTAGGGGATGCCCAGGTGGGCGGCCAGGAGGGCGGCGGCGTAGGTGGTGGTGCCGCCCACGATCAGGTCCGGGCGCCACTGCTGGGTGAAGTGGCGCAGGGGGGCAAGGCTTGCGGCGGCCAGGCGGCCGAACCAGCGGCCGGTGAAGTTGCCTTGTTCGGCCAGGGGTTTGCCCAGGGGTGAGTCCACTGGGTGGCCTGCGCGGTCTTGGGTGGTGAAGTGTTGGATGGGCAGGTCGGTGGTGGAGATCGCCGGGAGCGCCGAGGCGTTGATGACGGGCAGGAGGTCGGCGTTGCCGGCCATGAAGACTTCGTGGCCGGCTCCGCGGGCGGCGGTGGCCAGGGGGGCCAGGGCGAAGACGGTGGCCGGCCCGCCGCCGGTGATGAACAGGATTTTCATCGGTCCTTCTTCACGGTCGTTGCGTGGGTGCGTGGGTGCGTGGTGGGTGGGGCCGGGGGTGGTGGTGTCCACTCCCCCGGCCCCGGGTGGGTGGTTCAGCGGGCGGCGAGGTTTTCCAGTACGTCGACGACGTCGGCCGGGGTGGGCATGGCGGTGATCTCGCGGCCCAGGTCGTGGGAGCGGTCGGTGTAGGTGGGGTCTTCAAGGAGTGCGTCCAGGGCCTTGCTGACGCTGTCGGGGTCCACTTCGTGGGGCAGGAGGCTGCGGGCGGCGCCGTAGTGGGCGACCAGGCGGGCGGCCTCGCGGACCTTGGCTTCCTGGGGTAGGAGGAGTTGGGGGACGCCGGCGAGGGAGGCGGTCAGTCCGGTCAGGCCGCCGGCGTGGTGGACGATGAGGTCGCAGGTGGGCATCAGGACGTCCAGGGGGATCCAGCCGGCGCGGACGTGGGGGAACTGGGCGTTGAGTTCGTCGGCGACTTCCCTAGGGGCGGGGATGACGATCTCGGTGTCCAGTGCGGTCAGGCGTTGGACCATGCTGCGGATGAGGTGGAAGTTGTTGCTGGTGGTGGCCATGCTGCCGCCGGTCACGCATACCCTGCGCCGGGTGGGGCGGGTGTACATCCATGGTTGGAGGGGGCGTTGGGTGTTGAGGGGGATCCAGCGGATTTGTTGGGCGGGGGCGGCGTCGGCGGGGCGGATGGCTGGCGGGCAGTTGTCGATGAGCAGGTCGGGCAGGGTCAGTCGGTCCAGGCCCAACTGGGCTAGTTCGGGGGCGAGTTCGTCTTCGCTGCCGGTGTGGATGCCCAGGGTGTCCAGGGCGGTCCAGGTGTGGCGTATCCAGGGGATGGCGAATTCGCGGGCCAGGAGGGCTGCGGCGTAGGCGTGCGGGCCGCCGATGATGGCGTCGGGGCGCCAGGCGGTGGCTACTTCGCGTAGGCGGATGAGGCTGTGTGCGGCCAGGCGTCCGAACCAGCGGCCGGTGTATTGGATGAAGTCGGGGTGGTCGACGTCGTCGGGGACGTGTTCGGGTTCGCCGTTGCGGCGGGTGGCCTTGATGGCGGTGAGGTCGGTGGTGGTGGCGGCGAGGGCGGGCAGGCCGACGCCGGTGATCACCGAGGTGAGTTCCTTGGGTGCGGACATGAACACCTGGTGGCCGGCGTTGCGGGCGGCGGTGGCCAGGGGGGCGAGGGCGAAGATGTTGGAGGGGGTGGGGCCGGCGACAAAGAGCAGCTTCATGGGTGGTGGTTTCCTTCGGGGCGCCGCGGTGTGGGTGGGCTGCGGTGGCCGTTTAGGTGAGCAGGTGCAGGGACTCCACGCCCATCACGTTGGCGCCGGGCATGAAGACGGGGGCCTGGTCGGGGTCGCAGCGCAGTGCGGGGAAGCGGTCGAAGAGGATGTCCAGGGCGATGAAGCCCTCCAGTCGGGCCAGGGGGGCGCCCATGCAGAAGTGGGAGCCGCGGCCGAAGGACAGGTGCGGGTTGTTGCCGCGGTCCAGGTCGAAGGTGTTCGGGTCGCGGAACTGGCCGAGGTCGCGGCTGGCGGCGGCGGTTTGGACCATGACGACCTGGAGGGCGGGGATCTCGACGTCGCCGATCGTCGCGGGCTTGCTGGTGACCCGGCGTAGGGCTGCCAGGGGGGCGAACAGGCGCAGGGATTCCTCGATGGCGGCGGGGATGCGGCTGCGGTCCTTGCGGACGGTTTGCATGGCTGTGGGGTGGGCGTCCAGGCACAAGATGGTGTTGCCCAGCAGCATGGTGGTGGTGATGTGGCCGGCCACCAGCAGGACGAAGGCGAAGTTGACGACCTCGGGGGTGGAGAGGCGTTCGCCGTCGACTTCGGCCTGGACGAGTTTGGTGAGCAGGTCCTCGCGGGGGTCGGTGATGCGCTGCTCGACGTGTTCGCGCAGGTAGGTGGAGAGGTTGTTGATCTGGACGAAGGTCTCTTCGCGCTGCTTGCGTAGTTCTTCGGTGTCTTCGCCGGTGGAGAAGCTCTGGTTGTTCTCCAGCAGCTTGCTGACCCATTCCCGGAACATGTGGCGGTCGCTGGCGGGGATGCCCAGGAGTTCGGCGATGACGATGACGGGCAGGGGGTGGGCGAGGATCTCGACGAGGTCGAAGGGGTCGCCGGGCTTGACCTGTTCGAGGAGTTCGTGGGTGATGGCCTTGATGCGGGGTTCGAGGGCGGCGACCACGCCGCGGGTGAACACCCCGCTGACGATCTTGCGCATCTTGGTGTGTTCGGGCGGGTCCATCGTGGTGAGGTTGCCGGGGAAGATCTGCCGTTTGCCTTCGGGGGCCAGGATGCTCAGGTCGGAGGAGAAGGTCTCCGCGTCGCCGAGGACTTGGAGGCACTCGGCGTATCCGTAGACGTTCCACAGTCCCTTCTTCTCGTCGTAGCAGACCTTGCCGGGGGGCAGTTCGCCCCGCATCCAGAACTGGTCCTCGTGGAAGGTCCACTGCGTGCTGGGGTTCGTCACGGTCGTTCCTTTCGGTCCGGGGCGCTGGGGGTGGTGCTTGGGGGTGAGGGGTGGGTGGGGTGGGTCATCGGTGGTGGTGTCCGGCGAGGTGTTCGAGGGTGCGGACACTCTGGGCGGGGGTGGGCATGCGCTCCATGTCGTGGCGCAGTTCCGTGGCCGCCTGTGCGTAGTGGGGGTCGGTGAGCAGGTCGGTGAGGGACTGGCGCAGTTGGTGGGGGTCGTCCTGGGCGGCGACGGTGTCCAAGGTGATGCCGGCGCCGGTGGCGGCCAGTCGGTCGCCGTGGGCGAAGCAGTCGGCCATCTGGGGTAGGGCGAGTTGGGGCAGTCCGTGCAGGGTGGCGGTCATGGTGGTGGCGGAGCCGCCGTGGGTGACGATCGCGTCGCAGGAGTCGAGGATGAGGTGGAGCGGGAAGGGGTCGACCATGCGGACGGTGGTGGGCACGGGGCCGATCTGCTGGCGGTGGTCGGCGCCGATGGTGGCGATCAGTTCGATGTCGGGGAGGTCGCCCAGGGCGTGCAGGAGGGTGCGGGTGAAGGGGATGCCGTTGTAGGCGAGGGTGCGTCGGCCCAGGGAGATCACGACGCGGTGGGGGCCGGTGCGGGGCTGGCCCCATTGGGCGCGGAGCCAGTCGGGGGCGGTGCCGCTGCCGTTGAAGGGCACGTAGCGCAGGGGGGTGTGGCCGGTGAGGTCGGGCAGTTGGAGGGCGGTGGGGCAGGGGTCCAGGACGGCGGCGGGGTCGGGCAGGGTCTCGATCCCCAATGCCTGGCAGGTTGCTTTGAGTTCTTGGCGGGCGGCGGGCAGGCGGGGGGTGCCGATCGGGTCGACGCCCCAGCGGTGGTGGACGGCCGGGACGCCCAGGGCGGCGCCGGTGATCAGGGCGCTGTAGTTGAGGGGGTCGGAGAGGATCAGGTCGGGGCGGTAGGCGCGGGCGAAGTCGAGGTAGGTGCCGGCCATGTCCTTGGCGTGTTCGATCCATACGCCGCCGAAGCCGCCCTTCATGCGGGGGTCGGCGCGGGGGCGGGATTCCAGGGGGCGTTTGCCGGGGGCCAGGGCGCGCAGGACCAGTTCTTCGGTGCGGAACCAGTTGCCCAGGCTCACGAAGTTCAGCCCTGCGGTGCGGGCGGACTCGGCGCTGTCGGGTTGGCCCAGGACCAGGACGTCGTGGCCGGCGGCGCGCAGGGCCCAGGCCACGGGGACCAGGGGTGGCAGGTGGCTGGGGTCGGGGGTGGTCATCACCAGGACACGCATCGGGTTCTCCTTGTGGCCTTCTTCGGCCGTGGTGGGCCGGGTCCCGGGCCGGTGGGGTCGTGGGGGCCGGTGGCGCGGGCCGGGGCCGGGTTGGTCAGTGCGCGAGGGCGGTGAGGGTGTCGAGGAGTTCGGCCGGGGTGGGCAGGGTCGTCATTTCCTGGCGCAGTTGGGTTGCGGTGCGGCGGTGGACGGGGTCGTCCAGGAGGCGGCGGACGGCGGCCCGGATGGCGTGCGGGTCGGCGTGTGCGTTGGGCAGTGACTGGGCGGCGTGGATGCCGGCGAGGCGGTCGGCGATCACTTCCTGGTCGGATCCGGCGTGGATGGCCAGTTGCGGTATGCCGGCGGCCAGGGCGGTCATGGTGCAGCCGGCGCCGCCGTGGTGGATCACCGCGTCGCAGGCGGGCAGCAGCAGGTGCAGGGGGGTCCGTTCCAGCAGGCGTACGCCCGGTGGCAGCGGGCCGGATTGCGTGATGCGTTCGCGGTCGGCGCCGGTGAGGGTCAGCAGGACCTCGACGTCCAGGTCGGCGAGGGCTTCGATGATGCGCGGCACGGCGAAGGAGGCCGGTCCGTATACGCCGCTGACGGAGGTCCCCCACACCACGCAGATGCGGGGCTTGGTGCCGTGGTAGCTGGCCGGGGCGGGTGGGACGGCGCCGGGGCCGTTGTAGGGGATGTGGCGTATGGGGATGCGGTGGGCGCTAAGGGGTGGGTGGGCGGTGGGGGGTGAGGGGTCGATGACGTGCTCGTAGACCTCTGGTCCCATCTGTCCTGCGTGGTGGCGGGCGAAGGCGTTGCTGGGGTCCATGGGGACGAAGCTGGCGCCGGGTGGGGCGCCGGGGACGTCGTCCTGGGGGCCGATGGGTCCCCACAGGTGGAGCAGGGCGGGGATGTTCAGGGCTCGTCCTACCAGGGGGCCTTCCAGGCTCATCAGGTCGTTGAGGACCAGGTGGGGTTGCCACCAGCGGGCGAAGTCGACGGCTGCGTCGCAGCTGCGGGCGGTGACGTTGATGGCCCAGTCGTGGTTCTCCTTGGACCAGGTGTCCATGTCGAACTCATCGAGGGAGGTGAGTTGTTCGCCGGTCAGGGGGTGGGGGGGCAGGCCGGTGAAGGCCCAGGTGCCGGCGCGTGCCTTGCGGTAGTTGTGGAGCCTGCCCCGTACGGTCATGTCCATCGCTTCGAGGACGGGGACGGGCATCAGTCCGGCGTGGGTGATCGGTTCCGTCTGGCAGGGGGTGCACAGGACTTTGACCTCGTGGCCGGCTGCTTGCAGGGCCCAGCCCAGGGGCACCATGGAGAACCAGTGCCCGGGCCAGTTGGACACCGAGAACACAACGCGCATCGCGTTCCTTTCGCATGATCGTGCGGGGTCGCCGCCGGTGGCGGTGGCGGCGGGCGGACGTAGACTCGGGCCTGGCCGCTTGCCCGCCTTGCGGGGGTAAGTGGCCACCGTGTGGGCGGTTTTCGCCTGTGGAGGCGAGGAGATGAAGGAGTGAGGCCCGTGGCCGGCAGTGGCGCCAGGAAGGACCGGGGGGACACCCGTAAGCGCATCCAGGAAGTGGCGCTGGAGCTGTTTGTCCGGCAGGGCTACGAGAAGACCTCACTGCGTGAGATCGCTGAGATGTTGGGTGTGACCAAGCCCGCGATCTACTACCACTTCAGGTCCAAGGAGGACATCCTCCAGAGCATTTTCGAGGACCTGGGGCGTCCGGTGGACGACCTCATCACCTGGGGGCGGCAGCAGCCGCGGACGTTGGAGACGAAGAAGGAGTTGCTGCGCCGGTACGGGGCGGCGATGGATGCCACCGTTCCGTTGTTTCGGTTCATGCGGGAGAACGAGGCGACGCTGCGGGACTTGAAGGTGGGTCAGGACTTCAACCAGCAGATGACGGCCATCGGGGAGATGCTCACCGATCCGCGGACTCCGCTGGTCGAGCAGTTGCGGTGTATGGGGGCGCTGTTCACCTTGCATTTCGGGACGTTCGCGCTGGGGCATTTCGAGGGGGATCCGGAGGTCAAGCGCACGGCGCTGTTGGCGATCGCCACGGACATGGTGGAGACCGCCCACGGCGAGGGTGCCTGAATCCGAAGGTCAGGGTTTGCGGGCGACGGCGGCGTAGAGGTTGGAGCGTTCGTCGGCGTCGCCGGAGGTGGCGTCGGGGCGCCACTGGGGGGTGAAGACCAGTCCGGGGTCGAGGAGTTCGAAGTCGCCCAGGAGGCGGGTGACTTCGGCGCCGGTGCGGGGCACGATCGGGGCGCGGCCGCTGTTTTTGAACATTTCGATCGTGCGGCGCATGGTGTCGGCGTCGTTGTCCCAGGTGAAGCAGGACAGGGCGAGGTAGCTGCCGGCGGGCAGGGCGTCGCGGTAGCGGGCGGTGATCTCCCACAGTTGTGCGTCATCAGGCAGGAACTGGGTGACGCCGAGCATGAGGAAGCCGATGGGCTGGGAGAAGTCGATGAGCTTGGTGGTGGCGTCGGCTTCCAGGACGGCCTGGGGGTTGCGGATGTCGGCGGCGACCATGGCGGTGTGTTCCTGGTCGCGCAGGATGAGGTCGCTGTGGGCGATGGTGGCCGGTTCGTTGTCGACGTAGACGACGCGGGTGTCCGGGTGGCTGTGGTGGGCGATCTCGTGGACGTTGCCCATGACCGGTAGGCCGGAGCCCAGGTCGATGAACTGGCGGATGCCGGCGGTCAGGAGGAAGCGCATCACGCGCTGGAGGTAGTCCCGGTTTTGTCGGGCCATGATGTTGGCGGGCAGGACCGATAGGACCTGGTCGCCCAGTTCGCGGTCGGCGGGGAAGTGGTGGGTGCCGCCCAGGAGGTAGTCGTAGGCGCGGGCGGCGCTGGCGGTGTGGCGGTCGATGTCGTCGGGGATCCAGGGAAGGGTCGTGGTCATCACAGGCTCCTGACGGTGTGGGGTTGTTGGTCTGCTGGGGCGCGGTCCGACGTCGGGCGGTGGGCCGCGTCGTGCACCGTGGTGTCGTGCACCGTGGTGTGGTGCGGGGTGGTGTGGTGTACGGCGGCGCGGTGGCGGATGGCGTCCAGCAGCTCCGCCTGGCGCAGCACCGCCGCATCCGGCTCTGGCCACTCCCCCGGTGCCGGCGGTCGTGGTGTGCGGATGGCTGCGGCGAAGGCGGTCAGGGTGTTGGTGACTTGGTCATCGGGCGGTAGGTGCAGTTCTTCGGTGTCCGTGCCGCGTTCGATGCGCAGGAGGGGGGCGTGGTCGGCCGGTGGGGTGAAGGCGTGGTTGACGACGATGCGGCCGGTGCTGCCGCATACCTCGTACCAGGAGCGGTAGGCGTGGTCCAGGCCGAAGGTGAGGTGCGCGGTGATGCCCGTTGCGCTGTGCAGGAGGGCGGCGCCGGCGGTCTCCACGTGGCGGCCGGCGCCGTAGGTCAGGGCGGCGCCGACGACGTCGAGGTCTTCGCCCAGGAGGTGCAGGGCGGCGCGCAGGGGGTAGATGGCGACGTCGGCCAGTGCGCCGCCGCCGAGTTCGGGGCGGTGGCGGATGTCGTCGTCCGCGAGCTTGGGGATGCTGAACTGGGCTGTGAAGGAGCGGAGTTCGCCTATCGCACCGTCGTGGAGGAGGCGCTGGACGGTGGCGTGTTGGGCGTGGTGGAGGAACATGACGTTCTCGGCCAGGACCAGTCCGCGGGCGGCGGCCAGGGACAGCAGGTCACGGGTTTCGGTGGCGCTGGTGGTGGTGGGTTTTTCGGCCAGGACGTGTTTGCCGGCGTGGAGGGCGGCCCGGGTCCAGGTGGCGTGCAGGGCGGCGGGCAGCGGTATGTAGACGGCGTCGATGTCCTCCCTGGCCAGCAGCGCGGTGTAGTGGGGGGCTGCGTGGCAGTCGTATTGGGCGGCGGCCTTGGCTGCGGCGTGGGGGTCCCGGCTGGCCAGGGCGGTGATCTGGATGTCGGGGCAGGCGGCCATGGCCGGCAGCATGCGGCGGCGGGCGATGGAGGCCAGGCCCAGGACGCCGATGCGCAGTGGGCGGGTCATTGGGCTGGTCCCATCGCGCCGAGGCAGGCCAGGAGGGTGCGGGCCTGGACGTTGACGTAGTGGCCGTGGCGTACCAGGGAGGTGAGTTGGCCGGGGGTGACCCATTGGTAGCCGGGGGGTGGGGTCAGGGGGGCGGTGTTCTGGTCGGCTTCGATGACCAGGTAGCGGCTTTCGGCGTTGAGGAAGCGGCCGCCTTCTTCGGAATGGAGGGCTTGGTAGCGGATGGTTTCGGGGGGTGCGGTCAGGACGTGGTGCAGGAAGGGGGGCCAGCGTCGGGTGGGTAGGTGTGCGTAGTTGGCGGGGGTGTATTGGACGGTGGGGCCGAGTTCGACGGTGTCCAGGAAGCCACCTTCGACGCGGGCGTGGGCCAGGACGTGGGGGATGCCGTCGATGGTGCGGGTCAGGAATGCGGCGATGCCTGGTTCGACCGGTTCGAACAGGGGTTGGGTCCAGCCGGTGACCTCGCGGTTGCCGGCGCGTACGGAGACTCCGACGGCCTTGAAGTAGCGGCCTTCTTCGTGCTCGATGGCGTAGGGGCCGCGTTTCCAGCCGGTGACGGTGGCCAGGGGGATGCGGGTGGCGCTGACGGTGTGGCGGGCGCGTTCTTCGGTGAACCAGGACAGTAGGTCGGTGTCGGACAGGTGGGCCTGGCCGTGGGTGTCGGGCAGGGGAATGCAGGACAGGACGGTGCGGGCGTCCATGTTGACGATGTTGTCCTGGTGGAGGAGTTGGGCTATTTGGCCCAGGGTCAGCCAGCGGAAGTCTTCGAGGAGGGGGACGTCGCCGTCGGCCTCGACGATCATGTTGCGGTTGCTTTTGCGGAAGAACCAGGAGCCGTGTTCGGACTGTAGGACGTCGGCCAGGACCCGGCCGCGTCCGGGGCGGGTGAAGTATTCGATGTACTTCACGGCGGCGCCGCGGTGGGCTCGGGTGTAGTTGCTGCGGGTGGCTTGGACGGTTGGGGAGAGTTGGACCAGGTTGGGGTTGCCCGGTTCCATTTTGGCCTGCATCAGGAAGTGCAGGATGCCGTTGAATTCCTTGACGAGGATGCCGAGGATGCCGACTTCGGGCTGGCGGATGATGGGCTGTTGCCAGTGGTGGTGGCCTTCGTCGTCGACGGCGGTGACGTCCAGGCCCTCGATGGTGAAGAACTTGCCGCTGTGGTGGCCGAGGTTGCCGGTGGTGGGTGCGAAGGTCCAGTCTTCCAGGTCGGCCAGGGGGATCCGTTCGACGCGGAAGTCGTGGGCGCGGCGTCGCCGGCTGAGCCAGGTGGTCACGTCGGGGATGTCGGGGGTGGTGTCGGTGGTGGGGTGGAGGGTGGCTGCGGAGCGGGCGAAGCGTTCGGCGGTGGTGGTGTCTGCGCGGGGTCGCACCGTGGGCGGTGCGGTGGGGGTGGGGTGGGTGTGGGACGGCATGATCCAACTTTCTGAAACTCTGCGGCGAGTTCGTGCGGGTCGGAGCGCGGACGGGACGCGGGCGGGGCGCGGGCGGGGTGGGGTTAGGGGGTTGCGGGGGTGAAGGAGGCGGTCAGGAAGTCGTCGAGGACGCCCCGGTAGTAGTCGGGGCCGAATCCCATGGCGGCGACTTCGGGGACGAGGGTGCGGAGTTTGTCGATGGAGATGGTGTGGTGGCCGCCGACGTCGATGTAGCTGCGGGTGGCGGGCAG
This sequence comes from Streptomyces sp. RGM 3693, assembly GCF_050471125.1. Taxonomy (NCBI): domain Bacteria; kingdom Bacillati; phylum Actinomycetota; class Actinomycetes; order Kitasatosporales; family Streptomycetaceae; genus Streptomyces; species Streptomyces sp. RGM 3693. Next base: position 245,703 of record NZ_JBMPPQ010000003.1, read on the forward strand.
GGCGGTGCGCTGTTGGAGGTGGTCGATGATGTGGTCGACGGGGACGGCGGCGCCGGAGGCGACGTTGACGATCTGTCGGGTCAGGCCGCGGGCCAGGAGGTGGTCGACGATGGCGATGACGTCGTCCACGTCGATCAGGTCGCGGGTGGCGCCTTTGTGGACGGCGACGGTGCCCTGTTGGAGGTGGCGCAGCAGGGTGGGGAGGAGTTGGTGGGGTGGTTGGCCGGGGCCGACCAGGTGGCCCAGGCGCAGTGCCAGGAAGTCGGTGCCTGTGGCGCGCAGGTGGCTTTCCATGGCGAGTTTGTGGGCGCCGTAGGGGGTGCAGGGGGTGATGGGGAGGTCTTCGTGGCCGGGGCCGTTTGCGGTGCCGTACATGCCGGTGGAGGCGGTGGAGAAGAACAGCAGGCGGCGTGCGGTGGCTCGGCAGTCGGCGGCGACTTCGCGCAGGAGGGTGGCTTCGCGGGCGAAGTCGGCGTCGGAGGTGTGGCTGGCCCAGGAGACGCCGGCGGCCAGTACGACGGTGTCGGGGTGGCGGTCGGCCAGGGGTTTGAGGTGCCGGGCGAGGAATCCGTTTCCCACTATGTCCATCAGAACCTCTCGAGAGGGGCCCTTGGCGTAAAGCCGAGGGAGAGTGTCGTCCTTGGGTTCGCGGCGCGTCGCGGCCTGCCCCGGGAAGCGTTGTGGCCGCGCCGTCACGCCAGGAGGGACCAATGGGCGTATGGGTCGCCGGAGGTGGTGCGGGTGCGGGGCGTGCGCGTTCGGCCGTGGCGTGGCGGGTGGCTCAGGTGTGCGTCTTGACGAATTCCTTGATCGAGGTGATGACGTAGTCGAGCATCTCGTCGGTCAGGGCCGGGTAGACGCCGATCCAGAAGGTGTGCTCGGTGATGAGGTCGCTGTTGGTCAACTCCCCTACGACGCGTTGGGGTTGGCCGATGTAGGCGGGGTGTCGGGTGAGGTTTCCGGCGAAGAGGCGGCGGGTGCCGATTTTGCGGCCTTCGAGGAAGTCGACGAGTTCGGCGCGGCTGAAGGGGGCGTCGGGGTCGATGGTGATCACGAAGCCGAACCAGCTGGGGTCGCTGCGTGGGGTGGCCTGGGGCAGCAGCAGGTGGGGTACGTCGTCCAGGGCTTCGCGCAGGCGGCGCCAGTTGCGGCGGCGGGCGGTGCCGAATTCTTCGAGTTTGGCCAGTTGGGTCAGGCCCAGGGCGGCTTGGAGGTCGGTTGCTTTGAGGTTGTAACCGACGTGGGAGAAGATGTACTTGTGGTCGTAGCCGGCCGGTAGGTCGCCCATCTGGTACGTGAAGCGTTTGAGGCACTTGTCGTTCTCGCCGGGCTCGCACCAGCAGTCCCTGCCCCAGTCGCGCATCGATTCCACGATGCGGGCCAGGGCGAGGTTGGAGGTCAGGACGCAGCCGCCCTCGCCCATGGTGAGGTGGTGGGCGGGGTAGAAGCTGACGGTGGCCAGGTCGCCGAAGGTGCCGGTGAGCTGGCCGTCGTAGGTGGAGCCGACCGCGTCGCAGTTGTCCTCGATGAGGAACAGGTCGTGGTCTTGGGCGAGTTGGGCCATTTCGGCGACTTCGAAGGGGTTGCCGAGGGCGTGCGCGATGATGATGGCTCTGGTCCGTGGGCCGATGGCCTGGGCGACGCGGTCGGCGGTGGTGTTGTAGGTGCCCAGTTCGACGTCGACGAAGACGGGGATCAGTCCGTTTTGCAGGATGGGGTTGACGGTGGTGGGGAAGCCCGCGGCCACGGTGATGACCTCGTCGCCCGGGCGCAGTTGCCGGTCTTCCAGGAGGTGTGAGGTCAGGGCGGAGAGGGCCAACAGGTTGGCTGAGGAGCCGGAGTTGGTCAGGTGGGCCTTGCGGCGTTTGAGGGTCTTGGCGAAGGCGGATTCGAACTTGCGGGCGCTGCGTCCCGCGGCGATGCGCAGGTCCAGTGCCGCTTCGACCAGGGCGACGCGGTCGTCTTCGTCGAGGACGGCGCCGGAGGGCCAGATTTCGGTGTGGCCGGGGACGAATCGCTGGTCGGGCTGGGCCTGTCGGTGGTACTTGCGGACGTCGTCCAGCAGCTGCGCCTTAGCGTCGCGGGTGTCCACTTGGTCTCCTTGATGTCCGGACGCGGATGGTCACTTCGTTGGTCACCGCGACTCCTTAAGGTCAGTGCGAGGCCCGGGCGGTGGTGGTGTTCCACCAGTCGGTGTTCTCCCGGTACCAGGCGACCGTGTCGGCCAGGCCCTGGTCGAAGTCGATCCGTGGTGCGTAGCCCAGTTCCTGGCGGATCTTGTGGTCGTCCAGGGCGTAGCGCAGGTCGTGGCCCTTGCGGTCGGGGACCCGTCGTACGTGGGACCAGTCGGCGCCGCACAGGTCCAGGAGGGCTTGGGTGATGTCGAGGTTGGTGCGTTCGTTGCCGCCGCCGACGTTGTAGATCTCGCCTGCTCCGCCTTTGTTGAGGACCAGGGCGATGGCGTGGCAGTGGTCTTCGACGTGGAGCCATTCGCGGACGTTGTGGCCGCTGCCGTACAGGGGGACGGGGTGGCCTTGGAGGAGGTGGGTGACGAAGAGTGGGATGAGTTTTTCGGGGTGTTGGTAGGGGCCGTAGTTGTTGGAGCAGCGGGTGAGGGATACGTCGATGCCGTGGGTGCGCCAGTAGGAGCGGACGACCAGGTCGGAGCCGGCTTTGGAGGCGGCGTAGGGGGTGTTGGGTTGTAGGGGCCATTCTTCGGTCCAGGCGCCGTTGTCGATGGAGCCGTAGACCTCGTCGGTGGAGACGTGGACGACGCGTTCGGTGCCGCATCGTAGGACGGCTTCCATCAGGGATTGGGTGCCCAGGACGTTGGTGCGGAAGAAGTCGGCGGGGCCGGTGATGGAGCGGTCCACGTGGGATTCGGCGGCGAAGTGGACTACTGCGTCGTGGCCGGGGAGCAGGTCGTGGAGGAGGTGGGTGTCGCAGATGTCGCCTTGGACGAAGTGCAGGCGGGGGTGGGTGGGGGGCAGGTTGGTGCGGTTGCCGGCGTAGGTGAGTTTGTCCAGGACGGTGACGTGGGCGCCTTCCCAGCCGGTGAAGCGGTCGTCCAGGAGCATGCGGACGAAGTGTGAGCCGATGAAGCCGGCGCCGCCGGTGACCAGGAGTTTCATCGGGTGGTGCCTCCTGCTGGGGTGTGCGGTGGCTGGTGGTGGGGGGTGAGGGTGGAGGTCATGGGTGGTTCTCCTTGGGCGAGGGTGGGTGTGGTGCGGTGGTTCGGGGCTGGCGTGGTGGGGTGTGGTGGGGGGTGTTTAGAGGACGTCGGTGACGGTGCGGGCCGGGGGGCGGCGGCGTTCGATGTCCTGCCAGCGGTCCGAGTAGGCGCCGCGGGTGTATTTGGGGTGGCGCATCAGGTCGCGGGGGAAGCCCAGGGTGGGGGTGCTGAGGGTGTCCAGGCGGGTGGTGTGTTCGGTGTCCAGGGTGACGTTGAGGCTTGCGAGGGTGTCGTGGAGTTGTTCGGGGCGGGTGGCGCCGAGGATGGGCAGGACGGGGTGGGGGCGGGTGCGGAGCCAGGCGAGGGCGACCTGGGCGGGTGTCCAGCCTCCTTCGTCGGCGATGCGGACGACTTCGCGGACCAGGTCGGTGTCGTGGTCGCTGTCGCCGGCCCAGTTCTCCACGCTCAAGCGTCCGCTTTCGCCGCGTAGGTATTTGCCGGTCAGGCGTCCTTCGGCCAGTGCGCCCCAGGCGAAGACGCTGACGTCGCAGGTCGCGGCCATGGGCAGCAGGTCCCGTTCGGGGGTGCGGTCCAGGAGGTTGTAGCGGGCTTGGAGGCCGGCGAAGGCGGACCAGCCGCGTAGTTCGGCGAGCATGTTGGCGCGGGAGATTTCCCAGGCGGGCCAGTTGGAGGCGCCGACGTAGAGGATTTTTCCGGCGCGGATCTGGTCGTCCAGGGCGCGCATGACTTCTTCGACGGGGGTGAGGGCGTCGCGGGCGTGCAGCCAGAGCAGGTCGATGCGGTCGGTGCGCAGGCGGCGCAGGCTGGCTTCGAGGGAGGAGATGAGGTTTTTGCGGTGGTTGCCGGCGGAGTTGACGTCGCCCTCTCTGGTCATGGCGTTGTACTTGGTGGCCAGGACGAAGTGGTCGCGGCGGTCGCCGGTCAGGACGGCGCCCAGGCATTCTTCGGAGCGTCCGCCGCCGTAGACGTTGCCGGTGTCGAGGAAGTTGCCGCCGGCTTGGGCGTAGGTGTCGATGAGGTGGGCGGCGGTTTCCTGGGAGGCTCCCCAGTCGTTGACGCCGAAGGTGCCGGCGCCCAGGGCTAGTTCGGAGATGCGCAGTCCGGTTTTCCCCAGGACGTCGTACTTCATGGGCATCGTGGGTCACGCGCCGTAGGGGTGCTGGGTGCGTGCCTGGCGCAGGGCGTGGGCCCACCAGGTGAGCTGGTCCAGGAGGGCCTTGGCGGCGGTCTCGCAGCCTTCGGGGTCCTTGGGGTGGCCGTCGTCGTCGAAGGTGGCGACGCCGCCGTGGAAGCTGACGGTGTCGCGGACGGTGACGGCGTGCAGTTCGGCGAAGACCTGGCGGAGTTGTTCGACGGCGCGCAGGCCGCCGGCGATGCCGCCGTAGGAGACGAAGCCGACGGGCTTGGCCTGCCATTCGACCAGGTGCCAGTCGATGGCGTTCTTCAGGGCGGCGGGGAAGCTGTGGTTGTACTCGGGGGTGACGATGACGAAGGCGTCGGCCTGGGCGAGGCGGGGGCGGGTGGTGGCCAGGACCGCGGTCATTTCGGGTGAGGGTTCGCGGGTGGGGCCGGTGGTGCTCAGGGGGACGTCGGCCAGGTCGATGACGTCGATGTCCAGGTCGGGGCGCTGGGTGGCGAGTTGGGTGAACCACTGGGCGACGGTGGGGCCGAAGCGGACGTCGCGGATGCTGCCGATGATGACGGCCAGGCGCAGGGGCTGCTGGGTGGACATGGGGGTCCTTTCGAAGCGGGGTGGGGGTGGGGTGGGTTAGTGGGTGTCTGCGGGGATGCTGTGGGGTTGGGGGTCGTTGTGGTGGGGGCGGTTTTTGGGGCGGGACCAGCGGCGCATGGCGGGGCGTTCGACGGTGGCGTACAGGGCCCAGGCCGCGACGATGGACAGGGCGAAGCAGCCCAGGAGGAAGGCGATGGCGACTGGGGTGCTCCAGGCCGGTCCGGAGGGCTGGCCGAAGATGTTGGGTTGTGCGCCGAAGGCGCGGTGGCCGAACTTCAAGATCAGGTAGTGGACGAGGTAGAAGGCGAAGGAGATTTCTCCCAGCCACACCATGGGGCGGGTGTTGACCAGGGTGCGGCGTCCTTGGACGTCGGCTGCGGCGGTGGCCGGGATGAGCAGGGCCAGCGGGATGATGGTGAAGGCCGCGTAGTTGAACAGGGGGTTGTGGTCGAGGTAGATCGGGACCAGGTAGGCGACGAGCGTCAAGGCGGCGGCGGGGACGATGGGGAGGTTGATCCAGCGGCCGGTGAGCAGGATCCGGGCCATGATCATGCCGAGGAGGAATTCCAGTAGGCGTACGGCTGGGAAGACGTAGACGAACCAGATCTGGGTCCAGGACACCGGCAGGAACGAGTAGTGCGGGGTGTTGGGGAGCAGGTGTTGGGCGAGGGCGGGCACCAAGATGACCAGGGCGGCGGTGGTTGCGGCGGCGTACCACAGGTGGCTGGGTCGGATCTTGTTGATCGCTTTGATGAGCAGGGGGAAGGAGAGGTAGAAGAGCAGTTCCACCGACAGGGACCAGCTGACGTTGTTGGCGGCTTCGACGTAGGAGCTGTCGGGCATCCAGGACTGCAGCAGGAACAGGGTGACCGCGGTTTGGTGGGTGGCGACCGCGGTGCCGGTCAGGGCCAGGAGGGCCAGTGCGATGACGAAGGTGACGAGGTGGTTGGGGAAGATTTTCACCAGGCGTCGGCGCCAGAACCCGGTGGTGGTGTCGGTGGGTCTGGCTGACCAGGTCAGGACGAAGCCGCTGAGGACGAAGAAGAAGGAGACGCCGAGGGCGCCGGCGTTGCCGAAGAAGCGGAAGTAGTCGGCGGCGGCGCCGATGTCGCGGAAGGTGCCGGCGGCGGCGCCGTGTACGGCGAAGACCATGGCTGCGGCCAGGAAGCGCATGCCGGTCAGCGAGGGCAGTCTGGAGGTGTGGGCGGGTGGGGTCATGGGCGGGGCCTTCCGTGTGAGAGTGGGGTGCCTGGGCGTGCGGTGCCGCGGAACCGGTTGTGGTTCGTGCGTCGGTGGCGGGCGGGTGGTGGGGAGCAGTCTGGGGTGGTGGCGGGTGTCCGGTCACCGGGTTTGTGCGTCAACTCGCTTGTGGTGGGTGGTTTTTGAGGCGCGTAGTCCCCACAGGGCGGTGGCCAGTCCGGCGGCTGCGGTGGCGCTGATCAGTACCAGGGGTGGCCGGTAGGCGTCGGTGGTGCCGGGTGTGCCGGGTGGGTGCGTGGCCAGTCCTGCGGTCAGGAGTGCGGCGGTGGCTGTGGGCAGGAGGACGGCGCCCAGTTGTACGGCGGTTTGGTACAGGGCGGTGGCGGCGGGTCGGTCGGTGGGGGGTAGTGCGCTGCCGGCGTGCAGGTTCAAGGCGGTGAAGGACAGGACGAAGCCGATGCCGACCAGGGCCATGGTGGGCAGGAGGTCGGTGGCGTAGGAGTGGGCTGGGGCGGTGGCCAGGGCCAGCAGGTAGCCCGTCAGGGGGGTTGCGGCGCCCAGGGCGATCAGGCGTGGGGCGCCGTAGCGGGCGACCATCGGGCCGGCGAAGAGGGCGGCGGCGGCCAGCGGGGTGCAGGCGGGGAGGAAGGCCAGTGCGGTGTGCCAGGGGGTCCAGTGCCAGGTGGTTTGGAGGTAGAAGGCGCAAAGGACGAGCAGGGAGAGGTAGGTGCCGTTGAGGGTGGCGGCTCCCAGTGCGCTGCGGATCAGGGGGCCGTTGGTCAGGAGGCGGTGTGCGGGGCGGGTCGGGGTGGGGGGCGGGCCCGTGGGGTGGCGGGGGTCGTGGGGGATGGTGCGGGCGGCCAGGCACAGCAGGAGCAGGGCGGCGGGGGCGGTGGCTAGGAAGGCCAGGTGCCAGTTGAGGGAGGTCAGGGCGCCGGAGAGGAGCAGTCCGGTGGTGAAGCCGATGGCGCCGAAGAAGGAGTAGAGGGAGATGGCGCGTCGGCGTTCGGGGCCTTGTGGGTAGGTGGTGGTGATGATGGCCAGGCCGGTGGGTGCGGTCAGGGCGGCGCACAGGCCCTTGAGGACGCGGGTGAGGACCAGGAGGGTGGGGTCGCTGGTCAGTCCGCCGGTCAGGGAGGCGAGGGTGAAGACGGTGAGGGCGCCGAGGTAGAGGGGGCGGCGTCCGAAGCGGGTGACCAGGGGGGCGCCCAGGAGCAGGAGGGCGGCGAAGCCGAGGGCGAAGCCGCCCATCATCGACTGGGTGGTGAGGGGGGTCAGGCCCAGGCTGGTGCTGATCGGGGCCAGGGCGACGATGACGACGGAGACTTCCAGGGCGTCGATGAGCATGTTGCCGGCGAGCACGAGCAGGAGGGCCCGGCCACCGCGGGCGGCGGGTGGGTCGTGGGGTGCGGTGGGGGGTGGGGGTGGGGTGCGGGGGTGCGCCATGGTTCACCGCCAAAGGGGGGTGGGCTGTGGCCGGCCGCGACGCCGCGCGGGGTCGCGGCCGGTGCCGCGTGGGGCGGCGGGTGGTGGGTGGTTAGCCCAGGAGGGTTCCGCCGGTGGCGTCGAGGAAGGCGCCGGTGATCCATCGGGCGTCGTCGGAGGCGAGGAAGGCCACGACGTCGGCGACGTCGGTGGGGTCGCCGACCCGGCCGAAGGCCGACATCTGGGCCATCTGTTCGACGGCTTCGGGGATGTCGAAGACGGGGCTGCCGTTGTTGGTGATGCCGGGGGCGACGCTGTTGACGGTGATGCCGCGTGGGCCCAGGTGCTTGGCGAAGTGCAGGGCGAGCTGTTCGATGGCGCCCTTGGTCATCGAGTAGGCGACTTCTTGGGGGTTGGCGAAGCGGGTCAGGCCGGAGGAGAGGTTGATGATGCGTCCGCCGTCGGGCATCAGGGTCAGTGCGCGCTGTACGAGGAAGAACGGTGCCTTGGCGTTGACGGCGACCAGGCGGTCGAAGAGTTCGGGGGTGACCTCTTCGGGGGCGACGCCGCCCATGATGGCGGCGTTGTTGACCAGAATGTCCAGTGTGGTGGTGCCGGTGCGGTCCTTCAGTGCGGCTTCGAGGGCTTCGAAGAGGGTCTCGACGTCGCCGGGGACGCCCAGTTCGGCGCGGATGGCAAAAGCGTGGCCGCCGTCGGCTTCGATGTCGGTGACGGTCTGGGTGGCGGCCTGTTCGTTGGCGGTGTAGTGCACGGCGACGGTTGCGCCGTCGCGTGCCAGGCGCAGTGCGGTGGCGCGGCCGATGCCGCGGCTGGAGCCGGTGACCAGTGCGGTCTTTCCTGCGAGCTTGCCCATGGTGTCTTCCTTAGGTGGTGGGGTGGGTGTGGGTGGTTGCGGTCAGCGCGTGGTGGTGCGGGGTTGGGCCTGGGGTGGTCCGAACCAGCGGTGGAGGGCGGCTTCTAGGGTGGTTGGGGTGGAGTCGGCCCAGGCGAGGTGGCCGTCGGGGCGCAGGAGTGCGGTGGTGAAGGCCGGCGGTGGGGTGCCTGGTGGGACGGTGGCGTGCAGGATGTGGACCCGGCCGTCTTCCCAGGGGGTCGCGCGCTGGGTGAGGGCCGGGTTGTTGGTGAGGTTGAGCAGGACGCCGCGGCCGCTTTGGAGGGGGGTGAAGGTGTCGGTGGTTTCGGTGGTGGTGTGCAGGTGGTGGTAGGGGATGGGGGTGCCTACCAGGTGGTGGTGGCCGGGGCTGGGTGGGTAGGTGTGGTCCAGGCCGCTGATCATGGCGGCGAGGTGGGTGCGGGCCGGGGGCAGGGTGAGGAGTTCACCGAAGACGGCGCGCAGCGGTTCTACTTCGGGGCCGCCGAGCAGGAGCAGGGCTTGGGCGGTGATGTTGCCCAGGATGCGGGTGCCGACCGGGTGGCGTTCGTTGTGGTAGCTGTCGAGCAGGTCGGGTGGGGCGGTGCCGCGGAGGTGGGCGGCGAGTTTCCAGCCGAGGTTGAAGGCGTCGTGCAGGCCCAGGTTCAGTGCTTGGCCGCCGACGGGCATTTGGTGGTGGGCGGCGTCTCCGGCGAGCAGGATGCGGCCGTTGCGGTAGCGGTCGGCTTGGCGGCAGGCGTTGCCGAAGGCGTTGAGCCAGGTCGGGCGGCCGTGGGTGAGGTCTTCGCCGGTGACGTGTTTCCAGGCGGTGGTGACCTCCTCGAAGGTGGGGTCGGTGGTGCGGGGGGTGGCGGGGGTGCCGTAGCGGTGGACCATGACGCGGGTGATGCCGCTGGGGCCGCGGGAGGCGATGGCCAGTCCGCCTGGGTGGCGTTCGAAGCGTCGGTCGGGGATGGTGATGTCGGCGATGTCGGCGCGTAGGAGTTCTTTGGTGGCGTCGTGGCCGGGGAAGGCGAATCCTCCCCGTTCCCGCACGGTGCTGGTCTGGCCGTCGCAGCCGATGAGGTAGTGGGCGCGGACGGTGTGGTGGTGGCCGTCGGCCACGACGTCGGCGATGACGTGGGCGTCGGTTTGGGTCAGGCCGACCAGTTGGTGACCGCGCAGGATCTGGGCGCCCAGTTGCGTGGCCCACCGTGTCAGGAGGGCTTCGGTGCGGGCTTGGGGGACTTTCCACTGGCCGCTGTGGGGGCTGGCGCTGGTCAGGTCCAGGCGCATGCCGCCGAAGTGGCCGGGGCCGCCTTGGGGTGGGTTGCCCAACTGTGTGAGCAGGCCGCGTTGGTGGAGGATGTCCATGGTGCGGGCGTGCAGGGTGGAGGCCCGTGACTCGGTGGTGGGGGTGTGGCGTTGTTCCAACACGGTCACTTGTGCGCCGCCCAGGCGCAGTTCGCCGGCGAGCATCAGTCCGACCGGTCCGGCGCCGACCACGACGACGTGGGTGTCGAGGGTGGGGGCGGTCTTGGTCACCGCGGTCGGGCTTCGGCGTAGTCCTTGGCGTGGCCGAGGGTGGCGCGGCTGTTGGTGCTCAGGGCGCCGCGGACGTAGTCGGTGGCTTGGGGTATGCCGGCGTTCGGTCCGAGGACGGCGGTGATGTTGGCGGGGTTGAGGACGACGGTGTGTTGGGAGGTGGCGCGGACGCCGCTGCCGTGTTCTTGGAAGGTCCACCGGCCGGTGTGGAGGGTCATCAGTGCCGGCAGGGTGGTCTGTTTGTAGGCGATCTGCCGGTGGGGGAAGCAGACGCGGTAGGAGGCGGTGGTGTGGGTGGAGCCGTCCTTGGCCTTGGTCTGCATCGTCAGGTGTTGGAGGCCGGGGGTGGTTTCGGTGAGGTCGACTTCTGCGACGTGTGGGAGGCGCTGGGGCCACAGGTGGGCTTGGTTGATGAAGTCGTAGACGTCGGCTGTGGTGCCGTTGATGTGGATGGTGTCTTCGAAGGAGAAGGTCCACTCCCCCGCGGCCTGGTCGGCTTCGACGTTGGTTTTGAGTGCGGCCAGTTCCTGGCGGGAGTTGTGGTCGACGGCCCTGTCGATCCAGTGCAGTTTGTCGGGGTCGTCGTCGATGGCGCGGTAGTCGTGCAGGAGGCGGATGCGGGAGCGGGTCGCGGAGAGTGGTTCGATGACCCAGGCGCCGCCCATGGAGGCCACCGGTGGGGCGGAGATTTCCTGGCGGAAGTCGATGCGGAGCCCTTCGGGGTCCAGGGTGCGGCGTGAGGTCCAGTTCTTGGGTTCGCCGTTGGCGGTGGCCCAGATGTGGATCCGTTCGCTGTGCTGGTCGGCTTCGAGCTGTTCGACGTGGAGGGTCGGTGGGAAGATTCTGGGCCAGTTGGTGACCTGGGCGAGCAGCTGGTAGACGGTGCGGGCCGGGGCCGAGAGGGTGATCTCGTGCTCGACGGTGCGGGGGCCCGGTTGCGTCATGGTGGTCTCCTTAGCTGGTGCGCAGGTGGTTAGAAGTTGCCCAGGCCGCCGCAGACGTTGAGGGCCTGGGAGGTGATGGAGGCGGCGGTGTCGGAGGCGAGGTAGCCGACCAGTCCGGCCACTTCCTGGGGGGTGGTGTAGCGGCCGAGGGGGATCTTGGCGGTGAACTTCTTCATGACGGCGTCTTCGGTGGTGTCGTAGGCGGTGGCGTAGCCGGCGCGGACGCGTTGGGCCATGGGGGTTTCGACGTAGCCGGGGCAGACGGCGTTGACGGTGATGCCGGTGGGGGCCAGTTCGTTGCCCAGGGCCTTGGTGAAGCCGACGACGCCGTGTTTGGAGGCGGAGTAGGGGGCGCCTAGGACGACGCCTTGTTTGCCTGCGGTGGAGGCGATGTTGATGATGCGGCCGCGGTTCTTGTTGCGCATGCCGCCGGTGTTGAGGACCGCGCGGGTCATGGTGAAGACGCTGGTGAGGTTGGTGGCCAGGACGTCGGCCCACAGGTCGTCGGTGAGGTCGGCGGTGACGCCGCCGCCGCTGCGGCCGGCGTTGTTGACCAGGACGTCGATGGTTGCGAAGCGGTCGACGGCGGCTTGGACGAAGGCGGTGACCTGTGCGCCGTCGCGTACGTCGCAGCTGCTGCCGTCGACGGTGAGGCCCTCGGCACGGAGTTCCTTGACGGTGTGGGTGACGGCTTCGGCGGTGCGGGCGCCGAGGTAGACGGCGTGGCCTTGGGTGGCTAGGAGGCGGGCGGTGGCCAGTCCGATTCCGCTGGTGCCGCCGGTGATGAGGGCGACGCGCTGCTGGTTGGGCACGGTTCTCCTTCACTAAGGGGTGTTGGCCGATAGGGGTGTGGGCCGATAGGGGTGTGGGCCGAGGGAGGGTGTCGGCGCCGTGCCGGGCATCGACGGTGGGCACGGCGCCGACGGCTTTAGGCGACGGCGCTGTTGAGCTGCTCGTTGACCAGGGCGATCAGGGCTCTGGGGGTGCTGGCGCCGGTGAAGGCGGTGTCGTCGAGGGCGATGTCGTACTGCCGCTCGATGCGGCTGAGGGTTTCCAGTAGGGCCAGCGATTCGAAGCCCAGGTCGACGAAGGTGGCGTCGAGGGTTGTCTGTTGCAGGGTGTCGGGGTCGGCGCCGGCGCCCTCGCGCAGGATGTCCTTGAGGTCTTCGAAGGTGAAGGTGGGTCGGGTCATGTGTGTGCCTCTCGCAGGTCAGGTGGGGTTGGCGGGGTGGTGGGTGTGGACGATGAGTGCGGAGTTGAAGCCGCCGTGGCCGCGGGCCAGGATCAAGGCGGTGCGCAGGGGGGCGGGGCGGGCTTGGGTGACCAGGTCGATGGTGTGGGTGGGGTCGGGTGTGACGTTGATGGTGGGGGGGATGAGCCCGTCGCGTAGGGCCAGGAGGGCGGCGGCTACGTCGAGGGGGGCGGCGCCGGAGTTGAGGCGGCCGGTCATGGTTTTGGGGGCGGTGACGGGGACGGCGTGGGGGCCGAAGATGTCGGTGATGGCCTGGGTCTCGATGCGGTCCAGTTCGGGTAGGGCAGCGGCGTCGGCGAAGATGACGTCGATGTCGGTCGGGGTCATGTGGGCGTCGTCGAGGGCCAGTTCGATGGCGGTGCGCAGGGTGGGGGGGCGGCCGCTGGTGGGGGCGGGGTCGAAGGTGGCGCCGTAGCCGGTGATTTCGCCGTAGATGTGGGCGCCGCGTTCGGTGGCGGTGTGGGCGTCTTCGAGGATGAGCAGTGCGCCGCCTTCGCCGGGTACGTGGCCGTGTGCGGCGGTGTCGAAGGGGAGGTAGGCGCGGTGGGGGTCGTGGGAGGTGGAGAGGCGTTCGCTGGTGAGTTGGGCGACCCAGCCCCAGGGGCACAGGGAGGCATCCAGGCCGCCGGAGAGGATTAGGGGGGTGCCTTTGCGGATGTGGCGTCGGGCTTGGGCGAGGGCGTCCAGGCCGCCGGCTTGGTCGCTGACGACGACGCCGCTGGGGCCTTTCATGCCGTGGCGGATGGAGATTTGGCCGGTGTTGACGGCGTAGAACCAGGCGAAGGCTTGGTAGGCGCTGACGTGGCGGCTGCCTTTGCTCCACAGGGCGCGTAGTTCGTTTTGGCCGAATTCGAAGCCGCCGGAGGAGCTGGCGGTGACGACGCCCATGTCGTAGGCGTCGAGGGTGCTGGGGGTGATGCCGGCGTCGGCCAGTGCCCAGTCGGCGGCGAGGAGGGCCAGGCGGGTGACGCGGTCGGTCTGTGCGAGCAGTGGGCCTGGCAGGTGGTCCTCGGCGGTGAAGTTGGTTATTTCGCCGGCGAGTTGGGCGGGGTAGGTGGTGGGGTCGAAGCGGGTGGCTGGGGCGATGGCGTTGTGGCCGGTGCGGGTGGCGTGCCAGTAGGGGGTGGTGCCCAGGCCGTTGGGGGCGGTGATGCCGATTCCGGTGACGACGGTGCGGGGGCTCACGCGGCGTTCCTTTCGGGCCGGGTCAGCACCATGGCGCTTTGGAATCCGCCGAAGCCGCTGCCGACGGTCAAGACGGTGTCGGTGCGCCAGTCGCGTGCGGTCAGGGGGACGTAGTCCAGGTCGCACTCGGGGTCGGGGGTGTGGAGGTTGGCGGTGGGGGGGACTACGTGGTTTTCCATGGCGAGGGCGCAGGCGGCGATTTCGATGGAGCCGATGGCGCCCAGGGAGTGGCCGACCATGGATTTGATGGAGCTGACGGGGACGCGGTAGGCGTGGTCGCCGAGGCTTTTTTTCAGGGCGGCGGTCTCGTGGCGGTCGTTTTGTTTGGTGCCGGAGCCGTGGGCGCTGACGTAGTCGATGTCGGTGGGGTTGGTGTGGGCTTCGGTGAGGGCGGCGTGGATGGCGGTGGCCATTTCGGCGCCGTCGGGGCGTAGTCCGGTCATGTGGAAGGCGTTGCAGCGTTGGGCGTAGCCGGCGATTTCGGCGTAGATGTGGGCGCCGCGTCGGCGGGCTGCGTGGAGTTCTTCGAGGACGAAGAGGGCGGCGCCTTCGCCTAGGACGAAGCCGTTGCGGGTGCCGTCGAAGGGGCGGGAGGCGTGTGCGGGGTCGTCGTTGCGGGGGGTGGTGGCTTTGATGGCGTCGAAGCAGGCCAGGGTGATGGGTGAGATGGGGGCGTCGGTGGCGCCGGCGATCATGACGTCGGCTGAGCCGTCCTTGATGAGTTCGACGGCGTGGCCGACGGCGTCGATGCCGGAGGTGCAGCCGGTGGAGACGACGGTGGTGGGGCCTTCGGCGGCCACCGCCCAGGCGGTCTCGGCGGCAAAGGAGCTGGGGATGAAGGCGTTGTAGAGGTGGCGGGGTGCGTAGTGGTGGCTGACGTTTTCCAGGCGGCCGCCGTCGCTGACGATGCGGTATTCCTGGTCCAGGGTCATGGAGGCGCCAACTGCGCTGCCGAGGGTGACGCCGATGCGGTGTGGGGGGTGGTCGTCTTTGTCCAGGCCGCTGTCGGTGAGGGCTTGTCGGGCGGTGACGACGGCGAATTGGGCGGCGCGGTCCATGCGGCGGATTTCTTGGGGGCTCAGGCCGTGTTCTTCGGGGTCGAAGGTGGCTTGGGCGGCGACGCGGGAGCGGAAGGGGGTGGGGTCGAAGAGGGTGATGGCGCTGGTGGCGGTGCGGCCGTCGCTGAGCAGGCTCCAGAAGTCTTTGGTGCCGATGCCGCCGGGGGCCAGGACGCCGATGCCGGTGATGACGACGCGGCGGGCGGTCATGATGTGGCCTGCCAGTGGTAGAAGCGGTGGGCCATGGCGTCGGCCGGGGAGCGCCAGGTGGCGGGGTCGTATGCCTGGATGAAGGGTTTGAGGTCTTCGCTGATGGTGATGAAGCGTGGGTCGGTTTTGGCGGTTTCGATGCGCTGCCCGCCGTCGGCTTCGTCGAATTCTTGGAGGTGGAAGTACAGGCCGCGGTAGGAGAAGAGTTGGCGGCGGCGGGTGCCCATGGTGTGGGGCATGTCGGTGGTGTCGAAGTCGGTGAAGAGTTGGGTGACGTCGGGGGCACAGGTGGGGTCCATGCGGGCGACGATCAAGGTGGTGTGCATGTGTGGTCGCTTTCGTGCTGGGCTAGTGGGCGGGGCCGAACCAGCGGGTGAGGGCGTGGTTGAGGGGGGTGGGGCTTGTGGGGTGGATCCATGCGATGTGGCCGTCGGGGCGCAGGAGGAGGGCGGTGGTGTCGGCCAGGGGGCTGGCCGGTGGTAGGGCGTGGGGGGTGGCGGTGAGGGTGTCGACGGCGTGGGCCCAGGGTGCGGCGCTCTGGCGCAGGGTTGCGTCATCTGCCAGGTCCAGGAGGAGGCCGCGGGCGGGGTGGAGGAGGCGGGTGGTGTTGGTTTTGTGGCCGCCTGTGGTGATCAGTTCCTGGTTGGGCATGCGCATGCCGAGGAGGGGGTGGTCGCCGGGGCCGACGTCGTAGCGGATTTCCAGGCCGGAGACCATGCCGGCGAGGTGGCGGCTGACGACGTCGTAGCGGATGAGTTCGGCCAGGACGTCGCGGACGGGCTGCATTTCGTCGCCGGAGAGGAAGAGCATGCCTTGGGCTTGGGTGTTCATCAGCAGGCGCTGGCCTACGGGGTGGCGTTCGCTGTGGTAGGTGTCCAGCAGGCTGGTGGGGGCGGTGCCGTGGGTGACGGCGGCGAGTTTCCAGCCGAGGTTGACGGCGTCTTGGATGCTGGTGTTCATGCCTTGGCCGCCGGCGGGCAGGTGGACGTGGGCGGAGTCGCCGGCCAGGAGGATGTGGCCGCGGCGGTAGGTGGTGACTTGGCGGGCGGGGTCGCCGAAGGCGCTGACCCAGACCGGGGTGCCGTGGGAGATGTCCTGGCCGGTCAGGCGTTGCCAGCCGGCTGCGACTTCTTCGAAGGTGGGGGGCTGGGTGCGGCGGCGGGGTGGGGCGCCGCGTTCGCAGACGATGATGCGGTCCACGCCGTCGCCGAGGGGGGCGGACATCACCATGCCGCCGGCGACGGTTTCGCCGATGGGGCGGGGGGTGATGTGGCAGCCGCTAACGTCGGCGAGGAACATCTCCCGGGTGGGTGCGGTGCCGGGGAAGTCGAAGCCGGCGGCCTTGCGGACGGTGCTGCGGCCGCCGTCGCAGCCAACGAGGTAGGCGGCGCGCAGGTGGTGGGTGCCGTGGGGGCCGGCGACGGTCACGGTCACAGTGCCAGTGCCGCTGTTGGGGTCGGTGTCGGTGTCGGTGTCGTCGGTCAGGGCGAGGACTTCGTGGCCGCGGCGGATGTCGGCGCCCAGGGAGGTGGCCCACTGTTCCAGGACGGCTTCGGTGGTGGACTGCGGGACGCCCTTGACTCCGTAGTGGGCGCCGTCCAGGACGGCGAAGTCGACGGGTTGGCCGCCGAAGTGGCCCAGGGTGCTGGTCTCGATCTGGCCGAAGGCCGGCAGGAGGCCGCGCTGGTCGAAGACCTCCATGGTGCGGGCGGTGAATCCAAGGCCGCGGGATTCTCCGGTGGGTTGGGGAAGGCGTTCGAGGACGATGACGTCGACGCCGGCCAGGCGGAGTTCTCCGGCGAGCATGAGTCCGGCCGGGCCGGCGCCCACGACGATGACGGAAGCATCCATGTGTGTCTCTCCCTTGGGCTGGTGGCCCTTGTGTGAAAGGAAGGCGGAAGGTGCGGCCCGGCCGCTTCTCAAAGGGGTGCTTACGGGGGCACTTGTTGGTGCCGCGGTAGGTGCTGCACGCCCTTGTTCGCGGGCAGGGAAAAGGGTCCGCTCAATGGCTCTGGGTGGTGGCCGCCTGGGGTGTGGGAGCCCTGTGTGGGGGTCCGGGTGGCGGCTGGACGCGTCCTTTGTGAAAGGGGTCCTTGGCGCTTGGTGGGTCCCGGGAAAGGGGGGGTGCTTGGTGGTTCCGGGACACAGTGCAGCGGAAGCTAGTAATGAGCTTCTTCGTCGCGGCTTCAGAGATCAACCCTATTTTTCCAACAAGCTCGCAAGATTGCTCAGAAGAGGATCAGAATTCATAGCGCATGCCAAGGGGAACGTCAGAGGAGTGTCAGATGGTGGCGTCCGCCACAGTGTGGTGGGGGTGGGGGGTGGTGGCCTGACGTGGGCCGCACCGTTATTTGTGGTTTCTCTGTATTAAGCGTGCTGCGTGCTGACTCTTCTTCCGGGAATACGAAGATCACTTGCCGGGGGGTGGTGGTGTCGGTTTTGCTGGGTGCCTACTTCGGCAAAGGAGTTGGCCTTCGGTGTCTGAGACGATGTGTGCGGTGCCCGTTAAGACGGCGTGTCAGGGAGCTGTGTGTCGGGCGGAGGGGAACGCGCGCGTGCGGGGGGATGGTGGCGATGGGTTTTTGCTGTGTGGTGCCTGTCGGGAGTTGGCGGGGGAAATGTTGCGGGGTTTGCCGTATCTGTATGAGGAATGCGGGCGGTTGTTGAGCGGGTCGGGTGGGGTGCGGGAGCGGACCAGTGGGGGGCCGTTGCCGGGGATGCCGTTCAACACCGCGGCCACGGAGGTCCGCTCCCGCATCGTGGTGACGTTGGCGTCGTGGGGCGGGTTGGTGGCCCAGGAGCGTTCGGTTGCGGCGCCGGCGCGGACGGTGCCGTCGTTGGCGCGGTGGTTGGTGGGGCAGGTGGAGTGGTTGGCGGCGCACCCGGCTGGTGGTGAATTCTCGGTGGAGTTGCAGCGGTTGGTGCGTGCGGCCCACCGGGTGACGTCGCCGGGGGGTGCGCGTCGGGTGCCGGTCGGGGCGTGTGTGGAGTCGGGGTGCGCGGGGACGTTGGTGGCGCGGACGGGGGGTGCGGCGGCGGGGTTGGCGGAGATTCGGTGCGACGCTGATGCCGGGCACCGGTGGGCGGAGTGTGAGTGGGGCCAGTTGCGGGGCCGGATGACGCCGGCGGGCGCGGGGGGCCGGCGGCGCACGCAGTGGCTTTCACCGCAGGACGTCTCGCGGATCTGGCGGGTGTCGATGGGCAGCGTGTATCGGCTGGCCAGCGAAAACGCCTGGGGGCGGCGCCGGGTGGGGGGCCGTTCGTATTACGACGAGGCCGATGTGCGGCGCACGCTCAGCGCACGACTGGCCGGGCACCGGGCCCGGTAGCAGCGCCAGCCCGACCCGCATAAGGGGAAAGGGCGGCGAGGGAAAGCAGAGGTGGGGAAAGGGTGGTGGGGCGACGGAGAACCGTCGCCCCACGGTGGAGCAAATGTCATCCGCCGAAGCGGAAGCCGACACCTCGGACGGTGATGATCCATTCACTGGATCCGAGCTTGCCGCGTAACGAACTGACGTGGGTGTCGATGGTGCGGGTCAGCTTGGCGCCGAGGTTGCCGCGGGCGCCTTGGGCGCCCCAGACCTTGTCCATGAGTTGCTCGCGGGAAAAGACCCGGGCGGGTTGTGAGGCGAGCAGGTGGAGCAGGTCGAACTCCTTGCGGGTCAGTTTGACGGGCTCGTCGTGGAGGAAGACCTCACGGCCGTCCCGATCGATGTGCAGGGGGCCATAGGCCATGCTGCGGCCTTCTGCCGAGCGTGGCCGCACACGGCGCATGACGGCTTCTATGCGGGCCAGGAGTTCGCGCAGCCCATAGGGTTTGACCATGCAGTCGTCGCAGCCGGCTTGGAGGCAAAGAACCCGGTCGAGTTCGGTGCCGTGTCCGGTGAAGGCGATGATGGGTACGTCGCTGGATGCGCGAATGCTGCGACAGACCTCCAGGCCATCGATATCGGGAAGTTCGAGATCGAGGAGAATGAGGTCGAATCCTTCATAGGATTTTAGGGCGTTGGCGCCACTGTCGGTGAGTTCGACCTCATAGCCGTGCCTCCTCATGGCCTGTCGCAGAATATCTCCGGATTGCCTGTCTGATTCCGCCAGCAAGACATGCATCGATCCCCCGGTTCGTGAGCGCCTGAACGTCAATGATGAGGCGAGCGCGAATTCCGCTATGGGCCGGGGATTTCAAGACAGTGGTCATTGCCTGAGGGGCGGCGGGAGAATCAGCACACACCACTGTATGATCCCCGTCCACAAGTGCCCCCATCCCTGCCGGCGCGAGGGACGCATATACCCCTGTCCCCGGTGACATAAACAACCGCATAACCGAACCGCTGCTCTTTGTGCGGTTCTCGCCTGCCCTGCAAGCAAAATAGCAAGCAGACTTGTCGGTTTGTCAAGGAAACGATCATCCAAGGATGGCATGTACACGTATACACCCGTCGCAGAGTGCGACAAAGAGAGCTGTACACCCAATGAATAGCGTGACTTTCCTGGGGGCCGCCCCACAGGAAACGCACTAAACCGACAGGCGCTCCCTTTACGGTGATTGGCGAGTGAACCGTAAGGAATCGCCGGGCAGTTGCTTCGTCAACCAACCGGAAGTGCTGATTCCGGGGATGGGTGGTCGCCGGCGTGAGGCCGCCAGGACAAATAGGGATGACCGCTCCTGGCCCGGGGACCTATCCTTGCCCACGGTGCGATCTGCCAGGGCAGCCCTCGCACCGTTGCGCAGATGTCCACGAACGACAGGGGGCGAAGGGTGTGCGTTCACCGCGGCGAAACGCCGGTGACCAAGGGCAGTCGACCCCGACCCGACCTCCCACAACCCCACACCCTGCAGCCCCACACCTCACAGCCGCGCACCCCGCGGTCCCACACCCCACAGCCTCGCGCCCCGCGGTCCCACACCCCACGCTCCACGGCCACCCCACGCTCCACGGCCCCACTCCCCCACCCACCCCACCCGGCACATACAGCATGTAGGGCATATACGGCCGCGGGGATGGGAGCGGGGACAGGGACAGGCATGAGGACGCGGATGGGGACGGGGATGGGGGTGGGGGTGGGGGTGGGCGGGTGTGCCGGTCAGCTCACCGAACCGCTCATCGCCGCCGGCGTCTCCTGCCCGTGGCCGGGCCGGGAGGACTGCGGCGCACTCCTTGGGCGCCAATCCAGGTGCGGCAGCAGATCGGCCGTCGCGATGGACGGCAGAAGGTAGCGCCATAAGGTGGCCAGGCGGTGCGTGAGGCCGGCGGTGGTCTTGGCCCAGTAGGGCTGGACGTTGGTGAAAAACCCCATGAGCACGTCGGTGATCTCCAACGGATCCGCCCCCGGCACCAACTCCCCCGCATCACCGGCCTGTTGCAGCAACCGCAGCACCACGGCCCGTAACTTCGCCTCGTGCGGGGCAGTGCCCTGCGCACACCCCGTGCCATGCTCGGCACTCAACCGCATCGAGGCCCGCAGCACCACATCAGTGGCAAGCCGGTCGGCATGACGCAAACTGAAGTCGACCAGACACTGCAACACCACCGGACCCTCCGGCGGCGCGAACAACTCCGCCGGGACACTCGCCACCGCCTCGGCAAGCTGCTGCTTGGAATCGAAGTGGAAGTACAACGCCCCCCGCGTCAGCTGCGAACGGGTAAGGATCTCCGTGGTACTCGTCCCGTGATACCCCCGCTCACAGAAGACCTCGGCCGCCGTCTGCACAATCAAGTGCCGCGTCCTGATCCCCCGATGTTGCCGAGTCATATCCCCCCTTGAGTCCGTGCCCACGCACCTACACACCCCACCACAGGCACCAAACCACCAGGTTGTGCGCCGGCCCGGGCCACCGGAGCAGGAATACCCACTGCCCGGCGAAGTACCGCGTGACACCCCATCGTTACGCAGGCCCACCGCATACACGGCACCCGCCTGCCCGCCACCGTAGAGCTCTCCCCAGCCCCGGTCACGGCGCCGCGCCAGTATGGCGCGGCCCCTTCCAGCAAGGGAAGCCCTTTACCTCTCCATAGCCAGGCCAAAACTCCCCCACCACACCCAGCACCACATAACCGCCCCCCACCCACCCAACCAAACCAAACCGGGCAAGGAGTAACGGGAGAGAGCGCCAACCGGGCGGGCGCGCCGGGCAGGTGGGCAGGTGGGTGGCCCCGGCAGTGCGGGCGGTGGTGGATGGTGCAGGCGGGCGGGCGGTGCGGGCAGGCGGTGGTGGGCGGTGGTGGTGGGTGGTGGGTGGTGGTGGGTGGTGCGATCCGGGCAGTGCGGGGGGGCCAGGCGGGTGGGCGCGGCGGGCAGATGGCTCTGACAGTGCGGGCAGTGGTGGCGATTGCAGTAGGTGGTAGTGGGTGGTGCGATCCGGGCAGTGCGGGACGTGCAGGGGAACCAGGCGGGTGGGCGCGGCGGGCGGGCGGGCGGACCCGGCGGTGCGGGCGCGGCGGGCGGAGTCAGCGGTCGAGCGGTGCGGGCGGGAGGCGGGCGCGGGCGGGTAGTTGTGGTGGGCGGTGCGATCCGGGCAGTGCGGGGGGACCAGGCGGGTAGGCGCGGCGGGCGGGCGGACCCGGCGGTGCGGGCCGGCGTGGCGGGCTAGCGGAGTCGGCGGTCAAGCAGTGCGGGTGGCGGGTGGTCCCGGCACTGCGGGCGGTGCGGACAGTGCGGGCCGGCGGTGCGGTGGTGCAGGTGGGCGGTGCGGTGGTGCGGGTGGGCGGTGCGATCCGGCGCTGTGGGACGTGCGGGCCCGTGCGGGCTGGGCGGGCTGTGCGGGGGTTCTGGGCGGGGTGGGTGGCCTGGCGGGGTGGGTGCGGGCGGATGGTGGGTGTTAGGGGTTCACCGGTGAGCTGGGCTGTGCCGGGTCGGGCGCGGCGGTGGGGGTGGGGGTGGTGTCGTCGGTCTCGGGCACGTTCGCGGTGCGCAGGGGTACTTCCTTGACGAAGCATCCGGCGACCAGCGCGATGGCGGCCAAGACCGTGCAGAACAGGAAGATCCGGCTGGTGCCGTCAGCAACGGCGTTCTCGTAAGCCTGACGCAGCGCGTGCGGGAGGCGCGCAAGGACATTGGGGTCGGGTTGCGCGCCGCCGGCGCCGCTTACCGGCGTGCCATCTGCGGTACGGGCACCGCTGACAGCGCCGGCGAACAGGGCGCCGCTGATCGCGACACCGACAGAGCCGCCCAGGGAGCGGGCCAGGGTGGCGGTGGAGGAGGCCACCCCCAGGTCTTTGAGTTCGGCGCTTTGCAAGGAGATCAGCAAGGTGGTCTGGGTCAACAGACCCATGCCCAGGCCAAGTGCGGCCATGAACACACCCAACACCACAGGGCTGGTACCGCGACCGGCCCAACTCAACAGAAACGAACCAACAGCCAGCGCTGCACCCCCCACAACCACGAACGCCTTGTACTTACCGCTCTTGGTGATGAACTGGCCACCGAAGGCACTGACAGCGACCATCGCGGCGAACATCGGCAACAACAACAGGCCCGCGTTGGTGGCCGAGGCATGCTGAACGACCTGCTGGAAAATCGGCAGGAAGGTCACCGCACTGGTCATCACGCAGCCCAAGAACAGACCAGCAACGGTGATCAACGAAAAGTTGGCGTTCTTGAACAAGGCCAACGGCAAAAGAGGCGCGGTGACACGCCGCTCGACATAGACCAAAGCCACCAACGCGGCCAAGGCCAAGGCCAGCAACGCAAGCAGCGGCGGTGACGTCCAGGCGTAGTCCTTGCCACCCCACGTGGTGACCAACACCACGGCACTGATGGCGATGGTGAGCAGGATCACGCCGGCGATGTCGATGCGGGCTTGGGTGCGCTGCCGGGGCAACCGAAGCCAAGCAATCATGATCAACGCCGCTGCGCCGACCGGGACGTTGACGTAAAAGCACCAACGCCAGCCCAGCTGGTCGGCGATCACACCACCGATCAAGGGTCCGCCGACCATGGCCAAACCCATGACCCCGGAGATCACGCCCTGGTACTTGCCTTGCTGACGAGGTGGCACCAAGGTCCCGATGATGGCCAACGCGCCGACCATCAACCCTCCCCCACCCAACCCTTGGAGCGCACGGAAACCAATGAGCTGGCTCATGCTCTGGGCCATACCGGAGAGCACCGACCCGGCCAGGAACAGCACGATCGCCCAGATGAACGCGCCCTTGTGGCCGTACATGTCGCCGAGCTTGCCCCACAGGGGAGTGGAAACGGCGATAGTCAACATGTAGGCGGTGACCAGCCAGGACAATCGGTCCAAGCCACCGAGCTCACCGACGATCCGCGGCATCGCAGCACCCAGGATCATGCTGTCCAGGGAGCCCAACAACATGGCGAGAACCGCTGCGGCCATCACCATGTACAGCCGGGGGCCCCGCAATAATTCCCCGCTCGCGGGCTGGCCTTGTGACACGGCGTCTCTCCTTGGCAAGGCGATGCATGGCCGGCGGGGCGACCACCCCACCAACTTACTTTCCGACAGGTCAGTTACTGGTCGACCTTAGAACCGCACGCAAAGCACCGTCAAGAAACCACCCACCAACACACCACCAACACCAGCGGGTTGATACACAAACGACCACGCAAGGACAGACGCGAAGCGCCGCCGCGGGCGCGGGTGCGGGTGCGGGTGCGGGTACGACGTGCTGGTGCGGATACGGGGCGCGGGTGCGGGTGCGGGGCGCTGACGCAAGGTACGGGTGCTGGCGCCGACTCAAAAGTGCAGGTGCCGGGCGACGATGCGAGGACAGCCTCGGGCTGCCGGCACGGGGTACGGGACGACGACGCAAGGACAGGCTCGAGGTGCCAGAGCACGGTGCCGGCACAGGGCGCGGGGCACGGGCGCGGGTACGGGTGCGGGGCGCTGACACCAGGTACGGGTGCAGGCGCCGACTCAAGGTGCAGGTGCGGGGCGCTGCCGCAAGATACGGGTGCTGGCGCCAGCTCAGGTGCGGGTGCGGGGCGCGGGTGCTGGTGCGGGGCGACGACGCGAGGAAATCGGGTGCCGACGCAAGGCGCTGACGTGGGGTACGGGTGCTGACGCTGGCGTGGGGTGCCAGCGCCGGGGGTGGGTGCGGAGTGCGGAGTGCCGGTCCGGGGCGCGGGTGCGAGTGCGGGTGCGAGTGCGAGTGCGAGTGCGAGTGCGAGGCGACGATGCGGGGACAGGCCCGGCGTGCCGGCACGATGTGCGGGGCAACGACGCAAGGACAGGCACCTGCCAGAGCAGGGTGCGGGTACAGGTGCCGACATGACGTGCCGGCGCGGGGGGGGGCGGAGCGCAAGGTGCTGGTGCAGGGGGCGGGACGACGACGCGAGGACAGCCTCGGGGTGCCAGCGCAGGTGCGAGTGCGGGCGCCGGCACGCGGTGCGGGTACTGGTACTGGTGCTGGTGCGGGACGACGACGCAAAGACAGGCGCGGATCGCCAAAGCCGGGTGCCGGCGCGGGGCGCTGACATCGGGTACGGGTGCCGGCGCAAGGCGCGGGGCGCGGGTGCAAGGTGCTGGTACAGGGGGTGCAGGTGCGGGACGACGACGCGAGGACAAACGCGGGCTTGCCGGCACCGGGTACTGACGCGAGGCACTGACGTGGGTTCAGGTACCGACCCGGGGTGCGGGTGCGGGGCGACACCCGAGGACCGGCGCGAGCTGCCGGCACCGGGGACTGGTGCGAGGCACTGGTGTGGAGTGCGGGCGCTGGGTGCGGGTGCGGGGTACGGGCGCCGGCATAGGGTACGAGTACGGGTACCGACGTGGAGTGCTGGTGCGAGATGCCGACACAAGGCGCGAGGTGCCGGTGCGGGTGCGGGTGCGGGTGCGGGACGACGCGAGGACAGCCTCGGAGTGCCGGCACGCGGTGCGCGGTGCGGGTGCCGGTGCGCGGCACCGGGTGCTGGTGCGAGGCACTGACGTGGAGTGCGGGCGCGGGCTCAGGGCGCTGGTGCGGGGCGCTGGTGCGGGGCGCGGGCTCAGGGCGCTGGTGCGGGGCGCTGGTGCGGGGCGCGGGCTCAGGGCGCTGGTGCGGGTGCAGGTGCGGGTGCGGGGCGACAACGCGACGACCGGCGCGGACTGCCGGCATCGGGTACTGACGCGGAGGCGGGTGCGGCTGCCGACACCGGGTGCTGGCGCGCGATGCGAGACGACGATGCAAAGACAGGCGCGGGCTACCGAAACCGGGTGCCAGCGCGGGGCGCTGACATCGGGTACGGGAGCCAGCGCGGGGTGCAGGTGCGGGCGCGGGAAGACGACACGCGGACAAACGCGGCCTGCCGACACCGAGTGCCGATGCGAGGCACTGACAAGGGTTCGGGTACCGACACGGGGTGCGGGCCCGGCGCGCTGGTGCGGGTGCGGCTGCCGTCCCAGGGCGCGGGTGCGGGTGCGGGACGACGCGAGGACAGCCTCGGAGTGCCGGCACGCGGTGCGTGGTGCGGGTGCTGGCGCGGGGCGCTGACATCGGGTACGGCGCCTGCGCGGGGTGCAGGTGCTGGTGCGAGACGACGACACCAGGACAAACGCGGGCTGCCGACACCGAGTGCCGGCGCGAGGCACTGACGTGGGTTCGGGCACCGACCCGGGGTGCGGGTGCGAACGCAGAGCGCGGGTGCGAACGCAGAGCGCGGGGTGCGGGGTGCGGGCGCTGGGTGCGGGTGCCGACGTGGGGTTACTGGTACTGACGCGAGGCACTGACCTGAAGTGCAGGTGCCGGCACGGGTGCGGGCCGCGGCCTGCGGGCCGCGGCGTGCGGGCCGCGGCGTGCGAGATGCGGGGTGCAGGGTGCAGGGGCGGCAACGCGAGGACAGGCGCAGGGACCTGACACAGGGTACTGGCGCTGGCACGGCCCGGTGTCCTTGCGTCAATCGCCCTTGAGGCACTCGCCCTTGCATCAACCATCCTTGGGGCGAGCGTCCTTGGGCGACCGTCCTTGGGCGAGCGTCCTTGGGCGAGCGTTGTTGGGTTACTGAGTTTGTAGTCGTGGTGTCGTCAGTGTGAGCCCTGTTCCGGTGAGGCATCCATCGATGATGTTGCTGCGGTATTGAATCTGGCGGAGGCCGTGTCGGAGTCGGTGTATGAGGTGGCTCGGGTCGGTGAAGGCGGTGTTGGCCTGGGTGGTCCGGCGGAGGATTGACCAGATGCCTTCCACGGGGTTGAGGTCGGGTGTGTAGGGCGGTAGGTGGTAGGCCGTGATCCAGTCCTGGGCGTCGATGAATGCTCGCAGTCGGCGGTCTTTGTGGACGGTGAAGTCGATCCGGGGCGCGGTTCCGGTCTCATCGACCAGCCCGTTTCCCCAGACCGCTTCCCGCACCCGGCGTGCCCGTTTCCGAGCACCGGGCGCTCCACAAGCCCTGTTCAGGACCTGTGTGTTGTCCTCATTCCAGGCTCGGCCACGGAGTCGGGATAACTGTTCCCCGGTAGCGGTAACGCGTGGTGGTCACCTTCGCCGGGTTGAACAGCTGTCGTTCCTCCGAGGCCGGCCACCATCCGACGTCGCAGTAGCGGTGCCTGAGGTCCTTCCAGGTGGCTCGGCGGTGCTTTCGGCGTAACCAGCTCCCAACCTGACGCCACGTGTAGAAGCTCAGGTAGGAGAAGGTCGCGCTGGACACGCCGGGCCGGAAGTAGACGCACCAGCCCTTGAGCGCCGGATTGAGCTGACGCAGCAGGGCATCGAGCGGCTGGCTCGTATCCGTCGTCCGGCACATCGTCCTGACCTTGCCCGTCATGGCCTTGACGGCGTTGCCCGACGGATAGGTGTAGATGAAGTGCCGGTTGCTGCCCCGCTTCCGGTGGCGCTGGATGCGCCAGCCGAGAAAGTCGAGGCCCTTGTCGATGTGGGTGATCAGGGTCTTCTCCGGTGACAGGCGCAGGCCCATCCCGGACAGGACTTCTGCGATCTCTTCCCGGAGGGCTTCGGCGTCGTCGTTCGTGCCCGACACCATCAAGCACCAGTCGTCCGCGTAGCGGACGAGCCGGTAGTTGGGCAGGCGGTGGCGACGGCGCTTGGCTCTCTCCGTCTGGCTTGAGGCGGGTCCGCCGGGTCCTTGAGCGATGTGCTCGTCCAGGACCGTCAGGGCTACGTTGCTCAGCAGCGGCGAAAGGATCGAACCCTGCGGGGTTCCGGCGCGGTTGTCTCGCAGCATGCGGTTCTCGCTGAGGATGCCTGCTTTGAGGAACGCCTTCCCCAGTGCCAGGACGCGCTTGTCTCCGATTCGTTCCCGCACCCGGTCCATCAGGGCCGTGTGCGAGATCTCGTCGAAGCATGCCGTGATGTCGCCCTCGACGACCCACTTGTAGGAGCGGGACGCGAAGTAGCGCACCTCAGCCACGGCGTCGTGAGCACGACGATTCGGGCGGAACCCGTAGGAACACGGGTAGAAATCCGCTTCGAAGATCGGCTCCAGCACCAGCTTCAAAGAAGCCTGCACCACTCGGTCGGCAATGGTGGAGATCCCCAGGCGGCGCAATTTGCCGCCCGCCTTCGGGATCATCCGTTCCCGCACCGGCAGCGGGCAGAAACTGCGGCCCTTGACCTGCGACCGCAGCCCGTCGAGGAAGTCCACGACGCCCTGCCCGGCCTCGATGGAACGGGCCGTGCGCCCGTCCACTCCGGCCGTGCGTGCTCCCTTGTTGCCCCGCACCCGATCCCACGCCACCAGAAGGAACGCAGGATCGGCAACGAGGTTGAACAGATCATCGAACCTGCGATGAGGGTCATCACGGGCCCAACAGTGCAGCTTGGTCTGGATCTTCAGTACCCTGCGCTCCGCTCCGAACAGAACGGAGTCAAGTTCGTCGGTATTCACCGGCGACAGCCTCCTGACTTTCCAGTACGTCCACTGCTGACTTGCTGGTCTCCTTCGCCGTGTACGCGCCTCTCGCGCGCTCGGACTACTACGAGACCTCCGCCCCGCCCAACGGCCATCAGTTGGCAACGGACCTGCCCGCCTCCGAACTGGCTGTCCGGCGGGAAGGGCAACCGCAGGCGGTTCCCACGTTCACCACAGAATCGATCAAGGAGGGAGGTGCCCACCTCTACCCCGACAGCCTCGCCATGCCTACGCCGCAGGCTTTCGACATGGCCTCCCCACCGGACCTAAAAACCGGCTTCGGAGTTGAACGCCACCCCGACGAGTGACAGTTCACGCGCTGCAACCCGGCCCATATCCGTCAGGTTTGAGCCGAGCGGGACACTTACGGGGCGTCAGACAGCGGTTCCTCTCGTACACCTTCTCCTCGCTGCTTGCCGGACCCGGACCGTCTGACAGTGCCGACCCGTCCCGTACGTTGTCGGGGCTGCTTCCCGCCGCCACCTGCGTTCCCACGTGGCGACTGCCCCCAGCTTCACCGAGCGGCTGCGACCACCCGGCGGTGGAGTCCTTTCACCTCCACTCGATTCCGTAGCGCCTCGTGGCGCACTTCAAGTTGTCCCAGATGAGGACGATGGGTCCGCCGAGCTGCCGGTGGGCGGCGATGAGAAGGTCTCGGTACTCGGTCCAGGCGAAGCTCTTGCGGCCTCCGGTCTTGTGATCGGCATGTCGCTTGGGCCGGTAGACGAGGCGGGAGCGTTCACCGGGTTTGTAGCAGCAAAGGGCGGCGATGGAGAAGCGGCGCTGGGAGCGTCCGCGGACCCGGATGACCGGTGTGCTGCCGCGTTTGCTCCAGGTCCGTGAGGTCGGCGGCGTCATCGAGAATCCGGCTTCATCCTCGAAGACGATCCAGGCCCCGAGCGCCGCCGCGGTGGTTCCACGTGCGGCCACACGTCCTTCACCCAGCCAGCCACCGCCGCCTCGTCGCGCTCGACAGCACGACGGGCCGGAACCTGATGACTCCAGCCATGCCGCCGCAGCATCTGGGAAACACCCGACAGCGTCATGGACTTGTGGAACCGTCGGCCGATCAGAGTCCTGATCCTGGCCAACGTCCATCTCTGATCCGGCCAGCCATGCGCGACCGGGCCTTTGGCCAGCTCCTCCTCGAGCGCGGCGAACAGCGCATCACTCAGCTTCGGCCGGGACGCCGGGCCGCGGGAACGAACCCCGTTTTGACCGGCAGCCCTCCAGGCTTGCCGCCACCGCTGGGCCGACCGGACGCTGACCCGTAACTCCTTCGCGACATCGGAACTGCCCCGCCCCTCGGCGAACATCGCGACTGCTTCCATCCGGACCCGCTCGCGAAACGCTTGCCTCTCCGCGCTCAGACCCCCACCCTGCGGATACCTCATACACCCGGCATACCGCGACGATCACCGATCGTCAGCCCCTACGACAACCCGTCTTCAAGGTCAGTAGCGGAAGTCGGCGGCGTGGTCGCGGGCCCATTGAGCGAAGGTGCGTGGCGTGGCGCCGGTGATGTCGTGCACGGTGGGTTGGGGGCCGAAGGCGGTGAGGTCGAAGTGGGTCATCGCATAAGGGTCGGTGGGGTTGCCGGCGTAGTCGACGAAGCCGAGGAGGAAGTCGGCGGCGGCTGCGGCGAACCCGCCTAGCTCACGGTAACGTTGACGGGCTTGTTGGGGAGTGACCTTCTCGAAGCGAATCTCCTGACCCAGCGCCGCGGCCAGGGCGCGCGCCTGGTCACGCAGGCTGATCGGTGGCCCGTTCAAGGTGTGGGCCACACCATGGTGACCGCCTTCCAACAGAGCCGCCACAGCCACATCGGCGACGTCCTGCTCATGCACGGGACACCAGATCGCCTCAGGCGCGGGATGACGCACCACACGTGCGGCACGAATGTCAGGCCCCCACAACGCGACCTTGTTCAAAGCGAACTCCCCCGGCCGCACATGCGTCCACTCCACCGCGGCAGCTTCAACGGCCTGCTCCACCGGCAGGTGATGGACAGTGTCATAGCCGGCACTCACCGCCCCCGAAGACAAAGTCACAATACGCCGCACCCCCGCGCGTTCAGCGGCCGCAACCACCTCACGGGCAGTAGCAGGAACAGGGAAGAGATACATCCGCTCAACCCCCTCCAACACAGCATCAAGACTCGCCGGTTGAGTCAGATCGCCAGCAACAACCTCAACACCGACAGGCAAACCCACCCGAGCCGGATCACGCGCCAACGCCCGCACCTGGACACCCGCCGCCAGCAGCCCCTCGGTCACACCACGACCGACACCACCCGACGCACCAGTCACCAAAACCTTCATACCCACCCCTTCACATACCGACGCACCCATCCCGGGCACCGCTCACTTCCCGCACCAGGTAAGGATTCCAGCCACCGTACGCCCATAACCGTGCACAATGCACCGACCAGCTTGCGCCATCACCACCACCACACAAACCCCCCACCCCAACACAAAACAGACAGCACTCACACGCACACAGACCAACCACGGGCCCAGGACCAGCCAACACCGGCAGAGACACGGACCCCGCGCCAAGCCCAGCCAAGCCCGGCCAAGCCCAGACCAAGCCACACAGGCGGATCCAGCAACAGCGACACAGACAGCGAGGGCAAAACGGATAACGAAGACAACCAAACAGCAATGGCTGACAGTTGACGGACACCCAAACAATGACTTGCGCACGCCAGCACCACTCGACTTAGCGTGACCAGCAAAACACCACACCACACCACACGACCCACACAACACCCCCCAACCACCCACCACGACGACACACACGCCATCACCCACCTCTTCCACCAACTAGAAACAGCCTTCGCCGAACACGACGCAACAAAATTCGACCAACCCTTCACCGACAACGTCATCTTCACCACCGTCAACGGCAAACGACTCATCGGATGGAAAGCCCTCCACGCCTACCACCAAGAACGCCTACAAAACCACGCACACAACATCCAAACCCACTACCACATCGAAAAAATCACCTACCCCAACCCCCAAACCGCCATCGTCTTCCTCCGCCAACCCATCACCCACCCACACCACCAACAAGAAAACGTCGGCACCTGGATCCTCATCAAACAAAACAACCAATGGCACATCACCGCCGGCCAAAACACCCACGTCACCACCACCCAAGACCACCCCACCCCCAACCAGACACAATGACCAAGCCAAGCCCGACAGCAACCGAGAGCCCAGCCACCAACCGCCAACGGCGGCGGGCCTATCAGCGGCAAAGGCTCTGCCAGCGGTAGCAAGGGCTACCAGCGGCAACGGTTCCGCCACCGGCAGCGGGAGCCGCAAGCGAGGGCGGGCTGGTCTGCGGGGGCAGGCCCATCACTAGCAAGGGTTCTGCCAACCGTCGAGCCCGTCAGCAGTAGCAGGCCGGTCAGTGAGGGCGGGCCCGCCTGCGAGGGCGGGCCCGTCAGTGGCAAAGGTTCTGCCAGTGGTAGAAGGTCTGCCAGCGATCGGGCCCGTCGGCGGTAGGGAGCCTGTCTGTGGATATGGGCTGTCAGTGGTAACGGGCTCGGCCGGCTACGGCTGCGCAGGTCAGGGGGATGGTCAATACCGCGGCGATCAGGAAGAGTTGGGCGTAGTGGTGGGTGGCGGCTGCGGTGGCTGTCAGGCTGCTGGCCAGGGCACTCCCGCCGTAGAGGCTGACGCCGAACATCGCCACGCTGGTGGCCCGGGCCGCCGGAACCACCACCGTCGCCCACGACTGCAACGTGGTGTGCATGAACGACCAACTACCTCCCAACAACAACGCGGTAAGCGCCAAGGCCGGCAACGACTGACTCACGGCCGCCACCGCGTAGGCCGCTGCTGCCTGCACCCCACCAGCCAGGATCAACTTCGCCGGGCTCCAACACCCCACCAGCTTCTTGACCAACTGAGCGCACCCCATCGCCCCCGCGCCATACAACGCCGACGCCGCACCCGCCACCGCCGTCGGCACACCACGCGCTTCAAGCGCGGGCGCCAGATATGTCAAAAAGCCCAACAGCACCGCCCCTTCCACCACAGCCAGCGCCATCACACACCACATCCACCGCGAACCCAACACAAGACGAAACGGCGCCAAAAGAGAACCAGACGGCACACGCTGCGGCTCAACCAAATTCCGCAATGCCCACGTGAGATAAGCCGCGATCAAACCCGGCAACACAAACACCGCACGCCAACTGACGTAGTACGCCAACGTTCCCGCCACGACCGTACCCAGCGCCGTCCCCAAAGAAAACGCAGTCATCAAATCACTCAACGGACGCTGACGAACCGCAGCAGGCACCACATCACCAACATAACTCAGCGAAGCCGGCACGCACGCCGCAAAACAAGCCCCCGCCACAGCACGAGCCACAATCAACACCGTCACATTAGGCGCCACCGCAGACAACAATGACGACAATGCACCCGCCAACAACGACAGCCGCATCACCGCCACCCGACCCAACCGATCGCTAGCCAACCCCCACACCGGCTGCATCAACCCGTAACACAAAAAATAAACACTGGCTGCAAACACCACCACAGCCATATCGGCCCCAAGCCGATCAGCAATAACCACCAACATCGGCGTAATGCAAAAACGATCGAAATTACTCACAAAACCAGCCGACCGCAACAACCACAAACGACGCGAAGACAAAACAGCCGAGTCAGACGACCCAACAACAGACACAGCAGACACAGCCAACACGCTCCCCTCCACCCAGGACGCTCCCGGACCCCTCAACACCACCACCCCCACCCCACAAACACCCCCCTCAACCAATTACCAACACCCACACCCTCCCTACATCAGCGACAAAACACACCAGAGCGGCCATCGACGAAGGCAACCGCAGGGTCGGGGCAGCCGCAGGGGCGGACCGAAGCAGA
The DNA here is from genome assembly GCF_050471125.1 of Streptomyces sp. RGM 3693. Taxonomy (NCBI): domain Bacteria; kingdom Bacillati; phylum Actinomycetota; class Actinomycetes; order Kitasatosporales; family Streptomycetaceae; genus Streptomyces; species Streptomyces sp. RGM 3693. Next base: position 278,038 of record NZ_JBMPPQ010000003.1, read on the forward strand.
TAGCCGCCGGAGGGAGGGGGCGATGCATACGCGAGGATGGCTGTGCGTCATGGGTGCCTGTGGTGCACCGAAGAGCGCTGCCTCGTGGGCGGCTCGCAGTCGTGAGCAACCGCGCGTAGTGGGCGGCTCAGTGTTGTGGGTAGCTGTGATGGGCTGTTGGTGCGGGAAAGGGAAGCATGGTGAGTGGGATGGAGCGGTCCTTTGGTGAAGGGAGCGCCGCACAGGCATTGCGTAAGGAGCTCGGGGCATTCTTACGGTCACGGCGCGAGCGACTCTCCCCCGCGCAACTGGGCCTGCCAGTCGCGCCGCGGCGGCGCACCCCGGGACTGCGCCGGGGCGAGGTAGCCGAATTGGCCGGCATCAGCGCTTCCTGGTATGCCTGGCTGGAGCAAGGACGGGTACGAACCTCCGAGCAAGTACTACGGTCGGTGGCACGAGCCCTGCACCTCAACGAGGCCGAGACCGCACACGTACTGTCCTTCATCGACGACGCCACACATGAGCAGCAGGCGCCAGGCTGGGTCTCGCCCAACCTACTCTCACTGGTGGAATCGGTCGCACCCAACCCAGCCGTGGTCATCGACCCGCACTGGGACCTACTCGCATGGAACGCCGGCTACGCCGCACTGCTCACCGACCCAGCACGCCTACCCTCCAAACAACGCAATCTGCCATGGCTGGTGTTCCGGTGGCCACCAGCCCGCGACCTGATCGTCAACTGGGAGTTCGAGGCGCGGTATCTGCTGGGGCAGTTCCGCGCCAACGCGGCCCGCCACCCGCACGACCGGCGCTATGCCGAGATCATCGCCGAGATCACTCAAGACCCCGACGCAGCCAGCTGGTACAGCCAACGCGAAACCGCGATCTACCAACCCGCGATACGACACTTCCAACACCCCACCGCAGGCGACCTCCACCTACGCTACGTAAAACTAGCCGCCCTCGACGAACCCAGTCACCACTTCCTGTGCTACCTCCCCAACAACCAACACACCAAGACAGCCCTACACCACCTCACCACAGGCACCCAACCCTCCAACCCGCCGCGCGCACAACACACCTAGGACTTGTCCGGTCGATCATGTGACTACTCCGTGCCCGGGTCGTTGATGTGGGCATGGGGCGGGGTGATCTGAGTGATGAAGAGTGGGAACGGCTGCGGCCGTTCTTGCCGGTCAGCAACAGGCGTTGTGGCCGGTGGCGAGATCACCGGCAGGTGATTGGCGGGATTCTGTACCGGGTGCGGACCGGAGTGCAGTGGCGTGACCTGCCGGAACGTTTCGGACCGTGGAAGACGGTCTATGAACGGCACCGGTTGTGGTCGGCTGACGGAACGTGGGAACAACTGCTGCAACAGGTCCAGGCCGCGGCCGATGCAGCGGGTGAAATCGACTGGGACATCTCGGTGGACTCCACCATCGTCCGCGCGCATCAGCATGCGGCAGGCGCACGCACCGATCCGCCGTCGGCCCCCGTGTCAAAGGGGGCCGAACTGCCGGAACACCAGGTCGAAACCACGTGGCAGAGCCTGCACGCCCGCCTGGTGGAGGTGGTGCTGGAGGTGAGGGCCTGGGCCGCTCGCGCGGTGGGTTCACGAGCAAGCTCCACCTGAGCGCGGACGGCCACTGCCGGCCTCTGTCCCTGGTCGTCACACCGGGACAGCGGGCGGACTGCACCCAGTTCAAGCCCGTCCTGGACAAGATCCGCGTCCCGAAACCCGGGCCGGGCAGGCCACGCAAGAAACCCGACAGCCTCGCCGCGGACAAGGCATACAGCAACGGCCCGTGCCGCCAGTACCTGCGGCGACGCGGCATCCGGCACACCATCCCGGAGAAAACCGACAGCCAGGCCGCCCGCCTGCGCAAAGGCTCACGCGGTGGACGGCCACCCGGCTTCGACGAAGAGCGCTACAAAAAACGCAACACTGTAGAACGAACGATCAACCGGCTCAAGCAGTCCCGCGCGGTAGCCACCAGATACGACAAGCGCGGCTACGTCTTCCTCGGCACCGCCACCGCAGCAGCACTCGTCATCTGGCTCCGCACATGATCGCCCGGACAAGTCCTAGTAGGACTCCGTTAGATCGTTGTGGATCTTGTGGTCTGGCGTCTGTGGGTGGTGTCGGGAAGCGGCTGGTGGCAGGTGGTGCAGGTACCGGTCCAGCAGTTCAGGAGGCTCTGGATGGCATCCAGTACCTGATAGAGCGTGAGACCGGTGTGCGGGCTTTTGGGGAGAGCCGCTGTTCGGTGAGGAAGGCGTGGGCGGCGGTGACCAAGGTGACGTGGTGGTGCCAGCCGTTCCAGGAGCGGCCCTCGAAGTGGTCCAGGCCGAGGCCATGCTTGAGTTCCCGGTAGTCGTGCTCGATCCGCCAGCGGATCTTCGCCAGGCGGACCAGTTCGGCGATGGGAGTGTCCTCGGGCAGGTCGGCCAGCCAGTAGTCGGTGGGTGCTTCGGCTTCTTCGGGCCATTCGACCAGCAGCGTCACCTCAGGCAGGACACCGTCCCAGTGGCCCTCGCGCGCGGTGGCGGCGGCCTGGGCCAGGCGGCGGGCCCTGACGCCGGCCGGCCGCACCCGCAGGGCCAGGAAGCGGGAGCGCATCGGCCCGCGGGAGCCTTCACGCCAGGTGACCTCGGTAAATGCCTGCCGGCCGTGGGCGCTGGCCAGTGCGGCCACCGAGGACGGCTTGTCCCGGTAACGGGGCTGCGGCCGGCGGCCGTTGCCCCGCCAGGGCGGGGCAACGGGTACCGCGTGGTGCGGGTGGACAGTGACATCCGAGCGGATGGCCACCACGTAGGCGATGCCCCGGTCGGCCAGCGACGCCCTAAAGTCGGCGTTCTGCCCGTATCCGGCATCGGCCACCACCACCGGCGGCACCAAGCCCCAGGTGGCCAACTCGTCCAGGGTGTCCAAGGCCAGGCGCCACTTCTCGCGGTGCCCGATCTCCTGGGGTATCCCGGTCTTTTCTCGCCGCACCGCATCGTGCGCCCATCCCTCCGGCACGAACAGGCGCCACTGCAGCGGACAGGAGGCAGCGTCGGTGACCGCGTGCACGCTCACCGCCACCTGGCAGTTGGCCTGCTTTCCCAGCGCGCCGCAATACTGGTGAGCGACCGCGACCGACATCTTCCCGTCCTTGGGGAACGACACGTCATCGATCGCCCAGGCATCAGGACCGATCAGCGGCACCATGCGCTCCGCGATCCGCCGCCGCACCGGCACCGGATCCCACGTCGACTGGTTCACGAACTGCTGCAGGTTCTGCTCATTGCCGTCCGGCAGCCGCCCGGCCATCGCCTGGATCGACTTGCGCCGCCCGTCCAGCATCAGACCCCGCAGGTAGCAGTCCCCCTTCGACCGCTGATCCCGCCGTGGCACCGTGGCGAACACATCCGCCACAAACCCCGCTAACTCCGCCCGCAGGCCATTGACTTGTCGCATGTCCATCTGCCCAACATGCTCCCCAAAACCATGATCGGGAAGACGTAACGGAGTCCTACTAGCACAGAAGCGTGGAAGCGCAGAGGGGCGAAGCGACGGACGGGCAGAAGCACAGAGGGACACCAACACCTTGCACAACGGCCGATGTCCAGAGCCCAGGCCGATGCCCGATGTCGGGCACCAGCCAGCCGCCAGCAAGTTTCGAGCAACCAGTGCCCGCGGTGTGGGATGGCTCGTGTCGGTGGAGGGGTGTTGGGGTGGTGCCGGGAGGTGCGGTGGTGAGGGAGGTGGTGGTGGACGGCTGGGTGGTGGTGTTCAGTCGGGCCAGGCGACGTAGCGGCGCTGGCCGTACATCAGAGGGCCGGGCCCGGCCGTTGGCGAGGCGTCGGTTCGAGCACCCGTTGTGGTGTGGGGCGAGACGTCGGTTGAGATGACCGCTGGGTTGTGGGCTGGGGTGTGGGTCCATACCACTTCGCCGATGACGATGGTGTGGTCCCCGGCCGGGTGTAGTCGGTGCAGGCGGCATCGGGCCAGGGCGTGGGAGTCTTCTGGCAGGAGGGGCAGTCCGCTGCCGGGGGCCGCCTGCCAGGGCACCGCCGCGAAACGGCCCGCGGTGCGGCTGGCGAAGGCTTCGGCGGCCCGACGGCCCTGGCTGTGCAGGAAGTTGACCGCGAACTCGCCGCGTTCGACGAGTACCGGCAGTGTGCTGCCGGTGTTCGATACGCACACCAGCAGCAGCGGCGGGTCCAAGGACAGCGAGCACAGTGCGGTGCAGGTGAAACCGTAGGGGTTGCCCTGTTCATCCGCCGTGGTGATCACGGCCACGGCCCCCGGGTGCGAACCCATCAGCGCACGGAAGGTCTCGGGTCCCACTGCCTGTTCCTCCCCCACGACAGCAGAGGCACAGGCCGTGGGAAGGGGCGAAGAACCCGGAGCCAGGGTTGGTGCGGGGCTGGGGGTACGAGGCGTGGTGGGGGTGGGGGTGAGGGAGGTCACGGGCGTCACCATGAGAAGGTCCGGGCGTCGTGCAGGTTGACGCCGACAGCGGCTTTGCCGAGGTATTCCAGGCAGTCATACGGCTTGGCGGGCATCACCGAGGAGAACGACGCCTCGCGGATCAGCCGCTCCAGCGGTGCCTTCTTGCTGACCGCCGCGGACCCGCACACCCGCACCGCATCGCGCCCCAGCTCCGGCCCGACCTCGCCGATAACGTACTTCGCGGCGTGCACCATGGCGTTGGCCTCCACACTGCCCCGCTCACGCTCGATGAGGTCACCGGCCTCATGGACCAATGCCCGGGCCGCCCGCAGGCGAGCCGACATCCGCCCCAGGTCGTGCTGGATGACGGGATTCTCCGCGCGCTGCGGCGAGGCGGTGACGTAGTCCACGGTGAAGCGGTAGATCGCCTCGGCGATGCCCAGGTAGGCGCCGGTGTAGCCGGCGGTCATCCAGTGCGGTTCCCGCACCAGCTTGAACAACGACATGCCCTCGACGTTGAGGTAGAGGCGGGAACGGGGCAGGGTCACGTCCTTCAGCGTCATCCCGGCGGTGCTGGTGCCGTTCATCGCCGCCATGCTGTGGACGGTACCGAAACGCACGCCCACGTCGTCGGCGGCGACCACGAAGTGCGAGACCTCGCTGGACTCGCCGTCCTCGGCGCGGGCCGCCACCACGTAGTAGTCAGCGGCCCCCGCCAGCGACACAAAGGACTTCTCACCGTTGAGGATGTAGTGCTCGCGGTCCTTGCTGAGTCGGTAGGTGGTGCGCATCCCGCGCAGTTTGGCACCGTTACCGGCCTCCGAGACGGCGGAGGCGAACATCTTGTGGTGGTGGATGACCTGGTCGAACACCCAGGATCGGAAGGCGTCGGCGGCCGGTGGCAGCGGAGTGCCGGCGGTCTCGGCGAGGCCGCCGATGACCACGTTGTGCATGTTGAAACCCAGCGCCGCGGCACCGTTGTGGATCCCCAACTGTTCCAGCACACGGGTATAGGCGCCGAATCCCAGGCCGGCGCCGCCGGCGTCTTGCGGGATGAGCAGGCCCAGCAGCTCGGCCTCACGCACGACGCGATACGCCTCGTGGCCATTTGACCGGCCGGCGTCGACGTCGGCAGCCAGCGGTGCCAGGGTCTCACCGGTCTGAGAGGCGAGCTTGAGCAGATCGTCGATATGCGATGGCAGCGTCATCGAAAGTCCCTTTCACATCAGTTTTCAACCGGGAGACCGAGCTGGCGGGCAATCCCCACCCGCAGCAGGTCGTTGCTGCCCGCATACGTCAGGGCAGCCATCGGACTGTGCAGGTCGGCCGGGAGCTCGGAGTCGGCGATAAAGGCCCTCACGCCCGAGAGCGCGGTGGCGTGCTCGGTGAGTCGAACGAAGTCCTCAGAGATCGAAATCTTGGTGAGCGCGGCCTCGGCCGCCAGCTGCCTGGCAGGCGTGCCGGCATCCAACCGGCTCGCCAGCGCATACACCTGTACCCGGGAACGGTGCAGCACCAGCGCCATTTCCGCGACGCGGGAAGCGACTTGGTGACTGGCCCCCATCCGTCGGCCGAAATGCTCACGGTCCGCAGCCCAGGCCACGATCCGACCCAGCGTGCGACGCATCGGGCCCAGGGCGTAGCCCAGCAGCACAGCCCGCTCCCAGGCGGTCGTCGACGCCATCAACGCAAGGCCCGAGCCTTCCTCACCGATCAGTGAGCCAGCCGGCAAACGCACCTGGTCAAAGACCAACTCCCCCATCGGGACCTTCGGCAAGGCCGTCTTGGCGAACGGTTCACTGCGCGTCACCCCCGGCAGATCCAACGGGAACAAGAACGCGGAGAGCGCGAACGGATGGCGGCCCGGCGCGGTGCGGGCAAAAACAATGGCGTGATCGGCGACCGGCGCAGCCGTGATGAACGTCTTGGCGCCGGTCAGCACATAGCCCTCGCCGTCCCGCCGGGCGCAGGTATCCATCGACAGCGGGTCACTGCCCCCACCGCGCTCGGTCAATGCATGGCACAACACCTCGCGCCCGGACTGGATGTGCGCAATCGCCTCCCATGCCGCGGGAGGTAACACCGCACGCAAGGGAAACTGCATCCCAAACACCTGGGACGCCAACGCGTAACACACCCCCTCATCAAGACCGGCCAGGCCGATGCCCTCCACGATCGCCAGAGAACGCGTCACCGGACCTATGCCCAGCGCCGTCCCCGCGGCGGAGGCGGAGGCGGTGGCCGAGTCGGAGGCGGAAGCCCGGCCCGGGACCAGCTCCGGAGACGGGCCCGAGGCCAGGCCCTGGGCCTGGGCCCGGGGCTGGCTCTGGGGCTGGTTGGGCCGGGGTTGACTGTGAGGGTGGGCGAGGGGCGGGGTGCCGGTCTCCGTCAGACGCAGCACCCCCAGATCAGCCATCGCCTGCCACTGCGTACGGAAATCCTTATCCCGCGCCTGTTCAACAACCGGCTCCGCCCGCCTACGAAACTCATCCACCAACGCCTCGACCTCATCCGGGCCGCTGCGCAGCAGACGATCAACAGGTGCGGTCACTTCGCGGCCCCCGCAGAAAGACCCTCAATGACCGCCCACAGCGCCTTGGGCGTACGGAAGTTGGCGGCCACCACCTCAGTGTCAGGCAGCTCCACACCGTGCTCGTTGGCCAGCACGGAAATGATCTCCATGATGGCCAGCGAGTCCAGCAACCCCATCTCCAACAACGGAGTATCAGCCGCCAACTGTTGCGGGTCCTCCCCCCGCCCCCACGTGATCTTGCTACCGATCACGCCACACAGGTCCTCAACACTGTTCATACCGGTATCTCCTTAACTTTCAGTGCGCAGCTCGACGCACTACTCAATGGACTCAACTGAACTGGCTGAGCTGACTGGACTGGCAGGACTGGCAGGACTGGCTGGACTGAGTGGGTTGGCTGGGCTGGTCGGCGCGTCATCGACGGGCCCGTTACAAAGCTCGACGACGTACTGGCCGAGACGCCGACCGGTGGTCTCTCGGCACCAGCCGCTGCTCTGGTCGGTCCCAGGCCGATGGCCTCGACGATGTATGTACTGATGGATAGTCAGGTCGGCACACTGACGGGTGCTGTGGTTGATGCGTGCATCAATGCGCCGGTAATTGCTGTGTTCCGTGCCGGCCGAGGAATCAGGTCCCGACCCCGCGGGGCGCCTCGTCAGCGCGCCGGTCGGGGCTTTGACGGGCACCCTCGTCGAGGCTAGCCCGCGCGCCGGCGATGGTCAGGCCAGTGCGTGCCTTCGTCGGCCCGCCGCTCCATGTTCTGGTGCGTGCCGTCGTCCATGCGCTGCTGGGTCCGTTGGCGGTCGGTCGTGGTCTCCTCGGCGCCCAGGTCTGTGCGCCAATCGTTGGTGTTCAAGCCGTTGGGCCGAGACATTGGGCTAGACCGTTGGGCCGGATCATTGAACGGGCTGTTGGGCGGGCGGCCGTTGCGCCAAGCCATTGCATAGATCGGCACGCTGGCGGGCGCTCTCGTCGGCGGTCCGCAGGCCGGGCCTAACCTACATACTGATCGACATGCTGATCGCCGCGTTGATCGATGTGCTGATGGGGCCGCTGGTCGGTGTGCTGGTTGGCGGTCTCCTCAGTGGTGTCTGGGTTCACGCCTTGGGTACTTAGCGCGAGGCGGTCGACCTTGCCGCGGGCGGTCAGCGGCAACGAAGCGACCAAGACCACCCGATCCGGCAACATCCGCTTCGGCAAAACCCCCCGCAGATCCGCCAGCACATCCCTGTCCGTCAGAACGGCACCGCCGCTTTGCACATACGCCCAAATCTCACCGCGGTGCGCACCGTCCTTCGCCACCACCGCGGCAGTGGCAACCTGCGGCAGGCCCACCACGGCGCTTTCCACATCCAGCAGGTCGATACGGTGGCCGCGCCGCTTGACCTGGGAATCCCGCCGCCCCCGCAACACCAAACGCCCCTGCGCATCGAAGCAGCCCACATCCCCGGTGGCGTAGGCGCGACGCGCTGTGCCGTCGCGGAAGGGGACGGTTACGGTCGGGTCCCGCAGGACACCATCGACCAGATACCCCTGGAAGACGGTCGGCCCCGCAACGTAAATCTCCCCCTCACCCTCGGTGGGGTTACCGTCCTGGTCCAACACCTCCACCACATCACCTGTGATCGCCCCACCCACACTCAACTCCCGATCCGCCCGGAAGTCAGCCGGCACCCGCAGGTACGTACACACATTGGTCTCGGTGGGTCCGTAAAGGTTGTAGAACGGCACCTCCTCGCCCATCAACTCCATGTACTTTTCCAGGAGTTGTGGGACGAATGGTTCCCCGGCGAACGCCGCCACCCGCAGTGACGACGGCAGGCCCTCCTCAGCGATCCCGCCCTGCTGCAGCATGCCGTGATACAGCGACGGCACCGCATACAACGCGGTGATCTCCTGCGACCGCAACCAACCCACCACATCACGGGGAAACGCCCGCAGCACATCCGGCATCAACACCACACAAGCGCCAACCGCCGCAGAGCTGAACACATCAAACGTAGTCAAATCAAAGGTCAGCGACGCCTGCGAACCCACCCGGTCAGTCTCCCGCAGACCCAACTCGCCAGCCGCCCACACCGCAAAATGGGCAACATTGGCATGCGACAGCAACACGCCCTTGGGCCACCCCGTACTACCGGAGGTAAACAGTACGTAGCCGCCCTGATCCACAGGCGCAGGCAACACAGCCCGACGCCCCTCCCTCACTCCCACCCCCAGAGCAACCCAATTCAACCCGAAGTCGAGGACACCCTCGCTGACACCAACACCTTCGCTGGCGTCGGCCTCCACGGCTACACCCACGCCCCCATCGGCAATGGCACCCGCGCCGGAGCCTGCGGTCGCGCCGCCTCCTGTGGTCGTGGCGGCGTTTTTGACAGCCTCGGCGGCGGCCCGGCGGCACGCAGTCACACTGCGGTCGGGGGTCAGCAACACACTCAGCCCCGCGGCCTGCACCATCCGCGCCGTACGGGCCGGCGGATCCGCAGGGTCCAAAGGAGCAACCACCGCCCCCACCCGCAACCCGGCGTAGATGGCTAGGACCGCAGCAGGCGACTTCGCCGCGTACACCCCCAGCCGATCCCCACGAACCACACCAGCCGAAGCAAGCTGCGACGCCAACCCCTCGACAGCCCGCTCCACCTCCGCATACGTCCAACGCTCCCCCGCACCAACCAAAGCCGGCCGGTCAGGGAACAACGCGGCAGCCCGCGCCAACAACCCATCCAGCTGCCGTACCCGATCCATGTCCGCAGCACCAGCCCGACCGGCAAGGCTGACAGCGTCAGCACGACTGCCCGTATCCGCAAGGCCGACGGCCTCGGCACAGGTGACAGCCTCGGCGCGGTTCACAGTGTCTGGAAGGTCGACGGTGTCTGGAAAGTCGACGGTGTCCGCGCGGTTGGTCGTGCCTGCAAGGTGGGCGGTGTCTGAACGGTTCACGGAGTCGGCAAGGTTGGCGGTGCCAGCCGCGTCTTCGGGCGTGGTGGGGCCGGTGGGCTGGTGGGAGGCTGCCGCGCTCATGCGTGGGCCTTCCCCGCGTCGCCGCTGGACGCGTGTTCAGCCAAAAACGAACAGATGACCTCCACCAACCGCTCGGGATCCGCAGCCATGTGCTGGTAGTGGCCACCCCCTTCAATCACCTCACGCCGAACCGGCCCCCGCAGCACACGCTCCGCCGCATCCAACTGCCCCAACGAGCCGTACTCATCCTGATCCCCCTGGATCAACAACACCGGCGCCTCCACCTCCACATCCCGCTCGATACTCCACCCAGCAAACTCCGGCGACAGCCACACATCACTCCACCCCTGAACAACCGACCGCGGATTGGCGTGCATCAATGCCACCCGCTTAGCAAACGCCCCACCCGCATCAAAGGAGGTACGCGCGGCCCGAACCCCCCGCACCGTTGACTCCTCGCAATAGAGATGCGGACCAAGCGCCACCACCGCCTCCACCGGCCGCACCGACGCACACAGCAACGCCATCGACCCACCATCGCTATGCCCCACCATCACGGGTCGCTCAACCCCCAACAGATCCAACAACTCAGGCAATCTCTCCTGTCCCTCCTCATGCACGTAACGCGACGTGCGCGGCATCACCAACGGGGACGAAAACCCATTCCCCAAACGAGAAAACAACAACGCCCGACGCCCCGTCCGCGCCGCCAACAACCGTGGAAAACGATTCCACGTAGCAACCGACCCGGTCCCGCCATGCACAAACACCAACGGAGCCAACGACGCATCGCCCTCAACAAACGTGTACTCCACCACACCGTCGCGCGTCACAACCTCAGCCACAACAACCTCCTTAAACCCAAACATCAGCAAAGAAAACGCAACTCACGCACACCACAACGTGACGCAAAAACATCTACACACCCAGCAAAGAATCCACCCCCCACAGGCATCAACAACCACAACAGCACCTCGAGACTAAACAAACCCAACACCCCCAAGGAAATACCAAACCCCACCCACCTATGCTCCAGGCGTATGAATATCAACCTCCGTCACCTCCGCCACTTCCTCACCCTCGCCGAAGAACGCAACTTCACCACCGCCAGCAAACGACTCCACCTCACCCAACCCACACTCACCCGCAACATCCGCACCCTCGAAGAAGCCCTCGGCGTCCGCCTCTTTGACCGCACCACACGCCGTATCGACCTCACCCCCAAAGGCACGCGCCTTCGGGAATCCCTCATTCCGATCATCCAGCAACTCGACGCCACCCTGGCTGACGCCCGCGGCAGCGAAACCCTCCGCATCGGCTTCGCCTGGGGGCTCCCCGAAACCCTCTCCACCCTCGCCAACCGCTTCGCCCAAGAAACCCACACCCACATCGAATGGGTACGCCACGACACCCCCCTGGCGGGACTGGACACCGGCGACACCGACGTCGCCCTCCTCCGCGGCCACTTAAACCCCAAGGGAATCCGCTGCATCCAGCTCTACGAGGAAGAACGCATCGCCGCCGTCCCCGCCACCTCTCCGCTCGCCCAACTCCCCCACATCGAGTGGAACCAACTCGCCGAACACCCCCTTGTCGTCAACACCATCAGCGGCACGACCTTCCCCGACCTCTGGCCGTCCCACGCCCAACCCGCCATCGGTGCCCACTGCCGCAACTACGACGAATGGCTTGAGAAAATCGCCGCCGGCGCCGGTTTCGGCACCGCCCCCACGACCGCCGCCCGCCGCAACACCCACCCCAACGTCCGCCTCATCCCCCTCCATAACGCACCCCTCATCCCCACCCATCTCGCCTTCCCCACCCACGGAACCCACCCCCTCTCCACCCGCCTCGCCCACACTGCCTGGCACACCTACCGCACCACCAACACCCCACCCACCCCAGACACCAACACCGACACCGACACACCAACAACAGCCGACTGACTCACCACCCCACCCGACAGCCACACCCCACACCGACCCACCTCGACAGACAGAGCGACGCCCCACCACCCGCAGGATGGTGGGGCGTCAGCCCTCAGGTTGATGTCAGAACCCAGGCAACTTTCTCGGCGGCGTGTAACCCCGGTCCAGCCGTAGACCCGCGGTCCGTTGGAGCCGTTGCCGCACCACAGGGTCGAGCAGGCAGCGCTGAGGGGTGTCCATGTCATATAACCAGCGACATGACATTGAACTGGAAACTGGTCATCGACAGCACGAACGCAGCTGCCCTCGCAGACTTCTGGGCCGCTGCGCTGGGCTACCAAGTGGAGGATCCCGGCGCACTCATCGAGCAGTTGCTGGCCGCTGGTCAGCTCACTGACGAGGCGGTCGTCGAGCATCGCGGCCGCAAGACCTTCCGTGGCTACGCCGCGATCCGCCACCCCGAGGACCCGTTCGACGAAACCAGCGGCGTCGGCCGCGGCCGACGGTTGCTCTTCCAGGACGTGCCCGAAGCCAAGTCCGGAAAGAACCGCCTGCACCTCGACGTCCACAGTGGGCCTGGCGACCTCGCCGAACTGGTGGCCAGGCTGGAAGACCTGGGGGCAACCCGCGTCCGCGAAGTCAACCAGGGACCGGCTGGGCACTGGTGGGTCATGCAGGACCCGGAAGGCAATGAGTTCTGCGCGGCGTAGGCCAAGGCACGTTCGTCTCGACCGCGCCGAACGAACAGACCGGCGGCGAGCGCCAACGCCTCACCCACCTGAGCCCAAGTCATAGCCACAGCAATAGCCATAGCGATAGCGATAGTCATAGCCACGGCCGTACCTATAGCCGTAGCAAGCGCAACAGCGAGTCGGAGCAAAGCCAACGAGCAGTAGGGGCCCGGCCCGATGTGCGCGGCGGGGCGGCTACCAATGGTGTTACTCGGCGGTGTTTTGCTGCCCGAGGGCCCGGTAGCGGTCCGCTAGTGCGTGGAACGCCTCCTTTGGCTCCCAGGGTAAGTCGGGGTATCTGCGCGCGGAGGCGGAGATGCCGCTCTGTTCGTCGAGGATCTTGACGATGCCGTAGGAGGCCAGGTCGGGGTCCGGGGCCGGTCCGCAGGAGCGGTGGGGGGTGGCATAGCCGGCGAAGCTGAACCAGAAGAGGGAGTCGACGCCCTCCTCCTCGAATACGGGTAGGAGGTCGTCGAGGTAGCGGACCTGCTCGCTCTCGTCGCGCACCAGGTCTGGTTTGGGGGTGACCCCGTCCGGTCCCATGGCCACGTACCAGCCCGCGCCGCCAAGGCCGCCCGCTCCCCGGAAGGTGCAGCAGCCGACCTCCGTGATCGCGACGGGCTTGCCGTGGGCGAACTCCTTGCGCAGGTCGTCGCGGTAGGTGGCGGCGTTGCGCAGGCTCCGGAAGGCGTCCAAGCCGACGATGTCGAACGGGCTCCAGTCCACGCCGTCCAAGGGGCAGGAGGCGTAGCTGACCGGGCCGGCGAAGACGGGCCGCACGGCGGTGACGACGTCTCCCAGGAAGGCGTTGACCTTGTCGGGGATACCCTGGAGCGCGGCTTCGCGACCGGGGCCGGCCAGGACCGGGACGCGGGCGTTGAAGGTGTCGCCGGGCAGGTATCCGCGGGCGAACAGGCTCAGTTCGCAGCCGGTGACCAGGACGACGTCGGCGCCGTCGCGACGCAGCCGTTCGGCGCGCTCGGCGCAGTCGACGAAGTACGGAAGCATCTGCTCGTTCGTCAACTCGCAGGGAAACGGCGAGAACCAGACTTCCAGGCCGACGGCCGCCCCTGCCGGACGAACCGCCCGACACCGGCGACCTGCGCGGCGACGTCCTGGCCCTGCTGCATCGCGTCGTCACGCGCACGCAGGAACTCGCTCCCGTCCGCGAGGTACTGGCCGCGGAACAAGGACAGGCAACGGAACTCTCCGCCTACCTGGCCTCACGCAACCAGGGACCGGGCCACGCCTGGATGCGGATAGCGTTGGAACGGGCGGCTCGACGCGGTCAGATCGACGCCCCGGACGCCCTCCCCGACCGCTTGGTCACGCTGCCGGTGGTGCTGGTCGTCCACGACCTCTTCATGGCCCACCGGACCCCGACCGATGCCGACCTGGAGGAAATCGTGGACCAGCTGTTCCTCCCGCTGGTCACACACCAGCGGGGACAACTCCCTTGAAACAGACTCCGGAGCAAGCCCTGGACCGAGCCTTGGACCGGACCCTGAGCGGGGTTCCGAGGCACGGTTCAGCGGCACAGGGCCGTGCCCACGACGCTCTCGACGTGCTTCGTGGCCGCCGCGTCGGTCGGGACGCTGGTCACTGCGACATTGGCGGCGCGACCGTCGTCGGTGACGCCGCCCCGGGTCTCATATCCCGTGATGTCACCGCCGTGGCCCCAGTAGACGCCGCCGCACGACAGTGGCCTGCTCATGAGCCCCAGTCCGTAGCCGGCGCCGGTGTCCCCAATGGGGACGGTGGTGCGCATCTGCGTGAGCTGGGCCGCCGGGAGGAGGCGGCCGGCGAGGAGCGCGGTGAAGAACTGGTTGAGGTCGGAGTTGGTGGAGATCATCTGGCCTGCCGCCCAGCCCGCGGAGGGGTCGATTTCCGTGAAGTCGCGCAGCGGCGTGCCTGCTGAAGTCCTGTGGTAGCCCTTCGGGTGGGGTTCTCGGATGGTCATGCCACCGGGGGCGGGGAAGTAGGTGTGGCGCAGCCCGACGCGTTTGATGATGCGCTTGTCCATCTCTTCGGCGAGAGGCCGGCCGGTGACCTTCTGGATGATCAAACCGGCCACCACGTAGTTCGTGCTGCTGTACGCCCATTTCGTCCCGGGGGCGAAGTCGGCCTGGTGTTGGAGAGCGAGGTCGTCTCGTGCAAGCAGGTTCCCGGACTTCTCTCGGCCACGCGAGCTGTATCTGGAGACCGCTGGGGCCACCGCGACGGCTGCCGACGCCGCAGGGGGACGGGAGGCAGGCCCTGGGGGAGCTTTCCCCCTTAAACGGCCTACGCGTCCGCGCCGTCAACCGCGCCCGCCGCTGTCGACACCCCGGCGCTCTTCGGCGCCCGCCCGGGCATCGTCGCGGTGCATGCCGGTCGTCAACCGTTTCGTGAGCATTCAACTGACTGCCCCTGATCTCGTTGTGCACTGCGTCTACGGTCCTTGAGGCTTTCGAAGGAAGGGACTCATGGACGCACTCCTCGCAGTCCGGGCTCGCGGGATCACCAAGTGGTTCGGCGATGTCGTCGCACTCGACGGCGTCGACCTGGATGTGACGCAGGGGCAGATTCACGGCCTGGTCGGACCGAACGGCGCCGGCAAGACGACCTTGCTCGGCCTCCTGCTGGGTCTGGCCGTCGCCGACAGCGGCAGCCTCGACATCCGGGGTACGCCGGTCGGGCGGGCGCTCGACGCTCCCGACGGTGTCGCGGGCTTCGTGGACGGACCCGGTCTGTACCCCTCGCTCACCGCCCGGCAGAACCTCGCCGCGCTGGCCGCCCTCCGCGGTGACGACGCGCGGACGACGGCGATCGACGACGCGCTTGGGCAGGTCGGGCTCACCTGTGTCGCCGACGAACGAGCCCGCGGCTTCTCCCTCGGCATGCGGCAGCGGCTGGGGCTGGCCGCGGCGCTGCTCACCAGGCCCCAGCTGCTCGTGCTTGACGAGCCGTCCAACGGTCTGGACCCGGCCGGCAAAAAGCACGTACACGGGGTCCTGACCCGGCTCGCGGCGGACGGCACCAGCGTCGTGCTCTCCAGTCACCGCATGGACGACCTCGAGGCCCTGTGCTCCGACGTCACCATCCTTGCCGCCGGGCGGGTCGTCTTCTCCGGTCCGCTGAGCAAGCTGGCCACCGAGGAGCGGGAACTCGACTACCGGGTACGCACCACCGATGCGCACGCCGCCCGTCAACTGGCTGCCGAAACGGCCGGCATCCGCCTCGTCGACGACGCCGGGGCGCGGCACGACGCTCAGGTGCTCGTCGTGCGCGCGCTGGCGCCTGCCCTCGACGAACTGGTGGTGCGGCTGGTGCAGGCGGGCGTCGCGGTACGCGAGCTCTCCCCCGTGGTATCGCCGCTCGAGGCAGCGTTCCTCGCCCTCACCGAGCCTGAGGAGGCCGGACGATGACCGCGGCCCTCACCCACGCCCAGCCCCACGGTGCCGGTACCCGCCGCGCCTCGGTGGCGCGTGGCTACCGCTTCGAGCTGGTCAAGCTGGTCTCGCAGTGGCGGATCCGCCTGCTGGTTCTTGCCTGCTGGTTCGCGCCGGCGCTCTTCGTCGCCGCGGTGAGCCAACAGAGCACGCTCCCCGTCGACACCCTTTTCGGTCGCTGGATGCACGCCACGGGATGGGCCGGGCCGCTGGTGATGCTCGGTTTCGCGGGCGCCTGGGCGCTTCCGCTGTTGACTTCGGTGGTCGCCGGCGACGTGTTCGCCGCCGAGGACCGGCTCGGCACCTGGCGGCACCTGCTCGTGGCGGTCCGGTCGCCCAGGCGGATATTCGCCGCGAAGGCGTTCGCCAGCCTCACCGTCCTCCTGCTGCTCGTTGCCGGGCTGGCCTGTTCCAGCGCGGTCGGTGGGGTCGTGGCGGTCGGCAGCCGGCCGCTGGTCGGCCTCGACGGCCACCTGCTGACGTCGGCGGACGCCGCCGTGAAGGTCCTGCTTGCCTGGGTCTGCGTCCTCGCTCCGACCCTCGCCCTCGCCGGGATCGGACTGCTCGGGTCCGTCGCGCTGGGGCGCTCCCCGATGGGACTGCTGCTGCCCGTCCTCGTCGCCCTCGCGATGCAGCTCGCCCAGATGATGCCACTGCCCGTCGCCGTACGCCTCGCCCTGCCCAGCTACGCCTTCTTCGCCTGGAACGGTCTGTTCACCGGCCCGGCACAGCTCGCCCCGCTCCTGATCGGCATCGGTGTCAGCCTGGCGTGGGCCGTGCTGGCGACAGCGCTGGCCTACCTGCTGTTCCTGCGGCGCGACTTCACGAACGTGAGCTACGACGGCTCGGGGCGCCGCGCGGTGACGGTCGGAGTGCTGCCGCTGGTCGGGCTGCTCGCCATGACGGTGGCGGTCCTCACCACGTCGACCACGGCCACGGCGACCGGCTCCGGGATCGGGCAGGAGAAGGTGCAGAGTTCGGTCGCCACGGCATTCGCCCACCTGTACCGCATGCAGACCGAGCAGCTCCACCGGCCCGCCGTCACCGAGGCCCAGCTGAAAGCCACGGCGACGTGCGACAAGGGCAGCCTCCAGGTCGCCGCGCAGGGGCCGGGCAACGACTGGCGCTGCGTCGTGTCCTGGTATCTCCCCGGCGTCCAGGCCGCTGGGCAGGCCATCTATCAGCTCGACGTAACTCCGGACGGGCGGTTCATGGCCGATGGCGATGGGCCGAAGGAAGTCAACGGCTACTTCCTGGTGCGGACCCCGGAGGGGGACGCACCGAACCCGCTTTGGCAGTTCGACGGCAATGTCGAACTTCTCTCCACCTCGAAGGGATGACTCCATGCAGGTCATACGCCGCCGTCGGCATGACGAGAACGACCGTTCCGGCTTTCTCGACAGACGGTTCACACGCTTCAGCCGCCGCAGTGCCCTGGCGACGGCCACCGCGGTCGTTCTCGCCGCCACCGCCGGCATCGGTTATGCCCAGACGCACCAGTTCGGCACCGACCAGGTCGGCCAGAAGACGGCTGATGGCCAGGTCATCTCCAGCGACCAGTACATCGCCCCATACGGCGACCGCCTCGTCATCGACAACGGCAAGATCATGTCGTCCTCGGTCAGTCCGGACGGCACCCACGTCGCCGCCTCGCTGACCGACGGCGGAGCGGCGCTGGCCATCGTCGACCGCAAGAAGTGGAAGGTGCAGCAGTTCGTCAGCGCCTCCGCATCGTCGAACCCGCGCATCGGCAGCAACTCCGTGGGCCAGGAAGGCCCCACGTACTCGCCCGACGGCAAGCAGCTGTGGCTGGGCCAGACCGACGGCTACACCAAGTTCACCGTGAGCCCGGACGGCAGCGTCACCGACCCGGTGTTCGTCCGCATCCCGGCGGACGGATCCAAGCACGCGCTGGTGGGTGAGCCGGTGTTCTCGTCCGACGGCTCCACCGTGTACGCCGCGGTCAATGGCCAGAACAAGGTGGTTGCCCTCGATGCGGCGACCGGGGCCGTCAAGCACAGCTGGGACGTGGGCAACGCCCCGCGTGACATGGTCAAGGTCGGCGACAAGCTCTACGTCAGCAACGAGGGCGGGCGTCCGGCCAAGCCCGGCGACACCACGATCAACTCCTACGACACCCAGGTGCCTGCCGACCCGAAGACCGGTGCCACCACCACCGGCACGGTCAGCGTCATCGACCTGGCGAAGCCGGATGCCGCCGTCAAGAGCATCGGCGTCGGTCTGCACCCGACCGCCCTGTACGCCAAGGGCGGGGCGCTGTTCGTCACCAACACCGCCAGCAACGACGTGTCGGTCATCAGCACCGCCGGCGACAAGGTCGTGCAGACCATCGCCACCCGCCCGTGGCCGGAGGCGTCGGTGGGTTACGAGCCCAACGCGGTGACGCTCACCGACGACGGTCATCTGCTGGTGACGCTCGGCCGCGCCAACGCGGTCGCCGTATACAAGTACAAGAGCCCGCAGGAGCCGGTCAGCTACGTCGGCCTGCTCCCCACGGACTACTTCCCCTCGGAGATCGCCACCGTCGGCAAGCAGGTGCTGGTCTCCAACACCCGTGGTGTCGACGCCCGCCGCCCCAATGCCAGCGGCGCGCACGGCACCCACGACACCACCTCCAGCCTGCAGCGGTTCACCCTGCCGGACGACAGCGTCATCAGGTCCGAGACGGCCAAGGTCTTCAAGCAGAACGGCTGGATGGGCGGCTCGGTCAAGAAGACCGACGGCAAGGGCGCGAAGCCGACAGCGGTCCCGCGGCGGCTCGGCGACCCCTCGACGATCAAGCATGTCTTCCTGATCGTCAAGGAGAACCGGACCTACGACCAGCTCTTCGGCGACATCCCGCAGGGCAACGGCGATGCGAAGCTGGCGCAGTTCGGCGAGAACGTGACGCCGAACCAGCATGCGATGACCAGGCAGTTCGGGCTGTACGACAACACCTATGACATCGGCACGAACTCCGCCGAGGGCCACAACTGGCTGATGCAGAGCGACAATCCGGAGTACACCGAGTCCTCGGCCGGTGAGTACCAGCGCAGTTACGACACCGAGAACGACGCTCTCGGCCACCAGAAGTCCGGTTTTCTGTGGACCGGTGCGCAGGCGGCAGGCAAGTCCGTCAAGGACTTCGGTGAGTTCCAGTCGGTGGAGAGCAAGCCGTCCGGAGCGTCCTGGCAGAACCTGTACTGCGACGCCAAGACCATGGACGCAACCGGGCGGCCCACGGCCTACCCCATCAAGACCGGGTCGGCGATCCCCTCGCTCAACGACGTGTCGGTGCCCGGCTTCCCGATGTTCGACCTCGACGTCCCGGACATCTACAAGTACCAGGTCTGGAAGCAGGACTTCGAGAAGAACGGGCCGGCGAACCTGAACATGTTCTGGTTCTCCAACGACCACACCGGTGGTCCCGCGAGCCCGTCCGCCCAGGTCGCGGACAACGACCTCGCGGTCGGCAAGATGGTCGACAGGATCTCGCACAGCAAGTACTGGAAGGACTCGGCCATCTTCGTCGTCGAGGACGACTCCCAGGCCGGCCTCGACCACGTCGACGGGCACCGGGCCCCGATCCAGATCATCAGCCCCTGGGCACAGCACGGCAAGACCGACAGCCACTACTACACCCAGATCACGATGATCCGGACCATCGAGCAGATCCTCGGGATCCACCCGATGAACCAGAAGGACAGCGCGGCCACCCCCATGAGCGGCGCCTTCACCCGTAACCCGGACACCACCCCGTTCAAGGCGCAGCCCAACCGCGTCCCCCTCACCGACGGCCTCAAGACCCAGCCCCCCTGCGGCTCGGACAACCCGGCACCGCAGAGCCCCAAGGCAGCGGCCATCTCGCCTGCGAAGGTACCCGCTGACAAGCAGGACCTGGCGGCAACCTGGGACAAGTGGAAGTCCAAGCAGCGGCTGACCGGCCCCCACGCCGTCCCCGACTACGCCAACCCCGCCCAGATGAACCACCTCACCTGGTACGAGACGCACAACTGGAACAAGCCGTACCCGGGCGAGAACAAGATCTTCGCGCCGCAGGAGGTGCCGGGGGCCTACATTCCTTCCTCGGAGAACGACGGCTGATGCCTGCTGGAGGCTGACGGCGAGTGGCTTCACCGCGGCCCGGAGCACAGCTGGTCCGGGCCGTCGGGCCGCCTTTTCTGGCGGGCGCGGCCTGAACGACACCGCGCGTCCCTGGGCTTCGGCAGTCGGTGCAGGGACGGAATGGCACCGAGCACATACCAAGGGGGTTGTGGATCGATCAGGGATCCCGATCAGGTGGGATCCCGATCGGGTGATGGCGGGGTGGTAGGCGCATAGCGGCAGGCCCCTTGGTGGCTCGGAGGTTGTCGAAGCCGTCCGAGGTCCCAGGAGGCCCTGGTCGTAGGCGATCAGCGAGCGGGTGACTGGCGTGCCGATCAGGTTGCCCCGGTGCCGGGCGTCGACTCAGCGTCCGCCGACCGTCCCGCCACGCTCCAGGACGGCCTCGACCGCAGCGAGAAGCCGCTCCCCCACACGGTCGACGCTCCCGTTCTGGGCACTGACCTGAGCACCCTCCATGAGGAAGGTGATCTCTGCGGCGGCCTCGTCGGGAGCCCGCACACCGGCCCTCTCGCACATGCCCGTGAGCCGGCGCCGTTGGGTGGCCTTGTGGTCCTCGATCAGCCGGCGGGTCACCGCCGCGGAACTCACCTCCGCGGCCCAGGACGCGATGACTGCCGTCAATCCCCACATCAACGCCGTCGTGGAGAACTGGCCGGCCTTGGCCGCAGCCGTCGCCGCCGGCATCACCCCCATCGCGCACGCCACCGACGCGGCCGGCTCGATCCGCGTCCCCGCCGCCAGTGCGGGGCTGTTCGGGCTCAAACCCACCCGCGGCCGCGTCTCCATGGGTCCGGACGCCGACGAGGTCTTCAACGGCTTGGCCGTGCACGGCGCCCTCAGCCGGACCGTGCGCGACAGCGCGACCCTCCTCGACCTGGTCCAGGGCCCCGAGAGCGGCGATCCCTACTTCGCGGCACCTCCCCGACGCCCGTACGCCGAGGAGTGCACCCGCGACCCCGGGCGACTGCACATCGGACTGCTCACCACCCCCTGGAACGGACGCGCCGTGGAGCCGGCCGTACACGAAGCCACCCTGGCCGCCGCCCGCCTGCTGGATTCGCTCGGCCACCGGGTCGAGCCCACCGGCGTGAACCTCGGGGTGAGCTGGGAGGAATTCGTCCTCGCCAACGCCCGACTGTGGACAGCGAACCTGGTGACATGGATCGACGGCTTCGCCGAGGCGTTCGGCCGCCCCGCGAACGAGACGACCGTCGAGCCCGAGATGCTGGCGAGCTACGCCTGGGGGCGCCGGGTGAGCGGTGTGGAGTTCGTGCAGGCCCTCGATGTGCGCAACCGGGTTGCCCGGTCGATCGGCGCGCACTTCGACCGTCACGACGTACTGCTGACACCCACCCTTCCCGAACTTCCCGTAGCCATAGGCACCTACCACCATGGCGCGGAGGGGGCGGACGGCCGGGGCTGGCTGGAGCACCTGTTCCACAGGTCGCCGTTCACCGCAGCCTTCAACGTCGCCGGCACCCCCGCCATGTCGGTGCCGCTGTCGGCCGATCCGGCCACCGGCATGCCCATCGGCATCCAGTTCGCCGCCGGGTGCGGGCGCGAGGACGTGCTGTTCCGCCTTGCCGGGCAACTGGAGAGGGCCGCTCCCTGGGTGCGGCGCACGCCCCCCGTATGGGCGGGCACACTCCCGGCCGCCTGAACCACGCCGCTGGCCCCGGTTGGCCGGGGAAGGGTTTGGGCCCGCAGCACCCTCGTCGGTGCTGCGGGCGGCTGCGGCGGGAGGCAGTGCTGGGCCAGGAGCCCAAACCCTGTGACGGTCGGCCCGCTGGGTGTCAGTAGCCGATGTCGTACCGATCAGGCCGCTAGCCGATCGAACGGGCGTCTCGACCGGTCCGCACCCGGGCAAGCCGGGGCGCCGAGCCGAGCGCTGGCGTGATCGACCCGCAGTCGGTCAAGGCGGAAGCCGTCGTCAGCGCCGACAGCCGCGGCTTCGACGGCGGCAAGTTGATCAACGGGCGCAAGCGGCACGTCGTCGTCGACACACTCGGCCTGCTGCTGGTGGTGGCGGTCACGCCGGCAGATACCGGCGACCGTGCCGCCGCTCAGGCCCTTCTCGCCCAAGTAGCCGATGCGCACCACCTGCTGGGGCTCATCTGGGCCGACGGCGGCTACACCGGCGGCCTCATCGAGTACTGCTTCACCGCTCTGGCCCTGGTACTGCTGATCGTCAAACGCAGCGACGACCAGAAGGGGTTCGGAGACTGGGTCTTCAAAAACAAGCTGTGGTGTTGCATCAAAGCCAACCGGGCGGGTCTACGGTGTCGCATCGTGACGATTTTAATCATCGGTGGAAGCGGCTTCCTGGGCACCGAGTTGGTCCGGCAGGCAGCAGCGGCCGGGCAACCGACAGTCGCGACGTACACGACCAGACCGGGTAACACGGCCCGAGTCGCGTGGCGCCACCTGGACCTACGGACCCCTGGGCGGGAGGACGCGATCATCACCGAGGTCGGTCCCCATCTCGTCGTCAACGCATCCAGCGGCAAGGCAGACTGGGAGATCACGGCCCAGGGCCCCGTCCGCCTGGCGATCGCGGCGGCGAAGCACGGCAGCCGCCTCGTCCACGTCTCCACCGACGCGGTCTTCTCCGGTTCGCGTGTTCACTACGGCGAATCCTGCCTCCCCGACCCTGTCACCCCGTATGGAGCGGCGAAGGCCGCAGCGGAGACCGGGGTCCTGCTCGTGCATCCGAACGCCGTCGTCGCCCGTACCTCGCTGATCATCGGCGACGGGCAATCCGTTCATGAGCGCACCGTCCACGAACTCGCGGCCGGCACCCGCGACGGCGTCCTGTTCACCGACGACATCCGGTGCCCGGTGCACGTCACCGACCTGGCCGCAGCCCTCTTGGAACTGGCGTCACACGACGCCCGCGGCATTCACCATCTTGCAGGAGCAGACGCCTTGAGCCGACACGAACTCGGCACACTCATCGCCAGACGTGACGGCCTCGACGCCTCCCGACTGCCCACGGGCTTGCGTGCCGACAGCGCGCTTCCAGGCGCCATCGACGTCCGCCTCGACAGCCGCGAGACCCAGCGGAAACTGCACACCACGCTCCGTGGCACCCGCAGATTCCTCGCGGCAACAGCCTGATCCCCCACCCCCGGCAAGGCGGAGAGTCGGGCTGTGCGAGACGCCGCGCCGAACCAGCCACAAAGTTGCGCCAGAACCAAGCCCGACCAGCCATCCCCTCACCATCGGAGTCCCATCTCGGCGGTGCACAAGAAGCAGGTATCGGGAGCGCCACAGCCTTCACCACCGCCTCTGGTTCCCCTACCGGAAACTCAATCGCCAGGACTGCAATGAGCAGCTCACATCATGAGAAGCGTGATCCAAATAGTCGCCCCTTCCCGTCGGCGGGCAACCAGGTGGATCGCACCGTCGTCCTCAACCACAATTCGTCACAAGGAGGTTGAGCAGTGGGTACGCACGCCGACATCGTCAGACCGCTGCCGGAACTGCTCGGATACCACGCCCGTCGCCTCGGGGACAAGGTCTGTTTCCAGGACCGGCTCAGGCGTGTGACCTACCGGGAGTTGGAACGGAGGACCGCACGGCTGGCCGGTCATCTGGCTGGACTCGGGCTGGCGCGCGGTGACCGAGTGGCCGTCCTGCTTGGCAACCGTGTCGAGACGGTCGAGAGCCTGCTCGCCGTCACCCGGGCAAGCGGCGTGGGCGTGCCGCTGGACCCCGGGAGCTCGGAGGAGGAGCTGACCCGTCTGCTGGACGACAGCGGGGCACGGGTGCTCATCACCGACGGCGCCTGCCTGACGCGGCGACGGACGCTGTCGTTCCGGCCCGGGCTGACCGTGGTGGTGGCCGACGGCGGCGACGGGGCCGGGGGCGGGAGTTCGCCTTCGTGCGCGGACGTCGAGGAGCCGGCGGACGAGGCCGGCGCAGTCGGGGGCCGGCCCGCCGTGGTCGCGGGCGGTGTGCTGCGGTACGAGGAGTTGGCGGGGGCGGAGCCGCGGATGCCGGCCCGGGACGATCTCGCACTGGACGAAGTGGCCTGGCTGCTCTACACCTCGGGCTCCTCCGGCGCGCCCAAGGGCGTCCTGTCCACCCAGCGCAACCGCCTTTCGCCGGTCGCGACGGGCCTCGTCGGTGTCCTGGGCCTGTCCGAACGGGACCGCGTGCTGTGGCCGTTGCCCCTCCATCACGCGATGAGCCAGGTGGTGTGCTTCCTCGGGGTGACCGCGGTGGGGGCGAGCGCGGTGCTGCTGCCCCGGTTCTCGGTGGCGGGTGTGCTCGGCGAACTGCGTGGTGGGGACGCCTCGTTCACTTTGCTCGGCGGGGTCCCGACCACGTATTCGGCGCTGCTCGACGCGGTCCGGGGCGAGGAGCGCGGCAAGGACGGCGTCGGTCTCGGCGCCCCCGCGCTGCGGGGCTGCGTCAGCGGTGGTGCCGCGGCGGGGCCCGGGTTCCGTGAGTCCTTCGAGGCGATCTGCCGGGTTCCCTATCTGGAGCACTACGGCAGCACGGAGGCGGGCCCGGTCACCATGGCGGCGCCGGGCGAGGCGACGGCGTCCGGGGCGTGCGGCCGGGTGCTGCCCGGCACCCGGGTCCGGGTCGGCGGGGGCTCCGACGGCCGGGACACGGGCGAAGGCGAGTTGTGGATCAGCGGGCCGGGGGTCATGGCCGGTTACCACGGCAGGCCGGAAGCCACCGCGGAGGTACTGCGTGACGGCTGGTTCCGCACGGGTGACCTGGTCAGGATCGATGCCTCCGGTGAACTGGCGGTCACCGGCCGGGCGAGCGATCTGATCATTCGGGGCGGGGTGAACATCCACCCTTCGGAAGTGGAGGCGGTGCTGCGGCGGCTCCCGGGGGTGGCGGACGCCGCCGTGGCCGGACGCCCGCACCCCGTCTTCGGGGAGGTGCCGGTCGGCTATCTGGTCGCCGGGCCCGGTGGCGGCGTGCTGGACAGGGGGCGCATCCTCGCCGCCTGCCGTGCCGAACTGTCCGGCTTCAAGTTGCCGGTCGAACTGTTTGAGGTGGAGGACATTCCCCGTACCGTCTCCGGGAAGATCCTGCGGCGGGACCTCGCCGGCCTGCCCGCGCGGGCGCTGGGTGCGGAGGCCGCCGGGAAGCCGTCGCAGGACCTGCTGACCCTGGTGCGGAGCGAGGTGGCGGCCATGCTCGGCTGTGCGCCTCAGGCGGTGGAGCCGAGCACGGCGCTGCGGGACCTGGGGATGGACTCCCTGACGGCGACGGTGCTGCGGGAGCGGTTGTCGGCGGTGACCGGCCTGCCGCTCTCCGAGGCCGTCGCCTTCGACTTTCCCACGGCCGCCGCGCTCGCCGCCCACCTCGCAGAACGGAACGTCGCGGCGCCGGCCGCTGCCAGGCCCGTGCACCGGAGTGCGACCCGGTCGGACGACGATCCTGTGGTGATCGTGGGGATGGCGTGCCGCTATCCCGGAGACGTGACTTCGCCCGAGGAACTGTGGCGGCTGGTGGCCGACGGGAGGGACGCCATCGGTCCCTTCCCCACTGACCGGGGTTGGGACACCCGGGCGCTGTACGACCCGGACCCCGGGCGGCCCGGGCGGACGTATGTACGCGAGGGCGGTTTCCTCTCCGGTGCGGACCGCTTCGACCCCGGCTTCTTCGGCATCTCTCCCCGCGAGGCGCTGGCCATGGACCCGCAGCACCGGTTGCTGCTCGAAGTGGCGTGGGAGGCCTTCGAGCACGCCGGTCTCGTCCCCGCCACCCTGCGCGGCTCGGCGACCGGGGTGTACGTCGGGCTGATGTACAGCGACTACGCCCGCCGCCTGACGAGGACGCCCGAGCATGTCGAGGGGTACCTCGGCCTCGGCAACGCCGGAAGCGTCGCCTCGGGTCGCATCGCCTACACCTTCGGCCTCGAAGGACCGGCCCTCACCGTGGACACAGCGTGTTCCTCGTCCCTGGTGGCCCTCCACCTGGCGGCCCAGGCGCTGCGCCGGGGTGAGTGTGCCTTCGCGTTGGCCGGCGGCGCCACGGTGATGTCGGGGCCCTCGTCGTTCGTGGAGTTCAGTCGCCAGCGGGCGCTGGCGCCGGACGGCCGCTGCAAGGCGTTCGGCGCGTCCGCCGACGGCACAGGGTGGGCCGAGGGCGCCGGAATGCTGCTGCTGAGCCGGTTGTCCGAGGCGCGCCGCGCCGAACTTCCGGTCCTGGCCGTGGTGCGCGGCTCGGCGGTGAACCAGGACGGGGCGAGCAACGGGCTGACCGCACCGCACGGACCGGCGCAACAGCGGGTGATCCGGCAGGCGCTCGCGGACGCGGGGCTGGATCCCGCGGACATCGACGCGGTGGAGGCGCACGGCACCGGCACCCGGCTGGGGGACGTCATCGAGGCGGAGGCCTTCTTCGCGACGTACGGGCGCCACGCGCGGCAGCGTCCCCTCCGGCTGGGCTCGGTGAAGTCGAACATCGGTCACACCCAGGCCGCCGCCGGCGTGGCCGGCGTGATCAAAATGGTGCAGGCGATGCGGCACGGCGTGCTGCCGCGCACGCTGCACGCCGACGAGCCGACCCCCCGTGTCGACTGGTCGCCGGGGCGGATCGCGCTGCTGACCCGGGCGGTGGAGTGGCCGGTGACGAACCGCCGGCGCCGGGTGGGGGTGTCCTCCTTCGGCATCAGTGGCACCAACGCCCATGTGGTGCTCGAAGAGCCTCTGGCCGACGGGGAGGCCGCGCCGCCTGCCGTGGCGGACGGCGGGGCCGCAAGCGGCCGCGTCGGGCCCGGGGCGGTCCGGGAAGGTGCGAGGCGTCCCGGACGGGCCGCGGTGGCCTGTGCGGTGTCGGCCAGGAGCGTGCCGGGGCTGCGGGCCCAGGCACGACGGCTGTACGACCATGTGGTCGCCGCTCCCGATGCGTCCCTGGTGGACCTCGGGTACTCGCTCGCCACCACGCGTGCGGCCTTCGAGCACCGGGCCGTGGTGGTGGCCCGGGACCGTGCCGAACTGCTCGGCTCCCTGCGGTCCGTGGCGGAGGACGACGGCCGTCCTGGAGTCCACACGGGCACGTTCCGCGACCACGGGCCACTGGCCCTGCTGTTCACCGGCCAGGGCAGCCAGCGCGTCGGCATGGGCCGTGAACTGTACGAGTCGCGGGATCTGCATCCGGCCTTCGCCCGTTCGCTGGACGAGTGCTGTGCCCTGCTCGACCCGCTGCTGCCGGTGCCCCTGCGGGACGTCATGTTTGCCGGGCCCGGTACGGAGACGGAAGTGCTGCTGCAGACGACCCGGTTCGCGCAGCCGGCGCTCTTCGCCCTGGAGACCGCCCTGTTCAGGCAGTTCGCGGCCTGGGGGGTACGCCCCGCGCTGGTGGCCGGGCACTCGGTGGGCGAGGTGACGGCAGCTCATGTCGCCGGGGTGTTGTCCCTCGCGGACGCGTGCACACTGGTGGCGGCCCGGGGCCGGCTGATGGACGCGCTGCCTGCGGGCGGTGCGATGGCGGCGGTGGCCGCCGGCGCGGACGAGGTGGCCGCCCACCTCGCCAAGACCGGGTGTGCGGTGGAGATCGCCGCGGTCAACGGGCCCGCCTCGGTGGTCGTCTCCGGCGACGAGGCCGCGGTGTGGGAGGCCGCCGCGCACTTCCGGGAGCGGGGCCGTTCGGTGACGCCGCTGCGGGTCGGCCATGCCTTCCACTCCGCTCGGATGGAGCCCGTGCTGGCCGACTTCGCGGACGTGGTCCGGCGTCTGTCCTTCGCCGTGCCGCGGCTGCCTCTGCTCACCGCGGTGGCGGGTCGGGCGGCCACCGATGAGGAGCTGTGCACACCGGAGTTCTGGGTGGACCATGTCCGTCGTCCGGTCCGCTTCGCCGATTCGGTGGCGCACCTGGGTGAGCGGGGCGCGGCACACTACGTCGAACTGGGGCCGGACGGGGTGCTCACCGGCCTGGTCCGGGATTGCCTCGCCGCGTCCGGCCCGGACGCGGGTGCGGGCGCGGCGGGCGGCGGCGAGCGGGGTCCGGCGCCGCTGGTCCTGCCGACTCTGCGCGGGGCGCGGCCGGAAGCGGACGCCCTGCTCGACACGCTGGCCGCGCTGCATGCCCACGGTGTGCCCGTCGACTGGCGGGCCGTCTTCGCCGGGCGCGGCGGGCGGCGCGCCGCACTGCCCACGTACGCC
Source organism: Streptomyces sp. RGM 3693 (assembly GCF_050471125.1). Classification (NCBI taxonomy): domain Bacteria; kingdom Bacillati; phylum Actinomycetota; class Actinomycetes; order Kitasatosporales; family Streptomycetaceae; genus Streptomyces; species Streptomyces sp. RGM 3693. The sequence goes on from NZ_JBMPPQ010000003.1 coordinate 306,302, forward strand.
TTCCAGCGCCGCCGGTACTGGCTGGAGACCACCCCGGGGCATCCGCCCGTGTCCCCGACGGCCGAGCCTGCCCACCCGTTCCTGCCGTCGTGCACCCGCACGGCCGACGACGACGGGTTGCTGCTGAGCGGGGTGCTCTCGGTGCACGACCAGCCGTGGCTTGCCGACCATGTGGTGGCTGGGGAGATCTTGCTGCCGGCGACCGCCTTCGTCGACATGGCCCTGCACGCTGGTGAGTTGGCGGGCGCGGCCGTCCTGGACGAGCTCGTGCTGACCGCGCCGCTGCCCTTGCCCTCGGAAGGTGCGCTCGCCTTGCAGGTGAAGGTGGCCGGGGCGGACGACGCGGGACGGCGGGGCGTGTTCTTCCACTCCCGGCCGCACAACGTGGCGGGGGATGAACCCTGGCTCCGGAACGCCGTCGGCACTCTTTCGCCGGCGCAGCCGACCGCGGACCGGGACGCGGCTGCCGCCGGGCCCGGCGGCGTGCCCCGGCCGCAGACGTCCTGGCCGCCGGAGGCGGCGGTGCCCCTGCATGCCGACGGTCCTGGGACCGGACCGTACGAGCAACTGGCCGCCGACGGGCTGCGTTACGGTCCCGCCTTCCGGGGCATGCGCGCCGCCTGGAGGCACGGGGAGGAGTTGTACGCCGATGTCGCGCTGCCCGAGGCGGCCCGAGCGTCGCGCCCGGAGGGGGACGGCCCGGAGTTCGTCCTGCATCCCGCGCTGCTCGACGCGGCGCTGCACGCCCTGGCCCTGGACGGCCTCGTCACGAACTGTTCCGGGGCGGCCGGTCCGGCGGCCGGCGGGTTGTCCCTGCCGTTCGCCTTCACCGGAGTGCACGTGCACACCACCGGCGCACAGCGCTTGCGGGTACGGGTGGCCCCCGGGCCCAACGGGCAGACCGGAGTGGAGCTGACCGACGAGACGGGCTCACCGGTGGCGACGGTCCGTTCGCTGACGCTCCGGCCCCTACCGCGTACCGGCTCAGCGACGGCGGACGCCGTCACCGGTGTTCTCCACGGTCCAGTCACCGGCGTTCTCCACCGGACGGACTGGGTGTCGCTGACCGAGCCGCCCGCCCCCATGGCGATGCCCCGCTGGGGGGTTCTGGGCACGGCGGGCACACGGCTGGTGGACGCCCTCGCGCCCCCGGGTTCCGGCGTCCCGGTGTATCGCGGCCCGGCGGCGTGCGACGCGTCGTCGGCCGTCGTCGTGGCACCGTGCCCACCGCCTGACACGACCGGCGGCGCGCAGGACCAGGCTGCCGGGTTGCTGCTTTCAGCGGACCGGGCGCTGGGGCTCGTGCAGGAGTGGCTCGCCGCACCGCACCTGTCCCGCTCCCGTCTCGTCCTCGTGACGTCCGGTGTCGTCACCTCGGCCGACGACGGATTCCCCACGGACGGTACCGCCGGTCGCGGCAGTGACGGCCGGTCCGGTGAGAGGACGTCCGTACCGTTGCACACACCGGTGTGGGGACTGGTCCGCTCGGCCCTGCGCGAGAACCCGGGCCGCTTCGCCCTGATCGACGTGGACGAACACCCCGACTCCTACCGTGCCCTGCCCGCCCTGCTGGCCGCCTCGGTACCGGAGGCGGCCGTACGCCGGGGGACGGCGTACGTGCCGAAGCTGGTGCCACTGGCCAAGGCGGCACCTGAGCCGCGGAAGCGACGGCCGCTCGCCCCGGAGGGCACCGTCCTGGTCACCGGAGGCACCGGTTCGCTGGGAATGCTGGTGGCGCGGCACCTGGTCACCGCCCACGGCGTCCGTCATCTGCTGCTCGCCGGCCGACGCGGGCCGGACGCTCCGGGGGCCAGGCAACTCGTCGCGGAGCTGCGTGAGGCGGGCGCCCAGGTGACCGTTCAGGCCTGTGACGTCGCGGACCGGACCGCACTGGCCACCCTGCTCGACGCGGTACCGGCGGCCCACCCGCTGACCGGCGTCGTGCACACCGCGGGGGTGCTGGACGACGGCGTCGTCACGGCGCTCACCACCGACCGTCTGAGGCGGGTGCTGCGCCCGAAGGCGGACGCCGCTCTGGCTCTGCACGAACTGACCCGCGGTCACGACTTGGCCGTGTTCGCGCTGTTCTCCTCGGTGGCGGGTGCCTTCGGCTCCGCCGGCCAGGCCAACTACGCCGCGGCCAACTGCGTGCTGGATGCCTTGGCACGGCACCGCGGTCGGCTCGGGCTGCCCGGTACGTCGATCGTCTGGGGCCCCTGGCGCCAGGACGACGGCATGATGGCGCACCTCGGCGACGCTGACCGGCAGCGGATGACCCGTTCCGGGTTCGGCCCGCTCGGGCCGGAAGAGGGCCTGGACCTCTTCGACGCCGCCGTGGCCGGTGACGAACCCGTGGTGGTGGCGGCCCGCCTCGCCCCGGCGGCTCTCCACGGCGGCGACCCGTCGGCGAACCGGCTCCGAACCCCTGCTGCCGACGCGGGCAACAGGGGCGGGAACCGACTCGGCCGGGCGTTGGCGACTGCTTCCCCCGGCGAGCAGGGCGGGGTGCTGCTCACCAAGGTCCGGGCCTTGGCGGCCCGCGTCCTGGGCCATGCGGAGGAGCCGAGCGAGATCGACGAGGACGCCCTGCTGGCGGACCTGGGGTTGGACTCCCTCGCCGCGGTCGATCTGCGCAATGAGCTCGCGGCGTGGACGGGGCTGGCACTGCCGTCCACGCTGCTGTTCGACTTCCCGACGCCGCGCGCGCTCGCCACCGAGCTGACGCGGCGGTATACCGCCGAGGCACCTCCTGTGGGCGCCACGCCCGACGGTCCGGCTCGGCCTGAGGCCGTCGGCCCTGTGGGCTCGCTGGGCCGACCGGCGGACGACGTAGCTGGGAATGGTCCGGAGGGCAATCCGGAGGCGGGCGCTCCGCCGGGCGCCCGGGTGCAGGCCGCCGACGTACCGCACGCCGGGGAAGCTCCGGACTCCCTGGGCGCGCTCTTCCGTGCCGCATGTGCCCGGGGACAGAGCTGGGACGGCATGGTGCTCCTCACCGTCGCCGCGCGCCTGCGCCCGGTCTTCCACAGGACCGGGGCGCCCGGTGCGACGTACGAACCCGTCATGCTCGCGGCGGGCGGCACGGGGGCCCGGTTGGTCTGCTCCCCCGCGCTCAGCGCGGTGTCCGGACCACAGGAGTACGCGCGCCTCGGTGCCGGGCTGCGCGGACTGCGGCCGGTTTCCGCGGTGCGGCACCCAGGGTTCGAGCCCCGGGAGGCTCTGCCCGCCACACTGGATGCTCTCGTCACCGCCCAGGCCAGCGCCGTCCGCGCAGCTGCGGCCGAAGGCCCCCTGGTAGTGCTGGGGCGGTCGGCCGGTGGCTGGGTGGCCCATGCCGTGGCCGAGCGTCTGGAGTCCGAGGGCGCCGCCCCGGCGGCCGTCGTCCTGGTGGACACCTATCCCCCCGGTCACGGCGACCGGGGTCAGGCACTCTCCGCGATGACGTCGGACATGCTGCGCCGGGCGGCGGAATTCGCCTCTGCCAGCCCCGACCGGCTCACCGCCATGGCCGGATACTTCGAGCTCTTCCGTGGCTGGAAGCCCGCGCCGCTCGCCTGTCCCACCCTGTACGTACGAGCCCGGGACCTACTGCCCGGCGCCGAACCCGCCCCGGACTGGAGCCTGCCGCACGCCGAGGTCACCGTGCCCGGGGACCACTTCACCATGCTGGAGGCACACGCCCGTACCACCGCACTCGCCATCCACCAATGGCTGAGGGCCAGCCAGGTCTGAGGACGTCCTGGGAGAGGCGCGGGTGCAGGCGCGGACGGCTCCGTCCCCCGCGCCCGCCACCCTCGCGTCAGCCACCCCGACCAACTCCACCACGTTCTCCACCATCCAGAACAGCAGCTCATCCAGCGGTGGTCGTCGTGCGTTCACGACACAGAACCGTCGACGTCACCTCATCCGATCGGGACGGTTTTCGGGCGACCTCGACCGCCGTAGCACGAAGAAGAACAACAGCCACGCTTCCTACGCGACCACAAGAAGTGGCCCAGAGCCCCGAGTCGAGGACATCCGGCATCATGAAGCATGCTCCCTGATGACTGGCAACTCACCGAAGACGTCGACGACTTCCTCGCCCGAGCCGGAGATTTCCTGCGCTCGCGTCCCGCCCTGCACAACACGCCGCTGACGGACATCGAGAAACTGCGAACGCACCGCGCCGAAGCCAGCGTCTTCGGCCGACTGGAGTCAGGAGGCGAAGTCCGTGCCATCTTTTACCGCACTCCGCGCGGCTTCCTGAGCGTCACCCCTCTCTCTGCCGAGCAGGCCGGCACCCTCGCCGCTCACCTGGCCAGCCTCAGCCACTCCCCCAACGGCGTCATCGCGGACCACGACACCGCCACCGCGTTCGCCCAGACATGGCAGCGGCACACGGGCGCGGCACCGGTGCCCTACTGGCGGACGCATCTTTACCGTCTCGGCACGCTCACCCCACCGCAGCCGCGCCCAGAGGGCCGCGGTCGCATCACGGGCGGGAAGGACCGTGAGCAAGTCGTGCGCTGGTGCCGTGAGTTCTGCGTCGACGTCGGGGAGCAGCCCTCCATCGACTTGATTGACGCCGGTTCCTGGGCCAACTCGCGTTTCGGCGACAGGCACTTCACGTTCTGGGAGACCCCGGACGGCACCCCCGTCTCGATGGCGGCCGCGACCTCGATCGTCGGCGGCATGATCCGGGTGGACCCCGTGTACACCCCGGCCCACCTCCGGGGCCGCGGCTATGCGGGGGCCGTGACGGCCGAGGTGAGCAGGGCCGCGCTGGCTGCGGGCGCGACAGACATCGTCCTGTTCGCGGATCCGACCAACCCCACCAGCAACGCCCTCTACCAGCGCATCGGGTACGTCCACGTCGCCGACTTCACCGGGTACAAGTTCTCCTACGGCGCTCCAGAAGCCGGTTAGGTCAGCAAAGAGATCTCGGTCGACGGCGAAGCAAAGCCGGTGGTCGTGAAGCTGGGCGCGTGGGTCTCGAACACCAAGTCGAGGCGGTCCCAAGGCAGTGGCACCGTGATCGTCACTTCTGCCGGTCGATGAGGGCGGGGCTGCTGGCGGGAGGGGATGCTTCTTTGTAGGCGAGATCTGACACCGCTTGTCGATCGTGGCGCCGCGAAATGTTGGCGAGAAGTGGCACTACCTCGGAGCCGGAGTCGGCGGACAGGGATGCACTCGCCCTTCCATACCGGGCTGGCCACCAGCACGGTGAACACGGTGCCCAAGGCGCAATGCGAGCCCTACCCTTGCTGTAAAGCAAGCTTGACAACCATCGATGGGTGACAAGTAAGCTTTACATGTGCGGAACTGCGTCAGAGAACTGCGGTCGTCACGAGGGCTCTCCCAGGGCCAGCTAGGCACAGCCCTCGGGGTCTCACGGCAAACGATCAACGCCATCGAGACCGAGCGGTACACACCTTCCCTGCCGCTCGCCTTGTCCATGGCCAAATTCTTCAAAGTCAGCGTTGAGGAGATGTTTCATGTCGAAAAGAGCCCAGCGGATGACCAGTAATGCAGCCAGGCGGTCCGTCCCCGGCTTCTTCCTCGCTGTCGGAGTCGCCTGCCTCGTGGCCGCGACTGTCGGCGGCCACCTCGCTCTCGGCCTGGTGACGTTCGGGATCCTGGCGGTCTGCAGTCTCGCCTTAGTGCTGCTGGGACGCCGGAGCGAGACCTATCAGGGCCTCACGGAGAAGGCTCCCGACGAGCGCTTCGCCCGGATCGGAGGGTGGGCCTGGGCCGGCACGGGCATCGTGCTTACCGTGGGGAATCTCAGCGCCTTCATCGGTGAACTGGCATCCGGAAGAAGCGGCGATCCGTACTTCTGGTTCGTGGCCACCGCCGCCATCACCTACATCGCGTTCGTCGCCTTCTTGTCTCGGCGTACCTGAGAAGCCATCACCTCGAACCGAATGGCTCGCCGCCGTACGTCCGACCAGGCAACGCGATCAACCTGGTCACCGGAGGTCGGTGCCGGCCACACCGACGTGGTCGCGGTCTACCGTGCGGAAGAAGACTCCGTGCTTGTGCTGCAGGGCTCGTACAAAGCCAACGCAGGTTCAGAGAAGATTTCGCTCCTCGTTCGGCTGACGTGGCTGACATTCGGTCGCCGTGAACGAAGTGTCGTCGCTGGTGCAGGAGTTGTTGTTCCCGTCGGTCGACAGTGTCGCGGTCGCGGTCGCGACCGTCGATACCGGCAGCGAGGCGATACGCATCGAGGCCAGTGCACCGCGTCCGGCGCGTCCTGCCCGGACTGTGGCACCTGGTCTGATCGGGTGCACGCCTCTTACCTGCGGTTTCCTGCGGACCTGCCCAGCGCGGGCCAACGCATCGTGCTGTCCTTGCGGGTCCGGCGGTTTCTCTGCCCCGGACAGCCGTGTCCGCGCAGGACGTTCGTAGAGCAGGTGCCGGAGGTGACTCGACGCCATGGCCCGCTCACCGAGCGGCTGCGTTCGGCGATGGACGTGATCGGACTGGCTCTGGCGGGCCGGGCCGGTGCTTACGCGGACGCTGCCGCCAGCGGCTGGGCCTGCGGGAGATCGCCCGGCACCTCGAACTCATCAAGAAGCACGCCGCAGCCACGCTGGGGTGACACGGTGGGTGGTCAGGTCCGTGGTGCGCACGGTGAGAACGCCGTTGCGGCCGCGGCTACTTGGGAGGCAGCGCGAAGCGGAGGGTGGTGTGGTCGATGGTGTGGGGCAGCGGGGCCGGTGGAGCGAGGGGGCGCCGGGGGAGCAGCAGGAGAGCCCGGTGGTCGCGTAGCAGAGCGGCGAGGAACGTTGCGGCGGTGAAGAGGACGAGGTCCTGGCCGGGGCACTTCGCGGGGCCGTGGCTGAAGGGGGCGAGTGTCCAGTTTTCCTGGTTGCGGCCGTCGAGCCAGGCGTCGGGCTCGAACTCGTCGGCGTACGGCAGGTGCCGGGCGTCGCGGTGGAAGAAGGAGCTGTAGAAGACGACGCCGGTGCCGGCCGGGGTGGTGGTGCCGTCGTGCCAGGTGGTCTCCGCGGTGGTGTCGCGGAGGATGGCCAGCGAGGTGGGCCACAGCCGCAGCGACTCCAGGACGCAGGCTCGTAGCAGGGGCAGCGCGTCGGCGGTGGCCGGCCGGTCGGGTTCGGTGCCGTCGATCTCGGTGTGCACCCGGGCGGCGTGTTCGGGGTGGTTGGCCAGGAGGGCGAGGGCGCTGTACGTGGCGATGGCGGCGGCATCGTAGGCGAAGAGCCAGTGCGGGATCTGCCCTGCGGGTTCGGTCGCCTTGTTGCTTGGGGTGGCGGCGACCAGGGCGGCCAGGCTATCGGGCTCGGCGCGGTCCACATACGCGCGCACGCCGGCGAGGAACGCCTCGCGGGTCCGGTTCTTCGGCCTGAGCAGGTTGAGCCAGTTGGCGTCGGCGCGGAGTGCGGCCAGCAGTTCGGTGATGCGGTGGTCGTCGCGAGCGGCGTCCCCGAGCACGACTCGGCGGATGACGCGCCAGAAGGCCGCCGAGAAGGCGTCCCAGTCCAGGGGCCGGCCCGAGCCGTGGTGGAGAGCGAGGAGGGCCTGGGCCTCTTCGCGGACGCGGGGGGTGAGGGCTGGGAAGAGCCGATGGGCCGGGGCGCCCCAGTCGAGGATCGCCTCGTTGAACGCGCGGCGCTCGGGGCGGACTTCGGTGGGGCAGATCAGGACTCCGTCGGGTTCGAAGTGGCGCAGGCCGCCGGCCTTCTCCCGGTTGGCGGGGGTGAACGAGGCGGGAGTGGCGGTGAACATGTGGCGGGCGTCCTGCGGGGAGAGCAGCAGCAGTACCCGGCGCCCAAGGACGTTGACCGAGACCGGGCCTGGTCCGTGCCGTCGGCGCAGGCGTGCGAGGGTGCGGTTGGCGCTGCGGTTGGTGTCGAATCTGGCCGCGAGGCGGACCATGCGGGGGCGGCGCAGGATCGCCCCCTGGGCCAGGGTGGGGACGAAGACGGTGACGCCCAGCAGAATCATCTCCAGGACCGACGCTCGCGCCGGTGGCCGCTGTGGCATATCGCTATTCCTCTCAGGCTCGCGGTACGGGCAGTGCGGGAGGTTCGGGAGTTTCGGAAGTGAGGGGCCGCTGGCTGGGCAGGTCGGTGGGCGGGACTGTGGGCTCGGCGACCGTGGCCTGGTCGTTGTTCAGGCCGAGGCGCAGGTGCAGCAGGGTGGTGAGGCCGTCGATGGTGCGGCCGCTGCGCAGGAACTCCATCGGGGGGATGTCGATGTCGAATTGATGGCGTGTGGAAGTCAGGAGTTCGGCGGCCATGAGGGAGTCGAGCCCGTACTCGTCCAGCCGGCGTTGCGGATCGAGGGCGTCCGGGTCCATCTGCATGACGTTGGCCAGCAGCTGGGTGATGGCGGCCTGTACCGCGACGCGCGCCTCTTCCGGGGGCAGGCCGGCCAGTTGGGCGAGGAGCTCCTCACGGGATCGACCGCCCGTCTGGCCGTGCGACGGCATCAGCAGGCTGTGGCGCGGGGAGCTGAGGGTGGAGGCGAATGCGCGGGCCCGGCCCCAGTTCCAGCGAGAGACTCCGGCCACCGGGGTGTCGCGGGTGAGCAGATCGTCCATGGCGGCGAATGCGTCGCGGAGGCTGAGGGGTTCCAAGCCGATGGCGGAGAGTTGGGCGGCCAGGTCGTTGCGGATGACGTATCCGGTTTCGCCGAGCGCGCCCCAGGCGATGGCCTGGGCGGGGAGTCCGGCTGCGCGTCGCTGCCGGACCAGGGCTTCGACAAAAAGATTGCCCGCGACGTACGGGGCCTGGTGGAGGTTGCCGACGTACGCGGCGTCCGAGGAGATCAGGAGGAACAGGTCGAGCCTCCGGTCGCGGGTGAGCCGGTCCAGCACCAGTGCGCCGCCCGCCTTGGGGGCCAGCACGGCGGCGAAGCGCTCCTCGGACAGCTCGCTCAGGGGCGCGTCGTCGAGGTGCATGGCGCAGTGCACCACGCCGCGCAGCGGCTGACCTCCGGCGTCGATGCCGTCGAGCAGCGCACGCATGGTCTCGGTGTCCGTGCAGTCGGCCGCGTGCGCGGTCACCTGCACGCCGCGGCGGGTCAGCGCGTCAAGAAGAGAAGGGGCCTCGGGGGTGGCCGCCCCGCGCCGGCCGACCAGGACGAGGTGGCGGGCTCCACGGTCGGCCAGCCAGTGTGCGGTGGCGGCCCCGAAGCCGCTGAGCCCTCCGGTAATGAGGTAGGTACCCCGCGGATCCAGGGCGGGGCGGGCGGGGGCCGCTTCGACGGTGACGGGTTCGTCGAGGGGGTCGAAGGCGACCACGACCTTGCCGATGTGGCGGGAGTGCTGCATCAGCTCGAATGCCTCGCGCACGCGCGCCGCCGGGAACACCGTGTGCGGCAGCGGCCGGTAAGCACCCTCGCGTACCCGCTCGCCGACCTCCTCGACCAGGGCGAGTGCCTCGTCGGGCCGGTGCATCAGACAGAGCAGATCCACGCCGAAGAAGGCCAGGTTGTTGCGGAACGGTGCGAGGGAGAGTGGCTTGTTCTGGTAGATGTCGCGCTTGCCCAGTTCGATGAACCGCCCCCCGGGCCTGAGCAGTTCGAAGCTGCGGTCGATGGCTTCACCGGCGAGGGAGTTGATGACGACATCGACGCCGTGCCCGCCGGTGAGGGGGCCGACCTGACCGGCGAAGTCGAGGGTGCGGGAGTCCAGCACCTGCTGGGCGCCGAGGGCCCGCAGCAGATCGCGTTTGATCTCGTTGCCCGCGGTGGCGATGACGTGCGCACCGCGCATCCGGGCGAACTGGAGCGCGGCCAGCCCGACACCACCGGCGCCGCCGTGCACCAGGACCGTCTCACCCGGCCGGAGCCGGGCCAGGTGCTCCAGGCTGTAGTGCACGGTGGAGAAGGCCACCGGAAGGGTCGCCGCGGACTCGAAGGTCATGCCGTCCGGGATGTGCCGCATCGACCGAGCCGGTGTGGTCACGTGGGAGGCGAGTGTCGCGGACGCGAGGCCGAAGACCCGGTCGCCGACGGCCAGTGCGCTGCCCCCGGGCCCCACGGCGGTGACGATGCCGGCGCACTCCATGCCGGGCGCCGTGTACAGGGTCCCTTCGCTGGCTTCGGATGGCAGCAAACCGGTCACCGACATGACGTCCAGGTAGTTCAGCGCGGCGGCCCGCACCGCCACCGTGACCTCCCCGGGGCCCGGCTCCCGGGGCTCGGCCGCCTTCCAGCTGAGGGTGTAGGAGAGGCCGGGGCTGTGAACGTCCAGGGTGTAATGGCCCGGAGCGCGGGCGGGTGTGGCGGGTAGCGGCATCTCGCGGGGGACGAATCGCCCCTCGCGGGTGAGGAGAATCTCGTCTTCGTCCGAGGGCGTGAGCAGCTCGCGGGCCAGCGGGGACGCGTCCGTAGCCGGTGAGTCGGACCGCTCGAGGCTGATGCGGCGGACGGACAGGTCCGGGTACTCGTTGCCCAGTGTGCGGGCGATGCCCCAGGCCGCCGCGTCGGCGGGGGTCCGGGCACGCTCGGGAGCGGGGAGGGCGCCGCTGGGACGGGTCACCAGCCACAGCGAGGTGCGGCCGTGTGGTCGTCGGCCTTCATCGGCCTGCGCCAAACTGCACAGCAGAGTTGCCCGTTGAGCGGTACACCCGGTGAGTTCGCTGACGTCGCAGGGTGCGCTGTCGGCCAGGATCAGTACCAGATGGAGTTCCGCCGCCGTCTCACCGGCGTCGCCTCGCCATGCGCGTACGTCCTCCTCGGCCTGGAGGAGGTGTACCGAATGCCGTCCCCCCGCCGCGAGCAACTCCGCCACGGAGCCGGCGAGCGGCTCCTCGGTGGGCGTTTCCGTGACGATGACGAATGTCGCACGCTCCGGACCGACACGAGGTGCGGGCGGAAGTGCACGGGGCCTCTGGGGTGCGGTGGCCAGTACGACGGAGGCGGAGGTGAGGGCCGATGCGGAGTCGTCCCCGGTCTGGACGATGTCGGTGAAGCCGCATCGCTCCAGCAGCGGCGGCCATTCCTCCCGGAGCAGCAGGGCGGAGCACGGGCGGAGCCCACGGTCGGTGTGGTGGTGCCAGAGGCCGTCCACGGTCCCGTACCAGGGGATCAGCGTTTCGGGGTTGTGGTTCTCGAAGCTCAGCAGACGGCCACCGGGGGTCAGGAGGGCGGCGATCCGCTCCAGGGTGGCGGTGAGGTCCTTGCAGGTGTGCAGGGCGTCGGCCGCCACCACCAAGTCGAAGCTGCCCTCGGCCAGACCCTGGTCTCCCGGATCCACGTCGAGATCGAAGGTGCGGTACTGCACGAAGTCGTAATGCGCGAAGCGCTGTTGGGCGCGCGGGAGGAAGAACCCCGACACGTCGGTGTACGCGTACGTGGTGCGGTCAGGCGGCAGAACGGGGAGCAGGGCGCCGGCCAGACCGCCGGTGCCGGCGCCGACTTCGAGGACGCGCAGCGGGCGGTCGGCCGGCCAGCGCCGCGCCATCTCGTCGACGAGAGTCTGCGCGATGCGGTTGTGGAAGCGGCAGAAGGGCGCGGTGTCGAAAAACTGCTCCAGGGCGTGTGCCGCTCCCTCGCTGGTCAGCACCTCCAGCGGGTCGCATTCCCCGCGGAGCGTCGCCAGCATTCGCGTGCCGTTGCGCACCACCAGCGCGGTCTCGTTGATCGAGCGGGGAAACTCCCGCAATGCTGACCTGACTGTGTCCGAAGAATTCCGTCCGGCGGAAGTCAGAGTCCAGTGGCCGGATACCGTGCGCGTGGCGTAACCGTGCCGCTCCAGCGCCGGCAGCTCCACCTCCATCAGGGGAACGTACTTGGCCAGCATGCCTGCCGCGGTCAACTCGGCCAGCGTGAAGGACTCCGAAGGGTCGGGCAGGAGGTCCGTCAGGGCTGCCGCGACTACTGCGGCGATGCCCTTCTGGGCCCATTCCATTGCCTCGGAGATCCTCAACGGCCGCCAGTCCCTGTGCAGTTCCGCGATCCGCTCCTCGGAGGCGGCGGCGATGAGCTGGGAGGCGGGCAGTGGGCTCGGCACGGCCGGGGTGGCGGCATGTGGGGCAGCACGAAGTACGGTGTGATGCCGGCTCACGGGTGCGTGCATGGGGCTGGCGAGGCGGCGCAGACGACAGCCTTCCAGCTCGACGGTGACCGTGCCGTCCTCGTCGGTGAGGGTGATGTCCCAGCACACTTCGACCGGGGCGCAGGACCGCTCGCGTACGTGCACAAGGCCGGTGGCGGCGGGAGCGCGCCAGACACGAACCGCTTCGAAGGCTGAGGGCAGGTAGGCATCGCCGTCGACGGTGATCCCCTCCAGCAAGGGTGCGCCGGACTGCAGCGCACCGTCGAGCAGAGTGGGGTCCACCGTGAACTGTCGCCTCGGGCCGTCCTGCTGGTAGCTGGCGAGCACCTCGCCCGGCCCCACGTACAGCTCGGTCAGGACCTGGAACGAGGGTCCGTAACCCAATCCTCTCTCCGCCAGCTCCGCGTACTGCTCGGCGGCGGCGATGCGGCGGGTACAGCGGGCCCGGGGGCCGGCCAGGTCCAAGGGGCCGGGGGCGCTGCCGATGCGTCGCCGCACTCGTGCGCGCACATGCGGCCGTGGATCGCCGGTGCCCTCTTCGGTGCTGGTGATGGTCACCACCCCGTCATCCGGGTTCACCGCGAGCTGAGTGTGGACGCTGGAGGCTTCGGCCCAGGGGATGGTCAGCGGGCTGCTGATGTCCATACGGTCCACCGACACCGCCGTCCCCAGGGTCCGTTCGCCCGCCGCCAGGGCCATCTCCAGATAGGCGGCGGCGGGTACGACGACGGACCCCGCCAGCTTGTGATCGGCGATCCACGGCACCAGCGCCGGTTCCACGGCACCGTGCCACAGCGGATGCGGGCCGGGCATCCGCTCCCCCAGCAGGGGGTGCTCCACCTGGCCGTTGCCGCTGCTGGACACCCAGTCGTGGGGGGTTCCGCTCCAGTGGTGCTCGCGCTGCCAGGGGTAGGCGGGGAGGTCCACCACCCGGCCCGGGCGGGGGAAGTACCTCCTCCAGTCGATGTCGGCGCCGGCGGCGATGGCGGCCTCGACTGCCGTGTGCAGTGCCTGGCCGCCGTCCGTCGCGCGGCGCAGCGTGGGCACGACGGCCTGGGCCCCCGCGCGGGGCCGGCCGGTGGCTCGGCGCAGGTAAGGCTGTAGGACGGGATGCGGCCCCAGCTCCAGGAAGATGTCCACGCCGTGTTCCATGGCGGCCCCGACCGTGCGGCCGAACTGCACGGGCTCGCGCACGTTCCGCCACCAGTAGGCGGCGTCCAGCTCGGTGCCGTCGATCCGTGCTCCCGTCACCGTGGAGAACAGCGGCAGGTGGGCCGGGGAGGGCGCCAAACCGTCCAGGGCCCGCAGCAGCGGCTCGCGCAGGGCATCCATGGCGGCACAGTGGAAGGCGTAGTCCAGCTCCAGCACCGTGCAGACGGTGCCTCGTGCGCTCATGTCGGCGGCCAGGCTCAGGAGGGCATCCTGGGGGCCGGAGACGGTCACATCACGGTCCGAGTTGACCGCCGCCAACTCCAGCTCCGGGTAGTCGGCAAGGACCTCGGCGGCCTTCTCCGGCGGAAGGGCGAGGGCCGCCATCCGCCCGCGGCCGGCGGTCTCCGCCTGGGCCCGGGACCGCTCAGCGATGACCCGCGCCGCCTGCTCAAGACTCAGTGCCCCGGCGACGTGCGCGGCAGCCACCTCACCCACACTGTGCCCGAATACGGCGGACGGGGTGATGCCGCCCGCACGCAGCACGGCCGTCACGGCGATCTGTACGGCGAACAGCAGTGGCTGGGCAACCTCGGTCGCCGCCAACTCGGCCTCCGTGACCGCACCCAGCTTCTCCGCCACGGACCAGCCCAGATGCGGCAGCAGCGCCGCATTCACTGCCGCGAGCGCGGTGACGAAGGGCCCGGCACCGTCCAGGAGATCGGCGCCCATACCCGCCCACTGCGCCCCGTTGCCGGAGAACACGAACGCAACCCGGCCGTGCTCCGCCGCCTCACCGACCGCCCCGCCGCGCTGCCCGTGCGCCTCCCCGGTTCCTCCTCCCTGCTCCTCTTCGCCCGGTTCGCCCGGGAAGATCGCCGCCAGCCGGCCCCTCCGCGATCACCACTGCCCGGTGCCGGTGTGCGCCCCGTCGCCTGGTCGCGGTGTAGGCGAGGTCGTAGAACTGATCCGGTTCGGTCCGCGCGAGCCGTTCGGCCATACAGGACACTGCTTCCCGCAGGGCCTGTGGGGTACGTGCCGAGACCAGAACCGGGCGCGCGGCGGCCATGGTCTCTTCGGCCGCCCCCGCGGCATCCGGTACCGCCGGCTCGGCGCCGACGATGACATGGGCGTTGGCACCACCGAAGCCGAAGGAGTTGACGCCCACCACCGGTCGCGACGTGGCCGGCAGGGGCAGGGGGTTCGCCACCGGAGCCAGGTTCAGTCCGGCGAAATCGATGTCGGGGTTGGCCGGTTGGCTGTGCAGTGAAGCCGGAGCGGTGCCGTGGCGGAGTACCAGTAGCGCCTTGAGCAGGCCGGCGATTCCGGAGGCCGGTTCGAGGTGGCCCAGGTTCGACTTCACCGAACCGATCGGCAACACCCCCGTCTGCCGCCGGGTTCCCAGCGCACGGCCGATGGCCCGGCACTCGGCCGGGTCTCCGACCAAAGTGCCGGTGCCGTGCGCCTCCAGATACACCAACTCATCGGGCTGGATCCCGGCCTGCTCGTACACCCCGCGCAACAGATCTTCCTGCGCCTCGGGGTTGGGCAGGGAGACCCCCGCTGTATGGCCGTCGCAGTTGGAGCCGCTGCCGAGGATCACCCCGTGCACCCGGTCGCCGTCCGCCCGTGCGTCCGACAGCCTCTTCAGGACGACCAGTCCGCCGCCCTCGGCCCGTACGAAGCCATCCGCATCGGCGGAGAAGGCCGCGCACCTGCCTCGCTTCGAGAGCATGGACGCCTGCGAGAACCCCACAAAGTGATACGGGCTGAGCAGCACGTTCGCCCCCGCGGCGAGCGCTGTACGGCTGGTGCCGTCCCACAGCGTGCGGCATGCGCGGTCCAGTGCCACCAGGGAGGACGAGCAGGCCGTGTCGATCGCCATACTGGGGCCGCGCAGGTCCAGGCAGTGTGAGAGCCGGTTCGCCGCCAGCGAGGACGCGGCCCCCACCATGGTGTAGGCGTTCACCGAGCGCGGACTCATGAACTGCAGGCCACCGTAAGAGGCGTCGCAGATCCCCACGTAGACCGCGGTATTCGAACCCGCCAGCGTGCGCGGGGCGATCGCGGCGTTGTCCAACGCCTCCGCGGCCAGCTCCAACAGGAGCCGGTGCTGGGGGTCCATCTGCGCGGCTTCCCTCGGCGTGATGCCGAAATACTCGGCATCGAAGGAGGCGACATCGGCCAGGAAACCACCCGCGGCGGTGTAGCTCTTGCCGGTGCGCGGCATGCTCGTATCGATGAATCGGGTGGCGTCGAACCGTTCGGCGGGCGCTTCACCGACGAGGTCCCGGCCCTCTTCCAGCGCCTGCCACAATCCGTCCAGATCGGTGATGCCACCGGGCAACCGGCAGGCGGCTCCCACCACAGCGATCGGCTGGTACCGGCCAGAGACGTTGCTGGCGCTCATGCGCGCTCCTCACACGGTGCCGGGGGCGATGTAGTGGGACGCAAGCGCCGCTGAGGGCCTCGCGACTTCTCTGTGGAAGGGCGCGCTCTGGAGACTATGGGCGCACTGCTCGGCATCGCTCCTGCCCACTGGTGCCGACAGTGCAATGCTCCAAGAAGTCCAGGCGCGGCACGAGAGGGCACAACTTCGCACCGACCGCGCCGGCACCAGCCTGGTGATTCGGTGTCAACTCGCTGAACAGGGCTTTTCGTTGGTCTGGAAAGGTGGCCAGACCGAAAGACCCGGCAGCAAGTTCACCGTTGTGGGGGACCGTTTCCTAGGCAATGCCCTGCCGCTTCAACTGGCCGGGTGCTCAGGAGGGGCAGCCTCGCCTGAGCACCCTGGTGCCGCCCGTTGGTCAGGCGGGCAGGTGGTTCGCGTGGGACACCGACTCGCACGCTGCTACGAACGACGAAGCAGCATCATCGAAGCCTTCTTCGACCTTACCGACACGATCATCGCCGTCCGCAGCCTCATCCCGCCGAGCCTGGACCACCCACCGCTGGGACACTCGCCCTCGACGCCGGCCATGACCGGCCGCCCACCTGCCCATCTTCTAGAGGGCGTTACCAGCAGAACTGACAGGTGCCCCAGAACCGTCGGATGCCGAGGTCGCCGATCGGCGCTGCCGGTAGGCCCGTTGCTGGCAGGCGCGGGAGCAGTAGTCTCGTGGACGCCCGCGGCGCGCCCCGTCGAACTCGGCGCCGCAGACCGCGCACTGCCCTGCATGGGACTGCAACGCCGTTACGTCACATTTTTCATCACGTCGGCGCCGGATGAGCAGTTCAACGCCGTCGAGAGTGCGAGCCAGACCGAAGTCGAAGGGGTCCTCAGGCTCGTCGAAGCCACCGGCCTGCCACAGGCGACCGAGCGCGGGGTACGGGCTCATGCGCTCGACCAGTTCCTCCCGGCTGCGCCACCACTGCGCGTTCGAGACGCCGGAATCCCGTTCTTCGCTGAGGACTTCATGGACCTGCCGGGCGGCGGTTTTCACGAATCCGCCGACCAGTGAGACCACGGCGACCACCTCGGAAGCCTGCAACCCCGTCCCCTCGGCGATCCGCAGCGCGCGGTCGTAGTCGGCCATGATGTTCGGACCGGGCAAACGGCGACTGCCGGCGGTGTGCACAAGCCACGGATGCCGCAGGTGCAGGGCCCAGTGCGCGCGGGCCCACGCCTCCATGCCGCTGCGCCAGTCGCCACCCTCGGGCTCGGGGCCGTCGGGTGAGGCCACGTGGAGTTCACCGACCACGGCGTCTCTCATCAGCTCGATCAGCTCCGCCTTGCCAGGCACATGCCGGTATAGCGACATCGTTGTGAAGCCCAGCCGCTCGGCCACCTGCCGCATGGACAGCGCAGGCAGCCCTTCGGCGTCGGCGACCTCGATCGCCGACGCGACGATCGCAGCCAGGTTCAGCCCTGTTCTACCGTGGCTCGCCTTGGCGCCCCAGAGCAGTTCGACAGTCCGTCCAGGGTCCGCCGCCGCGTTCTCGTCGGTCATGCTCAGTCACCTTCCCATCCTTGACCTCCACCCTAGCCTGGCGTTTATGGTGTACGCAGCCGTGTACGGCATAAACCTACTCGGGGGAAGGCACAGCCATGCTCAACGAACAGCCCGACCAGCTCTACGTCGCACCTTGGGGTCACGATTCCTGGCCGGGCACGCTCGACCAGCCGTTCGCCACCCTGCCCGCCGCACAGCGGGCCGTCCGCGCCCGCACCGCGTCACTCCACGCCGACCTCGTGGTCAACCTCCGTACCGGAACATACTTCCTGGCAGCCCCCTTCGCCCTGGACGCCGACGCAGGAGACTCGGGCGAGAACGGCCACCAGGTCGTCTACCAGGCCTACGGCTACGGAACTCCCCGACAGGAGGAGGTCGTTGTCAGTGGCGGCCGTGTGATCACCGGGTGGCATCCCGGCGAGGTGGACGGCGCCTGGCAGGCCGAGGTGGGTTCGTTGGAAACCCGGCAGCTGTACGTGAACGGCCGCCGAGCGCCCAGGGCCTCGCTCAGCCCCGGCATCCCGGGAAACGTGACGAAAACTGAGACCGGTTACGTCACGGACAGTACGGATCCGCAGAGCTGGCAGGACCCGACGAGCATCGAGTTCGTCTTCCCGTGGGTGTACCCGTGGTCGGAGGCCCGCTGCCGGGTCGCCGAGATCACCGGCGACACGCGATCCACGACCATCACCCTCGTCCAGCCCGCCTTCACCTGGGCGCGTGAGCTCTACACCGCCACCTGGGCCGGTGACGAGCCGGAGAGCCCCGAAAGCCGCCGGGACACACAGTGGGACGGCCTGGCCCGGCCGAGTTCGGCGGAGAACAGCGTGAGCTTCCTGACCGAGCCGGGCACCTTCGTCCTCGACCGGCGCACCCCCGGGCGCCACGTCCTGCACTACCGGCCACTGCCCGGGGAGAACCCGGACGAAGCCGAGATCATCGCCCCGGTCCTGGAGAAGCTCGTCGTCGGCCAGGGGACCGAGGGGAATCCGCTGCACGATGTGACGCTGCGTGGCCTGACCTTCTCCCACGCCGGCTGGACCGAACCGGACGGACCCCACGGGTTCCTGCACTTCTTCGCCAACACCTACTACAGCGGCGGGGAGCTGCAGAAGGTCGAACTTGCCGAAGGAAAAGCCCATTTGACGATCCCGACAGAACCCCGTTTCCTGCCGGCCAACGTCGAGTTCACTGCCGCCGTGCGGGTCTCACTTCACGACAACAGGTTCACCCGGCTCGGCGCCGGGGCGATCGGCTTCGCCGGCCCGGGCCACGACAACGCGATCGTCGGCAACCAGATCGAGGACGTCTCCGGAAGCGCCGTGACTGTCGCCTCCGGCACCGGTACCCGGATTCAGCAGAACCTGATCCACCGCATCGGCCGCGAGTACCACGGCTCACCCGCGCTCTGGGTGATGGACGCGCGCGAGGTGACGGTGGCTCACAACGAGATCCACGACGTGCCCTACAGCGGGATCGTCGTCACCGGCGGCAGTCAGGCCGCCCGGGTCCAGATCATCGAGAACCTCATCCACCACACCATGACGGTGCTGGCCGACGGCGGCGGCATCTACCTCAACGGCCGACAGGGGACCTCCTATGCTGACGGCACCCTGGTACGCGGAAATGTCATCCGCGACACCGTCACCCCCTACAACTTCGGCCTCTACACCGACTACGGAGCCGCCTGGGTGACCGTGCAGGGCAACGTCGTCCACCGCAGTGACACCCCGATCGTGCTGCGGGTGACGCCCCCACTGGAGAACGTGGCCTTCCTCGACAACTTCTGGGACGACCACCCCGCCGAGGCCGACACCCCGCCGAGCGGAGTCACCCTCGCCAGGAACAAGGTGCTGCCGAAGAACGGCTTCGAGGAGGCTCTGGCCGCCGACCCCGCCGGCGCCGCCATACTGGCTTCCGCAGGCCGGGGCACTCCGCCCCTCGGCCCGAGCCCCAGCCCGGCTGTGTGACCCTCCCCCTGGAGACAGTTCGTGCGCCACCACATCAAGGTGATGATCTCTCGCAGGGAGTGCAGCGGCGAGTACCACAGTGACTTCATCACCAGGGACTTCATCGCGGCGAAGGTGTGCGGGTCGGTGGCGGAAGCGAAGCGGCTGAAGTGGCTGAACTGCTCGGCGCTCCAGGCCCACCGGTCTGGGCCCATGTCCCGTACCGCGGCCAGCTCCTTCTTCTTGCCTGCTTGCTCGATGCGGTCCAGCGCGGCGTAGTAGTCGGAGGTGTCCCGGCCGCCGTCGAAGATCTTCTGGTCGGTCCCGATATACACGCTGACGAGTTCGGGGTGGCTGCGCGCGATGCGCATTGCTATGGCGCTACCGAAGGAGCATCCCAGCAGGACGACCCGCTGTACACCGAGGTGCGCCCTTACCTGCTCCACCACCTCGACGGCGTCCTGGACCAGCCGGTCGAATGTCATCTCGCCCTGACCGTCCGCGCCGGAGCGGCGCAGGGTCTTTCCGGTGCCGCGCATGTCCCAGCGCACCAGGGTGACGTGCCGTTCCCAGTCGCGGGAGACGTTGGCCAGGATCGAGTTGGACGAGCCGGGGCCGCCGTGCACTTCCACCACGACGGGGTTGGTGCGGTCCTCGCCTCGGATGGAGAGCCACTGGTCGAGTCCGCCAATCCGTACGTAGGACCGCTCGTCGATGCCGTGGCCGTTGGTGATGCGCAGCCGGTGGGCGTTCCGGGAGCGGACGATCGCGCGGCGCGCGAGGAGCCCGGCGACAGGGGCGGCGAAGGTGGCGCCCCGTCGAGGGCCGAAGCCGAAGTTCTCGCCCGCCGAAGTGGCCCGCCGCGGCATCGAGATCGCCGACTCCGAAGGTCTCGAGGCGCTTTCCATGCAGCGGGTGGCCGAGATGCTCGACGTCACCACAATGGCCCTCTACCGCTACGTCCCCGGCAAGCCCGACCTCATCGACCTGATGGTCGACACGGTGCTCAGCGATCCACCCGACCTGGACAGCATCCCGGGCGGCTGGCGCACCCGTCTGGAAGCCTGGGCGCGCGCCTGCTGGGATGTCTACCGCGCCCACCCCTGGATCCTGACCGCGACGGGACTACGACGACAGGCCATGGGTCCGCACCAAGTGGCCTGGCTGGACACGGTCCTGGCTGCCCTCGAACCGACCCGGCTCTCCGCCCGCCAGCGTCACGACGCCGCCATCCTCGTCGTGAGCCTCGTACGCAACCTCACCCAGGAGACACTCGACACCACCGAGGAGGGCAACGAGGAGTGGGACCGCCTCACCACCCACCAACTCACCGCGCACGCCGAC
Source organism: Streptomyces sp. RGM 3693 (assembly GCF_050471125.1). NCBI lineage: Bacteria > Bacillati > Actinomycetota > Actinomycetes > Kitasatosporales > Streptomycetaceae > Streptomyces > Streptomyces sp. RGM 3693. The sequence continues at coordinate 326,707 of NZ_JBMPPQ010000003.1, forward strand.
CGATTCCCAGCCCTCACCCGGGCCGTCACCGAAGGAGCCTTCATCCCCACCGATGACGACCCCCTCGCCTTCGGCCTCACCTGCGTACTCGACGGCATCCAGGGACTCGTGGAACGCGCCGACCGCGCATAGGGCGTACCGGAAGAGACGGTCTCCAGCATGAAGCACGGTGGTCACGGAACCTGTGCCCGTCTCGGCTGGCGGCCGGCCCCGCCCGCCGCCTCTCTGCGCGGCCTCAAAGACCGCCCGGCAGTAGGCGTTTCAGGATGCGGCGGGTGGTGGCGAGGTTGAGGCAGCGGGCGAACGGGCGCAAAGGAGATGAGCTCACGGAGCGTCACGGCCGTTGTGGTCGGGGCGAAGTAGTTACTTGCTCAGGAAGGAAGTTGACGTCGACCTGGGTCCTGGGCGGGGCTGAAATGGCTGGTGTGCGGATGTCGGAGACGGTTACTCTGCCGCTTATGCATACCTCCGATCCGCACTGACAGATCGCCTGTCCGCTCCCGCGCCGACTCCTCGTGACGAGTGTTGGCCGGAGGGGCGGAACGCTGATCCGTCATGCCCGCGCGTGACCGGACGAGGCCATGGCCAGGCGCCGGCACGCCCACTTCGGAGAGCCTTATGCCAAGCCCTGACAGGGGCGGTGCGTCCTATCGCGCCGTCCTCATGCTGCCCCATGCCCGCAGCCTGTTCGCCGCCGCTATGCTCGCGCGGCTCTGCTACGGACTGCTCGGCCTCCCACTGTTGCTCTCGCTGCGGGAGGGCACCAGCTCCTACGCCGTGGCCGGTGCGGCCACGGGTTTGTTCGGACTGGTCGCCGCCGTACTCGGACCCGTCAGGGCCCGACTGGTCGAGCGTCATGACGCCGCGCTGATGCTCCTGGCCGTCTGCTATGCCCTACTTCTGTCCGCACTGGCCGCCGCCTGCGCCGCCCACGTGCCAGCCCTACTCACGGTCTCCCTCGCCGTACTGGCGGGGGCGTGCTCGCCCCCGGTCGGCCCGCTGATGCGGACACTGTGGGGCAAGCTGACGACGGACGAGGCGCAGCATCAGTGTGCGTTGAGCCTGGATACGGCAGCGGAGTCCACCGTCTTCGCGCTCGGTCCCGTCCTCGGTGGACTCCTCATCGCCGCCTCCTCCGCACCGGCCGTGCTCACGGTGTGCGCGGCACTGGTCATCACCGGCTTCGGCCTGCTGGCGACGGGCTTGCGTCGGACCCCTGCGAGCGTGCGTGTGGGCTCGCCCGCCGCTCGTCCTCGAAGCCCCCTGCGAGCCGCAGGGTTCGCACCGCTGCTGTTGCTCACGCTGGCTGTCGCAGATGCTCTAAGCCTCTTCGAGGTGGCGGTTCTCGCTGCCTGGGGAACGCTGGTGGCCGGGGTGCTGACCACCCTATTCGCAGTCGGTGGCGTACTCGGCGGCCTGGTGTACGGCCGCCGCCGCTGGCGCGGCGCCGTCGCACGCAGACCACTGGTACTGGCCGCCTCCTCCAGCGTCTGCTACGCCCTCCCCGCGTTGGTGTACTCCGTACCAGCCGCAGGCATCGCCCTGCTGCTTGCCGGAGCATGCACCGACGTCCTCCTGATCACGGCCTACCAACGCGTCGACAGGCTCGTCCCCGAGGGCTCACGCACCGAAGCCGGCGCGTGGATCAACACCGCCTACAACCTGGGGGCAGCAATGGGGACGGCCGTCGGCGGTGTCCTCGTCGACCGCTCCGGTTCACCAACAGCCTTCGCCGTGACAGCTGGACTGCTCGGTGTCTGCACGCTGATCTGCACGCCGCTCACACTTCGGCGTCACGCGGTGGACGCCGCCGGAGATCCAGCACCGACCCAACCCGAATCGATGGCTACCTCACCAGGGCCGGCCTGATCATCGGCGCCCCGTGATCGCTGGTACTGCAGCCTGGGGGGCGGGTCAGTGGGTGGTACTTGAGCCTGCGCGTGGTGGGGCGGTTGTCCCAGCGGTAGAGCGGGGCTGCGCGGCGGATGAGCTGGAGCGGCTGTGGCGGCTGAGCACCACCGCCGGTCTGACCCTCCTGGCGGCGTTGGCCGTCCAGCACGACGGCGACTGGGTTCGCGGCGACCTCGTCCTCGCTGAACTCGTCCTGATGGGCATGAGGTTGAGGGGTGGTGTTTCCGAAGCCTCGGACGCCGGTCAGTGCGGTGACCGCAAGGCGCTCGTCGCGCAGCCTCGGGATTCAGGGGCAGTCAGGTCAGGTTCCGGTCAGATCGGTCGGTGGTGAAGCAGGCTGGCCCGTAGCTCGTTCTCGGTGATCTGCTCAGCGGGGCGGTGGAGCGTCCAGCGATGGGCCTTGCCGTCCATGGGCAGCACCTCGACGACGGTTTCCAGCCGTGGGTAGCCGACTTGGCCACAGATGAGTTGGCGGATGATGACGGCGGTGTCGTCGTCCAGGCCGAGCAGGGCGCGTACGGCATCCTTCAGTTCGCGGAGGTGCGGGCTCGGCCAGGCGATTCCTGGGCGCGGTTCCAGGTGCATGGGGGTACTCCTTGGTTCCGGAATGAGGGCGGGCGGCGCAGAGAGCGCCGGTGCGGTCGACGGTGTGTTCGGCGGCGAAGCCGATGTCGCGAGCGTTGCGACTGGCCCGCCTCTCGACGATGTCGGTGTCCGCGGGCGGGGTGTGCTGCAGCCGCGGCACGGCTGGGGGTGGCGGTGCCGGTCGGCGGGACGCAGCCGGTGCGCCCTGCCGGCCTGTCTGTTCGCGTACCGCATCCACATCGCTGTCCGCCTGCGGCTCGCGCAGCGTGGTAGCGAGTGGTCGGTGGTCAGTCCGAGCGAGGCGGCTACGGCAGGCAGCAGGGCGTGCAGTGCCTGGGCCGACACGAAATCCAGGCAGCCGGTGAGCGCCCGCACGATCGCCCTGCGCTGCCATCTCGTTCTGCCGTGGTAGCCCGTGCGGCGATGTGTGGCTTTGCCGGTCCCGCCGCACCCCGAGCCGGGACGCAGGCATCCTGGGCGGCTTCGTGGTGGTGGTTCAGTTGGGTGGTGTGCGGGTGGTGGCCCAGTTGGGTGTCCTGACGGGCGGTCGGGCAGCGCGGGGTTGTCTGGTCACGGTCACCTGCCAGATGGCGAGGAGCAGCAGCGTGCCGGTTTCGGCGAGGAGACTGAGGACGGCTTGCGGCTCGGGCTGCAGACCGTGCTCGGTGAATCCGAACACGCCTACGGTACGCGAAGCGGTGAAGCCGCCGAGGGCGCCGAGGGCGCCGAGGGCGACAACTGCCGCGGCGGTCCGCAGCAGCAGGGGTGGTGTCCCGACCAGCAGCAGGGCGGCGAGGGCGAAGGAAGCGCTGGCCTGGAGCAGGAACAGGGGGCCGATGATGTGGATGAAGCGGTACCCGTCGATGTAGAGCTGGGCGTGGATGTATCCGCTGGCAGCGAGAGTTGCGGCGGTCGCCGACCGCAGGGTGGGGGCGAGGAATCTTCGGGAGTTCATGCCAACCTCTGATCCTTGATGGCCAGTTCGCGGTCGCCTTGGCGGTAGCCGACGCTGCGGATGCCGAGTGCGTCTTTGAGCTGCCGGGCAGGGACGACTTGCGGGGTGGGGGCGGGGGCGCGGCCCGGTTTGGGCAGGGGGTAGGCGGTGGTGGTGGCGGAATGGAAGGTGATGTTGCCGTCTGTCTTGGTGAACAGCTGGTGGACGTGCCCGTTGAGACAGGTGACGGAGGAGAAGCGGCGCAGGAGGGCGATGACCTTGAGGGCGTCGTCGGTGCTCCAGCCCCACTGCGGGTACATGGCGAACAGTGGGATGTGGCTGAAGACCACGATGGGGGTGTCCGACGACAGTCCGGCGATGTCCTTGCGAACGAAGTCGATCTGTTCGTTGCCGAGGTGGCCGAGCTTCTCCAGGCTCAGGGTGTTGACCAGGGCGATGAAGTGCACGCCGTGGGTGTCGAAGCTGTACCAGCCATCGCCGAGCGTGCCCATGCCGAAGGTCCGCCGGTAGGCGCGGCCTGCATCGCCGATGGAGTCGTGCTCGCCCGGCACGGTGAAGATGCGGTCTGTCTTCATTCCGGCCATCAGCTGCTTGACTTGGTCGAACTGCCCGGCCGTGGACAGGTGGGTCAGGTCGCCGCTGTGCATGACGAAGTCCGGTCTGAATCCGAGCGAGTTGACCTGGTTGATCGCTTCGGTGAACGAGCCGACCACGTTCAGGTTCGCCGGACCCCGGAATCCGATATGGCTGTCGGAGACCTGCACGAACCGCAGCGCGCCGCTTCCAGTCGCAACGGCCCCGGCGGCGGCCCCCGCGTTGGTGCCCCGGGAGTCCGCGATGTGGCTGATCACCTCTCCACTGACCACGGTCAGCACCACCGCGCCGCCGAACCATCCTGTATGCCGGAGGAGTTGACGCCGACTCATGCCATGCTCGGCATCGGGCTGACCCGCGTCTCCGGCCGATGCCCCGTCGTGACTGTCGTAGTAGTCGGTCATCACGTCACCTCCACGGTGCCGGTCATGAACGGATGGATGGTGCAGAGGTAGGCGTAGGTGCCGGGCTTGGTGAACGTGTAGCTGTAGGTGGCGTGGGTGGCCAGGGCGGCAGAATGCAACGGGCCGCCCGATCCGGCGCTGGTGACGGTGTGGGCGTCGGTGTCCTGATTGGTCCAGGTCACCGTCGTGCCCACTTTGATCTTCAGCGTGGCCGGGGAGAAGGCGAAGTTCTTGATCGCCACGGCGGTCCCGGTCACCGGTGCGGCTGGCGCGCCCGTGCTCGAGGGAGTCGTGGGCATGCTCATGCCGGGCATCGGCGAGGCGCCGGACGCGGGGCCTGTCGTGTGCCCCGGCCCCGTGGCTCCGGGCATGCCTGCCGTCTGGTGCTGACCCGGTCCGGGTGTGATGGCGCCGGCTCCGGTGGACGAGGAATGCAACGACTGGCCGCATGAGCTGAGGAGCCCCAGCGTGCCGGCAGTGGCGATGGTGGCGACGGCCAGCCCGGCCGCAGTCCGTGATCGACGGCCTGGTGTGCGAAAGTTCAGGTACATGGTGTCCGTTCCTCACTGATCAGGCGGAGGCGGGGACTGGTCCGGCCGGACGCAACCGCAGGGATGTGTGTGGATGCCGTATTCATGGGCGCGGGTCCCTTACAGACCCAGCGATCGAGCACCGGCCGAGGCGCCGACTTCGATGCACGCGGCCGGGGCGAGCGTGGCAGGCGCCAGGAGTGCGTGCGTCGCGTGGTGTTTTTCGGTCACCTCCTGGTCCATCCTTTGCCGCTTGGGGAATCGATGAGGAATTGCGCGTAAGTCGGCTCTTGTCCGGCTCCACGGACGGCGGGGTTCCCACGGTTCGGTAGATATGCAGTTTTTGTGAGACCTCTTGGTATTGCCGCGGATCAGCTGGCCTCCTGGGACCGCGCACACTGGGTCCTTGTGGTGCCGCAATGCCTGGCAGGGACGTATCGCCCACGGCGCTCGCAGAGTGTCACCTGTACTGCGCCATGCGTTACAGGACAAAGCGGCACATTTACGCGATGATCGGCTTATGCCCTGGAGTTCCCGAAAGCGTGGTCCAAGGACCGATCCGGATCGCTCCGCGCACCGTGTCTCTGGTAAAGGGACCCTTTCGACCGCAGATGAGGAACTGCTGCGCACTCTGTACGCGGAGCACGCAGGAGCCCTGTTCCACTACGTGCTGCGACTGACCTCAGGAGATTGGCAATGGGCGGAGGACGTGGTGCAGGAGACCATGCTGCGAGCGTGGCAGCATCCCGCCGCGTTCGACCCCGCACGCGGCCCGGCCCGGGCATGGCTGTGTACGGTCGCCCGGCACCTGGTCATCGACGCCCACCGGGCCCGGCAGGCCAGGCCGACCGAGGCCAGCGGCGAGGTGCTGGAGCGAGCCGCCGAGCAGAAACCCGGCGAGGACGAGATCGAGCAGGCACTGCAGAGCTGGGCGGTTGCCGACGCGGTCCGGTCGCTGTCCCCGGACCACCGCGCCGTCCTGCTGGAGACCTACTACCGTGGCCGGACCATGGTGGAGGCCGCGCAGGTGCTGGGCATCCCGCTGGGCACCGTGAAGTCGCGGACGTACTACGCCCTGCACGCCCTGCGGCTGGCGCTGCAGGAACGGGGGCTCGAGCCGTGACCGCGGCGGGCAGGAGGTGGCGACCATGAGTGCGGAGCACGACGCCCTCAGGCTGGCGCTGGGAGGATACGTCCTGAGCACGCTGCCCCCGGCGGAAATGGAACGGGTGCGCGTCCACCTCTCGGAATGCGCCGCATGCCAGGCCGAACACGCCCAGCTGGCGGGATTGTCTGCGCTGATGGCGACGGTGACCGAAGCCGAAGCCTCAGGCCAGAGAGTGCCGACGGCCGACGGGGACCTGGCCGACCGGCTGGTGGCACGGGCAGCCGAAGGCGCGCAGGGCTCCCTGCCCGAACGGCCCGCCGCGCCCGCGGTGTCGCAGGCGCCAGAGGGGGGTGTGCTGGAGAGGCTCATCCAGCAGGCCGCGTCCCGGCGCCGCAGGACCTGGCGTCTGCAACTGGCCGGCGCTGCCGCCTCGCTGACGTTCCTCGCGGCGGCGGTCGGCGGCACTTGGTTGGCGGCTATCGGATCCGTGGGTAGTCAGGCGACTCCGCCTGGGCCGACCGCGCCGACTGCCTGGCGCACCTTCTCCGGAAGCGATCCCGCCACCGGCGTCTCCGCCTCGGTGAAGGTCTCGCCCTCCGCCTGGGGCAGTGTCGTGCAGGTCTCCGCCAAGGGGGCACCCGCCGGAATCACCTGCCGACTGCAGGCGGTCGGGCCCGGCGGAGCCAGGACGGACGTCGCTACCTGGCGGGCAGGCACGTACCCTCCCGGCACCACAATCCCAGGGGCGGTTGCCATGTCCCCGGGAGCCATCGAGCACTTCGAGATCCACGCAGGCAACGGTCAGAAGCTGGTCACAATCCGGGCGTGACGCGACCACAGCTGTCGGGTGTGAGCGCACGGCGGCACAAGAGGCCAAGAAGACGTCGCCACCGAAGAGCCGTGCCGCGGGCGGAGAGGGGGCTGACCAGTCGACAAGAAGCGCGCCACCTCAAGACCGGTGGACCAGGCTGGAGGAGCGCGCTGAGCACGTCCGGCCGATGGCCGTCGAGAAGGCTTGTGCTCGTGACATCGGCTGCACAGGCACGCTCGTGATCACCGTCGTCGACCGATGCCACCACGCCGCACGGCTCCAGGATCGGCGAGTTCGTCCAACAAGGCACCCGGCGGATGAGCGCGGCGGCGGCCTCGATCTCCCCCGCGCGAACAGCGGTATGCGGTTCGTCAATCGACCGGCGGCCTCAACTCTCCTTTCCTCCGAAGTCCGTGCAGCCCGGAGAAGAGGATCCAGGATGTCTGCACGCCGAGTGTCGCGACCAAGCCGAGGTGAGGGCAGGGAGGTTCGTCCGGCTCTACGGCGTGAGGTTCCCGCAAGGCCGTCCGGAAGACCACGGGCGAGGAGACCGGGCTGTCGGTGCCTGGTCCGGCCGAGTACGGCATCGAGCTCTGGCAGAGGCGAGTGAGTCCAGCCAGGCGGCTGGCATCGACATGACTCACGAGAAGTCGAATAAAAGGGGCGAATCACTCGAACCGTTTGGCGCGCGTCGCCCGTGGAACTCAATGAGCGCGCCCATGCAGGATCTCGCCTACCGACCGTCCCGAAGTTGTTGGCGGTCTCCCCCGCTCCGGCCCTCGCACATCCACAGAAGAGCCAGAAGACCATGTATGTGACCGATTCCCCCAGCCCGAGTTCACCGCTCGGCCAGCCCTGCCGCCACCAGGCGCTGCTCACCCTGCCCGCGCAGGAGGCGCACGTCTCCGCCGCTCGTCACTTCGCGGCCGATCTGCTGGAGACCTGGAAAGTGCCCGCAAGGGAGCGGGACTCCGCCGTTCTCATCGTCGACGAACTCGCCGCCAACGCCGCGCAGTACGGCCACGAGCGCATGACCCTGCTGCTCGTCCTCGACCACGGCACTCTGCACATTGTGGTCACTGACTCCGGCACGACCGTGGAACACCATCGCCCCGACATCGCCCCCGACGAACACGGCCGCGGCACCGGCATCGTCCAGTACCTCGCCCAGTCGACCGAAGTCCACCAGACACGCAGCGGCCGCGAGGTGCGCGCCTGCCTGAGGTGCTCGCCATGACCGGGCCGGACGTTCCGCATGAGCTGCGACCCCCTACCGGGCCCGGCACTGCCGCACAGCGACGGGTCACCGGGGGCGGCTGCGATACCGGGTCCCCCGACGACCCGCCGAGTGGGCCTGCGCGACCCACAAGCCGTGCCCCATCGACGGCTGCCCGAGCCCGGCCCCAGGTGCCCAGGCGGTCCGCGGCACACCCATCGGCCCTTGATCACGGCGGCCCCGGCCACGACACGGTGCTGTGTCAACGCTGCGGCGCCAGCCCCTACGTACCGGCGGAGGTGTGAGCGTGAACGCCACCCCGAACAGCGGCGAGGGCATCAGCGCCCCGCCCCCGCACGAGGCGTACGTGAATGCGCCAGACCTGCGCCGCGAGATGCACCAAGTGCTCGCTCTCGGGGCTGAACGCGACGGCCGCCAGGCCAGATCCGTCACCGGCCCCCCAGTCGATGCGACGGCCGCCGAACGTGCCTGGCGGCTACGCCAGGCCGCCCTCATGGACCGGATGGCCCTGGACGACCCCGGCCCCGGCCCGGTCGCAGCCGCCGCAGAAACCGCCGAACAACTCGTCCTGCACGACCGCCGCCATCCCGACCTGGTGGCCGGCCCGCACCACCCCGACGCGATCACGCTCGCCCCCAGCCGCCGCCGCTACGTCCGCCAGGAGTACGCCGCCTGGACGGCCGCCGGGCGCCCCGGGATCTGAATCGACCCCGACCGACAGGAAGAAGGAGCCATGCCCCGCAAGGACATCGACACCCGGCACGCCCCCGCAGCAGCCGGCCAACTCCACTCGCTTCGCCTTCCACGCCCGACAGTCACGCGTGAACATCGCGCCAGTCGGCGACAGGAACGGTCACTCCGGGGAAAGCCGATGAACGCACCGTGGTCGAACGCGAAGACCCATCGACTGTTCCAGGTGCCCCAACGTGGTTGCTCCCAGGGGCAGCGGCTGGGCCTCCATCCGGCCCAAGCGCCCCCGCACACTCCGCGGGCCGGGCAGCCGGCGCAGGTGGCCATGCATGTCACAGGTGGCGAACTGCGCCTCGCCGTATGCTCGTTGCCGGTCGAGCTCCCCGCGGTTGCGGCGGCGACGGGCGACGAATGCACTGGCAATGCCTGGCTGGACGACGCCGTGGGAATCTCCCGATGGCGCGGGCGGCGGACACCGGTGAAACCGCCGTGCCAAGTGCACCGGGAAACCTCCTCCCAGGCGCCCGCGCACGAGACCGCGGGCGTGGGCACGGACGCCGGCCTGCCCGGCCACCTCCTGCGGATCCCCCTCTGCGACGACGAGTGCCGACCATCCGTCGGTGCAGAGCCCTGCCGGGTCGTGGACATCGACCGCGTCCAGCAGCGTGATGTCCCGGTCGTGGGCGGGACGCCTCTTTGGACGGCGTCCCAGGCTCTGCGCGCGCCCGGAGAGCGATGGGGGCGTGCTCGGGGCGGCAAGACGCGATGCACCGCGGGCGCTCCCGCTCCCACCGCTGCCGCGCAGGAACAAGTGGCACGGATCGCCGAGGCCGGTATGAAGGCCGACGCGTTCGAAGAGGTGGTGTGACGATGTTCCACAATGCGCTGGAGCCCTGGCACCTGCTGATCCTGGTCGCGGTGGTGGTTTTGATCTTCGGCTCGAAGAAACTCCCCGACGCGGCCCGGGCACTGGGCAAGTCCATGCGGATCCTCAAAAGCGAGACCAAGGCCATGAAGGACGACGGCGCCGCAAACGAGCCACGCCCCGAGCCCGAGCCTGCACCGGAACAGCGGACGATCTCGGGCGCTCCCGGAGACACCGCCACCGCCCGCACCGCGCCCACGGACAGCACTACCAGCCACGGAGGCTGAGCCCGGTCCTGCGCGCTCCTGTCCCATCGCCGCAGATCAGCTCGCAGTAAGTGGTGCCGAACTGGACCAACTGCCTCCTGGACGCGCTACCGGCCGCAACCGGCGCCGTGGCGAGCCCGCGCCCCACCGGGTGACGGAGACGATCAAGTACTAACGCAGGGCCGGTAGTCTCCGGTCCGCCGCACGAGATGAGGACGTGGCGTGTCCCAGTCGGCCTGCAACAAGGAGAAGGATCCCGAGGGGCGGATGCCGCTCGCGGAGCATCTTCGTGAGCTCCGCAACCGGCTCGCCAAGGCCGTCCTTGCCATCCTGGTCGTCACGATCGCCGCGGCCTTCTACTACAAGGGAATCGTCAACTTCTTCACCAGGCCGGTACTGGACTCGGTCGGCTGCCCGACGTCCTTCGCCGATCTGGCCAAGCAGACCGCGGACACCACCTGCGCGCGGATCACGATCAGCGGTCTGCTCGCGCCCTTCACCCTGACGCTGAAGGTGTCCCTGATGGCCGGCGTCGTGCTGGCCTCGCCAGTATGGCTGTACCAGCTGTGGGCGTTCGTTGCCCCCGGCCTGCACAAGCACGAGCAGAGATACGCCTACGCGTTCGTCGGCGCCGGCGTCCCGCTGTTCTTCGGCGGCGCCTTCGTCGCCTACAAGCTGCTGCCCACGACCGCAAAGGTGTTGATCGGCTTCACCCCGCACGGGGTGGACAACCTGCTGCCGTTGGACGATCTGCTCGACCTCATTACCCGCATGGTCGTCGTCTTTGGTCTCTCCTTCGAGATGCCGCTGCTGCTGGTGATGCTGAACCTCACCGGAGTGCTGTCCGGCCGGCGGATGCTCGGTTGGTGGCGCGGCATGATCATGGGGATCACAGTCTTTTCGGCTGCGGCGACGCCGAGCACGGACCCGCTGACCATGCTGGCGCTGGCCGCGCCGATCTGGGGGTTCTATTTCGCCGCCGTTGTCTTTTCGCTTCTCAATGACCGGCGCAAGACCCGAAGAGAAGCAGAGGGGCCCGGCGACGGCGAGATCTCCGACCTCGACCTCACGCCGCACGACATCGGCGAAGTGGAATCGGTGTCCGCCAGCCAGGCCCTGCCCGCGCAGCCGGACGCTGACGACGACCGCGCCGACGGTGAGACGACGTGACCTGAGGGGGCCTTCAGTAGAGCTGACGGCACATCAGCGAAGTCGCGTAGTCAGGCTGATCCGCATCGCCAGCGGCTTCGCCGTCATGACGTCCAGGCCGTCCGGCTCGCCGGCGCTGGATGCGACGACATGTGACTCAGAAGAAGGTTTTGTCCCAGCTGTCTGTTCCGATGGCGCGGATGGCGTTCTCGAAGCCGTTGGCGATCCGCTGGATCCCGGCGTCGCCGGAGATGAAGATGTCATCGTTCTCGGCCAGCAGCACCACGTCTTCGGTATCCCAGGCCGTACCGATCAGCACGAGGGACTGGCCGATGCGCTTCGCGTCGATGCGCACGTTCCTTGGGATGGCGTGCGTGGCTTCCAGGGTCCTCTCCACCGAGGTCGTGAGCTCGACTTCGCGCTGCCGCCACATCCAAGTCACGGTGAGCTCCCCGTAGTCGGCCAGGAAGTCCCGGAGGCGGGAGGTGACTTCATAGCCCTCTTCGGCGTATTGACGGCAGACATCCTCGATGTCCAGCGGACCGGCCTCAAGTCGCGCCTCGTCCGCAACGACAGCTCGCAGCCGCTGCACCGCTGGACGGTCAGGGGTGTTGTTCATCCTGTCAGGACCTCTCCTCCGAAACCGGGCACCCATGTCTTGCAGTTGTCGCACATCCCGAATTTCTTTCCCTTTGTGTTGATGGTCACCAGGTCGATGTTCTTCGGGTCTGCGCCGTCCTTGATCGCGTTGGTGAACATCCGCGGTTCGGCACAGACATTCGCCGGGCGGCCATCTTTGTGGTGCGATTCCTCGGGCAGTGCGTCGTTCACGGCCTTCTCGTGCCCGGTGCCCGGGCCGCTCTCCCCGTAATAGACCTTACCGGTGGTCCGGTCCTTGCCCGCAGAGTAGGCGCCGGGGGGCTTCTGGTCCTCGGCGAGGTCATCCATGACCTTTTGCTTCCGCTGTTTCGCCAGGTCCATCAGCTCTTTTTTGAGCGGGTTCACCTGGTTTTGCGCCATGAGGCCGAGGGGGTCGCACCAGGTGTGCGGGTTGTGGACGTAGGCGTCGGGGTTGGGCGCGGGACTGAGGCCGAGCGGGTCGGGGCTGGTGTACCGGGCGGTTTGGGGGTCGTAGTAGCGGTTGAGGTTGTAGTGGAGGCCCGTCTCGGGATCGAAGTACTGGCCGGGGAAGCGCAGCGGCGTCTGGGTGGTGTTGCCGGTGGCCCAGGTGGTGTCGCCCCAGAGGGTCGTCGTGGCCCGCCAGGCGATGGTGTCGGTGGCCGTGTCGACGAGTTCGGTCGGGGTGCCGACGAGGTCGGTGACGATCGCGAAGAAACGGCGGTCGATCTGGTCCTGCGGGGTGTCGGCCGTCGCGGGGGTCGTGATGGTCTCGGTCTGGGCGAGCGGATGAAGTCCTCGGTGGTCCCAGCTCATGGTGTAGGGCCCGGGAAGGTACGGGGCGTGTGTGGTCTGCTCGACGAGCTTTGAACCGTCCCAGGTGAAGTCGGTCCGCTCTTCGACGGTGACGCCGTCCGCGGCCAGGCGGTGCTTGGCGATCCGGCGGCCGAAGGGGTCGTAGAGGTAGCGCCAGTGTGTTCCGTCGGGCGTGATGACGTGGGTGAGACGGTCTTCGGCGTCCCAGGCGTAGTGCCAGCTTGCGGGCTTTTTCGAGAGGCGGGTGACCTGGCGCAGGGTGATGCGGCCTGTGGTGTCGTACTCGTAGCGCACGCGGCCGGCGGTGCTGAGCTGGGTGCCGCTGTACGTGCGGGTGCCGACCGCACCCTGGGTGGCACTGGTGGCGGGCCAGTCAGCGGAGGTGAGGTTGCCGGCCGGGTCGTAGGCGTAGTTCTCGGTCCAGGTGGCGGCGTGGACGGCGGTGACGCGTCCGGCGGCGTCGAGAGCGAAGGTACGGGCACCGCTGAGCTGGTCCTCCACACCGGTGAGGGCACCGTCGGCCCGGTAGGTGTAGTCGCGGCGTTGCAGTACCGACTGCTCGGACTTCAGGATCTGGCCGGTGAGGCGATGCTCGGCGTCCCAGGCGCTGGCCAGGGTGAGACGTTCGCCGATGCTTCGCTCTTTTTCACGCCCGGCCGCGTCGTAGGCGAAGTCGAGCCTGCCACCGGGGGTGGCCAGGGAGGTGCGGCGACCGACCCGGTCGTAGGTCCAGGCGCTGGTGTGACCGCTGGGGGTGGTGCGTCCGGTGCTCCGGCCGAGGGCATCGAGGGTGTGGGTGAGGGTGAGGCCGTTGACGGTCTCGCTGATCAGGTTGCCCAGGACGTCGACCGTGCGGAGCAGGTCCGCGTCCGGGCCGGCGGCCCGAATCAGGTGCCCGGCGCTGTCGTAGGCGTAGCTGGTGATCGCCCCGTCTGAGTTCTTCGCCACGAGCTGACCGAGTACGTCGTAGGAGTACTGGATCCGCTGTCCCAGCGGGTTGGTACGCGAGATGACCTGGCCGGAGGCGTCCAGTTGGTAGCCAACGGTCCGGCCGTTGAAGTCGCTCTCCGATATGAGCTGGCCGGCGGGGTCGTACGTGTAATTCCAGGTCTGTCCCAGGGCGTTGGTGACCTCCACGAGCTGCATATGAGCGTCGTGGCTGAAGGTGAGACGGGTACCGTCCGGGTCGGTGCGGGCAGCGAGGGTCGCGAAGGGTGCGTACTCGAAGGTGCTGGTCTGTCCGAGACGGTCGGTGTGGGTGAGCAGATTGCCCTCGGCGTCGTACGTCCAGGTCTCGACGGTTCCGTCGGGCGCCGCGTACGACGTCAGCTTGCCCTCGGTACTCCAGGCCAGCCGGGTGATCTCGCCCAGTTGGTCGGTGATGGCGACGACCCGGCCGAAGGCGTCGCGCTCGTACCTGCTGGTGGCTCCGGCCCGGTCGGTGACCTCGATGGGCAGGCCGGCGGCGTTGCACCGGATGCGCGTGGAGTGGCCGAGGGCGTCGGTCACGAAGGCCAGATGCCCGGACTCGTCGTAGCCGTAGCGGGTGGTGGCCCCGGTGGGGTCGGTGAGCGAGGTGCGGCGGCCCGCCTCGTCGTAGGTCTGCCGCCAGGTCAGCCCGCCGGGACGTGTGATCAGCGTGGGCAGGCTCGCATCACCGAAGTAGGCAGCCGTGGCCTGCTCGCCGTCCGGGCGCGTGACGGAGATGAGGCTGCCGGTGTCGTCGTAGGCGAACCTGGTGGTACGGCCGAGGGGGTCGGTCTGGGAGAGCAGGTTGTCGTACTCGTCCCGTTCGAAATACGTGGTGTTCCCGAGCGGGTCGGTCTGAGCGACGATCTGGGCGTGTTCGTTGACCTGGTACCGGGTGGTGTGGCCGAGCGCGTTGGTCTCGGAGTGGACCTTGACGCCGGTGTCCGGATCCGGGTCGCCGTACTCGAAGTGGAACTTGAGCGTGCCGTCGGCGCACCCTTCCTCCACGACCCGGTTGGAATCGTCGTAGGTATAGAGGTAGCGGGTGCCGTTCCGGTCCGTCCAGGAAAGGATCCGGCCCTGGGCGTCGTTGGCGAAGAGCAGTGGGCGCCCGGAGGAGTTGTAGACGGCGGTCAGGTGCCCGTCGGTGTAGCCGTACCTGGTGAGCAGCAGATCGCGGCCGTCCTCGTCCGCTCCGGCCAGATGCAGCGCGCTGATGCGGCCGGCGTCCACGCTGACCAGGATGCGGTAGCCACCGGAGTGCGTCATGCTCAGCGGTGCGCCGTCGGCAGCGTAGGCGAACTCGACGCGGTGGCCTGCCCGGTCACGTATTCCGGTCAGGAGGGCCGTCTCGCCATCGGGCTGGCGGGTGAATTCCCGGACCAGGCCAGTGGTGACGTCGGTGAGGGTGTAGTCGCCCGTCGGGCCGTCGCACTCCAGGTCCAGACGAGCGCCGGCCGTCGCCTGGGCTGGTTCGTCGGGCGTCGGGTGCGGGTATGCCTGCGCGGTCCGCTCCGCGCTGAGGTAGACGACACCGTCGCCGTCGAATTCCAGTCGCTCGTCGAAGGTGCAGACCCAGCGCGGGCCCATCCAGCGCCCGGCCTGGTAACCGGACTCGAACGACCGCCTGAAGAGCGGCGGCAGCGCGCCGGGCAGCGACACGTCCATCTGGTCGATGAACATCCGCCCGGTCGCCATGTCAACCGGCTCACCACCGGGACAGACGGACTCCTGCGGCCGGCCGGCCTCGCGTGGGTTTCCCACCTGATCGCGGCCACGGCCGCGGGTCGGCGTACCGTGTCCGCGACGTCCGCCGCCCCCCATGGCGTGCGGGGCGCGCGGCATGTCCCCCTTGCCGCCCTTGAGGAGCTTGTCGAGCTCCCCGGCGTGCTTGGCGTCGTTCTCGGCGTGGTTGGTGGCGACCTTCTTCAGCCGGCCCCCGGCATCGTGGTACAGGTCCTGGACGGCCTTGCTCGCATCCTTGGCGATGGTCTTGCCGACCTTCTGGGCACCGTCCTCCAGCGCCTTGACGATCCGGTTGCTCATTCGAAGCTCACTCCCGCAGCCTTCGACTCGAAGTCAGCGGCGTGCGACGCCACCGTCCGCGCATGCCCACGCAACACCTCGGCACGCTTGTGCAACTCCTCGGGATGGATGGAGAAACTCTCCCCCGCACCACCCCCACCCCCACCGGAAACACCCAGCGCGGACTCGGCGGCCTGGAAGACCATGCCGCTCACCGCCTTGCCGACCACCTCCACCAACGGATTGATCGCCGCCTCGATGACCTGACCGATGATGTACTGCTCCAGCTGATCCTCAAGGAATTTGATGAGCTTCTTACCCGCCGCGATGACCAACACCTCGGCCGCCTCCGCGATCCCCAACGTGGCCACCGCAGCGGCCTGATCGGCCACAAACGTAATGGCCAGCACGATGAGCTCGCCGATCGCCTCCACCTTCATCGCCACGATCGTGTCCGCCGCGACATCCAACGCGGTGGCCACCGTGTGACAGGCATTGACCAGCTCCGTCATATGCCCGTCCGACAACTGCCCCCACTTGGCCAGCAACGCCTCGTACGACGCCCCCTGATACACCTCGGCCAGCTGATGGATCGTCGACGTCGAGTCCTTGTGCGTCTCATCCAGCTTCTGCGCGAAGTCCCGCACATGGGACGCGAATTCACGGACCTTGTCCTCATTGACGCTCGGCCAGTTCACCCCGATGAACTGAAGGAACGTCACCACTTCATCCGGCAGCTCGATCGCCATGCGGCTCCCCCCTGGTCATTGCCGTGACAGCACATCAGGCGTCATTCAAGAATGCGCAATAGGAATGCAAAAATGAACCCCAGAAACGGCCATAAATGCACCTACCGGGAATGGCCTTCTGTTCCGCCCAGGACTATTCGCCCGTCGACGTTGCCACCGCCTTCCTATATGCCCTCGGTCAGCCCATTACGGCAGGAGGTCTCGTAGCGCCGCAGTCCGCCCACCCGGCCGAGATGTTCGGGGTGCCCCCGGAGGAGCTGCGGGCCGTGTACGGACCAAGATGCGCGAGCACGAGATGGCTGAACTCCTCGGCCACCCTGATCTCCAAAAGCTCGACACGGACCTCGACGAGGCCGTCGCGTAGGGTGCGGGGGCGAGGGCCTCAAGGTCCGGGTTCGCAGCCCGACCCGCGGGGCCCTCTCCTGTTGTCCGGGCCGCCGAGCCGTGAGGAACGGCTCTGCGGCCGGCCGATCCGGAAGGAAAGCACATGGCACTACAGGTTCTGCGGGCACAGGAGAGAACACCCGCGCCGTGGAAGAACGGCGGAGGTGTCACCACCGAGGTGGCCGCCCGTCCCGAGGGAACGGGGACCGGCGATTTCCTCTGGCGTGTCAGCATCGCCGATGTCGCGCAGAGCGGACCGTTCTCCGTCTTCGAGGGCGTGGACAGGACCATCACCGTCGTCGACGGCCCCGGCATGGCTCTGACGGTCGACGGCACCCCGCACGTGATGGCCGCCCCGTACGAGCCGTTCGCCTTCTCCGGTGACTCCGACACGCAGTGCGAGCTGCTCGGCGGCCCGATCGTCGACTTCAACGTCATGGTGCGGCGCGCCGATGCGACGGCGCGGGTCCGGATCGTGCGCGACCGCGTCGCGGTGCGGCCGGAAGCCGGAACGTGCGTGCTCGCAGTGGTCCTGAAAGGGTCGGCCGCCCTCGGCCGGGAGTCCATCCGCCTCGACCGCCTGGACGCCGCACTGCTCGCCGAGGGGGACGCCGACGACATCGACGTCGACGGGCATCTCGCACTGGTCACCATCACCGACCGCGGTTCGGACTGACCCGGCGGGCCGGTTGCCCCACCGGTGCTCATCGCCTGGCCACCGAGGCCGCGATGCAGCCCGTCCACCGCTCCGAGCGCGACCGGCCCGGCGTGTTCGGCCTGCGCTGCCGCAGGAGTTCGGCGACGTTCACACGGCCAGCCCCAGGTCGCGCCAGGTCGGGGAGAGCGGTGAGCTGGCGGTTCATGTTCGCGGTGGCCGCCCAATACACCCGGGAGGCGGCGTTGTCGGGGGTGGGCGGTGCGGATGCCGAAGATGGGCATGCCAGCCCTGGTGCTGATCACCGTGTTCCCCATGGCCCTGACCGCGCTCACAGCCGGCCTCAGTGGACGATGCGGACCGTGGTGACGACGAGGATCGGGGCGCTGACGTACTAGACGACGAAGGTGCCGGCGACGGTGACCTCACGGTAGGCACGGCCGCCGCCTTTGACCGTGGTGGAGCCGTGGCCGTAGGGGTCGATACTCAGCGTCTTGGCCAGGTGCTGGTCATGCCGCTGAAAGCTTTTGCGCGTGCTGCCGGCCGGATGATGAGGTGGCACGGTGATAGACCACGATGAGGCGGGGGCCGTCCGACCGTTGACGCTGGCTTGGGTGAGCCGGCACCTGGAGGTCGGCGAACGGATCGTCAGAACCGAGGCGCTACACGGCGGCATCACTGCCGAAATGCGGCGGCTGACCATCGGCACGCGGGACGGAGGCACCCGTGACCTGGTGCTGCGGACCTTCGTCAACGTGGAGCACGCCGAGGACTGGCTGAGCAGGGAGACCGGTGCCCTGACCCTGCTCACGGGGACCGGCGTGCCGGCTCCTGGACTGGTCGCGGTTGATCCGACCGCCGCGCATTGCGAGTTTCCCTCGCTCCTTATGACACATCTGGCGGGCCGGACGGTCCTCGACGATGAAGGGTTGGAGACGCGCGTCCCTCTGCTGGCGCGTCAACTCGTGGCGATCCACGCGTTGCGACCCGCCGAGCGGCCCCGGGAGTATGTGGCGTTGACGACCGCCGACACGGTCGTGACTCCGAAAGGCGCCGACGCGACGGCATGGGCCGCGGCGATCGAGGTGATCCGCAAGCCCGCGCCGCCCTATGAAGGGCGATTCCTGCACCGGGACTTCCAACCTGGCAACGTGCTGTTCGACGTGCCACCCCAAAGGCCGGCAGGCGCCCGGATCACCGGCGTCGTCGACTGGGCCGCGACCTCCTGGGGCCCGGCGGATCTCGATGTGGCGCACTGCTCCACCAATCTCGCGCTACTGCACGGTCCGGCGTGGGGTCTGCGGTTCGCTGAGGCGTATGAGGAGGCCGGCGGGGTGCTGGCCGCGGCCGCGAGCGAGCGGCTGTACTGGCAGGTGCGGGACGGACTGGCGTGCTCAGAAGAAGTGCAGTTGGTGGCGCGGCCATGGCGGGAGGCAGGGAGGACAGAGCTGACGACGCGAGCCGTGGAGGAGCGACTGGATGCCTATGTCACCGCCCTGATGGACGCGCTTGGCTGAGGCAAGGCGGTCCGGGGCGCGCCGCGCGATTCCGAAGCGTTGAGGTGACGCGCCGGGCCTGTGCCGAGGCTGGGTGGGGCTTCGAGCGGGTGGGGTGCTGGAGGCGGTGCTGCCGGCGAAGGCGTGGTAGGTCTCGCGTGGGCCGGGGCCGTGGGGGAACCGGGCCGCCCGGGCCGGCTGTATGTCGGCTCGGGCGGCTTGGTGGGGTTCACAGGTTCAGGGGTTCACCACGCTCCAGCGCTGGGCCAGGATGTCGTTGCACGGGGCGAGGCGGACGCTGCCGCGGTCGGCGTCGGGGGCCAGCAGACAGAGGTGGTTGGCCTCGTTGCGGTAGCGCACGGTGCCGTCCGCGTAGGTCTCGGCCAGCCAGCGCTGACCGGCCGCGTCGACGCCACGCGCGTCGTCACACGTCCGCAGCATGGCATCGGTCTGCGAGGCGGCGTGCTCATCGCGGACGCCCAGGCAGTAGTTGTTGCCGAACTCGCTCTTGAAGCGGACCAGGTTGTCGTCCGGGCTGATGCGCTGGATGTTCCAGCCGAAGTCCAGGCGCTCCTGGCGCAGCCAGTAGATCCACCACCACTTGGGCGGAGCGGGCGCGGTGTGGATGGTGGTCCCGGGAAAGGATCCGTTCAGCATGCGACCGCCCATGAAGGCGGATTCCAGGCGTACGTTGCCGGTGGTCGTCGGCCAGTCCTTGGGTAGCGAGGCGGGGTTCTCCCACCATCGCTGGGCGGGGTTCTCCGTGCACGGTGCCACGGTCACCTGCTTGTCGGACGGGGTCAGGCACATCCCGGGGAAGGCCACGTTCTGCCAGCGCTGCGGACCCCCGCTGTCGTTGTTCCAGCCGGGGTCGTCCTCAAGGTGGCTGATCGTCCACTGCGCCCGCGGATCAGCGCAGTCGCCGGCGACGACCTGGGAGGACGTATCCCGGCGGGCGCCCGTCGGGGCGGCGATGCAGTCTCCCGTGCCGGGGTTTCGCAGGTAGTGGGTGAGGGCGTCGCCGTTGGTGTACATCCGCCAGGTCTGGCTGCTGTCATTGCTGGGGGTGCCGATCCCGAACGAGCGGTCCGGGTTCTCCTGCAGCTGATTGCCGTTGGGCGCGGCCAGCCTGGTGGCGTAGACGTGTGACGGGCCGGTGGGCGCGACAATGGGTGGTGTCCGCGTGAAGTGCACGGCCACGTGGTCGGATCCGGCACCGTCGGCGCGGTTCGCGGTGAAGCCGCCGGGCAGGCCGCGTGTGACCGCGTAGTCCAGCTCGCTCGGGTGATCGCCGTTGATGTACGTCGGCTGGCCCGTGCGCAGCAGGCTCTCGCCGTCGTGCAGATGCAGCGACTGGCGGGCCTCGTTGTTGTTGCGGTTGAGGATGTTCACGTTGTAGTCGCCGGCCAAGACCCAGTTCCGGCCGTGCTGGTCGCTCCTGGCCATGAAGTTGCGGACCTGGTCGAGCAGTCCGGGCCGGTGCTCGTCTCCGGTCACGTCCTCGCCGCGGGCGTGCGTGTTCCAGTACCAGGTGTTCCCGAACCGCAGACCGAGCAACGGGCGGGCCCGGTAACGGTTGTTCGGGGCGTTCGGGTCCGGGTCGTAGTAATTGTTCTCCAGGACGCGGACCTCATGGGCCCGGGTATCGGTGACCGTCGCCAGGTTCATCTGGCCGCCGTCCCACGTGTCCTCATTCGTCTCGCTGATCCTGCGGGGGTCGGTCTGCAGGAAGTACACGTAGCGGTTGGTGCCGTTCGGGCCGCCCGCCCAGGTCGAGAGCGTGTAGGAACTGGGCTGGGGGTCGCGGTTCGGAGTGAGCCGCAACTGCCGGTAATTGCTCCGGTGGTCGTCCGCCGGCTGAGGTGGCCCGCTGCCGGCTTCCTGCAACATCACCACCGGGTAGCTCGCGACCATCCGGTTGATCTCTGAAGTCCACCTTGAACCGTTGTCCGAGCCGTGCATGTTGTACGAGGCGAACGGCGAACTGCCGTCAAGGTTTACCGCGTGTGCAGGCGCAGCGGTCAGCGGAACAGTCAGCAGAGCCGCCACCGCGCTCAGGACGGCAAGCACGGCGGTGGTCCACCGCCGCGACCGTAATCGCGTCCTCGTGGTCCGCAGGGCCCCCAGGGTCTGCGAACGGTTGCCTCTACTCAATGATCAAGCCTCTCCCGTCGGCCCCCGCGCCCGGCGGCGCGGGGGGACTGCCGAAGCCACCAACTCCCCGTGGCGGCACCGTGCTGCCGTACCGGCAGCGGAGCGGGGCCGAGCTCGCCCTCGATCCGCTGTCGAGCGAGTGGTGCACGGACCGTCGAACGAGCGATCGCCGGCCCCGCGGTCACAGGAGACGGAAGATCGAGCTCACGCGGTTCAGGACCCCATCGATATCCGGCCCCTCCCCCACACCCCGCGTCCCGTCCGGCCTTCAGACGACTGGCCAGTGCGAACGGAGCCGTAAAGTTCGCACACGCACTCGACCCGGCGGCCCGGCGCCACGGCCCCGGACCGTCCCGGGAAGGCGCCACTGCCTGGCGATACACCACTTCGGACCGAACACCGAAAAGTCGAGGCGACATTGTCCTTAAACGGGGTCCAGTGGAAGGAAGGGGGAAAGGGGAGCGGCATGGCGGCGCCATTCCGGGGTACGAAAGTGGGTCGCACGGCCGGGCACAGCGCGCAGCCGCCGGCAGGACGCCAACGGAACAGGGAACACCTCGTGCGATTCGGGGTACGCGCCGCTGGAGGTCCCTTGCCAACCAACTGCCGCTTCAGGCGGTCACGGTCCGCTCTTGAACGGCGTGCGACTCGATGCTGGGGTCTGGTCCGCCTTGGCGAACTCGGCGTCGAATCGCTCCTTGCCGAGCGCGCGGCCGACTCCGCTGGCCCGCACGACGTTTCAGCTACGCGTCCGCGGGGGGGCGTTCCCCCTCGGTAACGCTGTTTCCTGCGCTCGTCAGAATCGTGCTCGCGACGACGTCGAAGAGGTGGTCGGCGCGTGGCGCAAGCGAGGGTTGATCGCCGAGCCAAGCGAGCATGGCCACCAGCGCAAACAAATCGTCGCCATCGATATCGCTCCGCGCCATGCCTGCGACCTGGGCACGAGTGAGGAGCCGCGCACCGGCTGCGCGCAGCGTGACGCACGAAGCGTGGAGTGCGGATTCGGTGTCCGCGATGGCGGCTGCCATCAGCACGGTCACGCCCCGGTACTCGGTTGTCCACGCGACGCAGTCGCGTACCCACGAAACGAGAGCGTCTTCGGGTGAGCTCGACGTCTCGAACTCGCCTGCCTTTGCCGTCAGTTCGTCGAAGCTGGTGCGGAGCAGGGCCTCAAGCAGCGCCTCGCGCGTCGGGAAGTGCCGCAGCAGCGTCGCGAGCCCAACATCGGCCCTGCGCGCGATATCGCGCAGTGACACGTCGATGCCTTGCTCCGTGATGGCGGTGCCCGCTACGGCGAGCAGGTGGTCGCGGTTCTTCCTGGCGTCGGCCCGCATCTGTCCCTCTTGACTATCCGGATCAGTGGTCCATATATTCGGATCAGTGGTCCATTTATGTGGATCACTGATCCGGATAAGCGTATCCCGCGGCGCGGGTAGGAGAAAATGATGCCGACACACAGGATGAGGGCGATCCGGCTCCACGAGCACGGCGGCCCTGAGGTTCTGCGGTACGACGAGGTGCCGATTCCTGAGCCGGGGCCGGGCGAGGTGCTCGTCCGCGTGCACGCGGTCGGCATCAATCCCCCCGACTGGTACCTGCGCAACGGCATGTCCAACCTGCCTCCGGAGACGAGGCCGAAGTTCGACTTACCCATGATTCCGGGTACGGACCTGTCGGGCGTCGTCGAGGCCGTCGCCGCGGATGTGGACGACTTCTCCGTCGGCGATGAAGTCTTCGGTCTCCTGCGCTTCCCCGGCTTCGATGGCCACACATATGCCGAGTACGTGGCCGCGCCTGCCTCGGACCTCGCACTCAAGCCGACCGGCATCGATCATGTGCACGCCGCCGGTGCCCCCATGGCCGGGCTCACCGCATGGCAGTTCCTGATCGAGCTCGGACACGATCATCCGTCGCCCTTCCAGGCCGCGAAGCATCGCCCGGTGCCACTCGACGCCAACGTGACGGTGCTCATCAACGGCGCCGCGGGTGGGGTGGGGCACTTCGCACTACAGCTGGCGAAGTGGAAGGGCGCACGTGTGATCGCGGTGGCATCGGGCACGCATGAATCGTTCCTGCGCAAACTCGGCGCTGACGAGTTCATCGACTACACCAAGAGTCGCCCCGAGGAACTCGTACGCGACGTCGACCTCGTTCTCGACACCGTCGGCGGCCCCGGCAGCAAGCGCTTCCTTCGCACGCTCAAGCGCGGCGGCTCCCAGTTCCCCGTGTTCTTCGGCGAATTCGACGAAGAAGAGACCACCAGACTGGGTGTCACGGTCACGGGCACCCAGGTCCGCTCGAATGGGGCTCAACTCGCCGAACTTGGACGCCTGCTCGGCGCGGGCACGGTCCGCGTCGCGATCGACAGCACGTTTGCGCTCGCGGAAGCCCAAGCAGCGCACGAACGCGCCGCCCGAGGGCACATCCAGGGCAAGATCGTACTCACGGTCGCTTAGGAACGAGCCCTGCATCGCCCGGCGGAGGTCGGCGCGGGCCTGCTCGTCGGCGGCGGAACGGGGCCGCTCACCGCACCCGGGAGCGTCGATGGCGGCCACCGCGTAGCCGTACGCCGCGGACTGTCGGGCCCGGACCACCAGCCGGGGTTCCCCCTTGGGCAGGCCGTTGTTGTGGGCCATCAGGATCAGCGGAGCCGGTGCGGATCCAGGCGTCCACAGGGTGCCGGGGATCTCGCCGAGGGTGAATTCGCGTTCGAGGACGCCGTCGTCGTGGTGCTGTTCGGAAGTGAATTGCATGGTCGTGCCTTTCGGGAGTGCTCTTGAACGGCGCTCCCGGACGACCTATCGCCCGACCGTGACCCCGGAGGGGAGCACCCATGTCGATACTGCGTTCACGGGTACCACCTCCTCGTTCTCTCGCACGGCCTCCGGAAATGTAGAAGTGGTCGCCGTGGTCCGCCAACGGGTTTTTGCGGAGGCTCCGTGGCCGGATGCCACGGAGCCGAAGGCAGAGACGGACAGCGTCGGGTCTGCGGGGCCGCGGGCGTGACGGCGGCCGGGGCGCAGCGGCAGCCTGCGGTGGGGGTGGCTGTCGGGGCGGCCGGAGGCTGAGACATGCCGACCTCGCCGACCACGTACGGCAGCACGTCGACCGTTTGCGAGAGGTCGTCCGAACCCCCGTCCTCGGGGTGTTGTGAACGAACGCGCGCACATCGGTGTGTCGGTTCAGGCGTCGAGCCGGGCCGCCAGGCCGTCGAGGACGCGGTCGAGCCCGTACGCGAAGTCGTCGTCGCGGATCTGCTGTGGGTGTACGTCCTGCCGGGCGGAGCTTGTCTCGCGCAGCTGTGGGTGCTCCTGCGATGCCTGGTCGAAGGCCGACCGCAGGCCGGCCACCCACTCCTGCTCGGTCTTGCCGCTGCGGGCGATCTGTGAGAGGTACGCGGCCTCGGAGGTCGCGATCCCGATGACGTACGCCATGAGCGTCCCCACGGCCCGGTCCTTCTCGTCCGCGGTGAAGCCCGCCGCCTCGAACTGCGCGAGCAGCCCGGACGACATCCGCATGGCGTTCGGGCCGAAGTGGACGAGGCCCACCTGGCTCAACTCAGGGGCGATCCAGGGGTGGCGAAGGGTCATCGCCCGCAGGTCGGCCGCGCTGCGGGTGACGACCGCGCGCCACTCGGCGCGGTCGGCGACGGCCGGTACCTCCAGCTCTCCGTAGATGTCGTCCACGACCAGCTCGATCAGCTCGTCCTTGTTGGCCACGTGTCGGTAGAGGGACGTGGCCGCAGCGTTCAGGCGCGTGCCGAGCTTGCGCATGCTGAGCGCCTCGGTGCCGTCCAGGTCCAGCAGTTCGATCGCCGCGGCCACGATCTGCTCGCGGGTCAGCTGCTCCCGCTGTGGGCGGCGCGGACGGGTCCACACCGATGCGATCGGCTTCTCGTCGGCTGGCATACGTCCCTCATCCCTGCTCGCCCGTAATTTCTCCTCCACGGTAGCGCACGCCGTACGCATCTTGCGTACAGCGTTCTGATGTGCGTACAGTGTTCGCATCGAGAGAACGCCGTACGCATCAGGTGGGAGCAGACATGTCGACGAGCGTGAGCTGGGACGAGCAGGGCAACTGGGACGCCAAGGGCGAGTGGGGGACCCGGGACTCGGCGGGCCGGAAGCTGGACCTCGCCCACTGGCAGTCCCGGCTCGACGAGCTGCGCGCCAAGCACCACGTCCCGGCTGCGTCGCTGGCGATCCTCGTCAACGGGACCGTCCACGAGCTGGCCAGCGGCGTGCTCCACCGCGGGACGGGCGTGGAGGCGACGACCGACTCGGTCTTCCAGATGGGCTCGATCGCCAAGGTCTACACCGCCACCTTGATCATGCAGCTCGCCGATTCGGGCCAACTGAACCTGGACGCACCGGTCGTGGACATACTGCCGGAGTTCTCGGTCGCCGACCCCGAGGTGACCAGGGCGATCACCACGCGCCAGCTGCTCAGCCACACGAGCGGCCTCACCTGCGACTTCACCTATGACAGCGGGCGCGGCGACGACTGCCTCGCCAAGTACGTCGAGGCCGCGAAGGGCGTGGCACTCGACTGCCCGCCCGGCGAGGCGCTCTCGTACAGCGGCATCGGGTACAACGTGCTCGGCCGCATCATCGAGGTGCTGACCGGCAAGGTCTGGGACGAGGCGCTGAAGGACCTGCTCTTCACCCCGCTCGGCCTCGACCACACGATGACGCTGCCCGAGGAGGCGCTGCGGTTCCGCGCAGCGATGAGCCACCTGGGCGAGCCGGGCCAGGACCCGGACCCGGCGCCGTCCTGGGACCTGATGCCGCGCTCGGCGGGCCCGTACGGCCGAGTCATCGCCTCGGCCGGGGACCTCGCGCGGCTCGCGCGGATGCACCTCGCGGGCGGAGTGGCGGAGGACGGTACCCGGGTGCTCTCCGAGGAGACCGTCGCGCTGATGCAGCGCCGGGTCGTGGACTCCCCCGACAAGTGGTCGGTCAGCGCGGATGGTTGGGGCCTGGGCTGGACCCTCTACGACTGGAACGGCGTCCAGGGCTACGGCCACGACGGCGCCTCCATCGGGCAGTACGGCTATCTGCGCGTCGTCCCGTCTGCGGGCGTCGCGGTCGCGCTGCTCACCAACGGCGGCGGTGCGCGTGAGCTGTACGCGGCGCTCTACCGGGAACTCCTCGCCGAACTGGCCGGGGTGACGATGCCGGACGCCTTCGCCCCGCCGGCCAAGCCTCCCGTGGTCGACTTCGCGCCGCTCGTCGGCACGTACCGGCGCGAGGGCGTGGTCATCACCGTGACCGAGCGGGACGGTGCGGGGCACTTGGTGTACGAGTTCGTCGACGGCATGAAGGACTTCTCCGAACCCCTGGAGATCGATCTGGTGCCGGTGACGGAGACGGTCTTCGCCGGTACGGGGGTGGGCGCGGCGTTCAGCGAGGACTACATGCCCGTGATCTTCTCCACGTTGCTGGACGGCACCGGGTGCGTGTACATCGGGATGCGCTGCGGCCCCAAGGTCGCGTAGCCCGGCTGCGCCGACCGGAGTTGGGGTGGCTTCCTCGGCTCCGGTCAACCGGAATCCGATGCGTCCTTCATCGGTCGGGAGTTCATACGACCTGGCCGAAGTCGACACCCAGCCGCGGACAGGGCCGCACGGAGAAACGCGAGGATCTCCGCCTGGGCAGCCTCGGCCTGTGGTTCCACCCCGGGTAAGACAAGGAACGCGCGCTTTGCGCCCGGGTGTTCAGCGAGCCGCACAGAGGTCCCGGCCTCGCGCAGCCGCTCGGCGTAGCGACGACCGTGATCGGCGACCGCGTCCTGGGCGGGCACCACCACAAGCGGGGGGGCGAGCCCGCGTTGGTCGCCGTGGCCGCGGAAGCGCCGGGACAACGCGATCAAAACGTCCCTGCGCGGCGCCATGAGGGCCGACGGCTCCATCGACCCGCTCTCCTGGTGGTCCAAAGGCCCACAGGTGGCCCAGCAGGTGCCAGGCATCGCCATCGACACTCACACTCAGATCACCGACACCGGTACACCGGCTGCGGGGAGGCTCTGATGGCCCTGTCCCCGCAGAGCGTATCGATCGCCTTGGACACCCCGGAAGGTTTCCACGATCTACCGTTGCACCTCCCCGCGGACGTCCTCGACGCCGCCTTGTGGGAGCTGGCGGAAAGGATCTGGCCAGGTGGTACGGAGTTCCAGCGGGAAACCACCGCGATCGTCTACTCCGACCTCACCACGGCTCTGACCGCCGACGACGTCCTTCACGCAGCCGTCGACCTTTACGAGACGGAGGAAGGCACCGCAAGCACCGCTCATCTCCTGGTACGCGCACAGGCCGTGGACCCGGAGGCCCCGGAAATCGTCGCTGCCTCGTTCCAGGAGACGCTCTCCTTCGACGAGCACCGCAACGTCGCCCGTGTGGACCTGCCCTGCGGCCCGGCAGTGCTTTCTCTGCACGCCACCGAGACGGAGGGCGAGGCCGTCCTCCCGGAACTGGAGTTCGCCCAGGTCGAGTTGTACGTCCCCGCTCCGGTCCGAGGCTGGCTGATAGTGCTTGCCCTGACGACACCATGTTTCACCGACCTGCCTCGGTACACAGGCATCCTGCCGCAGATCGGAGAGTCCCTGGTCGTCCGCCCGGCCGAGCAGGCGGACGAGCTGTCGCAGACGCCGTCGGCCGGCGACGTGCGCGCCGTGTTCGGTTAGGCCGAAGCATGGGTGAACGGGATGGTGGCGGTTGTTCTCGACAACCAGGAAGCAGCGCGCCTGCGAGTGCGCATCGTGGTACCGGTCCCGGTCAGTGCCACTGGGCGGCGGGCGAACAACCCGCCGCCCGGCCTCCTCACGCGCGTTGGGATGCGGATGATCATCTCCCCTGTTGAACTCTGCCATCGGCAATGGCACCCCGTACCGA
This sequence comes from Streptomyces sp. RGM 3693, assembly GCF_050471125.1. Lineage (NCBI taxonomy): Bacteria > Bacillati > Actinomycetota > Actinomycetes > Kitasatosporales > Streptomycetaceae > Streptomyces > Streptomyces sp. RGM 3693. The sequence continues at coordinate 354,567 of NZ_JBMPPQ010000003.1, forward strand.
CGCAACAAGGCAGGACGCCATGACACTGGTCTTCACCCGCCACCCCGACGCCAAGCGCTACGAACTACGGCCCCGAGGTGCAGCCGCCGTCCACGTGCTCCGCGGCGCCCCCGACGGCCGCCCCCTCCCCCAGGGACACAAGCCACGCTTCACCCTCGCCGCCGACCCTGCCGGTACCTCGCCACTGGCCGTGATCGCCCGCAAGGACGGCGGTCGCCTCGCCGTGCTCACACCAGACCACAAGCACCTGGCCGAACTACGCCTGCCACCACGCAAGAAACGATGGCGCCCCACATACGAGATCCACCTACCCGACGGCACCGTGCTGCGTGGACGGGAAGGGACAGCACCATCGCTGCTCCTGTGCCTGGTGCTGCTACCGGTGGTTCTGCTGTACCTGGTTGCCCTGGCACTCTCCGACTCCCCCGCCGGCACCACCACCGCCCCACTACGGACGGCCTGGAAGCAGCCGGGCAAGCCCTTCAGCCGGGCGGCCCTGACCGAGTCCGCCCGTGGCCGGTTCCGCCTCCGCGGCGACGGGCTCGACCACCGAGTCGCCTACGCACAGGCGGTGGCAAAGTACTGGGAGCGCTGACCGGCTACCGAAGGTGGCGAGGGCCGCCGCCAGTGGCCTCGGCCTCGCGAAGGAGGCGGTCTTCGCAGGAGCCGACTCGGGGTGCGGCGAGCCGCTGCACCGTGTGGCCGAGGAAGCTGAGCGGGTCGGCGGTCAGCTCCAACGCCACCAGGACGGTGAGCACTTGTGAGGTCACACGCGCTGATGGCGCTGGCCCGGGAGCCGGAAGTGACCGATACGCCCGCCAGCCCACTACAGCTGCCGTACCGGGATCTGGCCGACGGACGGGTTCGCCCCCCGCGGTCTCGGAGCGGGGCGAGTGTGCCCACGTGAGGGGCGGACCCGGTCGTGGGTGAGCAGGACCTGCGGGCCTCAGTAGCCGATCGTGAAGCGGCGCTGGATGAACCGCGGCAGCTCCGCCTCGTCGATCAAGGCGACAGCGGCGTCCTCCGCCGAAATGCGGCTGCGTCCGTTGGCGTCCAGGACGGGCTGGTCACCGCCGATCCGGAAGCGACCGGTGCGCTCGCCGGGGGCGATGTCCTCCGCCGGGCTGAAGTAGGTCCACAGTCTGTTGGAGGTGCGCAGAACGTTCAGGGCGTCGCGGTGGCCGCGCACCGCTGCCGCATACTCGCGAGGCAGCCCGAGTTGATCGAGGCTGTCGTGCAGAAACTCATCGGAGTCGGCGTGCACCATCCCCGGTTCGACTTCCAGGCTGCCCGCGCCGCCGATCACGATGAGCCTGGTCCGGGGGTGACTCTCCAGCGCCTTCAGCAAGGCCCGCGCTGCGGTGGCAAAGACCGTGGGATCGGCGATCGAACGCTGCACGGTGTCCGCGATATCCGTTGCGGCGTTGCCGGGCTGGAACCCGCTGATCAGCACGTCGAGGCTCGGGAGGACGGCCGCGATGCTCGCCGGGTCCAGGACGTCGACGCTCACCCAGCTGACGTTGTCCCGACGCTCGTTGCTCTTGACCCGCGAGGCATCGCGACTGAACGCCTTGACGAGGTGCCCTCGGCCGAGGGCCTCGGTGACAACCCGGCTGCCGATGGTTCCGGTGGCTCCGATGACTCCGATGTGCATGGTTCTCCCCTTTGTTCATGCGGACTTGGGCGTCAATGGTTCGTGCCGCCCAGTTGACTATACGGCGTGAAGTTTCGATACGGCTACCAATTCAGTGACGCTGTAGAGTGCTCACGTGGCAGGTAATGCGAGCAGGGGAAGGCGCGAGCGGCTGCGCGCCGAGACGACGGCCGAAATCAAGAACGTGGCGCTGGAGTTGATGGCGTCAGGCGGACCCGACGCCATCACACTGCGGGCCATCGCCCGCGAGATGGGCATGACTGCCAACGCCATCTACGGCTACTTCGCCACCCGCGACTGCCTGGTCACCACGCTCATCAGCGACGTGTACACCGCCCTGGCCAACGCCGTGGACGCTGCCTGGGAGACCTCCCCCAGCGCGGATCCCGCCACCCGGATCCAGGCATGGGCCGGCGCCTTCCGGAACTGGGCTCTGACCAACCCCCAGGGCTTCCGCCTCATCTACGGTGACCCCGTTCCCGGCTACCGCGCCCCCGAGCAGGGCGCCGCCCCGGATGCCGCACACCGGGTCTGCACAGGGCTCACCGCACTTGCGGCAGGCGCCTGGCCCTACGCCCAAAGCTTCTACGACGGCAGCAAGTTCGAGTGGTCCGACTTCGACGCCGGGCTTCTCGACAAAGTGCGCCCGGCCTTCCCGGAACTGCCGCCTGCGGCCGTCGCCCTCGCGTTGCGTATCTGGGGCCACCTGCACGGCCTGGTGTCGCTGGAGGTCTACGGCCATATGCGCAACCAGACCATCAGCCCAGAAAAGCTCTTCCACGAGGAACTGACCCAGCTCGTACGGTCACTGGGTATCCCTCACCAGGGCTGAACGACTCTCGACCCCACTGCCCCCGAAACCGGGCCGGCTCCGGTCGCGGGGCGAACAGCGTCCTGGGGATGTCCGCGGGTACGCGACTGCGCACTTCCACGCGAACGCCGACACCGGTAGCCGAGGTGGCCTGGTTCTCCGTCGCGCCGGACGCTCGCAGATCCTCTGGCGCGCGGCGGCGAGTTCGGCCTCCACCGGGTTGCGAGGCTCGGCCGGCGCGGATCCAGTTGCGCAGTGTCTCCGTGTTGGCCGTGAGGTCTCTGAGCGGGCTCCAGTCGGTGTCAGGCCGCGTTCGCCCGCCTACCGGGTGCGGAGCAGCTCGCCGTGAGTTGCAGCGGCCGGCTGCCTGGTGCAGGCCAGGCCGGCTGACCCGTCCTCGCACCGCCAGCGGATCATCACCCAGGAACCTGCCGTTGTAGCGGAGCGTGCAGATCTGCACCGCCATGCCCAGCCGGTGCGCGTCCGTACGACGCAGCGCAATCAGGTCACGGTCGTTGTCATCGAGGAAGAAGAACCGCTCCAGCTCCGGGCGCGTGGGCACCTGGGTGAACGCCCCGTACGCCTCGGCCTGCTCGTCAGTCAGAAACTCCACCAGCACGACCGTAGCCACCGCCAACAGCCGCCCGACGATCCTTCTACGAACCCCAGCAGCAACGGCATCCCATGTGCTAGCCGACCATGATCAATCTCAGCGGCACGTTCTGTACCGCAACTACTCCCACCCGTACCCGTTTACGCGGCCGGGCGGAGTTCGGCGCGGCCGAACAGCAGCGCGTAGCCGGTGGGCAGCTGGTGGAGGATGCGGGTGATCACGTCGGGGCCGGCGTGCGCGGCGACGGCCGCGAAGACGGAGCCGGTGTCCCAGCGGGTGGTGGCTGGGGAGGCGCCGGAGCGGGCGGCGAGGTCTTTGACGAAGGCCCAGCCGGTCAGCGGCTGGGTGTCGGGGATCTGCGCGGTCAGGACCCGTGCGGCCTCCAGGGGCAGGCAGGCGGCCAGGTCGACGCGTTCGTCGCCGGTCAGCTGGCGTCCCAGCCCTGCGAGGACCAGGCGGACGGCTTCCTCGGCTCTCTCGCGGGTGGGGTAGGCGCCTTCGTAACGGACCTTCTCCAGCATCTGCTCGTACGCTGTCCCGTACGGCTGCTGGTGCCCAAGCGGTGCGCGCACGTCGGTGATCACTGCGGTGCATGCCTTTCGTGGAGCCAGGGTGGGGTGGTGCCGGTGTATGGCACCACGAGGTCAGGGTCAGGTGGGCTGAGGGTGGCCGAAGAGGAGGTCGTAGCCGACGGGGAGCTGGAGCAGGATCTGCCCCAGCAGGTCCTCGCCGGCGGTGTCGGCGACCGTGGACAGCACGGCGCTGACGTCCCAGGTCGCGGTCTGTTCGGTGGCGCCCTCGATCCAGGCCGCGGCCGCCCGGACGAACCGCTCCGGCGGCAGCGGTTCGGCGCTCTGCAGCGGGTTGAGGAGGATCAGGGCGAATTCCTCCGGCAGGCGTGCCGCGAGCTGGGCGCGGACCGCGCCGACCAGGTGCGCGCCGAGCAGGGCGAGCACCACGCGGGCCGCGCGATCGGCTTCCTCCGGAGTGCCGTACTCGCCGCGTTCCTTCACGCGGTCGAGGAACGCTTCGCGTCGCAGAGTCATGTCGGCCGCCATCCCTTCTTCATCGGACTGCCCACGGGGGTGCGGAGGGCGGGATGAAGGGGGAGATCAGATGCCCGTCCTCCGCACCCGTCCGGCCGGTGTCAGCCGGAGATCTCCTTGCGGCCGGAGCCGACGCCGATGGAGATCTTGCGGGGCTTGGCGCGCTCGGCGATCGGGATACGCAGAGTGAGCACGCCCGCGTCGTAGTCGGCCTCGATGTGCTCGGTGTCGAGGGTGTCGGCGAGCGCGATCTGGCGAGAGAAGACGCCCAGCGGCCGCTCGGACAGCTCCATCTGCACGTCGTCGGCCTTCGCCACCGGCCGCCGCTCGGCCTTGACGGTGAGCATGTTCCGCTCGACGTCGATGTCGATCGCGTCCGCGGTGACGCCGGGCAGGTCGAAGGCCACCACGTACTCGTCGCCCTCGCGGTAGGCGTCCATCGGCATCGCCGACGGCCTCGACCAGGTGCCCGGGCCCATCAGCTGCTGTGCCAGCCGGTCCAGCTCACGGAAGGGGTCAGTGCGCATCAACATCGTGAAAACACCTCCAGCAGGTTCAGGCAGTTACTGCCAATGCGCCTCACTGACACCGTTGTAACATGTCATCCAACAGATGACAAACATGATGTCGTCTACCTGATGACAACCTGAGGGAGGTGCCCGTGACCCCGGCCGACCAGCCGTCCCCGCCCAGCACCGGCGCTCACAGCCCGGCGTCGTTCCTCGCCGCCGCGGCGGCCCTGCAAGCCATAGACAATGCTCTGCGCGAAGCCCAGCACGAGACTCCCGACGCTCCCGGTCCCGGCCCAGAACAGGCGCTGGCCTCCTTGTCGCTGCTGCGGCAGGTGCGCGAGCAGCTCGCCGGATGGGAGACCGGCCTGATCGAAACGGCCCGGGACGCGGGCGCCAGCTGGGCCGACCTCGCCTCTCCCCTGGGTGTCGCCAGTCGGCAGGCTGCCGAGCGCCGCTACCTGCGGGGCCGTCCCGGCCCGGCCGGGACCACCGGCGAGCAGCGCGTCCAGGCCACCCGCCAGGCCCGGGCCGTCGACCGCAACACCGCCACCTGGGCCCGCCGCAACGCGGCCGACTTGCGCCGTCTCGCTGGCCAGATCATCGCACTCACCGACCTTCCCCCCGCCGCCCGTCGCCCTGTCAGCGAGCTCCACGCGGCCCTCGCCCACGACGACCCTGCCGACCTCATTGCCCCCCTGGCCGCCACCCGGCGTCATCTCGCCAGTGCTCACCCCGAACTAGCTGTCCAGGCCGACAGCCTCACTCCCCCCTGACCCCACCAGGTGCCCCGCAACAGCAGCCCGGTCAGCCTCCGCCCTTCGGCATGCGAGCGGTGACCTGGAGACCGACACGGCCGGCCTGCGGGCCCACCGGGCCCCGCTCCCGCACCGAGCAGGGTCTGGGCGAGGGGGTGATACAGCCGGTGGCCAAGGTGCCGAGGCACCGGTTCGTGCCAGGCTGCCGACCCGGTCCCGGTCTTTCAGGCGGCCTGACCGAAGCCGGCTGCGGCCGGGTCCTGATCGCGCAGCGGGGTGAAGTCCACGTCCAGCTTCGGGTCGTACGCCTTCGGCTGGAGGCCCAGCTCGTGCGTGCTGTACTCGCCGAACCGGTTGATGTGCTCGGTCAGGTACGGCGAGATGCACGCCAAGTCCTCCGGCTCGATCGTCCAGCCCTCCTCCAGCAGCTGGCGGACGATCTCGACGATGTCCAGGGCGTTATGGAAGATCACTGCGTTCGTGAGCAAAGCGTTGAATTTCATCGCCTTCTCCTGCTCGACGGGGTCGTTGTCGGCGATGACGCCGCGGTTGCCGAAGCCGACCCACTGTGAGAACCGGTTGAACGGCTCGACCTTGTTCGTCGCCGCGGTCACCCGCCGGCGCAGCGGCGCGTCCGAGAGGTAGCGCAGCAGCTGCACGGTGCGGATCACCCGGCCGACCTCCCTGAACGCGGTGTAGGTGGCGTTCTTCCGCGACCCCGACCGCAGGCGCTTCAGCAGCGTGGACGAGGAGATCGCCCCCTCCCGCACGGAGACCGCCACCCGCATCAGATGCCGGAACTGGGACTCGATCAGGTCCCAGTCGATTGTGTTCTTGCCCGGCTCGCCGAACAGGGCGTCGATGTGCACGTACTCGCTCTGTTTGGACGGCCGGTAGAACGTGGAGTCCTTCCAGTTCCGGATGCGGGGCATCAGGTCGAAGCCCAGCAGGTGGGCGACCTCCTCGGCCGTCGCCGTCTCGTCCAGGCCGTCCAACGCCTGCCGGGTCTCGGCGGTCATGGCCGCGGCCTTGCCCAGCGCGGCCTGGGCCGGGCCGCCCTCGTCGATGTTCTTCAGCACGGTGCGGTAGTTGCCGATCAGGGCCTCGACGATCTCCCGCTCGGCCAGCCGGATCTCCTCCAGCTCCTGCTTCGCCTTCCTGACCTTCGTCGCCACCCGCTTGCAGAACATCGTCGCCAGGTCGTCGCGGACCCTCATCCGGGCCTTGTGCACCAGGCAGGCCACCAGCGCGATGCGCTTGACGGGCTTGTAGTCCCGCAGCTCCGCCACGTCGGCGGCGTCCGCCTCCCCGGCGAAGTCGGTGACCTTCCCCGCGGCCACCCCATCCATCCACACCTCCGTGTCGCCGAGGCCGTCCACCCACTCCAGACGGCTGGTCAGGCGCTTGAAGTGCGACCAGCTCGGCCCCTGCACGGGCTTCTTCAGCCGGTTGAACAGCGTGGTGCCGTCGCCATCGCGTTCCTCCAGCAGCCGCGCCAGGCCGGCCCGCTCCGCCGGGCTGATCCGGTCGTGGATGCCGTCGCGGATCGCGGTGTTCGCCTCGCGGCAGCAGGGCCAGCAGATGCTCATCACCATCCGTGGCATCGGACGCCCACTGAAGCTCATCGCGTGTCGGGGAGAAGAACAGATGCAGCTCGTGCGCGGTGGTCAGCCGCTTGAACCGCGGATATGCGGTCCGTTCGATCGAGGTCACAACCCACCCCAGGCCCCTAGACGACGGTCAACATCACCACCAACGACACTGAGCCGAACGGGTGATGGGCCGGGCCCTCACCGCTTCAAGATCATCCCATGGCCCCTTTTGGGCTCACCTCGGCGATACCCCGTCTATGCCTTCCGCGACATCGGCTCCGGGCTCTTCCTGCTGGTCGTGCTGCTCTGCGGCGGCACAACCAGCAGGGCGGGATGATGCTGGCCGGCTCGGTGATACCGCTCGGCGACGCGCTCGTCACGAAGCTCAGCGGCGGACCCGCCACGGCGTACTACGGCATCCACGGCGGCACCGCCGCGGTCATGGCCGCCGCCGGCGCCGTGCTACTGCTGTCTTGACCGCGGCCACCGGCAGTCCCCCGCTAGGAGTTGTCCGTCGACGGGAGCACTCCGATGCTCCCGTGGCAAGCACCCCGGTGACGTCGAACCTCGTGAACATCGCCTGCCCGAGGATCTGGGTGCCTCCCACATCCGTGTACGGGTGAGGTCGCGACTCACGACTCAGGCTCTGCTCCAACTCGTGTGGTGCAGTTCCTGTCAGTGGCGGCTGAGATGGGGGCAGGCGTCTGGTGAAGGCTCGTTGACACCGCCTCTGGCCCCATCCTGGCCCATGGTGTTACAGGGCGATGAGACCGGCTGTCGTTTGCTTGAAGCCGCAGGCATCGAAGTAGAACGAACGCAGATGCTCCTCGAAGTCGACGTGGAGCCATTCGCACTTCGCGGCACGAGCTTCATGAGCCGCAACTGCGACCAGCGCGGCACCAATACCTCTGCTCTGGCGGTCCTGGGCGACCACCGTGTCCAGGATGAAGGCGTGTACTCCGCCGTCCCAGACCACGTTGACGAAGCCGATCAGCGAGCCGTCTTCCCAGGCACAGACCCAGCCGAGACTGTGGCGCTCAAGTCGTTCTCGCCAGTCAGTCTGAGCGACCGGGTGGCCGAAGCCGTCAGCGTGCAGTGCGTTGAGGGCTGCCTTGTCGAAGTCACTCCGCCACTCGTACTTGATCGTCACTCCTCGATCGTAATGTCCGTGCCAAGTCCTTCTGCGATCGGATGGCGGAGTGAGGGGGTGAACAGTTCCTCCGGGGTGGTGGCGCGGGAGAAGCGCAGGACGGTGTTGAGCGTCATGCCGAGCTGCCGGGCGACGGACCGCTTGCTGTGGCCGGCGGCCGGGAGGGCGTGGGTCGTGGCGTGCTTGGCGCGGGTGCGTTCGGCGAACGGTGGCCCGTCGGCCAGGGCGATTACGCAGTCTGCTCCGCCTCCTCCTGCGGCTTGTTCGGCGGTGCCTGGGAGGGGCGAAGACAGCCTCGGTGCCGGTAGACGCACTTCTCGGCGGCTTCGGCCAGGTTGTGCCAGAGGCGCCACCGGTCGGCGGCCTGGAGTGCCCGCAGGCCCCGCGGGTGGCGCCTTCGGCGAAGAAGGGGCGCGGTCGCGGCAGACGATCTCGATGCCGGGCCGCTCGGCGAACCAGGCCGCCGCCAGTGTGCCCGCCTCACGGCCCGGCAAGAGGTCCGCCGGGCGACGTGAGCGGCTCCTGACCAGCAGGAACCGCGAACTGCCTTGGAGTACTACTGACTTTGTTGGCGTGATGTCGTCAAACTGAGGCCGGTTTCTGTGAGGCATCCATCGATGAGGTTGCTGCGGTACTGGATTGCGCGGAGGCCCTGCCGAAGGGTGCGTATCAGGTGGTCAGGGTCGGTGAAAGCGGTGTTGGCCTGGCTGCTGCGGCGCAGCAGTGACCAGATGCCCTCGACAGGGTTGAGGTCTGGCGCGTAGGCCGGCAGGAAGTAGCAGGTGATCCAGTCGTGAGCGTCGATGAATGCTCGCAGTCGGCGGTCTTTGTGCACGGTGAAGTCGATCCGGGGCGCGGTTCCGGTCTCATCGACCAGCCCGTTTCCCCAGACCGCTTCCCGCACCCGGCGTGCCCGTTTCCGAGCACCGGGCGCTCCACAAGCCCTGTTCAGGACCTGTGTGTTGTCCTCATTCCAGGCTCGGCCACGGAGTCGGGATAACTGTTCCCCGGTAGCGGTAACGCGTGGTGGTCACCTTCGCCGGGTTGAACAGCTGTCGTTCCTCCGAGGCCGGCCACCATCCGACGTCGCAGTAGCGGTGCCTGAGGTCCTTCCAGGTGGCTCGGCGGTGCTTTCGGCGTAACCAGCTCCCAACCTGACGCCACGTGTAGAAGCTCAGGTAGGAGAAGGTCGCGCTGGACACGCCGGGCCGGAAGTAGACGCACCAGCCCTTGAGCGCCGGATTGAGCTGACGCAGCAGGGCATCGAGCGGCTGGCTCGTATCCGTCGTCCGGCACATCGTCCTGACCTTGCCCGTCATGGCCTTGACGGCGTTGCCCGACGGATAGGTGTAGATGAAGTGCCGGTTGCTGCCCCGCTTCCGGTGGCGCTGGATGCGCCAGCCGAGAAAGTCGAGGCCCTTGTCGATGTGGGTGATCAGGGTCTTCTCCGGTGACAGGCGCAGGCCCATCCCGGACAGGACTTCTGCGATCTCTTCCCGGAGGGCTTCGGCGTCGTCGTTCGTGCCCGACACCATCAAGCACCAGTCGTCCGCGTAGCGGACGAGCCGGTAGTTGGGCAGGCGGTGGCGACGGCGCTTGGCTCTCTCCGTCTGGCTTGAGGCGGGTCCGCCGGGTCCTTGAGCGATGTGCTCGTCCAGGACCGTCAGGGCTACGTTGCTCAGCAGCGGCGAAAGGATCGAACCCTGCGGGGTTCCGGCGCGGTTGTCTCGCAGCATGCGGTTCTCGCTGAGGATGCCTGCTTTGAGGAACGCCTTCCCCAGTGCCAGGACGCGCTTGTCTCCGATTCGTTCCCGCACCCGGTCCATCAGGGCCGTGTGCGAGATCTCGTCGAAGCATGCCGTGATGTCGCCCTCGACGACCCACTTGTAGGAGCGGGACGCGAAGTAGCGCACCTCAGCCACGGCGTCGTGAGCACGACGATTCGGGCGGAACCCGTAGGAACACGGGTAGAAATCCGCTTCGAAGATCGGCTCCAGCACCAGCTTCAAAGAAGCCTGCACCACTCGGTCGGCAATGGTGGAGATCCCCAGGCGGCGCAATTTGCCGCCCGCCTTCGGGATCATCCGTTCCCGCACCGGCAGCGGGCAGAAACTGCGGCCCTTGACCTGCGACCGCAGCCCGTCGAGGAAGTCCACGACGCCCTGCCCGGCCTCGATGGAACGGGCCGTGCGCCCGTCCACTCCGGCCGTGCGTGCTCCCTTGTTGCCCCGCACCCGATCCCACGCCACCAGAAGGAACGCAGGATCGGCAACGAGGTTGAACAGATCATCGAACCTGCGATGAGGGTCATCACGGGCCCAACAGTGCAGCTTGGTCTGGATCTTCAGTACCCTGCGCTCCGCTCCGAACAGAACGGAGTCAAGTTCGTCGGTATTCACCGGCGACAGCCTCCTGACTTTCCAGTACGTCCACTGCTGACTTGCTGGTCTCCTTCGCCGTGTACGCGCCTCTCGCGCGCTCGGACTACTACGAGACCTCCGCCCCGCCCAACGGCCATCAGTTGGCAACGGACCTGCCCGCCTCCGAACTGGCTGTCCGGCGGGAAGGGCAACCGCAGGCGGTTCCCACGTTCACCACAGAATCGATCAAGGAGGGAGGTGCCCACCTCTACCCCGACAGCCTCGCCATGCCTACGCCGCAGGCTTTCGACATGGCCTCCCCACCGGACCTAAAAACCGGCTTCGGAGTTGAACGCCACCCCGACGAGTGACAGTTCACGCGCTGCAACCCGGCCCATATCCGTCAGGTTTGAGCCGAGCGGGACACTTACGGGGCGTCAGACAGCGGTTCCTCTCGTACACCTTCTCCTCGCTGCTTGCCGGACCCGGACCGTCTGACAGTGCCGACCCGTCCCGTACGTTGTCGGGGCTGCTTCCCGCCGCCACCTGCGTTCCCACGTGGCGACTGCCCCCAGCTTCACCGAGCGGCTGCGACCACCCGGCGGTGGAGTCCTTTCACCTCCACTCGATTCCGTAGCGCCTCGTGGCGCACTTGAGGTTGTCCCAGACGAGCACGATCGGAGCGTTGAGTTGTTGGTGGGCGGCGGTCAGCAGGTCGCGGTAGTCGGTCCAGGTGAAACTGCGTCTGCCGCCCCGCTTGTGATCGACGTGCCGCTTGGGCCGGTAGATCAGGCGTGAGCGTTCACCTTGCTTGTAGCAGGCCAGAGCAGCGATGGAGAAGCGGCGCTGGGAGCGTCCCCGCACCCTGATCACCGGGGTGTGCCCGCGCCTGGCCCAGGTGCGCGTTGTGGGCGGCGTCATCGAGAAACCGGCTTCGTCTTCGAAGCAGAGCCAGGCCCCGAGCGCCGCCACGACGGTTCCACGTGTGGCCAGGTCTCCTTCACCCAGCCGGTGACGGCTTCCTCGTTGCGCTCCAGCGCGCGGCGGGCCGGGACCTGGTGGCTGAAGCCGTGCCGGTGCAGCATCTGCGCGATCGCCGACAGCGTCATGCTCTTGTGGAACCGGCGCCCGATCAGGGTCTTGATCCGCGCCAGCGTCCAGGTCTGGTCCGGCCAGCCGTGCGCCACCGGCCCACGGGCCAACTCCTGCTCGAACACCTCGAACAGTGCCTCGCTCAGTTTGGGCCTGGACGCCGGCCCCTTCGACTCCAAGGCCGACGTGCCGCCGTGCTCCCACGCCTGGTGCCACCGCTGCACCGACCTCACGCTGACACGTAACTGTCTGGCGACCACGGCATTGTCGTGTCCTAGGGCGAACAACTCGGCTGCCTGCACCCGGATGTGCTCGCGAAACGAGCGTCGCTCCGCGGTCAGCCCGCCACCTTGCGGATACCTCATGCAACCGGCTTACCGCGGTAACCACCACTTGTCAGCCACGACATCACGCCAACAAAGTCAGTAACTCAGGTTGAACTCGCAGAATCCGAGGCCCGTGGCGGTTCTTGATCGTTGCGGTACGACGTCGCCAGCGGCGGGGGGGCAGCAGGGTGGTGCGAATCCCTGCGCTCGACGGGGTCGGCGTCGCTGGAGCGGCTGAGCCCGCGGCAGTGGGAGCGACTGGTGCGGGAGTTGAAGCGTGGTCCGCTCGCGCACGGCTGGGACGACGAGTTCCAGGGGTGGACGCTGAAGCGGGTCAAGCTGCTGATCGGGCGGATTTCCGCGTCGGCTACATCGACCAGGGCGTGCGGAAGCTGCTGTGGCGGCACGACTGGTCCGCGCAGGTTTCCGCGCGGCGGGCGCTGGCGCGGGACGAGGGGGCGATCGAGGTGTGGAAGGCCGAGGTGTGGCCGCAGGTAAAAAGACCGCGGCCCACCTGGGCGCCCACATCTGTTTCGAGGACGAGGCGGGCCAGAGGCTGAGGCCGCCGACGGGACGCACCTGGGCGCCACGCGGGCAGCGGCCGGTAGTCCGGGTGCGTGGCCGCCACCGCCGGGCGGGTCAACATCGCCGGTGTGGTCTGCTACCGCACCGGACACCGCTCCCGCTTCTTCTTCGAGCTGCACATCTGGCACAGGCGCCGGGGCGAGCCAAAGGTGTTCGCCTGGCGCCCGTACCGCGACCTGATCGTCATGACCCACCTGCAGCTTGGCACTCCCGTGGTGGGGAGCTGGGACAGCCTGAACGTGCACCTGGTCAAGGAGCTGGCGGACTTCGCCGAGGAGCACAAGGACTGGTTAGGACTGGTTACGTATCTTCCAGATGCCTTCCTGTGCACCGGAGTTGAATCCCACCGAGGAGATCTGGTCGCTACTCATGCGGCACCTGGCCGAATTCGCTGCGGCCGACCTCGCCCATCTGACCCGCGCGATCAAACGAAAGCTGAAGAAGATCCAGTACCGGCCCCACCTGATCGACGGGTGCCTGCCCCCAGGCTTGACCGTAGACGGCGACGCGATGAGACCACCGGACGCCGCGAGTTCAACCTGTACTGCTTGCGGCGGGGGTGGTCGGCGACGTAAAGGATGGCGCGGGCGGCCACTTCGGGCTGGTAGATCGGCGGTACGGGCTGCGGGTGGCACGGTGGGGGTGAAGGCATTGTTGACCCATACGTCGATCGGTCCGACGCCGCCTCCACCGCGTCCGCGGCGGGCTCCAACGCCGCGGGGTTGGCGACGTCCGTGGTCAGCACCAGGGCCTCGCCGCCGACCGCGACGACCTCGCGGGCCGCGGCCTCCAGGCCCTTCCGGCCGCAGCCCGGGAGGCCGATGCGTGCTCCGCGCACGGCGGACGCGCGGGCCGTGGCAAGGCCGATGCCACCGCTGGCGCCGGTGATGACCACCGTTTGCCGCATGGGACGTGCTGCCCTTCGTGGGGAGCGGGCTGAGTCGGTAGCGGGCGGGGCCGGGGCGTCAGCGGCCGAGGGCCCTGCGCAGCTCGTCCTTGTTCATCGTCGAGCGGCCGTCGATGTGGCGCTTCTTCGCCTCCTCGTAGAGCTGGTCCTTGGTCGGCCCCTGGGCCCCTTGGTGGGAACGTTCGCCGCCGCGCTGTGGGGCGGACTTCTTGTCTTGGGTGGAGACCTTGCTGGCCGTCCGGGATTCGCCGGCGCGCGCCCGCTCCTTGTTGACCGTGCGGGCGGCGATCTCCTTCGCGCGTTTGGTGGACTCGCCCCTTTGCTCGGCGCTCTCCTTGATGTGCTCGTACTGACGCTCACGCTTCTTGCTCGAACCAGCGGGCATGACGGCCTCCTCGGCTTGTTGACGTGGTCTGATGGCGTAGGCGTAGGTCTGATGACGTAGGCGTGCCTGTGGCCGTCGTCGGGTACCAGTTCAGCTCCGGTGGCCCGGGGACGCTACCCAGGGCAGTCCGTGAGACTGGCGCCGGGGACGGCGCGCTGACTGCGTCCGCACAGCCATGCCGGGGCACTCCCCGTGCGTCAGCCCACCCGGTACGGTTCGGCCTCCGCGCCGCGGAGCGACAGGCCGTGCCCCGGCGCGCCATCGGCGCCCGGCCGGACGGTTCCGCCTGCCGGGTCGAGGATGCCGTCGAAGAACCGGCTCTCGATGCGGACAGGGCCGTGGAACCACTCCGGGTGCCGCAGGTTGGACACGGACGCCGCGGCCTGGGCGTGCAGGTGGGGCGCGCAGTGACCGGAGATCTCCAGCCCGGCGGCTTGTGCCAGGGCCGCGACGCGCAGCCAGACCGTGAGGCCGCCGCAGCGGACCAGACCGGCGGCTTGCTGACCGTCTTCACGAGAATCTTGGAAGAGCCGGAATCGTGTCCGCAAGTGGGGAGCCGAATCGTCCACCTACTGGGAGCCGCATGCCACGGCCGCCGTCACGCGACACACCACACCACCGCCCCGGCTCGATGGCAAGGTGTGGAACCGTACGTCTCCAGGCAGCCTTGAGACCCAGTCAGGTTCCGGTGAATACCGCTCCCTGACTTGCAGGCTACAGGTCGCAGTGTAAATACCGCGTGCCTGATGAGACGTCAATCGTGTCGATCATCATGCTGATCCCAGACAGCACTCCCATTACCGTTTCGGGCGTGACCTTTCAATTCACCCCGATCTATAGACCGTCAGTCTCCGCAGGTCTTGCGCGCACCCTGTTTGGAGACCGGTTCGAACAGCTCCACGAGCCATGGCGCAAACTCTTCAGCACCGACGCTTTCCGCTTCCAGGAAGGGCTTGCCCCGGAGGAACGAGCGGCACTCTCCTACCAGCGGCTGCGGCTGGTCAACGAGTCCCTCGACAGTCCGGAGCAGCTGGCTCTGGATGTGGAGCGACTCGCCGCTCTGCACGAGTGGGCTGGCCCAGTGGACCCGGGCCTGGGCACGGTCGCCAGCATTCACTACAACCTTTTCCTCGGAAGTCTCCTCGACCATGACCGCCGTGACTTGGAGGAGTTCAGGGGCCTGGAGCGAACGGGAACCTTCCTGTGCACCGAGGCCGACCACGGCAACGCCGCTTCCCAGTTGGAGACCACTGCCACCTATGACCCGCTGAGCCGTACCTTCGACCTCCACACACCGCACAGCGGCGCACGCAAGTTCATGCCGAACACGAGCTCAACCGGCGGTCCCAAGACTGCTGTCGTCGCCGCTCGCCTGATCACCGACGGCTCCACGGATCGCGGGGTATTCCTGTTCCTCACCCCGCTCAGCGATCCGAGCGGTGCTCCCCTGCCTGGCGTGCGAATAGAAAGACTGCCGCAGACTGCGACTGCTCCCATCGACCACTGCTCGACGTCCTTCGAGCACGTCCGGCTGCCCTACGCTGCGCTGCTACAAGCCGACCACGGGCGTCTGGCCCCGGACGGCACGTTCACCAGCTCCATCGGCAGTCCTCGTAAGCGTTTCCTGGCCAGCATCGGCCGGGTCACCACCGGCAAACTGTGCATGAGTGCCTACAGTCTGGGCGTGGCCCGGCACGCTGTCACCGTCGCCGTCCGTCACGCCCACAACCGTCAGACCAGCGGAGTCACGGGGGGAACTGTCCCTCTGTTCGCCCACCGCAGCCACGCAGCCCCTCTCATCGACGCCCTGGCCACCATCTACGCGGCGACTCTCCTGCATCGCACTGCGGTACGGCAGTGGGCGCAGGCCACGGAAGCCGGCCGTGACGACGCCGAACGCCTCGTCGCAGTCGCCAAGGGATGGATCACCTGGCGCGCCCGGGAGGTGATGACCGAGTGCCGTGAACGCTGCGGCGCTGCAGGGCTGTTCCTCGGCAACGGCATTGCCGGCCAGCTTGTCGCGAACGAGGGAACGATCACAGCAGAGGGCGACAATTTGGTGATCTGGCTCAAGGCCGGTGGCGAATTCCTCCTGGGCAACTTCACGCCGAGCAAGCCCAGCGACATCCCTGCCACAGATCGCGACCTCACAGACCCCGCCTTCCTCCAGAGCCTCCTGGAGGGGGCCGAGCGGATATGGCACCATCGCGCCCGCACCCGCCTGCGTGCAGCGAAGCCCGGCAACCCCCTCAACCGGTGGAACCAGGCGGCCACTCCCGCGCTCAAACTCGTAGAGTCCCACGCTGGACGTCTGGCCGCGCAGGCCCTGGTGGACGCTGCCCAACAGACCTGCGATCCCGAGGCGCAGGATCTCTTGTACAGCCTGCACCGGCTATTCGCCCTGCGTCGCATCGCCGCCCAGAGCGGGGACCTCCTGGCAGAAGGATGCCTGACGGCCGACCAGGTCAGGCAGCTCCCTGATCTGACCGAGGCGGCCATCGACGCCCTCTCGCCGCACGCACTGACCCTCGCAGCCGGCATGGGCGTTTCGGAAGACGTCCTTCTCGACCATCCCATCACCCGTGGAGGCACGGGGCAGTTGGCGACTTGCTGAACTTTTCAGGACGTGGCGTAAACGTGCCTCAAGTAGACTTCCTTGCAGGCGAGTTGGGGTAAGCCAGGTCACGCGCATCTCGCAGCGGATGCGAGGTGCTTGAACAGGTGCAGCCAGGCGAAGGTATGCGGCGGTCCAGCGGCTCTTTCCCAGGCCGGAGCCGCGGACTGCCCCTTTCCGGGCGATGTTCGGTGATGCCTCCGGTCTGACAAGCCGAGGTGCCTGTCTGACGGCGGCCGTGGCATGCGTCCACCGTCAACGGGAACCAGCCCGCTCCCACAGTCAGCGGCAGACGGCCCTCCGCACTCTCCCGCAGTATGTGGCGTCTTACCGGGCCCGGTAAGACGAGCGAAGCAGCGAAGGCTGCGACCAGGCCGTGGGGAACGCTCACTCTGAAACTGGCGCACCATAGGCACGGGGCGCTGCGGACGGGCCCGCCCATACGCCGCCAACGGCCGCGGTCGGCCGATCTTGCTCCTCCCTCCAGGCGGCGGTTGACCACCCCGTCTTCGAGGAGTCGCACCATGGCAACCGCGCCCACCGCCCACCCGCGCCTGCCCCCAACGGCCCCTCGACACTCGCGGACAAGGCGTAGTCGTCGGCAGAACAGACCACCCACGCCACCGACTGGTACGAGGCCATCTGCCTCACCGTCACCGAAGGCTGGCTGCCTGGCTGGCCGGCTGACTGACTGACTGGCTGACTGGCTGGCTGGCTGACTGGCTGGGTCAGCAATCAGCAGGTCGGCGGCGACCCGCAACTCCGGTTGCTGGGCGGCCACTTCGAGCTGGGTGCGCAGACTGGCGATGGGGCGGGGCTGTTGTGAACGTCGATCTTGGTGGCAGATGATCACGCCTCGTGAGGTGCGGTGAACTGACGAACCGCCAGTGGGGCAAGCTGGAACCGTTGCTGCCACAAGGCAAGAAGCCTGGGCGGCCTCCGGCTTGGCCCCGGCGGCAACTCATAGGCGGCATGCGATGGCTGACCCGGACGGGCACCCCGCGGCATGCGAAGAGGCCCAGGCAACGTGCAACGGCCGCCGGTCCTTCGGCCGGGCTGGACAGTGCGGCCGGCGCCGGCACGACGGAACCGATGCGGAGCGACGGGCCGCCCCCTCTTGTGACCGTCTTGGCAGCGTTCCGGAGAGGCTCTTCATTGTGGGCATAGCGATCATGTTGATCGCCACCGCCGTGCTGTCCGGCTTCGCTATGGGCTCCCGTCAGGGCGTGGCGGCTGAAGCGGAGCAGCCTGCACACCGAAGGTCGCGTGGTCGGCCGCGAGGTCGTGAACAAGGACGAACAGCACCGCACAAAGGTGACCATCGCCTTCACCGACACAGCGGCCGGCAGCGGGATATCAACGCCCTCCTCATGACGACGAAGTCGGCCCCCGACATCGGCACCCGAGTCCCCATCGCCTACCGTCCCGAACGCCCGGACAAGGCCCGGATGCTGGCATACGCCTGGAAGACCAACACCCGATCAGGGCTGCTCCTGCTGTCCCTGTTGGGGTTCTGGCTGGTGAGGCTCATCCCCTACTTCGCAAAGTGATGCGGCAGACGCCACCCACCGCCAGGAGGAGCCAGGACGCCCCGCGCTGACCATCCGGGCGATTCGGCCGGCCCGCTCCCGCCACGCCTCCGTACGGTCCCTGGAACGGTACGCACACCCCGGTGCCGACGCAGTTACCCAGCGCGTCACCTCACGCGACCCGGCAGCCCGCCAACGCGGCTGAGCCGGAGCACTCACGGCGTGCTCCCCGGGCGACACGGCCCTCCGAGCAGCATCGCCCCAGGTCGGTGATGTCCGTTGCTTTCACGGGTGTTACTACGTCGGCCCCAATGAGTTGTCATCCAGACGTCCCGAACCCCGACCGGGTCTTCGCGTTCGACGAGTTCGGCCCGCTCGGGATCCGGCCCACCGCAGGCTCGGGCTGGGCAGGTCAGGGGCACCCCGACCGGGTGCCCGCCACCTTCCACCGCACCCACGGGGTGCGGTACTTCCACGGCTGTCACTCAGTCGGTGACGACACCCTGTGGGGCGTCAACCGCCGCAAGAAATGTCCGGCAAACACGCTGGCCGCGCCGAAGTCGATCCGCACCTACCGGCCTGACGGCGCCCCGATCTACGTGATCCTGGACAACCTGTCCGCCCACAAAGGGACCGGCATCCGCCGCTGGGCGAAGAAGAACAAGGTCGCGTTGTGCTTCTCCCCGACCTACGCCTCGTGGGCGAACCCGATCGAGGCGCACTTCGGACCGCTGAGGCAGTTCAGCATCGCCAACTCAAACCACCCCAACCACACAGTGCAGACCCGGGCCCTGCACGCCTACCTGCACTGGCGCAACGCCAACGCCCGCCAACGCGACGTCCTGGCCGCCGAACGCAAGGAACGCGCCCGCATCCGAAGTGCGAAAGGCAGCCGCTGGGGCGGACGCCCTCTCAAGACCGCAGCTTGATCCAACCCGGCGAACCCCATCGCATATGGCCCGGTTTGCAAAACGGTGAGCCCTGGCAGCGACTGGGGTGGCGGGTATCCGCATTTCCAGAACTACACCTTGACGTCTGAAACCCGCCGGACCCGGTCGCCCACGGCGAGCATGCTGGGCCACATGGTCAACGCGTTTGAAGGGCTAATCGATCGGTTCCTCGGGTCCAGCGCCGAGTTCGAACGGAAGCTGCGAGCAGTGCGATCCGAGCAGTGGTCCTGGCCAACTCCCTGCACCGAGTGGAACGTGCGGCAGTTGGTCAACCACATGACCCGCGGAAACCTCAATTACGTGAGTCTGCTGCATGGCGGCGGCGCCGCCGATTTCCTGCGGCTGCGGGACGCTGACGCACTGGGCGCGGATCCGGTTGGAGCGTACGCCCTGTCCGTCCGGGAGTGTGCCCAAGCGTTCGGCGAGACCGGTGCTCTTCAGCGGATCCTGGACTATCCCTTGGGTCCGGTGACCGGCCAGCAGGCACTTGCCGTGAGAATCACCGACAGCACCGTCCACACGTGGGACCTCGCACGGGCCGTCAGCGTGGACGACACCCTCGATGGCAGCCTCGTGGCGTGGATCGACGAGCATCTTGACGAGATCTACGCCGGCTTGCCGGAAACGCCCACCGCAATCGGGACGACTCACCGGTTCTTCGCCGCTCCCGAGGGCGTGCTCGCTCACGACGCATCCCCACAGTCGCGACTGCTGCACCGAATGGGGAGAACGCCCGCACGAGGCCACTGAGCCCATGTGTCCACGAGCCTCCGCAGGGACAGACGACGGTCCTAGCCGTACGTCAAGAACCCCGGCAAACACCGGCAAGACCATCGCCTCCCAACGCGGCCCGAAATCCTCCGCCGTGCAGACCGACCACCTCGCCGCCCTCTCCCCCGTACGTCGGTCCCACGCACGAAGTACCGGGCCCGGCTCTCCACCGACGTCGACGAACTGGTCGGGCTGATCAGGTCCGAGAAGCCGGACGCGGCACCGGACTCAGGTTCGCCGTCGTCTACGACCCGGCCTTCGTACCGGCGCACTACGTCGACGGGCTGCTCACCAGGGCACGGGACCTCGCCACCGTGTGCACGACGCCCGACGCTCCGCCCCTGGACAGCCTCACCCAGCCGGACCCGTGGCTCAGCGCGCAATGGCGCAAGACACGATGACGGCCCGCCCACGCTGAACCACGCGGTGGGTGCGAACAGCCCCAGAGGCACGTCGATCGTGCGGTGCGCCGGACCCTCGACGTCATCCCGGCCGTCCGCACCCACCGTGGCCGCGACGCAAACCGCCGGCCCCGGCCCTGCTCCCGAAACCACCCGAGCTGGTGACCTCCTCAGACGGATCGTCGTCCACCTGAAACAGGCGCGGGCCCGCCAAGTCTCCCCTTCACAGCCAAACGATCTTGGTGCCAGTAATCGTCGGTATGTGTCATCTATCGCCTGTTGTCACAGCGGACCAGGCTGTCGAAGGCGCCCCGGTGCCTGGTGAGCCAAGTCAGGTAGAACAAGCCCCGATTCATCACACCTGCGTCAGCGCCCCGCTCGTACTCGACCTTACCGACCGCAGGAGCTCGTGAACCGGCTCTGAACTGCGACGACTCATCGGCTACACGTCCGTGACGGGGAGTCGGGGCCGCTTGGCTTTGTTCACGAGAACCGGGTTCTCGTGAACAAAGCCAGGCCGTTGCTGTTCGCCGTCATTCAATCGAGGCGTTTGACAGCGAACCCAGTCGTTCAGGCTTCCTTGTCAGCGAACCTGGTCGCTCTTCGGCCCGATGCCTTTGATCCTGGTCGGAGTTCCGTCCGGGGCGAACGAGTGGTGGAAGGTGAAGGCGTGCGGCGCGGAGCCGTGGTCGTGGAGGTGCTCCAGCCTGGCAACCCCGTCCTGCCAGGTGGGTATCACGCCGTCGGAGACCCACCAGAACACGTAACCCGGGTGTTCTGTCCTCTCGATCCAGTCGTAACGCCTGTTCAGCGCCGCACGATGCAGACCGGTGTAGATGGCGTCGAAGGCGAGGCGCAGGTCGGTCCAGAGTGAGAGGGTCGCGGCCAGGGCGGCGGTTTCCGCCGTACGGCCCTTGCTGTACCAGGTCGGTACGGCGAACTCTCCCCATGCACCCCAGTCCAAGTCGAAGTGTGCGCCCCGGTCACCGTATGCCGCTTCAGCATGCGCGAGGTATCCGGGGTGCTGACTGATCGTCCGGTAGACGGCCTCACCAATGTCGTAGAACTCGCGCGTGAGAGGTGCGGGATCGGCGAGAGGTGACTTCAGGACGCCGAATGTGTACAGCGCAAGATGGGGCATGCGTCTCTCCCTGGTTGGGGGTGCCTGGCGTGGATCCGGTTCGGTGGCTTACGCATGGGGGCGAGGGTTCGTGGGGCGTGACCGACTCATCCCGTCGCGGGTGGCCCAGCCTGAAGGAACCCCTGTGCGACCGTGGTTGACCGCCGAAGGTCAGGTGAAGGTAGCTGCCTCTGCGGGCCATGTCGAAGTTGCGTTTTCCCTGTCCAAGTGGCCTCTTGCACAGGTCCTTGCGGGAACTGGGCGGTGGCGCTGCCTGCCGCCGTGGAAGTCCGCATCAGCCCAGAAAATGCCGAGAAGCAGCATCGACAACCCCGCTCAAGCCGGTGTGCCGGGGCGACGCCAGCGGCGTTGTCGGCGCCGACTGGGTTGGATGACGGAGCGACTGGGTTCACTGTCAAAGGACAGTTGCTGTAACTCGCCTGGGAGGTCTCATGGGACGGCCCGTCCACCCGGACGGTGGACGGGCCGTGGCGGCCGGCGGGCCGGTCGGCGTAGCGGAGCTGGAGGGCCTCTCTGGCGCGCCGGCCGGTGACGATGATGGTCTCCCACACATCCCGCAGGCCATGGTCGTGTGGGTCGTGCCCGTCGGCGAGCTGCTGCAGGTTGGCCTCGTCCGCAAGCGCGCGGGCGACCTCGCCGGGGAAGGGGTTGCGGCTGCGGGGCGTGCCCGGGCCGCCGACCGGCATGGTGGCGATGAAGGCGCGGTCCAGGCCGAAACGCCTCGGCCGTGCTGATGCGGTTGTTCGCGGAGATGCGGGACCGCTCCATGTCGCGCGTTCACCGACCAGCGCACGGTGTGGGTGGTGCCGCGTTTTCCCTTGTAGACCTCCGTCTTGTGGAAGCGGACCTTGCAGGACCGTCCGCAACACCTTCCGCACCCTGGCATTCGGCCAACGCCCGCTCCCACCGGTCCGGCAGCAGGCCCCTGGTGCGTCGCACCGCGTGGGTCAGGGGCCTGCTGCCGATCGACCCACCGTGGCGGGGCGTCAATGTTTGCGTCCAGCCCGTACTCGTACGTCTTGCCGTCGGCCGTCCGCGTGGCTGGGCCCAGATGGACCTCGCGGCCGGAACCGGAATCGGAACGGAACCGGAGCCGGTTACGCCGCGATTACCTGTGCCTGCCCGACACCGTCCTACGCCGCGCTCAGCCAGCAGGTGAGGTCGTCACGTGCACGGGCCACCCGGGAGCGGACCGTGCCGACGGGACAGCCCACCACCGCCGCGGCATCCGCGTACGGAAGGCCGAGCAGTTGGGTGAGCACGAACGCCTCGCGGCGGGTGTCGTCCAGCGCGTCGAGCAGCTCGCGCAGCGCGACGCCTTCGGTGAAGCCCGGCAACCCGCTCGGCTGTGCTCGTTCCGCCATCTCCTGCCAGTCGTCGACGGCGGCGATACGGGGACGGGCCGCGGCCGAGCGGTAGCGGTCGATCACCACCCGGCGGGCGATCGACAGGAGCCAGGTGCGGGCGCACGAGCGTCCGGCGAAACGCGGCAGGCTTGTCAGGGCCCGGAGGTAGGTCTCCTGGGCAAGGTCGTCGGCGGCATGCACATCGTCGCTCAGGTGGGCCACGAACCTCCATACGTGGTGGTGGGCGGCGCGTATGAAGCGCTCGACCGCTTCGGGTTCTCCACTGCGGGCGGCCAGTGCCCACTCCGTCATCTGAGCGTCGTTGGCCGCGGTCCGCGCCGCACGGGCTGTCACTTCGAGGGCAGGGGTCATCGCAAGTCGTCCTTAGGGGCCTGCGGGGCCCGGCCGGCCATGGCAGGGCGGGACCCCGTCGGTGAGCAACCTTCCGGACCGCGCCTGGCTGAAGCAGGGTGGGCAGGCCGGAAGGTCACGGAGACACGGGCCGGCGGGTGGATCACGCCCTGCTGAACCGCTTACGGCAGCAGGCGCGTGGGCACGCCGGTACTCCGCTCGTCACCGGATGGCGTTCCCTGATGGCGTTCCCGGAACCGAATCCGAATCCGGAGCCCAGAGTGCGGAGTCCGGAACGGGACACCGGGAACACCTCGGGCATCGGGGACGGCCGTGACGAGCGGTCAGAAGCAGCACGAAGGCCGCGGTGGGCCCCTGCGGGAGACGACGTTGTGCAGCAGTGCCGCGCGCAACGTCGGCACGGGCATGGTGGCCAACGGGCGTGCGGGCAGGCTCAATCCGGTCCAGCCGTGCGTTGCCAGCACTGTCAGCAGTGGCGTGAACAGCAGTCCGGCCAGGCTGCGGGCCAGTCGGAAGACAGCCGCCTCACCGCGCCACAGCCACAGACCGCACAGCAGGGCGGCCAGCAAGTGGGCGAGAAACATCCCCAACGCCCCATGTCCGACATGGCTCATGGGTGTCATCTGGTCAGGGTGACTCATGTCCATACCGGGCATGGCCTCCATGCCCGGTATGCCGCCCATCGGCGTGGCGGACGACCCGTGCATGGTGACCGGGGTCCGTCCGGCATTCCGCAGCAGACGCATCGCCGCGGTCTGCGCATCCCGCCCGGGTGACGTGCCCGTCGCGCCGCACATCAGCGCGGTTGCCCACTGCGCGGGCGAGAGGAGGGCCGACGTGGACAGCGACGCCGACGTGGACGCCGACGCCTGGGCCAGGCCGAACAGTGAGTGCAGTCCGAGCTGTGCGGCGACGGTGGAACCGGTGACGACCAGAACTCCGCGTTCCCGCCCGGTCAGGCAGTACGCCGCGGCGCCCGTTCCGAAGAACGCGGCCCCGAGGGCCCACCAGGGAACAGCGCCGGACATGAGTGCGTGTCCCAGGGCGGTCGTCGTCACGCAGACGGCTGCGAAGGTCGCAGCTCGTGCGGCGCGCGCGGCAGACCCGGTCGTCATGGCGGACATCGGCCACCCCCTCCGCACGCGTCTGCAGGGCGGTACCGGCCTGCCGCCGCCCCGCTCCCCTGTGCGCCGCATCACATGATGCGGCCGGAACTCACGCCTGCCCAGAGCCGACTCGTGGGTAGGTTTCGGCTTCGGCGTTGCCGAGAAGCCGCACGGCGCGCGATGCCGTGGGAGACGTATCACGCCACTCGCCGATGCTCCGGGAACTGGGCAACGGGCTGGACCGACTGACTGATCCGGGCCCGACGCCAGGGCCGGGGATCCTCGGGAGGTCAGTGGTGAGGGTGAGTACACAGTGGTGAAAGAGACGAACTGGCACGCCGAAGCTCATGTCGCGGCTCCGGACATGGTTCCCGGTAGCGACCGGTCGACCGGGCCCGGCCCTTCGGTGATCGTCCTGCTGACCTGTGCGATGGCCTTCTCGATGATGCAGCTCTTTCTCCTGGGGGCGCTCGGTCCGCGCCTGGTGGGCGAGTTGGGCATCTCGCGGACGGTGCTGGGGCTGACGACCACGGCGGGCTTCGGTATCGCGGCTTCGCTGTCGCCGGTGGCGGGGCGGCTGGTGGACCGGGTGGGGCCGCGACGGTGTCTGGTGGCGCTGCTGCTGACGGCCGCGGCCGCGCTGGCGATGATCGGCGCTGCTCCGGGCCCCACGGTGTTGCTGATCGCGGTGGCGCTGGGAGGGCTGCCGCAGGCGCTCGCCAACCCGGCCACGAACAAGGTCATATTGGGCGCGTTCCCGCCCGCGCGACGTGGCTCGGTGACCGGGTTCAAACAGTCCGGGGTGCAGTTCGGGGCTTTTGCGGCGGGGTTGCCGCTGTCGCTGCTCGCGGCGGGCGTCGGCTGGCGCGGGGCGGTGTGGGCGGCTGCGGGAACGGCTGCGGTGGCGGCCGTATGGGCCGCACGTGCCCTTCCCTCAGACCCGGCCGTCGCGGCAGCCGGCGGTGCGCGCCCGGTGACCTCGCCGCGTGGGGTCGTGTGGCGGCTGGCCGCGTTCTCGCTGCTGCTGGGCTGCGGCATAGCCTCGGTCAACACCTATCTGGCGCTGTTCGGCACGCAGCGACTGGGCCTGGCGCCGACCCCCGCCGCCGCATTGCTGGCCACGCTGGGAGTGGCGGGCATCGGCGGGCGGGTCGCGTGGTCGCGTTCAGCGGGCCGGCCGGGCCGGGCCGCGGCCCTCCCCGCCCTGCTGGCCGCCGGGGCGGTGGGTGCGGCACTCCTGCTCGCCGCCTCGCTGCCGGTCCATCTGCTGGCGTGGCCGGCGGTCGTGGCAGTGGGGGTGTTCGCCGTGTCAGCGAATGCGGTGTCGATGGTGCTGGTGATGCAGCGGGCCGCACCTGGCAAGGCAGGCGCCGACTCGGCACTGGTGTCGGCCGGCTTCTTCGCCGGATTCGCGCTCGGCCCACCGCTGTTCGGTGAGCTCGTATCGGCCACCGGTTACGGGCCGGGCTGGCTGCTGGTGGCGGTGGAGTTCGCGGGTGCGGCGCTGGTCGCCCTGCCACGCCTACTGCGCCGGGTGGACGGGAGCGACCTGTCCGAGGGGCGACCGTGACCACGACGACGGAGGTGAACGCGCCTGCGGGGACGCCGGGTTGGGGGGAGCAGGCGCTCGCGGCGGTGCTGGAGCGGGTCCGTACGACAGCGGCGGAGGTGGGGCCGCGGTTTCCCCTCTACGCGGAACCCGGCACCGACCGGTGGACCACGACATCACGCGGCTCCTGGACGGGCGGCTTCTGGGCCGGACTGCTGTGGCTGCGTGCGCTGGCTCACGGCTCCGCCACCGATCGGGCGGAGGCCGCCGCGTGTACCGGACGTCTGGCGCACTGGGCCGACCGGGACACCGCGACCCGGGGGTTGGTGCTGTGGTACGGGACGGCCTTGGCGGCCGGGCCCGGGGGCGATCGGACCGCTGCCGAACTGCGTGGCCGAGCGGCGCGAGCCTGCCTGGCCGCCTACGACCCGGAATTGCGGGTGGTCCCCTGGGGCGACGCATTCGGCGGGCCCCGGCTGCTGGCGCGGGCGGATGGCGTACCAGGGCTGGTGCCACTGCTGCCGTGTGCGCCTGGCGGTGGCGCGGCGGCGGCCCGCGGGCATCTGACCCAGCACCTCGAACTGTGCCTCTCCGAAGAGCCGCCGCGCCCCTCCTGGCAGGCGTTGGGCGCCCGGAGGTGGACAGGCCGTGCGGAACCGGCGCCTGGCTGGAGCCGTACGGTTGCGTGGCTTCTGCTGGGGGCGGCGGACGGGCTCCACTTCGTACCTTTCCGGTCGGAGGAAGGCTCGACGAGTGTTCCGCGAGGTGACGTCACCGCGAGCGGTCTGTGGGATGCGGCACGGCGGTTGATCGCCATGCGGTGCGACGGTCCGGCCCAGCTCGTACCGCATGACGGGGACCCCTCGGGCCCCGTGGACACCTCGGCGGCCGCGATCGAGGCGGTGGCCGTGCTGAAGCTGGCGTCCCTCGCCCGTGCCGAGGGGCGGACCAGCGAAGCCGATCGGCTGGCGGGCCGGGCCGAGGCGGTGCTGCGTCGGCTGTGTGCGCACCACCTCTCGCCGTCGGGCGGGTTGCTCGACGGCTGCTACGACGCGGCGCGCGGCGTCGCCGTCCGCCACGAACTCGTATGGGGTGACTTCTTCCTGGCGCTGGGGCTGGCGGTGGTGACCGGGCTGGTCGGGCCGTTCGCCACCTGAGCCTCGGCCTGTCGCCTGTCGCCTCTCGCTCTGTCCTCCGAAGGGCCGCCGTTGGGCTGCCCAGGGCATAGGACCGTCGGGGATCAGGCCCGCAGGACCCGCCGCGCGACCGACGAGATGTGCAGTTCGTCCGGGCCGTCGAGGAGCCGGGCCGCGCGGCCGGCGCGGAAGAGGGCGGGCAGCGGCGTGTCGGGCCCCAGCCCGGCCGCACCGTGGACCTGGATCGCCGCGTCGGCGACCTGCTGGAGCATCCGGGCCGCCGCGACCTTGGCCATCCCCGACTCCACCCGGGCGTCCTCACCCGCCTCCAGACGGGCCACCGCCTCGTGGACCAGCGGCCGGGTGGTACGGATGGCCAGCAGAGCGTCGAACACCATCTGCTGGACGAGTTGACGGTCCGCCAGGGGGCCCGACGCCTGGGTGCGTGAGCAGGCGCGGGCGCACATCAGGTCGAAGGCACGAGTGGCCTGGCCAAGCCAGCGCAGGCAGCGCAGGACCCGGCCGAGCCTGATCCGTTCGCCGGCGATCCGAAGGGCATGGCCCCGCGGTCCCACCAGGTGGTCGGAGTCCACCGTCACACCGTCCAGCGCGATCTCCCACTGGCCGCCCGCGCCGAGAACGGGCAGTTCGCGTACCACCCGGAAGCCGGGCGCCGTGGTGGGGACGAGAAGCAGGGACAGCCCGTCGGTACCCGGCGCCGCACCGTCCGTACGCGCCATGACGGTCACCAGATCGGCGTTGCCCGCGCCCGTGATGAACCCTTTCCGGCCGTGTACCGTCCATGCGCCGCCACCCCGGGCTTCGTCTGCCCGGGTCGCGATCAGCTTGGGGTCGGTGCCCGGGGTGTCGGGCTCGGTCATCGCGTAGCAGGCGCGCAGCTCCCCGGCCGCGATCCGTGCCAGATACCGCTCCTGGACCGGCTCGCTGGCGTGCCGGCTGAGCATCAGCACGTCCAGGAACGAAGCCGAGCCGAGCGCGCTCGGGCCGTGGTCGCTCGCGCCCTCCGCCTCCGCCAGGTGCGCGTAGTGCGAGAGCCGCACCCCCTGGCCACCCAGCTCGACGGGCAGCGGCAACGCCCACAACCCGGCTTCCTTCGCTTCGTGTTGGAGCTCACGCATCCGCGCCATGGCCTTGGGGCCACCCGCGTCGAGCAAGGGCTCGCAGGGCATGACCCGCTCCCGGACGAACGCGGCGACCCGGGCACGCAATGCGACAACTTCGGTCGGGCAGTCGGGCGTTCCATGCCTGGCTGCTGATCTGCCTGCCGGTGCGGCAGTGCTCTCGTTCACGGCTTTCCTCCACAGACAGCGGGAGCCGAAGTCACCGGGAACCCGGTGGCCCAACGGTCCGACTTACTCGCCGTGGAATTGGTCGGCGCCAGGTGCCGTCCAGTTCCCGCGCATCCCTACCGCCCGGACGTCAGCACCTGCCGCCGCAGGAGAGGAGAGCCATGGGACGCCTCACCACGCTCCATGCCACCCGCCCATTGGAAGACGCGACGGTGCACGTCTCGGGCTCTCGCGCGCTCACGGGACCCGCGGTCGGTCACCTTCGTGCGCTCGGCGCGACGACAGAACAGCGGGACGGGAAAGGGCAGGGCGGCGGTCCGGCCCGGTTCTTCCTCACCGTTCCCGGGGTGGGTGCGGTCGGCGCCGAGGCCGTATGGGTGGACGTACTGCACGGTATGGACGGCATCGACGACGAGACGACCGTCCAGGCGGCGACGGGCGTGATGGCCGTGCACGGCAGGCGCGACGGCTCACCGCGCGGTCTCGCCGTCGACTACGCGGCGACCTGCGCCTCCGTCCTCACCGTGCAGGGCATGCTCGCCGCACTGGTCGGGCAGGCACGTGGCGGCGGCGCCGAACGAACAGCCACCGGAGCGGACCGGGCCGCGCTGCTGACCGTCTCCCAGTACCTGGCCGCCGCCTGCGCGCCGGAGGCCGAGGCCGTACCGATGTCGCCGGGCGGTCCGCCGTTCACCGCTTCCGACAGCACACGATTCGAGCTGGAGGCGCTGGAGCCTGCCGTGTGGGCCGGGTTCTGGCGTGCACTGGGCGCTCCCGCGGAGGCGATACGGACGGGCTGGCGCCCCTTCCAGTTCCGTTACGCCACTGCCTGTGCACCGCTGCCCGAGGCACTGCACGCCACCACGCGGGGCGCCACGTGGGAGCGGATCCGGCAGGCCGCCACCGTCGCGGGGGCCGCGGTGTGCCCGCTGTACGCGATGACACCGCCGGCCGGATCCGCGGCGCCATGGACCGTGGAGACGTCCGAGCCCTGGACCGCGCGGCCACCCGTCACCGCTCCGCAGGACCCGGCACGCCCTCTGGCCGGCCTCACCGTCCTGGAGGCGGGCCGTCGCATCCAGGCCCCGCTCGCCGCCCATCTGCTCGGCCTGCTCGGCGCCGACGTCGTACGGATCGAGCCGCCGGGCGGTGACCCGCTGCGCGGCATGCCACCGTGCTGTTCGGACGTGTCGGCCCGCTGGCTGGCGCTGAACCGGCACAAGCGCGCCGTGGAGATCGACATCAAGTCGACCGCCGGACAGGCGGAGTTGCGCGAGCTGGCCTCCGGTGCGGACGTCTTCCTGCACAACTGGGCACCGGGCAAGGCCGAACAACTCGGCCTGGATGCCGAATCGTTCGGAGCCGCGAGCCCCGGGCTGGTGTACGCGTACACCAGCGGATGGGCAGGTAGGCTCCCCGACACTCCCATCGGCACCGACTTCATGGTGCAGGCCCGCATGGGCATCGGCGAGGCGGTCCGCCCCCTCGACGAGCCACCCGCCCCCTCCCTCATGACCCTCATCGACGTGCTCGGCGGTCTACAAGGAGCAGAGGCGATCCTCGCCGGACTGCTGCTGCGCGAACGCTCCGGCACCGGCGTACGGGTGGAGTCCTCGCTGCTCGGCGCCGCCGAAACGCTCACCACGGCCGCCCGGCACCGGCGCCGCCCGGCGGGCTTCCGACGCCCCCTGCCCACCGCCGACGGCTGGATGGCCCCGACGGACGACTCGGCACCCGCGGCCCACGACCTACACCCCTCACCGACGAAGCTGACGAACGGGCAAGCCATCGCGGCCCTCCGTCGACAAGGGCTCGCGGCCACTCCGGTCACCACCGACCTGGCCCGCCTGCCCGATGACCCCCGACTGGGCGGGGCGCTGAGCCGCGACTCCCACGGCTGCGTCGCCGTCCCTTCCCCTTGGAGGTTTTCGTGACGAACCCCCGGTATCACGACCTGGTACCGGCCTCGCTGCGGCGTACCTGGGCCGCCGAAGGCCACTACCCCGACCTCGACCTGTACGCGCTCTTCCGGGCGCACCGCTGTACCGGCCCGGACCGGACCGCGGTGATCGACTCCGAAGGCGCCGTCACCTACGCACAGCTGGACCGCCGAGCACGATGCCTGGCCGCCGGTCTCGACGCGGCCGGCGTACGCGCCGGGGACGTCGTGGGCGTCCAACTCCCCAATGGCCGCGATGCGGTGGCCACCGACCTGGCCCTCGCGGCGCTCGGCGCGGTCGCGCTTCCCTTCCCCGTCGGGCGCGGCGGGCGGGAGGCGCTGTCCCTGCTCGGCCGGTCCGGGGCACGGGCGGTCATCGCCGTCACTGAACACCGGGGCGTCCGGCACGCCCGCGAACTGGCCGGGCTCGCCAAGGAACTTCCCGACCTGCGGAGCGTGATCGCGGCCGGTCCCGGCCCCGCACCCGAGGGCTGCCTGTCGATGGCCGAACTGCTCCGCGCCGACGCCACCCCCGTCACCCCGGTCCGCCCCGACCCCGACACGGCCGCCCGCATCCTGGTCTCCTCCGGGTCCGAAGCCGAACCCAAGATGGTGGCCTACTCGCACAACGCCCTCGCGGGCGGCCGGGGCAACTTCCTCTCCGCCCTGCTCCCCGACCGGACTCCGCCGTGCTGCCTGTTCCTGGTCCCGCTCGCCTCGGCCTTCGGCAGCAGCGGAACAGCGGTCACCCTCGCCCGGCACGGCGGCACTCTCGTCGTGCTCGACCGCTTCACGCCCGAGGCCGCGCTGGAGGCGATCCGCCACCATCGGCCGACCCATGTTCTGGGCGTGCCGACGATGGTGCGCATGATGCTGGAACAGCTGGACGCCGGCGACCCGCCGAGCGGCATCACCGCCCTCATACTGGGCGGCTCCGCCCTCGACGACGCCACCCGCGAAGAGGCCGCCCGCGCCTTCGGCTGCGCCGTCACCAACCTCTATGGATCGGCGGACGGGGTCAACTGCCACTCCAGCCTCGGCGGCGACGGCCCTTCGGGCAGCGGTCCCGGGACGGTGATCGGCCGTCCGGATCCGGCCGTCTGCGACATCCGTATCGACCCCTCACGCGGCGGTGACCCGACGGCCGGCACCGGCGAGATCCTCGCCCGCGGCCCCATGAGCCCGCTGTGCTACGTCGGCGACCCCGAGCTGAACACGCGCTACCGCACCGCTGACGGCTGGGTACGCACCGGCGATCTCGGCCTGCTCGACGCCGACGGCTCGCTTCGCGTCATCGGCAGGCTCAAGGACATCGTCATACGGGGCGGAGCCAACATCAGCCCCGCCGAAGTCGAAGGCGAACTGTCCTCGCACCCGGACGTAAGGGACGTGATGTGCGTCGGCTTCCCCGATCCGCTGATGGGCGAACGGCTCGCGGCCTGTGTCGTGCCCAAGGCCGGGCGCACGCCGACCCTTGAGAGCCTGTGCGCGCATCTGGACGCGCGCGGCCTGGAGCGGCGCAAGAACCCCGAACGACTGCTGGTGGTGACGGGTGAACTCCCCCTGACCCCGGCCGGCAAGCCCGACCGCGCGGCCCTGCGCAGACAGCTGTCCGCCGGGCTCACGAAGCAGCGAGCCCACTGACTCACAGGGGGTGGGGCCGCTCACGGCGCGACCCCACCCCCGAACTTTCCCGGCTTGCCGGTCCTTGTCAGGAACCGCCGAACGCCTTCTCCATCTGCTCCGCCGCCTTGCGGTAGACCGCGATCACATCGAGGTCGGCGCCTGGGTAGTTGACGATGTTGAGCTGCTTGGCTCCCGAGCCCGGCAGCACGGTGCCGGTGGACATGTTCTCGTTGTCGAGGACGAACGCCGGCTTCTCGGCCGACAGCTTCGACAGCTGTGCGGGGGTGACCTGGTCCGGGCCGTAGGTGCCGGCCAGTTGCGCTCCGGCGAGCTTGGCCGCCCACGTCGTGAACACCTGCGCGACAACCACCGGCTGCTTTCCTCCGGGCCAGGAGGACTTCACCTGCTCCGCAAGCTTCTTGCGTTGGGCATCGAACTTCGCGTTCCAGTTGCCGGCCGCCTGCCCGGTGCCGAACAGCTTGCCCAGCTTGGTGACAGCGGCCTCCGTGGTGGCAGGGTCGTTGTCGAGATTCACCTCGACCAGCTTCGCCTTGGAACCGACGGCCTCCTTGACCTTGCCGGCGAACGGCTCGAAGGACGCGTAGAGCACGTAGTCGGCGTCCGCGACCTTCGTCAGGTCGGACGGCTTGAGGTCGTAGTCCGGTGCGTGGCGGATCGAGGCCGGGACGATGTACTGCACGTTCTTCGCCCCGGCAGCCTTCGCCAGCGCCGCCTCCCAGGAGGAGGTGGCCACGACCACCGGACCACCCGACGGGGACGTGCCGCCCTTCCCGCCCGAGGCGGTCTTGCCACCGGAGCCGCCGGAATCACCGGAGCCGCCGCAGGCGGTGAGCAGAAGCAGCCCCGCACTCAGTGCGGTGAGGGAGCGGACGAGGAGGCGGGGAGGCGCCATGAGGAGGTTCTCCGTTCGGGTAGGAGATGGGCGGCGAGGGCGACCGCGCCCGCCGCGAGGACGAGAATCGGGCCGGGAGGCAGGTCCCAGGCCAGCGAGATCAGAAAGCCCACGACGTTCACCACGGCACCGATGCCGATCGCCCATACGGTGATCGACACCAGGGAGTGGCCGAGGCGCCGGGCGGCGAGCGCGGGCAGCAGGGTCAGCGCGTCCACCAGCAGTGCGCCGGTCAGCCGGATGGCTCCGGCCACCGCGACCGCGACGATGACCAGCAGCAGCATCGTGAGCCGCGGCACCGCAACGCCCGAGCACAACGCCAGCTCCCGGTCGTGCAGCAGCAGCGCCAGATCCCGGCGCCGCCAGACGAACAACGTCGGCACCGTCACGGCCAGTGCCCCGAGCACCACCAGGTCGACCGGCCGCACGGCCAGGATCGACCCCCAGAGCAGGGCGAAGGCGCCGTTGGCGTTCACCCCGGACAGGGCCAGCAATAGCAGCGCCGCGGCAATCGCCAGGCTCATCAGCAGCCCCATCGCCCCCGACAGGGCTTCGGCCGTACGGGCCAGCGGCGCCACACCCGCACCCGCCAGCCCACAGGCCAACAGCGCGCACAACACGGGGTCCAGACCGACGATCTGGCCGACCGCGATCCCCAGCAGCGCGACATGCATCATGGCGAAACGGACCGGCATGATGTCCAACCCGACGATCACCACACCGACCACCGGAAGCCCCATCGCGGCAAGCAGCAGCCCTATCCCCGCCCGCTGCACGGGAACCAACTGCAACAGGTCCCCCACCTGTGTCAGCGCACTCATCGGACCTCCCGCAACCGGCCCGCCGCCATCTCCAGGACCCGGTCACAGCGTGCAGCCATCGCCCGGTCGTGCGTCACCACCAGCAGCGTCACCGGCAGCCCGGTGAGCACCTCCGCGGCCTCCTCCTGCCCGTCGAAATCCAACGCGGCAGTCGGCTCGTCGGCGAGCACCACCCCACTGCCGGCCGCAACACAGCCCACCGCCCGAGCCAGGTGCATCCGCTGCAACTGCCCACCCGACAAACTCCCCAGCGGCCTCTCCCCCAGACCGCCCACCCCGAGCCGCTCGGCCGCGCAGGCCGCCTCCGTGGGAGCGCCACTGCTCGCCAGCAACTCACGCGCCAGCAGCGGAAACCGCCCGGCAGCCGGACGCTGCGGAATCCACGCACACGCACGCCGCCGCCACGCCCACTCGGCAGCGGTACGACTGCCCCGCCCACCCACCGAGATCTCCCCGGATCCCTGCCGGTGCAGCCCGAGCACAGCCCGCAGCAGCGTCGTCTTCCCCGAGCCGTTCGTCCCCGTCAACGCGATCCGCTCACCGGCCGCCACGTCAAGATCGACACCGCTCACCGCCGCCACCCGCCCGTGCCGGCACACCACCCCCCGCAGCCGCATGTCCAGGGCCGTGCCGCTCGACACATCCACGCGCCTCGCATGACTCTTACCGGAATCCACGGCCCACTAGTCGGACGGAACGGTCCTCCAGTTCCCGTCGGTTCCCGACTTCCGTGAAACCGGAGGGGGTACGGACTTGCGGAGCGCTCGCTACTTCCCTTCACACCCCGGTTCCGGTCCGCGGATCGAGGGCAATGCCCGGTGGGCTTCCGGAACTACAGAGGTCACCCACCAGGCATCGCGTGGGCTATGCCCCGCGCTCCTGCTTGCCGGCACGGGAGCGGGCCAGGCCGAGGACGCCGGCGAGCAGGCCGAGGACGCCGACCGACAGGCCGGCGATGCCCAGGTTCCGGGCCGTGGAGTCGTGGGCGTTGGCCGACGCGGCCGTCGGAGTCTTCGGCGCCGCACTCGCCGCGTCGTCGGGGGCCGCCGCGGTGAGCTTCAGCACCGGGGCCGGGTTCTCCGGCTCGGGCTGGCCGGGCCGCTTCGCCTCGATCCAACGGACGATCTTGCCTTCGGAGTAGGTCTGCAACGCCTTAAAGGCCAACTGGCTGGCTCCGGTGGGCAGTTGCCCGAAGGCGACGGTGAAGTCCTGGTAGTTGCCGGGGTCGATCTTGCCGCCGGTCCAGATGATCTCCGAGACGGCGGTGGTGATGTCGCCGTCGTCGGTCTTGATCGGGGTCTTCAGCCGGGTGGTCTTGACCTGGGCGGTCCAGCCCGCGACGGGCGTGACCAGGACGGAGGGGATCGGGTGGTCGACGGGGAGAGCGATGTCGACCTTGGCGGTGCTCGCGTTGTCCTCCTCATTGGGCACCCGGAAGGTCAAGGTGCCGTCGGATGCGCCCTGCGGGTAGCTGTCGGGGTGGACGGTGACGTGGGCGAACGCCGCACCGGCGCTCGCCAGCACACCGGCGGTGGCCAGTGCGCCGACCACGGCCACGCGGCGCAGTGCGCGCCGGGGAGCGGAACGTATGGGTGTCGCAGACGTAGACATGCGAGGACTCCGTAGGGGTCGACCGACGGACAGCACGATCCGCCGGTGAAGCGGTGAAGGGGGCACCGCCGGGCGCAGTTCAGCGGGGCGGTGTACGGAGCCGTACGACAGGACGGCTCACTCGGGCAGGGCCGCAACGGGCCCGGGCACCGGAGGCCCTCGGCGGATCACCGCATGGCGCAACAGGAGCTGCCGCGCCCACCCCTTTCGCGCATCGCGCTGCCGCACCCGTACGTCCGACGGACGCCGTTGCGACGCCCCGGCAGCACGCCACCACGCCACAAGTCCCGGTACCAGCGCGGCCACCTGGCGCAGCAGAGACCACACCGCGGCTTCACCGCGCCGCAGCCACCACGACGCCACCAGCGCCGCGGCAGCGTGCGCCGTGATCGCCCGACCGCTCTCACCGTGGTGCGACAGCATCGTCATCGCCGGGTGGTGCAGGGCGGCCGACATGGCCATTCCCGGCATACCGCCCGCCGGGGGCCCGGCGGGCGGGGCAGTAGCGTCGAACAGCGCGTGAAGCCCCACCTGCACCACACCCATGGCGCCGGCAATCCCCTTCAGCGACCGTTCCCGCATGCCGAGCAGGTAACCGAGCCCGAAGACCGCGGCAAGGCCGACGCCCTCGACCCACAGGGAGGGTGTCTGGCGGCACCCGAGGCTGTGCGCTGCCGCTGCCAGCGTCACGCACACCACGGCGAACACGGCGGCCCGCAGGCTCCGCAGCACCATTGATGCGCGCACGAGGACGGGGTTCCTTCCGGAAGGGTCGGCACGGCCGTCCCAGGATGAGGCGTGCTGAACACAGGCCACCAGAGCGCACAGATGCCCACCAGGTCTCAGCTGCGAGCCCGTGCGCAGCCCCTCGGGGCTTGCCGACAGGGCGCCGCCACTGTAATGGCAGCCCATTCGGCCCGACCCGTGGGGCCTGCCCCAGGACCGATATCACGCGTGATGGCGTGAGATGGACGTTCTGGATGACCGGCGACATGGGTGCAGGTCACCCGCCGACGACTGCGAGGACACCGGCTGTGCGCGTTCGCCCCCTGACCACGTCGGTCGCAGTGACCCACGGCGCCTTGCTCCATCACTTCGGTTCCAAGGAGAACCTGGTCACCCAGGTGATCCAGGTGACCCAGGTGACCCAGCGACTGCGAACGCGGATGGCTGACGGTTGGGCGGCCAGCCGTACAGCCAGGTTCGACGCATCGGACTCCCCTGGCCAACCTGGCCGCCTCCCGGCGATCTGCGGCTGCGGTGTGGGCGCGAGTGACCGGAAGCGATGCCGCAGGCAGGCAGCGGCGGGGCCCGAGGGCCCCGGCTGCGCGCCCGCCGGGACGGTGCGTCAGACCACGGCGAGCCGGTCCACCAGCAGCTCCGTCCTCCGCTCGGCGTCCTCCGGCGGCAGCCGTCCCGCCCGGGTCAGAGTCGCCAGCCCGTGCAGGGCTGCCCAGAACACCTCGGTGAACAGCCCCGGGTCGACGCCGTCCCCGGCGACCTCGCCCAGGCTCTCCAGCAGCGCGGCGAAGGCGTCCTTCAGCGGTTCCGGGGTGTCCTCCTGCGCGAACGCCAGGCCGCCGTCGAGCTGGAACATGGCGTCGTAGACCGCCGGGTTGCGTGCGGCGAAGTCGAGGTAGGCGCGGGCGAGGGCGGCGACCCGCTCGCGCGGGCTGTTCGCGCTGGAGGCCGCGGAACGCACCGCCGCGGCCATCTCGCCGGCGCCCTGGAGGGCGACGGCGCCGATGATCTCCCGTTTGCCGCGGAAGTGGCTGTAGAGGACGGGCTGGCTGTATTCGATGCGCTCGGCGAGCCGGCGCGTGGTGACCGCGTCCCAGCCCTGCTGCTCGGCGAGTTCGCGGGCTGTCGCCACGATGAGGCGCTCGCGGTCCGCCCGTTCGCGCTGCTTGCGTTCCTGTACCGACATGATTCGATCCTAGCACCGCTAGACAAGCAAGCGGCAGCAGTACTAGCGTTGCCTCATCAGCTAGCAGCACTAGATGCCAAGAGGTCATCATGCTCAATGCACTCGAGGTCGTCACCACCGTGATCGTCGGCGTGATGGTGGGGGTGGAGTTCTCCGTCGCCTTCGTCATCAACCGGATCCTCGACGCCCTCCCGGAAGACAGTGGCCAACTCGGCCGCGCCCACGGGGGCCGGATGCTCGGCGCCGTGATGCCGGTCTGGTACATCAGCTCGCTCGTCCTCGTCGCGGTCTGGGCCATCTCCGGATGGCACCACCACGGCACCGGCCTCGTCGTCACCGCCGGCGCGCTGCTGATCATCAGCGTGATCATGTCGATCCTGCTGCTCGTCCCGATCAACAACCGGAGCAAGACATGGACCCCCGACAACCGGCCCGCCGACTGGAAGGAGCAGGCGAACCGCTGGGACCGCTACCACTACGTCCGCGTCGCCGTCATCATCGCCGCCTTCGCCTTCCTGGCCGCCGCCCTCACCTGAGCCCGCGGGCTCACCCGCCCGGTCGTCAGCCGCAACCGCTCGGCCGTGCGCCCGAAGTGCAGTTCCTCGGCGAGCGTCAGGAAAGCCTCCGCCTCCGCGCGCTCCAGCAGGGCGCCTCCGGCGTTGAGTACGGCCCAACGGCCGTACGTGGATGGTGCCTTGTTGAGGCCCACCGGGCGGCAGACATAAGAGGCATCACCCCGGAGACCACCAACACCCTCGAACTCCGCTGGTATCCCCAGGACGCGGGCCCCAGCGACACCCACTGACCGATAGCGAGAGGAAGTACCGAAATGGCCAAGCTGCAGAGTCTCGACCCGCACACGCCGATGTTCGCGCAGTTGAAGGAGAAGACCGGGCCCATCGTCCTGGCCAACACCTTCTTCGTCCCGAAGGAGAGGACTGAATCGTTCCTGGCCCTCTTTCGGAGGCAGGCCGAGTTCATGAGGGCTCAGCCGGGATTCGTCTCTCTGCAGATGCACAAGGGAACGGCGGACAGTCAGCTTCTGATGAACGTCGCGGTCTGGGAGTCGACCGAGGCGCTCGCCACGGCGTTCGGCAGCCCGGAGTTCCAGCGCATGGTGGCCGAGTCCCCCGACGACATCGTGTCGTACCCGCACATCTTCGAGCAGATCGACGTATGACACGGCAGCTGTAGCCGCGTGACGGGGGCGATGTCCTCGTGCTCAGCCCTGCGGGCGGGCGATCCAGCTCCGGATCTCCTGCGACACCTCGCGCACGCCCAGCCCCTTCGGCCGTCACAGCCGCCCCCGCTACGCCCGCCACATCCGCCGTGTCCGGGCATTCCCCGCCACTGCCCGCCCGTCCGAAACCGCCACGGCACCCCCTCGAACTGCTGCCGCAGCCGCACCGGGTACGGGCCATACTCGCCGATCGGCAGGTACGGATCGATGAACTCCCACTCCACATGGGCCAGTTGTGCACGTGTCATGCAAGACGATCTACCGGATCGAAGATCATCACGAGGGGAAATCCCATTCATTGATCACGACCCGATACGCGCCCTAGGTGTATTGCCCTGTGAGCTTGTCGACGAGGGCTTCGAGGTGGCGTTCTCCGTCGCGGGTGTGTGCGCCGGCGGCCAGTGCGGCCCTGGTGAAACGACCCACGACGGGTTCGACCAAGAGGCGACCGAAAAGCTCGTTCGCCTTTTGCAGGCCATGAGTGGTCGACTCCGTCGCGGCGTCGACCGCTTCGACCGCGGCGCGAGCGACGCCGTGCGGCAGAACGGCTATGCGGGCGGCGAGGGTGTCGACGACGTGGTCGAGCTCGGCCAGCACGGCGGCCCGATCTGCCCCTTGGCCTGCTGGGGCGCAGGTCAAGGGGCAGGTTACGGATCTACCTCCACCGTGTGCGTCGTCGGTTCCGAGAGGGCGTGTGCGACCGGTTCAACGGTTGGGGGTGGGCGTGGGGAGGAATCCCGTGCCGGCGAAGTACGTCAGGTAGGCCCGTACGGTCTCGTCGGTGAGGGGCGGGAGGTGGACTCCCGATGCGGCCACCGCTCGGTGGGTGCGGGAGGAGTCCAAGGTCCGACGCCGGCGGCGGGGCCGGCCCTCGGCTTGGCCGGCGGGCTCCTGCCGGCCGGTGCCGCCGAGGAAGAGCTGGGCGGCATTGTCCGCCTGGTCGGCCACCAACTTGCGCCAGTGGTCGAGAGGCACCGGCTGCACCGTGTACCCCAGGGTGGCCGCTGTCTGGAACACCTGCGAGAGCATGGGCGGTGCGGGGTGGGTGAGATGGAAGGCGGTCTGTTCCGGACCGGCCAGGCACTGTGCCGGGTTCTGTACGGCCTGCTGGTTGCTCGCCAGAGCCACGACTGCCGCGCTCACGTAGTCGACCGGTATCCAGTCGGTCGACTCGTCGGATCCCTCGGGTACCGCCTGTGCCTGGAGGCATCCCTTGATGTACTGCCACAGCAGGTCGCGGTCCTGGCAGGCGCCCGTGCGCGAGGCGCCCGAGATGCGCGCGGGACGGTAGACGGTCACCGGGATTCCGCGGCTCTGCGCGATACGTACGATCTCCTCGGCGACCCACTTGCTCTGCGAGTAGCCGTCGGGCAGTTCGTGCACGGGGCCGATGGCGGAGGCTTCCGTGAGGGGGCCGCGGGCGGACGTGTGTGGTGGGTACACGCCGGTGGTCGAGACGTAGTGCATGC
Organism: Streptomyces sp. RGM 3693; assembly: GCF_050471125.1. Taxonomy (NCBI): domain Bacteria; kingdom Bacillati; phylum Actinomycetota; class Actinomycetes; order Kitasatosporales; family Streptomycetaceae; genus Streptomyces; species Streptomyces sp. RGM 3693. Next base: position 394,126 of record NZ_JBMPPQ010000003.1, read on the forward strand.
CGGTCGACTCCGATGCGGCGGCGATGCGGAGGAGTTCCTCGGTGCCCCGCACATTGGCAGCGCGGAGTTCGGTGTACGGGGCGGCGAAATTGACGGTGGCGCCGTTGTGGTACACAGCGCCGACCCGCTTTCGCAGTGCCTTGTGCTCCGCGTCGGACAGGCCCAGGCCCGGCGCACCCAGGTCGCCCGGCAGCGGGCGGATCAGGTCGCCGTAGTGCTCCTTCCACAACCCGTACCGCTCCAGGCCGGACCGCAACCTGCGCGCTCCCTCGGCCGTGTCGCGAGCCCGCACCAGGCAGTCCACCGGACCACTCGTCTTCTCCAGCAGATCGCGCAGGAGGAACGCTCCGAGGAAGCCCGAGGCGCCGGTCAGCAACGGGCGGCGCGCGCTTACGGGTTCGCCGGCCGCGGGCCCGACCGCCGGGGTGATGTCGGGCGCCAGGTGCACGTCCTGGCGCGGATCGGGGCCGGGCGCGTGGCCGGAGCCGCCGGCCGGCTCGTCCAGGAGGCGCCGCACGCCGTCGGGGGTGGGTGCGGCGAAGAGGGCACGCATCGACAGCCGTACGCCGAACCTGTCCTCGATGCGCTGGGCCAGTTTGACCGCGAGCAGGGAGTGTCCGCCGGCCTCGAAGAAGTCGTCGTCGAGACCCACATCAGGGACACCGAGGACATCGGCGAACACCTCACACAGCAGCTTCTCCTGTTCGGTGTCCGGGGCGCGTCCGGCGCCTGTGGTCATGGAGGGGCCGGGGACGGGCAGTCCCCGACGGTCGATCTTCCCGTTCGGTGTGAGGGGCAGGGCGTCGAGCGCGACGAACGCGGACGGCACCATGTGCTCGGGCAGCTGCGAGACGAGTGCCTGGCGCATCCGGGCGGTCGCCGGCTCCCGCTGCCCTTCGGCGGGAACGGCATAGGCGACCAACCGCCGGTCGCCCGGCCGGTCCTCCCGGACAACGGCGCAGGCGGCGGTGATCCCGGGCACCGCGGTCAACGCCGCCTCGATTTCGCCGAGTTCGATGCGGAAGCCCCGTAGCTTGACCTGGTCGTCGGCGCGGGAGACGTATTCGAGTTCGCCCCGGTCGTTCCAGCGGACGAGGTCGCCGGTGCGGTACATGCGTCCGCCGGTGCGGCTGAACAGGTCGGCGACGAACCGGGCGGCGGTCAGGCCCGGACGGTGCAGGTAGCCGCGGCCCAGTCCGTCACCGGCCACGTACAGTTCTCCGATCACCCCCGGCGGCACCAACTCCATTGCCGCGTCGAGCACATACACCTGTGCGTTGCGCACCGGGACGCCGATCGGTACCCGGTGGGCCGGCGCCTCCGGGCCGGCCGCCTCCTGGAAGTCGCTCATCGTCGCGCAGACCGTGGTCTCGGTCGGCCCGTAGGCGTTGGCCAACCGTCGGCCATCGGCCCACCGGGCGACCAGCGCCGGTGGGCACGCCTCCCCGGCGAGCACCAGGGTGGTACCGCTGGGTATGCCCTCGTCCTGCGGCATGACAGCCAGGGCGGCCGGCGGGAGGGTCAGGTGGGTGATACCGCGTTCCGCGAGCAGGCCGGCGAGCGGCGGCCCCGGCACCAACTGTGCCGGGTCCGCGACCTCCAGGCAGGCACCGGTCAGCAGTCCCATGCAGATGTCCCAGAAGGCCGCGTCGAAGCTGACCGACGCCATCTGCAGGACCCGGCTGGCGGGGGTGAGGCCGAGCCTTTCCGCCTGTGTACGGACCATCGCGCCGACGCCCTGGTGAGTGACCACGACGCCCTTGGGCCGGCCGGTGGAGCCGGAGGTGTAGATGACATAGGCGGGGTGAGTGGGCAGGGGGCCGGTGCGCGGGTTGGCGGTGTGGCCTGTGGACCAGGCGGCGGTGTCGTCGAGTGCGAGACAGCGGGCGGTGATGGGCAGTCCGGCGCGGAGAGCGGTGGTGGTGATGAGGAAGGCCGGCGCAGCGTCGTCGAGCATGAAGGAGATGCGGGCGGGCGGGTACGCGGGGTCGACCGGCAGGTAGGCGGCTCCTGTTTTCAGTACCGCCAGTATCGCGACGATCATGTCGGCCGACCGGGGCAGAGCGAGGGCGACCAGGTCCTCGGGGCCGATGCCCTGTCCCGACAGGTGCCGGGCGAGGTCGTTGGCTCGGGCGTTGAGCTGCGCGTAGGTCAAGGCGCCCGTCGCATCGCGTACGGCCTGGGCATCGGGGGTACGCGTCACCCACTCTCCGAAGAGCTCCGGCACCGTCGGGGTCGGCAGGTATCCGACGGGGCCGCGTCCCCACTCCTCCAGCATCCGCGACCGCTCCTCGGCGGTGAGCAGGTCGTAGCCGCGGACCGGCAGGTCGGCGTCGGCCACGACCGCGGACAGCAGGCAGCGGAGCCGGTGGGCGAGCCGGTGCACCGTCTCGGGCTCGAACAGTTCGGTGGAGTAGTCCACGTGGCCGTCGATGCCCGCGGCACCACCCGCCTCGTCCCGCGTCTCAGTGAAGCTGAAGCTCAGGTCGAACTTGCTGACGCCGGTGTGCGCCGGCTGGCCGGTCACCGTGATCCCAGGCAGTTCGACGTCCGCCGCTGCCTGGTTCTGCAGCACCAGCATCACCTGGAAGAGCGGATGGCGATCCTGCGACCGCACCGGGTTGAGCGCCTCCACCAACCGCTCGAACGGCACGTCCTGATGCGCGAACGCCGCCAGGTCGAACTCCCGTACCCGGTCGAGGAGTTCACGGAAGGTGGGATCCCCCGACAGGTCCGTGCGCAGTACGAGCGTGTTGACGAAGAACCCGACCAGGTCGTCCAGCGCCTCATCGCTCCGGCCGGCCACCGCGGTGCCGAGCGGGATGTCGTCACCGGCGCCGTGCCGGGACAACAGCACCGACAGTGCCGCCTGCACCACCATGAACAGGGTGCATCCCGCCGACCGCGCCAACTCGACGAGCCCGCGGTGCGTGTCCGGGTCGATCACGAAGGTGAGGGCGTCGCCCTCGTGCTTCAGCGCTGCGGGCCGCGGCCGGTCCCACGGCAGCAGCAGCGCCTCCGGTACATCTGCCAGGGCCTGGCGCCAGAAGGCCAGTTGGCGTGCCGACAGGCTCTCGGCGTCGGACTCCGCACCCAGCATGCGCCGCTGCCACAGCGTGTAGTCGGCGTACTGCACCGGCAACGGCGACCAGTCGGGAGCCCTGCCGGCGGTCCGCGCCCGATAGGCGGCGCCCAGGTCCCGGGCCAGTGGCGCCAGCGACCAGCCGTCGCCGGCAATGTGGTGCAACGCCAGTACCACTACGTGGCTCTCCGCGCCCAGTCGCAACAGGCTTACCCGCAGCGGCAGTTGGGCTTCCACGTCGATAGGCTCGGTCACCGCCGCGGAGATCCGGCCGGACAGGTCGGACTCCTCGACATCCTCGACGGTCAGCGCGAGCTGTGCCTGGGCCGGGCCGAGGACCACCTGCTCGGGCTCGCCGTCGTGCTGGGGGAAGACCGTGCGCAGGGCCTCGTGGCGCTCGATGACGTCGCCCAGTGCGGTACCCAACGCGTCCACGTCCAGCGGCCCGTCGAGCCGCAGCACCAGCGGGATGTTGTACGTGGCGCCGGGTCCGTCCAGCCTTCCCAGGAACCACAGGCGCTGCTGTGCGAAGGACAGCGGCAGTCGCGCCGGGCGTCGCGCGGGCACGATGGCGTCCCGCGCCGTGCCCGCTCCGTCGAGGGCCGCAGCCAGTTGGGCGACGGTGGGGTGCTCGAAGAGCGTGCGCACTTCGAGTTCCACGCCGAGTGCGGTGCGGATGCGGCTGACCAGGCGGGTGGCCAGCAGGGAGTGCCCACCGAGCGAGAAGAAGCTCTCGTCGACGGGGACGCGGCCGGTGCCGAGCACGTCGGCGAACAGGTCGGCGAGCAGTTCCTGCTGCACGGTGCGCGGGCCGCGTCCGCCGGTGTCCGCGGTGTGTCGGGGCGCCGGCAGTGCCCGCCGGTCGAGCTTTCCGTTCGGGGTCAGCGGCAGTGCGTCCAGCACGACGAACACCGACGGGACCAGGTACCCGGGCAGCGTCCGGCCCAGCTGCTCCGCCAGTGCCTCCGCGGAGGTCGTCGCGCCGTCCGCCGCCACGGCATAGGCCACCAGCCGCCGGTCGCCGGGGGTGTCCTCGCGGACGACGACGCAGGCGGCCGTCACCGTCGGCAGGGCGGTGAGCGCGGTTTCGATCTCGCCGGGTTCGATGCGGTGGCCGCGGAGTTTGACCTGGTCGTCGGCGCGGGAGAGGTAGACCAGCCGGCCGTCCGCGTCCCACCGGACGAGGTCGCCGGTGCGGTACATCCGCCCACCCGACGGATCGAACGGATCAGCCACGAAACGTGTGGCCGTCAAGTCGGGCCGTCCCACGTACCCACGGGCCACCCCCGGACCGGCGAGGTACAGCTCACCCACCACGCCCGCGGGCACCGGTCGCAGCCAGGCGTCGAGGACGTGGCAGCGCATACCGTCCAGCGGCTGGCCGATGGGCGGAACGCGGTGCTCCGCGATCGGCTGCGACGGCACCTCGTAGCGCGTCGCGAACGTCGTGGTTTCCGTCGGCCCGTAGGCGTTGACGAACGACGTCCGGGGGCAGGCGGTCGCTGCGCGTTGCAGGACGCCCGCTGCCGCCGTCTCGCCGCCGGTCGCCACCAGTCGCACCGTCTCGAACAGGTGCGGATCGGTGTCGGCGATGATGTTGAACAGGGAGGTGGTCAGGAAGAGAGCGGTGATCTTCTCGGCCGCCAGTATGTGGCCGAGACGATGCGGTTCGAGTGGCCCGTCCGGGGCGACGACGACCGTGCCGCCGTTGAGCAGCGGGACCCAGATCTCGCAGGTCGAGGCGTCGAAGACGTAGGCGGAGTGCATCAGGACCGCGTCGGCGGCGCCGCGCCACATGGCGTCGGCGGTGAGCGCCGCCACGTCGCCGTGCGTGACACCGATGGCCTTGGGGTCGCCGGTGGAGCCGGAGGTGAACATCACGTACGCCAGCCGCGCGCCACCGGGGAGGCCGGGAAGCGTGCCCGGCTCGACGGGTGCGCCGTCCATGACGCGGCCGTCGGTGTCCACCACGACGACCGGAAGAAGGCCGCGGGCTTCCGTCACCCAGGGGTGCTCGGCGAGGTCCGCCGAGACGACGAGTGCGCGCAGGCCGGCCACGGCGGATATCCGGCGCAGTCTCCCGGCCGGCCAGCGGGCGTCCAGCGGGACGTACGCGCCGCCGGCCCGGACTGCGGCCAGTGAGGCCGTCACCACTGCGTTCGAGCGGCCGACCAGCACACCGACACCGTCCTCGGCGGCCACGCCCAGGCCCGTCAGGCACCGCGCCAGGGAACCGGAGAGTTTGTCCAACTCCCCGTAGGACAGGGCGCTTTCGCCCTGCCTGACCGCCACCGCGTCCCGGTCCGACGCCACCCGGGCGGCGAACAGTTCCGGGAGGCCGGCATGCCGCACACCGGCCGGCAAGGGGGCGCCCCTCCCCTGGTCGAGCAGCCGTGCATGCTCTCCGTCGAGCAGCACCGAGAGGCCGGCGACATGCTGCTCCAGGTCGTCGGCGCAGGCTTCCAGCAGCCGCCGCAGCCGCTCGGCCATCAGTCGCACGGTGTCGGCGTCGAAGGCTTCCGTGCGATGGGCGAAGGTGATCCGCAGATCATCGCCCGGCGCGATCGTGAGGGTGAGCGGATAGTGCGCCGCGTCGGTGCCGCGGAAGCCGGTGACCCGAAGGCCGGGTAGGCCCTCCTGCGCCTGCCGCAGCGCCTCCGCGTCCATGGGGTAGTTCTCGAACACGGCGAGCGTGTCGAAGAGGTCGCCCAGGCCGGTCAGAGCGCGGATCTCGGTCAACCCGAGGTGCTGGCAGCCCAGGAGCCGGCCCTGCTCGTCCTGCATCCGGTGCAGCAGCGTGGCCAGGGTGTCGTCGGGGCGTATGCCGACGCGGACCGGAATCGTGTTGATGAACAGTCCGACCATGGTCTCGACACCGGGGAGCTCCGGCGGCCGTCCCGAGACGGTGGTGCCGAACAACACGTCGTCCTGGCCGGTGAGTTGGTGCAGCAGGACTCCCCAGGCGCCCTGCACCACCGTGTTGAGTGTCAAGCGGTTCCGGCGGGCCGTCTCCCGCAGGCGGGCGGTGGTGGCCGCGCCCAACCGCAGCACCAGCTGCTCGGGCAGCTCGCCCGACGACGCGGAGGCCGGCTTCTCCCCGGCCAGCAGGGTCGGCTGGGCCACTCCGGCGAGCGCCGCGCGCCAGGCGCCGACCGCGGCCGTACGGTCCTGGGCCGCCAGCCAGGCGAGGTAGTCCCGGTAAGGGGCGACGCGCGGCATCGCGCTGCCGTCCCCGCCGCGCGCATAGAGCTCGAACAGCTCCCGTACCAGCAGCGGCATCGACCAGCCGTCGAGGAGGAGGTGATGGTTCGTCATGACCAGGTGGTACCGGTGGTGCGCCATCCGGATCAGGGTGAACCGCATCAGCGGCGGTTCGGAGAGGTCGAAGCGCCGCTTGCGGTCGGCGGCCAGGAACGCGGCGAGCCGCTCGGCGCGCCGGGCGTCGTCACCCGTGCCGAAGTCGAGCTCCTCGAAGACCGGCGGGACTTCCACGGCGACGGCCTGGACCGGCTCGTCGAGGTCCTCGTAGAGGAATCCCACGCGAAGGTTCGCGTGCCTGCGCAGCAGTCCCTTGACGGCCGCGTACAGCAGCGCCGTGTCGACCGGTCCCTCGATGTCGAAGACGAACTGCGCGGTGTAGACGTCCACCGCCTCGGAGTCGTACACGCCATGGAACAGCATGCCTGCCTGCAGCGGTGTCAACGGCAGGACGTCCTGCAGCTGGAACCCGGTCACTTGCGTCCACCCCACTTGTTCTGCAGCTTGTTCTGCAACTTGTTCTGCAGTCGATCGATCTGGGCCTGGTTGAGCGAGACCAACGGAAGGTCGGAAGGCGTGTAGCCGCCGGCGTCGGGTGCCTGGGCGTGTTCCGCGACGGCACGCAACGCCCGCAGCCAGCCTTCGGCGAGTTCCTCGACGTCCTCCTCCTTGAGCAGATCCGTCGGCCAGGTCCAGCCGGCGACCAGCTGCGGCCCCTCCGGCAGGTCCTTGGTGTAGGCGTTGATGTCCAGCACGTGATGCACCGGCATGTCCGGGTCCTGACTGCGGGGCCCGCCCCCGTCGAAGAGCAGCTGCCAGTCCCCCGCGTCGCCCGCTGTCGATGAACCGGCATAGCGGCCCAGGTAGTTGAAGCCGATTTGCGGCGTCACGGCGTCGCTGAGCATGTCGCGGGTGCGCGGGTTGAGGTGGCGCAGCAGGCCGTAGCCGATGCCGTGGTCCGGGACGGCCCGCAGTTGCTCCTTGATCCGCTTCAGCGCGCGGTCGACGAGCGGGGCGTCGAATGCCCGCGCCTCGTACCGGCTCACCGGACCCGGATCGAGCCGCACCGGGTACATGCTGGTGAACCAGCCGACGGTCCGGGACAGGTCGATGTTCTCGGCGATCTGCTCGCGGCCGTGCCCCTCCAGGTCGAGCAGGACGGCCGACCCGCCCGCATCGCCGCGTTCGGCACGCCACCCGGCGATCGCCAGCGCCAGGCCCGTCAGCAGCACATCGTTGACGCCTGCGTGGAACGCGGTCGGCACGGTGGTCAGCAGGGGCTGTGTCCACTGTGCGGGCAGGGTGACCGTCAGCGTCCGCACGCCGTCGGCGGTGTCCCGGTCCGGGTCGAGCGGCCGGTATCCCCACTGCGGGTCCTCGGTGCGCAGGATCTCCTGCCAGAGCGGCAGTTCCGCGGCGCGCTCGGCACTCCGCGCCTCGGCCACCAACAGCTCCGCCCATCTGCGGTAGGAGGTACGCACCGGCGGCAGCGGCGAGGTCTCGCCCGCCGCGCCGGCGGTGACCGCCTGCCAGGCCGCGGCCAGGTCGGTGGTGAGGGTGCGCCACGACACCGCGTCCACCGCGAGGTGATGGACGACGAGCAGCAGCCGACCCTGCCGGTCGGGCCCCGCGTCGTACCAGACGGCCTCCAGCACGTCGCCCGTGCCGGGCCGCAGCCGCAGACGGGCGGCCTCGGCCGCCTCCGCGACCACCGCATCGGTCCGTGCGCCGTCGAGCCCGGCGGTGTCGACCCGCGTCAGCCGCTTCCGGGCACTCACGGCGCCCTGCGGCAGGACTTCGAGCCCGGGCCGCCCCCCGGGCGTTGCACTCACCCGGAGCCGCAGCATGTCGTGGTGGTCCAGGAGCAGTTGGAGCGCCGCCGCGATGTCGCTCTCCGTTGCTCCGGCCGGTGATCTCAGCACGGTCGACTGGTTGTAGCCGTCGAGGGTGCCGGGTCGGTCGAGGAACCACGCGGCGATGGGGGTGAGCGGCACCTCTCCGATGCCCGGGGTGGCCGCGGTCTCCGGCTCCGCACCCAGTGGCACGGCGGCCGACGCGATCGCCTCCACGGTGCGGTGGACGAAGACGTCGCGCGGCGTGATGACCAGTCCCGCGTTGCGGGCCCTGCTGACGACCTGGATCGACAGGATGCTGTCGCCGCCGAGGGCGAAGAAGTCGTCGTCGACAGCGACCTCCGGGATGCCGAGCGTCTCGGCGACCACCCCGCACAGGAGCCGTTCCTCGTCGGTACGCGGAGCCTGTCCACCGCCCCGGTGCGGGTCCGGTTCGGGGGCGGGCAGGGCGCGGCGGTCGACCTTGCCGTTGGGCAGCAGCGGCAACGCGTCGAGGACGACGAACGCGGCCGGAACCATGTAGTCGGGCAGGGCCGTCGCAAGGCTCCGGCGCAGCTCGGCGGCGTCCACCTGCTGCCCGGCGTCGACCACCAGGTACGCCACCAGGCGCTTGTCGCCCGGTCGGTCCTCGCGGATCAGCACGCGGGCCGCAGCCACAGCCGGCAGCGCTGTCAGCGCACTCTCCACCTCACCCAACTCAATGCGATACCCACGCAACTTGACCTGGTCATCACACCGCCCCAGATACTCGATCCGCCCCAGCCCATCCCACCGCACCACATCACCCGTGCGATACATCCGCCCACCCGACGGATCAAACGGATCCGCCACGAAACGCGACGCCGTCAACCCCGCACGACCCACATACCCACGCGCCAACAACCCACCCGCCAGATACAACTCCCCCGACACACCAGGCGGCACCACACGCAACGACCCATCCAACACATACGCCCGCACATTCCAGATCGGCCGCCCAACAGGCACCGGACCAGAACCACCACCAACCACCACATACGCAGCCGCATCAATCGTCGCCTCCGTCGGCCCATAGAGGTTATGAACCTCCACCGACCACGCATCAGCAACCCGAGCCGCCAACTCCCCCATCAACGGCTCACCACCACACAACACAGCCCGCAAACACCCAGGAACCGAACCCCCACCACCCAACACCAACGACAAATGCGACGGCACGAACTGCGCCACCGTCACACCGAAGTCCCGCATGTGGTAAAGCAGTTGATCCGGGTCGCGATTGGCATCGGGTGACACCAGACAGGTGGAGGCGCCATGGAGCAACGGCAGCCAGATCTCCCACACGGACGCGTCGAAACTCGGAGACGTCCGCGCCAACACCCGATCCTCAGCCGTCAACACAAGATGCTCAGCCAGCCACGCCATATGAGTCGCCACAGAAGCATGGGTAACCACCACCCCCTTCGGACGCCCCGTAGAACCCGACGTGTAAATGACATACGCCGCACCAGCCGCCGACACAGCCCCCCGCGGACCAGACACATGACCCACAGACCAAGATGCGCAATCGTCCATCACGACCAACGGCAGGTCGGTGGAAGGAAGTTGCCCCGCAACCACGCGATCAGTGATCAAAAGCTTGGGACAGGCATCCTTCAGCAGATACGTGATACGAGCGGCCGGATAAGCAGGATCCACAGGCAGATAAGCAGCCCCCGCCTTCAACACCGCCAGCATCGCCACCACCATCCCCGCAGCACCCGGCAGCGCCAACGCCACCACATCCTCCGGGCCCACCCCACACCCCGACAAATGATGCGCCAGATCGTTGGACTCCAACTCCAACTGCGCGTACGTCAGGACACGCCGACCATCACGGACCGCCACCGCATCCGGAGTACGCGTCGCCTGCGCGCTGAAGAGCTCCGGCAGGGTCAGTCGCGGCACCGGCCGAGGCTGACCGCTGCCCGCGGTGATCACACGCGCCCGCTCCTCGTCGGTGAGCAGCTCGACATCGTGCACGCGCAGGTCGGGGTCAGCTACCACGGCTGCCAGCAGCCGTGACAGGCGCTCGGCCAGCGCCCGCACGGTGCCGGGCTCGAACAGCTCGGTGGAGTACTCCAGGTGACCCTCGATGCCCGCGGCACCACCCGCTTCGTCCCGCTTCTCGGTCAGCGAGAAGGTCAGGTCGAACTTGCTGATACCCGTGTGCACCGGCTGGCCGGTCACCGTGATCCCAGGCAGTTCGACGTCCGCCGCTGCCTGGTTCTGCAGCACCAGCATGACCTGGAAGAGCGGATGGCGATCCTGCGACCGCACCGGGTTGAGCGCCTCCACCAACCGCTCGAACGGCACGTCCTGATGCGCGAACGCCGCCAGGTCGAACTCCCGGACCCGGTCGAGCAGTTCACGGAAACCGGGATCGCCGGACAGGTCCGTGCGCAGTACGAGCGTGTTGACGAAGAACCCGACCAGGTCGTCCAGCGCCTCATCGCTCCGGCCGGCCACCGCGGTACCCAGCGGGACGTCGTCACCGGCACCGTGCCGGGAGAGCAGGACCGACACCGCCGCCTGCACCACCATGAACAGGGTGCACCCGCACGACCGCGCCAACTCGGACAGCCCTCGGTGCGTGTCCTGGTCGATCAAGAAGGTGAGGGCATCACCCTCGTGCTTCAGCACTGCGGGCCGCGGCCGGTCCCAAGGGAGTTCGACCAACTCGGGTATGTCCGCGAGCTGTTGCCGCCAGAAGTCCAGTTGACGTGCCGTCAGGCTCGCGGTGTCGGACTCCTCACCCAGCATGCGCCGCTGCCACAGGGTGTAGTCGGCGTACTGCACCGGCAACGGCGACCAGTCAGGAGCCCCGCCCGCGGCACGCGCCCGATAGGCGGCACCCAGATCCCGGGCCAGCGGCGCCACCGACCAGCCGTCCGCAGCGATGTGATGCACCACCAGCACCAGTACATGCGTCTCGGCACCCAACCGCAGCAACCGCACCTGCACCGGAACGTCCGTTGCCACGTCGAATGCGCAGCTGACGCTGTCCGTGAGCACCCGGTCGAGCTCGGCGGGCGACACGTCCCGGGGTCGCGGTGCGAGGTCGACGGCGGACGCGTCCAGCACCAGCTGACGGGCGACGCCGTCGGTCACCGGGTAGACGGTACGCAGGGTCTCGTGGCGCTCGACGAGGTCGCCCAGCGCGGCGCCCAGCGCCTCGACGTCCAGCGGGCCGTCGAGCCGCAGCACCAGCGGGATGTTGTAGGTGGCGCCGGGTCCTTCGAGCCGGTTGAGGAACCACAGGCGCTGCTGCGCGAAGGAGAGCGGCATGCCTTCGGGCCGCTGTTCGGGCAGTACCGACGGCCGTGCCGCGTCGGCGGCGTCGAGGACCTCGGCGAGTCCGGCGACTGTCGGGTGCTCGAAGAGCGCACGGACTTCGATCTCGACGCCCAGGGCCGAGCGCACCCGGCTCGCCAGTCGCGTCGCCAGGAGCGAATGCCCACCGAGGGCGAAGAAGTTGTCCGCCACGCCGACCCGCTCAACGCCCAGGACCGCGGCGAACAGGCCGCACAGGATCTCCTCGCGGGCCGTCCGCGGACCGCGGCCCTCGCCGCCGCCGGACGCCTCGGGCGCCGGAAGCGCGCGGTGGTCGACCTTCCCGTTCGGCGTCAGCGGCAGCGCGTCCAGCACGACGAACGCGGACGGAACCATGTACGCCGGGAGTGTCAGTCCCACACCTGTCGCCAGCTCCGCGGGGTCCAGCGCCGCACCGGCGGAGGGCACCGCATACCCGACCAGCCGCCGGTCGCCCGGCAGGTCCTCCCGGACCCGCACGTACGCGGTGGCGACGCCCGGCAGGCCGGCCAGAACGCCCTCCACTTCACCGGGTTCGATGCGGTAACCGCGGAGTTTGACCTGGTCGTCGGCGCGGGAGAGGTAGACCAGCCGGCCGTCCGCGTCCCACCGGACGAGGTCGCCGGTGCGGTACATCCGCCCACCCGACGGATCGAACGGATCGGCCACGAAACGCGTGGCCGTCAGGGCTGGGCGACCCAGATAGCCGCGGGCCACGCCCGGTCCGGCGAGGTACAGCTCGCCGGTCACGCCTGGCGCCACCCTTGCGAGGCCCGCGTCCAGCACGTAGGCGCGCATGCCGTCGAGGGCCCGTCCGATGGGAGGGGGCCCCAGCGGTGTGTCGGGGTTGACGTGATGGCGGGTGGCGAAGGTGGTCGTCTCCGTCGGGCCGTAGACGTGCTGGATCCGCGTGCCGGTCACCTGCCCGGCAACCTGCTGCATCGCTCCGGGCGAGGCCGTTTCGCCGCCCGCGCAGACCATCCGCACACCGGCCAGGGCGTGCGGGTCCACCTCCGCCACGACATTGAACAGGGCAGTGGTCAGGAACAGGGCGGTGACGCTCTCAGTGGTGACGATGTCGCGTAGGACGTGCGGTTCGAGAGGGCCCTCCGGGGCGACGACCACCCGTCCGCCGTTGAGGAGGGGCACCCAGATCTCGAAGGTGGAGGCGTCGAAGACGTAGGCGGAGTGCAGGAGGACCGCATCCGCGACACCGCCGGTCCAGGCACTGTCGGCGGCCAGCGCCGCCACGTCCGCGTGCGAGACCCCAACGCCCTTGGGCATACCGCTGGAACCGGACGTGAACATCACATACGCCAGTTGGTCACCGGCCTGCACCGTGGGCAGCGTCGCAGCGGCCGGGACAGGCGCACCGTCGACCACACGACCCATGGCATCGACCACCACGACCGGCACCTGTCGCCGCATCTCGGCGATCCACTCGTGACCGGCGAGCTCCTCACCGACCACCAGCACCCGGATGCCACCGACGTCCGCGACCTGACGCAGCCGCTCCACGGGCCAGCGGATGTCCAGCGGCACATACGCACCACCCGCCCGCACCACAGCCAACGACGCCGTCACCACAGCGGCACAACGCCCCAGCAGCACACCCACCCCGTCCTCGGCCGCTACCCCACACCCCACCAAACACGACGCCAGAACACCCGAAACCTCCGCCAACTCCCCATAGGACAACACCGCTTCGCCACCGGATACCGCCACCGCGCACGGGTCCACAGCCACCCGCGCCGCGAACAGCTCGGGCAGGCTCGATCCGGCGGTAGCGGCCGGGAGGCGCTCGCCCTCGCCCCAGCCGACGACCTCGGCGCGTTCGCCATCGGACAGCAGGTCGTAGCTGTGCAGGGGCCGATCCGGGTCGGCGGCGACGGCCTCCAACAGTCGGACCAGGCGACCGGTCAGTGCCTCGATGGTGGCGGCGTCGAAGAGCGCGGTCGCGTACTCGACTCCGGCCGTCAGCCCGCCCTGCGCGCGGTCCTCACCGAAGGCGAAGGTCAGGTCGAACTTGCTCACCCCGTTGTGCACCAGACGGCTGCCGACCGTCAGTCCCGGCAACTCGGTGTCCGCGGTGTCCTGGTTCTGCAGCACCAGCATCGTCTGGAACAGCGGGTGATGGTTGCGCGCCCGTACCGGGTTGAGGCTCTCCACCAACCACTCGAAGGGCACATCCTGATGGGCGTAGGCCGCAAGGTCGAACTCCCTTACCCTGCCGAGGAGTTCGCGGAACGTCGGGTCGCCCGACACGTCCGTGCGCAGGACGAGGGTGTTGACGAAAAAGCCGATCAGATCGTCCAGTGCCTCGTCGGTACGGCCTGCGACAGGGGCGCCCAGGGGAATGTCGTCCCCGGCGCCGTGCCGGGAGAGGACCGTCGCCACGGCGGCCTGCAGCACCATGAACAGCGTGCTGCCGGAGGACCTGGCCAGGCCGAGCAACCGGTGGTGCAGGGCGGCGTCCAGCGTGCGGACGCACACGCCGCCGGCGGGGTCCGTGACGGGCGGGCGGGGCCGGTCGAGGGGAAGTTCCAACAGCTCCGGTAGTTCACTCAACGTGTCTCGCCAGAAGGCGAGTTGATGTGACGCCACGCTGTCGGGATCGCCCTCCGCGCCGAGGACGTCCCGCTGCCAGAGGGCGTAATCGGCATACTGCACCGCCGGCGCCGGCCAGTCAGGCGCCTGGCCTGCGATGCGCGCCCGATAGGCGCCACCCAGGTCGCGGGCCAGCGGCGCCAGGGACCAGCCGTCACCGGCTATGTGATGCAGCACCAGCACCAGCACATGGCGTTCGGTATCGGTCCTGAACAGCCAGCAACGCAGCGGCAGATCGGTCACGACGTCGAACGGACTCGTCACCGCGGCGCTGACAGCCGCGTCGAGCGCGTCGGCGTCGATCTCACGCACCCGCAGGTCCAGGTCCACGACCGAGGGATCCAGCACGCATTGACGCGGTACGCCATCCCGCTCGGGGAATACCGTGCGCAGCACCTCATGCCGCTCGACCACGTCACCGAGCGCCGAGCTCAGGGCACGGGAATCGAGCGTCCCGGCGAGTTCCAGCACGAGCGGGATATTGTAGGTGGCACCGGGCCCGTCGAGTCGGTTGAGGAACCACAGCCGTTGCTGGGCAAAGGACAGCGGCACGGTCGTGGGCCGCTCGGCCCGCACCACCGGAGTCCTGGCCCGCCCCACTCCATCCAGCGTGGCGGCGAGACCGGCGGGCGTGGGATGTTGGAAGAGCGTGCGGACGGCGAGCTCGACTCCGAGGACGGAGCGCACCCGGCTGACGAGCCGGGTGGCGAGCAGCGAATGCCCGCCCAGTTCGAAGAAGCCGTCATGGACGCCGACCCCCGGCCGGCCCAGCACGTCGGCGAAGAGACCGCACAGGATTTCTTCCTGGACCGTGTGCGGTTCGCGCCCCTCACTGCCACCCGCCGACGCCTCGGGTGTGGGCAGGGCGCGGCGGTCGACCTTGCCGTTGGGCAGCAGCGGCAACGCGTCGAGGACGACGAACGCGGCCGGAACCATGTAGTCGGGCAGTGTGCCGGCCAGTTCGGTCCGCAGTGCTGCCTGGTGCACGGCGCTGCCGCCCGCGGGAACGACGTAGGCCACCAGGCGCTTGTCGCCCGGTCGGTCCTCGCGGATCAACACGCGGGCCGCAGCCACAGCCGGCAGCGCCGTCAGCGCACTCTCCACCTCACCCAACTCAATGCGATACCCACGCAACTTGACCTGGTCATCACACCGCCCCAGATACTCGATCCGCCCCAGCCCATCCCACCGCACCACATCACCCGTGCGATACATCCGCCCACCCGACGGATCAAACGGATCAGCCACGAAACGCGACGCCGTCAACCCCGCACGACCCGCATACCCACGCGCCAACAACCCACCCGCCAGATACAACTCCCCCGACACACCAGGCGGCACCACACGCAACGACCCATCCAACACATACGCCCGCACATTCCAGATCGGCCGCCCAACAGGCACCGGACCAGAACCACCACCAACCACCACATGCGCAGCCGCATCAATCGTCGCCTCCGTCGGCCCATAGAGGTTATGCACCTCCACCGACCACGCATCAGCAACCCGAGCCGCCAACTCCCCCATCAACGGCTCACCACCACACAACACAGCCCGCAAACACCCAGGAACCGACCCCCCACCACCCAACACCAACGACAAATGCGACGGCACGAACTGCGCCACCGTCACACCGAAGTCCCGCATCCAGCCCACGAGAGCATCGGGATCCTTGTTGGCGTCGGCCGGCATCACGCACACCGATGCGCCATGGAGCAACGGCAGCCAGATCTCCCACACGGACGCGTCGAAACTCGGAGACGTCCGCGCCAACACCCGGTCCTCGGACGTCAACGCAAGATGCTCAGCCAGCCACGCCATATGAGTCGCCACAGAAGCATGGGTAACCACCACGCCCTTCGGACGCCCCGTAGAACCCGACGTGTAAATGACATACGCCGCACCAGCCACCGACACAGCACCCCGCGGACCAGACACACGACCCACAGACCAAGACGCGGAATCATCCATCACGACCAACGGCAGGTCGGTCGAGGGAAGTTGCCCCTGAACCACGCGATCAGTGATCAGCAGCTTGGGACAGGCATCCTTCAGCAGATACGTGATACGAGCGGCCGGATAAGCGGGATCCACAGGCAGATAGGCAGCCCCCGCCTTCAACACCGCCAGCATCGCCACCACCATCCCCGCAGCACCCGGCAGCGCCAACGCCACCACATCCTCCGGGCCCACCCCACACCCCGACAAATGATGCGCCAGATCGTTGGACTCCAACTCCAACTGCGCGTACGTCAGGACACGCCGACCATCACGGACCGCCACCGCATCCGGAGTCCGCGCCACCTGCGCACTGAAGAGCTCCGGCAGGGTCAGTCGCGGCACCGGACGGACGTCGCCTTGCCCCTGTCCGAGCACGACGGCGCGTTCGGGCGCGTCCAACAGCTCGATGTCGTGGATCCGTTGATCCGGATCGGCGATCAGTGCTGTCAGCAGCCGCGACAGCCGGTCGGACAGCGCCCGCGCGGTGCCGGGCTCGAACAGCTCGGTGGAGTACTCCAGGTACCCGTCCACCCCTGCGTGCCGGCCCCCCTCATCGTGGATCTCGGTGAGTGAGAAGGTCAGGTCGAACTTGCTGATCCCTGTGTGCACCGGCTGACTGGTGACCGTGATCCCGGGCAGGTCCAGGTCGGCCGCGGCTTGGTTCTGGAGGACCAGCATGACCTGGAAGAGCGGATGATGGCTCTGCGAGCGTGCCGGATTCAACGCCTCCACGACCCGGTCGAACGGCACGTCCCCATGCGCGTAGGCGGCCAGGTCGAACTCCCTGACCCTGCTGAGCAGTTGACGGAACGTGGGATCTCCGGACAGATCCGTCCGCAGCACGAGTGTGTTGACGAAGAACCCGACCAGATCGTCCAGGGCCTCATCACTCCGGCCGGCCACCGCCGTACCGAGCGGGACATCGTCACCGGCACCGTGCCGGGACAACAAGACCGACACCGCCGCCTGCACCACCATGAACAACGTGCACCCGCACGACCGCGCCAACTCGACGAGCGCCCGATGCACGTCCGCCGTGACGAGGAAGGGAACGGCGTCACCGTGGTGCCGCGGCACAGCAGGCCGGGGCCGGTCCAGTGGCAGTGCCAGCGTTTCGGGCGCACCGGCCAGTGCCCGGCGCCAGAACTCCAACTGGCCTGCCGTCAGGCTCTCGGCATCGGACTCCTCACCCAGCATGCGTCGCTGCCACAGGGTGTAGTCGGCGTACTGCACCGGCAACGGCGACCAGTCAGGAGCCCCGCCCGCGGCACGCGCCCGATATGCGGTCCCAAGATCCCGTGCCAGCGGTGCCAACGACCAACCATCCGCGGCGATGTGATGTACCACCAGCACCAGTACATGCGCCTCGGCACCCAACCGCAGCAACCGCACCCGTACCGCGGGGTCTCCCGACACGTCGAAGGCTTCGGTCGCCGCGGACAGAATCGCTCCGTCGGCCCACTGCTCGACCGCGGCCGGATCCCCGCCGCCCGGCGCCTCCTCGAAGCGCAGCGGCACCAGGCCGGCTGCTTCTGCCGCGTCGCACACATGCTGACGCGGTGTTCCGCCTTCCTCCAGGAAGACGGTGCGCAGGGTCTCGTGGCGTTCGACGACATCGGCGAGTCCGGCGCGCAGCGCATCAAGGTCCAGCGGGCCGTCGAGCCGCAGCACCAGCGGGATGTTGTAGGTGGCGCCGGGTCCCTCGAACCGGTTGAGGAACCACAGGCGCTGTTGCGCGAAGGACAACGGGAGATCTCGCGGACGCTCCTCGCGTACGAGGGCGGCCCGCGCCCGGTCGGCCGTGCCCAGTGCGGTGGCGAGTTCGCTGACGGTCGGGTGCTGGAAGAGCGTGCGCACGTCCAGTTCGGCGTCGAGTGCCGAGCGCGCGCGGCTGACCAGGCGCGTCGCCAGGAGCGAATGCCCACCGAGGGCGAAGAAGTCGTCGTGCACGCCGATCCCGTCGGTGCCGAGGACGTCGGCGAACAAAGCGAGCAGGAGTTCCTCGCGGACGGTACGCGGGCCGCGCCCGGAGTTGCGTTCCGGCACCCGGGGCGCGGGCAGGGCGCGGCGGTCGACCTTCCCGTTCGGCGTCAGCGGCAGCGTCGCGAGAGCCACGAAGACCGAGGGGATCATGTAGGAGGGAAGTACGCGGGCCACTGCCGCGGACAGTTCGCCCTCGTCCACCGGGGAGCCGTCCGCGGCTACCACATAGCCCACCAGTTGCCGGTCGCCAGGCAGGTCCTCACGTACGACGACGCAGGCGGCGACCACCGAGGGCAGTCCGGCGAGGACGCCTTCGATTTCGCCGGGTTCGATGCGGTGGCCGCGGAGTTTGACCTGGTCGTCGGTCCGGGAGAGGTAGACGAGCCGGCCGGCCGCGTCCCACCGGACGAGGTCGCCGGTGCGGTACATCCGCCCGCCCGACGGATCGAAGGGGTCGGCGACGAAGCGTGCGGCGGTCAGTCCTGGACGACCCGTGTAGCCGCGGGCGACGCCTTGGCCCGCCAGGTACAGCTCACCTGCGACTCCGGGCGGTACGAGTCCCAGAGCGGAGTCGAGGACGTAGGCCCGCATGCCGTCGAGGGGGCGGCCGATGGGCGGTGGGCCCGTGGGGGTTTCGGCGACGACGTGGTAGTGGGTGGCGAAGGTGGTCGTCTCCGTCGGCCCGTAGACGTGGTGTACGCGGGTGCCAGGCAGTTCGCGGGCGAGGTGCTGCA
Organism: Streptomyces sp. RGM 3693; assembly: GCF_050471125.1. Taxonomy (NCBI): domain Bacteria; kingdom Bacillati; phylum Actinomycetota; class Actinomycetes; order Kitasatosporales; family Streptomycetaceae; genus Streptomyces; species Streptomyces sp. RGM 3693. The sequence continues at coordinate 412,974 of NZ_JBMPPQ010000003.1, forward strand.
TGGCACCGGGCGCGGCGCGTTCGCCGCCGGTGCAGACCGCGCGGACCCCGGCGAGGGCCTGCGGGTCGACTTCGGCGATGACGTTGAACAGGGCGGTGGTCAGGAACAGGGCGGTGACCTGCTCCGTGGTGACGATGTCGCGCAGGACGTGGGGTTCGAGGGCGCCCTCCGGTGCGACGACCACACGCCCACCATTGAGGAGGGGCACCCAGATCTCGAAGGTCGAGGCGTCGAAGACATAGGCCGAGTGCAGAAGGACCGCGTCGGCGACACCGCCCGTCCAGGCACTGTCGGCGGCCAGCGCCGCCACATCCGCATGCGAAACCCCAACACCCTTGGGCACACCCGTAGAACCGGACGTGAACATCACATACGCCAGTTGGTCACCGGCCTGCACCGAGGGCAGCGTCGCAGCGGCGGGCACAGGCGCACCGTCGACCACACGACCCACGGCATCGACCACCACGACCGGCAGGGACGCGCGCAATTCCGCAACCCAAGCGTGGCCGGCCAGCTCCTCGCCGACGATCAGCACGCGCAGACCGGCTCCATGGGCGGTCTGTCGCAACCTCTCGGACGGCCAGCGGATGTCCAGCGGCACATACGCACCACCCGCCCGCACCGAGGCCAACGACGCCGTCACCACAGCGGCAGAACGCCCCAGCAGCACACCCACCCCGTCCTCGGCCGCTACCCCACACCCCACCAAACACGACGCCAGAACACCCGAAACCTCGGCCAACTCCCCATAGGACAAGGCCACTTCGCCACCGGATACCGCCACCGCGCACGGGTCCACAGCCACCCGCGCCGCAAACAGCCCGGGCAGCGATGCCCGCCGGTCCGGCTCGCGGTCTCGTCGTTCGAGGGGGGCGCCGCGCCCTGCCGCGAGAACCTGACCGGCAGTCTGTTCGTCGAGCATCGCGAGGCGGGAGAGGGGGCCCGTCGCGTCCGCCCGGGAGAGTTCGGCGACCAGCGCGGTGATGCCCTGCTGGTGCGGCCGGACGTCCTCGGGGCGGTACAGGTCCGGGTTCACATCGAAGCCGATCAGCGGTCCCTTCCCCTCCGAGCGCTCGGATATGAAGAGGGAGACGTCGTCGACCGGCCCGGTGGACAGCAGCCTTGAGTCACCGGCGCTTCCGGCGAAGTCGAGGTCGTACTCGTAGGGCATGACGTTCACGACCACATCGCACAACCGCGCCGCGTCGCCCGTGATCCTGAGGTCTCGGGCGAGCTGCTCCCTGGAGTAGCGGCGGTGACGCAGCGCCAGCCGCATCTCGGCGGCGACGGCCCGCACCAGTGCTTCGACGGTCATGCTCGGGGTGATCCGCACGCGCAGCGGGAGAATGTTCGCGGTCATGCCTGGGATCGCGCGCAGACGGCCGGGGCGGCCGTTCGAGGCGAGCCCGATCGTCACGTCGCCGGTACCGGTGACACGGCTGAGGTACGCGGCGACCGCGGTCACGAAGACGGCGGACCACGTGGTTCTGGTCGCGGCGGCCAGCCCGCGCAAGCCGTCCATCACCTGCGGATCGAGAGTCTCCCCCTGGTGCAGGTGGTTGCCGTGCCCAGAATGCTGTTCTCCGCCGTTTCCCGGTCGCGAAGGAACGCACTGCGGCAGGGCAGCGTCTTCGCCCGCTCGGTGAGCGGTGGCGAGTAGCGGGTTTCCCGTGTCGCGGCCGGACCGGGAGAAGTCGGCGAATTTCTCGGTCCAATATGCCCGGTCACGTTCGAAATCAGGGGACTGTCGATACGCCATCTCGTCGTCGACGAGAGCACTGAGCGGAGCGAATAATTCCGGCGCCGCTTCACCGTGCACCGCGGCGGTATACGTCTCGGCCACTTTGCGCGCGAGAACGGAGCCACCGAGTCCGTCCATCACCATGTGGTGATAGCGGATGTACCAGTAGTGGCGGTCGGGGCCCAGCGTGAGCAGGACGAAGGCGTGGTGCGGCGCTGCCGACGTGCCTGCGGTGGACATGTCGGCGGCCATAAAGCGCTCGGCGGCCGCGGCCGGGTCCGCCTCGGCGGAGAGGTCGACGACGCATGGGCCTCCCGGTGACGTGCGCACCACGCGTTGGTGAATACCGTCGCCCTGCTCCACGAACTCGGTATTGAGGCTGTCGCAGCCACTGCTGACTTTTTCGAGCGACGCTACGAAAAGAGCCTCATCCAGGGGGCCTTGGATTTCTATGCATTCACCGATGTTGTACTTCGGGCTCTGCGGATCCAACTGCTGCCCGTACCACACTCCCTGCTGCGACATCGTCAGCGGGAGGAGGCGAGCGTGGTTTTTCTGCATAGTGCTTCCGCCCTTTCAGGGGGTGTGCTTCGGCCACCCCTTCAGGGCACGGGAAAGAATCCCGGATCACCCGGAGTCAGGCGACATGTGAATGATGTGGCAAGGCCCGAAGAATTACCGTCGATCGCCGTGCCCGCAATCCCCGGAAATCCCTTCCGAGCATGGCAAACAGGCGTTGCCGGCGAGAACCGAAACGGAAGAATTGTTGTACCTGCGCAGCACCGCCCGGCACGGGCGATGGCGATGGGACGGCCGGCGACCACGCGGCACCACCGGCGGGCGCGCCCTCAATGGGGCGCGCCTCAGCCGTACTTGCCCTGGTCACGGCCGTGGGCTAGGAGCCCTGAGCCTCCATGGCGGCGACCAGGCTGGCTGGTCGCATGTCCGTCCAGGTGGATTCGACGAATTCCAGGCACTCCTGGCGCGACCCCTCCGGCCGCGCAACCTGCCATCCGCCCGGCACCTCTGTGGTGGCGGGCCAGAGCGAGTACTGACGCTCCTCATTGACCAGAACGATGAATCGGGCAAACTCATCGTCAAAAGCATTGGCCATAGCTTCCCCCTTCTCCTTCCCTCCTGCTGACCTGCAAACCGGGAGATGATCGGGATCGCACCGCATCCCGCCCCCACCTACGCGCTACGGCATTGGCCGATATTCCGAACGGAAATCGGCCGAGCGTCAGTACGGTACACCACGAAACCTTCACACCAGACCAGTTCATCGAACGACCTCACCACGCGATCACACGCCACGGCGGCAACAGCGGTCCGCATCCTCGTAAGTAACCCGCCGCTTACCCTTCCGCCCGGGGTCACCGACCTGCCGATTCACAAGAAAGAAACACCAGGGCTTCGCCTGTGACACACGCACGGCGCCCTACAGTGGTCGAAATTCAGCCGCAACCTGGCCGATTCCCTATATGCCGACAACGCACCCCGGACGCGCCCGACATGCATCACGCCCAGGGCACGCCGAAGCTCCATCACGCCCTCATCCCGTGAAACAAACTGCAATGCGCCGGGAATGCGCCCTTGCAGAACCAAGGGCGAGAACGCTAATGCCGCGTGATCCTTGTGTCGGCACCGAGGCTCTTCGTCGTGTCGAGTTCGCCGCGAGTCTCCGGCCCTCTCCCGCAGCAGGTCCGCCCAGTGGACCGGCTCCGGGGTGAGCTGGCGAAGTGCGTGGCCGACTCCCTCCTGGCACGAGGGCAGCGAGACGGGCCCGAAGCCGCACTTCGCCGCCTTGGAGATCCGTCCGGCGGGCAAGCTGGCCGGTATGGCCGAATGCCGCAGGTCCTCATACATGGCGTGCAGGATCCAGGCACTGTGGGGCTCCGAACGCGACCCAGCCGGCAGCGCCGAGACGCCTCGGGGTTGCCGGTGCCAGCAGTCCGGAGATCTCCGTCGTCACAGGTCACAAGGTGCGTCTTCGTCGTCAACGCACCGCAGGCGGTGGCCGTTCGATCGATCCAGCTTCAAAGTTTGAGCACAAGTTGCACACATCCCCCTCTTCGAGCGGGCCCCGATGGTCTACATTGACCCTGCTTCACATGACACGAGGCGACAAATCGTGATCTTCAGGTCCGGCGCTACGGGCAGCCAGCAGTCGCGTCCCCGGCGCCAGACGTGGGGTTGATCAATTCTCAGAGCCCGAGGTTTCGACGGGTTTCCGCGCACCTTGAGAGTCCAGCAAGACATGCGAGTCCGCTGCCGCCTGAGTGCAGTGTTCGAGTAGCGCTGCAATAGCCGGGATGTCATTCGCGGGGGGTTGGGGGCCTCCCGGGAGGAGGAACAGCGCGGCGCGGGGGGCGGGGGCCTCCCGGGGGTGGAACAGCGCGGGGGGCACGGGCCTCCCGGGGGGAGGAACCGTGTGGAGCGAACACGTCGAGCCCACTGACGACCTGGGGGGGGCTGTGCAGCAGGGAGAATTGGTCAACCCGTTTATATCGGCGCGCGGGCGTCCGCTGAACGGGGCAATCAGCCAATCCGCGAGTGACTGGGAGCAGCGGTACCGCCGCACCGTGATCACCAGCGATACCCTGGCCACCGCCTTCGTGGTGGCGGCGATCGGCAACTTCTTCGGGGCCCGGGACGCGGCCAACTGGCATGAGAAGTGGGGAATTCTCGCCTTCTGCACCGAGCTGCTGGTGCTGGGGGCGCTTGCGGTGAGCCGGTCGTGGGCTCCGGCCGTGCTCGGCCAGGGTGCCGAGGAATTCCGCCGGCTCGGACGCTCACTGTTCACGGCGACCGTCGTACTGGCGCTCGGCGGGATCGCCCTCGCCTCGCACAACATCAAGCTCTGGATATTCGTCGCGATCCCCGCGATCGCGCTCATCACCATGACCGCGCGGTATCTGCTGCGCCTCTGGCTGCACAAACAGCGGAAGGAAGGACGGTGTCTGCGACCGGTGCTCGCGGCCGGGAGCCTGGCCACCGTGCACGACCTGATCACCCGAACCCGCAAGTTCCCGCACCTCGGTTGGCGGGTCGATGCGGTGTGCACGACGGACGGTCTCGGGCTCGACGGTGACCAACTGGACGGGGTGCCGGTCGTCGGCCGACTGGCGGACGTCGCGGGTCACGTCCACCGCGACGGCTACCGTGTCGTCGCGGTCACACCGGACCCGCACTGGTCACCGGACCGGCTGCAGCGGCTGGCTTGGAACCTCGAAGGCAGCGATGCCGAGATGGTCGTGGCCCCCGTGCTGATGGAGGTGGCCGGCCCGAGGCTGCACGTCGACGCGGTGCTCGGGATCCCACTGCTGCGGGTCAGCATGCCAACCTTCACCGGGGGGCGCCGGGCGGTCAAAGAGGTCGTCGATCGGCTGGGCGCGGCGATCCTGCTGATGCTGTTCGCGCCGCTGATGGCGCTCGTCGGGCTGCTCGTGCTGGTGGACAGTCGGGGCGGGGCGTTCTACCGCCAGCGCAGGGTCGGCAAGGACGGCCGCGAGTTCACCATTCTCAAGTTCCGCACCATGGTCGCCGGGGCCCACGGGGCGCGTGCCGAGCTGGCCGACCGCAACGAGGGCGCCGGTCTGCTGTTCAAGCTCCGCCGGGACCCGCGGGTGACCCGGGTGGGAACGGTGCTGCGCCGGTACTCGATCGACGAGCTCCCGCAGCTTTTCAACGTGCTCACGGGATCGATGTCGCTCGTCGGTCCGCGGCCTCCGCTGCCGGAGGAGTCCGCTGCGTACGGCCCGGACATCCGGCGGCGGCTGCTGGTCAAGCCCGGGCTCACCGGCCTGTGGCAGATCAGCGGACGCAGCGACCTGCCGTGGGAGGAGGCCGTCCGACTGGACCTGCGGTACGTGGAGGACTGGTCGCTCGCCCTCGACACAGTGATCTTGTGGAAGACGCTGCGTGCGGTGCTCCAAGGACAGGGGGCCTACTGATGCGCGGGGATCGTCGTCGGACCGGCGCACGGACCGCAGGCCGAAGGGGCCTGCCTGGGGGGAGGAACGAGTCATGCGAATAAGCGTCTTGGGGCTCGGCTACGTGGGCTGCGTGTCGGCCGCGTGCCTGGCCAGTATGGGTCACGAGGTCATCGGGGTGGACGTGAACCAGGTGAAGGTCGACCTGGTCAACGACGGCAAGGCCCCGGTGGTCGAGGAGCGGATCGGCGAACTCATCGCCGAGGTCGTGCGGACCGGAGCGTTGCGCGCCACCGGCGACGTCCGCGAGGCGATCATGGGCAGCGAGGTGTCGCTGGTCTGCGTGGGCACCCCGTCGGAGCCCAACGGCAGCCTGTGCACCACGTACTTGGAGCGGGTCACCGAGCAGATCGGTGCCGCGCTGGCGGATCACGGTGGGCGCAGTGGGCGGCACACCGTCGTGTTCCGCAGCACCATGCTCCCGGGCACCTGCCTGAACCTGCTGGTACCGATCCTGGAGAAGTACGTCGGCGGCACGGTCGGAGTGGACATCGGGGTCGCGGTCAATCCGGAGTTCCTGCGCGAGGGCACCAGCGTGCGGGACTTCTTCGACCCGCCCAAAACCGTCATCGGCGAGCTCGACCCGGCAAGCGGCGATGCGGTGGTGGCGCTGTACGACGGCTTGCCCGGTGAGGTGTTCCGGGTGCCGGTGCCGACGGCCGAGGCGATCAAGTATGCGGACAACGCGTTCCACGGCCTCAAGATCGGCTTCGCGAACGAGCTGGGCGCGGTGTGCCAGGCGCTCGGGGTGGACTCGCACCAGGTGATGGACGTGTTCCTGGCCGACCGCAAGCTGAACATCAGCCCCGCCTACCTGCGGCCCGGCTTCGCCTTCGGTGGCTCCTGCCTGCCCAAGGACCTGCGCAGCCTGGTCCACGCGGCACAGCGGGCCGACGTCTCGGTGCCCATCCTCGCCCACGTGCTGCCCTCCAACTCCGACCATCTGCAGCGCGCGGTGGACCTGGTCGAGCGCACCGGCAAGCGCCGGGTGGGCCTGTTCGGGCTGTCCTTCAAACCCGGCACCGACGACCTCCGCGAGAGCCCGCTCGTCGAGCTGGCGGAGCTGCTCTTCGGCAAGGGTTACGACCTGCGGATCCACGATGCCAACGTGAGCCTGTCCCGGCTGCTCGGCGCGAACCGCGAGTACATCGAGACCCGGCTGCCGCACCTCGCGCAGCTGCTCGCGGATTCCGTCGAGGAGGTGCTGGAGCACGCCGAGGTGTGCCTGGTCGGGACCAGGGATCCGGCCGTGGTGTCGGCGCTGCCCCATGGCGGCGGCCTGGTGATAGTCGACCTCATCCGCCTTCCCGACGCCGAGGCGCGCCGGGCCGAACCGGGGTACATGGGCCTTGCTTGGTGACACGTCGTTTGGTGACACAGGCAGCGGCGACGGGGCGGCCCGGCGCGCGCTGATCCTGGTGGAGAACTTGTCGGTGCCGTTCGACCGGCGGGTGTGGCAGGAGTGCACGACGCTGCGCGACGCGGGCTGGGAGGTGCACGTCGTCTGCCCCCGTGGGGAGAAGCGGGACACGGAACCGGAGGCGGAGATCGACGGGGTGCGGATCCACCGCTACCCGTTGCGCGCGGCCACCGGAGGACCGGCCGGCTACCTGCGGGAGTACGGATCGGCGCTGTGGCATACGGCCCGGCTGGCCCGCAAGGTCGGCCCGGTCGACGTGGTCCACGCCTGCAACCCGCCCGACCTGCTGTTCCTGCCGGCACTGTGGCTGAAGCGGCGCGGCGCGCGGTTCGTCTTCGACCAGCACGACCTGGTACCCGAGCTGTACCTCTCCCGGTTCGACCGCGGCGAAGATCTGCTCTACCGCGCCGTGTGCGCGCTGGAACGGCTGACCTACCGGGCCGCGGACGTCGTGCTCGCCACGAACGAGAGCTACCGGGACGTCGCGGTGCGCCGTGGCGGCAAACGGCCGGCGGACGTCTTCGTGGTGCGCAGCGCACCCCAGATCGAGCGGTTCCAACCAGTGCCGCCCGAACCGGAGTTGAAGCATGGCAAGCCTCAACTGCTGTGCTATCTCGGCGTCATGGGCCCGCAGGACGGCGTCGACTATGCCTTGCGGGCCCTGGCGAAACTGCGCGACGAGCTCGGGCGGACCGACTGGCATGCGGTGTTCGTCGGCGCCGGCGACGCTTTCGACGCGATGGTGGAACTGTCCCGGCGGCTCGGGCTCAGTGAGCAGGTGGAGTTCACCGGGCGCATTCCGGACGCCGACCTGGTGCGCTATCTGTCCACCGCGGACGTGTGCCTCTCCCCCGACCCGCGCAATCCGCTCAACGACGTGTCGACCATGAACAAGGTCCTGGAGTACATGGCGATGGGCCGACCGATCGTCTCGTTCGACCTCCGGGAGGCGCGAGTCTCCGCCGGCGACGCCGCCGTCTACGCGCCCGCCAACGACGAGGCCGAGTTCGCCAGGCTCATCGCGCTGTTGCTGGACGACCCGGAGAAACGGGCCCGGATGGGCAAGATCGGCCAGGAGCGGATCAGCGGGCAGCTTTCCTGGCGGAACTCGCAAGCGTTGCTGCTCGCCGCCTACGCCGCTGCCTGCCGTGACCGCACTCCGGTTTCGGCGGGCGACCCGTACCGGGCAGGGCGGAGGCCCCGCCGTTGAGCGAGGACACGATACGCCTGGTCACGATCGGGCGGATTATCCGTCGGCGCTGGCGGCTTCTCGCCGTCCTCACCGTGGTGGGTGCGCTCGTCGGCTACGGCGCCTCTCTGCTGTTTCCGCCGAGTTACACGGCGTCGGCATCGGTACTGCTGCCGGGGCAGTGGGAGGAGCGCGAGCTGCTGACCCAGGTGGATATCGCGACCAGTTCGACGGTGGTCGACCGCGCGGCGGCCACCCTCGGCTGGCCCGGGGTCAGCGGCCGCGAGCTGCAGGATCGGGTGAGCGCCAAGGCCGCCGACGGGAACATCATCACGATCTCGGGCACGGCCGACACCCCGGAGCGCGCACAGCAGCTCTCCGACCAGGTGGTCCAGCAGTTCGTTACCTTCGCCGCACGGCTCGTAGGCGACAACACCGATCCCGAAGCGGCAACACAGCCCGAGGCACTGCGGCAGATGGTGGTGCAGACCAGCCGCCGGATCACCGAGCTGGCGGATGCGGCCGATCCGGGGCAGACCGTGGCGAGCGTGCAGACCCGCACCGAGCTCGCGAAGCTGCGCACCGCGCTGCAGGAGGCCACCAACAAGCTGGACCAGGCCGCCCCGGCTGCCAACAAGGCCAACATGGTCGTCATGGGGCCGGCGGCCCGGCCAGCTGGCGAGGCACCGCCGACGAGAGTGCAGCTCATCGTCGCCGGGGCGCTGCTGTTCTTCCTGCTCGCGGTCATCGGCCATCTCACCGCCGCGCGGATGAGTCGCCGACCGCGCACCGAACCGGAGATCGCCGCGGCGCTGGGCTCGGTGCTGCTGGGTACCGTCGACGTACCTGATGAACGGCCCGCGCACCGGCCGGAACGCCGTGGCCCGCGGGCCCGGATCCGCTGGCTGCTGGGCGTCGACGTCCGGTGGGACATACCCACCCCGCGGACGTCCGGCGACGAGGCCGGCAGGCAGATCCGCTACCGGCGGGTGTACGCCCGCCTTCGGAGTCAACTTCCGCTCCCCCGGCGGCTGCTGGTTGTCGTCCCGGACGGCGACGAGATCGCCCACCGGGCCGCCGGGCGGCTCGTCGCCGAGGCCGAGAACGATCCTTCCCCAAGCTCTTCGAGCACGGGATACCCCATGCTGCGGGTGGTGGGGGTTTCGGTGGACCGGCCGATGGTGCCGGACCGCGACGACGAGTCCGGTGCCCTGGTCGTGCTCAGCGCGGGCAGCTGGACCGCAGGGGAGCTCGCCGGCATCGCCGAGGCGTGTGCGGACGCCAAGCACGAGGTCGTCGGCATCGTCCTCGCCGGCGCGGTCCGGTCCCGTTCGACGCGGTCTGCCGGCCGTCCTCGGGATGCCGCCATACCGGCGCTCGCGGTGGGTAGCGACGCGACGGGAGGTCCAGGGTGACGACGAGTACGACGTCGGAGTCGTCGGCCGCCGCTCCGCTGCTGGACCTGCACGCACTGGTGGTGGCGGTGCGCAGGCGGCGCCGCCTCTGGTGGTCCATGGCGCTCCTGGGGCTGCTCGTCGGCACGGCCGTGGCGGTCCTGCTGCCGCCGCCACCGAGCGCGGTGACCAAGGTGCTGGTCGCGCATCAGGAGGACCAGCCGAACGACCCCGGAACGCTGATCCGCACCGACGTCGCGCTGCTGGGGACCACGCAGATCGCCGACCAGGCCCTGAAGTCCCTGAAGTCCCCGGAAAAACCGGCGGACTTCATGAAGGACTACCGGGGTACCGGCCTGACCAACAACCTGCTGCAGATCGATGTGACAGGTGGCAGCGACGCGGAAGCGGTGGCCCGCGCCAAGGCGCTGGCCGATGCGTTCGTCGCGGACCGTGTGCGGCGGATGTGGGCAGCCGCGAAGGCCGAGGCCAAGGCCCTGGGCGACCAGCGGGACCGCATGCGGGACGAGCTCGCCCAGGTCAACAAGGCGATAGGAGACCGATCGCCGGACAGCAAGGCGAAAGACTCCGCGAGCATCGAGTCGCTCTTCGCCCGCCGGGCCGAGCTCAACTCGCGGATCGCCGACTTCGACCAGCGCTCCGAGGAGGCGCGCACCGGCACGCCCCGGGTCATCGCCGGCACGCAGATCGTGGACGCCCCGCGGGCGGTGCAACAGTCCCTGCCCAAGGCCGCTGCCACCAACGCCGCGATCGGGCTCGCCGTCGGACTTGTCCTGGGGCTCGCGCTGGCCGCGATCGGCGTGGTGGTGGCGGACCGCCCCGTGTTGCGCCGGGACATCGCGGCGAACCTGGGCGCCTCGGTCATCGCGGAGCTGCCCCGCCGGTCGGGCAGGCTATGGCAGCGCCGTCGGATTCGGGCGGCACGCGAACGGCTCATCGTGTCCCTGGCCCGCACCGTGCGTGGCTCCGCGGAACCGGTGTCGCTGCTGGAACTGGGCTGTGCACCCAGCACGAGCGCGATCGCCCTGGACCTCGCCGGGTCCCTGGCACCGGACGGGCCAGTGGTGATCATCGATGGTCTGCCCGGCTCGCGGCTCGCGGGCCGCCGCCAGAAGCCAGGAGGTCCGAGCGTGGTCAGCGGCGAGCGTGCCGCGGCCGTGTCGTATGAGGAGCGCTGGTTCGGCGTCGGCTCGGTGGCGCCCGGCACCGCGTGGACCGACCTCCAGTACCTCGGTACCCGGACCGTGCTCGTCGTGCGTGCCGGGCACGGCAGCGCCGCATGGTTGCACACCGTGGCGCGACAACTCGCGGACCAGCGCATTCCGGTGATCGGTGTGGTGCTGATCGACCCCGATCCGCGGGACCGGACCGACGGCACGCTGTGGGACGGCGTGCAGACCGCGCTGCGCGGCCGGAGCGAGCAGCCGGCCCGGCAGAACGGTACGGGCCTGCGGCGGGCGGAGCGGCAGCCGACGTGGGCCAGTGGGGCCTCCCCTGCTCTGGGGGCCCCTCCCGGCCGAAGGCTGGGGGAGGAGTTGAGAGCTCGGGGACGGGTCCCGGACAACGACCAGGAGGCGCGGTAGGACATGTGTGGCATCGCTGGGACTTACCGATGGCCGGACGGGAAGGTCGTGACCGACCGGCTCACCGATACCCTCGCCCACCGCGGTCCGGACGGGGCGGGCCGGTACAGCCACCCCGTCGGTGACGGCGAAGTGCACCTCGGGCACCGCCGGCTGGCCATCATCGACCTGTCCGAGACCGGCGCCCAGCCGATGGTCTCGGGCGGCCTCGCCCTGACGTACAACGGCGAGCTGTACAACGCGCCCGAGCTGCGGGCCGAGCTGGCAGCCGCCGGGGTGCGCTTCCGCGGTACCTCCGACACCGAGGTGGTGCTGGAGGCATGGCGGCGCTGGGGCACGGACTGCCTGCCCCGGCTGCGCGGCATGTTCGCGTTCGGGATCTTCGATGAGCGAACCGGTGAACTGGTGCTCGCCCGTGACCAGTTGGGCATCAAGCCGCTGTTCCTGCTCCGGCGCGGTGCGGGCCTGGCGTTCGCCTCCGAGCTCAAGGCGCTCGCCGCCGCGAGTGGCGGATCGTTGCAGGTGGACCATGCGGCGCTGGTGGCCTCGCTGCTGTACTACTGGGTGCCGGACTCACGGTGCGCGTTCCGCGAGGCGGAGAAGCTGCCGCCGGGGAGCTGGCTGAGGTGCCGGCCCGACGGCCGGGTGGAGCGCGGCCGGTACTGGAACCTGAAGGAGGTCGCCGCCGAGGGCCGGGAGCGGGCCCGGAGCGGTGAGCGTCCGGACCTGGCCGCCATCGTGGCGGAGTCGACCCGGCGCCACCTGCTCTCCGACGTACCCGTGGCGACCTTCCTCTCCGGCGGTCTTGACTCCAGTTACCTGACCGCGCTGGCGGCCCGCGACCGGCCTGGGATCTCCGCTTACACCATCGGGTTCCGCGCCGAGGACGCCAGATTCGAGGCGATGCCGGACGACCTGCGCTATGCCCGGCAGGTGGCCGAGCGGTTCGGCGTCGACCTGCACGAGATCGAGATCGCTCCGAATGTGCTCGACCTGCTGCCGCAGATGACGTACCACCTGGACGAGCCGATCGGCGACCCCGCCGCGATCAACACGTTCCTGATCTGCTCGGCCGCCCGGGAGGCCGGGGTCAAGGTGATGCTCTCGGGGATGGGCGCCGACGAGCTGTTCGCCGGGTACCGCAAGCACCTGGCCAACCTGATCGCACTGCGCTATCAGCGCGTCCCGCGACCCCTGCGGCGCGGCCTGTCCCGGGCCGTGGACCGGTTGCCGGTCGCCACGGCCCGCCGGGGGTACCGGTCGGTGCGCTTCGCCAAGCGGTTCCTCTCCTTCGCCGATCTGCCGGAGGAGACCGCGTTCCGGCGCAGCTACACGATGTACGACCAGGACGAACTGCTCGCCCTGCTCGATCCGGACCTGGCCGGGACGGTCGAGGACGTGCTCACCGAGCATGCGGACATCTATCAGGACAACGACCTCGACGACTTCGTCAACCGCATGTGCCTGGGCGACGCCCGGATGTTCCTGCCGGGCCTGAACCTCGCCTACACGGACCGGTCGAGCATGGCCGCGTCGATGGAGGTGCGGGTGCCGTACGTGGACGTCGAGGTGGTCAGGGCGGCGTTCGCCGTGCCTGGCGATCGCAAGATCGTCGGACGACAGGGCAAGGCCGTCCTCAAGGAGGCGGCCACCTCGATCCTGCCGCGGGAGATCGTCTACCGGCCCAAGGGCCTGTTCAGCGCTCCGCTGCGCGCCTGGATGAGCCGGGATCTGGCACCGCTGGTGCGTGAGGTGGTGCACGACGGTGTGCTCGTCCGTTCCGGGTTGCTGCGGCGCGACGCGCTGGCGCGCATGGTCGCCGAGGACGCCGCCGGGCAGCGGGACTTCTCCAAGCATCTGTGGCACGTACTGACCCTCGAGTACTGGTACCGCGGCGCGACCTCCGGGTCGGGCCGGAGCGCTCGCTCGGCGACGTAGAAGACGGCGTAGAAACAAGGGGACTTCGGGTGAAACAGGTTGTGCAGAACTACAAGAGCGGCGAGCTGACGGTGCTCGACGTGCCGGTGCCGGGGTGCAAGCCGGGCGGTGTGCTGGTCCGCAGCGCCTACTCGCTGATATCCACCGGGACCGAGCTCATGAAGGTGTCCGAGGCCGGCATGTCGATGCTGGGCAAGGCCCGTTCCCGGCCGGACCAGGTGGCGAAGGTCATGCAGAGCGTGGCCACCAACGGGGTGCCCGCCACCTACCGCAAGGTGATGGGCAAGCTGGACTCCTACACGCCGCTGGGGTACTCGCTGTGCGGGGTGGTCGAGCAGGTCGGCACCGGGATCGACGAGGTGAAGGTCGGTGACCTCGTGGCCTGTGCCGGCAATGAGCACGCGTTGCACGCCGAGCTGAACTGGGTGCCGAAGAACCTCTACGCCCGGGTGCCGGACGGCCTCGCGCCGCGGCACGCGTCCTTCGGCACCGTCGGGTCGATCGCGTTGCAGGGCGTCCGCCGCGGCGAGCCACAGCTCGGCGACGTGACGCTGGTCATCGGCCTCGGGCTGATAGGGCAGTTGGTGGTGCAACTCCTCGCCGCCTCGGGAGTCCGCGTCGTCGGGGTCGACCCCGACCCGGTGCGCTGCGAGCTCGCGGAGCGCCTGGGCGCCGCGGTCTGCGGCGATCCCGAGTCCGCGGCCGTGGAAGCCGCCGTCGGCGAGCTCACCGGCGGTCACGGCGTGGACCAGGTGTACCTGGCCGCCGGCGGCGGCAGTAACCAACCCGTCGAGCTGGCCGCCCGGCTCTGCCGGGACCGCGGCCGGGTCGTCGACATCGGCAAGTGCCGCCTGGACCTGCCGTGGAACGCGTACTACGAGAAGGAGCTCGACGTCCGGTTCTCCCGCAGTTACGGCCCCGGGCGCTACGACCCGGAGTACGAGCTGGAGGGGCGGGACTACCCGATCGGCTACGTGCGCTGGACCGAGCGCCGCAACCTGGCGTGCTTCCTCGACCTCGTCGCCCGCGGCCGCGTCGACGTGGAGCCCTTGGTCTCCCACATCGCCGACTTCGATGACGCCGTCGAGACGTACCAGCGCCTGAAGGACGGCGATCTCAAGGCCGTGGCTGTGCTGTTCCGGTATCCCGCCCACCCCGGCCAAGCTGCGGAGGCGGAGGCCCCGGCGGTCGCCGTGCCCGCGGTGAAGAGAGGCAGCGGCACGGCGCCCACCCCGGCGCGGTCCGCCAAGGCGCCGGTGCGGCTGGCGTTCGTCGGCGCGGGAAACTACGCCACGTCGATGCTGCTGCCGCATCTGGCACAGCGCGACGGCGTCGAGTTGTCGACCGTCGTCACCACGACGGCGCTGTCCGCGGCCAACGCGCAGCGGAAGTTCGGCTTCGCCGAGGCGACCACCGATCTCGACGCCGTGCTCGGCGACCCGTCCATCGACGCGGTGTTCGTGGTCACCCGGCACAGCTCGCACGCCGAACTGACCCGGAGGGCGCTGCTGGCCGGCAAGGCGGTGTTCGTGGAGAAGCCGTTGGCGCTCACCGAGGACGAGTTGGCCGGCGTGCTCGCGGCGGTGGAGGAGTCCGGCAACGACCGGCTCCAGGTGGGCTTCAACCGCCGGTTCGCGCCGCTGCTGAACGAGGCCAGGAAGCGGTTCGGCGCCCGGACCGGACCGGCGAGCCTGCGCTACCTGGTCAACGCGGGCCGGCTGCAGCACGGCAGCTGGTACCTCCAACAGGGCACTGAGGGCTCGCGGTTCGCCGGTGAGGGCGGGCACTTCATCGACACGGCGAGCTGGCTGCTTGAGGCCGACCCGGTCTCGGTGTACGCGGTCGCCACCTCCGGCAACGAGGACCTCCAGGTCGTGCTGCGCTACCCGGACGGCTCCACCGCCACCATCAGCTACGTCACCAGCGGCGCGCCCGGCTTCCCCAAGGAGACGCTGGACCTGGTCGCGGACGGCAAGGTATTGCGGCTCGACGACTTCGTCCGTGCCGCTGTGTACGGCCGCAAGCGGTGGGCCAGTTCGCGGCTGCCCAAGGCCCGGGACAAGGGCCAGTCCGCCGAACTGGCCGCGTTCATCAAGGCCGTGCGGACCAGCGGGCCGATGCCGGTGTCCCTGGAGTCGCTGGTCGCCACCACGGCGGCCACCCTCGCCGTGCAGGCCGGCCTGGCCGGCGGCGCGCCGGTGACGTTGGCGAGGGCGCGATGACTGTGGGCTCGGGGAGTCCGGGCTGGTACCTGCGGCGGCTGTCCCGGATGGGACCGCGGGAGGTCGGCGGCCGGGTGGGCGACGCGGTGCGCAGGCGGCGGTGGCGGTCGGCGCGGCCCCACTGCCCGAGGGTGACCGGCGCCCGGTTCACCGCGGTACTGCCCGCCGGGACGATCGCCGCGATACCTCCGGACGCCGCGAAACGTCTCATCGCCGAAGCGGACCGGCTGATGGACGGGCACGCCGAGTACTTCGGGGTGGTCCGCGACGACCTGTCCGACCCGGACTGGTGGTACGACCCGAAGACCGGGCGCCGGGCTCCGTGGGGCTACGCCTTCGACGTGCCGTACCGGAACGAGGACGCGGTCGGGGACATCAAGCAGATCTGGGAACCGTCCCGGCATCAGTACCTCACCGTGCTCGCCGCCGCCTACGCGATCACCGGGAACGAGCGGTACGCCGAGCGAGTGGCCGAGCACCTGCGGTCGTGGTGGGCGGCCAACCCACCGCTGCGCGGCGTGCACTGGATCAGCGGCATCGAGCTGGGCATCCGGCTGCTGTCCTGGGTGTGGATCCGCCGGCTGCTCGACGGCTGGCCGGGCGCGGCCGGGCTGTTCGAGGGCAACCCGGTGGCGCTGAACCAGATCTGGCACCACCAGCGCTGGCTGGCCGCCTTCCCCAGCCGGGGGTCTTCGTCGAACAACCACGTCATCGCCGAGGCCGCCGGGCAGTTCGCCGCGGCCTGCGCGTTCGGGTGGTTCCCCTCCTCGGCGCGTTGGCAGGCCGGCGCGCTGCGGTCGCTGGAGCGGCACCTGCGCGGCAACACCTTCGGCTCCGGCCTCAACCGCGAGCTGGCGACCGAGTATCACGGACTCGTACTGGAGCTCGGCCTGGCCGCGGTGGCCGAGGCGGATGCCGCAGGCGTGCCGGTCCCCGCGTCGATCCGGCTGGTGCTGCTGCGGATGACCGACGCGCTCGCGGCCGTCGTGGACGGCCGGTTGCGGCCGCCGCGCCAGGGGGACGCGGACGACGGGCAGGGTCTGGTCGTGGACGGGGCGGGCACCGACCGCTGGGCCTCGCTGCTGGCCACCGGGGACGCCGTGTTCGGCCGGCTCGCCTGGTGGCCGACGGTGACCGGCACCGATGTGCGCACCCCGCTGCTGGCCGCGCTCATCCGGCCGTACGCGAAAAAGGGAACCGCGCCCGCCGTGACCCGCCCGGCAAGCCGGCCGGCCCATTTCGCCGACGCGGGTATGACCATCCTGCGCGGTCCGGCAGGGATCTGGTGCCGCTGCGATGGTGGTCCGCACGGCTTCCTGTCCATCGCCGCGCATGCCCACGCGGACGCGCTGTCCGTGGAGGTACGGCACGACGGGGTCGATGTGCTCGCCGACCCGGGGACGTTCTGCTACCACGGGCAACCCGAGTGGCGGCGGTACTTCCGGTCGACCCTCGGCCACAACACCCTGGAGCTGGACGGCAGTGACCAGTCCGTCTCCGGCGGCCCGTTCCTGTGGACCCGGCATGCCAAGAGCCGCGTCCTGGCCGTGGACACGTCCGGCGCCGCCAACGGGGGGACAGCCCGCTGGTGTGCCGAGCACGACGGTTACCAGCACTCCGTGCACCGCCGCCGGGTGGAACTGACCGCCGCGCACCAGGAGTTGAGGGTGGTCGACGAGGTCCGCGGCCCGCGCCAGGCCGTACGCCTGGCGTTCCACCTCGGCCCGGCGATCACCGCGGACCTGGTGGAGAACCGGGCAGAGCTCACCTGGATCCGGGACGGCGAGGGGCGCTCCGCGGTGCTCGATCTGCCCGGGCAGCTGAGCTGGCGGGCGCATCGCGGCGAGAGTGACCCGCCGCTGGGTTGGTACTCCGCCGGCTTCGGGCGCAAGGAACCCACCACCACGCTGGTCGGCACCGGCTTCGCAGACGGCACTGCGCTGTTGGGGGAGTTCACCACCGTGCTCAGGTTCCGCGGCTAGGGGGGCGCGTGGGGATCAAGAGGCGGCACTGGGCGTTGGCGGCGGCACCGCTGGCGCTGGCCCTGCTGGCGGCGACCGGCTGTGAGAGCACACAAGGCGCCGGGGCCAAGCCGACCGCCGCGCCCACCACGTCCGGGGCACCGTCCACGTCCGTGGCTCGGGTGTGCGCCAAGCCCGCGGCCGGGCCGACGAACGCGCCGGCGGGCGCGGTGACGGTCGACCCCGCGGTGGTCGGTGACCTGGCAGCGAAGACCAAGAGCACCCCCCCGAACACCACGTTCTGGCTTCGAGCGGGCAAGCACAGGCTCGACCCGGATCGCTACGCCCAGGTCATCCCCAAGGAGGGGGACCGCTACCTCGGTGCGCCCGGCGCGGTGCTCGACGGCCAGGAGAAGAACCAGTACGCGTTCGGCGGTACCGCCCCCGAAGTCACCATCCGCTACCTGACCGTGCAGCGTTTCGTCGCGCCGCAGAACGAGGGCGTGGTCAACCATGACTCGGCCGACGGGTGGGTGATCGAGCACGCGACGATCCAGAACAACTCCGGGGCCGGGCTGATGGCCGGTGCCCATCAGCGGGTCCGCGCCAGTTGCCTGCGCGACAACGGACAGTACGGCATGAACGCGTACACGACCGGCGGCCGGGTCAGCGACCTGGTGGTCGAGGGCAACGAGATCGTGGGCAACAACACCGGCGATTGGGAACGGCGGCAGCCGGGCTGCGGCTGCACCGGAGGCGTGAAGTTCTGGGCCGTCAACGGCGCCGACGTACGCGGCAACTGGGTGCACGACAACCGCGGAACAGGGTTGTGGGCGGACACCAACAACAACGACTTCCGCATCGAGAACAACGTGATCGAGGCCAACGACGGAGCCGCCCTGATCTACGAGACCAGCTACAACGCGGTCATCCGGAACAACACGATCCGGCGGAACAACTGGGTCGAGGGCCGCAAGGCAGCCGACCGCGGCGATAACTTCCCGTTCGCGACCGTCTACCTGTCCGAGTCCGGCGGCGAACCACGGATCCGAGCCCGCACCGACAAGATCGAGATCTACCGGAACGTGCTGGAGGACAACTGGTCCGGGATCACCCTGTGGGAAAACGCCGACCGGTTCTGCAACAGCCCGGCCAACACCTCGTCCGGTGACTGCACCTTGCTGCTGCGGGACACCGACCGCTGCGTGAAGCCGGCGATCACCAGCACACCGCTCTACGCCGACTGCCGGTGGAAGACCCAGCGGGTGGACATCCACGGCAACCGCTTCGTGCTGGACAAGTCCGTCGTCAAGTGCACGGCGAAGTGCGACCGCATGGCGGTGCTGGCCAACTACGGCACCTATCCGGACTGGTCGCCGTACAAGGGCGAACGGGTGGCTGATGCGATCACCGGCAAGCAGCACAACCGCTGGCACGACAACGTCTACCTCGGACCGTGGAAATTCGTCGCCCACGATCCCAGCCAGGTGCTCGACTTCGGGCAGTGGCAGGGCACGCCGTACCAACAGGACGCGGGCAGCACCCTCGACCCACAGGCCGGTGGTTGAGATGGGCGGGGACGTGACGCGCGGTGGGCTGCCGGGCGGACTTACGGCGGGAACGCGGCCCGGCGCAGAACCGCGGCCTGCCGGCACACCGAAGATCGTCGGGATCGTCTGGGGGTTGCTGATCCTCAACACGCTCGGCTCCGCCGGGGCGAAGACCATCATTCCGCTGCCCCGCTCCCTCATCCAGTTGGTCACCATGGGCGCGCTGGTCGCCGCGTTCACGCTGGCGCTCACTCTCAATGCCCGGCTGCGCATCCGGCCCAGCGCCTCGTTGTTCCTGCTCACCCTGCTGCTGGTGTCGAGCGTGATCTCCAGTGCGCACCTGGAGTCCGGGTTCGGCGCGCTGTTCCGCTGCTTCCGGCTGACTCTCTTCGTCAGCACGCTGTGGCTGCTCAGCCGCTGGTGGGACGGCGGCCCGACGTTCGTCCGGCACCACATACGCATGTACTTCGCAGTGCTCGGGTCGGTGGCCGCCGGCCTGGTCGTCTCACCGGGTGCGGCCATGCCCGACCTCTACGGCGGGCGCCTTGTCGGCGCGCTGTGGCCGCTGACTCCGCCCCAGATCGGACAGTACGCCGCGGTGATCATCGGGCTCACCGTGCTGCTCGTACTGGGCCGCCGGACCGACAGGGCCAGCGCGGCGGTCGTCATTGTGCCGTCACTCGTCCTGCTCGCGTTGACCCATACCCGGACGGCCACGCTCGGCCTGTTCATCGGGCTGGCGTTGGCGATCGGCTCGCTCATCCTGACCAGCGCCGCCGCCCGCCGGTTCTTCACCTGGGCGGTGCTGTGCGCGGCGGTGGCCGCGGTGGCGCTCGATTCCGTGCTGGAGGCGTGGTTCCTGCGCGGACAGAGCCAGGAGAACTTCTCCAGCCTCACCGGTCGGGCCAAGGTGTGGGACGCCTTGCTGGCGGCGCCCCGGACGACCTCGGAGCAGCTGTTCGGCGTGGGCCTGGGCGACAAGTCGTTCGGCGGGCTGCCGATCGACAACAGCTGGCTGGCCGTCTACAACGAGCAGGGTCTGATCGGCGTCGCCCTCGTGGCGGCGATCATCATCGTGCTGGGCGGCGTCGCGTTGCTGCGGCCACCGTCGCTGCCGAGGGCCTGCGCGATCTTCCTGATCAGCTACTGCGCGATCGCGTCGTACACCGAGGCCGGCCTGGGCGACGCCTCGCCGTATCTGCTGCATCTGGCCGTGGCCGCCTCGCTGTTGGCGGCACCCGCCGCGGCCACGCCCCTCGCGACGCCCGGCGTCCCTCGACGACGCATCCCGGGATGGGCCCGGAGATCGGAGGTGACCTGAACATGCATGTCCTCGTGGTGCACAACCGCTACTCCTCGGCGCAGCCGAGCGGGGAGAACAAGGTCGTCGACCAGGAGGTGGCGCTGCTGCGCGCGGCCGGCCACCGGGTCGAGGTGTTCGAGCGGCGCAGCGACGACATCGCCGCCCGGTCCCTGCTGGGCAAGGCCGCGGTGCCGCTGCTGGTGCCGTGGAATCCGGCGGTCCGCGCGGAACTCGCCGGCCGGCTCCGTGCCGAACGGCCGGACGTGGTGCACGTCCACAACGTCTTCCCGCTCCTGTCGCCGGCGGTGCTGGCCGCCTGCGCCGACGCCGACGTGCCCGCCGTCGCCACGCTGCACAACTACACCCAGGTCTGCCCGCCCGGCACGCTGCAACGGGACGGTCGGCCGTGCACCGAGTGCGTCGGGGCGACGCCGCTGCCCGCCGTCCGGCACGGCTGCTACCGGGGCTCCCGCCTTGCGACGGTGCCGCTCGCGGTCAGCCTGTCGGTCAACCGGCGGCGGTGGTGGTCCGGCGTGGAGCGGTTCTTCTGTATCTCCGCGGCGCAGCGCGACGTCCTGGTGCGGGCCGGCATGCCGGCGGAGCGGCTGGCGGTGAAACACAACTTCGTGCCCGACCCGGATGCCCGCCGATCGGGCGCCGGCGAGCAGCTGCTCTATCTCGGTCGGCTCGCGGAGGCCAAGGGCGTGCGGCTGCTCATGGCCGCGTGGGACGAGATCGCAGCGAGCGGCGGTGTGGGCGTGCCGCTCGTGATCGCCGGCACGGGGCCACTGGAGCGCGAGGTGACCGCCTGGGCGGCGGCCCGGGGCGACGTGCGGTACGTCGGCCTGTACGACACGGCTCAGTGCCGGCAGGCCATCGCGCGGTCGGTCGCCGTGGTGGCTCCCTCGACGTGGCTGGAGGCGTTCGGCCTGGTGGTCGTCGAGGCGATGGCGGCGGGCGTCCCGACCGTCGCCGCCGGTCACGGCGCCTTCGTCGAACTCGTCGAGGACGGGGTGACCGGACTGCTGCACCGGCCGGGCGAGCCCGCCTCGCTCGCGTCCTGCATACGCCGGATCGCGGCCGAACCGGGCCGCAACCGGGAGATGGGCCAGGCAGCCCGGCGCCGTTACGAGCAGGGTTTCAGCCCGGCCGTCGGCCTGGAGCGCCTGGTGGATGGATACCGCACCGCGATCGCGGGTCGGTCAGCACTGGCTCGCGGCGGGGACACCCGCGCGAACAGGGGGGATGGGGACAGTAGATGACACGATGCCGACTCTGCGGCTCGGAAGCGATGGCGAGCGTCGTCGATCTTGGGGCGACGCCACCATGTGAGAGCTTCCTCGCCGCGGACCAACTGGACACGGCGGAGCCGGCGTACCCGCTGCACCTGCGGGTCTGCACCGACTGCTGGCTGGCGCAGATCCCTCCGCTGATCACGCCGGAGGAGACGTTCACGCAGTACGCGTACTTCTCCTCCTACTCGACGTCCTGGGTGGAGCACGCGCGCACGTTCGTCGCCGACGCCGTGCAGCGCCTTGCTCTCGGCTCCGACTCCTTCGTGGTCGAGGTCGCGAGCAACGACGGGTACCTGCTGAGGCACATGGTGGACAGGGGGATCCGCTGCCTCGGCATCGAGCCGTCGGTGAACGTCGGTGCCGCGGCGCGGGACGCGGGTGTGCCCACGCTCACGGAGTTCCTGGCCCCGGATACCGGCTCGGCCGTCCGCGCCGAGCACGGCCCGGCGGACCTGGTCGTGGCCAACAACGTGTACGCACACATCCCCGACGTGGTCGGGTTCACCCAGGGACTGCGAGCCCTGGTCGCCGACGACGGCTGGGTCTCCATCGAGGTGCAGCACCTGCTGACCCTGATCGAGGAGAACCAGTACGACACGATCTACCACGAGCACTTCCAGTACTACACGGTCGCGTCCGCGATCCGGGCGCTGGCGAGCGGCGGACTCGCGCTCGTGGACGTCGAGTTGCTGCCCACGCACGGCGGCTCCATCCGGCTGTGGGCCCGGCCCACAGAGGTGGCAGGGGAGCCGACGCAGCGTGTGTCCGACGTCCTTGACCGGGAGAAGGCCGCCGGGCTGCAGGAGCTGTCCGGGTACACCGAGTTCTCCGCCCGGGTGGCCAAGGTGCGCCGGGACCTCCTGCGGTTCCTCATCGAGGCGGCCGAGCGCGGCGAGACGGTCGTCGGCTACGGCGCCCCGGGCAAGGGCAACACCCTGCTCAACCACTGCGGCATCCGCCCCGACCTGCTCCCGTACACCGTCGACCGCAACCCCTACAAGCACGGCAGGTTCACCCCGGGCACCCGCATTCCGATCCTGCCGCCCGAGCAGATAGCCGCCGACAGACCGGACTACGTCCTCGTCCTCCCGTGGAACCTGCGGGCCGAGCTGATCGAGCAGCTGTCCTTCGTGCACGACTGGGGCGGCCGGCTGGTCTTCCCCATCCCGGAACTGAGCATTGTCGAGGTTAAGTGATGAAGGTCGTTCTGTTCTGCGGTGGTTACGGGCTGCGTATGCGCAGCGGAGCCGGCGTCTACGATGAAGCGCCCAAGCCGATGGCGATGGTCGGCCCGCGGCCGCTGATCTGGCACGTCATGCGCTACTACGCGTACTTCGGGCACACGGAGTTCATCCTGTGTCTCGGATACGGGGCCCACCACATCAAGAACTTCTTCCTCAACTACGAGGAGACGACGTCCAACGACTTCGTGCTGCGGGGCGGGCGGACCGAGCTGCTGTCCACCGACATCGCCGACTGGACGATCACGTTCGCGCAGACCGGCGTCGAGTCGCCGATCGGGGAGCGGCTGCGCCGGGTGCGGCACCACCTGGACGGCGACGAGATGTTCCTCGCCAACTACGCCGACGTGCTCACCGACGCCCCGTTGCCCCAGATGATCGACTCCTTCGCCCGGCGCGACGCCGGCGCGTCGATGATGGTGGTGCCACCGCAGTCCTCGTTCCACTGCGTGGACCTGGGCGAGGACGGCCTGGTGGGGGGCATCACCGCGGTGAGCGAACTGCCGCTGTGGGAGAACGGCGGCTACTTCGTGCTCCGCCAGGAGGTCTTCGACCACATACCGGAGAACGGGGACCTGGTCGCCGACGGATGCGCCCAACTCGCCAAGCGCGGCCGGTTGATGGCGCACCAGCACCGCGGCTTCTGGAAGCCGACCGACACCGTGAAGGAGCGGGCCGCGCTCGACGCCGCCTACGCCCGGGGCGACCGCCCGTGGGCCGTGTGGGAACGGGACGACGCGGGGGCGAGCGCGACCGGCAGCAGGGACTGCGCCGGAGCCAGCGCGTGATCCGGCTCGGCGCCGGGCGCCTGGACCGGATCGTCGCGGTGGGCGGGCACTGCGACGACATCGCCATCGGCGCCGGCGGCACGCTGCTGACGATGTGCCTCGCGCGGCCGGGTATCCGCATCGACGCGCTGGTGCTCTCCGGCGGCGGCAGCGAGCGGGAGCAGGAGGAGCGGGCCGCGCTCGCCGCCTTCTGTCCGGGCGCCGAACTGCACCTGACCGTGCTCAAGTTGCCGGACGGCCGCCTGCCCGCGCGCTGGGAGGAGGCCAAGGCCGCGGTCGAGGAGCTGCGCGCGGGGACCGAAC
This sequence comes from Streptomyces sp. RGM 3693, assembly GCF_050471125.1. Taxonomy (NCBI): domain Bacteria; kingdom Bacillati; phylum Actinomycetota; class Actinomycetes; order Kitasatosporales; family Streptomycetaceae; genus Streptomyces; species Streptomyces sp. RGM 3693. Next base: position 436,915 of record NZ_JBMPPQ010000003.1, read on the forward strand.
CGGATCTCGTGCTGGCCCCGCGCACCGATGACGCGCACCAGGACCACCGCGGCCTGGCGCAGCTGGTACCCACCGCGTTCCGCGACCACCTCGTGCTCGGCTACGAGATCGTCAAGTGGGACGGGGATCTCGGCCGCCCGACGGCGTACCAGCTGCTCTCGCCGGAGATCGCCGAACAGAAGGTGCGGCTGTTGCAGGAGCACTACCCCTCGCAGCGGCACCGGCCCTGGTACGACCGGGAGGCATTCCTCGGTCTTGCACGGATCCGCGGCATCGAATGCCACGCGCGCTACGCCGAGGCGTTCGCCGTCACCAAACTCACTCTCAACCTGGGGGATTGAACCTTGCGCGTACTGCTGACCGGACACCAGGGCTACCTGGGCACCGTGATGGCCCCGGTAATCACGGCCGCCGGGCACGAGGTCTTCGGCCTTGACGCCGGCCTGTTCGCCGACTGCGTCCTCGGCCCGACGCCCGCGGACCCGCCGGGGCATCAGGTGGACCTGCGAGACGTCACGGCCGAACACGTGGCCGGGGTCGACGCGGTGATCCACCTGGCCGCGCTGTCCAACGACCCGCTCGGATCGCTGGCACCGGAGCTCACCTACGACATCAACCACCGCGCGTCCGTACGCCTTGCCCAACTGGCCCGCGACGCCGGAGTACGACGCTTCCTGTATGCGTCGACCTGCTCGGTCTACGGTGCCGCCGGCGGTGACGACCTGGTGGCCGAGGACGCCCCGCTGCGCCCGGTGACGCCGTACGCGGAGTCCAAGGTGCGGGTGGAGGACGACCTGCACGCGCTGTCCGACGGCGACTTCACCCCGGTGTACATGCGGAACGCCACCGCCTTCGGCTACTCACCCCGGCTGCGCGCCGACATCGTGCTGAACAACCTGGTGGGCCACGCGCTGCTGTCCGGCGAGGTGCTGGTGCTCTCCGACGGCACCCCCTGGCGCCCGCTGGTGCACGCCGCCGACATCGCCCGGGCCTTCACGGCCGCGCTGATCGCGCCGCGGGAAGCGGTGCACGACCGGGCGTTCAACATCGGCAGTGAGGCCAACAACGTCACGGTCGCCGAGATCGCCGGGCAGGTCGCCGAGGCGGTGTCCGGCGCCAAGGTGAGGATCACCGGCGAGAACGGTGCCGACCCGCGCTCGTACCGGGTGGACTTCTCCCGGTTCCGTACGGCGATCCCCGGCTTCGACTGCGAGTGGACGGTGGAGCGGGGCGCGCTCCAACTCGCCGACGCCTACCGGAAGTTCGGCCTGGCCCGGGAGGACTTCGAGCGGCGCTTCACCCGTCTTGCCGTGCTGCGCGCGGCGTGCGACGTCGGTGCCGTCGACGACACCCTGCGGTGGCGCCGATGACCACGGCCGGCGAAGAGATGTACGCGCTGGTGGAGCGGCTGTACCCGCTGTGCCGGAGCATCACCGGCGACGGTGTGCGCGCCACCCTGGAGATCGTCGGCGAGTACGTCCCGCTGCAGGTGCACGAGGTGCCGACCGGGACTCAGGTGCTGGACTGGACGGTGCCGCAGGAGTGGAACATCCGGGACGCGTACATCGCCGACACCACGGGCAGGCGGGTCGTCGACTTCGCCAAGTCCAGCCTGCACGTGCTGGGTTACAGCGTGCCGGTGGCGGCGACCATGCCGCTGGCCGAGCTGCGCGAACACCTGCACACCCTGCCGGACCACCCCACCTGGGTGCCGTACCGCACCAGCTACTACCAGCCGCAATGGGGGTTCTGCCTGGCCCAGGAGACCCTGGACGCGCTGCCGGAGGGCGAGTACGAGGTCCGCATCGACTCCACACTCGCGGACGGCCACCTCACCTACGCCGAGCACGTGGTCCCCGGTCAGGTCCCCGACGAGGTGATCGTCTCCTGCCACGTCTGCCACCCGTCGCTGGCCAACGACAACCTGGCCGGCATCGCGGTGGCGACGTTCCTGGCCCGCGCGCTCGCGCAGGAAACGCCGTACTACACCTACCGGTTCATCTACGCGCCCGGCACCATCGGCGCGATCACCTGGCTGGCCCGCAACGCGGAGCGGATCGATCAGGTCAAGCACGGCCTGGTCCTGGCCTGCGCCGGCGACCCGGGCCGGCTGACGTACAAGCGGAGCAGGCGCGGCGACGCGGAGATCGACCGGGTGCTGCGGCACGTCCTGCTCGCCTCCGAACGCCCGCACCACGTTGCCGAGTTCACTCCGTACGGCTACGACGAGCGGCAGTTCTGCTCGCCCGGGTTCGATCTCGGTGTGGGCTCGCTCAGCCGGACCCCGTACGCCCGCTACCCCGAGTACCACACCTCGGCGGACAACCTGGACTTCGTCTCCCCGGAGGCGATGGCGGACACACTCGCCGTCTGCCGCGAGGCATTCGCCGTCCTCGACCGCAACCGGCGGTACCTCAACCTCAGCCCCTACGGCGAACCACAGCTGGGCCGGCGTGGGTTGTACGACTCGCTCGGCGGCCGCAGCGACGCGAAGCAGGCCGAGATGGCCATGCTCTGGGTGCTCAACCTCTCCGACGGCGAGCACAGTCTGCTGGACGTCACCGAGCGGTCCGGGCTGCCGTTCGACACCGTCGCCGCCGCGGCCGGCGCCCTGCACGGCGCCGGGCTGATCAAGGCATGACGCCGATGACCACCGAGGGGGAGAAGACGACGGCATCGGCGGCCCCGGCCGGACACGCCCGGCGGACCGCCAAGCGGGCCGTTGTCGGCCGGTTGTCCTGGGGACTGGCCGACCAGGCGGCCTCCAGCGTGTCCAACTTCGCGGTGGGGATCTACGTGGCCCGCTCGCTCGGGCTGACCGCGTTCGGCGTGTTCAGCCTGGCCTGGGTGACCTACGGCGTGGTGCTCAGCGTCTCCCGCGGGCTGGCCACCGACCCGCTCGTGGTGCGCTTCAGCGGCGTTTCGGACGCGTCCTGGCGCGGGGCGGTGGCCCGGTCGTCGGGCACCGCGCTCGGCGTCGGTGCCGCCATCGGCGCGGCGTGTCTGGTGGTCGGCCTTGCCATCGGCGGCCGCGTGGGGCCCGCGTTCGCCTGCCTCGGCGTCATGCTGCCGGGGCTGCTGCTACAGGATGCCTGGCGGTACGCGTTCTTCGCCGCCGGCACTGGGCGGAAGGCGTTCGTCAACGACCTGGTGTGGGCCATCGCGCTCGTCCCGGCCATGGTGCTGGCGGCGCGCGTGGGCAGCGTGGCCGCTTTCGTACTCGCCTGGGGCGGATCCGCCGCGGTGGCCGCGGTGTACGGCTGCCTCCAGTCCGGGATCCGGCCCCGGATGACCGGAGCGCGCGAGTGGCTTCGCGACCACCGCGACCTCGGCTACCGGTACCTGATCGAGAACGTCGGCGTCAGCGGCGCGAGCCAGCTGCGGGCGTACGGGCTCGGCGCGATCGTCGGGGTCAGCGCGGTGGGTGTGGTCCGCGGAGCCGAGCTCCTGCTCGGCCCGTTCATGGCTGTGCTGATGGGTCTTTCGCTGGTCACCGTCGCGGAGGCGGCACGGGTGCTGCGGCGGGCCCCGGACCGCCTTGGCACGTTCTGCCTCGTGCTGGGCGGCGGACAGGCCGTCGCCGCGCTGCTCTGGGGCGGGGCGCTGCTGCTGATACCGGACCGGATCGGCGGGCTCGTGCTCGGCGACGTCTGGAGCTCCGCCTCGGCGCTCATCGTGCCGGTCACGCTGGGCGTCGCGGGCGCCGGCCTCGGCACCGGCGCGGCGGCCGGGCTGCGCGCGCTCGCCGCGGCACGACGCAGCCTGCGCTGCCAGCTGTTCGCCTCCACCTGCTACGTCATCGGCGGGCTCGGCGGTGCGGCGGTGGCCGGCACGGTCGGCTCGGCCTGGGGCGTCGCCGCCGCGACCGTCTGCGGCTCGGCCGCGTGGTGGCTGCAGCTGCGGTCCGCCCTGCGCGAGCACCACCACAACCCCATCCGCGAAGTGAGGACGCCATGACCCCCCATCCCCGGTTGAGCATCGGCCTTCCCGTGTACAACGGCGAGGAGTACCTCGCCGAATCGCTCGACGCCCTGCTCGGCCAGACCTACGAGGACTTCGAGCTGGTCATCTCCGACAACGCCTCGACCGACGGGACGCAGGAGATCTGCCGCACGTACGCCGCGCGGGACTCGCGCATCCGCTACCTCCGGCTGCCGAAGAACATCGGCGCCGCACCGAACCACAACTACGTGTTCACCCAATGCCGCGGCGAGCTGTTCAAGTGGGCCTCGCACGACGACCTGTACGCCCGCGACCTGCTGCGACGCTGCGTCGAGGCGCTGGACGAGCGGCCGGACGTGATCCTCGCGCACTCCGGCCAGGCGGTCATCGACGGCGACAGCCAGGTGAAGGTCCCGTACGAGTACGGGCTCGCCACCGACTCGCCGCACGCGCCGGAGCGCTTCCGCAGTTTCCTGTTCGAGCCCGGTGGTGACGACTTCTACGGGGTAATGCGGGCCGACGTGCTGCGCCGGGTGAGGCCGCACGACAGCTACCACCACGCGGACCGCACGTTCGTCGCCGAGATCGTCCTGCACGGGCCCTTCCACCAGGTGCCGGAGCTGCTGTACTTCCGCCGCGACCACCCCACCCGCGCCGAACGGGCGAACCCTTCCAAGCGCTCCCGGTGCGTCAACTTGGACCCGCGCCGGGCGGGCCCGCTGCACCCAACGCCCCGGCTGCTCGCCGAGTACGTCTGGGGCTTCGCCTCGGCGATCCGACGGGCGCCGTTGTCCCCGGCCGACCGACGCACGTGCTTCCGCCACCTGACCGCATGGGTGACCAGCCGGGTCCGGCCGGGCGCCGGCGAGCGGGTCGAGGACCGCGCCCCGGTCGACCCGGGTCTGCTCACCGTCTCCGTCGACGCCCTCGTCGCCGGCCGGGAGGGAACACAGGCATGACGTCCGCGAGGGAAACTCCGGTGCGCGTGGGGGTGTTCGGCCTGCTCGGCGCCGGCAACCTCGGCAACGACGGGTCGCTTGAGGCCGTGCTCGGGTACCTCCGTGCCGAGCACTCGGCGGCAGTCGTGGACGCGCTGTGCGGCGGACCCGAGGTCGTCACGACCCGGTACCGGATCCCCGCGACACGGCTGCACTGGTACCGCGGGGAGTACCGCACCGCGTCACGTGCGAGCGCGATCGCGGCCAAGGGCCTGGGCAAACTCGTCGACGCCGTCCGCACCGCTGCCTGGGTACGGCGGCACGACGTGGTGATCGTGCCGGGCATGGGCGTCCTGGAGGCCACACTGCCGCTGCGGCCGTGGGGCTTCCCGTACTCACTGTTCCTGCTCTGCGCGACCGGCCGGCTGTTCGGCACCCGCGTCGCGCTGGTCGGCGTCGGCGCCGACGCGATCGGCGACCGGGCGACCCGGGCACTGGTGCGCTGGTCTGCGCGGCTGGCCACGTACCGCTCGTACCGGGACGCCCTGTCCCGCGACGCGATGCGGGCGATGGGCGTGGACACCGCGCGCGACGAGGTCTACCCGGACCTCGCCTTCGCCCTGCCTACGCCGCCGCCCCCCGAGCTCTCGGGCCCGCCGGGCCCGGTCTGCGTCGGCGTCATGGACTTCCACGGCGGCAACGACGACCGCGCCCGGGCCGAGGAGATCCACCGGCGCTACCTCGACGGGACAACGCGCTTCGTCCGCGCGCTGGTCGAGGACGGCAGGCCGGTCCGGCTGCTCACCGGCGACGAGTGCGATGCGCCAGTGGTCGCCGCGATCCTCGACGCGGTGGACTCGCCGCTGGTCACCGCCGCCGAGGCGGGCTCGCTGGCCGACCTGATGAAGGAGACGGCGGCTGCCGACACCGTGGTGGCGACCCGCTACCACAACCTTATCTGCGCGCTGAAGGTCGGCACGCCGACGCTCGCCCTCAGCTATGCCGCGAAGAGCGACGCGCTCATGGACCGGATGGGCCTCGCCGCCTACTGCCACCCGGCGCGCGAGGTCGACGCCGACCGGCTGCTGGAGCAGTTCCGGGAGCTGGAGCGGCGATCGGCACAGCTGCGGCAGACCCTCGCCGAACGGAACGAGGTCGCTGCCCGCCAACTGGCGCAGCAGTTCCACGACTTGACCACTGCCCTGTTCCGGGCGAACGACCACACCGACACCCGTGCCCACGCACAGCAGGAGGCTGCATGAAAGCGACCGAAGTCCCGGAGATCGCCGGCGCGTATCTCTTCGAGCCGACGCCGTACGCCGACGAACGCGGCTTCTTCTGCCGCACCTTCGACGCCGACGTCGTCCGCTCAGTGGGCCTCGACCCGACCGCCTTCGTCCAGGACAGCGTCTCCCGCTCGGTCCGGGGCGTGCTGCGCGGCCTGCACCTGCGCTCCGGCAACGGCGAGGCCAAGCTGGTGCGTTGCTCGTCCGGGAAGATCTTCGACGTCGTCGTGGACCTTCGCCCGGGCTCGCCGACCTACCTCGGCCGGGCCTTCTTCGAGCTGTCGGGGGAGACGCAGGCGACCGTGTACATCCCGGCGGGATGCGCGCACGGCTTCCAGGCGCTGACCGGGACCGCCGACACCTCGTACCGGATCGACCGCCCGCACGACCCGGCCGAGGACGTGACGATCGCCTTCGACGACCCGGAGCTCGCCATTCCCTGGCCGCTGCCGGCCGCGTCGATGTCCCAGCGGGACCGGGAGGCGCCGAGCCTCGCCGAGGTCCTGAAGCAGAATTCCTGAAGCACAAGGAGAGTTGAGGCCGGCGTGGACACCGAACGAACCGAAGAGGCCGAGGAGACCGAGGAGACCCAGGAATTCCTCCTGCCCCGGTCGCGGCAGGCCAACGAGCGGCTGCACGCTCTGATCCCCGGGGGCGCGCACACCTACGCCAAAGGCGACGACCAGTACCCCGAGCACCTCGCCCCGGTCATCAGCCACGGCCGCGGAGCCCACGTATGGGACGTCGACGGCAACTGCTACATCGAGTACGGCTCCGGCCTGCGGTCGGTCAGCCTCGGCCACGCCCACCCACGCGTGATCGAGGCGGTGCGGCGGGAACTCGACCGCGGCAGCAACTTCGTCCGGCCGTCCATCGTGGAGGTCGAGGCCGCGGAACGCTTCCTGGCCACGGTGCCCACCGCCGAGATGGTGAAGTTCACGAAGAACGGCTCCGACGCCACCACCGCCGCGGTGCGCCTCGCCCGCGCCGTCACCGGGCGCCCGCGGGTAGCCATCTGCGGCGACCATCCGTTCTTCTCCGTCGACGACTGGTTCATCGGCACCACACCGATGTCCGCCGGCATCCCGGCGGCCACCACCGAGCTCACCATCTCGTTCCCGTACGGGGACCTGGCCGCCACCGAAGAACTCCTGACCCGGTACGAGGACGAGGTCGCCTGCCTGATCCTCGAACCCGCCGGCCACATCGAGCCTCCGCCCGGATACCTCACCGGCCTGCGCGAACTGGCCGACCGGCACGGCTGCGTACTGATCTTCGATGAGATGATCACCGGCTTCCGCTGGTCCGAGGCAGGCGCCCAGGGCCTGTACGGCGTGGTCCCCGACCTCTCCACGTTCGGCAAGGCGCTGGGCAACGGGTTCGCCGTCTCCGCACTGGCCGGGCGCCGGGACCTGATGGAGCGGGGCGGACTGCGTCACTCCCGCGACCGGGTGTTCCTGCTGTCCACCACGCACGGTGCGGAAACGCACTCCCTGGCCGCCGCGATGGCCGTGCAGACCACCTACACCGAGGAGGGGATCACCGCGCGGCTGCACGCCCTCGGTGAGCGGTTGGCCGCGGGTGTCCGCGACGCCGCGGCGAGCATGGGCGTCGGCGACCACCTCGTCGTCCGGGGCCGGGCCAGCAACCTGGTCTTCGCCACCCTCGACGAGAAGCTGCGGCCGTCGCAGCAGTACCGCACCCTGTTCCTGCGCCGGCTCCTCGCGGGCGGAGTGCTGGCCCCGTCGTTCGTGGTGAGCAGCGCGCTCGGCGACGCCGACATCGACCGCACCGTCGATGTGGTGGCCCAGGCATGTGCGGTGTACCGGAAGGCACTGGACGCCGCTGACCCCACCCCCTGGCTGGCCGGGCGCCCCGTGAAGCCCGTATTCCGCCGCTTCGCGTGACCTGACCTGGCGTGACGTGACGTGACGTGACGTGATGTCAGCGACGCTTGTGTCGATCGGCGTCGGCCAGCCGATCGGCCAGCCAGTCGGCCATCCGGTCGACCAGCCACGCGGTCGCCGACATCACCGCGAGCGCGGTGCACCAGCCGCCGAGGACGTCGGTCGGGTAGTGCGCGCCCAGGGCGACCTGCGCCCAACCCATGGCGGCGCCGGCCACCAGCGCCGCGGCGAGCACGAGCAACGTGCCGGCCGTCCTGCCGAGGCCGAGTCGGCCGGTCGCGAGCAGCGCCACCACGAGGGAGAGCGCGGTGAAGAAGGCAGTGTGCCCGCTCGGGTAGGACAGATTGTCGCCGTGAATGGTGCGCCCCACCAGGGACTTGACCAGCGTCGCCGTCCCCACGGTCATGCCGACCCCGGCGACCGCGAACACCGCTGCGCGAGGACGCCGAAGCAGCAGGCAGCCCGTCACGGTGGCCACGACCAGCGTCACCGCTCCTACGGGCTCCCCCAAGAAGTCCATGGCCAGAGCGACCGACCGCCATGACGGCCCCACACCGTCCACCGCCGCCCAGATCCACGCATCCACCATGCCGGGCTTGCCGTCGTCGGCATACCGGACCCCGAGCACGACGACCACCAACGCGGCGAGGGCCGCAATCAGCCCGAGCCACGCGCGCAGCGACCGGGGCAGCACCGCGGGCCCCGGCCGGCCGGTCACCCGCCCACCTCGTCCGGCATCGTCACGGCCACCACCACAAACCCGTCAAGCACGAACTGGGTTGGGCGGACTTCCAGGTCCGCCCCGGTCAGGCGATCCAACGCGAGCCCCCCGTCGTGTCCGACCCACCCTCCGGCGACCATAACCACCCCGCGGACACCCGCTCCTGGCCTGTACGGCGCCGCGGGAGCCGTCAGCCTGTGCAGCCCCGAACTCGCCAGCCTGGCTGTCAGCCTGGCCAACACATCGGAATCGGCCTCCAGTTGTCACCCTAACCAACAATCCGGTTCACCGCCCCCCTTCGACCTCCTACCCCGCAGGGGCAAGATTCGCCGCCCCCGCCTGGGAGGACTTCGAAGTCTCCGCGCACGCCCGCGGCGGGCAAGTCACCCCCAACCTCTACGCCCACCTGGCCTCGTACGCCCCCATACGCCCAGGCGCCTGCCTCCGCGTCTCCTCCGACCGCTTCGACCTGGAGGCCGGCGTCGACCGCCAGCTCGATGACGCCCGGTCCAGTCAAGCCCGACTCCGCCGGGGCCGGTTCGTCGAGGTCTGCAGGGAGAACGACACCTCCGCCTTCAAGAAGCGCAGGATCACCAAACCTGACGGCGTGATCGACTGGTCGTCCGCGGCCCGAGTTCCGCCCCTCTGCCAACTCCTATGCATTCGAGCCAACTTGGCAGCCGCTGAGCCCGATCACCGACAGAGAGGTTGTCGTGTTCGCGACGAACTCGTTTACTGCGGACAGCAGCTGAGACTCAAGGAGGCGTACCAGGCTCATGATCAAACGAATAGCCGCCCTGACGGCGCTCATCCCGGCCCTGTTGGGCACTACGGTCGGCGTCGCTTCGGCGCACTCCGCGCCGCACGCGACCCAGGCTGTGGTCACCCTGACCTACGACGCCAGCGGTGCCGGTCAGTGGGCGGGCCCGATCAAGCAGGCCGTGCAAAACTGGAACGACGCGGTGCACAACGTGCGCTTGGAGCCGACGAGCACCCCCGGCTCGGCCGACTACGTCTACGAGGCGACCAGCGGTTGGCCGCAGACCACGTTGGGGCCGATCTTCCCCGGCGGCAACGGTGACGTGCAGCTGGGCCAGCAAGCGGTGGACGAGGGCTACGACGCGACCCGGATCGCGGCGCACGAAACCGGGCACATCCTCGGGCTGCCCGACGACTACAGCGGCCCGTGCTCGGAACTCATGTCCGGCCACGGCCCCGGCACGTCCTGCACGAACGCCAAGCCGGACGCGACCGAGGCGGCACAGGTCGACAAGAACTACGCCGCCGGCACGCCGACGGTGCGCCCGCATCACCACCAGGTGGTGATCGACATCTGGTCCGGCCGGGTCCTCACCGGCTCGCGCTGACTGGCCAGCAGGCCAGCCCCACTCAACACAGGTGGCCTACCGGCCCACAGGGTCGTATGCCGGCGTAGACCAACAGCAACACGGCGCGGCCACCGGAACAGACGCCCAGCCCGGTCGCGAACAGCGGACGGGCAGCCGCAGGTCGCGACGAACACGACGCAACCGCAAGCCCGCACGCGTCGACCAGACGGCCGACGCCGCCCCAGGCACGGCCGCGGACGGCGATGGTCATCGGCCTGCCCCGCCAGGCAACTGGGGTGATGAGTTCCCGATGCTGTAATCGGATCATGAAGGAACTGCTCTTGCTGTCCGCTCTGCTCGCCGTCTTCCTCTTGCCGACAGCCGTAGTTTGGCTGCTGGGACGCCGGCTGCGGGTGCCTGTCTGGGTGCTGGCTGTGTTTTTGCTGGCTGGAGGGCTGGCGATGATTGTCGGAGGGGCCCTCTCGCAGCGAGCGCAGGGGGGCCTATTTCCCGATACGTCTCCGTGCTACCGCACGGGCACTCCGATCGTGCAGTACTTCCCGCCCGACTCGTTCTGCCTGCACGCTGACGGGGAGTTGCGGACGGTCAACGGGCTGACCGGCAAGCTCGTGTTCTGGGCTGCCTTCGGCACTGCCCTCACGATGCCGGGCGCTGCCGTCCTCGCACGGCGTCGTCCATGAATCCGAGAGGCCGGTGCCCGGCAGGCCGGCCGCCCAGGAGCGCACTGACGGCGGACGACGGCGGCGGCTCGGCCGGGATGGCGGGTCGCCGCGGGGCCACAGGGCGAGCACCAGGAGGAGCAGCTCGACGACCACCCCCGCCCAGCCTCAGATCGAGGACACGGGCGCGAGACGCTGACGCCCGGAGCCGACCGTACCGCTGAGCCCCTGCCCAGGGCGGCGTCCCAGATGGCGCATCACCGCATGACGACGCGCCAAGGTGCACATGATCATGACCACATGACGGTGCACCAGGAAGCCGAACGGTCGGTCGCGGACACCGACGGCGGCGCCATGGGCCCCGCCTCGGTCTGTACGGCTGTGCTCTCCTTTCGAACGCCGGCCCTGCTCGCCCTCCTCGGTGCCAGCCCGCACAACGGCCCCCGGGAGTACGGCCCGGCGCCCGCCCGCCCGGCCTGTCGGCCGCGCGGGCTGTGGTCGATATGCCCGGCGCCGGGCTAGAGACTCCTTGCCCGGCTGTCGGTGCTGCGCGTATGGGAGCGCGTCCCGCCGCCGACACCCCAGGAGTGCGCGGTAGCGCCTCCTCGCCGCCCACACATCGCACCGACACGATCACCACGAGGTGGTTTCCCATGCGTACACACTCCAGACGTTCCCTGCTCGGCGTAGGTATGGCTGCCGCCGGCAGCGGGCTGCTGACCTCCACCGGGGCCGCCGCCCTGGACGCCAAGAAGGGCAGGCACCACTCCCACCACACGCCTCCCCCTCCTGACTCCCACGACGGCCACGGCTCGCACGGCTCCCACTCCTCCCCGTCCAGCTATGTCGCCCCTGACGGTCCGGAGGTCATCAGAAAGGAGCGCAGCCGGGGGTCGGGCCCCCTACGCCGCTTCTCGATGACCGCCGCCATCGACAAGTTCGACATGGGCGGCCAGATCGTCGAAACCTGGGCGTACGACGGCCTGCTACCCGGCAAGGAGGTCCGGGTCACGGCGGGCGACAAGGTCGCCCTGACCCTCCACAACCGCCTCCCGCACTCCACCACCGTCCACTGGCACGGGGTGCAGATCCGCAACGACATGGACGGCTCCCCCGCCGTCACCCAGCGCTCCGTGAGAGCCGGCGCCTCCCTCGACTACACCTTTGCGGTCACCAGGCCCGGTACGCACTGGTTGCATTCGCACGTCGGCGTGCAGCTGGACCGCGGGCTGTACGCACCGTTCATCATCGAGGATCCCCGCGAACCCCTCGCGTACGACCACGAGTGGGTCGTCATGATCGACGACTGGCTCGACGGGGTTGACGGAATGACTCCGGACGCGATGCTGGCCAAGCTCAACAAGAACAAGCCCAGCGGGGCCGATGGCCACGACGGCATGCAGGCGAGCGGCAGTCGGTCGGCGGCTGCCATGTCTCGGATGCGGAGACGCGCCGGGCACCTGATGTCCGACGATCCCTCGGACGACGTGGAGCATGCCTTCCACCTGATCAACGGCCGGGTGGCCAGGGACCGGGAGACCTTCCGTGCCAAACCCGGCGACCGGATCCGGATCCGTTTGATCAACGCGGCCGCCGCCACCGCCTACCGGGTCGCGCTCGGCGGCCACAACATGACCGTGACGCACACCGACGGCTACCCGGTGAAGCACAAGCAGACCGACAGCCTGCTGATCGCGATGGGCGAGCGCTTTGACGTCCTGGTCACCGCGAAGGACGGCGTCTTCCCGCTCACCGCGCTCTCCGCGGGCAGCAACAACCAGACCGCACAGGCCCTGCTGCGCACCGGCGACGGCGAGGCGCCAGACGTGAAGACCCGCCCGAAGGAGCTGAGGAGCGGGGGGCTGAGCGCCGACAAGTTCAAGGCCGCCGCATCGGTGAGGCTCTCGGACAGCGAACCCGACCGCATCATCAAGATGGATCTGACCGGCTCCGCGGAAGACTGGGACTGGGCGATCAACGGGAAGCCGTACACGGCATCACAGCGGTATCCCGTACACCAAGGGGAGCGGGTACGGATTACCTTCCACAACACGACCAAGATGTGGCACCCGATGCATCTGCACGGACACACCTTCGCGCTGCCCAACGGCGGCCCCCGCAAGGACACCACCATCGTCCTGCCGGACAAGAAGGTCTCCGTCGATTTCGACGCCGACAACCCCGGCCTGTGGATGCTGCACTGCCACAACGTCTACCACTCGGAGTCGGGGATGATGACGGTCTTGGGCTACAAGGCGGAGAGGTGACGCCAGCAGGCACCCGCCGATAACCCACTGGCCGCCCTGGGCCCCCTGGGCCCCCTGGCCGAACTCCGCCGGCGCATCGAGAACGACTACCGTGAGCCGGCTGGGCGAGATGTTCGCGGATGAGCCGTTCGCCGACGCAGGGCATCGGGCCTGTCGCCGGCGATGTTGTCGCTGGTCACCGTGTTGCAGTTCACGGAGAACCTGACCGACCGGCAGGCGGCGGCGAGGGCCGTGCTCGCAATCGACTGGAAGTACGCGATCGGGGCGGAGCTGACGGACACTGGCTCCGCCCCGATCTTGCTGTCCCGCTTCCGGACCCGGCAGTGTGCGCGCCCTGGAAGGAGCTTCCGCTTCCCCACCACGGCTCTGCCGCGCTCGTGACACCACCGACGAGCCCCCCGAACAATCCGAACCTTCACTGCGGCCCCCGCTCGGGCCTTCGGCATCCGGGGCTTCAGCCGGATCCTGGCCAATGCTGCCGCCAGCTCCAGGTAGGGCCGTTGGGGCGGAGTGTCTGCGCCTGTCGCGGCCGGTCGATGTCCTGACCTGCTCAGGGTGCGGGACGGCTCCCGGACAGCCACTCGTTCGCGATGGCCATGGATCCGGCGCGTCGCCGATTCCCTGCGGCATATTTCGCATTAGTCTCTTGTGACTGTACGAAGTTGCTATATCACGGACTGCGTCCGTTCGACCACCGGAGAAGAAATGCGCAAGCTTCAGAAGGCTGCCGTCGTGACCCTCGTCATCGGCAGCTTTGGTTTCCTCGGCGCCGGCAGCGCCTACGCCAACGGCGGGAGGGAAGGCGGGATGGGCACCGACTTCGACATCAAGCAAGGCAGCCAGTGCCGGTCGCACGACCTCAACGTCGACGTCCTCGGCGAGGTCGGGATCCTCAACGGCGTGCTGGGCAACGCGCTCGGCGGCGAGGGCTCCCCGGGTGCCCAGAGCACCAGAATGGGCTCGTCCATGGGCTGCGACAACAGCTTCACCTTCAAGGGAGACGAGGGTGGTCGCGGAGGCAAGGGCGGAGGCGAAGACGAGGGTGGTCGCGGAGGCAAGGGCGGCGGCTCGGAGGCCAGGGAAGGCAACGACGGCAAGGAAGCCGGGGAAGGCAGAAACGGCAAGGAAGGCAAGGACGGTGGGGAGGCCAGGGAAGGCGGGGAAGGCCCGGCACGCGCGGTAGGCGGGGACGGCGGGGAGTGACACCGGGGCCCGGTGTCCGCGCCACAGTCCGGTCCGGGACCCTCATGACCTCTTCAGGGCCAGGCTGCTGGAGTCAGCTCGATCCGCAGTCGGAATAAAAGGCCAGTTGGCTGGGCTTCTCGGGGAAGCCCAGCCAACGCCCAGAGTTCGGAGCCGCCCAGACTTCCCCGCAGAAAGTCCGCTGTCCCCACGTCACGACAATCGCTGTAGCGCTGACCGACCACATTGCACAGGCATCGACTGCCTGCCCAGGCTGCCTCTTCCGCTGCCGCCCAGTAACTTCTGAGCAACCGTCCCTCTCCCTTCGGGGGTTGCCGTGGCCGTCGTACCTGCCGGTGTCGCACTCTTTGCCGTCCTGTTCGCTCTGACCCCGGACAGCAGCGGTCCGCCGCTGCCGGACCGGCTGGCCGACACCGGCGGGGGCAGTCAGCTGATCACCGCCGTCGCGCCCCGCGCCGGCGCCACGACGGGGACGCTGGCCTGGTGGGATCGGCGGGGCGGTAAGTGGGTCGTGGCCGGCAGCGCGCCCGCCCGGTTCGGGGCGAAGGGGCTTGTCGAGGGCGGCAAGCGCAGACAGGGCACCGACACCACCCCCGCCGGTCTGTACGACCTCCCCTACGGCTTCGGGATCAAGGCCGCGCCGAGCGGGACCTCGGCGCCCTACCGCCGGGTGAACCGGAACTCCTGGTGGTGCCAGGACAATCGCTCGCGCGCCTACAACCGCTGGGCCGAGCCGCTGCCCGCCGACTGCCGCGCCGCCGAGTCCGAGCACCTTGCCGACTACGGCACCCAGTACGCGCACGCGCTCGTCATCGGCTTCAACTACAACAAACCGGTACGCGGCCGGGGCGCGGGCATTTTTCTGCACGTCAACGGGCGGGCGGCGACGTCGGGTTGTGTCTCCGCGCCCGCGGACGCAGTGCGCCGGATCCTGGCCTGGGCCAAGCCCCGGCAGCGGCCGCACATCGCGATCGGAACCACCTCCGGACCCACCGCGATCACTCGTTACTAGAACGAGGGCGAGGGCTCCGAACGATCATCGCGGCGGCCGTCGAGGGCGCGGCGCAGCAATGCCGCCGTGGTGCCGGCGGCCGCCCGTTCGGCTTGGTCCTCGCTGATGCGGGCCCGTTCTTCCAGCAGCACCGCGGCGGCCTGCAGCAGTCCGGCCTGGACCGGCACCGTCTCCAGCGCGGCCAGCGCGGCCGCGGCCTGCTCCGTGGCCGGCGCGACGTCTGAACCGGACTGTGGAATGAGGGTGCTGACGCCGCGTCCGAGAGCGCGGTCGCGGGGCGGCAGAGATGGGACAGTGGTCACCGTCGCATCATCCCACCGTCCACGGGGCGCTCAGCCGAGCCGAAGCTCGCTGGTGGCCGGCGGCTTCAGAATCCTGGCGGACCCCACCCATCGTGGCCGCAGTTGGCGAACGGGCCGGGATCTCCGCGCATGAACCAGACCTACTGCCGGGATCATCATCCGTCACCACCGACTTCACACCGAACGTCTCCGTAGGTGCACTGCGGCGGCGTGCCGTTGGGCGCGCCGCCTTGTCGCGTGTGCGGGCGGGTCAGGCTTCGGCGGATGCGCGCTCGATCCGGTCCAGGAGGCGGTGACGGCGTACCGCGTGGGCGAAGTCCGGGACGTGGTGGGTGCCGTTGGCGAGGTCGGCGCGGATCTGCTCGTAGGCGTGGGCGATGGTGTACGCCATCTCGGTGCGGCGGCCGGCCAGTTGGGGAAGCGTCTCGTACGAGGCGGGAACTGGCAGTTCCTTGAGGTTCGTCTCCTCGCCCCGGGCGCCGTGGAGGGTGACCTGGCCGAACTGGAGGTGGCCCGAACTGCCGGTGAGCAGCAGATCGCCTTCGGTTCCGTTGATCTCCCAGTGGAAGTCGGTTGCGCGGGACAGGCCGCCGCGGAAGTGTACGGAGGCCACCGCGCCGCCTTCCAGTACGCCGTTGACGACGAGCTGGTCAGGTGTGGTCATCGGCAGGGTCTCGCCGGTCGTCTCGTCGCGCACGGACGTACGGCGGATCGCCAGGGTCGCGCCGAGGTCGGTGAACTCCCCGAGGGTCATGGTGAGCGCGTCGATGGTGTGGCCGAAGGGGATGGTCATCATGGTGGCGCCGTTGGCCGGGTCGAGGGTGTAGGCGTTGCGGCTCGGGATCTCCCCGCCCCAGCCGCGCCCTGAGGCGATGACGCTGGTGGAGAGCACCTCTCCGACGTACCCCGAGGCGATCAGATCGCGGGCGTAGCGGACCGGCGGAGCGGAGCGGGCCTGTAGGCCGACGAAGGTGCGCAGCCCCTTGGATTCGGCGAGGGCTGCCAGCTCTTCGGCCTCGGCGAGCCCGTTGCCCAGCGGCCACTCGCTGAGCACCATCTTCCCGGCGTGCAGCGCGGCCAGCGCCAGCTCCCGGTGCTGGGGCACCTTCACCGTGATCACCACCAGGTCGACCTCGTCGCGCCGCACCAGTTCCTCGGGGGTGCCGAAGGCGAGCGGGATGCCGTACTTCTCGCCCGCCGCCTTGGCGGAGGCGGCGCTGGAGGCGGACAGCGCGCGGACCTCGAAGCCGTCCAGCGCACGCAGCGCGGGCAGGTGGGCGGTGGCCGCCCAGCCACCGGAGGCGCTGAGGCCGATGATGCCGACGCCTATGGGGGAACGGCGTGAGGGGGTGGCAGGCATGGGTGTCTCCTTGGTGCTGCGGAGCGGGGCAGGGCGTCCCGCGGCCGATGATCACGACCGTAGCCCATGTTCGCGTGAATGTGAACATGAGGCTGTGGTCATGGATACTGGATCCATGGCCAGCCGAACCTCTTCACCCCTGGTCCACCCCGACGAACGGGACCTGGACCTCTTTGTCATCATGAGCGCCCTCGCCGACCCGATCCGGCTGAGCATCGTCGTGACGCTCGGCGTGCACGCCGAGGTCGCCTGCGGGACGTTCCGACTTCCGGTCGCCAAGTCCGCGCTCAGCCGCCATTTCAAGATCCTCCGGGAGTCCGGACTGCTCCGGCAGCGGGACGCGGGCACCCGGCGGGTGAACACCCTGCGCCGCGAGGAACTGGACCGCCGCTTCCCCGGGCTGCTCGACCTCGTGCTGCAGGAGGGGGCCGGGCGGGAGGTGGCGGTAGGCGGCACGGACTGAACGTCACGCCCGCACCACATCGAAGCTCCCGTCACCGGCCGGCCGACGGTGCGGCGCTTCTCGGCGTCCCTTGCGTCTGGCGCGCCGCCGGGTCCGGTGAGCAGGGCGCGCGGCGAGTGAGGAACGGGCAGACAAGCGACTGCTGGACCTGACGTGACACCGGCAGCCATCAACCGGTCGTCAGGACCAGCGGTGCCGGGCTGCCGTCGGTCCAGTCGGAGGTGATCGCGGCGAGCGCGTCGCCCACGGCGGCGCCTTGGAGGAAGGCCGCTCGGTGTCCCCCGACGATCCTGGCCTCGGTACCGTCCCAGACGACGGGTACCAGCCGGGCGTCATCACCCGCCGCTTGTCTGCCACCCACGGCGCATCGAAAGCGGTGGGCCGGAGTACGACGTTGCCCAGGCCGGGCACTGCACACCGAAGTGGCGCCACGTCGGGCTGAACTCCTGAAAGGCGAACCGCCGTTGGCTGCGCGCGGGCCCCTTCGGAAGCGGCTCTGGTCGCACTCGTACCGAGGCTGAGAAGACCAACCCTGCTACGGAATAACCATATTCAGGACCAGGCCATGGGGATCCATCATCGGCGGCTACCGGCCCCACCTCGTGCTACGCCCTGGCCGACGGTCCCAGTTGGGAGCGCGTACGTTCGGTGCCCGTCCCCCGTATCGCGAGGCGACTGCGAGTCTGCGGGCAGGCGGTGCCCGGCCACCGGATCACCTGCGCGCGGGCGATCCGGTGCAGCATCATGGGACGTGGAAACCACCCGGCTAGACAGGAGAGTTGGCCACCCATGCCGAACTCGCGCGACCATGCGGACATCGGCGCTCAGATCGATCTGGTCTCGGCGGTACAGGCCCTGCGGGCCCAGATCACCGAGGCCGCCGCGACCGACCCGGGCTCGGACGTCCGCTTCCAGATCGGGCCGATAGAGCTCGAATTCACTGTTGCGCTCACCCGCGACCGCAGCGTCAAGGGCGGGGTGAAGGCGTGGGTGGTATCGGCCGATGCCGACGCACGGCGCTCGACGGCGCAAACGCATCGAGTGAAGTTCAACCTCACCCCGATTTCGGCCTCCACCGGTGAGAGCCCGGAGATCAGCAACACCGACTCCGGTCACCGTCTCGTTCGATGAGCGTTCCCCGTCACCCCGCCCGCGGTCGCCTCGTCGCCATCACCACGGAGGACGACGAGGTCCGTGGCAGTGGATACCTCCTCCACGGTCGCGTGGTGCTGACCGCAGGTCATGTGGTTGCGGACATTCCCTCCGCCCAACTGCGTGTGTGCCGCCTGCAGACACTGCGCAGCACGTCGGCCGAGGTGTTGAAGGTCGCAGGTGAGGTGGCTTTCCTCCTCGCGGGCGAGGACCTGGCCGATCAGGACGAGCTGCCTGACGTGGAGAGGAGGGAACTGGCGGCCGACGCCCGTTTTGACGACTGTGCAGCTCTCGGGCTGCCGGCCGTCATGACCAGGGTGACCTCCGGTGTCGCCCCACTTGAGGCCGACTTCCGCATCGCGTCGAACAGCGCCGACGGGCACGGCTACCTCTCTCTCGAACTCGTCGGCCACCCTCCCGAGGGGCCGTCGCCCTGGCGGGGCATGTCGGGTGCCCCGGTCTTCCACGCCGGGCGGTGGCTGGTGGGCGTCATCGTCCGCGACTCGGCCGGCTGGGGCCACTCCCGGCTCGAAGCCGCACCGATCGGCGCCTTCTTCCATGCCGTGCCACTGGCCGACAGGGTGCTCCGTGTCCTCCAACCGATCACCGAGTCGGAGGCCCGCGACGCCTCCTTCCTCGACACGTACCGCAAGGAGGTGATCCTCCGCCACGGGCACATCGAGCTGTTCGGGCTGGGGATGCAAGGGCATCTCACGGATGACATCGCCATCGAGCACGCCTACGTCAGCCTTCATGCGGGGCTGCCCACCAGCCGCCTGTCGTCCAACGATCATTCGCGGCCAGTCGAGCAGCTGATCCCGAAGAACCCCCGGCTGCTGCTGCGGGGCGAGCCCGGGGCCGGCAAGTCCACTCTCCTGGAATGGCTGGCGGTTTCCATGGCGAGCCGCTCGTGCACGGGCCCGCTGGAGCCCTTCAACGACCGCGTCCCCTTCCTGATCCGCCTGCGGGACATGTACGCGCCCCGGTGGAAGCAGGTCGAGGGCCTTGACGGGGTTCCACCGCAACCCGAGCAGTTCCTCCACTTCAACCAGATGGCGAACGGCTCCACTCCCCCGGACGGTTGGGTCCGTCGCATGCTGGAGCAAGACCGCGCACTGCTGCTCGTGGACGGTCTGGACGAGGTGTTGGAGGCGCACCGCGACGGCGTGCTCCGCTGGATCAATCAGCTGCTGAGGAGTGCGCCCTCGCTGCACATCATGGTCACTGGGCGGCCCGAGGCGCTGCACCACTGGACTCCACCGGACCGGCTCGGCTTCGTCGAGCTGAGGCTCCTCGAACTCAACGAGGACCAGCGCGCCGAGCTCATCCACAAATGGCACCAGGCGGCCATCATCGGCATCCGTTCCTCACGGCTCGCAGACGAGGAGCGCGAGAAACGCATCGGCCTGCTGCTCACCCTCGAAAGGGCGTTGACCAGGCATATCAACGCCTCGGAGGACCTGTCCGCACTCGCCGCGACGCCGCTGCTGTGCGCCGTCCTGTGCAAGCTCCACGAGGTGCACGGCACTCGGCTCCCGCGCTTCCGTCAAGAGCTGTACGCCCGGACCATCGACATGATGCTCGGCCTCCGCGACGCGGACCGCAACATTTCCGACCCGCTTCCCCGCCTCGACGTACACCAGCGCCGCGCGATCTTGTCCTGGATCGCCGGGTACCTCACGACCGAGGGAGAGCGGGAGATCTCCCCGGAGCGGTTCGACGAGAAGGTCCAGGGCCGACTGCTCAGCCTCGGCCTCGACGCCGGGACCCACTCGGCCGAGGACATCCGCAAGGCCCTGCAAGAGCGCAGCGGACTGCTCGTCGCACGCAGTGAGGAGTCGCTGCGCTTCAGCCACCGCACTTTCCAGGACTACCTCGCGGCCACGGACATGGTCGCCCAGCGCGCCTTCGGGCAACTGGCCGGCCACGCCGGGGAGGAGACCTGGGACGACGTCCTGCACTTCGCGATGAGCCAGTGCAACCTGGCAGATACCGGTGAGTTCGTCGCCCAATTCCGCCGGAAACTACGACTGGTGTCGAATCGCGACCAACGGGCACGGATGCGGATGGCCGCGGCGTCGTGCATCCCGTACGCGGTGCAGATGTCAGCGGAGGACCGGAAGTCCCTGATCGCCGGGGTCGCCAAGTCCTTCCGCACGATCGCCAAGAAGCGGCGTGGTCACACCGGTTTCAGTCAGGACGCGGCCGTGGGGCGCCCCGACTTCAGCCAGTACGCGGCGGTGGGCCCGGATCTTCTGGTGGCTCTGCAACGGGACTTCGACTGGCAGGATCCACAGCTCTGTCTCCACGCGGTGTTCCTGGCCAACGAGGTCGGAGGTCCAGAGGCGCTCCGGTTCCTCACCCAGATCCCGCGCGAGCGGCGCCAGGAACTGTCCTCCGCACTCGCCACGACATGGGACCGCTTCCCCGGCCGGGAGTACGTCGACGACGTGCTGGCGGGTCTGCACCTGAGCGTCCTGCCGATCAACTCCCTCGATCAGTTCGACCACGCCCGGCTCGTAGGCAACGTTGAAACACTCGTGGTGCAGAAGGCCCTCCCCATCGAAGCGACGGCCACGTTCGCCGACGAGCACGGCGTTGGGAAGGTACACCTCGTCGAGTCGAGCCTGCGTAACGGCATCTCGCTCGCCGCGCTGTCCCAGGCGCGCACGTTGTCCCAACTCGACCTCGGGACTGGTCTCTCCGGTGCCCTCACCTTGTCCGAGGCGTCCATCGCCCACGTGGGATGGGGCCGGGACCACGGCAGAGCCGTCTACTCACTGCCTTCGCTCCCCGGCCTGAAGACGCTGTCCCTTATCGCGATGCCAAACGACTGGGCCGCGCACACGGCAGGTTGGACTTCCCTGACGCACCTGGGGCTGTACCACGAGGCAGCCGAAGCCATGGGCGAACTCCGCGACCTGCCCGCCCTCACCCACCTCAACGTCGCGTCCGAGAGGGACTACTCGCTACCGTCGACCCTGGCTCACCCCGGAGTGACCCACCTGCTCCTGATCCTCACCGAAGCGCCCCGGAACGTGGACCTCGCCCACCTGCCGACCGCGTTGCCGGCCCTCACCGAGCTCGTACTCGTATCCCGCGCAGACAGCCGCCAGACAATTGACCTGGCCCCTTTGGCGCGTATGCCGCAGCCGCGCGTCCGGCTCTGCGGGTTCGCCCGCGGCGATGGCCGGATCCGCGGAGCCGAAGCCTTCACCAAGGACCAGCTTCGGTGGGAGTGAGGCCGTCTCGCCCGCTCCTCACGGCACAGCCACCCTGAAGTCAGCGGTATTCAAGGGGCAGCGAGATCGCAAGCCGGATCACCCGCACAGCGGGTGTACAACAGCTCCCTGCGTGTCATCGAGCCCGCACGCTTCTTCGTGCTGCCCGCGGATACCTTCGCCGCGATCATGCGCGAGTGGTTTCCCACGGCCGTGCACCTGCTGGAAGGTCTCTTCTTCGGGACCAAGAACGCCCAGGAGGCCGTCGGCCAGCGAGAACGGCTCCTGGCTCTCGGGACCCTGGCCGCAGGGCTGGCCCATGAGCTGAACAACCCGGCCGCCGCGGCCGTGCGAGCCACCTCCGCACTCCGCGAACGTGTTGCCGGAATGCGCCACAAGCTCGGCATCATCGCGACACGCCCGTACCGGCGCGACGCCCTGAAGACGCTCGTCGAGGTCCAAGAACGCACAGCCGAGCGCGTTGCCAGGCCACCACCCTGAGCCCGCTGGAAGCCTCGGACCGGGAGGACGCCCTCTCCGATTGGCTGGACGACCACGGCATCGGAGACGCATGGCAGTTCGCGCCGACCTTCGTACAGGCCCGCCTCGACACCGACTGGCTGGACCAGGTCGCCGCAGCCGTGGACGGCGACATTCTCGAAAGTGCCGTGCGGTGGCTCAACTACACCGTGGAAACCGAACTGTTGATGAACGAGATCGAGGAGTCGACCACTCGCGTCTCGGTTCTTGTCACGGCAGCCAAGCAGTACTCGCAACTCGATCGAGCTCCCTACCAGGTCGCAAACGTCCATGAACTGCTGGACAGCACCCTGCTGGTGCTTTCGGACGCCAGTGGCGGCTGGTGGTTCCATCTACGACGCTGCGCACAGTGCGGCCACATCGGTTGTTGCGACGACTCACCCGCCAAGCACGCGACGGCCCACGCCCGGGGCACCGAGCACCCGGTGATCCGCAGCTTCGAACCGGGCGAAACCTGGTTCTACAACTACGAGAGCTCGGAGGTGTACGCCTCGGGTCCGGCCCTGGCTCCCCCTGAGAGCCACCCGGCCTACTGGCGTTCGAACTTGACGCTGCGGCAACTCGCCCCGCCGTTCGGGGTGTCGAAGTCGGCCGCCGACCGCATCATCGGCTGCCTCGGGCCGTCGCTCGACACGGGATCACACGGTTGCCGAGCAGTCGAAGAACTACCGGTACCCGGCCAACCACCAGGTCGTCATCGACGCCGAACCCGGCTCGTCGTCGCGGACGGCGGCTATCGGGGTACCGGCCTGGTCATCCCGCACCGCCGCGAACGCGGCCAGACCGAACTGCCTGCGCAGAAGGAGGAGCACAACACCTCCCACCGCAAGGTCCGGGCCTGTGTCAAGCACGTCCTCGCGCGGATGATGACTTGGAAGATCCTTGGTGACTGCCGCCCGAAGAGAGACGGCAGTCACACCGCGATGCTCGGCATCGCCAGACTTCACAACCTCGCCGGCTCGGAGGATGCTCAGTCGAGACAGAACTCGTTGCCCTCGATGTCCTGCATCAGGATGCACGACTCGTTGTCGTCATCGGCAAGCAGCGTTCGCAGGTGTACGGCACCGAGCGCGACCAGTCGTGCGCATTCGGCCTCCAGTGTGGCGAGGCGCTCTTCACCCACGAGCCCGGTGCCGACCCGCACGTCAAGATGCACCCGATTCTTGACGATCTTCCCTTCGGGAACGCGCTGGAAGAGCAAGCGCGGGCCCACACCCGAGGGATCACTGCATGGGAAGTAGATGACCTGATCCTCAGGCGGCAGTGAGCGATGGTAGTCCTCCCAAGTGGCAAACCCCTTCGGGATCTGCGGTACGACGTACCCCAACACCTCGCACCAAAAAGCGGCGAGGCGCGCAGGCTCTGCGCAGTCGAAGGTGACTTGGAACTGCTTGATCGATGACATCGGCGCACCATAGCAAGAGGTCTCTGTTGCCCATTGGTGACGGCATCAATCAGGGTCTGGGGTGGGGTGGGTGGTCCGTTGCACCAGGGCCGTGCCGTCTTCGAGCGTGAGCCGGCGCATCTGGCAGTTCCAACCGTAGGGAAGGCGGAGGAAGTCGATGAACGAGCGGCCGTGGCCGAGCTAGGACTTGTCCGGTCGATCATGTGACTACTCCGTGCCCGGGTCGTTGATGTGGGCATGGGGCGGGGTGATCTGAGTGATGAAGAGTGGGAACGGCTGCGGCCGTTCTTGCCGGTCAGCAACAGGCGTTGTGGCCGGTGGCGAGATCACCGGCAGGTGATTGGCGGGATTCTGTACCGGGTGCGGACCGGAGTGCAGTGGCGTGACCTGCCGGAACGTTTCGGACCGTGGAAGACGGTCTATGAACGGCACCGGTTGTGGTCGGCTGACGGAACGTGGGAACAACTGCTGCAACAGGTCCAGGCCGCGGCCGATGCAGCGGGTGAAATCGACTGGGACATCTCGGTGGACTCCACCATCGTCCGCGCGCATCAGCATGCGGCAGGCGCACGCACCGATCCGCCGTCGGCCCCCGTGTCAAAGGGGGCCGAACTGCCGGAACACCAGGTCGAAACCACGTGGCAGAGCCTGCACGCCCGCCTGGTGGAGGTGGTGCTGGAGGTGAGGGCCTGGGCCGCTCGCGCGGTGGGTTCACGAGCAAGCTCCACCTGAGCGCGGACGGCCACTGCCGGCCTCTGTCCCTGGTCGTCACACCGGGACAGCGGGCGGACTGCACCCAGTTCAAGCCCGTCCTGGACAAGATCCGCGTCCCGAAACCCGGGCCGGGCAGGCCACGCAAGAAACCCGACAGCCTCGCCGCGGACAAGGCATACAGCAACGGCCCGTGCCGCCAGTACCTGCGGCGACGCGGCATCCGGCACACCATCCCGGAGAAAACCGACAGCCAGGCCGCCCGCCTGCGCAAAGGCTCACGCGGTGGACGGCCACCCGGCTTCGACGAAGAGCGCTACAAAAAACGCAACACTGTAGAACGAACGATCAACCGGCTCAAGCAGTCCCGCGCGGTAGCCACCAGATACGACAAGCGCGGCTACGTCTTCCTCGGCACCGCCACCGCAGCAGCACTCGTCATCTGGCTCCGCACATGATCGCCCGGACAAGTCCTAGTTGGCCGACCACGCGCGCGTGGCCGACCAGCCCCGGGCGTCGAGGCCGGTCAGCACCGCCTCCACGAACTTCCGCCGGTCGTCGCCGTGTTCGCGGAACCACAGCCCCAGCTGGTGCTCTGCGTCCGGAATGTCGAACCGTGTGTACTGGGCGCGCGAGGCCAGCGCGTCCTGTACTGCCTCGGTCACCGCCGGCGGGATCACCATATCCGTGCCCGGCACGGCGAGCACCGCCCGACCCTCGTACGCCCGCAACACCTGAAGCGCGGGCGCCTCCCGCCAACTGTCCGGCCGCCGGATTATGCCGCTGAACAGGCCGTTCCCTTCCCCGAAAGGCACGTCCCACGCCTCGGCGCTGTACACGGCCGGCGCGCACAGCCCTAGCGCCACCACTCGATCCCCGTAGTGCCGGACGAGATCGGCCACCGTCTGCCCGCTCATGCTGAACCCCACCAGGACCAGTGGCCCGTCCGTCCCCGCGTACCCGTCGATCACCGCGACAGCCTGCTCGAAGCGTCGCCGCAGGCTCAACTCACTAAGCATTCCGGTGCTTTCGCCGTGCCCGGAGAAGTCGAAGGCGATCCCTCGACAGCCGTGGGCCACGAACTCCCGTACCAGCGGCAGCAGTCGCTCTGTGCTGCTGGTGCCTGCGCCATGCAGCAGCACGGCGGTGCCGATGGAAGGATCACCGCCGTACACACCGCAGAGCCGTTCGCCGTCGTGGTCGTGCCTGAAGTCGAAGAGCATGCCCTCCATTTACTCACGCCCTGGCCTCCGTCTTTCGGGATGCTCGCTTGCGGCGGAGGATCAGGTCCTTCTCGATCTCCGCAAGCCTGGGCAGCACCTTCGGGTTGTCCTGCAGCATCGGGCATCGGAGCAGGCGTGTTCGTACCGGCAGGACGGGCCATAGGGGCGAGCGCAGTTG
Source organism: Streptomyces sp. RGM 3693 (assembly GCF_050471125.1). Lineage (NCBI taxonomy): Bacteria > Bacillati > Actinomycetota > Actinomycetes > Kitasatosporales > Streptomycetaceae > Streptomyces > Streptomyces sp. RGM 3693. Next base: position 462,754 of record NZ_JBMPPQ010000003.1, read on the forward strand.
CCCAGCTCGACCTTGCGCGGTGCCCGGTGGCCGGTGCGCTCCGGCGAGATGGGGAGCCACCTATCGGGTGGCGTCCGGTGCGATGCGGAGTGTCCGGGGCCCGACTCCCTGTCTGCCCGGGTAGCTGCTGGTCCGGGGCGCTAGGCTCAGTCAGCATGATCTTGCTGAGTGATGCGCGAGTGATCGACACTCCGGTGGCAGACTGCGGCGAACCCCTTGCGGAGATCGCCACCGTTCCGGCCATAACGCTGGACCCGCGAGAACGGGACGAGCCCGGAGCATACGGACGAGTCAGGGCCGGCGTGCTCGAACGCCTGGGCTCAGCCTCCGAGAGGCTCCCCGCCGACATCAGGCTCCTGGTGATCGAGGGCCATCGCAGCCCGGCCGAACAGGCCCGTCGGTTCGCACTGTATGAGGATCGCCTTCGCCGTTCGGGCATCAGTGACCCGGCAGAGCTTCGGCGTCAGGCCAGCGCTTTCGTCTCCCCGGTCGAGGTGGCCCCGCACTGCGCCGGCGCGGCCGTGGACCTGACGCTCATCGACAGCGATGGCGTGGAACTGGACATGGGCGGCGCGGTGAACGGGCACCGCACGGGCGACGAAAGGTGGTGTCCCTTCGTCGCTCCGGGTCTGTCGCCGACCGCGCGCGACAACCGCAACCTGCTGGCCCAGTGCCTGCGCGAGGAGGGCTTCGTCAACTACCCGAGCGAATGGTGGCACTGGTCATACGGGGACCGCTACTGGGCGCTCATGGCCGGTGCCCCCGCCGCCGTCTACGGACCGATCTGACTCCGGCCAGGCCACGTCACCCGCTCATGCACCTGTGGACTTGGCTCGTTCGGCGGCGGTGGTCTGCGGTGGGACTTGCCAGTGCCGGATTCGCCGATCAGCACCAGCGGGCGACCTTCGCGGACCCAGCCTGGCGACCTCAGGTCGACCACGGCCCCCGGGTGACGTTCGGGTTCGTGGCGAAGTCGAAGTCCAGCCGCCTGGACCTCGGGAACTTGGCGGACCGGACGGGTCCCCAGGTTCGGTGGTCGGCTCGGTGATGGCGGTCAGGCGCCGTGCCCTTTCTCGGTGCTGGTCTGCCGGGGGGGGTGTCGCCGGCGACGGCAGCCGGTCGTACTTGCTCATGTCAGTCAGCGCCGGGCGCGACTCCGCAGGCAGGCGGTGCGCGTGCAGAGAGATGACCTACGCGCCCCCGCTCGCGTCAGCCTGGCCGCCGTCTGCTCCAGAGTCGTGCCCGGGATCGTCCTGCGTGACTGGGAAGAAATCGGCGTCCTCGGCATCGAGTGCTGCCGGATGATGGTGCTCGTTGATATCCCCACTTTGCGCTCAGGAGTTCCCCAGACCTGCTCACTTTGTCTCCTCATGCACCGGACCGCTGACGAACGGGAGAGCGTTACAAGGACGGGCTGCCCGATAGCCAGTCAGGAGCGGAGAGGGGCTGTCCGTCGGGAACAGCCACCTGCCGCCGGCGCCCGGCCCGGCCTGAGCGCCGGAGGATCGGGGGTTCCTCAAAAGAGCACGGTGATCTTTCCTGCCAGGCCGCCTTGGAGAAAGCGCGCGTGCGCGGCTTGGATCTCGTGGAGGCCGTAGGTGGAGTGCACACGCAGTTGCAAGGAGCCGCGGTCGACAAGCTTGCTGAGCTCGTTCAGTCCCGCGCCGTCCTCGCGCACCTGGTTGACGGTGGTGCGCACACCGCGGGAAGACAGGTCGGGTACCGGACCTGCTTGGGTGGCGATCGAGGCATACCGGCCGCCATCCGCCACTGCCTCGGTCACGAACGCGCCGAAGGTGTCGAAGACCGCGTCATAGGTACGGTTTTGAAGAGCACGGCGGTCGGTGGTGACGAGGTCGGCACCGCGCTCGCGGGCGAAGGCGACCTGCGCGTCCCGGGAGACCAGAGCGTCGACCTTGACGCCGCGTGCTCGGGCGATCTGCAGTGCCAACCCACCAACCGCACCTGCGGCACCGGCGATCAGCAGCCGCTCACCGGCGTTCACCGCAAGCCAGTCCAGGGTCTGCCAGGCCGTCAGTCCGGGGAGCGGCAAGGTGGCCGCCTCGGCCAGGCTGACTGTCTGCGGCGCAGCGGCGACGGCCTGTGCTGGAAGCGCGACCAGATCGGCCCAGGTGCCCCGGCCGGAGCTGAGTTGGTGCGACATGGCAATGACGCGTTCCCCGACGCGCAGTCCACTACTGCCGCCGTCGACGACGATGCCGGCCAGGTCCCAGCCGAGCGTCATCGGCAGTGGCGGTGTTCCTTCGCCGATGGCCCCCTCTCGCGTCTTGTCGTCGACGGGATTGATGCTGGTCGCGACGGCTCGGACCAGCACATCCCCGGTGCCCGGTGCGGGCTCGGGAGTGTCGACGACGTTGAGGACGTCGGGGGTGCCGAAGCGATCGAACTGTATGGCGCGCACGAAAAGCCCTTCACACGACTGGTGCTGTCGGCAGGGCCAACACCTGAGTTGATCACGGGATTCCCGATTGCGGCGACGGCTTGCACGCTGGGCCCGTAGGTGGCTTCAGCCGTTGTTCCTCACGGCAACCGAGTGCGGACCCAAGAGCAGGCTTGGCCGTTTCCAAGGATCCTCATCACCGAAACGGAGCTTCCATGGAGTGAGTGCGGATTCTCGCCGTACGCCCAGGCACATCTTCGATGCCCCTGGTACGCGTCCCTCGAAGCGGATGGGCACTTCGAGGATGGTCAGGTCCGGTTCCGGAGTAGTGGACAGTCGCCGTGTGGTCGGCAGGTGAGCGGTCCGGGCGATGCGGGCGACGAGGACACACAGGCGGAGCGCGACGAATCCGAGCGTGAGCCAGTAGTAGGTGACCGCGGCGACGGCGGTGAACCCGGCGAGGTGTTCGGCCATGCCACTCCATGCCGTCAGGCACAGGGACGCGACTGCGGCGGTCGGGGCGGTAAGGGCGCGGAGCGTCGAGGCGGTCAGGCTGCGGAGTGCTTCGCCGTTCAGCGCTGGAAGCGGTGCCGCGAAACCGATGCCGAGCAGGAGCGGGGCAAGCCACAGGCTGGTGGCGGGGTGCTGGATGTCGGCCGTCAGGGTGGTGGAGGGTTCGACCGAGGGCAGCAGCAGCCCGGTGGCCGCGGTGAGCACGAAGAGCGCGACGGTCCGCACGCGACGGGTCTGGCCGGTGCATGTCTCGAGCCAGTCACCGGGGTACAGCCACAGCCGCGCGGCCCCCGCGAGAGTGTCGGGCCACGACCGGATTCCCGACGGGTCGTACGAATGGCCTGGTGGTCCTGGCGTGAATCGCGCGGCTGCCCGAGGGCTCGGGGCGGCCCCTGACGAGGGTAGCCGCTGGTCAGCGGGCGATCTCGGCCAGCAGTGAGGCCAGTTCGATCGGCCGGGAGAACATCGGCCAGTGTCCGGTTGGCAGGTGGAACAGGTCCATTCTGGCCATCGGCTCGAAGACTGGGTTGCCGCTGTCGGCCAGCATGCGCACCTGTTCGGGAGCGAATGTCGAGGCGATCACCGAGCAGCGCGTGTCCGGCGGCGGCGTGGGACGGTCCAGGGCGCGAGTGGCGGTCGCGAACGGCTGAGGTGTGGCCAACTCGACTATGCGCGCGAGCTGTTCGCTCGCGAGTCCTGCCAGGTTGTCCGGATCTGCTGCCGGGTCGAACGGCGGTACCGGCAGCTGCCAGCCATCCCCCTGCTCCGCTACCTGCTTGCGCCACTCCTCCTGCTTCTGGGGCTCGTTGAAGTCGATCAGAGCCATGCCAGCGGGCAACGGCCCCGCGTCCACATACACGATCCGTGCGATGCGCTCCGGGATCCGGTCGGCGGCGCCAGTCACCGGAAGGTTTGCTCCGCTGTGCCCGACCAGCACCACATCCCGCAGACCGTTGTCGTCCACGAGACGGACGATGTCATCTATATGCGTGTAGACGTCCACATCGGGGGTGGCCTCGGCTGCGCGGTCGGCCAGGCCGGTCAGCGTGAGTGGGTAGACATCATGTCCCGCCGCTCTCAGTGCCGGTGTCACTTCGTCCCATGCCCACGCTCCGAGCCAGAACCCGGGAACCAGAACGATCTCCGCCATGGCCACCCTCATTTCATGCTTGCCCTGCTGTGCCGGACGCCAGGCTAGGCACGATGACGGACACCTGCTGTCCTAGGGCGCGTATTTGGTTGTGATCAATCTACGGGTTTTGCCCTCGCGTCGGGGCGTGTTCCGGTAGATGGTCATGTATGACGCAGGTGCAACTGACGGACAGTGAATGGGAGTTCATCGAGCCCTACCTGCCGATAGGCAGGTTCGGCCCGTACCCCGAGCGGCTGCGGCAGCAGTTCGAGGGGGTGGTCTGGCGGTTCAAGACGGGCGGGCAGTGGCGGGAGATGTCGGCCGATTTCGGTGCCTGGACGACCGTCCACAACCGGTTCCGGCAGTGGAGGGATGCCGGCGTCTTCGAAGCCCTGCTGGAAGGGCTAATAGCGGAGGCCGCGAAACGGGGCGAGGTCGACTTGTCCCTGGTCAGCGTGGACTCCACCACCGCCCGGGCCCACCACGACGCTGCCGGGATGCACCTCGACGAAGACATCATGACCGCACTGGAGGAAGCCGCGGCCGAGGAGCACAAGGCCCGTGAAAAAGGGGCAGTCCGCAGGAACAAGACGGGCGGGCCTTCGAAGACGACCCCGAGCAGGAGGAACGGCGACGCGTCCGGCATCGACGCAGGCTCCGGCTGAAGGCTGCCCTGCTCGGCCGATCGTGGGGAGGACGGACCAGCAAAATCCACCTCGCCACCGACCGGAAATGCCGCCCACTGGCGTTGCTCCTGACCGCCGGTCAGGCGGCAGATAGCCCGCGGTTCATCCCCGTCCTGAACAAAGTGCGGGTGCGCGGGCCTGCCGGCCGACCCCGCACTCGGCCCGAGGCGGTCGCCGGCGATAAGGCGTACTCGTCCCGCGGCAACCGCGCCTACCTGCGCAAACGCCGTATCAAGGCGGTCATCCGGGAGAAGGGACCAAGCCGCCCACCGGAAGAAGAAGGGCAACAGGGGCGGCAGGCCCGTCAGTCACGACACCGAGCTCTACAAGGAACGGAACACCGTCGAGCGCGCGATCAACAAGCTGAAGGCATGGCGAGGCATCGCCACACGCTACGACAAGACCCCGGGAAGCTACCTCGCCGGCCTCCACCTCCGCGCCTCAATGATCTGGATCAAGGACCTCACACGAACCACCCCTCGATCACAACCAAATACGCGCCCTAGTCCTGCCTCGGCAGCGAGGTCGGTCCCTTCGGCCGCAAGGCCCTCGGTCCACCGTCCTGCCAGTCCTGGCGCCATCGTTCCACCGAGCGCACGGATCCTTAAGCCCCTCGCGATCAGCGAACTCTTCTCACCCCGGGCGAACCGCTCCGCCGCCTGGAGCCGCAGCTCTTCACGGAACTCCCGCTGCTCGTCCGTCAGTCCACCGCCCTGTGCGTACCGCATACCTTCGGCCCACCGCAGGGACCACAGTCTGTCAGCCACGACGACACCACGAGTTCAGGATCAGTAACGGGCAGGTCTGTTGCGTCCAAGGCGTTCATGGGAGCTGGCGAAATGTCCGGAAACGGCTGCAGAGACCGTCGAGAGGTCGAGGGCGAGTGCAAAGCCGGCAATGATCTCGGCCAGGCGGGCGGCACTTCCTTTTCCCGTGCAGCCCATCATCTCCAGGAGTTCGTGCTGCGCGGGCAGGTGGGTGCCGCCGCCGACCGTCCCGAGCGCCAGGCCGGGGAGAGTGATGCTGGCATAGACGCCGGCTGACGCCCGTTCGAGGATGAACTGACCCACGCTCGACTCGTGAACACATGCGATGTCCTGACCCGTCGCGGCGAAGATTGCCGCCACGATGTTGGCGGTGTTCGCGTTCGAACCCAGAGCTCCGCCATGGACCGCCCCGGATGCGATGTGGTGGTATCCCATGACCAGTTCATCGGGGGTTGTGTTCAAGACCCGCTTGATGATGCCTTCGGGAAGGACACATTCGGCGGTCACTCTGATTCCACGACCTTCCGTCATCCTCTGGGAAGACGCCTTTTTGTCGCCGGATGTGTTTCCCTCGATGATGAAGGAATCGAGTTCCCGGCCGTCGATCAGGTGAGGCTGTTCCAGGATCCATTGGCAGGCATGCCAGGTGCAGATAGTGGTCATGTTCTGGCCGGCCGCGTCCCCAGTGGTGTATGTGAACTTCAGGTGGACAGTCCTGCCCAGCAACACGGGCTCGATCGAGATGAGCTCAGCATGCTTCGAGACCTGCCGGATGACTGCTCGAAGATCGCCCAAGTACTGGGTTACCGTTGACGCGAAAAGACTGGCCGCCGACATCCTGGAGAAGGCGAAAACCGGTGCACGTGTCATACGTTGCGAGATGGCACATGTGCTGACTCCCCCCGCCATGCTGACAGCGAGCGAGCCACGAGTCACCGATGAGACCAAAGCGCCCTCTGTGGTCGCCATGGGTGCATAGATCTCGCCCTGTACATTCTCCCCGCGGAACAGCAGCGGCCCGGCCAGGCCGACCGGGATCTCGACGCTTCCGACGAATCCCTCGATGTTTCCGGTCAGCCTGCCGGCGTCGAGCCGGGTGTGTTCCATGGAATGCAGGCCGAGCCCGGTTATGGAGCGAATCCAGTTGAGCCGTTGAAGCCGAGCCGGCTCCGTGTAGATTCCTCTGGCGGGAACGTACTTTCCCAACCCCACGGCCTACCTCTCATCAGGATCGCTTGGACCGAGTGTGCGGCCCAGCTCAGCCGGGTCACACACTCGGGTGTCACGTCATGGCACGACGATCGTCATGACTCCAGTGACCGTTAGAGAGGAGAGGCCGCTCGGCGACATACATGCTGCCAGGGCGTTTGCCGGCTGGGTTCCGACAACGACAATGGCGATGGTGCCGCCTTGGTACCTTCCGGAGGTGTATGACGCGGCGATGGTCTTCGACCCGTTCACCAGGTCGGCCAACGAGGGCTCGGCCCAGGTGTAGTTGCTGGTGGTAGGACCGCTGGAGGCGTTCCAGAAGGATACTTGCGGAGAGCCGGAGTTCGCGTAGACGCCGGCCAGGCAACTGGCGCTGGTTGGCGCGCTTCCCGCCTGGAATGCGTTACCGGCGTTGATGCCGCTGTTCAGGTGGGGATCGCCGCTGCAGGACCAGATCTTGCTGTGGGCTCGGTCGACCGAAAACGTGGTGGTCTTGGGAGTAACGCCAACGGGGGTACTCCAGTTCTGTGTCCAGGTGATGTTGCAGGTGATGACCTGAGCCGCGTTGGCCTGGGTTACGGAAAATCCCAGGAAGCCGGCGACTGCCGCGAGAACGGTGAAAACCGCGGCCAGACTTTGCCACCGGCACCGCGGTTTGCGGTCGCGCTGTGACCCTTGAGTGGGCTGCAATGTCATGGTTCGTTCCTCCATTCGAAGGGACTGGGACCGATGGATGGCGGAGTGATGGTCAGGGAGAGGAGCACGGACGGTGCTCCGTCGGTCCGGGGATATCAGGGGTTGCGGCAGGGGCGTCCTGGGGCGTTTCCGGTCGGACGAATGCCAGAGCAAGTGCGGCGACAGCCAACGCGGCCAGGGTGTAGATCGCGACCGTATGGGGACCGGGGAAACTCCCTCGCACAAGGAGGAATTGGACGAGGGTGCCCCCCAGCAGCGCCCCGAACTGGTAGCCGGCCGAGATGCCGGTGCAGCGCAGCGAGAAAGGGAACAGTTCGGCCAGGAGCGCGGCTGTAGGCCCGCAGAGTGCGGCGAATGCGACGAGACCCACGACAAATACCACGACCATCAGCGGTCGGGAGAGGGTGTCGACGAGAGGGAAGAACACCATCGCATGGACTGCGGTGGCGAGGAGGCCGAGCAGGCAGACCCGTCGTCGCCCATAGTGATCCGACAGCGTCGCGAATCCCGGGATCAGCCCCGCCAGGAGAACCGGCCCACCGGTCAAGAAGATGATGACTTCGGAGGGCGGCATACCTGCAGCGTTCAGGAAGTACGACAGGGAAAAGCCGAACGAGAACGTGTAGAACGCAACCTCGACGCCGATCGTCACGCCGATCGCGACCAGCAGATGTCGCGGGTAACGCCGCGCGACCTCGACCAGCGGAAGCCGGGCTTGCGTGCGACTACCGGCGGGTGTGGCGAACGCCGAGGCTTGCGCCACGTTTTGCTGTGTCCACCACGCGACAGCCACCAGAACCAGAGACAGCAGGAACGGCACCCGCCAGCCCCAAGCCAGGTAGTCGTGCGTGGGAAGGACGGTGGACATCGTGTTGAGGGCCACGGCCGCAAGAAAGTAGCCGGCCGGCATCCCGACCAGGGCCCAGGCTGCAACCAGCCCCCGTCGGTTCGGGCGGGCGTGTTCCCATGAGAGGACCACGGCAGCACCCCAGACCCCACCCAGACCCAGGCCCTGCACCAGACGCAGGATGACCAAAACGATTGGAGCGATGAGCCCGATCGTCCAGTACGGAGGCACTAGCGGGATCATCCCGGTGGGAACCGCCGTAAGCACCAAAGCCCCGACCAGCATCGGACGTCGGCCGTATCGGTCGCCGATATAGCCGAAGATCAAGCCGCCCAAAGGCCTTGTCACAAACCCGGATCCGAACATGCCCAACAGAAGCAGAGTGCCGGCCAGTGGCACAGCCGCCGGAAAATACAAGTGATCGAACACCATGCCGGAGGCTCTGACGAAGAGGAAGAAGTCGTACCACACCAACGTGCTGCCCAGCAGGCTCGCGATCACCGCCCGGCGCACGGCCTCCGACGCAAAAGCCCGGCCACTGCGCCGATTTCGCGTGAAAACCGAAGAAACCGTTGACACAGAGGCAGACGCCCACTGTCCCACCGTCGACCTCCAGATAGATGCCAGGACCCGCCCACAGCCTCAGAGAAGATTCCGACCACCTGCGTGCAGCCCACCGACGCAGGCACCTGTCTTGTCGCGCACGACACCCCTATCGGGGCTGAGTAGCCGAGCTGGGAGAACCGCTCGATCCCCCGCGCTGAGTTCGCATTGACCTACTACGGAATCCTGCTGTGGATCGGCTTTGCGGCCGCGTTACGGTCACTATCCTGCGTCCCCACAACCAACGCCAGTGGTGAGGACTCCCGTGAAGGAGCACGCCACCCGCGCGCCCGACGAGACGCGCGCGCCGTCACTACATCATCCGGCAGAGCAGGCGCGCTGCGACGGACGTCCATTCGAGCTGCTGGGCAGGGCAGCCTTCAGCCGGAGCCTGCGTCGATGCCGGACGCGTCGCCGTTCCTCCTGCTCGGGGTCGTCTTCGAAGGCCCGCCCGTCTTGTTCCTGCGGACTGCCCCTTTTTCACGGGCCTTGTGCTCCTCGGCCGCGGCTTCCTCCAGTGCGGTCATGATGTCTTCGTCGAGGTGCATCCCGGCAGCGTCGTGGTGGGCCCGGGCGGTGGTGGAGTCCACGCTGACCAGGGACAAGTCGACCTCGCCCCGTTTCGCGGCCTCCGCTATTAGCCCTTCCAGCAGGGCTTCGAAGACGCCGGCATCCCTCCACTGCCGGAACCGGTTGTGGACGGTCGTCCAGGCACCGAAATCGGCCGGCATCTCCCGCCACTACCCGCCCGTCTTGAACCGCCAGCCCACCCCCTCGAACTGCTGCCGCAGCCGCTCGGGGTACGGGCCGAACCTGCCTATCGGCAGGTAGGGCTCGATGAACTCCCAGTCACTGTCCGTCAGTTGCACCTGCGTCATACATGACCATCTACCGGAACACGCCCCGACGCGAGGGCAAAACCCGCAGATTGATCACAACCAAATACGCGCCCTAGATCCCAGGTGGCCGGCAGTGTCTTCTCGCGTGATTCAGAACGCAGCCACAGGAGACTCCGGGAGTCACGGGCGGAGCCAGAGACGTAAGGCAGCAATGGTCCGGTCACGGTGCCGCGAAAGACGTAGGACCTCTCGTCAAAGCCTGTAGCCACGGCCGGCTGATCTTCAACCGGTTGATCAGCCGCTCAACTTCGTTTCTGCGGGCGCAGCGTGGTGGGTCAAAGCCGGCGGGCCTACCGCCGTTACTGCCACGGCGCCTGCGGTGGGCCTGCTGGTCACGGCGTTCGGGGATGGCGTGCTTCGTCTGCCGACGCCGCAGGTATTGGCGGTTGCGGCGTGATGAATACGCTTTGTCGCCGCTCAGGCGGTCCGGCCGGGTGCGGGGATGGCCGCCGGCTGGCCGGGGGCACGCGAATGCGTTCCAGGAGCGGGATCATCCTGCGACCGCCGGGTCACCGAGCAGCCCCGATCAGCCCCGCAGCACCCGCGGACGAGGCGTGGTCGCCGGCAAGGAGCACCAGCCACCGAAGACCGCAACAACCTGGTCAAAAGCCTCCCGGCGGAGCTGAAGCACGGGTGGGAGCTGATCACGCGGAAGGGGACCTGGCCATCGTGCGCGGGCGCTTCACGGGACACGGTCCGCCCGTCCCGTGGATCGCCGTCGACTTCCTCCGCGTCGGGGACGGCATCCTGGTGGCGCGCTGGGACGTGTTCGAAGGCGGAGTCTCCCGGGAGCAGTCCGTGAGCGGTCTGCCGGTGCACGGCGGCACCTTCCCCGAGGAACGCTGACGAGCAGTGGCCTCCTTCCGCAGGTCACGGTGGTGGAAGGTCACGCGGGTCTCATGCCTGGAAGGTGGCCCGGTAGGCCGCGGGGGAAGTGCCGACATGGCGGTGGAAGGCGGCCCGGAAGGCGGCGGGGCTGCCCAGGCCGCTGAGGCGGGCGACCTGTTCGACGGGAGCCGTGGTCGTTTCCAGGAGTTCGCGCGCCCAGTCGATGCGGGCGGCGGTCAGCCAGGCCATCGGCGACGTGTCCGTCTCCTGCTGGAAACGCCGGATGAACGTCCTGCGGGACATGTGCGCGCGCTGGGCCAACTCGTCCACGGTGTGGCGGTCGGCGAGATGGTCGAGCATCCAGGTGCGGATCGGCGCGAGATCCTCACCGCGGCTGGCCGGGCGGAAGCGGTCGATGAACTGTGCCTGGCCGCCGGCGCGTTGGGGCAGGGCGACGAGTACCCGTGCGCGGGCGTTGGCGGCTGCGGCGCCGTAGTCGCTGCGGATGAGGTGCAGGCACAGGTCGACGCCTGCGGTCACTCCCGCGGAGGTGAGGATGTCGCCGTCGTCGACGTAGAGCTGGTTCGGCCGGACGTCGATGAGGGGGTACCGGCGTTGCAGCGCAGCGGTCTCCCGCCAGTGGGTCGTCGCCGGGCGCCCGTCCAACAGCCCGGCGGCCGCCAGCGCGAAGGCTCCCGTGCAGATCGACACCAGCCGGGCTCCGCAGGCGTGCGCCGAGCGGATCGCCGACAGCGCCGTGGCGGGAGGCGGGGCGTCCGGATCCTCGTACCCGGGGACGACGACGGTGTCGGCGTCCCGCAGCCCTTCCAACCCGGCGGGCGCGACGACGGTGAACCCACCGCTGAGGACCGGCCCGGCTGACGGATCGGCGCAGACGGTGACCTGGTAGTGCGGGTCCGTCCCGAAGGTCTGTACCGGTATGCCGAGGTCGAGCGGGAGGACCCCCGGGAGCGCCAGCACGGCGACGCGGTGCCCTTCGATGGTCGACATGGCACGATCCTAGCGCTGCATGACCCGCGTGCCACTATCGAGGGCCAGGGCCTGATTCGTAGCCTGCGTCCATGGACTTCTCGCTCGACTTGCCCGCCGGCCCCTTGGTCGAGGCCGTCCTCTCCACCGTGCGGACCTCCGAGACCCCGTCGGTGGTCAATCACAGCGTGCGCAGCTTCTTCTTCGCCCAGCTCCTCGCCGCCCACGAAGGATGCCTGGAGGACGCCGCCTACGACCGTGACCGGCTGTTCGCCGCGACCGTTCTGCACGACCTGGGCGCGGGCGACCTCGCGACGGGCGAGGCACGCTTCGAGGTGGAAGGTGCCGACCTGGCGGCGAATCTGCTGCGGCGGCACAAGGTCCCCGAAGCAGACGTCGACCGTGTGTGGGAGGCGATCGCCCTGCACACCTCGCCCGGTATCGCCGAGCGCCGCGGCTTGCTGTGCTACCTCACCCATGAGGGAGTGGGCATCGACTTCGGGCGCAACGCGGAGGTCGTCTCCCGGTGGGAGAAGCAGATCCACGCCGCCTATCCCCGCCTGGCCATGGTCCGCTCGCTCGTCGACGCGATCGTGGAGCGCGCCGCCCGGTCAGACGCCGCGGCTCCCCGCTACTCGATCGGCGGAGAACTCCTCCGCGAACGCCGGGCCGACGGCGTGACCAGCCTGGAAAGTGCTGCCGCCACCTCCCCCTGGGGAGAGTGAGAGACCGCCGAGGTCCCACGCCGCGACGAGCCGACTGGCACCGAAGGAAGAGTCCGCACGACCCCGGGAAAGGAAACCGACTGCCATGGCCCCACACCCCCGATCGCAAGGCACTTCGACGTGGAGAACGGGCGGATCTACGGACAGGTCCGCGAGGGTGCCCGCCCTGCGCTGGTCTTCCTCCACTACTGGGGTGGTTCCCACCGCACTTGGCAGCGCGTCATCGAAAACCTCGACCCCGCGCAGGGATACGTCGCCTACGACCACCGTGGTTGGGGCGAGTCCGCGGACGTGCCTGGCCCCTACGGCATCGAGCAGCTCGCCGACGACGCCGAGCGTGTCATGAACGGCCTCAACTACGACGAGTACCTAGTGGTGGGCCATTCCATGGGCGGGAAGGTAGCCCAGGTGCTGGCCGGCAGCGACGACAAGGTGGACCCGCCGCAGGTCTTGCGCGAACACCTCCTCCCATTGATTCCCACCGCCACCCTCACCGAGCTCGCCGACACCGGCCACCTGTCACCGCTGGAGGTGCCCGACCAAATCGCCTCTCACATCAGCACGTTCACGGCCAACCTCCAGCACGCGGTCTCAACCGACCCCGCAGCGCTCACCCACGACGCCCAAGGCCAGTGATTCGGCCTTGGGCACCAATCGGGCGGCCGGAACGTCGACGTACCGCTCAGGCGGGCTCTTCACCTGGTCCACGGCTTCACGCGTAGTCGAGGCCAGTCGATGGCCAGTCGATGGCCAGTTGAAGCCGCAGCCCTGGCAAAGGCATTCGGGCAACACTGTGTAATGCCGCGAACCCTGAGGGTGTCCGGCTGCGTACCGCTCCTCCTCCACGGCGAGTCCCAGAACGGCTACGACACTCCCGGCACCACCTCTCACTTCAGCGATTTCAGTCGACGGAGCGTCGGGGTCTGCACGCCCCTTATCCGGTTTGCGAGCCGTTCCGAAGGAGTCGATCCTGAAGGAGAGGCATGCCAACCGATCGGGTGGACCGAGCGCAAGGGCTGCGGAGCTTGCGGCCGCCGGAGCCTGAGCAGGAAGCGGGTTCCAGATGAGGCTTGTCGTGGATCTCAACCGGTGCCAGGGATTCGCGCAGTGCGTCTTCCTCGCCCCGGACGTCTTCGCCCTGCACGGCGAAGAAGCACTGTTGTTCTCCCCGCGCTTCGACGAGGAACAACGCGACCGCGTGGAGAAGGCCGCGGCGGCCTGCCCGGTGCAGGCCATCCTCGTCGACTACTCCGACGAGCCGACGAGGGGTGTGGAGCTCCATGTCGGCTGACACGGACATCGAGGCCCTACGACGCCAGGGCCGCATCGTCGTCGTCGGTGCCTCGCTGGCCGGTCTGCGCGCGGCGGAAACCTTGCGCGACAAGGGCTTCAGCGGATCGCTGACCATGATCGGCGACGAGCCGTACGAACCCTACGACCGGCCGCCGCTGTCCAAGCAGGCGCTGCTCGGACGGGCACGACCCGAGGACACCGCACTGCCGCGGCGGCGCGACATCGATGCCGAATGGCGTCTGGGCGTCGCCGCCGAGAGCCTGGACCGGGACGCCAAGTGGGTACGTCTGGCGAACGGCGACACCGTTCCCTACGACCGCCTGCTGATCACCACCGGGACCCGAGCAAGGCCCTGGATCCATCCGGAAGAGGCCGCGCTGGACGGGGTGTTCGTGCTGCGCACCCGCGACGACTCCGCCCGCCTGCAACGGAAGCTGACCGCGGGCGTGTCCCGGGTGCTGGTGATCGGCGCCGGTTTCACGGGCTCCGAGGTCGCCTCCGCCTGCCGGGAGCTGGGCCTTGAGGTCACGGTCGCCGAACGCGGCCCGGCACCGCTGGTCGGCGCGCTCGGCGGGGTGATCGGCGCTGCCGCGGACCGGCTGCAGCGCAGTAAGGAAGTCGATCTGCGCTGCGGGGTCAGCGTCACCGCCCTGGAGGGCGACTACGGGGGACGGCTCAGACGCGCCCATCTGTCCGACGGTTCGGCGATGGATGTGGAGGTGGCGGTCGTCTCGCTCGGTGCCGTCCGGAACACGGACTGGCTCGCTGGCTCGGGGGTTGCCGCGGGTCCCCGGGGGGTCGCGTGCGACGCCGGGTGCCGGGTGTTCGACGTCAACGGCATCGTCACCGACGACATCTACGCCGCCGGTGACGTCGCCCGCAGCCCGCACCCGTTGTTCGACTACCAGTTCCTGTCGCTGGAGCACTGGGGCAACGCGGTCGAACAGGCCGAGATCGCCGCCCACAACATGATCTGTGCGGGGACGAAGCGCATTCCGCACCTGTGGCTGCCGATGTTCTGGTCCTCCCAGTTCGGCGTCAACATCAAGTCCGTTGGTGTGCCCCCGCTGGGCGACCAACTGGTCGTCGCGCAGGGGGCGCTCGCCGAGGATCGGTTCGTCGCGGTGTACGGCTACCGCGGCCGGGTCATCGCCGCCGCGTCCTTCGACGGAGCCAAGTGGCTGGGGTTCTACCAGGAACAGATCGCCGCTGGCGCGCCGTTCCCGCCGGAGTACCAGACGGTCGACCGCCGCACCGAGGCGCCGCAGCCCGTCGACCCGGACTTCCCCGACCCCCATCTGCCCACGCACGGGCCCACCGTCACGCTGTCGGGCCACGCACCGAGCGAGCGGCGCGTGCAGTTCGTTCCGGCGCGTGCCTGAACACCGACCCTGTGCCGCCCGGAGCCCTCAGGAGACACCATGGCGCTCGGCACCCTCCCCGCGCGGATCACCGACTACGCCAACCGAGCCGATCCGTACCCGCTCTACGCGGAACTGCGCAGGACACCGGTCAGGCGGGAAGACGACGGCACCTACCTGGTCAGCACCTACTACGAGGTACGGAGCCTGGCCAACGACCCGCGGTTGAGCAACGACACGAGCAACCGTCCACCCGGCCACGCCCGCGTCGGGCAACCGCCGGAGGAGACCGGCCTGCCGCCCAGCTTCATCTTCACCGACCCGCCTCTGCACGACCGGCTGCGCGACACCGTCAACCGGCCGTTCGGTCCCCCGCACAGCCCCAGATTCCTCGACGACCTGCGCGGAGACCTGGCCAAGGTCGTCACCGAGTTGCTCGACGCCTTCGAAGGCAAGGACCAGGTCGACATCGTCGAGGACTTCTCCTACCCCCTGCCCGTCACCGCCATCTGCAAGGTCCTCGGGGTGCCGCGCGAGGACGAACCGCGCTTCCACGGCTGGGCCGACGCCCTGGCGTCGTCACTCGATCCCCAATCCGGCGACGACAGCCAGGAAAAGGCACAGCGCGCACGCCAGGAGTTGGGCTCCTACCTGAGCGATCTGATCGAGACCAAACGCCGCCACCCCGGCCCCGGGATGCTCAGCGCGCTCGCCCCCGAGATGCCCCCGGCAGACCTGGAGGCCACCGCGGTGCTGCTCCTGGTCGCCGGCCACGAGACCACCGTCAACGCGATCACCAATACGACCCTGACCCTGCTGCGCCATCCCGACGTCCTTGCGCGGTTCCAGAAGGAGCCGGCCCTGGCCGTCCCGCTCATCGAGGAAGTGCTGCGGTACGAGCCCCCGGTCCAGTTCGTCCCGTGGACCACCGCCCTGGCCGACATCGACGTCGCCGGCACCACGATCCCCAAGGGCTCGCCGGTCTGGCTCATGCTGGCCGCGGCCAACCGCGATCCCCAACGCTTCAAGGACCCCGACCGATTCGATCCCGACCGCAAGGACAACGAGCACCTGGGTTTCTACACCGGCATCCACTACTGCTTCGGCGCACCGCTCGCCCGCATGGAACTCCATGTGGCCGTGCCCGAACTGTTCCGCCGGGTCAAATTCTCCCGGCTGCTTGAGGACCCGCCGCCGTACCGTGCCAACGCGGTGCTGCGCGGCCCCCGCCACCTCCCCGTGGCGATCGAGGGCCTGACGGCCTGAGCGCTTGAGAGACGCGGCGGTGCCGGCGTTCGGCGCCGGCCGGAGCCTGCCGTCCCGTTCGGTCATCCCCGCCTTCCCACCCCTTTGTGACGCCGGCCGAAGCGAGACGGACACACGGAGGCTGACCGACCGGCCGTGACGGTACGACGGCAATCCGGCCTCCTTGATGTCGCGGTGCTGGTCCTGGAGGAGTCGGTGCCTGGGGAGTTCGCCGCGCCGCTGTCACGTTCGCGGCCGCGCGCTGCTGCGAACGCCGCACCAGCGCCAGCACCGCCTCCTTCGACCGCGCGGATGCCGTCATCACCGTGCGTAGCCCGTTCCGACGCGCCTGGACCAGTCACCGCTGGGACGACCAGCCCACCCGACGACCCTGCCCCCACGCCTGTTCGAGCGAGCCCCTAATATCATTTCGCGTTCTCCGACGGACGCTGACGCCCGCTTGGTCGTGCCCGCCGCCTAACGCCCGATACGACACGACGACTCCACCGCATGGCGATGGAGTCGAGCATCGAGGAGAGGAACGTTCATGCGCGCCCGGAGCATCGCCGCAGCCACCGCAACAGCATTGGCGCTGGTGGCCGCTCGTGACCTTGTCCAGAAGAAGCACGCATTGCTCCGGAACTTCCCGGTGATCGGCCACGCCCGGTACCTGTTGGAGACGATCGGGCCGGAGTTGCGGCAGTACATAGTGACCTCCAACGACGAGGAGCGCCCGTTCAGTCGTGACCAGCGCACCTGGATCTATGCGTCGGCGAAGGGGGAGAACAACTACTTCGGGTTCGGAACCGACAACGACATCGAGCACATGCAGGGGCACGCGTACCTGAAGCAGCGCACGTTCGCCGGCACGCTTCCCGACACGCACGACCCGCAGGCCCCGCTGCCCTCGGCCAAGGTGCTGGGCGGGCCGCGCGGGCGCGCCAAGGCGTTCCGACCGGCGAGCGTGGTGAACATCTCGGCGATGAGCTTCGGATCGCTCTCCGGCGCGGCGATCACGGCGCTCAACAAGGGCGCGGCGCTGGCGGGCACGATGCAGAACACGGGAGAGGGCGGCCTCTCGCCGTACCACCGCAACGGCGGCGACCTCGTCCTTCAAATCGGTACGGCGTACTTCGGCTGCCGCAACGAGGACGGCAGCTTCAACATCGACAAGCTCAAGGATGTGGTCGCCGGCGCCCCGGTCAAGGCCATAGAGATCAAGCTCTCCCAGGGCGCCAAGCCGGGGCTGGGCGGGATGCTGCCGGGCGCGAAGGTGACCCCGGAAATCGCCGAGATCCGCGGCATCCCGCTCGGCAAGGACTGCGCCTCCCCGTCGCGGCACACCGCGTTCAGCGACGTCGACTCGATGCTCGACTTCGTCGAACTGCTCGCCACCGAGACCGGTCTGCCGGTCGGGGTCAAGAGCGCGGTGGGAGAGATGGACTTCTGGCATGAGTTGGCCACGCTGATGGCGCGTGGTGACCGTGGTGTCGACTTCGTGACCATCGACGGCGGCGAGGGCGGCACCGGGGCGGCACCGCTGATCTTCAGCGACTCGGTGTCGCTGCCCTTCCGGATGGGCTTCTCCCGGGTCTACGGCACCTTCGCCGAGCTGGGGCTGACCGACGACCTGACCTTCATCGCCTCCGGCAAGCTCGGCCTGCCCGAGAACGCCGCGGTCGCCTTCGCGCTGGGTGCCGACATGATCAACGTGGCGCGTGAGGCGATGCTGTCGATCGGCTGCATCCAGTCGCAGAAGTGCCACACCGACAAGTGCCCCACCGGCGTCGCCACCCAGAACCCGCGGCTGGCCCGCGGTCTCGACCCGACCTCGAAGGCCACCCGAGCCGCCGTCTACCTGCGCACCCTGCGCAAGGAGCTGATAAAGGTCTCGGCGGCCGTCGGCGTCGCCCACCCGGCACTCATCACCGCCACCGACATCGAGATCCTGAACGGCGACTACGAGGCCCGCACCCTGGCCGGCGTCTACGGCTACAAGGACGGCTGGGGCGAGCTCGGCCCGCACCTCGCCGATGAGATCACTGCGCTGGTCGCCACCAAGCCGACCTCCGTCCAGAAGCCGACCGGCTGACGCGCCGACAGCGACAAGCGCCGCGCTCACTGCCCTCCTGCTCGCAGGACGCGCGGGGCACCAGCCCGGTGTCGCCCCCGTCTCCCCTGCCCACGAACAGCCCCTGCCTAGGTGATCGCAACATGACCGAAAAAGTGAGATTCCCGAGCGTCGTCGGCCCCGAACTGGCCGGAGCGATCGACCTGCCGGAGGGCGAGATCCGAGGCTGGGGGATCTTCGTGCACGGCTTCACGCTGGGCAAGGACTCGCCGGCCGCCTCGCGCGTCAGCAAGCAGCTGGCGCGCGAGGGGATCGGAATGCTGCGCTTCGACAACCTCGGGATCGGGGACTCCGACGGTGACTGGGGGGACGGTTCCTTCACCGTCAAGGTCCAGGACACGGTCCGGGCCGCAGCCCTGATGGCGGAGCGCGGGACTCCGGCCGACCTGCTGGTGGGGCACTCGTGGGGAGGCGCCGCCGTCCTCGCCGCAGCGGCCGAGGCAACGGGCGTCCGCGCGCTCGCCACGATCGGGGCGCCCGTCGAGCCCAGCCACGTCGAGCGACAGTACGACGCGGTGATGGATCGCGTTCTCAGCGAAGGTTCGCACGAGTGGTTCGTGGGCGGGCGGACCCTGGTCCTCAAGCGCGCCTTCGTCGAAGACGTCCGGCGTGCTCATCTGCGCGACCGGATTGGCGAGTTGAACCTGCCGCTGCTCGTCATGCATTCGCCCACCGACTCCACCGTCGACGTCGCCAACGCCGGGGAGATCTTCCGCGAGGCACGGCACCCCCGAAGCTTCGTCTCGCTCGAAGGAGCGGACCATCTCCTGACGGCACGAGGACAGGCACAGCGAGCCGCGCACATCATCAGCGCCTGGGCCGACCAGTACATCCACGGGTCACGGCCCGGAGACAAGGCATCTCAGGTGCTGAAGAGCTCGCTCGGATAGGTGTGGGGGGGCAGGGTCGTCGGCATCGGAGAATTGACCCATGGTCTTCTCACCTCCCGTCCGGCTGTGGCTCCTTCCCAACGTCGCGCTGCTCGCCGCGCTGCTCCTCTGGGGCATCCTCCGCTACCCACATCTGCCGAGCCGGATACCTCAGCACCTCGGCATCGACGGGGTGGATGCCTGGACAGAGCGGTCGATCGGCAGCGCGTTCTCGCTGGTGTTCGTGTACATCGGGGTGACGGTGCTGCTGACCGCCTGCGCCGAGCTGACACTGCGGGTGACTCCACAGGACGAGCTGCCGAAGGAAGCGACGCCGTTCGGCAACGGGTTGGTCGGGTCCTCGCTCAACCGGCCCCGCACCCGCGCCTCGGCACTCGCCGCCGCCCGGGCGTTGCTGGTGCTCAACGCCTGCGTGGGAGTCTCCCTCCTGATCGGCTGCGGGGTGCTGTGGCGCTCCACCGCCGATCGGGAGGTTCCCGGCTGGCTGTTCGCCGCGATGCTCCTGCCTCTCCTCGCCGGGACCGCCGGGACGGTGGTGGCCGCGATGCGCGACCGACGCACGCCCGCGAACTGAGCAAGCGGCCTGGCGGGGAAGGCGTCCGGGGACCGGGCCCTCGGGTCCATCAGGGGGACGTCAAAAGCCGTGCGGCCCTCTTGAAGGCGGGTGCGGGGAAGAATTTGATGGTGACTGTGAACAGCGCCTGGCTCCTTCTCGACCGTCCGCCGTCATGGCGAAGCCGTGCCATGTCACGGTCGACGGCCCCGTGTCGTGCGCCGCGCTGCCTGGAGACCTCCGCCTCACGCTGAGACCTCTCCCGCATACCGACGGGGCGCCTGACCTGATCAGGCGCCCCGCTCTTTGCGCGCCCGTACGCCATGGCCCTGAGCGGCCAGTACCGCGCACCCGCCCCCTTTTACCCTTCTTCCCCTTGAATGGATCATGTCCGACTTCGACCTTTCCTCCCGTACCGTCCTGGTGACCGGCGCCACCTCCGGCATCGGCTTCGAGACCGCCCGCCAGCTCGCCGAACGCGGCGCCACCGTCCTCGTGCACGGCCGCACCCCCGAGGAGGCGCAGGCAGCCGCCGACCGTCTCATCGCCACCGCGGGCATCGACGCCGCACAACTGTGCACGTTCTCCGCGGACTTCACACGCCTGGAGGAGGTCGAGGCGATGGCGCGTCGCGTCCTCGCCGAACACCCCCACCTGGACGTCCTGGTCAACAACGCCGCCACCGCCGCCCCCGAACGCCACACCCTCACCGCCGACGGCAACGAGATCGCCCTCCAGGTCAACTTCCTCGCCCACTACCTCCTGACCTGCCTACTGGAGCCGGCCCTCACCAGCGATTCCGGCGGCCGCGTCGTCAATGTCTCCTCCTCACTGCACCGCACCGCCTCCATCCAGTGGAACGACCCCCAGCGGGCCCGTCGCTACTCCCGGCTCGCCGCCTACGCCCAGTCACAGCTGGCACTCACCGTCTTCGCCGCCGACCCCCGGGTCACGGCGGTCTCCGTCCACCCGGGCGTCTGCGAGACGGACCTGCTGTCCCTGTACGGAATCCACGGCGACACCGCGACCGAGGGCGCGGCCCACGTGGTCCGGCTGTGCGACCCGGCCACCGAAGTCGTCAACGGCGCCTACTACGACCGCGACCAGCGCGTCGACCCGGCACCCGCCGCCACCGAGGGCCGCACCGTCAAGCGCCTCAGCAAACTCGCCGACCAGCTCGTCGGCCAGCACGCCTGAGACACCCCACCGGTTGAGGCGCCGTCAGGCGACCTCCCGCACAACGAAAGGCCCGTACGTCCCATGTCCAAACGCGCCCGCAAGAAGAAGGCCCGTCGCAAAAAGAAGGCCAACCACGGCCGCAAGGCCAACCAGAGCTGAACCACCGGGTGGGGCGGCGCCCAGTCGCCCCACCCGTGCACCCTGCAAGCGTCACAAGGAGCCCCCGTGATCGAGCTCTCCCCCAGACAAGCCACCGCAATGTCCCACTGGTTCGCCGCCGGGCCCCCTGGGGCGACGGCGCTGGCCGAACACGCGCTGGCCCCGGGAGCCGGTCGCTGGTGGGCCGACCGCCCCGTCGCCCCCCGAGCCGTCGCCGTGGCCTGCGCCGACCATCTGCTGCTCCGCGGCGAACCAACCGCCCTGGCCCCGCTCGCACTCGCCCCGTTCGCCGCGCACTACGTCCAGGCACCGGCCCGCTTCCTCCCCCTGCTGGGTTGCGCGTTCGACGGCCTCGCGCCGTGGGAGCGCATGGGGTACGTCCACCGCGTTCCCGTGGTGCCGCCACGCCCGCCCCGTGGGGTGACGGTGCGTCGGCTGACGCCCGCGGATGCTCCGGCGCTTGCCGCGCTGGGCGCCGAGTCGGCCTGGATTCACGCCAGTTGGGGAGGCCCGGCGGGTCTCGCAGCCTCCGGACACGGCTGGGCCGCCTTCGAGAAGGACCGTCTCCTCGCCATGGCCTGCACATACTTCCGCGGCAGCGCATACGAGGACGTCGCCTGCCTCACCGTCCCCGAACACCGCCGTCAGCGCCTCGCGCTCGGCTGCGTCACCGCCCTGTGCCAGGACATCGCCGCTCGCGGCCACACCCCCAGCTGGACCTGTTCGCGTGACAACCGCCCCAGTCGGCTCCTGGCTTGGACCGCCGGTTTCCGACTGGAGCACGAGTACGTTCACTACCGCACCGGGCCGCCCGCGCGCCGCGTCGCGGGGCTCGCCGCCTGAACACCACCGACGTCGAGGAGTCCTCTTGAAGCCACGCCGCACCGCCCGCGCCCCCCTCGCGTCGGCGAAGATCCTCAACGGCGGCCACGAACTGACCGTCCACGACCTGAAACGGCGAGAGGATTCCTTCACCCTGCACTACACCATCGCCCCGCCCCTGCCGGACGCCGGCGACACCATCCCCGTGCTGCTGTCCCTTGAGGCGACGGACGACATCGGCAACGAGTACGTCGACTGGGGCGGAGCCTACGGAGCCGCCGCCGACGGCACGCACACCCAAGGCAGCATCTCCGCGCAGCCGGCCCTCGCGCCCAGGGCAGGCGAGCTCCGCGTACGGCTCGTTTTCCTCCGCAACGGCGAGGAGCACCCCTGCCATCTGACGCTGCGCACCTCGGCCAGCGCCCGCTGAGGCCGCGCCCACCTCCGGTCCGGCCAACGCCCGCGGTGTGCTCCTCCACCCTCGGCTACCAAGCGGGCATCGCGGCCCTGGCCGCCGGACTGCTGTCACCGGTCGCCACCGTCGTCCTGGTCATCGTGACGCTCGCCGGCGCACTTCCGGTCCACCGGTCTCCGTCATCGCAGCGAAGAAGGCGCACCGCAGCCTGCCGGTCGAGGCCCGCACCGTCAGGTTCGGTGCGTGAGGATGCCGCCGCGCACCCGCCGAACGCGGGAGCCTGCCCAGGCGGTGGTGTTCGTCGGCCGTCGTGACGGCGAGGGCCCGGCGGCCTCGGTGTGCTGCGACACCCTGAACTTCTTCGCCTCCCGCGCCTCCGCCGAGCGGTGGACGGGCGAGCACCCTGAGGTGAAGGGGCAGATCGCAGACCAGGCCCACGCCGTGGACATCGGTATCCAGACCTTCGGCCGGCTGCTGGCCGGCTGACAGCCGCCGCGCTCGGTCTCCGGTTCCGTCGTCGTCCTCGTCGAGCCCGGGGACCGCAGGCGGCGAGGGCTCTACGGGCGTCGTCGGTGCGGGTTTCCGGCGATGCCCGATGGGCCGTTACTGGTCTCCGGCGAGGCGTCGTTGTTCGAGGTAGATGCCGGTGAAGACGGCGACTTTGGCTCGCAGGACCCAAGGGTCGAAGGGCTTGCCGATGTAGTCGACCGCACCGGCGGCATAGCCGCGGGCGGAGTGCTCGGGGTCGGTGCCCATGGCGGTGAGGAAGATGATGGGCACGTCGTGGGTGCGGGGGCGTCGTTTGATGTGGGCGGCGGTTTCGTATCCGTCCATGTCCGGCATCTGGACGTCCATGATGATCACCGCGAAGTCGTCGTGATCGAGAAGCGCTTTGAGGGCTTCACGGCCGGAGGGGACCGCGACCAGTTCCTGATCGAGAGTGGACAGGACCGCGGTCATGGCCAGCAGGTTGTCAGGCTGATCGTCGACGATGAGGACCTTGGGCATGGCCCGAGGCACCGCGGGTGTCACGGCAACGGCGGCCTTCTGCACCTGTTCGACCGCCTCCAACTGGCGTTCCAACAGAGCGCAGCGTTGCTCGGCCTCCTCGCGCCGCTGTTGCACTTCGTGCAACTGGGCCAACAGGCCGGTCACTTCGTCCTGTAGCTGATCGCGTTCGTGCAACAGCCCGGTGACGTCGGGGTTGGCCGCGGCCAGGCGCTCGGCTCGTTCGCGCTCCGCGCTCCATTCGGCTTCCAAATGGTTCAGGCGTACTTCCAGGTCGGCGATGCGGTGCTTGCGGTCCAGCAGGGCATCACCCAGTGCGTCACCGTGGGCGGTTGAACGGCGTGAGACGCGGTCGGCTTCGGCGAGTTGCTGCTCAAGAACTTCGACCGCGTGACGGGGTGAGGTGCTGGTTTCGACCGCTTCCCGGTGCAGGCGCCGCACCAGTTCGATGGCGTCCGGGGTGGCGGCCATACCGCGGTGCTCAGCGACGTCGGTGAAGAGGTCCATCACCACTTCCCACGGCGGGACGCGGCTACCGCTGAGGTAGCGCGAGAAGGTCCCGGCGTCTCGTACGCGCCTGGCCGCGTAGCGGCGTACCGAGACTTCCAGGCCCTCGAACAACTCCCGCAGGGCCCTCGCCAGCGCACGGGACTCCGGCGTCAAACTCTGCCCCAGGGGGCGCAGTTCACCCACGGATGCTCCCGCCCTTCGCCCGCTCCTTGCGCACAACCGGCCTTCCGGCGGCGGCATCCGGGGCGATGGCCTGGTTGAACACCGGCACGGCCCCGCCCGCAGCGGCAAGTCCGGAAAGGACGCCAGCCACCACTCCGTTGCCGGCCAGCACCGACAGCATGCCGGCCCCCACGCCGGTCAGCGCCGCAAGCAGCAGCACCAGCGCCGCCCGCACCGACACAAGCGAACGATCCATCGAACCTGCCCTCCTTCACCCGCCCCAGAGCGGTCGGAACGGCGCGCCCCGGGTGGGCCCGCCTTGCCATGCGCCACACAATGGCGCCAGGCGAACCCGTTGCGCCAGGCAACTGAGAAACCGGCAACACCCGATACCCGTTGCGGTACCGTCCGACGTCCCCGCAACGCTCCAGATGTGCAGCCCAGGGCCGCATTGCCGGTGAAGGTGTTGCGGCAACACCCGCGTGGCCGCGAACGTGGTGTTGACGCTTGACATCTGCGCCATCTGGAACATCTCGCCAAGGGACGCCGATCCGTACCCGCCGGAGATGTCCTCGATCGATCGTCTTCGTGCCCGCTTTGGCAGCCGATCGTGTCAATCGCTTGAGCCAACAGCGGTTCCAGAGCGGACTCTTGTCGGTTCATCAGATCCTGCCCATGCGCCAATCATTGTGCTCGCCAACTAACTTCAAGCCAGGTGACGATATTCTTGATCGCCAACGTAGGGGCGACGATGTTGGTCGTGAAGTGGCGTCCCCAGTGGGGGTGTTGGGGGGCGCGGATGCTATGGGGGCGCGGTAGGTGAGCGGTGCGGTGGCGCCTGGGCGGTGCTGGGCCGGATGACCGTGGCGAACTATGTCAGGAGGATGACGATGCGGGCAGCAGTGATGTTCGGGGCAGGGGACGTGCGGGTGAAGGAGGTGCCGGACGCCCGGCTGGGGCGGCAGACCGATGCGGTGGTGCGGGTCACCCACGCCGCGATCTGCGGTAGCGACCTGTGGCGTTACCGGAAGATGCCGGCGTCCCCGGGCGGAATACGGATCGGGCACGAGTTCATCGGCGTGGTCGAGGAGGTCGGCTCCGAGGTCGCATCCGTGCGGCGCGGTGATTTCGTCCTTGCGCCCTTCAAGTGGTCCGACGGTACCTGCGAGTTCTGTCGTGACGGCCTGCCCCCGTCCTGTCTGAACGGTGGGTTCTGGGGTGGGGAACTGGACGGTGGCCAGGGCGAGGCGGTCTGCGTACCGCAGGCGGACGGCACGCTCGTGCCGCTTCCGATGGGGCCGGACGATCCTCGTCTCCCCGCGGTGTTGGCCCTGTCCGATGTGCTGTGCACGGGGCACCACGCCGCCCTTTCGGCGCGGGTGCGGCCCGGTGTCACGGTCGCGGTGGTCGGGGACGGCGCGGTCGGCCTGTGTGGTGTGCTGGCCGCGGCCCGACTGGGCGCGGAGCACATCATCATGCTGGGGCGTCATGCCGGGCGAACGGAGTTGGCGCGCCGGTTCGGGGCCGTGGAGGTGGTGCCGGAGCGCGGAACGGAGGCCGTCGAGCGGGTCAGGGACCTGACTGGTGGGCACGGGGCGCACGCGGTCCTGGAGTGCGTCGGGACCGGCGAGGCCCTGCGGGACGCCTTGGACATGGCCCGTCCCGGTGGCGCCGTCGGCTACGTCGGGGTGCCGCAGGACGGCGAGGGCGTCGATGCGCGACGGTTCTACCGCCGCAACCTGGTCCTCGCCGGCGGCACCGCTCCGGCGAGGACATACGCGCCAGAACTCCTGCCGGATGTGCTGTCGGGACGTCTTGACGCATCCGCGATCTTCGACCGCACCGTCGGGCTCGACGGCGTCCCGGACGGCTACCGGGCGATGGCGGAACGCGAGGCCCTCAAGGTGCTCGTTCGCCCCTGATTCCCTGGTGCGCAGCGCGCCGTCCTGGTTGGTACCGATGTCCAACGACCAACCAGGCACGGTCGCCTTTGCTACGCCCCCGCCGGACGGACACACTGGCGACCGTGGCGATTACCTCGAAGGGAATCGCCCGCGCGGGCGCCCACCTCTACGTTCGGTTCGTCGTCCCACACGGGGACGCGGACGAACCGGTGGAGGAACCCAACGTGTCCGCTTATGGCTTCGCGCATCTACGCAGCCGTCGTCATCACTCCGATGTCTTGGAGTACTTGGAGCGCATCCAGGCCACCCTCGACCCCTTCCACGGGCGCTTCGTCATCCACGGCCCCCCGGCCGAGGTGCTGGAGGGAGTCTGGCTGGGCAGCATGGTGCTGATCGAGTTCCCCGATGTGGCTGGCCCGTGCCTGGTATGAGTCCCCCGCGTATCAGCAGATACTGCGACTGCGGACCGACCACGTCGAGGGGGACGTGCTGCTGATCGAGGGCGTTGGACCGGAGTATGACCCGCGTGAGCGGTCGCAGAAGCTCCAGGCAGAGGCGAAGCCAGAACCCGAACCGGAACCCGAGTCGGAGACAGGGGCGGCCGGGCGACGGCCCTGAGGCGTGATCGAACGAAAGGGCCTGGCGCACCCAACTGCCCACATCCAGCGGACCGACGGGTACGCCGCTCGCGACCACGCCGCCTTCGCAGGTACCTGCCGGATTCCCGTACCGCCGGATCTGCCCACGACCGAGCGGGGCGGTGGGGCAGCTCGGAGGCCGACGGCCGATCGCCCCTAACACGGACACCGGGGCCGTCAGCCGCTTCCGGTGAACTGCTGCCCCACCCCGAGTCGGCGCAGACCAGCGAGGACCTGCGGGTCCTGGGCGTCCAGCCAGTCGCAGAGCTGCCGGAAGGAAACCAGTCGGACGTCCTTGAGCCTGTCATCGGCTATGTGCTTGAGCGCCTCTTCGACGGCGTCCATGTAGATGCCGCCGTTCCACCGCTCGAAGTGGTTGCCGATGAAGAACGGCGCCCGGTTGGTCTCGTAGGCCCGGCGGAATCCGGAGATGTACGCCTCCGTGGCCTGCTTGCGCCAGCCCGGGTAGTTGGCCGGCGGCGCCTTGGTGGAGTTCTTGGACTGGTTGGCCAGGATGTTGTAGTCCATCGAGAGCACCTCGAAGGAGTGGCCGGGGAAGGGCATCTGCTGGAGCGGGAAGTTCCACACGCCCTGCTTCTTGTCGGGCCAGACCTGGAGACCGCCGGGCGAGCTGGCGTCGTACCGCCAGCCGCGCTTGCGCGCCGTGGGAAGCAAGTTGTCCTGGCCGAGCAGGCACGGCGTGCGGCCGCCGACCAGTTCCTTGCTGTAGTCGAAGGGCAGCGGGTCGAGGTCGGTGAAGCCGGTGTTGGTCCGCCATTTGGTGACGAAGGACATGGCCTGCTCGATCTCGTCGTCCCACTGGGCAGGGGTCCAGTGCGCGACCGAGCCTGAACTGGTGCCGCAGAAATGGCCGTTGAAGTGGGTGCCTATCTCGTGGCCCTCCAACCACGCCGCGCGCACGTTCGTAAGCGTCGCCCTGATGTGGTCGTCGTTGAGGTAACCGATGTCCGAGGCGCCCACGCGGTTGTTCGGCGGGCGGTACATGCGCTTCTTCGATTCGGGCAGCAGATACAGCCCGGAAAGGAAGAAGGTCATCGAGGCGTTATGGTCCTGGGCGAGCTTGCGGAACCGCGGGAAGAGGCCGTTGCCCACCTCGCCGGCGCCGTCCCAGGAGAAGACGACGAACTGCGGTGGCTTCTGGCCAGGCTCCAGCTTCTGCGGTGCGGGCGGCTGGTTGGGCTGCTTTCCGGTGTACGCGGTCGAGCCGTCTCCTATCGGCTTGCCCTGCGCCCCCTTTCCGGACTGGGTTCCGACCTTGTCGGAGGACGCCAACCCGGGGAATGAGCAGCCGGCTACGGAAAGCGCGGCGGCCGCTCCGACACCGAGTCCGAATATGTGCCGGCGGCTGAATTCACGCATAACGGTACCCATCGCATTCGTTCATAGTTCTGGCGTGTGGGACACCCCGAGAAGTGGGACGCCCAGAGAGATGGGGAGGCGGATACCTGATGTTCCGCTTCGACCCCGAGAAGGGAACTCTCAACGGAGAGTGGGCGACAGACTACGCTCCGAAGTCATTCGGAACGCCCCCCAATAGCCCCGAGTGCCCCTGAATACCCCCGTGGAATTCCCCGGGGTCGAATGGTCCCTGGGAGCCCTTGATAGCCCATCGCGCCTACCCAGCGCGGCTGAGCCTGTCCTTCACCGAAGCCACCGCGTACCCAAAGACGCAGAGGTCGAGAGCATCGGCGGCATGGTCCGCCATGCCTTTGCCCGAGCGCAACGCCGAAGTCAACGTCGATGTCGAAGCCGGAGCCGGAGCCGGAGCCGAAGCAGAAGCAGAAAAAGAAGTCGCAGTCGAAGTCGGCTACGGCATGCGTCCGTCCCCATTCCTGTGGCCAGCGCCCCGCAGACTGCGAGCGGCACCCCTAGGTAAGGAGCGGCCCCCGCAGCCCCTGCCCTTCTTCGTTCTTGGCTCTTGATTCCTCGCGGCCGTCCCGGCCCTCCCGGCGCAACCATCGTTGTCCGTCTTCTGCATGTCGTGCTCCCCCGATCGATGGGCGGACAGGAAGCTGAAGGCCGCAGCGGCCCTCAACCAACGCCCTTCGGCCCTTGGACAGAGATGACTCTGACGGAGATCACTAGCGCACCGATAACGCCTCACTAACAACCATTGCAGCGCGAGGCCATACCCGACAGGTCGCGCGGGCCCGTGGCAGGCGGCGCGGTGCATGGCGGAGTGACCTGCGGGAGGCTGCCGGAGGGTACGAACCGCTTCTTGCGCCGTACTGCCATGCCCTTCCCCGAGCGAAACGGGGCCGAATGGGTGACGATGAAGGTGTCCTCACTTGATCGTGTTGTTCCATGAGAGAGGTGGGCGGCATGTCATCCCCCTCCGATGCCGCGGGCAACAGCTCGCCACACCCCCGTGACACCTCCCCGGGAGGCGAAGCCTTGGGCGCCTTGGCGAACCTCGGCTGGCAGGCACTGATCACCATCGGCCTGGCATCGATCGCTTTGGGCGTGGTCGTCCTGGCG
This sequence comes from Streptomyces sp. RGM 3693, assembly GCF_050471125.1. NCBI lineage: Bacteria > Bacillati > Actinomycetota > Actinomycetes > Kitasatosporales > Streptomycetaceae > Streptomyces > Streptomyces sp. RGM 3693. The sequence continues at coordinate 491,819 of NZ_JBMPPQ010000003.1, forward strand.
TGGCCGGGCAAGACGCTCCACGTCGTCGGCGTGGTCTTCGGCATCTACCTGTTGGCCAGCGGTGTCTTCCAGCTGGCCGCGGCCTTCGGCGCGCACGTTCCTGGACATCTGCGGGCGCTGCACTTCGTCGCAGGTGCGGTCTCCGTACTGCTCGGGCTCATATGTTTCCGGGGCACCCTGCAATCGATCCTGCTGCTCGCCCTCTGGATCGGATTCAGTTGGTTGATGCGCGGCATCATGATCACGGCGGCCGCGGGTTCGTCTCCCGCCATGCCCACACGTGGTTGGCAACTGTTCCTGGGAATCATCACCCTCCTCGCCGGCATCGTGCTGATCGTCTCGCCGTTCGGCTCGATCGCTGTGCTCGCCCTGGTAACGGGCATCATGGCCATCGTCCTGGGTGCGGTGGAGGTGTTCCACGCTGTCCAACTGCGCATTCAGGCCGGCCGGCTCACCCATGGCACCGCGCCCAAGCAGCGGCGGTCCCTGTTCCATGCGCACCCCCACCCACAGCACTGACCATTCACTCTCAGGATCCGTGGAGCCCACGGATCCTGAGAGTTGAACGGCGGGCCTCCGATCGCTGACTCGATCGCGATCGGAGGCCCGCCTTTCCATCCCGCCTTCGGCTTGACCCTTCGCACTCGCCGATCACTTGGGTGTATGCCTCCGACGGGCCCGACGGCCCAACCGGCCCCGACGGCGGCGAAGGCCACGAAGGCCCCGGAGACCCCGGGGACCCCGGGGACCCTCGAACTACCCCTCCCCGTACGGCAGTAGCCGCGGCGCGTCTGGATTGTTCCTCACTGACACCATCCTGCCGGTCTACGGCGGACATCTGGCACAGTGACCTCACCACTACACGCAAGCACCTCGAAGCGGACACCACCCGGCTCCGTGGTGCCCCCGCACAGCAGGTCGCCAAACTCAGCAGAGGACATCACCATGCCGCAGCCCACAACGCTCGCCGACGACCTCCTCAACGCCATCCGGATCTTCCCCGACTTCCCTCAACCAGGCATCCAGTTCAAGGACTTCACCCCCGTATTCGCGCAGCCCCAGCTGGTGCACCGCATAGCCGAGCACATCAGCGCCGCCTTCGGCGGACAGTTCGACCGAGTACTCGCTGTCGAGGCCCGCGGATTCATCCTCGGCACCACCCTGGCAGCCGTCGCAGACCGTCCACTGGCCCTCGCCAGGAAGGAGGGCAAGCTGCCCGGACCCGTTTTCCGCACCGAGTACCGACTGGCATACGGCACCGCCACCCTCGAACTCCAGCAGGACACCCTGACGCCCGGCGAACGCGTCCTGGTGGTCGACGACGTTCTCGCCAGCGGCGGCACCCTCGCCGCCGCAGCTGCGCTCATCGCCGAAAGTCGGGCCCAGGTCGCAGGGTTCGGCGTCGTCACGACCATCGACAGGCTCGGAGGTACGGCCCGCCTCGCCCCTGCACGGGTCTTCTCCGTCATACCCGAACAAGCCTGAACCACGTCGGCCGGCCGCCCCGCATGCCGCAGGGCAGCCGGCCGTCATCGTTGCCGCACCACACTCTGCCCGCCGGGGCGGAGAAGTGCGCGCTGCTGTGGTGCACGGCAGGCGATCCGAACTGGCGGCGGTCCGGGCGAGTCCTCGCTGCCGCCGCGAACGCCCCCGTCACACCCCGCCGAGCCCGGACTCGCGCTGACGCCGAACGGTCAGGTTCGCGAGGTCACCCAGTCCGCGAAGTCACGGCAGCACCTGGCGCGCCTCCACCATCTCCGCCCAGGCCAACCGCACTTCGTCGATGGCCTGAAGGTGCCCGCCTTCCTTCGCGCAGCGTCCGGCCCGCTCCAGCAACCGTTTTGCCTCCTTCCGCGCCACCCCGCCCCGTACGCGGGCCAGCGCAGTCAGTGCGAACGCCAGCGCCGTACCGCCGAACGGCTCGGCCAGTTCGACCGAGGCCAGCGCCAGCCGCTCGGCGTCCGCCCGTTCGCCGAGCAGCAGATGGAGTTCCGCGAGGTTGGCGCGCTCGAAGGCGGTTGCCGTGGGACGGCCCGCCTGTTCGGCCAGGGCCAGCGCGCGGCGCCCGTACGCCAGCGCGTCCCCGTGCCGCCCCGCTCGGCGCTCGGTCTCACGCAGTACGGACAGTACGGTGGCCAGCAGCGCCCAGTCACCGGACTCCTCGGCCGGTGCCAGCGCCGATTCGGCGGGGCCGACCGCCTCGTCGGCGAGACCGGACAGCCCCAGGCAGACGGTCTGCTGCGCGAGCGATCGGGCCAGCAGTACCGGATGGTCGGCCCCCTGCGCGGCTTCCGCACAGTGTTCCGCCGCCCGCGCGGCCGCCAGGCCCTCGTCGTAGCGACCGCGGTAGGACAGTACCGCCGAGCGTGCCATGTGATGCGCCGCCCGGATGTCGTCGGGGGCGCCGGGGCCGGGGGGATGGGCGCCCAGGACCGCCAGCGCCTCGTCCGCACCGCTTCCGCGGCCGAGCACCTCTGCCAGCCGGGCGGCGGCGAGGGTACAGGCATCGTGCAGCCCTTGGCGTTCGTAGGAGTGGAGTGCCTCGCGCACCAGGGTGACGGCTTCTTCGTACCGCCCCGACCGGTCCAGATGCAGCGCCCAGTCCAGCCGTACCCGCGCCGCGTCCGCCTCGGGCCGCAGCGTCCCGCCCCCGTGGGACCCGCGGTATTCGGCCAGTGCGCGCCGTAGGTCGGCTCGTCGTCGCGCCAGCCGGTGGCGGGCCGGTTCGGTCCAGGGGGCGTAGTGGTCCTCGGGCAGAAGTTCGCCGGTCAACGCCTCCAGCGCATGGACCAGTTCGCGGCGTCCGCCACGACTCAGGGCCCGCCGGGCGAGGGCTTCGGCCTCGTCGGTGTCCACGCGTACCGTGTCGGGCGCCAGTCGCAGCAGGTCGCCGTCGCCGGTCAGATACGCGGAGGTGCCGCGCGGTGGCAGCTCGGGCTCCAGCGCATGCCGGGCGGTGTGCAGCGCCACGCGCAGACTGCCCAGAGCGGCACGGAGTTCGGCGTGCGGCCAGCACACGGCCATGATCTGCTCGCGGTGCAGCGCATGATCCGGGGCGAGGGCCAGCAGCTTGACCAGAGTCCGGGCGCCGGGCCGGGACCAGCGCGCCACGAGCGGCGCCCCGGCCTCCCGTACCAGCCCGAACCCGCCGAGCAGGCGAATGCGCAGCAGTGGGGGATTCATGAGCCGGACACTCTAACTGGTTCCGAACCAGAGGGGTGGGCAAGGGAGTTACGCCAGCGTTACTGGCCGGATCTGATCGCTGGTCGGGGCACGTCGCCCCGGGCGTACCCGCGGGAACGCGTCAACATCGGCGGGCCTGCCTAGAGGTCGGGTGACGTGCGTTGACGATGCGACGAGGGGTTGCTGAGGATAGGCGCGTGCACAGCGCCCGGCCGGCAACGTCGCCCCCACCAACTGTCCTTGAGGAGGAAGCGTGAAGCGCTCCCATGCCCTTGCCGTGTCCGTTCTCGCCCTGGTCTCCGGTACGGCCGTGGCTGCCAACGCTGCCAACGCGGCTGGTACGGCCCACGATGGCCCGGTCGCCGCTCCCACGCGGCATTCCCTGTCCGCGGATGCGGCCTGGTGCGAGCAGCAGGGCGGCAAGGCGGAGACCCGTGTCCCCTATTACACCGGCACCGGCAACAAGATCACCCCGCTGGGCGGTGCGCGCGAGATGTGCATCTTCGCCGCCGGCGACGGCAGCCAGATCATGATCGCCGCGGACACGCTGGCCGCGGACAAGCCGACTCTGGCCGCGCTCGCCTATGTCCGCAAGCCCGACGGCCCGAGCAGCCCCGGCAACCCGTCCATCGCCTACTGCCAGGGCATCAACGGCACCGCCATGTTCGGGAACAAGCCCACGGACGGCGGCGGCTGGGGACCCAAGAACGAGACCGACCCGTCGAAGGCGACCTCCTCCTGCATGTTCGCCGACGGCTCGGTGATCGACGCCTGGGGGCTGAAGTACCACAAGGGCGGGGTGATCCGCGGCGCCGACCTGACGAAGAAGTTCCGCGCCGCCATCCCGGGCGCTTAACGCCGACCCGACCCGACCCGAGCCGTACCAGGCAATGGCTGCGGCTACGGCTATGACGGACAGCCGTACGTCTGGGCGGCAGGTGTCGCCGGCCGGCCTACGACTCGGCCGAGGCGGCCGCCTCGGATCGTGAGTTGTCCACAGGTCCGCACGGGATCTTCGCGCGACCCCTACCGTGTTGCCTACAGTCGATCACGGGGGTGCACGATGCGGTACGGCGTGGTGAGAGAAGTGCGGACCGCGGGCTCGCTCGCAGGGCCCGCCCACGCAGACCGGCCGGGCGGGCCGAAGAGTGCGCGCAGCGCCCCGCCCCGCCGGATGAGATCCAACGGGGCGGGGTGCGCCAGCAGCGTCCGGTACTACGCCAGGTCACTGCGCGTCGTGGGGGACGTGGTCGGGCGTTGCCACCGTGCGGCGGCGGATGGCGCAGCGGACGGTGGGGTGGCTCAGCGGCCCAGTGCCCTCAACACCGCTTGTGCCATGGCGCGTTCACCGGTGGCATTGGGGTGCAGCGGCGCGGCCGGCGAGGTCGGCACGAGACCCTCGATCCAAGGGGACGCGGAACAGCTGTCGTGGCCCTTGGTCGGCCCGAGGGTGTCGACGTACGTGGCGCCCGCCGCGGTCGCGGTCTTGGCCACTTTGTCGTTGAGCTCGCCGATGACGGAGCGCAGGAAGCGGAGATCGCCGGTCGTGACGGGCATCTTGCCGAAGCACTTCATCGGGTCGTCCGGGAGCACCGCTGGGTAGCCGACGACCACCACCTTGACCTTGGGAGCCTTGACGGACAGCTTGTGGAGGCCCGCAGCCAGCTGCGCTGCCCCCGAGTCGAGCCGCTTACTGAGCGTGTCGCCGTAGAAGTCCCGACAGGGCGCTCCGAAGGGATCGGTCACGGCCAGCGCCGTGCAGGCGACCACGACGTCGACGAAGCCGACGTCGGAGGTGCCGAGGTCGTTGCCGCCGAGAGTGAGGGTGACCAGGGACGTGTCGGGCGTGACGGCGTCGAGCTGGGGGCCGTTGACGACGATCCCGGCATCGGTCTGGGACGTGGTCAGGGCGCTCACTTTGGCGCCGGCGCAGGTCTTGTCCACGTACGAGGACGGGGACAGGGCCGCGGCGACGAGGTGGCCGTAGTTGTGGTCGGAGCGCAGACACAGTCCTGCGGACTGTGCGGGTACGCCTGCCCCGGCGGCGTAGGAATCCCCGAGGGCCACGTATTTTCCTGTCCCGGCCGGGGCCAGGGTCGCGGCATGAGCGGGGGCGGGGGTGGTGGCCATGGTCAGGGCTGAAGCGAGGAGCGCGGCGCCCGTCAGTACGGACGCGCACCTCCCGGTGCCGGTAATGCGCACGGCGTCGGCAGTAACGGCAGTGCTTGCGGTAACGGCAGTGCTTGTGGTGCGGGTTGTTGCGGCTCTGAGCACAGTTCCTCCTGGGGAGGCAACACGACGGAATTCGGCCCGATACCGGCCGGTAACGTCCTCGTATCGTGGCGGCCGGACACCTCGCGGGCCATGTGCCGACGCACAGCACCTCACCTGCCCCTGTTGTCCCAGGGCACAATTCACCCCCTCCCCCACCCGGCCCTTTGTAACCTGCGGAGATGAGCCGCACGCCCGACGCACCCGCCGAAATCGCCCCCATAGCGGCTTCGTTGCTGACCCGCACCGAGGAAGTGGGCGCCCGAATGGCCCGCCGCATCCGCGCCCAGGTGACGTACTACCGAGGCGACGAGCACGTCTCCTTCGAGGAGTTGACGGCATCGTGCCGACGCAACTGCGAGCAGGTGCTCCAGCAGCTCGTCGACGGCCGCGGCGGGGACATGGCGCCGGCGCAGGAGACCGGCCGCGAACGAGCGCGCCAGGGAACCCCGTTGGCCGAGCTGCTGCACGCCTACCGCGTCGGGTCCGAGGTCCTGTGGTCCGCGATCGCCACCGAAGCCCGCTCCGCCCAGGGCCTCACCACCGAAACGATCATGTCCCTGGCCGCGTGGTGGGTGAACGGAGGTCTCGCCGCGGCGGCCAGCGATGCGTACCGCGAGGAGGTCTCCGAGCTGGTGCTGCAACGCGAGCGGGAACGGTCGGCCATGGTCGAGGCCCTGTTCACCGGCCTGCTCACCGACCGTACGACGCTCTGGGAGGCCGGCGATGTACTGGGCCTGCCGACCGGCGGACCCTATGTGGTGATCGCCGCCGAAGTCCCCGGCCCCGGCCGGGAGGCACTGCCCGGAATCGAGGCACACCTCCACGCCGAACGACTGCGGTCGGCCTGGCGCCTACTGCCGGACCTGCACGTCGGCGTGGTCGCCGTCCAGCACCCGGGAGCCGATGAGGCGGTGGTGCGCGTCCTGGAGCGATCGCTCGCCGTCCGCGTAGGCGTCAGCCCCTCGTACCGAGACCTACGGGAGACCCCCAGGGCCCTCCGGCTCGCGCGGCTGGCGCTCACCGGTGCACGCGGTCGCCCCTCGGGCATCGCACGCTTCGACAACAGCCCGGCCGCGCTACTGGTGGCAGCGGCTCCGGACGAGGCGGGGCGGATCGCCCGCGCCGTCCTCGAAGGCGTACTGCGGCTGCCGGCCGGCGAGCGGGACCGCCTGCTGGGGACCCTGGAGTGCTGGTTCGCCGCGGCCGGCTCGGCGGCCGCGGCGGCGCAGCTCCTGTATTGCCACCGCAACACCGTCCGCTACCGGCTGCACAGACTGGAGGCGCTGACGGGGCGCTCGCTGCGCGATCCCCGGGCGGTGGCCGACCTCTCGGTCGCCTTGCATGCGCTGCGGCTGACACCCGGCGAGTAGCTCGTCACCGCCCCGGACCGCCACCGACCACCACCAGACCGAATTCGTCCCGCCCGACCACCGCTAGGTGCGCGAACCGCCTCGTCAGCACCTCAGCGGCTAGCAAACCGGACACCCCGGCTCCCACCACCACCGCATTCCCCATCGCGTCGGCCGTCAACACGCACCCCTCCTGTGTGGACAGACACGGACGGCGCTCGCGATCGACAGACAGTGCTCACGGAAGGGGCTCACGGAAGGGGCGCCGGATCCAGGCAACGGTCGATTCGGCCTAGGGGGCTTCACCCTGAACCGTGGACCCCGTTTGCCATGTGGCGGCGGTCAGCGTAACTGAGCGCTCTATCAGGCTTGAGCATCAGGTGTCCTGCCTGCCCTGTTTCTCCTGTCTGTCCTGTCTCACAGGCGGCGAGGCGAGGTCACCACGGCCCACGGCGGACCTGGGCACACCGTTCGCTAAGATTTCGATCTTGTTCGTGATCACGTAAAACGGGGGTGGGTTCCATCGAAGGCAGCAACAGCGACGCACTGCGCTCGCTGGCGGCGGACGAACCACAGGAGATTTCCGGCTACCGACTGCTCGCTCGGATCGGCGAGGGCGGCATGGGCTCCGTCTATCTCTCGCAGACGCGCGGCAACCAGCCCGTTGCCCTCAAGGTGATCCGCCGCGAGTACGCGGGCGACGCGGAGTTCCGCCGCCGTTTCCAGCGGGAAGTGGAGGTGGCCCAGCAGGTTCGGGGCAATCACCTGGTTCCGGTGGTGGACCACGACGCCCACGGTGAGCAGCCATGGCTGGCCACGACGTACGTACCGGGGCTGGCGCTGGACGACGTGCTGGATTCACATGGCCCGCTGTCGCTGCCGACCACGTTCCAGCTGGTGGCACGGGTGGCACGGGCGTTGGAGACCGTGCACTCCGCCGGTGTCATCCATCGCGACCTCAAGCCCGGCAACATTCTGCTCGACGCGAACGGGCCGTGGGTGATCGATTTCGGGATCGCCCGGGCCGCCGAAGCCACCCAGCTCACGCGGAGCGGCGGCTTCATCGGCACCCCGCAGTTCATGTCGCCCGAGCACGGCCTCGGGGCCGAACTGACCCCGGCCACCGATGTGTTCTCCCTCGGCCTGATCGCCGCTGTCACAGCTACCGGCCGGCATCCCTATGGCGCGGGCGGCGCGCTGACCATGGCCACTCAGATCGCCAACACCGCCCAGCGACCGCCGGAACTGTCCGGCTACCCGGAAGCCCTCCGGACGTTGCTGGCACGCACTCTCGCCGCGGAACCGGCGGCCCGTCCCACGCCGGGCGAGGTTGCGGAGTTGTGCGAGCGGGCGCTGGCAGGCACCTCACGTGACCTGAAGGACTGGCTGCCGACCGAGCTGGCAGCGGCGATCGCCCACCGGAAACGCCAGGCGGACCGCGCGCTGGCGGAGTCGGCGCCGGCCCGGCCGGACGCCATGCCCCGGCGGCCGGCCACCTATGTGCCCACACAGGCATCAGGGCCCTCCGACGGCGGACCGGGTGGCTCCGTTCACACCGCACCCACTCAGGCCGCGAGCGCGCCCAGGTCGGTCCCTCCTGAAGCCGCCCCGTCCGTGCCCCTGTGGCGTCGACGGGCCCCGCTGGCCATGGCTGCGGCTGTGGCCCTGGTCGTCGCGGCCGGCGCGGTGTGGGCAATGTCCGGCAACGATGCGTCCGGGAACGGCGCCAAGGCCCATGCGGGTGCGAGCCACGGCGCAAGCGGCAAGGCCACGGACACCGGGCCGAGCCCGAAGCACCCGAAGGCCGGGGCCGGGGTCCCGAAACGGCCGTACGAACCGGTCTTCAGGGACCGCCCATTGGTCATCGGCCCGCCTGCCACTGGCGAGTTGATTACCGTCGACCTGGACGCACCCAAGGTGTCACCGAACGGCGAGATCGGCGACCACGACGCCGAACTCACCTACATTCAGCAGTATCTGACCTTCCAGACCCCCACTGCCAAGAGCCCGGGTACGACGCCGGAAGCATGCCGGGAAGCGGTTGACACCGCTCCGCTGCCCTCGGAACTCAGCAATACGGCTCTGATCAAGGAGAACCCCGTTACGCCGGGCGACGTGCTGTGCACGGTCACCTCCAAGGGCAATCTCGCGATGCTCAAGATCACCAAAGTGACGCCCACCGGGCAACCGTTCGACCCGCCCGGCTACATGGGTCGGCTCACCCTGTGGAAGCCATCCGCCTGAGAGACCGACAGGGGTCCGTCGACGCGGTGCAGGCCCGGTTTCCGCCGGGCCTGCACTGTGTCTGGGACCGCCCGAACCTGATCCTTCCGGAAGCGCGAAGCGCGGACCCAGCCCCCACTGCCACGGTGGACTGTGACTGGGCTAGAAGTGCTTGGCCCCCTCCGCGATGGCCTCGCGGATGCGGTGGTAGGTGCCGCAGCGGCAGACGTTGCGTATCTCGTCCAGGTCGGCCTCGGTGATCTCGTGGCCGGCGGCACGGGCCTGCTTGACCTTGGCGACCGCGGCCATGATCTGGCCGGGCTGGCAGTACCCGCACTGGGCGACGTCGTACTCCAGCCATGCCTCCTGCATGGGGTGCAGGTCCTTGCCGACGGTGGCGGGCAGCCCCTCGATGGTGGTGATCTCGTCGTCCGGTCGGACGTTCTTGACCGGTACGGAGCAGGGGTTGAACGCCTTGCCGTTGATGTGGCTGGTGCATGCCTGGCAGACGCCGAGGCCACAGCCGTACTTCGGTCCGGTGACGCCCAGGACGTCGCGCAGCACCCACAGCAGCCGCACATCGTCCTCGACGTCCGCCGTGACGGGCTTGCCGTTGAGGATGAAGGTGTGTTCGGGCACGGTCGCTCCTTGCGCTCCTAGTAGGCCGCTTCCAACGGGCCGCTTCTAGTAGGCGCGGTCCAGGCCGTCGGTCGGCGATTGCGGGATCGGGGGGACGGTCGGCAGCGGCTCGAAGCCGAGCGGGCCGGAGTGGTTGAGGGGGAACGTCGTCGGCATGGTGCCGGTGGCCGCGCCGTACGCGCAGGCGACCGCGGCCGAGGCGGCGCCGACCGCCAACTCCCCCGCGCCGCCGGGCTTGCCGCTGGTCGGCGGCATGACCACGATCTCCAGCTCCGGCGGGGTGTTCCACTGGCGGGTGTAGAAGTAGTTGTCCCAACTGCCCTCCAGGAACGTTCCGTCCTTGAGGTGCAGACCCGAGGTGAGCGTGATGGCGATGCCGTCCATGATTCCGCCCATCATCTGGGCCTCAAGGCCCTTCGGATTGACGGCGAGGCCGACGTCGACGGCGCAGACGACCTTGGTGACGCGTGGGCCGGTGTAGGCGTCGGGGACGTGCCGACCGGTGGTCTCCGGGCGGCAGTCGATCTCGGCGAGTACGGCGACCACCCCGTGGTATTCGGGGTGTACGGCGATGCCCTGCGCCATGCCGGCCGGCAGCTGCCGTCCCCAGTCACCGAGTTCCGCGACCTTGTCCAGTACGGCCCTGGCCCGGTCGTCCTTGACGAGCTGCCGGCGGAAGTGGAGGCGGTCCTTGCCCATCTCGTCCGCGAGCCGGTCGATGATGAGTTCCTGCGCGCACCGGACGTTGGGCGAGTAGATGTTGCGCATGCTGCCGGTGTTGAAGCCCTTGTCCACCTCGTTGAGGAGCTGGGTGGTGAGTCCGAGGTGGTAGGGCGACTGCTGGGTGAGCGTGAAGATGGTCTCGGAGAAGGTGAGGTCGCCCACCGGCAGCCTGGCGGCCGACGCGGTGATGATCTCTCCCAGTCCGTGGCCGAAGTCGGTGGACACGGAGGTGTGCCGCTGTTCGTACGTGAGCACCTTGCCCAGGGCGTACGTCGCCCGTACGCGCGAGGTGGCCATCGGATGCGTACGCCCCTGCCGGAACTCATCGGTGCGGTGCCACATGAGCTTGACCGGCTTGCCCATCGCCTTGGAGGTTTCGGCGGCTTCGAGTGCGGCATCGGAGAACAGCTTGCGGCCGAACGAGCCGCCGCCTTCGGTGACATGCACCGTGACCGCATGCGGCAACAGGCCGAGCTTCGCCGCGATGGTCTCCTGGGCGACGATCGGTGACTTCAGAGCCGCCCAGATCTCGGCCCGGTCCGACCGCACGTCGGCCACCGCGCAGTTGGGCTCCAGTGCGCTGTTGCTGGCGAAGTGGAAGGTGAAGGAACCCTCGACGGTCTTGGCCAGCGGGTCCAACTTCGGTACCACGAGCGGGACTTCCGCCGCCTTCAGCTCACGCAGGACCGTGTCGTCGGACGCCCGTTCCGCCGTCCCCGGGCCCCAGTCCACCTTGAGCGCGCGCACCGCGTCGATGCACTGCCCGAACGTGCGGGCGCGTATCGCCACGCCCGTCGAGATGGTCGCGACGTCGGTGACGCCAGGCATCGCCCGTACCGCCGCGAGGTTCTGCACCGACCGCACCGTGCCGTTGATCGTGGGCGGGCGGCACACCATGGCCGGCGATGCGCCCGGCACGTGCAGGTCCATGGCGAACTGCTTGCGGCCGGTCACGCTCTCCCGCGCGTCGACCCGGTTGCGTGCGGTGCCGATGACGGAGAAGTCGGAGCGCGGTTTGAGGTCGGTGGCGACCCGTACGGTCGTCCGGCTCGCGGCCTTCTCCGCGAGCGAACCGTAGGTAGCGCTCCTGCCGTTCGGGGCGCTGATCACACCGGCCTTGCTGGTCAGCGTGGATATCCCGGCGCCGAGCAGGTCGGCCGCGGCCTCCAGGAGGCGCTTCCTGGCGATCGCCGCGGCGACGCGGATCGGTGTGTAGGTGGAGATGGTGGTGTTGGAACCGCCGGTGAGCTGGTTGAAGAGCAGCTCCGGGCGTGCGTCCGCGAGGGTGACGCGGATCTTCTCCAGCGGCAGGTCCAGTTCCTCGGCGATCAGCATTGCGGTGGAGGTGGTGATGCCCTGGCCCACCTCGGCGCGCGGCAGGGCGAACGAGGCCGTGCCGTCGGCGTGTACGTGGATGGTGATGAGGGCGGCCGTCGGCAGCGCCGCAGCGGTGAGCATGTCGTTGAGGTCGAAGATTTCGGTCAGCTCGGGGAGTGCGGCGGTCGCGGCGTGCGCCGGAGTGGTGCCGATCGCCGCTTCGCCCAGTTGAGCGGCGACCGCGAGGGTCGGCGCCGCCAGGACGTAGCCGAGGAACCTCCGGCGGCCGACCCCGCCTTGGGTGCGCTGCTCGCCCAAAGTGTCCTGGGTGCCTGGGGCAGCGGCCTCGGCGTGCTCCTGTGTCAGACGATCGTGAACGTCCATCATCTGTCCTCTCGCGGAGCATCATTGACCGGCCTACCGGATGGTAGCGAAAGCATGCGCACGACAAAACTGCGGGGGCGGCAAGTCGTTGACTTCGGTGCGCCCAGGCACATCTCTGCCGCCGGTACGCACGCGGAGTGTCGATCCGTCAGCATCCGCCAACCCTGGTTGGCGGAGCCGGGTTGGTGGCAAGATCTGCCGGCACATCGACACGGGGATGGCCGCACTCCTCATGCTGCTGACCGCCGTCGACGAAGAACTCGGTGCCTGCTTCTTCGGCGTCATGCCCGAACAACTACAGCCCTTCCGAGTCGAGTTCGGGGTTCCCGACGAGTACGACCCCATCGGCGGGATCACGGTCGGCTACCGCGCCGACGACCTCCCGGCGCAGAGTGCCCGGGGCTCCGAACGCCGACGTGCTGCGGACGAAGTCGTCCACCGCGGGCACTGGGGACGACACAGCTGACGGAACAGAACCGCCTTCAGATCGCCGGATCGTGGCCGTGCTTGAGTGCTCTCGGTCAGCCTTCCGTGGCCGGGCCGGTGCCAGTGCTGCTGCCCGTCCCGGCGCCGGTGCCTGTGCCGGTGCTGGTGCCCGCGCCGGTGCCGGTGGGGCGGTCGGCATGCGGCGCGCGGTCGCGCAGGCCGACCCAGGCCGGGATGAGCAGCAAGGCCAGGGCCACGGTCCAGGCCGTGATCCTCGGTGCCGCAGTCACCGCCAGCGCCAGATCGGGCGGCACTCGGCAGGCCACGTGGTCGGTGCCCCACCGCACACAGGCGAAGTGCTCGCGTGCGGTGAAGGCGGCCAGCGGCAGCAGCAGCCCCGCACCGAGGGTGCCGAGGATTCCGTGCAGAGCACGCAGTTCGCCGCACGCCTGGCGCCACGCGACGACGAAACCGACAGCGAGTTGCAGCAACACCGCGAACGCCACCGCATAGAGGGCGAAGACCGCGCCGACCCGTTCGATGGCCCAGGGGAAGGCCACGGCACAGGCCAGATGCCACAGCCACAGTCCGAGCCCGGCAGCGGCACCGAAGGCGACGCCCTGTGTCAGGGCTTGCAGGGGGCGCAGTCGCGGCGGAGCGAGGAGCGTCGCCGAGGTCTCGGCCGAGACGGCCTGGAGCAGGAACCGTTCGGGCCCTGCGGTGGGCGCCTCGGCGCGAGTGCGCTCGGAGAGCCGTACGCCGAGCCGTGCGGCAAGCGGGATCCCGACCGTGGCCACGACCAGCGCGATGACCCAAGGCGGCGGTGTGAGCACGGCGGTCGTGGAGAACACAAAACCCAGGTAGTTCAACGGCGTTGGAAGGAGGTTCAGCGGGCGCGGCAGCGACAGCAGCTCGAAGCCCGGAGCACCGGCGGCGTATGCCTGTCCCAGCCAGACGCTCAGCAACGCCACGCCGGCCGCGCATCCGCCGACGGCCACCAGCCGGGGACGCCGGCGGGCCAGCATCACGGGTGCCCACACCCGTGCGGTCGCCTCGTTCCACCGAACGAATCCGTAGCCGGCGACCCCGAGGAGCAGCCACCACGCCAGCTGGACCGGCAGCGAGTCGGCGACGCCGAGGGCCAGCGCGGTGTTGTGGATCTTGTCCCCGAAGGTGCCCACGATGAGCCCGGCCGACATGGCGAGCCCGGTGCGATGGGCGTCTTTCCACCGACTGTGGTTCAGGCGTGCGGCCAGCGTCGCGCGCCAGATGCCCATCGCCACGCCGCCGCCCAGCAAGACGGAGGGGACGACGGCGGTCAGCGGGCCGCCGCGGTCGACGAGCCGGGTGGCCGCCTCGGTCCACTCCACCACCTGCTGGTAGACGAGAGAGCAGGTCAGGGCCAGTCCGAACGCTTCCCGGGGACCGAAACCGAACAGCAGCCGCGGGTCGCTCAGTGCCGCCAGCCGCTTTGCGGCGGTGGGATGCGGGCGCAGGAAGGCGGGGAGGCGGCGCCCAGGCCGTTCGAGGCCGTACTGAGCTGCGAGCACGCGTCGTAGTGAGGGGGCTCCGCGGGTCCAGACGGCGACCCGGGCGTCCGCGTACAGTTCGCGGCTGCGCAGCACCGCGGTGCTGGTGAGGACGACGGTGGCCGCGAGTGCGCACTGGGTGAGGACGTGCAGCAGTTGGTAGAGCAGGCTCGTGGGCAGCAGCAGCCACCCGACCAGTAGCGCGAAGGGTGCGGTGACGGCAAGGGGAACCGCGACGGCTGCGACGAACGGCCGGTAGCAGATGAGCGTGAGGAAGGCGATGTCCACGTCCCGGTTGCGCAGGTGCGCCAGTTCGTGGAGGACTATCGCGCGGAAGGCCCCGGGATCCCGCCGGTGCAGTTGCAGCAGTCCGGCGCTGAGCATCACGTAGCGCCGACCGACCCGGCCGAAGGCGAGCCCGGTGGGGGCAGGGTTGCGCCAGTCGACGACGAAGCACACCCGGCACCGCAGCTCTGCCAGTGCCACCAGCTCGTCGAGCGTTCCCCGGATGTCGGTGCATCCCGTGGTCGGCAAGGGCCGCAGTCGGCGCCGGCGGAGCCGGTAGACCGGCAGCAACCAGTAGACGACGCCGACGGCCAGCCACAGTGCCCCCAGGGCCGACAATTCCATGGCGGTTTCGTTGCCGAAGTTCGGCATCAGGCACTTGCGGATGGGTCGCCGGGGTGGGTGGCCGTGTCGTGGAAGTTCGCTGCTGCGCAGGTGACGGCTTCGGTCATGCTGCCCAGATCGCCGCCCAGCCCGAAGTAGGCGGCTGTGCCGGCGACCCCGCCCAAGGCCGCCGCCATGGCTGTGGTCGTGCTCAAGATGAGCAGCGCGAACCGCAACGAAGTCCCCGACGGCATCCGGAAGGGATGCGGCATGCCCACGGGAGCGCCGACCCCGGAAGGCGGCGCACCGCTCATGAGGTGTTCTCCTCCCCGTCTGCGGCCGGCGGCGGTGCCTGTACCCCGCCGAGGATGGCGTCCGCCAGCAGCGTCGCCTGTGCGGGCGGCAGTCCCAGGGCGGTGGCACGGTCATAGGCGATCCGCCGCAGTCGCTCCAGATCCTCGGCGCGGGGGGCCTCCCGGCCGTTCCGCTGCCCGTTCTGTTCCACGGCGCGTGCGGCGCCGGGCGCGGCGAACGGGTTGTCCGCACCGCCGGCCTCGCCGGCGTCACGCCGCGCCCGGCGCCGCCACCAACCCCGCTGCCGCTCCTGGCGCATGACATCGGTGGCGATGTTCCCCGCAACGGCCGCTGCGACCGGCAGCGCGAACTGCGTCAGCGTCCCGATGACGACGGCATCGATGCCGATCCCCAGCGGCTCCTGCCGGGCCTTCCGGTGCTCCCGCCTCGGATCGTCGAAGTATGCCTGGGCCGTCTCCTCGAAGAGCGCCAACTCCTCCGGCGCCAGGCGCCGCACGGCCTCCCGGGCCAACTCCCGGGCCCGTTGTGTCTCGCCGTCCCCCCACGCGCCCACCGGCAGCCCCCGTCTTCTCTTCGCCAGCCCCGCCGTACGAGTATCGACCCCCAACTCACCGCGCGGTCAAGCCTTTTGGCCGTTCTTGCCGCACCCACGGCACCGTCCGCCGCCCCCGGAGTGCCGCGCGCCGTAGCGGCGGAACAACGCGATCGTTGCCCGGTGGAATCGAGCTCAGACGGCCCGGGTCTCAGTCGGCCCCGCCCGCACTCTCGCCCTGGCCCTCGTCGAACAGCAGGCGCAGGGCCACCGCGCGGTAGTGGCGAACGTGGCGCAGTGACGCGTCGGCCGCCGCCTCGATGTCGCGCGAGGCGATCGCCTCGGTGAGGGCACGGTGCTCCTCGTACAAGGCGCCCGGGTCGTCGATCTGCTGGAAGAGCCAACGCAGCCGGCCCTCAAGGGACTCCAGCGTGGCGGCGAGCAACTCATTGCCCGCGAGTTCCACGATCTGGTGGTGGTAGGCGAGGTTGGCCCGGTTGATGCGGTCGGCCCGGCCGGTCAGGGTGGCTTTGCGGGCGGCCTCCAGTAGCCGGGTGAGTTCGTTGAGCCCTTCCGGTGTGGCGCGTTCGGTCGCGCGCCGGGTGGCGAGCACCTCCAGGGCCTCGCGCATGTCGAAGAGGTTCTCGACGTCGCGTCGGGACATCTCCTTGACGACGATGCGGCGCGGCGAGAGGGCCTCCAGGACGCCCTCGTTGAGCAGAATACGGATCGCCTCACGGACCGGGACGCGGGAGACCCCGAAGCCGTCGGCCAGATCCCGCTCCACCAACCGGTCGCCTGGCTTGAGCCGCCCGGTGGCGATCTTGTTGCGTAGCTCTTCCAGGACCTGATCTCGCAACCACATCGGGCTGGTGGGGGTGGCGTCCGCCCTCCGTGCCCCCGATTCGGTCCGGTCCACGTTCCCTCCAGGTCTGATGTGCCGCCAGGTTTCGGAAGTGTCACGGTATACCAAACCCTTGACGCGCCCCCGAGGCGTCCGCATCCTTTGGTATACCAAAACGCGGAGCCGTCGCCTCTGTGTGTCCTGCTCACCCCTTCTGACCAGGCGAATCGAGGGCTTGGCATGAGTATGTTCACGGCGCGAAAGGCCGCCGCCAAAACCACCGGACACGACGATTCCCGCCCCACACGGACCCGCTGGGCGATGTTCCTCCTCCTGCTCGGCATCGTGGCCCTCAACTACATCGACCGCGGCTCGGTCTCGGTCGCACTCCCACTGATCACCAAGGACCTCGGGCTGTCCAAGCAGACGACCGGCCTCGTCCTCAGTGCGTTCTTCTGGACGTACGCGCTGATGCAGATCCCCGGTGGTTGGCTGGTCGACCGGTTCGGCTCACGCGCCATGGTCTCCGCCTCCTGCATCGGCTGGGGAGCGGCCCAGGCACTGACCGCGGCCGCCTCCGGCATGGGCTCGTTGCTCGGCTTCCGGCTGTTGCTGGGCGCGGCCGAGTCTCCGGTGATGCCGGCCGGCGGCAAGCTCAACGCGCAGTGGCTGCCGGCCCGGGAGCGTGGCCGGGGCGCGGTCCTGCTCGACGGCGGCGCCCCGCTCGGCGCCGCCATCGGCGGCATCACGATCTCCACGCTGATTGCCTGGACCGGCAGTTGGCGGATCAGTTTCCTCGCCGTGGGCGCCGCCACCGTCGCGGCCGGCCTGTTCGCCGCCCACTTCATCCGCAACCGCCCCGCCGACCATCCCCGCGTCAACCGCGCCGAGGCCGACTACGTCGAGCAGGCGCACGCCGAGGAGGACGCGGCAGCCCCCACCGACCGGCGCACGGGACTGCTGCCGTACCTGCGCCACCGCGCGTTCTGGGCCATGTGCCTGGGCTGGATGGGCTTCAACGGCGTCTTCTACGGTCTGCTCACCTGGGGTCCGCTGTACCTCTCGGAGGCCAAGGGCTTCAAGATCCAGACCATTGGTTGGTCCACGCTGGTGATCTTCGGGGCGGGCTTCGTCGGGGAACTCTGCGGTGGCTGGCTCTCCGACCGCTGGCAGGCACGCGGCGGACGGGTCGACACCGTGATGCGCACCCTGATGGGCATCGCCGGATGCGCCGTCGTCGCCGGGATGCTCGGTGTCGTCCTGGTCCCGGACGCGATGACCGCGGTCGCGCTGCTCTCCGTGGTGCTGTTCTTCCTGCGCTGGGCCGGCCTGTATTGGTCGCTGCCCTCGATCCTCGCCGGACGGGCCAACGCCGGTGTGGTCGGCGGCGCGATGAACCTCGCCGGGAACATCGCCGGGATCGTCACGCCCATCGTGGTCGGCTTCATCGTCGGCGGCACCGGCTCCTACACCTGGGCGCGGCTCTACTTCGTCGGCGCCGGAGTGCTGTTCACGGCCGCGTCCCTGTTCCTCGACTACAGCAAGCGGCTTGCCGTCTGACGCCGAGCCACAGACGCAGCGATCCCGACACAAAGAAACCAGCACAAAGACACCGGCACAGAGACACCAACACACCAACACAAAGACGCCGACGCAAAGGCGCCGGCACAAAGGCGCCGGCACAAAGACACCGACGCAGCGACACCGACGCAGAACAGCGCCGGAGACGCGGAGAAGGCCCCCAGACATGTATCGCATCGGAATGCTCACCCCGTCCTCCAACACCTGCCTCGAACCCGTCACCGCCGCGCTGCTGCACGGGAGCGGACTGGCGAGCGCCCACTTCGCCCGGGTCCCGGCCACCCGGATCGCCCTGGACAACGGTTCCGACGCCCAGTTCGACATCGAGCCGATGCTCGCCGCGGCGCGGCTGCTCGGCGACGCCGAGGTCGACGTGATCGCCTGGAACGGCACCTCGGGCTCCTGGCTCGGCCCCGAGCGCGACCGGGCGCTGTGCGCGGCCATCACCACCGAGACCGGCATCCCCGCGACGACCTCCACGCTCGCCCTGCTCGACGCCTGTGCCGCGTACGGGGTGACCCGCCTCGGCCTGGCCCTGCCCTACACGCAGGACGTGGCCGACCGCATCGCCGCCACCTACCTGGCCGAAGGTGTGGAATGCCTGGTCGCCGAGCCGCTCGGCATCGACGACAACGCCTCCTTCGCCCGTGTCCCGTCGGACCGGGTCGCACGCCAGATCAAGGCGGCCGCCCAGGGCACCCACGCGGTGGCCGTCGTGTGCACCAACGTCCACGGCGCCCACCTCGCCGCGCCGCTCGAAGACGCCCTCCAACTCCCGGTCTTCGACAGCGTCACAGCGACCCTGTGGAAGACCCTGGACCTGGTCGGTGCCGCTCCCGCCCTGCCCGGCTGGGGCACCCTGCTGCGCACCGGCAGCCTACGGTCCCAACTACAAGAAGCCGTACGCGAGTTGCTCTCCGCGACCGGTGCGGACCGCACCACGCTACGTCTCGACGTACCGGAACACGGCCTGCACGTCGACCTCACAGCGGCCGAGGCACTGCGCCCCGGCGTACGGTCCATCCGCCGCGACGCCTCGCTCGACCAACGCCGACTCAACACCGTCGAGTGGTTGGAACAGCACCGGACCCCACTCGTCCAGCCGCACTTCCGCACGGCCCCCCACCCCCCACAGGCACTCATCGACGTGTACGGCGTGCACGCCCAACTGCTCGGCCCGGTCGTCCGGGAAGGGGCCATGACCGGCTGGTTGTCGGTCCACAGCCGCGACGAGCGCGAGTGGACCGACGGCGACCGGACCGCGCTCGCCGCAGCCACCGCCCGGGTCCGAAGTGCCCTGGACAGCTACTCCTGACCCGCCTCCCGCCTGCTCTTTTGCACCCTCCCGCTTCGCTGCGGCTCCACACAGTGCTACCGAAAGGTCCTCCCATGACCAAGGACATCAAGATCTGCCTCGGCGTCGACGTCGACGCCGTCGCCGGCTGGCTCGGCTCGTACGGCGGTGCGGATTCCCCGAACGACATCCAGCGCGGCGTCTTCGCCGGCGAGATCGGCATCCCCCGCATGCTCACGCTCTTCGAGCGCTACGGGATCCGCACCAGTTGGTTCGTCCCGGGCCACTCGATAGAGACGTTCCCCGAGCAGACCCGGATGATCGTCGAGGCTGGCCATGAGGTCGGCGCGCACGGCTACTCGCACGAGAACCCCATCGCGATGACGCCGCGTCAGGAGGAGGACGTCCTGGCCAAGTGCGTCGAGCTGATCGAGGAGTACACGGGCCGCCGCCCCCGTGGCTACGTAGCGCCGTGGTGGGAGATGTCCCCCCACACCGCGGAACTGCTGCACAAGTACGGCTTCTCCTACGACCACAGTCAGAACTACCGTGACTTCACGCCCTTCTACGCCCGTGTCGGCGACAGTTGGACGAAGATCGACTACTCGCGCGAAGCCAAGGACTGGATGAAGCCGCTCATCCACGGCAGCGAGGTCGACCTGGTGGAATTCTGCGGCAACTGGTACGTCGACGACCTCCCTCCGATGATGTTCAACAAGCACGCCCACAACAGTCACGGCTTCGTCAGCCCGCGCGAGCTGGAACAGACCTGGCGCGACCAGTTCGACTGGGTGCACCGCGAACTCGACTACGCCGTCCTCCCGGTCACCCTCCACCCCGACGTCAGCGGGCGTCCCCAGGTCCTGCTGATGCTGGAGCGCTTCATCGAGTACGTCGGCGGCCACGCGGGCGTCACCTTCTGCACCCTTGAGGACGCCGCCGACGATTTCCGCCGCCGGTTCCCGTTCGCCGGCACGGAACGCCCGGCCGACATGCGCTGAGCCCCGATCCACCCGGCCCGGCGCCGATGATGCGCCGGGCCGGAGTACCCTCCGCAGGCACCGATGGCACTGCGTCCACATGCGGGCCGACTGGGCGACAGGCACTACCCCCACGCCGACGGCGTCACGCACCACGGTTGAATGCTCTGCACTTGGTGGATGACGGGGAACGCGTGCGGGTAGGCAGCACGCCTACGGCAGAGGGTGAGGATTTCGGTGGCACGTACGAGGTTGCGGGACCGGTTACGGTACTGGTTCGACGCCACGATGGACCGGGGGACGCCGGCCCTCATCGGCTGGCTGGGCCTGGCCTCGGTGGCGTTGATCGTCGCGGTGACCGCACTGGTGACCCTGTTTGCCCGCAAGGACGCCGGGGAGAACGGCGGTTGGCCGGGCGTCGCCTGGATGAGTCTGCTGCGGACGCTCGATCCCGGCACATGGGCGGGGACTCGGGCGGGCCGGTGTTCCTGGCGCTCATGCTCCTGGTGACCATCGGCGGGATCTTCATCGTCAGCGCGCTCATCGGTGTGCTGACGACGGGACTGGAAGCCCGGATCCAGGAGCTGCGCAAGGGCAGATCACGACTGATCGAGCGCGGGCACACCATCGTGCTGGGCTGGTCCGAGCAGGTGTTCACGGTGATCGCGGAGCTCGTCGAGGCCAACCAGAGCGAACGCCGGTCGTGCGTGGTCATCCTCGCCGACCGTGACAAGGTCCAGATGGAGGACGAGATCCGCCGCCGGGTGCCGGACACCGGGCGCACCCGGGTGATCTGCCGTTCCGGGAGCCCCCTCCAGCGGGCGGATCTGGAGTTGACGAGCCTGGACTCGGCGAAGTCGGTCATGGTGCTGCCGCCGGTAGGGGACGACAGCGACACCGACGTCATCAAGGCGCTGCTGCTCCTCAACAGCCGCCCCTGGAAGGGCAGTCGGCGGCCCCATGTCGTCGCCGCAGTACAGAACTCCCCCAACCTCGCCGCGGCCCGACTGGCGGCGGGCGACACCGCGCTGGTGATCGACGCGGACGACATCGCCGTACGGCTCATCGTGCAGTCGCACCGCCAGTCCGGCCTGTCCACGGTCTTCGACGAGATCCTCAGCTTCACCGGCAACGAGATCTACCCCTTCGCCGCGAAGGCACTGCACGGCATCACCTATGGGGAGGCGCTCAACACATTCGACCTCGGCGCTCCGGTGGGGTTGCGCACGGCCGCCGGCGACACCCTGGTCAACCCTCCGATGGACACGGTCATCGGGCCCGCCGACAAGGTGTTGGTGCTCGCCGAGGACGACCTCGTCATCCGGTTGGCGAACGCCCGGCCCACCCTGATCAAGTCGGCGATCACCTCGACTCCGGCCCGGTCACCGGAACCGGACCGGACCCTGGTGATCGGCTGGAACTCCCGCGGGGCAAAGATCATCACGCTGTTGGACTGCCTGGTGGAGCCGGGCTCGTTGATCGACATCGCCGCCCCGCGCCGCCCCGCCGAAGACTTCCAGGACGCCGGCGTGGAGAACCTCACGGTGGGTTTCAAACCCTGTGAGCCGACGCTCCGCCCGTCGCTGGAGTCATTGGACCTGGGCCGCTACCGGCACATCATCGTCCTGACCGATGACGACATCGACCCCGAACGGTCCGATGACCGCACGTTGGTGACGCTGCTTCACCTACGGGACATCGCCACCCGGTCCGACTGCCCGTACTCGATCGTCACCGAGATGAACAGCGACGCCAACCGCGAGATCGCCCAGGTGACCAAGGCCGACGACTTCATCGTCAGCACCAAAATAATCAGTCTCCTGCTGACACAGCTGACCGAGGACCGGGAACTGTACGCCGTCTTCAGCGACCTCTTCGACCCGGCGGGTTCGGAGATCTACCTCAAGCCGGCCGTCAGTTACGTCGTTCCCGGCGAGTCGGTGAATTTCGCGACGGTCGTCGAGGCCGCCCGGCAGCGCGGCGAGACCGCCCTCGGGTACCGGCTCGCCGGGCAGAGCGACGTACCGCCGAGGTACGGAGTCGTCCTCAATCCATCCAAGACCGAACCCCTGTCGCTGAGCGCCGGCGACTCCGTCGTGGTGCTCGCCGAGGACGGCCGCGTGCACACCGGCCTCCCGGAAGACAGGCACGCCCCCGTCGTGGAGAACGCGGGCCCGGACGCGGCGGCACGCGCATAGGGCCGGCGATCTCGGCTGGTCGGGGGCGTCTACCGACTGGGGACGTTGGAGCCGCCATCCGGGTACCAGATCGATCCGGCGGGCCGAACGGTCATGGTGTGCTGCGGTGTCAGTGGGTGCCGTGGATGCAGAAGGGCTGGCCGGACGGGTCGAGCAGGACGGTCCAGTGCTTTCCGCCTGGCTGGTGGGCCGGCTTGGTGGCGCCCCTCTCCAACAGCCGCTGCTCCGCCGCCGCGACATCGGGGAAGGCGAAGTCCATGTGGAAGGGCAGTTCTTCCTCGGGCCAGGTGGGGGCCGTGAAGGACTCGGACGTATAGAAGAGGTACATCGCGCCGTTCACGTAGAAGGCGCAGGCGGCCTCGTTGCCCTGCCCGTCGGGGTAGGTCCGGGACACCGTGGTGCCCAGGGCGGTGGCGTAGAAGTCGGCCAGGGCGCGGCCGTCGCGGGCCCACATCGCGTGGCACATGATCGTGCCGTTCAGGGGGCCGTCGGTCTGCGTGGTCATGGTCAGCGCACGACCTTGATGCCGAAGTGGGTGCCGAAGCCGAGGGCCATGCCGATGGCGCCGTGCATGTGGGCGTACATCTCCATGCCGCGGGCGGTGATCAGCGGGCCGAGGTCGAGGACGTCGGTCCAGCCGTAGGCCCGCAGCAGGCCGGTGACCTGCTGCTTGGCCTCGGCGTCCGCGCCCGCGATGAACATCGTGTGGTCGCCGTCGCCGATGGCCTTCGGGGCGACGACGGTGGCCTGCTCCTGGGTGACGAACGCCTTGACGACGTCCGTCCGCGGCAGGGCGCGCTGGATCTGCTCGCCCAGGCTGTCGCTGTCGCAGGGGTCGAGGATCGGGTTCACGCCCCACGGGGTGGGCCAGGGGCGCTCGATGTCCGGCTTGTAGATGTAGGGAACGGCGTAGTCGATCAGGGTCTTGCCGGCGAGTTGGTCGGCGATGGCGGACAGGGCGGTCACGGCGTTGTGGCCGTCGATGCCGTTGATCACCAGGCCGTCGGAGGTGGCCGCGGCGTCGCCGAAGGTGTGCAGCTCAATGCCGGGGTGGTCGGCGAGGAACTGCTTGAAGGGCGGGTTGCCCATCATGTCGGGCTCGGTGCGGGCCAGCGTGGCCTGGGGGTCGCGGGTGCCGACGGCCACCTCGTGGCCGAGTTCGGCGAGCTTGGCGATATGGGCGCGGGCACCGCCACCAGTCCCGAGAACAGCGATTTTCATGTAGAACCTCCTGATTTGCCCCGTGCGGACGTTTTCCACCGTAAGGGCATTTCAGGACAGGCCCTGTCCTTTGTGCGTCGCTGGAATGCGGCGTCTTGGAATTCACGGCCGTCGACATGACCGCCCGCACCCTGCGGCTCAGACGGTGACCTGGGGGTCTGCCGGGCTGAGGTAGTGCACGGCGGTCCGTTCGGCGTGCGGGGTGAGGAGGGTCTGGAGTTCCTCCGCCGCGGTCGTGAGGAGCTGACCGTCGCGGGTGGCGTGGAGGGTTTCCAGGACGAAGGTGACGTGGGTGGAGTCCTCGGTAACGCGGGTGCGGTGGGCGTCGCGGTGGTTCCAGTGGCGGGTCAGAACGTCGGTGGTGTCCGCGTAGATGATCTCGCCTGGCTTGGGGTGCTCGACGGTGTCGGGTTCGCCGAGCGGGGTGAAGGACTCGGTGCCGTCCGCGTGGCGGATGACGACGTCGCCGGTGACGTGGTCCAGGTCGAAGGCGCCGGCAGGCAGGCCGTGACGGACGGAGACGGCGTTGTAGGCATCGACGGCCGGGGTGATGCGCGGCAGGGTGCCCTTCTTGGCGAGGCGGCGGCCGAGCGCGTCGACGCTGGGGCGGATGCGGCGGGGGTTGGTACCGAAGGAGCGGTAGGCGGCGTGCCAGGCATCGATGCGGGGGTCGGTCTCGTCGGCCGGACGCCAGTTTCCGTCGGCGAGCTGTTGCTCCAGTTCCTCCAGGGCGGCGGCGGTGTGGGGCCAGGATTCGCGGCCGCGCAGGCCGGTGGCGGTGACCAGGGCGATGAGGGTGTCGGGGAAGGCGTCTGCGACGGCGGACGTGAGGCGGAAGGCAGGCATGGGCGGGGTTCCGTTTCCTGTGTATGGGGGGGGTGGCACGGCTTTCAGGCGCCGAGATGGTGTCTGTCGCAAGCACGGAGGTGGGGTCCGTCGCAGGCGAAGAGGTGGGATCCGCGGGAGGTGGAGTGGGTGGGAGGTGGAGTGGGTGAGGACGGCGAGGGGCGGGTGACTGGGCGGGCGTTGCCGCTCAGCCGTCCGACGTCGTGGCCTTCGGCGATCCAGGTCTACCGTTCGGCAGCTTCGTCCCGACTGGCGTCCCCCAGGTGAACCACCGTGCTGTTCTCCTTGCTGTTCTCCTTGGTTCGGTGGTGGGGTGGGCTGCGGACTTGCTCAGGCCGGGGGGCTTCCTCAGGTCCGAGGGCCTGCTCAGGCCGGGGGCTTCCTCAGGTCAGGGCGAGGAGGCTGACGGCGATGGCGGCGGTGCCCAGGCCGACGAGTTGGCCGCGGTGGATGCGCTCGGCGAGTACGCCGCGGGCGAGCAGGACCGTACCGGCCGGGTAGAGGGCGGTGACCACGGCGACGACGGTGAGGTCCCCGCTGCGGGCGGCGAGCAGGAAGAGCAGGTTGGCCACGGAGTCCAGCACACCGGCGGCTGCCGAGACTCCGTACGCGGGCCGCTCGGAGCCCAGCTTGCGGCGCATGAGCCCCGCCGCGGCCAGGGTGACGGCCGAGGAGACTGCCCGGCCCATGATCAGCGGAGCCACCCCGCTGTCAGACGGCGCCTGGTGCAGGCAGACCAGTTGAAGGGCGATGGCGCCGCCCGCACCGAATGCCAGCAGCAGCGCAGTACGGGAAGGGCGCGCCGAACCCGCGCCGTGCCCGGCGCTGACCAGCACCACCGCCACCAGTGCGAGCGGTAGGCCCACCAGTCCGGCGGCGGCCAGGTGCTCGCCCTGTAGCAGCCCCACGCCGACGGGCAGCGCGGCGGAAACCAGCGCGGTCACAGGCGACAGCACGTTCATCGGACCGATCGCCAGGGTGCGGTAGAGCAGGGCGAACGCGGCGGCCGAGGCGACCCCCGAGGCGGCGCCCCAACCGAGGGCCCCGGGGCTGAACGACGCGCCGAGCACCGGCCACAGCAGCAGCTCGACCGCGAGACTGGCCGGCGCCGCGATCATCACGGTACGCAGCACATGAGCCTTACGGGCGCCAAGGCCGCCGAGGAAGTCGGCGCACCCGTAAGCGAGTGAGCTGCCGAGGGCGAGCAGCAGAGCGATCACGACACATCCCTTACTTTCCATTGGAACGACCGAACCGTACAATGGACCGACCGGGCGGTGTCAACCAAACGACCGAGCGGTGCATTCAAATAGCTCGGAGTCAGTTCGTTCCGAGAGTTCGAATCGCTCAGTTCAGATCGTTCAGCTGCGAGGATGGTGATCAGGTGGCCGAGACAGCCGCAGCCCTGCGGGCGGTCGCGCACAACGTCAAGGCGGCCCGCCTCCGCGCGGGCCTGTCCCTGGACGAGCTCGGCCGGCGCGCCCAAGTCAGCAAGGGCGCACTGGTGGGACTGGAGAAAGCCCAGGGCAATCCCAACCTGGCCACCCTGGTGCGGCTGGCCGACACCCTCGGCATTTCGGTATCCACCCTGATGCAGGGGCCGCCCGAAGGGCGCGTCCGCGTCACAGCCGCCGACGCCGTGGCACCACTGTGGACCGGAGCGCGGGGCAGCGAGGCCCGACTCATGCTGACGACCTCGGGCCCGGCCCCCGTCGAGGTCTGGCGCTGGCAACTGGAGCCGGATGAGGAATACCCCAGTCACCCCCACCAGGCCGGAGTCGTGGAAACCGTCAGCGTGACCTCCGGCCGGATGACCTTGATCGTCGACGGCGTCGAGCACACCGTCGAAGCCGGCCAGACCGCCACGTTCGAAAGCGACGCCCCGCACGCCTACCGCGGCTCAGGCACCGAAACCTGCAACCTGATCATGACGGTCCACCTGCCACCCAACCCCGCTTCCGCAAGCTGACCCGCGCGGCAATCGCCTGCCATCACCTGCCACGCCCGCCGCCGGCTCGTCCGGCGGCAGCATCAGCGGGCACCAGCCCCAGTACCCGGACCGCACCGCACCACATCACCATTAGCCGTTTTTGCCTGAAATTTCACATAAAGTCATTGTTAGTGTCATGAGCCCGCCGTAATGTCTATAGCGTCGCGGCCGGAGCGTTCAGCCGGAACGAACCTCAAGGGGCCGCCTCGGCGGGCGCGCCGAATCGTCATCGATCCGGGGTAGCCGCGACGAAGTTCGACGCACAGGAGGCGAAGATGACCTTCAAGGCATTCTTCCCCCGCCACCGTAGGACCGATCGGGACCGTCACGGCCGCGACTGCGGAGACTGGGGTGACTACGGACGCGGATGCGGGGACGACGGCTACCGCTGGCGGCGCCGTGGCGACCGCGTCGTCATCATCTTCTGATGAGGACCTGATCCGCTGACAGATCTTTCTGAACAGGTCTTTCACGTTCAAGACCTGATGCCCGGACCGAGGCGGGCTCGCATGTGCCACGCGAGCCCGCCTCGCGGCTGCCCGTCGCCGTATCGGGCCACCGAACGGCCGCCGTGCGCCATGTCTCCGGGCCGAATGCAGCGCGGTGCGTTAAGACCGTGGCAGTGACGCGACAACACACGGTAGGTTTCCCGGTGGAGTGCCGGGAAGTCTGGTCGGCGGCGGTTCTGCAACACCGAAGCCACCGGAGACAAGTCCGTGACCGACCTTACTGCCCTCCTCCTTCTCGTCGTGTTCGCCACGTTGGTGGCCACCGGCGCTCGCCACTGGCGTATCCCCGCCCCCTCGTTGCTCGTCGTCGGCGGCCTCCTCATCGGCGTACTGCCCGGATTACCGGCCGTCCGGATCGCGCCCGAAACGATCAGTGTGCTCGTGTTGCCGCCGCTGCTGTACGCCTCGGCCGAGGAGATCCCGTGGCGCGAACTGCGGGTGGTGTGGCGGCCGGTGACGGTCCTCGCGTTCGGCCTGGTACTGGCCACCGCGGCCGCCGTGGGTGCCGTGGCCGCCGCGGTGACTCCGCTCTCCCCCACCATGGCGTTCGTCCTGGGTGCGGTGCTGGCCAGTACCGACCCGGTCGCGGTGACCGCCCTCGGCCGCAAGATCGCGCTGCCGCCGCGCATCCAGGTGCTGGTCCAGTCCGAGAGCCTCTTCAACGACGCCACCAGCCTGGTGCTGTTCAAGGTCGCGGTGGGCACCGCCATAGCCGCCCATGCGGTCAGTCTGCCCGCGGCCGGCAGTCAGTTCCTGCTTCTGGGCGGCGGCGGGGCGCTGGTCGGCGGCGGCGTCGCGGCCGTGGTGGCGCTGATCCGGCGACGGACCGAGGACCCGATCCTGGAAACGGTGATCGCCCTGGTCACCCCGTACGCGTCGTACGTCCTCGCCGAGGATCTGCACACCTCGGGCGTCACCGCGGTGGTGGTCGCGGGGGTGGTACTGGGCAGCACTGGGCACAAGCTCACCAACGCCACCATCCGCCTCCAGGTGCATGCCGTCTACGGCACGGTGGTCTTCCTCCTGGAGAGCGTCGTCTTCGCCCTCATCGGCCTGGAACTCCCCGCACTCGTCAGCCAGTTGACCGTTGATGAGTACACCTGGCCGTTCGGCGTGCTGGCGGTGGCCGGCACCGTGATCGCCGTCCGGCTCCTCGGGGTCCTTCCGCTCTCCGCCGTCATGCAGCGCCGCCGCGGCAACGGGGCGGTCACCTGGCGCATCCCCACGGTGGTCTCATGGGCCGGTACCCGCGGAGTGATGCCGCTGGCCGCCGCGCTGTCCATCCCCCTGGCCACGCACGACGGCAGTCCGCTGCCGCACCGTTCACTGATCCTCGTCCTCACCACCGGCGTGGTCGTCTTCACCCTCGTCCTCCAGGGCTTCACTCTCGCCCCGGTCGTCCGCTGGTCGAAAATCGCCCTGGAACCGGAGCACACCGCCCGCGAAGAGGCCCGTGCCCGCGCCGGTCTCGCCACCGCGGGCCTGGCCTGCCTGGACGAACTCGCGGCGGCCGAGGCCGCACCCACCCCGCTCATCGACCAACTGCGCCGCGGACTGCTGGCCCGACTGGACCAGGCCGACGCCGACCAGGACGACGACACCGCCTCCTCCCCCTGGGCGTCGGCGACCACCTACCGGGCCCTGCGCCGCACCGTGATAGCCGCCGAATCCGCCCAGTTGCAGCGGCTGTACGCCGAGAACCACATCAGCGACACCACCCGGCGCCGTCTGCAACGCAGTCTGGACCTGGAGGAGGCCGGGCTCGGCGAGGAGTGATCCGTTCCGTCGGGGGCATCGACACACATCGAGACCGCGGCTCGTGGTCTCCCCGCCCCATCGGCCCTCGCGAGAGCCGATCGCGTGCTCCACCGTGGTGGCGTGTCCGATGAGGTGCCTCTTGCCGGCCGGCTCTACGGGGTATCGGCGCGGCCCGCGAGGGAGATCGGGGGGTGCGCTCTGGCCTGGCAGTTGGGCAGTGGGGCTGGTGGGCAGTGAGGCTGGTGGGCAGTGGGGCTGGTGGCGTAGCCGAACGCGTTCGCTAGGTGCGCAGCTGACCTGGCGTCAGGGCGTTCGCGGGGGTGCTCGCCAGCGTCCCCGGTGGACGCATCATGAAGACATCGACCGGGTCCTGGGCTTCCACAACGAACCCGTGGCGCTCGTAGAGCCGACGGGCGGCGCTGCCCTGCAAGACGTTCAAGCCCACGGTCATGCCCTGCGCGTCGGTCCGCTCCAGCACCGTGCGCAAGACGGCGGATCCCAGTCCTTGGCCTTGTCGGTGCGGAGCAAGGTAGAAGTGCTCCAGCCACTGCCTGCCGTCGGCGGGCCGGATCGTGACGCACCCGGCGAGTTCGCGGTCGACCATGATGATCGACGTGTACCGCCGGGAGAAGGAGTCCCGCAGCCGCTGCCGTACCCGGTGCTCGTCGTAGCGCCCAAGGCGTTCCAAGTCCGCGCGCATGACTGCGGCCCGCAACTCCGCGATCGGCTCGATGTCCGCTATCACTGCGGAACGCAACACCCAACCTGCGGCGTGCGCCGACGTGGCCCGCCCAGGCAACGCCCCGTCCGGTCGCGTTCCGCTACTCATCGTCTCAGCATCCATGGCCGGAGTATCTCAATCCACCTCCTCTGAGCAGGCGATCGGCACCTGGCGCGGCCGACGGCTCAGGAGGCGTGTCGGCTGCCGCGACAGGCTGTCCCGCGTCGGCGGTCGGCCGGTCGGCCGGTCGGTGTCATGGAATCGTCAGGGTCCCCCCTCCCTGCGCAAGGGAAGTGCCAATGCCTCGCGATCGCTTCGTCGGAGGCGCTTCGATGGAGCGAGTGACACGGCACAGGGCGAGGAGTTGACCCCATGAACAGACCTGGCAACCGCGTCGTGGCGGGAGTGAGTGGTTCGCTGGGCAGTCTGACCGCTCTGCATCGGGCCGCTTCGGTGGCACGCGTCACCGGCGCCGCACTGTGGGCCGTGCTGGCCTGGGAACCGCCGGGCGGCGACATCCCCCATCGCGGCGGGGTCTGCCCGGCGCCCAGGACCGCCTGGCGCAGCATGGCCGCCGACCGTCTCACCGAAGCTCTCGATGCCGCTTTCGGGAGCGCCGGGCCGGGGGTACCGCTGGAGCGGCTCGTCGTATACGGCAAACCGGGCACGGTCCTGCTGGAGGTCGCCGATCAGCCCGAGGACCTGCTGGTGGTCGGGGCCGGAGCCCGCGGCCCGCTGCGCCGGGCTATGTGGCCCTCCGTATCCCGGTACTGCCTGGCACGCGCCTGCTGCCCGGTGCTGGCCGTACCGCCCTCTCCCCTCCACCGCACCTTCCATGCCGTGCGCCGCCGGAATACCTGGCAACTCCCCCTGAATGTCGCGGAGTTGACCGGGAGGCGCTGACACTGGATCGCACGCGCCGGCGGACCACGATGCATGCTGTCTGCCGGGTGACGGTGGCAGTAGGGAACGAGCCTCGCGCCGGGTTTTCAACGGGTGCGGGTAACCGCACCGTGCGTCCCACGTCCCTCACCGGGACATGCGCCGCGAGGGACCGGATGGCCCTCCCCTCGCTACCCCGTCCGGACCTTGGCCCGGAGTGTCCGTTGCCGCGACCATGGCATGTACGCGGAATGGTCCTCCGCTGCCGGAGCGGGCGCCCCCAGGACGGCCGCTCCGGCTTCTCTGGCGGCGAGGTGTTGCGGCGCCGCCCGGCGACAGCTCGACCGTGTGGGCCGGGCCGCCCGGGGGATGGACCGTCCGCCACTGGAGGACGGCTGCACACCGTGCTGATGTGGAGCCGGTTGGCCGCATTGGCTGTTGACTGTTGACTGGCGACTGGTTGGTCGCCCTGACCGGCGACTGGTTTGTCGCGCTGAGCGGCTGGCCGAATTGACTGGTCGGGTTGGCCGTATTGGCCGCATTGGCCGCATTGGGTTTGGCCGTATCGACCGGTTGGTTGGGCGAATTGACCGGTTGGCTGTACTGGTGCGTACTTCGGTGCTCACGGTGTGATCGTCAGGACCTCGTCCACCGGTCGGCGAGGTGTGCGCGGCCCGTTGGGGCCGTAGCCCAGGCGGAGGATCATCTGGACGCAGCCGGTGCCGGACAGGGGGTCGCGCAGCAGCCAGCGCAGGTCGGGCCATTCCAGGGCCTGGGTGGCGAAGGAGCTGGCGAGCCCCTGGCGGGTGGCGAGGAGCAGGACGCGTTCCAGTGCCTGGCCCGCGCGGAGCCAGTCTGCCGGACCGTCGTGGGCGGTGCTGAGGGAAGCCAGTTGCGGCCGTTTCTCGAAGTCGGCGTAGGCGCGTCCGGGGATCGCGCGACGGCCGGCGAAGTCGCGCATCGGGGCCGCGCCGCCGCGTTTCGCCGGGCCGAAGGCGTACTCCGGGATGCCCTCGGCGGGGGCTTCGGCGGATCCGTCGTGGGTCCATCTGCGCTGTTCGGCTTCGCGGCCGTCGTCCATGCGGTCGTAGCCCTCGGCGTGCAGGATCAGGTCCAGTACCGCCTCGCGGTGTGGAGTGGTGAGGAATGCCAGCCGGGCTCCCTCTCTGGCGGCGGCCTCGACGAGGGCGGCGCGGAGGCTGTCCGGGATGCGCCGCTCGGTGAAGGGGTAGCGGCTGGTGTGCCGGACGGCGAGGGCCGAGTGGAGGCCGGAGAGGGCCACGTCCAACGGCTCGTGCGGCACGTCGAGCCGCACGGAAGCCAGGAGCGTGGGGGTGTGCGGAGCCGGCAGCAGAGTGGTCACGGTGCGGTGGCCGGCGTGCGCGGCAGCGGCACGGAGGTTCAGTAGGGCCGCCCCGCAGCCGAGGTGGAGTCCCCGCGTGGTGGGGTCGGCCAGCGGCATCGCGCGGTCCAGGTCGGCGGAGAGCAGCATGGTGCGCGACGCCCGGGAGTAGTCGAAGTGCCACGGTTGGGCGTTGTGCATCGAGGGCGCGGTGGTGGCGTCGGCGATCAGGGACTTGACGGCGGTGTCGTCGAGGGTGGGGTGGGTGAGCACCGGGGGCCTCCCGGGCGGATCGGACCGCGTCCGATCCGGACGCGGACGGTGGAATCAGCGGGTTCCTCTAGCGTCGCGGGGTTCCGTCGGCGGCATCAGGGGTCATAGGGCCCCGGCTGGGGACCGGTCGGCCTGCCGGGGACGGCCGGGCCATGTGACGGGGCCGAGTGGCTCATAGCGGTTCGTTCACCGGCCCGGCCACGCTTGAGGTGTGACCGCACCGCCGGCCGCCGTGCTGGAAGGAGCCGGAGATGGAGCACCGCACGATAGGTGAGCTGATGACCCGGAAGGTCGTGAGCGTGCAGCTCGACACCCCCTTCAAGGAGATCGCGCAGACGCTCGCCGACCACGCGGTGAGCGCCGTGCCGGTGCTCGACAGCCTCGGCAGGCCGGCCGGCATCGTTTCGGAGGCCGATCTACTGCGGAAGGCGGCCGACCGGTCCGATCTGTCCGGGCGCACACCGCTGCCGCACGTGGAGGCGTGGGAGAAGGCCCGGGCGGAGGGCCGCACCGCCGGAGAGCTGATGTCCGCTCCGGTGGTGTGCGCCCATCCGGAATGGACGGTGGTGGAGGCGGCGCGCCTGATGGAGGTGCAGCAGCTCAAACGGCTCCCCGTGGTCGACGAGACGGACGCCCTGCTGGGCATCGTCAGCCGCAGCGACCTGCTCCGTGTCTTCCTGCGCAAGGACGAGGCGATCCGGGAGGAGATCACCCGGGAAGTCCTCGGGCGCACGGCACGCCTCGGTGCGGGGGACGTGACCGCTGACGTCGAACGGGGACAAGTGACCCTGCACGGCAGGGTGATGGACCCGCTGCTCGTCCCCGTGCTGGTGCGGATGTGCGCGAGCGTCGACGGCGTGGTGTCGGTGTCCGAAGACGTGTGGGTCTCCGAAGACGTGCGAGCATCCGATGGCATACGGGCGTCCGGTGGCGTGCGGGAATCCGATGGCCTGATGGCTGTGCCGGCCACCGGCGGCCGGGCGGACGGGGCGGACGGGGCGGACGGGGCGGATGGGGCGGACGAAGGACGGTCAGGGGGAAGCTGGTCGCCGTCATGAAGAACGTCGTCACCGTCGGTGTGGACGGTACGTCCCAGGCCCTGGCGGCAGCACGGTGGGCGGCGCACGAGGCGCGGCTGCGGCAGTCCCGGTTGCGGCTACTGACCGCCTGGCAGCCCCTCACAGCACGGCCGCGCGGCGCACCGTGGTCGGCGGAGCCGCCGCACTGGCCGGACCGGATCATCGAGGAGGCCAGGTCGGCGGTCGAGTCGACGGAGCCGGGGGTGCCCGTTGACGTGGCTCTGGTGCGCGAGCAGCCGCTGGAAGCCCTGGTCGAGGCCGCCGAGCAGGCGGATCTGCTGGCCCTGGGGTCGCGGGGGCTGGGCCCGGCGGCGCGTTTCGCGCTGGGCGAAACCGGCCTGGACCTGGTACCACGGGTCGCGGTTCCGGTCGTCCTGGTGCGGGCCCGGCAGGACAGCCCCGCGGTCGAGAGCAGCAGCAGCGTCGCGGTCGGTGTCAGCCTGCACGCCTCCTGTGAGGGGCTGTTGGCCTTCGCCTTCGAGACCGCCGCCCGGCGAGCCGTCCCGCTCTGTGCCGTGCACGGCAGGAACCTGCCCCCGTTCGCCTACGACCGTGGCGGCGACGCGGAGCGGGCCGCGGCGGAAGAAGCGGCCCGGATCGCACGCGAGGAGCTGTCCAAGGCGCTGCGTCCGTGGCGGGAGAAGTTCCGGGACGTGCGGGTGGAGGAGCAGGTGGTGATGGAGAGCCCGGCACCCGCCCTCCTGCACGGCGTGGCGGGGGCGCAGCTGCTGATCGTCGGCCGTCGGCACCTCGGCCAGGCGGTCCCGCGTATCGGCCATGTCGTCCACGCGGCCGTCCACCACGCGCCCTGCCCCGTGGCGATCGTGCCGCACGAGTGACCGCTCCGCACGGACGAGCCGGACCCGCCGGCAGAAAGGACGTGTACGCGATGACGACCGACCGAGCAAACGGATCCGGGGCCGAGCCGACACGGCCCCGCAGCGACCTGGGCCGACGGACCGCACTACGCCGGCAGCAGTTGGGGCTGACCCGCGAGGAGGTCGCGGCCCGGGTCGCCGCCTCGCCCGGCTACCTCCAGTACGTCGAGGAGCACGGGGCCGAACCGAGCATCGGGTTCCTGCTGCGTCTCGCCGGTGCGCTCAACACCTCGGTCGCCGAGCTGACAGGCCGTACCGCCGACCTCCCGGCGGGCTTCGGCAAGGCCGGCGCGCACCCCGAGGTGCTGGCGCTCGGCCCCGAAGAATGCCGGGAACTGCTCTCCACACACGGCGTCGGCAGGGTGGCCGTCACCCTCAACGACGCCCCCGCCGTCTTCCCCGTCAACTACACCGTCGTCGACGACGTGATCGCCTACCGCACCCAGGCGGGCTCCGGCCCGGCCGCGGCGGACGGCCACGAGGTCGCGCTGGAGGTGGACCACATCGACGAGGCGTTCAGCCAGGGATGGAGTGTGCTGGCCGTGGGACCCGCCGAGGTCGTCACCGGGTTCTACGAGTCCCGCACGTTCGAGGAGCGGGCGTATTCGGCCCCTTGGGTAGGTAGTAGCCGGTACCAGTGGATCGCCATCCGACCGACCCGACTCAGCGGGCGACTGATCCGCGTCCCCGGGGCGCCGACGCCGCCGACCGGCAGCACCGACCGCGACGCGGGCGCGTGAACGGCCCGGCCACGCCGCGCGGTACCGCCGGAGGTCGCCGGTGCGGGCACCACCGGCACCACTCAGGCGACCACCACCGGCACCACTCAGGCCACCACCACCGGCACCCCTCAGGCGAGCACCACCGGCACCCCTCAGGCGAGCACCGCAGGGTCGTTCAGGCAACCGCCGCCGGGCCGCTGACCACCGCCGGGCCGTTCAGGGCGGTGCGGGCCGGACGCTCGCGCCCGCGCCGCCCGGATCGATCAGCCGGTGCCGGGTGGCCAGCAGTCGGCGGGCGACGACGTCGAGGACTTGGCGGGTCACCGCCAGCCCCAGAGCCGGGTCCGCTTCGCACAGCGCACGCACCGCGGTCGCGTCGAACTCATGGGCCCGGACGAGGGTGAACGCCTCCGCGCCCATCCGCCAGCGGTACGGCGGCACCAGCCACGACCAGCCCAGCAGGTCCCCCGGGCCGAGCAGATCGACGACCGCCGGCCGCCGGCCGGCCACGTGGACGTCGAGGTTCACCGATCCGGTGCGGAGGATCCAGAACTGGTCGGCGGCTCCCCCCTCCTCGAAGATGTGGGTGCCTGCCTGGAAGGTCACCTCGTGGGCGAATGCCAGCAGGCGTTCCCGTCCGTTGAGCGGGAGTCGCTGGAGCAGGGGCGTGGTGGCCATGACGGCCTCCTCATCACCGTCAGTGAAGCGCGTGGCGACGCCGCGGACGAGTCCCGGTCGGCCCCGACCCGATGGGCCGAAAGACCCTTCAACCAGGCAACTCGCCCCATGTCCCGCCGGCGCCGCCGGTGGCAGGTTCGGCACTGGGCACCCGTGCACGAACGAGGTGAGGTCGGTGAAGGCACACGTAGGCGATCAGCTCGTGGTCGCATGCCCGACCACGGGGACCACCCGGCGGGACGGGGAAGTCGTCGGCCTGCACTACGAGGACGGCACCCCGCCCTACGACGTCCGATGGTCGGACACCGACCAGATCTGGCTCTTCTTCCCCGGCCCCGACACCCGCATCCGACACACCAACTGCCCTTCACAGGCTGCACCGCCGCGCACCACCACTTCGGCGGAGGTGTGACATGGGCGGCCCGGTCCTCGTCGGGCTGGACGGCACCGGCAACAGTGTGCCGGCGGTGCGCTGGGGCGCCGAGGAGGCGGCCGTCCGCAACCTCCCACTGCACCTCCTGCACTCCTGGGTCTCCCCGCCTTGGCCGGCCGCCTCCGATGGGGAGGGGACCGACCGGCGCAGGTACGGCTCCGACGTCCTCGACCGGGCCGAGGCCATGGCCGAGCAACTGCACCCCGGGATTCCGGTGAAGGCCGAGCAGGTCGCCCAGGAAGCCGCTGACGCGCTGGCGGAACGCAGCGGCGAGTCCACACTGCTGGTGCTCGGATCGCGCGGGCACGACAGCATCGCCGGCTTCCTGATGGGCTCGGTGAGCCTGCGCGTCCTGGGGCGCGCAGAGTGCCCCGTGGTCACTGTCCGCGAGGAGGAGTCATCCGTCGGCCCCGGCCCCGAGATCGTCGTCGGCGTCCAGGAGGCGGGCATCGAAGGCGACACCGTGCTCGCTTACGCGTTCACGACGGCCGCGGCGCACCACACAGAGCTACGCGCAGTACGCGCTTGGAGGTCCGCGACCGTCCTCGGCGACGACACCGCCCCTCCACTGGACGACGTGGAGCGCGTGACGGACGAACGGGAGTTGCTCTCCGCACGTCTCGCCCCGTGGCGGAAGGAGTTCCCCGACGTCCGGGTGATCGAGCAGGTGGCCCACGGCAGGCCCGTACCCGTATTGCTCAGTGCCTGCTCGCGGGCCGGGCTGCTGGTCATCGGGCGCCGGGCGCGACGCACACCGATGCCCCTCGGGCCGGCCGTGCTCGCCGTCCTGCACCACTCCCGCTGCCCGGTGGCGGTCGTTCCTCGGGAGTGAGCACGCAACACGGGCCCCAGGCGGCGCCAGCCTCAGTCGTCACCACCGGTGGTGTCAGTGGTCACCACCGCCAGCGTCAGTAGTCACACCCGTTGAGGCCGCGATAGACGAAGCGGGTCAGGATCTCGGTCACTTCCTCCTCGGCCGACATGTCGGCCATGAGGGCTTCGAGGAGGGCTTCCTTGCCGGCGAAGTGGTTGGAGAAGGAGCCCGCCGCACGCCCTGCTGCCTCAACACCGGTGTACAGGACGCCTACAACCTCGGCTGGAAACTGGCCGACGGCGCACCCGACCTGCTCGACAGCTACGAACCCGAACGACGCGCGGCAGCCGCCAAGGTCCTCGACGTCAGCTCCCAACTTCTCCAACGACACCGGGAAGGAACCGAATACGACGCCTCGGACGGCACTTCCCTCCTCATCCGCCCCGACGGCTACATCGGCCGACGTCAGGACCAGCCCCGTTCACGGTGATGTGCCAGTCCGTCCAGCGCATGTCCATGGATGTGGAGATGGAGATGGGGATGGAGATGGACTTGCACATGGACTTGCGCATCGACGTACATATACGCGTGGACACGCCGTTCTGATGCGGCCCGGTGAGCAACGTCCCTAGCCCCCATGTGAGTTCGGGAAGGAAACCGCAACCGGCCTCGCCGGGGCCGTTGCCCCCGCGAATGGCTACCGCCGCGGTCGCCCCGTCGGCCAGTAGCCGTAGCGCCGTGGTGCAGTGGTGGCACGCCCGGCGTCGGCCCGCGGGGGTCGCTGCTCACAAGGTGTCCTTCGGCTCCTCGCACTACCGTGGAAGGTGTGGCCGGGTCGCGGACACCGGCCGCGGTGGAGGCTTGCCGTGGGCGAGGACTACTGCCGTACGGAGGAGGGGCTGCGCCCGCTCCTGCACGGATTGCCGGACGAGCTCGCGGAGCGGCTGCGCGCGGTGGAGAAGGTGAGCAGCCGGTCGCAGCACCTGCTGCTCGAAGCGGTGCTGACGGTGGGCGCAGGGCTGGAGCTGCCGCAGGTGCTGCGCCACATCGTCGAGGCCGCCGTCGTGGTTGCGGACGCGAAGTACGGCGCGCTCGGTGTGATCGGCGCGGATGGCCGGCTCACGCAGTTCCTGCCCGTCGGGCTGACCGAGGAGCAGTTCAAGGCGATCGGCCCCTTGCCGGCCGGCCAGGGGATCCTCGGGGAGTTGATCCGCCACCCCGCACCGCTACGGCTGAGCGAACTGGGCGACCATCCCGCGTCCTACGGATTCCCGCCGAACCACCCGGCGATGCACTCGTTCCTGGGGGTACCGGTCAGGGTCCGGGACGAGGTGTTCGGAAATCTGTACCTGACCGAGAAACGCGGTGGCGAGCCGTTCACCGACGACGACGAGACGCTGCTGTCGACGCTGGCGGTGGCCGCCGGGGTGTCCATCGAGCACGCGCGGCTCTTCGAAGGGGCCCGCTACCGCCAGGAATGGTTGGAGGCCAACCACGAGATCGTGGCTGGATTGCTGCCTGGCGCGGAGGAGCAGGACGTACTGTCCACGATCGTCGACCACGCCGTGCGGATCCTCTCCGCCGACCTCGGAGTCCTGGCCCTGCCGGTGGAGGGCGACCGCTTGCGCATGGAACTGGCTTCCGGCGTCGACTCCGAAGCGCACCGCGGCCTGGTTCTTCCCCGCCGCGGGTCGTTCGCGGGGACCGCGCTGGACGCCAGACGTCCGCTGATCAGCGCGGACGTCGAACACGACCCGAGGATCACCACCGGTCCGCCCCGGTGGTGGGGGCTGGGGCCGGCCGTGGCGGTTCCCATGGCGACCGGCGAGAAGGTCCGTGGCGTGCTGCTCCTGGCGCGACTCCGCGGGCGCGCCCCGTTCACCGAACCCGAGACCGCACCGTTGCTGACGTTCGCCGGACAAGCCGCGCTCGCCATGGAACTGTCCGAGCAACGAGCGGCCGCGGAGCAGGTGAGGCTGCTCAGGGACCGCGACCGCATCGCCCGCGACCTGCATGATCTGGCCATTCAGCGGCTCTTCGCGATCGGGATGACGTTGCAGAGCGCGGTGCGCTTCGTCGATCACCCGGAGGCGAGCGAGCGGCTACTGCGCGCGGTGGACGACCTGGACGAGACCATCAAGATCATCCGGTCCACCATCTTCGGGCTGCGCTCCCGCGACGTGACCCGCGGACGGCCGGGGCTCCGGGCCCGGACGGTCGCCACGTTGGAAGAAGCCACCCGCACGCTGGGGTTCACGCCGTCGCTCCATATGGAGGGCCTGCTGGACACCGACGTACCGGAGGGGCTCGCCGAACACGTCCTGGCGGCGCTCGGGGAAGCCCTGAGCAATGTCGCCCGACATGCCCGGGCGAGCGCGGCGGACGTGTCCCTGATCGCCCGGGCCGGTCGGTTCACCCTGACCGTGGCCGACAACGGCGTCGGGATCCCCGAGGACGGCCACCGCAGCGGTCTGCTCAACCTCGCCAAACGGGCCGAGGGTGCCGGCGGCGGGATGACCGTCGAGGCTCCGGCGGGCGGCGGCACCCGCCTGGTGTGGTCGGCGACGCTGCCCGCCTGACACCGCACGCGGGCGCTGTGCGGAGGGCACTTGCTTCAAGTGCACTTGAAGGTTCTAGCGTGTCCCGCATGACGGTGATCGACAGCTCGACCATGAAGCCGCCCCCCGTGGACGTCTGTGTGTCCGCGGGGCAGGCCCATCCGCGACCCGACGGCCAGGACCGCTACACGATCAGCGAGGTCGCGGCGTTCACCGGGCTCAGGGCCCACACCCTGCGCTGGTACGAGCAGATCGGTCTGATGCCGCACGTCGAGCGGTCGCACAACGGCCAGCGTCTCTTCGACAACAGGGACCTGGACTGGCTCGCCTTCGTGGGCAAGTTGCGGCTGACCGGGATGCCGGTCGCCGACATGGTCCGCTTCGCGGAGCTGGTCCACCAGGGCGAGGCCAGCTTCGGCGAGCGGCGGGAAATTCTGGTACAGACCCGGCACAAGGTCGCCGCGCACATCGCGGAACTCCAGGACACCCTCACCGTCCTCGACGCCAAGATCGACTTTTACACGGGCGCCCGCCGGGCGCCGGAAGGGGCCTGAGCGCCATCATGAGCAACGCCATCCAACCGATCAACAAGGTCGAGCTGGGCACCGGTGGCCCCCTCGTCGGCATCCAGGGCTTCGGCGCCATGGGGATCAGCGCCGCCTACGGAGCGACGGACGACGCGGCGGCCCGCGACACCCTGGAGGCCACCGTCGAGGCGGGCGTCACCCTCATCGACACCGCCGACATGTACGGCATGGGCGCCAATGAGGAGTTCCTCGCGCCGTTCGTCGCCGCGCACCGCGACGAGATCACGCTGGCCACCAAGTTCGCCTTCGAGTACCGCGTCGACGACCCGAGCTACCGGGCCATTCGCAACGATCCCGCGTACCTCAGGCAGGCCGTCGAGGGGAGCCTGCGCCGCCTGAACGTCGAGGTCATCGACCTCTACTACATGCACCGCCGGGACCCCTCCGTGCCGCTGTCCGAGTCCGTCGGCACCATGGCCGAACTGGTGCGGGAAGGCAAGGTCAAGCACCTCGGCCTGAGCGAGGTCACCGGTGCCGAACTGCGCGAGGCGCACGCCATCCACCCGATCACCGCCCTGCAGTCGGAGTGGTCGGTCTTCAGCCGGGACGTCGAGCGCAGCGCGGTGGGCGCGGCGGCCGAGCTCGGGGTCGCCTTCGTGCCGTACTCGCCGCTCGGCCGGGGCTTGCTGACCGGCACCTTCACCGACGCGGGCAAGGAGCTCTCCGGCAGCGATTTCCGGCAGCTCCTGCCGCGCTTCACCGGCGACAACGCCAAGGCGAACGCCGCGCTTCTGGCGCCCCTGCACAAGATCGCGGCCGACCACGGCGCGAGCACGGCGCAGATCGCCCTGGCCTGGGTGCAGCAGCGGGCCCAGGTGCACGGCCTGACCGTCGTACCGATCCCCGGGACCCGCAAGCGCAGCCGCCTGCAGGAGAACGCCGCGGCCACCCGGATCACGCTGACCACCGAGGAGTTGGCGCTGCTGGAGCCGATCGCCGGTCAGGTGGCGGGCGACCGCTACTCGGACATGTCACTCACCTCCGTAGGCCGGGAGGCCCAGGGCCCGTCGTCGGAGTGATCTCGGGCGGCGGAATGCGGCCGGGTGCTACGGCCTGTCAGGCGGATCGGGGATCAAGGTCTGACAGGTCGCGGCGCCTGGTGCGGTGCAGCGCAAGGCACCCTCGACGGTCGGGGCCGCCCGCTCGCGGAACGCGCCGTCACCTCCGAGGTGTTCCGTCGTATGTGATGGCCGACTGGACGGTGGGCATGTCGGTTCCTCGTCCGGACTGGCGGCTGCGTACCGCTACCGTGGCATGCTTCCCCCCATGGATGAGGATCTCCCGAAAGAGTCAACACCAGGGTTGTGGGGGCGAATCGCGGGTGCCTGGGCGGTCGCCTTCGGCATGCTGCACTTCTACTGGGCGCTGGGCGGTAGTTGGGGCCTGAGCGTCTCGGCGGGTCCGCTGGCCGAGGAACGCCCCGGGTGGTTCGTCGCGGTGGGCCTGTGGGGTGTGGGAACGCTGTGCCTTGCCGGTGGTGTGCTGGGATGGCTCCTCACCGGGCCGCGATGGCCTGGCGTGGCCGGACGGGCGGTCAAGGCACTGGGCTGGTGTGCCTGCACCGTGCTACTGGTGCGTGGTCTCGCCATCGAGGCGCTGCTGCTGACCGATGCAGCGGGCCAACGGATGAACGTGAGCCCGGATCAGCGGTTCTGGACGCTGGTGTTGTGGAACCCCTGGTTCCTGGTTGGCGGCCTCGCCTTCGGCCTGGCCGCCCGGAAGTTCGGCAGAGCGGAGCGCCTGAGTGAAGGTGCCGCCTGACCGTACGCGAGGTGCTACGGGCCGGCCCTGACGACGACGTCGGGCTCGCGGCCATCCGCCTGGGACAACCACAGCTACCCCGCGTCGTTCGAAAGCTGTCATCGACGGACACTTCATGCCAAGGCCCTGCTGGAGCAGTTGGCGTGGAGCCGCCGAGCTGGACATCACCGTGTGGCACACCGCGAACGTCTGGGCAGGTCGGCAAGTGCTGGTGAAGACTGTGGTCATGGAGTTCTTCTGCTACCACCGCGATCGGCCAGGCTCCTTGGCGCTGCGCCAGGAACTGTTGGAAGAGCACTGGTCCTACATGGACCGGTACGGAGCGGAGATGATCGCCCGCGGCCCGACCCTCGCCGGCGATCACGACACCCCCACCGGCAGTGTGCACATCCTCGACCTGCCCGATCCCGCCACCGCCCGCGCGTTCGCCTTCGACGAGCCCGGCTACCAGGCCGGCGCGTACCGGGACGTGCTGCTGCGCCGGTGGCACAACACGCTGGGGCGCACCATGTGGGACTTCCCCGGTGGCCGGACCGGCGGCAGCCGTTACCTGGTGCTCGGCCTCGGCACGGGACCGGCCGCCGACCTCGCCGTGCCGCCCGACCGGGACGAACTGATCGCGTACGGGCCGCTGTTGTCCGACGACGGCGCCACCTGGCTGGGTACCGCGGCCCTGGTCCGGGCGCCGGACCCGGACGCGGCCCGGGCCGTCCTGACGCCGGACCGGTACGCCGACATCGAGGTCCACAACTGGCAGTTCGGCGGGCGACCGTCATGAAGCGAGGCGTCGCCCGCGTGCCACCCCCTTGCCTGAGCCGTCGTAGTCGCCCGCGTGCCACCGCCTGGCCCGAGCCGTAGTCGCCCGAGCCGCCGTCGCCCGAACCGTCGTCGTCGGATCCGGGAGAGCGGCTCTAGCCGGCCCGTTGTGTGCCGGTCCGCACACCGCGCTGCGTGGCCAGCACCGCTGCCTGGATGCGGCGCTCGACGCCGAGTTTCGCCAGGAGGCGGGAGATGTGGTTCTTGACGGTTTTCTCGGACAGATAGAGTCGCGCGCCGATCTGACGGTTCGTCAGCCCTTCCCCGATCAGTTCGAGGATCTCCCGCTCCCGCGCCGACAGCCCGGACAGCGCGTCCTCCTCGGGCCGGGTGTCGTCCTCCTCGCCCCGCAGCCGGCGCATCAGCCGCGCCGTGGTCGCCGGGTCGAGCATCGAACGCCCCGTCGCGACGGTGCGCACCGCGGCGACCAGGTCCGCCCCCTTGATCTCCTTGAGGACGTATCCGGAGGCGCCGGACATGATCGCGTCGAGCAATGCGTCGTCGTCATCGAACGAGGTGAGGATCAGGCAGGCCACCCCCGGCAGCCGCGAGCGCAGCTCACGGCAGACGGAGACCCCGTCGCCGTCCGGAAGGCGAACGTCGAGCACTGCCACGTCGGGCCGCAGCGCGGGTCCCCGGGCCAGCGCGTGGTCGGCCGTCCCGGCATCGCCCACCACCTCGATGTCGGGCTCCGCGTCGAGCAGGTCCTGTACGCCGCGTCGGACGACCTCGTGGTCGTCGACCAGGAACACCCGGATCGGCCGCCGCGGTGAGAAGGTACCCGTCTCGCTCATGAGGCCCTCCGTCCGTGAAACCGGGCCCCTGCTCCATCGTGGCGCCACCCGAGGCGGTGTGCCAGGGCCGAACGGTTCCGGCCCGGTTCCGCCGAGCGCATACCGGCCCCCGCTCCGGGACCGTTCGGCCCTCTCCCACCGCGGCCCGGGATGGCACGCTCGGGGCAGCAGCGGAAAGGGGTGCGATGCCTGTGCTGAAGCCTCACCCGCCGTGGCGGCGCGACTCCATGCGGCGGGGCACGGACGTGGCGCAGTCCTGGATGACGCTGATCGCCGGGCTGCTGGCGGAGCCGGTGTGGTTGGACCGGCACGGAGCGCTGGTACGGGACCCCAGCACCCCGGCAGACACCATGGCCATGAGCGTGGCAGCCGGCACCGTGGCCGCGTGCGGCGCCAGTCTGTTGGTCTTCGGTGCGGACAGGGCCGGCGGCTACCTGCTGGATCGCCGGCGCTCGGCCCAATGGGAGCAGGAGTGGGCGGCACTGGACGCGGAACGGCGGCACCACCGTCAGTGACCTTGCGGAGGACCGCCAGTGACCGCGCGGAGGCCCGCCGCAGTCAGGGCAGCGGGTCGCCGCGGCCCGCAGTCCCCCCGAGTCCCCTTGGTCCCCCGTAAGCGCCCTCGTAGCGGTGGGTGAGTCGGCTGACGACGGCGGTGACTCCGTCGATCTGCCGTGTCATCCGCACCAGAACAGCCACCTGGCCGCTGCTGTCCAGGCATCCTGCGAGCGTCACCACGCCGTCGCGGACGGCGACGTCGATGGTCCGTGGCCCCAGCCACATCATCCGCACCACGATCTCGTCGATGACCTCGTCCCGGATCTCGTCGTCGGAGCGGGCGAAGAGCCGGAGCACATCGCGCCGGGTGAGCATGCCGACGAGACGGGCCTCCTCGTCCACGACCGGGAGCCGCTCGATGCCGTACGAGGTCATCAGGCGGGCGGCCCTGATGACCGAGTCGTCGGCGCGGACGGTACGGGCCGGGGCGGACATCAGGGCCCGCGCACAGCGGTCCGGGGAACTGTCACCGGTACGCCGCGCCCGTTCCAGGTCCGTCGCGGAGACGACCCCGATCACCTTGTCGTCGGCGTCGACCACCGGCACGCCGTTGATCCCGAACTCGCCCATCCACCGCACCAGT
Organism: Streptomyces sp. RGM 3693; assembly: GCF_050471125.1. NCBI lineage: Bacteria > Bacillati > Actinomycetota > Actinomycetes > Kitasatosporales > Streptomycetaceae > Streptomyces > Streptomyces sp. RGM 3693. The sequence goes on from NZ_JBMPPQ010000003.1 coordinate 536,022, forward strand.
TCGGCCACCGGCGTCCCCCCGGACGCGCGGACCACGTCGCCGGTCATGACCGCCCCGACCCGTCGTCGCTTCATCTCGGTTCCCTTCTCCCCACGGTGTGCCGACCCTTGCCGGTTTCACGGTGACGCCATGCTCGCGTGCGAGGTGCACGAGGTGCACGAGGTGCTCCAACAGCAGGGTGCCCACACCGCGGTGGTGGAAGTCGGCGGCGACGGCCCGGGCGATCTCCGCGGCGGCCGGGTCGTCGCCGGTCTCGTACTCGGCGACGCCGATCAGCCGGTCGCCGTGCAGGGCGGCCAAGGTGCGGTGCCCGGGTCCGCCGGGCGTGCGGAGCCGGTCGGCGGCCCGTTCGCCGGAGCGCCGACTCACCATGAAGAACCGGTTCCGCAGGCGGTCGACGGACATCTCACCGAAGAGCCGCAGCACCTGTTCGCGGTCCGCCGGACCTGCCGGACGCAACCGGACCGTGCTCCCGTCGGCGAGCAGCGCGCGCACCGTGCGGACTGCGGAGGCCGTTTCCGTCATCGCACCTCGTCCTTCCTCAGGCATCGCCGCACCTCGCGACGGGCCGGTCCCACGCGGTGCGCCACACGCCCGCGTTCCGCGCAACCGGTGCCGCCGCCTCAGCCCGCCACCGTGCGCTGCTCCCCCGCCGGAACGATGTGAACGTCGAACGTCACGTCCACCACGCCCTCCACCGCCCGCACCAGACGGGCCGCGACGGGCAGCAGCGCGCTGTCCCGGATCGGTCCGTGCAGTGCCACCACGCCGTCCACGACGCGCACTTCGACTCTGCCGGGCGTACCGGTGAACAGCCAGTCGACGATCTCCGTCCGCACCTCCGCCGCCAGTTCCTCGTCGGACCGCAGGAAGACCTTCAGCAGGTCCGCGCGGCTGACGATGCCCTCCAATATGCCGCGACTGTCGACCACAGGCAGTCGCTTGACGGATTTGCGCACCATCGTCCGCGCCGCCTGGGCGAGGGTGTCGTCGGCGTGCACGGTCAGCGCCGGGGCGCTCATCACGTCACCCGCGGTCAGTCCGCCGGCCTTGCGCAGATCGTCCAGCCGCCGCTGCTCCACCCGCTCCGGTACCGCGTCCCGGAACTCCTCCTTGGGCAGCAGATCGGCCTCGGAGACCACGCCGATCACCCGCCCCTCCCCCGCGAGCACCGGCAGGGCACTGACCTTCCACTGCTCCATGGTTGCGACGATCTCCTTGAAGCCGGCCCCTTGACCGACGGCGACCACCGTCCGGGTCATCACCTCGCTGACGGTGTGCGGGTTGTGCGTCATGACGCCTCCTCCCCACGGCTGCGGGTGTCCCAGGGCCGTGGCACCTTCAGCGTGCGGTCGCCCACCCGCCCCCGGCAGGGGCCGTCCGGCCCTACCTCCCGCCGATCGGCCGGGGCGCCCACCGCGGCTCCGGCCCGCCGTGCCGACCGAACCGCCTACGGACCCAGCGGCCTCTCCCCGACCCGCGCGCCGCGAACGCAGCCACAGAAGTCAAAGAAGTCAAAGAAGTCGAAGAAAGCCACAGCAATTCATAGAAGTCACAGGAGTCGCAGAAGTCGCACGGGCCACAGAACGAACACAGTCACGGAGATCACGGAGATCACGAAGGTCACGGAATCGCCCCCGGCACAGGCGGAACGACAGGCACCGACGCAACGCCCGTCACGTCGTACTCCACATCGACCACCCCCTCGATGCTGCGCACCAGACGCGCCACCACAGGCACCAACGACCGGTCACGCAAGTGCCCGCTCAGCGTGACCACCCCGTCCGCGACCACGACGTGCAGGTCCCTCGTCGGCACGGCGAAAAACTTCGCGAGCACCCCCCGCACCTCTTGCGCGAGGTCGTCATCGGACCGCAGGAACACCTTCAGCAGATCTGCACGGCTGACGATGCCCACCAGCAGCCCGCCGCCATCCACGACCGGCAGCCGTTTGACCGATGCCTGTGCCATCGTGCGCGCTGCCTGGGCCAACGTGGCGTCGCCGTGCACCGTCACCGCAGGGGTGGTCATCAGCTCACCGGCGGTCACGGCCTCCGCCCGGCGCACGTCATCGACCAACCGCAAACGCTCCAGTACGTCCGCGTCCGCCTCCCGGAACCCCTCCTTGGGCAGCAGATCGGCCTCGGACACCACGCCGACCACCCGCCGCTCGGCCGAGACCACCGGCAGGGCGCTCACATGCCACCGCCGTAGGGTCTCGACGATCTTCTTGAAGCCGGCCGCCCGGTCGACGGCCGCCACGGGCTGCGTCATGACGTCGCTGACGCGGTGCGGGGTGTTCGGCATGGTGGCGGGCCTCCTCGGGAGCAGCTCCGCACCGCACGGTCGTCGGGTGGCCGAACGGCGCGCCCGGTCTGGCGTCACTCCCCAGCCTGCGTCCCGGCACGCCCGCCCGGAAAGGGCCGTCCGGCCCCACATCCGATGAGGCCACCATCCCGCCGGCACCCCCGTTCGGCCCGCACGCCCGCCCGCACCGGCCCAGGACTCCGTACCGTCGACGCATGGCGGACCATCACGAAGGCAGGAGTCGGGTACCCGGGAGACTGTCGAAGGCACGGTACGAGCGCGAGCTGTACCGCCTGCAGACGGAGCTGGTGAAGCTCCAGGAGTGGGTCCGCGCCGAGGGCGCCCGGCTCGTCGTGGTCTTCGAAGGGCGCGACGCGGCCGGCAAGGGCAGCACCATCAAGCGCGTCACCGCCCCCCTCAACCCCAGGGTGGCGCGCGTCGTCGCACTCCCCCGGCCCACCGAACGCGAACGCACCCAGTGGTACTTCCAACGCTACGTGGAGCAACTGCCCGCGGCGGGCGAGATCGTCCTCTTCGACCGCAGCTGGTACAACCGGGCCGGCGTCGAGCGGGTCATGGGCTTCTGCACACCCACCGAGTACCAACGCTTCCTCCACCAGTGCCCGGTCGTCGAGGGCATGCTGGTCGAGGACGGCATCCTGCTGCGCAAATACTGGTTCTCGGTCAGCGACGACGTGCAGGAACAGCGCTTCCGACAGCGCCTGGACGACCCCACCCGCCGCTGGAAACTCTCCCCGATCGACCTCGAATCGCTGACCCGTTGGGAAGACTACTCACGGGCCAAGGACGACATGTTCGTCCACACCGACCTCCCCGAGACACCGTGGTACGTCGTCGAGAGCGACGACAAACGCCGAGCCCGCCTGAACATGATCGCCCACCTGCTGTCGACGGTGCCGTACCACGACGTCACCCCACCCGTTCTCGAACTACCGCCCCGCCCACCGGGCACCGGCTACCAGCGGCCACCACGCGACCTGCAGACCTACGTTCCCGACCATTCCGCCGATCTGGAGACGTGAAGCGGGGGCAAGGGAACGCCGTAGCGCAGTGGCCGGATTCCCGCCCCGGGCCGACCGCACCACCGGCCGCCGCATCCGCGAGGGCTACGCGCAAGTCCGGTCGATGGTCTGCGGACAGGCCCGGGACGGGAGTCCGGGGCCGGCTCCGGGGGACGGTGTCGAGCTGCGGTGTGTCAGGTGAGGCTCGTGGCCTGTTCCCGTGCCTGCTGGGGCGCGTTCTCGCGGCGCGGGAGCAATAGCGGGGTGGCCAGGAGGAGGACTCCGGCGGCGGCGATCGCCGTGCGGGGGCTGGTGAGGGTGGCCAGCAGACCCCACACGGCGGTCAGGGCCGCGATGGTGGCGCTGCTGCTGACCGACCACGCGGACAGCGTGCGGGCGACCCGGTCCGCCGGTGTCTGGTCGAGCCGGTAGGTGGCCAGCACCGGGTTGAACACGCCACAACAGGTCACCAGGCCGAATTGGACGGCGATGACGAGCACGATCCCGGGAACACCGGGCCGGACGAAGGCCAGTCCCACGGGCCAGCACGCGCGCAGCGCACCGGCGGTGACGATCACCTTGTGCCGCCCGAACCGCGTCACGAGCGGGCGCGCCAGGCGTGAGCCGATGAGACCGCCGACGCACGGCGTCGCGAACGCGAGACCGTACTGCCAAGGTGTGAACCCGAGGCGGCCCAGCATGAGTACGGCGAGCAGCGGCTCGGAGGCCATGATCAGGCCGTTGCCCACGATCGCGTTGAAGAACAGCGGGCGCAGCCCGGGGTGGGTGAGGATGGAGCGCCATCCTTCGAACAGATCGCCTGCCCGCAGCCGCGGCGCACCGGTCCGTACGGGGTGCGGTTCCGTCCCGCCGATGGCACGGATGCCCAGCGCCGAGAGCAGGTAGCTGACCGCATCGGCCACCACGGTCGTCATCGGGCCGAACATCCCGATCGCGGCCCCGCCGAGCGGCGGTCCGACCACTGTCGAGGTCCACATCGTGGACTCGAACCGGCCGTTCGCGACGAGCAGATCCTCTGGCGGCACGAGCGCCTTCAGATACGCGCCGCTGGCCGCGTTGAAGGCGATGTTGGCCGCGGCGACGACGACCGAGACGACGAGGAGCTGGGCGAAGCTGAGCCAGCCGAGCGCGAACGCGGCCGGGACGCTCAGCAACGCCGCGAACCGGGCCAGATCCATCGCCACCATGACCGGCCGCTTACGGCGGAACTCCACCCACGGTCCGAGCGGCACCGCCACCACGGCCCCTACCGCCCGCCCCGCGGCAGACAGTGCCGCCACCTGGGCCGGCCCGGAGTGCAGCACGAGGATCGCGATCAGGGGAAACGCACCAAACCCGAGCCATGTGCCGTACGAGCTGACCGCATACGCCGACCACAGCCACCGGAACGGCCTGCCCAACCCCCGCCTACGTGTCATACCCCACACACCTCACGCCGATCCGAACAACCACTCGCTGACCCCCGGCATCCAAGCGGGTAGGGATGGCGAGCTCAAACAACCGATCGGCCAGGAAAGCACAACCTTTCGTTGTGTCGTTACCATGGTCGGCGTGGATCTTGATGCTGTGCGCACCTTCGTGGCTGTCGCGGACGCGGGGCGGTTCCAGGACGCTGCCGCCGAACTGTCGATCACCCAGCAGGCCGTCTCCAAACGCATCGCCACGCTGGAGAAGATCCTCGGCGTGCGGCTGTTCACCCGCGCCCCGCGTGGCGCGCAGCTCACCATCGACGGGCAGGCGTTCCTGCCGCACGCCCGCGACCTCCTACAGGCCGAAGCGCGGGCAGTCGCCTCCGTGTCCCCCGGCCGCCGCGCGCTACGCGTCGACGTGATCGGCCGGCGACTGGCTCCGGCCACCCTGATGCGCGGCTTCCATCGCGCGCACCCCGAGGTCGAGCTCGATGTCGTGACCCTCTTCGATGCCGACGCGGCCATCAACGCCATCCGGTCCGGCACGATCGACGCGTCCTTCCGCGCCGTCACCATGCCCGGCCGGCAGCTCCCGGACGGCATCAGGGCCGCCCGGGTCTTCGACGAGCCCATCCAACTCCTCACCGGACCGGCCCACGAGCTCGCTGCCGCCCGCGCGGTCACGCCCGCCGAACTCGTCGGGCACCGGATCTGGATGCCCGGCCTCGTCCCCGGAACCGAATGGGGTGCCTACTACGGTGACCTCGCCGCCGCGTTCGCGCTCACCATCGAGATCACCGGCCCCGACTTCGGCACCGAGCCCCTACTGGACACCATCGCCGACTCCCGGTCACTGGCGACCTTCGTCGGCGAGGAGACACGCCTCGTCTGGCCCGCCGACCACGGCCTGCGACGCATCGCTGTGCGCGACCCGGCACCGGTCTACCCGCATTCACTGGTATGGCACCGCGACAACCCGCACCCGGCACTCGCCGCGCTCCGCGACCACCTGCGCTCCGAGCAGTGCGACCGCTCCGACACCGAAACCTGGACACCGGCCTGGGCATAGCGGTCAGGACCACCGCGTTGCCCGGCACCAACAACATCGTGAGCCGCGCACACGTCCGGCCACTGGCGACGCCGCCCCGTCCGTGTCTCGTGCCTGGCGCGCCGCACGTCCCCTCCGCTCGCCGGCCGGCTACTTGCCGGCGTGGCTGCCGACGTAGAACAGCAGCGCCAAGAAGCCCAGCAGAAGGTGGCTGCCGGCGATGTAGATGAACACCCGCCAGGACGCGCCCCGCTCCTTCCGCTCTTCGGACATCCCGCCCCCGAAGGACGGCGTGGACGGTGACTGGTTGTTGGCCGGGGCGTCAGGCACGACTGCACTCCTGGGAGCTTCTGGTGTCCGGTATCTGGGCTCGATGGTCTGATGTGCGGGGTAGGGGTGGCACGGCGCCCGGTCCGACGCGCACCGTGCATGCCTCTCGCAGCTCCGTCGGCCGGCCGCCCTCATGGGCTGCGCCCGGGCGGCACCGTCTGCGCGGGAACTCGGCCACGTCGCTGCCCACTTCCTCCCACCCGCCCATCGGACCTCCACGCGCGCATGCACGCACGAACCATTGACTATTGCGGCAACTAGTGAATTAAAGAACTTTGCAAGTCTACGAGGCGCCGGACGGTGCGCGGGAGATCGACGGTTTCGGGGTCATGCACCTCAAGTCCAGCGTGGCCAAGAAGGTCTGATCGTCCGGCGCCCCACCTGGAGGGCGGCCGGGCGTCATCCGGATGGTGAATTGCAAAATTTCGCAATTGCCTAGATGCTGTTTCCGTTCGGCTGTGCCCGTACACGGCTGCGGGCACACCCTTGCGCGCGCCCCGAGCGGGCTGCGGTCGGGGAAGTCTGAGGGGTCATGTCTGTTCCGCTGTACCAGGCCAAGGCCGAGTTCTTCCGGATGCTCGGGCACCCCGTGCGGATACGGGTGCTGGAACTGCTCCAGGACGGACCGAAGCCGGTACGGGGCCTGCTCGCGGAGATCGAGGTGGAGCCCTCGGGCCTGTCCCAGCAGCTGGCCGTGTTGCGCCGCTCCGGGATCGTCACCTCGACGCGGGAGGGTTCCACGGTCGTCTACGAGCTGGCCGGCGGGGACGTCGCCGAGCTGCTGAAGGCCGCGCGTCGGATCCTGACCGAGATGCTGGCCGGGCGGAACGAACTGCTGGCCGAGTTGCGGGATGCCGGGGGCGCCGCACGATGACGGTCTCTCAGATCGGCCGATTCCGGTTCGCGGCACCGTTGCCCGGGCGCCCCGACTTGGTGGACGTGGGGCGCGCTCCCCGTCGGAATCCGCCCGCCCCCGGCTTCGGACTCTGCTCCGGGCTGAGTACGGCGGCCGGGCCGGCGCCCGCGGTGGCCGGCTCGCGTCTCACCGGTACGGAGGCGTGATGCTCGCACCGTTGGAAAAGTTGCCCTACCGGCACGTGCTCACGCTGCCCAGCGAACCGTCCGCCGTCCGGATAGCGCGCGAGACCGCCGAGCTGGCACTGACCGGATGGGGCATTTCGCTGCGCCACCCCACGGTGGACCCGGCACTGCTGATCCTGAGCGAACTGGTCACCAACAGCATCCGGCACGCCGCCGAGCTCTCCCCGCAGGTCACCGTGATCTACGCGGCCAGCCGGGACTGTCTGGTATTCGCCGTCCACGACTCCCATCCCCACCAGCCCTCGCTGTACGGGCCCTTCGCCGGTACCGGTGGCGGCGGGCTCGCCACGGTCATGGAACTCGTACTCGGCCTGGGCGGCACGGCAGTCGTACGTGCGGATTCCCCGGTCGGTGGGAAGGGTATTTGGATCACCCTCCCGATCTGACCCCGACAGACCGGCCGCACAAAGGAGTTCACCGTGACCATCGAATGGCGTTACACCGTCGAGGAAGACCTCGGCATCCTGTCGGTCGCCGGACATCTGGGCCCGGAAGCAGCCCGTCGATTCACCGGCGCGGTCGGCTGGGTACTGGCCCGGGGCACCGGCCCGGTCATCGTCGACCTGAGCGAACTGCGCGGTTGGTCCGGCGAGGGACAGCTGGCCATCACCGACGCCGCCCGCCGTCTCACCGAGGCGGGCCGCAGTCTGGAACTGGCGGCGATCCCCGCCGAAGGCTCCCTCGTCCCGGCCGGCGGCTGCCCGCCCATTCCGGTCCACGCCGACCTGACCACCGCACTCGCCAGCCACGGTGCGCCACAGCCCAACGGGCACGGGACGGAACGCCACGAGTGGCGCACCAGCGGATGGCCAGCCGGGACGGATCAGCGCGCATAGCAGCAGGTCGGGCAGCGAAAGGCAACGGTCCCGGCCGTCCCGGACGACGGCCGCGGAGCGGCACATGAGGGGCGTACGCAACGTGCGAACCAGGCGGCACCGCTACCGCACCGCAAGGTGACGCCTGCCCGATCCGCCTCCCTTCCCCCGCACACGGTCAGCCATTGCCCACATTCGCCGTTACCGAGGTCGTCGATGCTGGATACGGGAGCGCGGTTCTCCGGTGCGGATTCGGTTCGACCTGGTTCCGCAGGCGAGGATGGGCCGCATGTTCTTGACGAGTGGGTGGATGCGATGCGCCGGGATCCGGCCGGTGGGGCTGAGCTGCCGTATCGGGGAGGCGACGGCACGATGAGTACGCCGCTGTACCGGCTGAAGGCCGAGTTCTTCAAAACGCTCGGCCACCCCGTACGCATCCGTGTCCTGGAGCTGCTGAGCGAGCGCGAGCACGCGGTGGCCGAAATGCTGCCGGAGATGGGCGTCGAACCCGCGAACCTCTCCCAGCAGTTGGCCGTGCTCCGCAGGATGAACCTGGTCACGACCCGCAAGCAGGGCTCGGCCGTGTACTACTCGCTGACCAGCCCGCACGTCGCCGAACTGCTGAGGGTGGCCCGCACCATCCTGTCGGGAGTTCTGGCCGGGCAGGCCGAACTCCTCGCAGACCTCCAGGCTGCGCAGGAGGAGGGGAAATCGCCGTCGTAGCAGGCGGGTTCGAACGGCGGCAGCCTCCTGGAGGCAGGGCAGTGAATTCGCCAGCGGGAGGCGGGCGCTCGCCTCGGGCCACGGCGTCGTCAGCGGCCATGGCCTCGTCAGCGGCCTCGGCGGCGGCGTCTTCGGCGGCGCCGCCGAGGCCCCGCAGGCTTACCCGCGGCCTGCCGTTCGCTCGTAGGGGCTGTGCATCGTGAGGTACCGGATCTCCAGCTCGCGCTCCAGGTACTCCATGCGCCGCTCCCAGAAGTCGCGGAGGTGAGGGAGGGCCAGGTGAGCATCCAGGTCGCGCTGGCTCCGCCACGCCTCGTAGAAGACGAACACGCCTGGCTCGTCACGGTCCTCATGGAAGTGGTATTCGAGACAGCCGGGTTCCTGTCGCGTCGGTCCGACGAACGAGAGCAGGAGCTGCCGCAGGTCCTCCGCGCGCTCTGGCTTGGGTCGGGCGGTGCCGACGAGGGTGAACGGCTGGTGCATGAGTGACGTCCCTTCCATGGATACATAGGTATGACTTGAGTCGTACCTATGGGACGCTAACGGCACACCAAGGTATGATGCAAGCCGTACCTTGGAGGTGGTGGTGATGCCTGACGACGAGGGGCACCCCGAACTTGCGGAGATCGAGCTCGGCAACGTGCTGTCCGCGCTGGCCGACCCGCTGCGGCGGCGCGTCGTGCGGGAACTGGCAGCCGGGCCCGACGGCGAGGAACGCACCTGCAGTTCCTTCGCGCTGCCGGTCAGCAAGGCGACGGTCACCCACCACTTCCGCACGCTCCGCGAGGCGGGCCTGATCCGCCAGGTCAACCGAGGCAACAGCCGGATGGCAACCCTCCGCCGGGCCGATATCGAGCAGCGGTTCCCCGGCCTGCTGGCACTACTGACGGCCGAGGCCACCAAGGACGCATGACCGCATGCACCCCACCCGCCCGCCTCTCCTCGTCACGCCCTGCGCGGAGCGGGTGACGATCCGTCTGGCCAACCGGGCCTGTGCCCGAGACGCTCGTCGAGACCACGTCGTCGTGGAAGCACGCGCCCCCAGGGGCGGCGCGCGGTCCAGGCCCCGGGGATGTCATGGCGCAACCCCGGGGCCCGTTGCATGTCCGGGCGGTCAGTCGGATCGGTGCTCTGCGGGATGCCGCCGAAGCGCGCAGGGAGGGCAGTCAGGCGCCGGGCCGGACCGGACCGATGACGGTGCCGGCGCCGACGGTGAGGGGACCGTAGGCGGTGGACTCACCGGGGATCACGCCACCGGGAGCCTTGAGCGTGAAGGTCGCCTCGTCGGCGGGAGCGCCGCCGGCACCGTGGGGCACCTGGATGTCGAAGTGCACCGGATGGCCCGGACCGAAGTTCACCACCGTGCGCTGCGAGCCGTACCGGCCGGCGGTGACCCCGTTCGACGAACCGTGGCGGTAGAACCGCACGTCGGTCGGTGACCCGGCCAGCTCGCACGGCTCGTACCCGGGCGCCGCGGTCAGGGTGACCCGGTAGTGGTGATGCCCCGCGCTGGCAGGACCCGCAGTGATCTTCGCGGTGTGGTTCGCCGGACGGCATGCGGAGGGAACCTGATCGCCGGGCGCCGTGGTCACGGCCGTCGGTGACGACGCCTGCGCCGCTCCCCCGCCCGCGGCACCCACCAACACGACAGCGGCAACGGTGACGATGATCTTCCGAGTGGTACGCAACGCGAACACTCCCTTCCTGCCTGGCGGTCCACGGTGTTCCGCCGAAACTCTGGTCACCCCATTCCTCCCCTTCAGTCGGACCGACAAATGTCCTGAAACCGTCACGACTACGCCAACTGCCCCTTCCCCACGGCAGCGACGCCGAAGTGGCCAACTGCGAGGGTCAAGTTCAGGAACGGCGGCCAACTCGTGTTCCGGCCTGGAAGGTCCGCCGGAGTGGTGGTCGCGTTCGGGGCGGCTGGTGCCGCATCAGGCAACGTTCGCCCTGCCATTGGTGTGCCGGGTGGCGCCCGAAGGCCGGCACAACTTCTCTCGCCCCGGCCGGGCCGGTTGTCAGCGTGGCCCAGTTCGTACACCTCGGGTTGTCGCGGTTCCGGGGTATCGGCTTGGATCGCCTTCTGTGAGTACCTTTCAGTCGCCACCGCCCCCCAACCAGCCCGGCCCCGGCTTCGGCCCTGCGCAACCGCACTACGGTCAACCGCAGGGCGTACCGCCTCAGCCGTATCCGCAGTCTCAGCCGTATCCGCCGCAGTCCCCAGTGCCGCCTTACGGGGTGCCGCAGCCCCTGCAGCCGCAGATGGGCAGGCCCCAGGGCCCGCCCCCGCAGGCACTCGCCGTCCCCGGCATGCGCCTGCTCGCCCGCTTCATCGACTACCTGATCATGGGCGTGCTGATCGCGGGCGCCTGGGTGCCGACGAATATCTGGATGTACAGCACGTTCAAGCCCGACGACAGCCGCGGAGTGCCGGTGGTTCTCGGCCTCTTCGCCTGGACGCTGCTGGTCGGCCTGTTCTTCGAACCGTTGACGATGGCGATGGGCGGCACCATCGGCAAAGCCATCTGTGGCCTGCGCGTCGTCCACGTCGAAACCGGTAACAAGCTCGGCTTCGGCCACGCCCTGGGACGCTGGCTGGCCTATCTGGGCATCGGCATGGTGCCGGTGCTGGGCCTCATCAGCGTGTTGTCGTGCATTTGGAACGAGCCGTTCCGGCAGTGCATGCACGACAGGGCCGCCAACACCGCGGTCGTCAAACGCCGCTGGCAGTAACACGCCGGCCCGCCACGGCCGTTGGTGGTGCAGCGGCGACAACACGACCTGCGGGCCGGACCTGGGTGAGGACCAAGTCCGGCCCGCTCTTTCGTCTTTACAGGTCGAGCTGGTACAGCAGCGCCTCGTGCGTCGGCGTGTAGCCGAGGCCGTCGTTGATGTGTCTCATGTGCGTGTTGTTGTCGGCGGTGTCGGTCAGGAGGCCGGCGAGGTCCGGATAGCGGTTCCGGGCCTGGCCGATCGACTCGGCCTTCATCCACAGTCCGAGGCCGTGACCGCGGTGCTCGGGCAGCACGGCGGTGCCGTAGTGCTGGCCGTCGCCCTTGCCCTTGCCAGGCACGACCAGTTCCGTGAATCCGGCGATCGAACCGTCGGACGTGTCGATGGCAACGACCGTGTGCAGGTGGTCTCCGCGCTCCTCGACGGTTCGGGAAACGGCCCGAACCCGGTCCACGTCCCAGGTCATGGTGCCGCAGTCGGTGTCGCCCATCGGCATGTCGTCCATGGCGCGGCGCGAGGCGGCGAACGTTTCGGCGAGTTCGTCGGGGACGGTGCCACGCCACGACGCCAGCCGGTAGCCGGGACGCGCCCGCTCGACGATCCTCGCGAGCGCGGCGACGTCCACATCGGCCAACGCCAGGCGGGTGTACCTGAAGGTGAGGGCTTTGCGAAAGCCCCGGGCCGACAGGAAGCCGGCGCCGGGTGACCCGGCCTCGGTCTGCGCGATGACGGCGCGTCGGGCGTCGTCCCGGGCGGCTGCCACGGCGACGTCGAGGAGTCGGGAGCCGATGCGTCCCCGCCGCTCCACCGGGTGGACGTGGAGGGCCAGTTCGGCGAGGTGATCCTGTCCACCATCGGTGAACAGACGCAGGAACGCCGACCCGACGGGGCTGCCGGCGGCGTCGGACGCCAGCCAGGCGAGGCGCCGGCTGTACGGGCTGCTGTCGGGGTCGGTCAGTGGGGTGATGCGCAGGGACAAGGCGTCTCCGTCGTGAGGAGGTGAATGCGATCAGTGGTCGAGATCAGTTGCTGGACAGTCCTGCGCATGTGCTCTACACCTCCTTGTTGACGGCGCCCGCGGGAACGACGCGGCGCCCGAGAACGTAACTCTTCCTCTTCCGCCAACCCTTCGCAATGGGTTATCGGGGCTGGACAGGCTCCGCCTCGCAGTCGCATCTTGACCAAGTGCCCTGCAAAGACGGTCAGTTGCTCGCGCCTCGGGCGATGCGGTACAGCACGTTGGGACGCAGCGGCCCTTCGGGTGCGGTGGGGTCGTCGAAGTCGTCGGCCGGGTCCCGGGTCATGCCGATTCGGCGCATCACTGCCTGTGAACGGAGGTTGGTGGCCGTTGTCACGGCGAGGATCTCGGAAAGCCCAAGGGTGTTGAAGCCGTAGGCCAGTACTGTCAGCGCGGCCTCGGTGGCGTACCCCTGACCCCAGGCCGAGCGGGCCAGCCGCCAGCCGATCTCCACTCCCGTGAACGGCATGTCGTCATCCACCTGATCCAAGCCCGCGAAGCCGATGAACTCGCCCGTGGCCTGCACCTCAACCGCCCACCACCCATAGCCTCGCTGGTCGAACTCGGCCTGGAAACGCGCCACGGAGGCGTCGCTTTGTTCACGGGTGAGCAGGTCGCCCAGGTGCTCTCGAACCTCGGGATCGGCATTCATCGCCGCCCACGGCGCAAGGTCAGAGTCACGCCATCGACGAAGGGTGAGGCGATCGGTACGCAGTTCAGTCATGCTGCCCAGCCAACGCGACCTCCGACCTTGGGGCAATCGCTTTCTCGGCGACCGCGACCCCGGCACACAGGAAGAACACGCACGCGGCTCGCTCCCAACCCGAAGCATCCCCCAGGACCGCTTGAATGGGTCACCTCGGATGGCCGGCCTCCGGGTGGGCAGTCGAACGTCGGCTGCGGTCCGCGTACGTCCGCCTCGGTCGGTGCGCGGTGGCCTGTTGCCGGTGTTTCCGTCCGGGTACGCGTGCCAGTCACCCCGTGGGCAGGCCGATCTGGTCGCGTTCGAGCGCGGCGCGCAGTCCCGAGAGGGCCTGTGCGGCGGCCGATCCTGAGGAACTGCCGAGGGCGCCTCCGATCAGCTCGGCCAGCCCATCGGTGAAGGTGCCCTCCGCCGCATCGACGAGCCGCAAGCCGTCATCGGTCAGGGCCAGCAGCGACGATCGGCGGTCCGATGGATTCGGTTGCCGCATGACCCATCCCTGCTTCTCCAGGCGGTCGACGCCTTTGCTGGTCGCCCCGATTCCGACGGCAAACTCGGTGGCGAGGTCCGCCACCCGGGACCCGGGGTGGTCGCGCAGGAAGCGCAGGAACTCGAACTGCGAGGTGACGATCCCGTGCCGCTCGCGAAGGCGGTCGTTCAGGGCGTTGTAGAGGCGCGTCTCGCACCGGACGAGGTCGGCGAAGAAACCCGGGAGGTCGACCGGGCCACCGCTTGATTTAAATGCCATGGCATATAGTGTACCGGCATGCACTTAACGTGGAGGCGACAATGAGCAAGGAACAGCGCGCGAAGATCGACGCGATGGTGCGGCAGCCCCGACCCGAGGGCCCTCAATCGGTGGAGGCAATCCGCGCCGGATTCAGCGCGATGATGGCCGAAATGATCGTTCCGACCGGGATCCGTACGCGCGGTACGGCGCTCGGCGACCGACCCGCAGTGCTCGTCGAGCCCGCCGACGACCCGAGAGCCGGGACGATCCTGTACTTCCACGGCGGCGGCTACGTGTACGGTTCACCCGCAACGGCGATGTCGCTGACGGGGAACCTGGTGACCAAGACCGGGTTCAGGGCTTTCTCCCTGGACTACCGGCTCGCCCCCGAGCACCCGTTCCCGGCCGCGATCGACGACGCGCTGAGCGCCTACCGCGCACTTCTCGACAGCGGCGAAGAGCCGTCGGCGATCGCGTTCGCCGGGGACTCCGCAGGTGGCGGCCTGACCATCACCACCTGCCTTGCCGCCCGCGACGCGGGCCTGCCGCTGCCCGCCGCGATCGTGGCGTTCTCCCCCGGGCTCGACATGACCCGGACGGGCGAGAGCATGGACACCAAGGCGGGCGTCGATCCGTTCTTCACCCGCGAGACCCTGGAACACACCGGGGCCATGTACCTCGCGGGGCGGGACCCGCACCACCCCATGCTCAGCCCCGCCGCCCTCGCCGACCTGACCGGATTCCCCCCCGATGCTCCTCCAGGCGGGCACCAACGAAGTGCTCCTGGACGATTCCACGCGCATGGCCGCGCGCGCGAGGGCGGCCGGAGTGGACGTCATCCTCGACATCACCGCCGACGTACCGCACGTGTTCCAGTCGTTCGCCGGCGTCCTGGACGAAGCCGACCAGGCACTGGATCGCGCGGCCCTCTTCCTCGGCCAGCACCTCCGCACCCGCAACACGACGCACACGCCGGCCAAGTAAAGCCGCCCAACAGCCTCACCCGGCTACGACCTCTCCCCCCTCCCGAGCTCCGGCTCATCGTTCCTCTTCCAGGCGGTCCGAGGTCTCCACCATGTTGGTTGGGGCCTCGGGCGGGGACGGCGCCGCCGAAGGCCGGGGCGGCACCGCCGCACGAGGTCGCCCCCAGTCAGCTTGGCGCTCGCGCGGTCACGGGGCGGCACCGCTTGACCGCTTGGCTCACGCGTCGGTCCGGACACTGCCTGTGTCCCGTTCCGTGGCCGGTACCGTGGTCTGTCCCGAGGTCTGTCCCGCGGGTGCGGGCAACTGCCGCCAGAGGCCGGCCTGTTCGCCCTGATTCCGCGCCGTCCCGGCCGCCGATCGTTGCTGAGGGCTCATTCCGCGGGTGAGCTGGCGTCGCAGCACGCGACCGAGGGGGCCATCGACCACGTGGTAGATGACGGTCGAAAGCAGCAGGGAGAACGCGGCTGCCACAGCCATCGACGGGAGGACACCGAGCACGGGGACCTTCTGCAGCAACCCCTTGGCCACGGGTATGCCGATGCTCTGGTGCACCAGGTAGAAGGGGTAGGTGAGCGCGCCGGCGGTCACCAGCCACCGCCACCGCAGTCGGGCGAGCGGACCGAATCCTGCGAGCGCGAGGACGGCGAGGAAGAAGGTCAGCACCGCGGCGCAGACAGCCCAGGAGAGCGCGCCCCCTTCAGCGGGCCGCACGGCGTGGGCGGCCACCCGGTCGTTGAGGACCGTGAGTTCGTAGCACCAGGCGAATCCGGCCAGCAGCCACAGCACGAGGTTCTGCCCGAACCGGTGCATCAAGTAGAGCGCCATGCCTGTGACGAAGAGGCCCGCGTACTGGCTGACGAAGAACTCGTCGAGTACGGCCGAGTCGAGTTCGCGGGCGACGACCGCGAGTGTGAGCCAGGTCCCGCAGAAGGCGATCATGCGGCGATAGGTGAGCCCGAAGAACAACATGACCGCCATCAGCAGGTAGAAGCGGGCCTCCACCCACAGCGTCCAGGCGACTCCCTCGATCAACTGGAGTCCCAGCGGCCCCGGGACCATCGTCAGGTTCCCCAGGACCGTTCGCAGGTCGATCGGTGTGGCTGCCTGAAGACCGCCGAGCCGGGCGATCAGGACCAGGCCGACGACCATCAGCACCGCGCACCAATACGACGGGAACAGTCGGGAGACGCGGGAGACGACGAACTGCACGGGGGTGCGTCCCCAGCAGCTCATACAGATGACGAATCCACTGATCATGAAGAAGAACTCCACACCCAGCCAGCCGTAGCGGCTGATCTCGTGCAGCGCCGGAGCGAATTGCCTCGGGTCGTTGTCGCCCCAGAAGCGGGGGGTCGTCGTGCCCACGTAGTGGAAGGCGGCCACCGCGACGGCGGCCACGAGGCGCAGTCCGTCGATGGCTGCCAGCCGCGTCCTCCCTGCCGGCCCGCTCGGCTTCCCCTTCCGCTCGCCTCTCCGGTCTGCGGGAACCTCGTCGAGGCCGGGTCTCTGTCGGACGGAAAGCGTCGAACTGTCTTTGCGCACGGTGGGGTTCTCCAGACCGGGTGGCGAGGTCGCCGAGCAACGGACCCGCCGACTATAACCTGCATGTATACATCCAGCGTATAGAGGGGTGGCAGGCCGGGCCCCCAGATCAGCGCCATGGCGAGGGACATGGCGCCGGGCGAACCAGTTCTGCGGCAACGAGGGCCGAGGAGGAGCGGACACCGGCACCGCTTCGCCGCGGGCGAGCGGGCGAGCGGGCGAGCGGGCGAGCGGGCGAGCGGGCGGCGACACGAGTAATCCCGATGCGGTCCGGCAGCCGTGCATGACAGGCTCCACGCATGCCGCTCGTTGACGTGTCACCCGGAGTAACCCTCGCTTACGAGAGCGTCGGCGATCCCGGTGACCCTGCTGTTCTGCTCGTGGTGGGTTTCGGCGCTCAGTTGCTCTCCTGGCACGAGGACTTCTGCCGCGCGCTGGCAGATCGTGGCCGCTACGTGATCCGGTACGACAACCGCGACTGTGGACTGTCCACCAAGTTCGACGACCACCCCGTCGACGTGGGCCGGTTCGTCACCGCCGTGAGCTCGGGAGACCTTCCTTCCGCCCTCGCGATGGTGCCTTACAGGCTGCAGGACATGGCCGCCGACGGCCTGGGCCTGCTCACCGCGCTCGGTATCGAACGAGCCCACGTGGTCGGAGCCTCGATGGGCGGAATGATCGCCCAGACGATGGCC
The DNA here is from genome assembly GCF_050471125.1 of Streptomyces sp. RGM 3693. Lineage (NCBI taxonomy): Bacteria > Bacillati > Actinomycetota > Actinomycetes > Kitasatosporales > Streptomycetaceae > Streptomyces > Streptomyces sp. RGM 3693. The sequence goes on from NZ_JBMPPQ010000003.1 coordinate 553,206, forward strand.
ATCACCCAGCCGGATCGGGTACTGACCCTGACGTCGATGATGTCCTCGACCGGCGAGAACGCATACGGCCAGTCCAGTCCGGAAGCCCAGGCGGTGCTGTTCGCCCCGAAGCCGGCAGACCGCGCGGGCTACATCGCGGCGGCGGACCGGGACCTGGTGTGGGCCTCCAAGCGCTACCGCGACCCGGCGGCCCTTCGCGAGCTGGCCGCTCACAGCTACGACCGTGCCTACTACCCCGCCGGGGTCGGGCGTCAGCTCGGAGCGATGGTCCTCAGCGGCTCACGCGCGGACGCACTCCAAGAGCTCCAGGTGCCGACCTTGGTGATCCACGGCCTGGATGACACGCTGATCGACCCCAGCGGCGGGCAACGCACCGCGGACCTGGTGCCCGGAGCCAGACTCCTGCTGATCCCCGACATGGGACACGACCGCCCGCGCGAGCTCTGGCCTGAGATCATCGATGCCGTGGCGGCCCACACCAGCTGAGCATCTACGGCGGCGAGGGGGCGCTCCGCTCCCAGTACGGCCATGTCACCGTTCGGCGACCTGTGCCCAAGTCGCCTGCGCCGCCGGCATGTTGGTGTCGGCTGCACCGAGCTGAAGACCGAGATAGGTCCAGGCCACTCCCGGGCGTCCGTGCGGGTCCTCGCGCTCGGCGAGATGAACGACGCCCAGCCCGCACTTCACGGCGCGGTCGATGGTCTCCTGTGCGGAGACCGGAAACATGCGGCGGCCGGCCGGGACCGAGCCATGGCGCAGGGAGAGAATCACGCGCCCCCCGGGTTCGAGCAGACCGACCAGGCACGCCATGGCCGAGTCGCGCTGCCGTTCGTCGAGGTGCATCCAGACCGCAGTCAACAGGATGAGGTCGAAGCGTCGCTGCCATGCGCTCAGGACAGGCAGCTCGGGGAGCGCGTCATCGACCCATTCGATCTGCCGATCGGCATGGATGCGCTGACCCAACGAGCGGAGCTCGGCGGTGGGTTCGGCGGCCATGACTCGGTGCCCCTGGCGGGCCAGAGCCGCCGCGTCCCGCCCGCTGCCCGCCCCGATGTCCAGCACCGAGCTCGGCCGAGAGGGGAACAGATGCAGGACCTCGCGGTGCACCTCGGTGAAGGTCACGCTCTCGTACTGCTCGGCCAGGGCCTCGGCCGCCTCACCGTATCCGGCGGTGCTGGCCCGTACACGCAGTCGCTCGCCGGCCGTTTCACTGTTCACGACACCGCACCCTATGACTGATCCGACCCCATCACCACGACGGGGAACAGTTGCCTGCCTGGCTGACTGGGCGACTGGCTGACTGGGCGACTGGGCGACTGGGCGACTGGGCGACGATCGCTGCCGGCTGGAGCGTTCACGCGGCGAGCAGTGTCGTCAAACTCCCGTCTGCCTGGCGACGCCTCCCAACTCACGCTGGGAGGTGCCCCGGGCACGCGTCTCGCCGGGTGTTCGACGATCGACCCTAGCCGCGCGGCTCCCCGCCTCGTACCGCGACCAGCGCCGCGCCTGCCACGGCCAGGGCGGCGACCGCGAGGCCGAAGGCGGTGGCGGCTGCCGGCAGGCCGATGGCGTCGCTGAGGAAACCGTCGGCGACGGGGAGGACGCCGGCGAGGAGGTAACCCCCTGCGTTCAAGGCCGCGTTGGCCTCCGCGCGGCGGGCGACCGGGACCTCGCGGCTGAGGAGGGTGAGCCCGCCCAACTGGCCGGCACCCTGGCCCACGCCGGCCAGCACCACCGCGGCGATCAGGGGGACGAGCGAGGCGGTGCGGACGGCGGTGATCAGCGCCAGGGTGGCGGTGACGGTGGCCGCACCGGAGACCAGCAGGACGGTGCGGACGGTCATCCGCCGCAGCACGAACTGCACACCGGTGGCGGACAGGAACATCGCCAGCGCCATCCCGCCCGCCAGTACCCGGTTCGTGGTACCCAGCAGGCCGGTCAGCAGCGACGGCCCGAGCGACAGCACGAAGGAGGTGGCGCTGATGCCCGGAGCGAACGCGGCCAGCCCGAGGACGAGATGAAGCCGGTTGGCCTTGGGTACGGCAGGCAGCCGCACCCAGGAGCCGGACGCGGCGGCGCCGGACCCGCGGTCCCGCCGGGGCAGCGGCATCCTGGCCACCGTCACCAACGCAGTGATCAACAGGACGGCTTCCACGACGAAGACGGTCACGGTCGGTCCCGGCACGGTCTCCGACAGCACCCCGGCCAGCATGGGGCCGATCCCGGCACCCAGGACCATCCCGGTGGATGCCAGCAGCGGCCCGATGCTCCGGCCAGCGGCGATGTCCGTCACCGCCGCCATACCGGCCGACACTGCGGCACCCGTGGCCACGCCGGTCAACAGGCGGGCGACGACCAGGGCGGCCACCGAGGGCGCGGTGGCGTAGACGAGGCAGGCGACCAGGCCCAGGAGCAGCGCCGGCACCAGGACCGGCTTCCGTCCGATGCGGTCCGAGGCGACCCCGGCCACCAGCAGCGCGCCCAGCAGCCCGACCATGTAGGCCGCGTAGATCAGCGTCAATGTGCCTGAACTGAAGGCGAGTTGGCGCTGCCAGACCGCGTACAGCGGCATCGCGGTGTTCGACAGGATGAAGAGGGCGACCACTGGCCAGGCGGCGAACCAGATCTCCCTGGTCGGCGGCGGCGCCGCAGCCCGGACCGCCGCGACCGGTCCGGGCGTGGACTGGGGTGCCGGTCGGGGTGCGGGTCGGGGTGCCGGCACCGCACGGGCCGAGGTCGGGCGCGGCGTATCGATTCCGGGCAGGTGTGCCGTACGGGTTTCAGGCATGGGTGTCCCCTCCTCATCCAGCCAGTACGAGATCACTCGTACAAGCAGTACGAGAAGATTCGTACAGGCAACTGCAGTACGATGCAAGTCGTACTACGGATAAGGCCGTCAAAAGGGAGGAGCGCAGGGATGAGCGCAGGGACGTCGCCCACGACAGCGGGGCGGACCGGATTGCGGTCCGGCCAGGCGCACCAGGCCGGTATGCCACGGCCCGCCGCCTTCGCGTCGCAGCGGCCCGTACCGGCCGACGCCCCCGAGCCGCTGCCGGAGCCCGAGCGGGACGCCCTGCGGCTGGAGGTCGTCATGGGTGCGCTGAGCGATCCGTTGCGGATGCGGATCGTGCGCACTTTGCTGCTGGAGTCGGACGAATTCGACCACGCCTGCGGCTGGTTCGGCCTCGACCGCCCCAAGTCCTCACTCACCCACCACTTCCGGACCCTGCGGGAGGCCGGGCTGATCCGTCAGCGGCAATACGGGCTGGAACGGCGCAGCCACGTCCGGATCGAGGATCTGGAGGCCCGCTTCCCCGGCCTGCTGGCCGTGGTCGCCGACTCGCGGGAGTGAGGGCGGGGTCGGCGGCGTCCGTCCGCACCGCCGTTGGCGAGTTCGCACCGCCGCTGGCGAGTTCGTGGCGTCGGGGCCGGACAGGGCAAGGCAGGGTTCGGACGCGGTCGACGCCCTCCTGCCGAAGAAGCCACCGAGGCCCTTCCCATGCCCCCGAGAGGCCGCGGGCCCGGCGGTTCAGGACGGGTCGGCGACCAAGGCGCGCTCCCAGTGCTGGGTGTCGGCATACTCGCGCATGTTGACGATCTTTCCCTCGCGGACGGTGAAGACACCGATGTTCCGCTGGCGGTACGGCCTGCCGGTCTTGCCAGTCGCCCACGAGTCCCACTCGACGAGCACCTGCTCACCCTCACCGAAGACGTTGGTAACCCGTACACCGACCTCCTGGTACGGGTCCAGATGAGCGAACGCCGTCCTCAGGAAACCGTTGATCACCTGGTCCCGCCCCTGCCAGGTGCCGGAGATCGGCAGATCGCCGCCGTACCAACAACTGCCGTCCTCGGCCCAGGAGTCCCAGATCGCGTCCTGATCGCCAACCGCCAGCGCGTCGAAGTAGCGCTGCACCACGTCCCTGGGTTCCGTGCTCGACATGAGGTACTCCTGTCACTCCGCTGAACCGGGCGGTCCTTCCGCCCAACCACAGTCAAGCCGCAGGCACGGCACCAACCAAGACGCACTCCGCGAACACACCCTTCACCAACCGCGATCAATCGCCGCCCGGACCGGCCAGACCCGCCGACTCAGGCACCGGTAGACCGGATCATGCGCGTGGCCTGCCGACGGTGCTCACGGAAGCCGCCGTCGCCCCGGGCGAACGTCGATTCGGTTTAGCCGGGTCAGTGCCGTACAGTTCAACCTACCGACGCGGGGTGGAGCAGCTCGGTAGCTCGCTGGGCTCATAACCCAGAGGTCGCAGGTTCAAATCCTGTCCCCGCTACTCGCTCGAAGGTGAAGGGCCCGGTTGATACCGGGCCCTTCACTGCGTCTGGGTGTCTGGGTGTCTGCGCCACTCGAACGCGCCCTTCGGGCGACCAGGGCCAGAAGTAGGACCTGCCTGGCTGGTCGCCGCTGGGCTCGGAACTGTGCCACGCCCAGGGCGATGCCCCGCTTCACTCGTCGCCGCCATAGTGCTCCTACCGGCCGTGCTGGAACGCAACGCCCTCGGGCAGATCATGGGACGCCGTGTGGTGACGTCACCGCCGTCGGATCGTTGGCAAACCATGACAAAAACACGCCGTACACTCGCCGGTTTCGCGCTTGCGACGCTGTTTCTCGGCCCCGTGTCCGCACAGGCCGTGGCAGTGCCGAAGGACGCCACTCCCGTTCAGTCCCACATCAAGATGCCCCTGAGCGGCCTCTTCACAGACCACGGCATTCCGGTTGATTGGAGCATCCTCGGCACCCGCCTCTGACCCATCCGGCGGGCTCTACGGCGGGGTGCCTGTTTCCTGAGGACGCCCTCGCCACCACGCGTGGGCCTGCTCGTCCCGTCGAGGAACGCGGATTGCAGCTCGCGGATTGCACTCGAAGTCGCGCGGTCAGCACGACCGTTTCGGTGAGCGCCGCGGTCTCCCTCCCGAGCCACCCGTTCCCGCACGCGTGGGAGTGGACCCTTGTGTCGACGGCACCGCTCCGCCGCCTTGCGGAGCGGCTGCCGGGCGCACCAGGCTGGCGACCTGACAGCTGGAGGGAGACGCAATGCGCCTGCTGTACGCACTCCGCAACAGCGGCGAAGAGGTTGACGACCTGCCCGGAACTCCATGGACGCCCGATGAGCCGAGTCCCGACGGGACGACGCCGCCCGGCGACGGCACCCACCGCAAAGAGTGAGCGTCCTCCCCGTGTCTGCGGACCGCCCCGGCTGTGAGCGGCTGGGGCGCTCTCTCTCCATAGCCGGCATCCTGCCCCCGGACTGGCAGACGACGTTCGATGCCGTCGACCGCGCGCAGTTCCTACCCGACGTGATGTGGCCGTGGGGCATGACTCGCCGGGCGAGCGTCCCCATCGACAAGACCCTCAATCCGGAAGCCTGGTACGCCGCCACGGACTCCGACCAGCCGATCGTCACGCAATGGGACGACGGCCGGCACGCGGGGACGGCCCCGGGGAAGACCGCGACCAGCTCGTCATCCCTGCCGTCCGTCGTCTACCGCCTCCTCCACGAGCTGGACGTCGACGCGGGCATGAACGTGCTCGACGTGGGCACCGGAACGGGCGAGACCGCAGGCGCCCTCACCCACCGCTGCGGCCAAGGCAACGTCACCACAGTGGAAGTCGACCCGGCCATCTCCCGGCACGCCAAGCAGCGCCTACAGGCAAGGGGACTTGACCCCACCATCGCGGTAGGCGACGGCGCGGCCGGCTACCGACCCCGGGCCCCTTACCACCGGATCTTCGTCACCTTCGGCCTGCACCAGACCCCCGGAGCGCTGATCGAGCAGACCCGGCCCGGCAGTCTGATCGTCGCTCCCCGGGGAACGCACTACAGCCGCGCCGATGCCATCGCCCGACTCAGGGTCACCAACGGCACCGCTTCGGGGCACTTCACCGCGGGCGTCGAATTCATGAAGAGCCGGGCCCAGCGCCGCGCCCCGGTCGATCCACGCGACTACTAGACCGTCGCGGCTATTTTGTGGGATAGAGGTGGCGCAGTCGGATGCGTGCGTCGTGGGTGGTGAACTGCCAATCCACCTGACGTTGGTCGGTGTTGGTGGTGCTCTGCCAGGCCGAGAGTTCGGTGTTGAGGATGTCGAGGTCGCCGATCCGGCGGTCGAGACATTGCCGGGTCAGCGCGGAGAGTTCGATGTTGATTCGTTGGCAGCCTGTGGGGGGGCCGAGGATCTGATGATGGTGAGGCTCGGACTACCCGACACGCTCGCGAGCGATGAACGCAGTCAACGCGTCCACAACTGCGGCGGGCTGCTCGTCAGGAATGAAGTGTCCGGAATGTGGGATGACGACACCGGTCACGTTGTCTGCCCAGGGGCTGATGGAAGCGGCCATGTCGGGGATTGAGCCGTGGGAGCTGGAGATTCCCAGGACCGGGACGGTCAAGTGCTGTCGTCCAAGAGCGTCATGATTCTTGCGCGCTGATTCCGCGGCGGCGCGGTAGTAGGAGAGAGACGCTCGGAGACCGCCCTCTGCAGCGACAGCGGCGGCGTAATGGTCGATCTCGGCACTGTCGAATGTGTTCGGGGACAGTGTTTTGGCCTTCAAGAACCAGTCAACGTAGTCACGCTCGCGACCGGCGAGCAGTGTCTCGGGAAGATCTGGCACTAGGTGGAACGCGAAGTGCCAGGTCTTCCAGGCCCGGTCGGGATCCGTTGGGATGGCGTCCGGGAGGCTGATGCCGGGAATGCCAGCGTCAAGCAGAGCGACACCGTGCAGGCGCTCTTCGTACTTCAGGGCCAGCGAGAAGGCAACCCAGGCCCCAATGTCGTGGGCGACGAGCCAGTACTTCGGCACGTTGAACGCAGTCACCGCAGCCTGGATACGCGAAGCGACTGTGTGCGTGTCGTAGCCGCCTTGGGGGCGGTCGGAGTGGCCTTGTCCTGGCAGGTCGATTGCGATCACATGGAATCGCTCGGCAAGGCCCGGCGCCACTCTCCGCCAAGCCCACCAGGTCTGCGGGAATCCGGCGAGCAGGACGACGGTAGGGCCGGTCCGCTGACCGCCTTCCACGGCATGAAGTCGGATGCCTTCCGCGTCGACCCAGCGGTGAGTGAAGCCCGCAAGGTCGTGCAGCGGCAACGCGGAGATTGGGTTCCGGCCCGAAGAGCGATTCACAGCGGTTGCAGCGTCAGTCATGCGTCAAGCCTAACGCATCTTGAACTATCCAGTTCAAGATATGATGAGCAGGGCCACTACGGCTTGGCTCAAGCTCAAGAACGAGGTGCGTGCGCGATGGCCGGGAAGAAGCAGTTCGATGTGGACATTGCGCTCGATGCGGCGATGGTCCAGTTCTGGCGAGCCGGATACGCCGACACATCTCTCGACGACCTCTCCAGGGCGACCGGACTGAACCGCAGTTCCATCTACTCCTCACTCGGCGACAAAGAATCGCTTTATTCGCGTTGCCTGGACCGCTACGCCAAGCGGTATGGAGACAGGTACGACCAGGCCCTTTCAGGTGCGTCCGAAGAGCCGCTGCGGGCAGTGCGGGCCTTCTTCGAAGTCACACTGAAGCGCATCGCCGACCCCGACCTGCCGGACGGATGCCTGGTCACCCAAACCGCGATGGCGATACCGGCACTGAGCCCCAACATCGCCACGCGCGCGATCGAAGTTCTGGGCTTTCAGCGTGCGCGGCTGCGGACCGCCCTGATCGCCGCGAAGTTGTCTGACAGCGACGCCGACAACTTCGCCGTTTACATCGCGGCGGTCAACCAGTCACTGGCCGTGATGAGCAGGGCTGGGGCGAGTCGGAAGCAGCTCCACACGGTCATCGACATCACCATGAGCGCGCTCTCGCAGGCATTGCGCGCTCCCCGGGTCTAGGGGTGTCGCTGCTTAGTTACGGTGTGCCCGGCCGGGAGGTTGGCGAACCAGAAAGGGCCTTCGCCCTGGCTCAACGCCTCAAGATCCATCACACGCCCAAACACGGGTCATGGCTCAACATCGCCGAAATCGAACGGTTCGCCGGCGGCCGCCGCGGCGTCCTGCCGTTCGTGCTCGGTCTCCGGGTGCGCGGCTGCGTCCAGGCGGTTGCCGACGAACACGGTGACGCCCGACCCATCTGGTTCTACAGCCTCATCGACCGGTCGTGGGCGGCGGTGATGCTCGGCGACGACCAGGCCGGTTCCCGCGTCTGGCAGTCCGGGCCGCGCCGGCTCTGGGAAGAGGTGGAAGCGGCCTACGACTGGTGGACCAGGCACGGATCTCCCGGGTTCGAGCGGTTGGGCCTCACCGTCGCCCCCGACGGCCAACGGGCCTGGCTGGACGATCCCCAACAGTCCTGGCCCCTTTGACCGGCGCAGACGAGCAAGAGCCGACGGCGGGCGGAGCCCGAGGAGTTGTCCGCCTTCCGTGAGACCTACGTCGAGAGCTCTGGGCGGGACCGGTTCACCCCGCGCCCGCTGGCCTCCTTCCCGCGCATGCGGACCACGCTGAGGGCCTTGCGCTGACGGCCGCGCTGACGGCCGCACTGTGGGCCCAAGACCCGCGGCCGGACGCGCCTCTGCCTCACCCATCACGGTGGCGAGGTGCTCGCGGCCGAAAGGGTAGGGATGCTGACCGTCGCGAGCACGTCTGGTGCTCCTGAGTACTCCCGGTGCCGGGCCCACACCCGTGGAGTGATGTGGCCCACACCTTGTCACAATGAGCGGTCACGCGGTGTCTTGAGGGCGAACCCCTGGAATCGAAGGAGACACCGTGACCGCGAACACCACCGATGTCGTCGTGATCGGCGGCGGATACGCCGGCGTGATGGCGGCCAATCGCCTGACACAGCGCGACGATGTGACCGTGACGTTGATCAACCCGCGCCCGAACTTCGTCGAGCGGATCCGCCTGCACCAACTGGTGGGCGGGTCCGACGACGCGGTCGTCGACTACCGAAAGGTCCTGGCCAAGGGCATCCGGCTGGTGGTCGACAGCGTGGCACGGATCGACACGGCCGAGCGCAGCGTGACCTTGGCGAGCGGCGGCACGGTCGGCTACGACTACGTGATCTACGCGGTGGGCAGTGGCAGCACCGACCCGAGCGTGCCCGGAGCGGCCGAGTTCGCCTACCCGACCGCCAACCTGGAGGAGGCGGAGCGGCTGCGGGCAGCCGTCGAGGCCGCGCCCGCAACGGCCGCGGTGACGGTCGTCGGAGCCGGTCCGACCGGTATCGAGACCGCCGCCGAGCTGGCGGAGGAGGGCCGCACCGTAACCCTGGTCTGCGGCGGGGTACTTGGCCCGTATCTGCACCCCCGGGGTCGCCGTTCGGTTGCCAGGCGGCTGGCGGAGCTCGGGGTGACCGTGGTCGAGGGCCCTGACACGAAGGTGACGGCTGTGACGCGCGATGCCGTGCGGCTCGGTGACGGCCGTACGCTGCCGAGCGAGGTGACCATCTGGACCGTCGGCTTCGGGGTGCCGGACCTGGCCGCGCGCAGCGGGTTGAGCACCGACGCCGTGGGTCGGCTGCGCACGGACGAGACGTTGACGAGCGTGGACGACCTGCGTGTCGTCGCGGCCGGGGATTCGGCGGCACCGTCGGATCTGCCGTTCCGGATGGGCTGCCAGTCAGCGGTTCAGTTGGGGCCGCAGGCCGCCGAGACGGTGCTCAGCCGGATTGCGGGTGAGCAGCCCGCGCCCATCGACGTGGGGTTCGCCGGCCAGTGCATCAGCCTGGGGCGTCGCTTCGGCATCTTCCAGTTCGCCCACAAGGACGACACCGTGAAACGGCTCCACCTCGGCGGCCGCCCGGGCGCGAAGCTCAAGGAGGTCATTTGCAAGAGCATCGTCTGGCAGCTGGCGTATGAGGCGCGCAAGCCCGGTGCGCGCACCTGGTGGGCCAAGGATGCCAAGCGCCAGCAACTGCTACAGGCCAAGCGCGCCGAGGCGCCGGCCGTCGCCGAACGGGCAGCGTAGCCAGGCATCGTGGCCGATCCAGTCGACTGTCGAATGTTGGGCCGTCGATGGTGGGACTCGAAGGCGGGCGCGCCCGTCAGCACGTCGATGCCTGCCGCCCTCGCGAGGTGGTCTCTGCCAGCCAGCCCCGGGCGGCCCTGCAGCCGCCCGGGAATGAGGCGCGCCACCGGGATGGCGCGCGGCGGTTGACGTTGTGACGGCGGGCCCGCCCGGCTCAGCGTCGGGAGTTCGCGTCCTCGTCACCGGCCGTGGCCACCCGGGCCATGCGCAGCGGCAGGTGCGTGAACAGCCCGACGGCCTCCTCTCGCCACCACTCGCCCCAGCCGGACGCCTCGGCGGCGGCCCGCTCGGCATAGCGGCTCAGGTCGGCGCGGAGTCGGACGTCGGTGCCCTGACGGCGGGCGATGTTCCGGACGCGTTCGACGCTGTCGGGGGTGCAGTTGGGGTCGCCCAGAGCGGCTTCCACGACGGCCCGGTCAGCCGCATCGGCCCGGTCCAGAATCGCGCGGAGGGCGTAGGTGCGGCGGCCCGCGCGCAGGTCGCCGCCCGGGGGCTTGCTCAGGGCCGCGTCGTCGCCGAAGAGGTCGAGGTAGTCGTCGCGCAGTTGCCCGCAGATTCCGACCAGGGTGGCGTAGCGGCGCAGGCGTGCGTCGTGGGGTTCGAGGTCCTCGCCTGCGGCGAGGAGTCCCAGGCGCAGCGGGGCCAGGACGGAGTACCGGGTGGACTTGTACTCGGTGACGGCGTGCAGGAGCTCTTCGTCCGGGAGGTCCTCGAAGTCCCGCTCCAGGTCGAGGATCTGGCCGGCGATCGCGTCCGTGGCCGCACGGGCCTGTACGTCGAGCATGGCCTGTCGCAGCGGGGCGGGGACGTCCGCCTCCAGCAGCACCCGCAGCGACAGGAACGCGGCGAGGTCCCCGGCCAGCACGGTCAGGCCCAGGGCGGTGCGCTCGTGGTCGGGGAAGGCGCTGCGGTAGGCATAGTAGGTCGAGGGGCCGCCACGGCGCACGGGCGAGTCGTCGATGACGTCGTCATGGATGAGCCCGTGTGTCTGGAGCAGTTCGATGCTGAGCGCGGCCTCCGTAAGGCCGGGTACGTCCTCGGTCGTCACCAGGCGGGCCGCCTCGTACAGCAGGACCACACGTAGCCGCTTGCCGCCACGCAGGGACAAGTCCCGTAGCAGTTCCAGGCATTGGGGGGTGAAGCGGCCCTGCGGTGGGGCGTCGAAGGTCTCCCCCAGGCGCGTGAAGTAGGTCTCGAAGGCGGCGTCGAAGCGGTGCCGGTTTGCGGCAAGGCGCTGTTCGGCGGCGGCTGCCAAGGGGTTCATGAAGGCCATCCTCCTGGTGGGTGCGTGCCCAAATGTACGTGTGGGGCGGCTGGGTCGCGTCGGGAGGGCGAGCGGGTTGTGTCCTACGACCCCGCAGCTGGCCGCACGCCTGGGGCCTGTCCGGTGGGAGGTGCGAGGTCAGCGGGTGGTCTGCTGGTCGTAGCTCGGGAGGGGCGGTCCGGTGAGCTGGGGGGTGGCCGGGGCGGTGGACCTGACGAGCAGCGCCGCGACCAGGCCCGCGAGCAGCGTGATGCCGATCGAGCACCACAGGGCGACGGTGTAGCCGCTGAGCGCTGCCTTGTTGATCACCTCCGCGAGCTGCGGCGGAAGGCCACTCCCGCCGAGGATGCGGCCGCTCCGGGCCGCACTGGCGAAGCTCGGTGGGAGCCCGGGCACCGCCTGTAGTTGGGCGGCGATGGCCGAGGAGAGGACGCTGCTGAACAGCACCGTGCCGAGGACCCCACCCACCTGGTTGGCCGCGCTCGTCACTGCCGCTCCCCCGCCGGAGTCCGGCGCGGCGAGGCCGGCCGTCGCGAGGGAGTAGAGCGGCATCAGGGCCATGCCGAGGCCGAGGCCGGCGAGGAGCATGCCGGGCAGGAGCAGGGTGGCGTACCCGCTGTCGGGTGTGAGGAAGGTCAGGAGCAGCAGGCCGAGCGCGGTGAGCAGCAGGCCCGGCACGATCAGGTTGCGCGGCGATGTGCGGTGCAGCAGGCGGGCGGAAACCTGGGTGGCGCCGATGACGATCGCGGCGAACGTGGGCAGGACGGCCGTGGCGGTGCCGAGCGGGGAGTAGCCGCGGAAGTTCTCCAGGTACGCCATCAGGGTCGGGAAGAGGGCGAGCGTGCCCACGCCGGCCAGGAACAAGGTGAGGAAGGAGCCGATGCGGTTGCGGTCCTTGCTGGCGTACGGCGGGAGGAGTGCGGTGGTGGAGGTGATCTGCCACCACGCGCAGGCCAGGAGCAGGACGATGCCGAACGCGAACAGGGCCAGCACCAGGAGGTCGGTCCAGCCGCGCGGGCTCGTCTCCTGCAAACCGTAGACGAGGGCGAGGAGCCCGCCGGTGCCGAGCAGTAGGCCCGGCGCGTCCAGGCGGGGGCCGGTGCGGACCGGGCGGTCGTGCACCAGGATGGCCGCACCGAGCAGCGCGATCAGGGCGAGGGGGATGGTGGCGTACAGGCACATGCGCCAGCTCGTGTTGTCGAGCAGCCAACTGCCGGTGAGCAGACCCACCGTCGAGCCGCCGGTGGCAATCGCGGTGTAAACCCCGAAAGCCCTGCCGCGTGCCTTCGGGTCGGTGAAGTTGGCCGCAACCAGGCCCAGTGCGGCCGGCGTCAGCAGTGCGGCGAAGACGCCTTGCAGGGCGCGGGCCCAGACCAGGACGCCGGACGTGGGGGCCAACCCGCCGATCGCGGCGGCCACCGCGAAGCCGGCCAGGCCGATGATCAACATCCGTTTGCGGCCCGCCAGGTCCGCGAGGTGCCCACCGAGCAGCAGCAGCCCGACGGAGGCCAGTTCGTACCCGGTGAATATCGAGCTCAGATCGTCGTCGGGTACGTGCAGGTTGACCATGATGGACGGCAGCGCCATGCGCAGGGACGTCGCATCGAGCAGGACGAGCAGCTGCACGAGGGCGACCACCGCCAGGCCCCACCAACGCTTGGGGTGCGGGCGCGGAGAGTCCTGCGGGTGGGGCGGGGAAGGGGGTGTCGGCCAGGCGTGGGGGGCCATGCCCGGGGGTGGTCCGAATCCCTGCGGGGGGACGAGGTCCGCCGGGGCCGTGGGCGCGTACGCGGGCGGCGGGGGTACCGGCGTGCCGGGGGCGGGTGCGGCACTGGGCGTGCCGGTGATGGTTTCGGGGGCGTAGTCCAGCAACTTGGCTGCGTGACGGCCGAGTTGGGCCAGTACCGCGCCCGGCAACCACTCCCCCTCGGTGTCGGCTTCCGGGTCCGCCGCCGTGCGGGCCGCGACCTGTTGGAGGGTGGGCCGCCCGGCCGGGTCCTTGTCGAGGCACTGGCGTACGAGAGCGAGGAGCGATTCGGGTACGCCGGTCAGGTCCGGATCCTCCTCGGCGATCCGGAAGAGGTGGGCGTTCAGGCCGGTTTCGGTGGCGCCGAAGAGGAGGCGACCGGTGGCGGCGTAGACGAGGACGGCGCCCAGGCAGAACACGTCGCTGGCGGGGGTGAGTTCGAGGCCGCGTACCTGCTCGGGCGACATGAAACCGGGGGAGCCGATCAGCATGCCGGTGCGGGTGTGCAGGCTGTCCTCGGCGAGGCTGTCCATGGCCCGGGCGATCCCGAAGTCGATCACGCGCGGTCCGTCGACGGTCACCAGGACGTTGGACGGCTTGAGGTCCCGGTGGATCAGGCCCGCCTCGTGCACCGCCTGGAGGGCGAGGGCCAGGCGGTTGGCCAGCACCCGCACGGAGGTCTCCGGTAGCGGCCCGAAGTCGTGTGCGACCACGGTGGTCAGGTCGGGCCCCGGGATGTACTGGGTCGCCACCCAGGGCACCGCGGCCTCGGTGTCGGCGTCGAGCACGGCCGCCGTCCAGGAGCCGCCCACCTTCCGGGCCGCCGCCACCTCACGGGCGAAGCGCCGACGGAACTCCGGATGCTGTGCGTGCTCGGCCTGGACGACCTTGACCGCAACGGTCCGCCCGGCCTCGGAACGACCCAGGTAGACCAGGCCCATACCGCCGGCCCCCAGACGGGCGATCAGACGGTACGGTCCTATGTGCGTCGGGTCTGAGGAGATCAACTGGTCCACGGGGGAAAGATAATCCACGGCCCGGGCCCCGGCACCGGCTTCCACACTTCCTTGCTGGAAAAGCACGAGACATACCGCGATCCCACGATGTTGCGAACCCACGCTTTCGCGAACCCGCGAACCCGCGACTCTTCGAACCCGCGGCTCTGCGGCTCCAGATGTCGCTTCGGTCCGACGGACGGGCTGCCGCCGGGCGCTCGTGGGTGTTCCGGGCGGTTCTCACCGTCCGGAACACCCACGACGCCACGCCGACAGCGGGCTTACCTGGCGAGTTCGGCCAATTCGTCCAGCCGCGTCAGCTTCCGCGGGTTGCGCACCACATAGATCCGGGTGACCCGCCCGTTCTCCACCACGAGGCTCACCGCGGACGGCTCGCCGTCGATCTCGATCCGGCCCGCAGGCGCGCCGTTGAGCCAGACGGCCGTCGTCTCGAACCCGGCCACCACCCGGTTCGCCCGCGCCAGCAACGGCGCCACCTGTTCGGCCCCGTGGATCGGAGCCAACGCGGCGGCCACCAGCCCGCCACCATCGGTGATCAGGACCACGTCCGGCGCCATGACCTCCATCAGCTCCTGCAACTGCCCGGTGCGCAACGCGACCAGGAACCGCCCCACCACGGCCTGCTGCTCCGACCGGCTCACCCGCGCACGCGGCCGTCGAGCCGCCACATGCTCGCGCGAGCGCCGCGCGATCTGCCGCACCACCGCCGCGGACTTTCCCACGGCCTCGGCGATCTCGCCGTACGGCATCGCGAACACCTCGCGGAGCACGAACACCGCCCGCTCCGCCGGCCCGAGCGTTTCCAACACGGTCAGCATCGCGATCGAGACGCTCTCCGCGAGTTCAACGTCGTCGGCGACATCAGGGCTGGTCAGCAGCGGTTCCGGCAGCCACTCCCCCACGTACTCCTCGCGGCTGCGCGACAACGTTCGCAGCCGGTTGAGCGCTTGCCGGGTGACGACCCGGACGAGATACGCCCGCGGGTCACGCACCTGCGAGCGGTCGGCGTCGGCCCACCGCAGCCACGACTCCTGCACCACGTCCTCCGCGTCGGCCGCCGACCCGAGCATCTCGTAGGCGACCGTGAACAGCAGACTGCGATGGGCGATGAACGGGTCCTTGGCCATGTCGAACGGGTCGTTGACGACGTCGCACGGGTCCTCGGTCCTGCCAATCGGGTCCTCGGTCATGCCGTCGACGCCGCGCCGGAGTTCTCAGGGCGCGCGGCCAGCGGAATCTCGCAGGCAGCGGAGAAGCCCTGCGACTCGATCCCGAGCGCCACGTTGTTCCTGGTCGCCAGGTTGACGAAGGCGATGAAGGCGGTGAGTTCGACCATCGCCGCCGGGCCGAGCCGGTCGAGCAAGCGCGCCGACAGCTCATCGGTGACCGTCGGCGGCGTGCTCGTCATCGCCTCGGCGTACTCCAGCACCTCCCGCTCCAGCACCGTGAACACCTCCGACTCCCGCCACCGCGGCACCTGGCTCGCCTTGGCGAGGTCCAGCTTCTGGTTCTGTGCCTGGAAGTAGCCGGTGTCGAGGCACCAACTGCATCCGACCTGCGCCGCGACGGCCATGTGCGCGAACGACTTGAGGCTCTCGTCGACCGCGGCCCACTCGCTCACCTTGGCCCCGAACTCCAGGTTGCTCTGCGCGACTTCGGGGTTGTGCCACGTCACCTCGACGGGTTCGGGCACGGCACCGAGCTGCTCGATCATGCTCTCCGTGAGCCCGGTGGGAAGCTCCGCCTTCGGAACGCGTAGCGCCATGATGTTCTCTCCCTGCACGTCGGCCTGTTTGCCTGTCCGCCATGAAGACACCGCCGGGCCCGCGGATGTGACAACACCCGCTACCGCAACAGCGCCTCGTACGTGCGGCGTGCGGTCGGACATCCGCGGGCGCCCTGCACGCAGGGGGGCCGGGTACGGCCAGGCCGCCGCCCTGCTGGACCGGGCGTCCCTGCCTACACCGCCGCCGCGTCCCCGGCCGGCAACGGCCGGCCGCTCCGGGCGGCCTGCTCAGCCTGCGCTGGCGGCGCGACCTGAAGGTGCTGGGCGGCCTCGTCGACGGTGTAGGAGGAGGCGAAGGTGAACGCGCGGGGGGACGGCCCGTGCGCCCGCAGGTCCGCCAGCCGCTCCAGGCCCTCGTCGACGGTCGGGAGGTGACCGGCGGGGACCCACCAGAGCACCAGGTGCGCCTCGACGTGCCGCGCAAACCATTCACGGCGCCGCTGCATCGCCTCCAAGTGCCCGCTGCGGTAGGTGAATTCCCACAGGGCCTCCGAGGTCTCCCACACCGACAGGGTAACGATGACGTTCTCGCCCGCCGGGCGCAGGCCGGTGGCGTCGGCCTCCCCCTCCTCCGCGAACCGCCACACGAAGCCGGGCGCACCGTCGGCGGCGGCGTTGACCGGGTTGAGCAGCTCGACGAACGGCGCCATGCGCGGGTCATCGAGGGGGTGATGGAGCGTGGCGACGTTGAGCTGGGCGAGGTGGGCGGCATGCGCGGATGCGGTCATGGCCTCATCCCAGCACGGCCCGCTTTTCTATGTCAATGATGACTGTTTTTAGAAGCCTCGACCACCACGCAGCACTCTCCCGGTCTGGCGTCCATGCGGGCACGAACGGGACCTTCCGTGCCGAGCAACCCCTCCAGCAGCGCGAGATTCATGCCGCAGACCAGCGGCGGGAAGCGTTCGGCGACGGCATGGAAGGGGCAGTTGCGCATACGGACGACGCGCGCGGCCGCCCCGGACGCCTCCTTGACGCCTTCGGCATCTGCGGCACTTTCGGCGTCTGCTGCGCCTGCGGCCTCGGCGGCGCCTTCCAGGTGCGGTTCGTAGCCGCGGGCGGCGAGCATCTCCATGGCCTCGTCGAGACCGCCGCAGGGCGCCGCCGAGCCGCGCAGGGCTTCACCCCGGCGGCGCGCGGCCGCGCAGAGCCCGGCATCCAACCCGGCCTGCTCGGCCGCCTCGGCGAGCAGCTCGGCGGCGGTGCGGTAGTCACGGGCAGGCAGTGACACCGCCCGCTCGCCACGCGCCCGCGTGTACACCTTGGCGGGACGACCCGCCCCCGGTCCCGAACGGCCCGTCAGGCGGCGACTACCGCTTTCCAGCAGCCCGACCTCGGCCAGTCTGTCCAGATGGTGCGCAGCGAGCGTGCGCGCCACCCCGGCCGCCTCGGCGGCCTCGTTGCGGCCGACCTCGCGGCCCTGTGCCGCCACGTACTCGTACAAGCGGCGCCGCACCGGATCCTGCAACGCCGCGATCGCGTCGATGTTCTCCACCCAGTCATTCTACGAACAACACAGGTTGGAGATAGAAGGGCGGGACGCGCCCCCGACCGGTGCGGCCGGAGGAATGCCCCCGCGCAGACCGACCACCAGGCCGCGCCGGTGACTCGCATCGACCACCGTCACCGCGTCTGCTCGGGCACCGCTCGGCCGCCGCGGGCGGCAGGTTGTCCGCGGGCCAGCCGTGATCCGTAGCATCAGGCCATGAGCACCACCCGCCGCCGGCCTCTTGGCCACGGCCTCAGCAGCACGACGCCGTCTCTCCCGTACCTGTGACACGGCAGGTCCAGCGCCACGTGCGCGCCGCCGAGGCCGATGCCGAGGGGGCGCCCCTGCGGCTTACCGCTGGCCTGTCCGTGCTCCGCGAACTCGGGCCCCGCGCCATCAGTGAGCCGCCACCACAGCCGCACGGAACCGTGCTGGGCTGATTTGTTCAACCCGGCGTGGGGCCGTCGTTCTGAGTGTCCTCCTACGTAATCGCCAATCGGAGGGGCGCGGCGGGACCTGGTCCCGCCGGGCTCCTTCGCGCCCTGCTCGCGCTGACCGACACCGAGGTTCAACGTTGACGGACGATCACCAGCAAAGGGTCACACTTCCGGCTGGTACGAGCATCCCGGTCGCGACCCACGCCAGCCCCATGACCTGCGCATTCAGGATGGAACGAGCTCATTCGCCAATGCTCTGGCCCGAGCAGTCGTTGATCGCCTGGTAAGCCAATGTCTGGAAGTCGTTCACCAGGTGCGGTGAATCCGGGGTGTCCATCGCCGTCTGGGTCAGCAGGATCAAGGTGAGGTCCTCGGCCGGGTCCATCTGCACCGACACGCCCAATCCGCCGTCCCAGCCGAACTGGCCGACACCAGCGAAGCCCAGTCGGCGGGTGCGTACGCCCATTCCGAAGCCGAAACCGCCGTGGTTCCCGAAAAGCTCGGGGAACTGGTCCTTCTCGATCTTCTGTTCCGGCGTCAGCTGGTCGGCGGTCATCAGCTCAACCGACTGCCGGGACAGGACACGCACTCCGTCCCCCATGCCCTTGTTGAGGAGCATCCGACAGAACGCACGGTAGTCGTCGGCGGTCGAGGCGAGGCCGCTGCCGCCGACTTCGAACGCTTGCGGCTCGCTGAACCGGCCGCCGGCCGCCTCGTCGTACACCGCGAGGGCGCCGGTCTCCGGGTCGTGGGCGTAACTGGTCGGCAGTCGGTGGATCTTCTCCTGCGGAACCCAGAATCCGGAGTCCGTCATCCCGAGCGGCGCGAAGACGCGCTCCTGCAGATACGACCCGAACGACTGTCCTGTAACCCTGGCGATGAGTATGCCGAGCACATCGGCCCCCGTGTTGTACAGCCACCGCTCTCCGGGCTGGTACATCAGGGGAAGCGCGCCGAGGCGGCGCATCCATTCATCGGGCTCGCCGGACGGGAAGGCGCCGTCGCTATAGAGCCCCGACTCGCGCATCGCGACCTGGATAGGGTACGTGTCCGGCGCTGCCACGACCGCTCCGAACCCGAACGTGAAGGTCAGCAGGTCCCGCACGGTGATCGCGCGGCGGGCCGGCACGGTATCGTCCAGCGGGCCGTCGATCCGCTTGAGCACCTGTCGGTCGGCGAGCTCGGGCAGCCAGGGGACGACCGGGTCGTCCAGGCGCAGTCGGCAGTCGTCCACGAGGGTCATGACGGCCGCCGCGGTGACCGGCTTGGTCGACGAGGCCATCCGGAAGATCGTGTCCCGGCGCATCAGCTCGGCGCCGCCCGTGTGCAGTGTCCCCATCGTCTCGACATGGGTCTGCCCGTGCCGGTCGACCAGGGCGACAAAGCCGGGGATCGCGCCGGAGTCCACAGGCCCGGCCAGGGTGTCGCGCAACCTGCGCAGACCATCCCGAGTGAACGCCGAGCCCTCCAGGCTCAGTTCGCGGCGCATCGCCCTCGCGACCGCCCGGTCGGCCCGGCCGACGGCCCGTGTCACTTCCCGGTTCACGAGCTCGGATACCTCGCGGCTCAGGCTTTTCGACATGACGTCTCCCTCGTTGTGACGAACGGCGATGAACGGTCCACAGCTTCTTCGAACATCGTACGGCGATCCGAACAGTGTTCGCAAGTACGTACGGCGTGCGGAGCAAGAGATATCCTGAGCCGCAGAGAGAGGAGGCCGCACGCATGCCGGTCGACAAGAAGCAGCCCATTCCGTCGGCGTGGACCCGCTCCCAACGCCGCAAGCGGGAACAGCCCGCGCTGAGCCCGGAGCAGATCGTCTCCGCGGCCGTCCGGCTGCTGGACGAGGAGGGGATCGACGCCCTGAGCATGCGCAACCTGGGCGAGGCCGCCTGGCTGACGATGCTCGCCCGCAGTGGAAAGGACGAGCAGGACTGGATGGAGCACCTGTGGCCGGCTGCCGAGGAAGCCGCGCAGGACCACCCCCAACTGCGGGAGCAATACGCCTCGCTACGGGGAAAGGACCCGCGCGAGATGCGCGACGACAAGTTCGCGTACGGGCTTCAAAGGGTTCTCGACGGCCTGGCAGGCCGCATCGTCAGAATTAGCGAGTAACTGTCGCCCCGAGCCGGTCGCCGCATGAACGAGATCAACCAGACACCCGCATCCAGCCGCCGCGCGAGCCAGCCCGCGGTCTAGTACTCCAGTTGCAGTTCGCTATTCCTGCTGGTCAGGAGCCTGTTTCTGAGAGTAGCGAACTGATGGGCCGCCATGTGGAGGAAGTTCGTGACCGACGGCATCTGCTCACTGTTGTTCTGGGCATGCAGGATGATGTGGGCCCCGATACTTGGGCGGCCGAGCTTGAGGAGGTGCTGCTGCGGATCGGCCACTGGTTCAGTCGTGCGGATCTGCGGCGGCGGATGCGTGACTACGTGCAGGGGCTGTTGGGACCGGTCGGACGCAAATACGGCTGGCAGCTGGCCGAATACGTAGGTCACAGCGCACCTCACGGACTGCAGAACCTTCTCAACCGAGCCAAGTGGGATGCGAACGAGGTCCGTGACGACCTCCAGGCATACGTCGCCGAGCGCCTGGGCGAGCCCGACGGTGTACTCGTCAGCGATGAGACGGGCTTCCTCAAGAAAGGCACCATGTCAGCCGGCGTGCAGCGGCAGTAGTCCGGCACCGCCGGACGCCCGGAAAATCCCCCTGACCGTTGTCGTGGGCAGGGGCGGCGTGCGTACCGGCGAACGTACGAAGCCAGGCGTTCACCGCCCGCGTCGCCCGCGGACCGCCCTCGCCCTCGCCCTCGCCCTCGCCCTCGCCCTCGGCAGAGAAGAAGCGCACCACCATGTACGGGGACGGTAGGTCCGCGACACGACCTCACCAGTTGCTAACCCCATGTCGGTTCAATGGGAGTTGGGGAATGTGGGACACGGCAAGAGAGCAGCGCGAAAATCGGGCCCAGTCACAGTTCACCGCCAGCGGTCTCGGCCTCCCCGACCCGTGGAGTATTCGAGACCGGCCAGTCCGCCCCCCTTAGCGGTGCCCTAGCCCAGGTCATTCAGGCCGGTGTCCGCCGCTCACCGCAGGGCCTCCGGGGAACCCAACAAGTCGTGCGGCAGATAGCCGGACTGGACGCCCAACTCCCACCCGTGCACCTGAACCGCAAGAGCGGCCAGAGCGAGAGCACCGAGCGGCAGCAGACTCCTGGGGGCGGGATCGGATCCCACGCTCTCCCGGTGCTCGCGGAGCCGCGCCACGAGATCCTGCTCGAAAGCGCCCTGGTCATCGTCGAGGAGCACGCGCAGGAGGCGCTGGTCCGGTGTCAGGGGGCCGGCTGCGTCCAGTCGCCGGGCCGCCTCGGCGCGCTCATCGGCATCCGGCTTGCACAGGGTCATGGTGGGCCAGTCGTGGGGCAGGTGCCCGGGCCCCTCGGTCAAGTAGCCGCACAGTGCGTCCATCGCCGCCAGGTCCGCCGGATCCGACGTCGCGTTGAGGTTCGAGCACGGCACGCCGTCGCGGATCTCCTCCGCGAACTCCCGCAACAGCAGACCGATCACTCGCTGCCAGTCCCGCACCAGGTCGCTGACCAGGCATATCGCGAACGTGTCGGCCCAGGCCCTGGCCGTGGGAGCCTGCTCTAGGACATCTCCGAAGGCGATGTCCTCGCTGCTGAGCTTCTCTCCGATGAGCGGGAAGCCGATCTCCTGGTCGCCGTCGGGGAAGCAGCCGATGCTCAGAGCCCCCAGGGAACATTCCGCCGCGGTTCGCAGGGCCGTGTGCGCTGGCTCGTCGAGCGCGAGGTCCTCCACGGTGCGGGCGGCGATGTGGTCGAGGAGCTCGTCGCACATCTCCTGCAGCTTCTCCGGGGACGGGTCGTCGTAGCGCACCCCGTGCCACCGCTGCCTGGTCCGTTGGCCGATGTCGTCGAGCGCCT
Source organism: Streptomyces sp. RGM 3693 (assembly GCF_050471125.1). Classification (NCBI taxonomy): domain Bacteria; kingdom Bacillati; phylum Actinomycetota; class Actinomycetes; order Kitasatosporales; family Streptomycetaceae; genus Streptomyces; species Streptomyces sp. RGM 3693. Next base: position 574,870 of record NZ_JBMPPQ010000003.1, read on the forward strand.
GGGATATGCGCCGTCCGTCGACCTCGTGGCGCGTCACTTCCTGCACAGCTGCTGCCCTCTCATGATCTTCTTGGCCGGATGCGGCACGCTACCAGCGGGCTCGGACACTGCCTGGGCGGAACGACCTTCGCCGGCGGCGGCGTCAGCGCGCCCGGTCGTGGTCATGCTGCCGTCGGCCTCGGGGGCGTCGAATCCGAGCCAGTCACCACCGCAGTGCTGTCGCCGCCTCTCTGCCGGGATGCCTGGTTCGCGTCCCCGGCAACCTGCCGGCCAACAGTCAGGGCATACGGGGAGCCTGCGGCGGCACGGCGAGGCGGGCTCCGTCGCTCGTCGGGCCGTTGCGTGGGCAGGCCGTCAGACGGTGGTCTCCCGCCGGGCCACCGTGACCAGTTCGGCCGCCGGTCCCACCAGGCGCCGCCCGGTGGGCCAGATCGCGCGCAGGTCGCGGGTGAGGTCGACGCCCGCCACGTCGACGCCGGTCAGCCGGCCCTCGGCGATGTCCCCGCGGACGGCCAGCTCGCTCAGGACGGATGGCCCGGTGCCGGCGATCACCGCACCGCGGACGGCGGCCGTCGAACCGAGCTCGACCAAGGGTCGGGCACGTTCACAGCCGGCCAGGTGCAGGGCGCGGTCCAGGGTCTGCCGCGTGCCGGACCCGCTTTCCCGCAGCACCAGCGGCGTACGGGACAGTTCCCGCGCCGACAGCGGTTCGCGTCGCCGCGCCCACGGGTGGCCGGGGTCGACCACGACGACGAGCCGGTCCTCGGCCACCTGCCGCGTGGACATCACGCGGGGCAGGTGTGGTCCCTCGATGAACCCGATGTCGGCCTCGCCTGATTCGACCAGCTCGGGCACGTGCTCGCTGTTGGTCACCTGCAGCCCGATGTACAGCTCCGGCCGGCGGCCTCGCAGCTCGCTGATCCAGGCCGGCAGCAGGTACTCCGCGATGGTCAGGCTCGCCGCGACGCGCAGTTCGGCCTCCCGCCGGTCGCGCAGCTTGCCGGCGCCGGCAAGCAGTTCGTCCAGCTCGTCCAGGACACACCGGGCGTGTCCCGTGACGACCTGGCCGGCCAGCGTCAACCGGGAGCCGCGTCGGGTCCGGTCGACCAGTACCAGTCCCAGCCCGCGTTCCAGCGTCGACAGCCTGCGGCTGGCGGACGGTTGGGAGATCCGCAGCCGCTCGGCCGCACGGCCCAGGCTCCCCAGGTCGGCCACGAGGACGAGGAGCCGCAGCGACTCCAGGTCAGGCGTGCGCAGGGCGAGGCGAACGGTACGGCGATCCGGCACGGAGGAGTCTGTCACAGCCCCAGCGTATGACTCAGTCATGCGCTGGGGCTATGAGCTCCTACTCGATCAGGGGCTACAGGGCGAGCGGGTGGCCGCCCAGAGTGGTGATCATGAAGGACACCAGCCTCTCCCGGTCAAGGACCACCCGCCCGCCCCGCCTTGCCGCCACCGCCCGAAAGCCCGGCGCCGCCCTCGCCGCCCGGCTGCCCGGGCTCGCCCTCGCCGTCGCGGTCGCCCTCGTCGCGACCGCCCTGGGCCGGCTGGTCCCCGTCGTGGGCGGGCCGGTGAGCGGAATCGTGCTCGGGGTGCTGGTGGCGGTCTTGGTGCGGCCCAGCGACCGGATGCGGCCCGGCATCGCCTTCGCCGGACGCGGAGTGCTCCAGACCGCGGTGGTGGTACTGGGCGCGCAACTGTCCCTGGGCCAGGTGTTGCGGGTCGGTGTCAGCTCGCTGCCGGTGATGATCGTGACCCTGGCAGCCTGCCTGGCGGCGGCGTACGGCATCGGACGCCGCCTTGGTGTCGTCCGTGACCTGCGCACCCTGATCGGTGTGGGCACCGGCATCTGCGGTGCCTCCGCGATCGCCGCGGTCACGCCGGTGATCGGCGCGGCCGAGGCAGAGGTGGCCTACGCCGTCTCCACGATCTTCGTCTTCAACATCGCCGCGGTGCTGACGTTCCCCGTGCTCGGGCATCTGCTGGGAATGGGCCAGCATGCCTTCGGCCTGTTCGCCGGCACCGCGGTCAACGACATGTCGTCGGTCGTTGCCGCCGCCACCACCTACGGCGGCCCGGCGGCCGACTACGCGGTGGTGGTCAAGCTCGCCCGCACGCTGCTGATCATCCCGATCTGCCTCGGCCTCGCCGCCCTCGCCCGCCGCCGCGCGCGGACGGCCGACGCCGGCTCGGCTGGTACAGGGCAAGGGCTTCCCGGCCCGGTGCGCGTCGGCCGGCTGGTGCCGTGGTTCCTCGCCGGCTTCCTCGTCCTGGCGGCCGTGAACACCGCCGGTCTCGTCCCGTCCGCCGCCCACGGCCCGCTCAACACGCTCGCAGGCTTCCTGATCACCGTCGCCCTGTCCGCGATCGGCCTGTCCACCGAACCCGCCAGGCTGCGCCGAGCCGGCGTCGCACCCCTGTTGCTCGGGGGCTGCCTGTGGCTGGTGGTGTCCGCCACCAGCTTGGCGGTCCAGTTCCTGGCCCGGTACCTGTGACCGTCGCGCGCGCATGAACGCACGGCCCCGGCGGATACCGACACAGTCCCGCGGACACCGAGGAGTTGCCCTCAGGTGTGTGAACTTGAGAATGAGGCCGGGGCCCTCAATACGGTCCGGACGGACGCGCGGACCCGACGGACGCGCGGACCCGACGAACGCCCGGACCCGACGAACGCCCGGACCCGACGAACGCCCGGACCCGACGAACGCCCGGACCCGACGAACGCGCGGGCCCGACGAACGCGGCGAACGCGACGGCAAAAGCTCATGCGAAAGTTCTGGTGGGGACGTCAAGACGGCGACGGCGGCTCCGACCAACTGGTCGAAGGCCCCCGCCGGGGCTCGCGATCCACGAGGAGTACGCAATGAAGTTCCTGATCAGCCTGCACATCAACCCGGCCGTGCTGGACGCGCTGACCGACGAGGAGAAGGCGGCGCTCGGCGACGGCCACGGCGCGTTCATGGAGGCGCTGAAGAAGTCCGGCGAGCTGATCACCACGCAGGCGCTGATCGACCCGTCACAGGCCGCTGTGGTGTCCGTACGCAACGGCCAGCCGGTGGTGACCGACGGGCCCTTCCTGGAGTCCAAGGAGTACCTGGGCGGCTTCTACCTGATCGACTGCGAGAACAAGGAGCGGGCGATCGAGCTCGCGGCGCAGATCCCGGACACCGCGATCGAGGGTCTGGGCGTCGAGGTGCGGCAGGTGATGTGCGCCGAGGGACACTTGGAGGCATGACAGCGCCAGGAGTCGTCGAGGACCTGCTGCGTGAGCTCGCGCCGCAGGTCCTCGGCACGTTGGTCCGTCGGCACGGCCAGTTCGAAGGGTGTGAGGACGCGGTACAGGAGGCCGTCCTCGCCGCCACCGTGCAATGGCCTGCCGAGGGAGTGCCGAACAACCCGCGCGGCTGGCTGGTGACCGTCGCCTCCCGGCGGCTCATCGACCAGCTGCGCAGTGACCACGCACGCCGCGAGCGGGAGTGGGCGACGGCCACCGAGGTGGTGCCCGAGGACGTACCGGACACCGACGACACACTCGTCCTGCTGTTCCTGTGCTGCCATCCGACGCTGACCGCGGCCTCCCAGACCGCCCTGACGCTACGGGCGGTCGGCGGCCTGACCACGGCCGAGATCGCCCGCGCGTTCCTGGTGCCGGAGGCCACGATGGCGGCCAGGATCAGCCGGGCCAAGCAGCGCATCAGGGCCGCCGGCAGCTCGTTCGGCCTGCCGGACGGCGCGGAGCGCGAGGAGCGGCTACGAGTCGTCCTGCACGTGCTCTACCTGATCTTCAACGAGGGCTACACCGCCTCGTCGGGCAGCGAACTGCACCGCGCCGACCTCGCGAACGAGGCGATCCGGCTGGCCAGGATGGTCCGCGCGGAGCTGCCCGAGGACGGCGAGGTGACCGGGCTGCTCGCGCTGATGCTGCTGACCCACGCCCGCCGGGAGGCACGGACGACAACGGCCGGCGATCTGGTGCCGCTCGACGAGCAGGACCGTACGCAGTGGGACCGGGGGCTGATCGACGAGGGGCTGGAGTTGGTCAAGGCGTCGCTGGCCGGTCCGGAGCTGGGGCCCTACCAGCTCCAGGCTGCGATCGCCGCCACGCACGCCGACGCGGCCACGGCCGGGGAGACCAACTGGCCGCAGGTGCACGCCCTTTACCTGATCCTGGAACGGATCGCGCCCAATCCGATGGTCACCCTCAACCGGGCGATCGCACTCGCCGAGACCGAGGGCCCGCCGGCCGGCCTGGCCCTGCTGGCCACCTTGGACAGTGACGGGCGGATGGCCGGGCACCACCGGCTGCTGTCCGTACGGGCGCATCTGCTGGAGAAGACCGGCGACACGGCCGGGGCGTACGAGCTCTACCGGCGCGCCGCGAAGTCCACCGCCAGCATCGCCGAGCGGCGCTACCTGGAGTCCCGGGCCAGCCAAGTGAAAGGGTGAATCCGGCCCGAACTCCCCCGCTGGGTCCGCTCCCTCCTCTAGGGCCGCCCCCGGCAAGGGCCGGTCCGGTGATCGTGCACTCGCCCGTGGTCGGCGGCGTTCTCGTCCGTGCCGCCCGGTGCTGCCGTGGTGCTGTTCCTCCTCCGCTCACGGGGTCGCACGTACGATGACGAGCGATCCCTCGTACGTCGGCTGCTTGCGCAGGTGGCCGAATTCTTCGTCCCAGGCGCCGGAGTTCAGGTCGTGGCGCAGGGTGGCGTCGAAGTGTTCGCGAACGCGGTCGTCGACGAAGCTCCAGGCCGAACACGCCTGGCGGGCCGCCGGGTCGAGCAGCATCTCGGGGCGGCCGTAGTACGCCTCGTTGAAGCCGTCCGTGCAGTCCAGGGGGATGGGCACGGTCCGGATCGTGCTGGTGCCGCCCAGGGCGGCGGTCAGTTGCTCGACGGGCGGGTAGCGGCGGGCCTCGGTGTCGAGGACCTCGGGCGCGTACCGGTACAGCCAGAATTCCCGTACCAGGCCGGGATCGCAGGTGAGGAGGACGACCGGCCCGCGGGTCACGCGCCGCATCTCGCGCAGGCCGGCCTCGGTGTCGGACCACTGGTGCACGCTGAACAGCGTCATCGCGCCGTCGAACTCCCCGTCGGCGAAGGGCAGGTCCTCCGCGACGGCGTCGATCGCCAGGGCGAGCTGCGTGGGCCGCTGGGCGCGCATCGACTCCGAGGGCTCGACCGCCGTCACTTCACGCGCCGCGCTCTCGTAGGAGCCGGCGCCGGCGCCGACGTTGAGCACCGTCCGGGAGCCGCCCAGGGTCTCGGCGATGAAGCGGGCGATCCGCGCGTCCGGCCGGCGGAAGGAGGAGTATCCGGAGCCGATCGCGCCGTAGTCGACGTCGCCGGCGCTGCCGTCCTGGGTTCGTGTGGTCATGGGGCCTTACCTCGCCTCGTGAGCAGGATCAGGGGAAGAAGAGCCCGCGCGCTCTCGGTTGTGTGCCGATCGGCGCGCACGGGCCCGTGGCGGTGCTATGAGCGGCGTGGGAGCCGTTCCCAGCCGCCATCGGATCGTTCGCAGCCGGGTGTGGGCGCGGCTCTGCGCTCCGCCGGAACGCGACGTCGGCCGGTGCGGGGGTGTGCGGTCCAGGCGAAGTCGACGCGTGCGGGCGCCTGTTGGATGAGGGGCAAGGACTCCTCCCAGGGCCGGGCCCGTGCCGCGGGGCGCGGCGTGCGGATCGCGGAGGCCGGCCGCTTCGCCGCGGACAGCCGGCCGCGGGAGAGCCGGGCGGGATCGGCCGGAGTCTGCGCGGGCACGAACTCAGGGTGCGGCGGCGCGAACGCGTCGATGCGCAATGGCGACGTGCGGACGTCGATGCCCGACAATGACGTGCGGACCTCACCTTCGTATCCGCTGTCGGCCACCCGACCCACCTCCTTCACACCGGTGCCTGTGCATGCCCATCCTGCATCTGCGGTGCGGATTCAACAATCACCTGCCAATTGCTTGGCCAATCACCCAAATTGCGACGTAGGTGCTCATGGGATATTGGAGGTAGTGACAGTCGGCACCAGGTCGGCGTGGCGCACGGATGTGACGGACAGTGTGGCGGGTCGAGGGGTTGGTTGCGGCTCGGGGGAAATGCCGCGCGGGGCCGCTCGCCTCACACGGCCCTGTTGTGGCGTGTGCGTGGGGCGTAACCTCGCACACTCCTGTCGCGTGACGGGCCGGAAATTCGATCTTTCTACGGTGCTGGTCATGGGGCTGCTCGCCACCGGCGGGACGGTCCGGCTCGGGAAGGCACACGCACCGTGGGGTGGGGTTTCGGTGGCATCTGGCTCGAAGGACGGCAGTGTCCGCACGGTCTGCTCGTACTGCGGGGTCGGCTGCGGGATCGTGCTGGACGTGGCGCGGGACCCTGCTGACGGCCGCCGCCGCGCGGCGAAGGCGTCCGGGGACAAGGCGCACCCCACCAACTTCGGCCGCCTGTGTACGAAGGGGGCGACGAGCGCGGACATGATGGCCGCGCCCGGGCGGGCGGAGCGGGCACTGGTGCGAGCCGAGCGCGGCGCGCAGACGGTCGAGACGGATGTGGACGAGGCCATCGCGTCGGTCGCCGGGCGACTGCGGGCGGTCCTGGACGAGCACGGGCCGGACGCGGTGTCCTTCTACGTGTCCGGGCAGATGTCCCTGGAGGCGCAGTACCTGGCGAACAAGCTGGCCAAGGGCTTCGTGCGGACCCACCAGATCGAGTCGAACTCGCGACTGTGCATGGCCTCGGCCGGGTCCGGTTACAAGCTGTCGCTGGGCGCGGACGGCCCGCCCGGCTCCTACCAGGACTTCGACAGCGCGGACGTGTTCTTCGTCATCGGCGCCAACATGGCCGACTGCCACCCGATCCTGTTCCTGCGCATGAGGGACCGGGTCAAGGCCGGCGCCAAGCTCATCGTCGTCGATCCCCGCCGCAACGCCACCGCCGACAAGGCCGACCTCTTCCTCCAGATCAAGCCCGGTACCGACCTCGCCCTGCTGAACGGCCTGTTGCACCTGCTGGTCGCGAACGGCCATACCGACCAGGAGTTCATCGCCGAGTTCACCGACGGCTGGGAGGAGATACCTGCCTTTCTCGCGGACTATCCGCCCGCGCGGGTCGCGGAGCTCACCGGCCTGGCCGAGAACGACATCCGGCAGGCCGCACGGTGGATCGGCGAGGCCGGTGCGTGGATGAGCTGCTGGACCATGGGCCTGAACCAGTCCACCCACGGCACCTGGAACACCAACGCCCTGGTCAATCTGCACCTCGCCACCGGCGCCATCTGCCGCCCGGGATCCGGCCCCTTCTCGCTGACCGGCCAGCCCAACGCCATGGGTGGCCGGGAGATGGGCTACATGGGCCCCGGCCTGCCCGGACAGCGCTCCGTGCTGGTCGCCGCCGAGCGCGCCTTCGTCGAGAGCCTGTGGAACATCCCCGAGGACTCCCTGCGCCCCGAGGCCGGGCGCGGCGCCGTCGAGATGTTCGAGCAGATGGCCGCCGGCGACATCAAGGCATGCTGGATCATCTGCACCAACCCGGTCGCCTCGGTCGCCAACCGCAAGACCGTCATCGCCGGTCTGGAGTCCGCCGAACTCGTCATCACGCAGGACGTCTTCGCCGACACGGAGACCAACGCGTACGCCGATGTCGTCCTGCCCGCGACATTGTGGGCGGAGTCCGACGGCATCATGATCAACTCCGAGCGGAACCTCACCCTCGTACCAGGGATCGTCGACCCGCCAGGACAGGCACTGCCCGACTGGCTACTGATCGCCCGGGTGGCCTGCGAGATGGGCTTCGCCGACGCGTTCACCTACGCCTCCGCCGAGGAGGTGTTCGAGGAGCTCAAGCAGGCGTGGAACCCCAAGACCGGCTGGGACCTACGCGGCGTCACCTACGAGCGGCTGCGCACCACACCGGTCCAGTGGCCGGCACCGGACGTCGACGGCCCGGACCGCAACCCGATCCGCTACCTCAACGACGGCGTCAGCCAGACCCTGCTGGAGCGCGCGGACGGCACGCGCCCCCGCCTGGCCTTCCCGACCGCGAGCGGACGCGCTCAGTTCTTCGCCCGCCCGCACCTACCTCCGGCCGAACTCCCCGACGACGACTACCCGTTCGTCCTCAACACCGGCCGCCTCCCCCACCAATGGCACACGATGACCAAGACCGGCAAGGTCGCCAGACTCGCCAAGCTCAACCCCGGCCCGTTCGTGGAAGTCCATCCCGAGGACGCCGACGCCATGGGGATCGCGGAGGGTGATCAGGTGGAGATCGCCTCCCGCCGCGGGCGGGCCGTCCTTCCCGCCGTGGTCACCGACCGGGTCCGGCCGGGCACGTGCTTCGCCCCCTTCCACTGGAACGACCTGTTCGGCGAATACCTCAGCATCAACGCCGTCACCAACGACGCCATCGACCCGATCTCCTTCCAACCCGAGTTCAAGGTCTGCGCCGTCGCCCTCACCAAGACAGCCGCGCCCGACCCGGCGGCCCACCCCAGCACACGGCCCGAAGCCACCCCGACGGCCACCGCACAGCAACCGGCGCCCGCGGCCGCCCTACCCGCCCCCGCGGACTCCCCCGTCCAGGCGCTCGCCACCCTCTTCGGCATCACCGACCTCGCCCCCGCGCCCCTAGCCGAATCGGAGCGCCGTTACCTCTCCGGCTATCTCTCCGGTCTCGCCCTGGCCCCGCCCGACGGGCGTGTCCCCGTACTGCCGCCCGACGCGCCCTTCGCCCCCGCCTCCGCACTGTGGGTCGACGGTGTCCTCGCCGGCATGTTCTCCCGCACCGCCGCGCCCGCCCCCGCCGCGCCGACCACCGCCGTGCCTGCCCCCGGGCCCGCCCGGACCACCGCACCGGCGGCCGGCGCAGCCGTACCGACCCGTCGCCTGGTCATCCTGTGGGCCTCGCAGACCGGCAACGCCGAGGAGTTCGCCGCCACCGCCGCCGCACACCTCACCCAGGCGGGCCGCACCCCCGAACTGCTCGCCATGACGGACCTCGCTCCGGGCCAGCTCGCCACCGGCACCGATACCGACCTGCTGGTCGTCACCAGCACCTTCGGCGACGGTGACGCCCCCGACAACGGCGCCGACTTCTGGCAGGCGTTGTCCGCCCCGGACACCGGACCGCTGGAGGGAATCCGGTACGCGGTGCTCGCCTTCGGCGACTCCACCTACGACGACTTCTGCGGTCACGGCCGCCGGCTCGACGAACGGTTCGACGCCCTCGGGGCCACTCGGCTCGTCGCCCGCACCGACTGCGAGCCCGACTTCGAGGAGGCCGCCGCGCAGTGGCTCGGCCAGGTGGTCACCGCCCTGGCCACGGCCGACGACCGACCGGCCGGGGCCACCGGCAAAGTCGCGGCGGCCGCCCCCGATCCCGTCGTCACCGCGGCCGTCGCGCCCGCACCCACCGTCGTCTCCGTGCCGCCGGCTCCCGCACCGGCCGGCTTCACCAAGGCGTCACCGTTCGCCACCCTACTCATCGGCAACAGGCTGCTGAGCCTGCCCGGTTCCCAGAAGGAGGTGCGGCAGTTCTCCTTCGACACCCGCGACGGCGAACTCGGCTACGAGGCGGGGGACGCCCTCGGTGTATGGCCGGTCAACGGCTCCGGTCTCGTCGCCGAATGGCTCGCCCTCACCGGACTGGACCCCAACACACCCGTCGGCCTCGGTGACGGCACGCGCCTCCCCTTCGAAGACGCACTGCGCACCCACCTGGACATCGCCCGCATCACCACCGGCCTGCTCAAATTGGTGGCGGACCGCAGCGGCAGCCACGATCTGAAGCGACTGCTGCGGCCGGACAACAAGGACGCGCTCGCGAAGTGGAGTTGGGGCCGTCAGGCCGCCGACGTCGCCGCCGCGTTCCCGGTACGTGCGTCCGCCGCGGAATGGACGTCTGTACTCAAGCCCCTCCAGCCCCGCCTGTACTCCATCTCCTCCAGCCCGCTGGCGCACCCCAGCGAGGTCCGTCTCACCGTCTCCGTCGTCCGCTACACCAACGACCTCGGCCGCGACCGCACCGGCACCTGCTCGACCTACCTCGCCGACTGTGCGGACGACGGCCCGGTACGGGTGTTCGTGCAGCGCTCACCGCACTTCCGCCCGCCCACCGACCCCACCACCCCCATGATCATGGTCGGTCCCGGAACCGGTGTGGCGCCCTTCGTGGGCTTCCTCGAAGACCGCCGGGCCCGCGGTCACACCGGCCCCAACTGGCTCTTCTTCGGTGAACAGCGCCAGTCCACCGACTTCTACTACCGCCAGGACCTGGAGACGTACCAGGCATCGGGCCACCTCGACCGCCTCGACCTCGCCTTCTCGCGCGACCAGCGCAACAAGATCTACGTCCAGGACCGGATGCGCGAGAACGGTGCCCGCCTGTGGCAGTGGCTCCAGGACGGCGCCCACTTCTACGTCTGCGGCGACGCCGGACGCATGGCCAAAGACGTCGACCAGGCACTCAAGGACATCGCCGCCACCCACGGCGGCATGGACCACGACGAAGCCGCCGCCTACGTCAGGCGCCTCTCAACGGACAAACGCTACGTCCGCGACATCTACTGACGCGCGGCGACGCCGCACGGCCGTCGACCTGCCGGAAGAGGCACCCGACCAGACCGTGAAGGTGCTCGCGGAATTCCTCCGCGGACGGCCGTGGCGGACGGACGGCCGTGACGGACGGACAGCCGTGACGGTCGGCCATGATCGACGGAACTCACCGCCTCAACGGCCGTCGGCGCCGTACGTCGTCCGAGGGAAGGTCACGGTGAATTCGGTGTGCCCGGGGCGGCTGTTCATCACCACGCGTCCGCCGTGCGCGGTGACCACGGCCTCGACGATGGCCAGTCCCAGTCCGGTGCCGCCCGCCGCCCGCGAGCGGCTGTGGTCGACCCGTACGAAGCGGCCGAAGATGTCGGGTTGGACCTCCTCGGGCACGCCGGGGCCGTCGTCGGAGACCGTCAGCCGGGTCCCCTGGTCGTCGGCCGCCAACCGCACCGTCACGGCGGTCCCCGGCGGGGTGTGCATCCGGGCGTTGGCGAGGAGGTTGCCGACGACCTGGTGCAGGCGGTGTTCGTCCCCGGTCGTGGTCACCACCGTCTCGGGGAGGTCGAGCAGCCACTGGTGGCGTGGACCGGCCGCCCGCGCATCGTCGGCCGCATCGAGCACGAGTCGCGTCAGGTCCACCGGTTTGCGCTCCAGGGCGCGGCCGGCGTCGAGGCGGGCGAGCAGCAGCAGATCGTCCACGAGGCGGCTCATCCGCACGGACTCCGCCTGGATCCGTTCCAGGGAGCGCCGGACCTCGCCGGGCACCGGCTCTTTGTGTCGGAGGGCGAGTTCCGCATGGCCGCGGACGTTGGCCACCGGGGTCCGCAGCTCGTGACTGGCATCGGCGGCGAAGTGCCGCAGTCGTTCCTCGCTCGCGTGCCGGCGCTCCAGGGCGTTGCCGACATGACCGAGCATCCGGTTGAGTGCCGTGCCGACCTGCCCGACCTCGGTACGCGGGTCGGCCACCGGCACCGGCGCCGGCATGGCGACCTCGCCGCTGGCCAGCGGCAGTTCGGCCACGCTCGCCGCGGTGGTCGTGACCCGGCGCAACGGACGCAGCGACAGCCGCACCCACAGTGCCCCCAGAACCCCGGTCACCACGAGGGCCCCGCCGAACACCGCCGCCTCGACCGCCTCCAGCCGGTGCACCGTCTCCTCGACCGGGCGCAGGGGCAGACCCGTGATCAGGACGTCGCGGTCGTCGCCCACGACCGCGTTGACGCGGTACCGGCCCAGTGCGGAGAGTCGGATGCCGTGTCCGGAGCCGTCGGTCGGGAGGGCGGCCAGCGCCCGGCGGTCGTCGGCGGACAGCGGCACCGCGGCATCCGTCCGGTCCCGTACGACGGCCGCCTGGGTCGGGGTGCCGCGCAGCAGCCGCGCGCCGAAGGTGCCCTCGGACTGGCCGCGGGTGTCCGGCTGGTTGTCGGCGTCCGGCCTGGCCTCGTGTTCCAGGCTCGCCGCGAACCGGCCGGCGGAGGCGGAGAGCTGCTGGTCCAGGCGCCCCACCAGGAACCCTTCGAGCGCGAGGACCGTGGTGACGCCGACCGCCAGGCAGGCCAGCGCCAGGAGCGCGACCAGACCGGCGGTGAGCTGGCTGCGCAGGGTGCGGGGGCACAGCCGCTTCACGAGTGCTCCGGTTTGAGGACGTACCCAACGCCGCGGACCGTGTGGATCATCGGGGTCCGACCGGCGTCGATCTTCTTGCGCAGGTAGCTGATGTAGAGCTCGACGATGTGTGACCGACCGCCGAAGTCGTAGGACCAGACCCGGTCGAGGATCTGTGTCTTGGACAGCACCCGCCGGGGGTTCCGCATCAGGAACCGGAGCAGCTCGAACTCGGTGCGGGAGAGTTCGATCAGTTCGCCGTCGCGGACGACCTCCCGGGCCTCCTCGTCCATGACGAGGTCCCCGACGACCAGTTGGTCGCCGTCGCCCTCCGGCTCGTGCGCCATACCGGCCCGGCGCAACAGTCCGCGCAGCCGTGCCAGCACTTCTTCCAGGCTGAACGGCTTGGTCACGTAGTCGTCGCCACCTGCGGTGATGCCCGCGATCCGGTCCTCGACGGCGTCACGTGCGGTGAGGAATAGGACACAGACCGTCTTCAGTTCCTTGCGCAGCAGGCGCAGCACCTGCAGTCCGTCGATGTCGGGCAGCATCCAGTCCAGGACGACGGCGTGCGGGCGGAAGGTCCGGGCCACCGCGAGCGCGGAGGCGCCGTCGGCCGCGCTGCGGACCTCCCAGCCCTCGCCCGCCAGGGCGCCGGAGAGCACTTCGGTGAGGTCCGGCTCGTCGTCGATCACGAGGACGCGTACCGGCGAGCCGTCGGCGCTGTGCAACGGGGAAGGGGCGCGGTGAGTGTGCATGGTCACTCCAGCATCCCTCCCGTGAGGGTGTGCGCGGGTATGAGCCGGCTCTGAGTTTCCTGTGAATCGCGCGGCGGGGCGTCGCTCAGAGGGTCTTCAGAGGTTGCACTGCGACGCTGGCGCCGACCACGGAAGGAACGCCCCATGAGCACCATCTCGCACACCCGCCGCAGCGCCGGCGGCCGGGCCTCGCCGCGCCGGCTGGCATCCGCGGCTCCGTTGCTGGCGCAGGGCGTCATCGGGGCGGGGGCGGTCGGTGTGCTGGCCCTGTGGTGGACCGGCACGGCGTCCGTGGTGGGTCCGGCGGGCTGGCTCACGGGCGCCGGCCGGATCACCGGTCTGCTGGCCGGCTACGCCTGCGCGGTGCTCGTCGCGCTGATGGCCCGCGTCCCGCTGCTCGACCACACCCTGGGCACCGACCGCCTCGCCCGCTGGCACGCCACGAGCGGGCGCTACACCCTCTCGCTGGTGCTGGCCCACGTCCTGTTGATCATCTGGGGCTACACCCTCACCTCGCAGAGCGACGTCCTGCACGAGACGACCACGCTCGTCCTCGACTACCCGGACATGCTCAAGGCCACCGCCGGCTTCCTCCTGCTGGTCGGCACCGGCGTCCTCTCGGCGCGCGCCGCCCGACGCCGGATGAGCTACGAAACCTGGCACTACCTCCACTTCGCCACGTACCTGGCCCTCTTCCTCACCTTCGGCCACCAGCTCTCCAACGGTGCCGACTTCGTGGGCCGGCGACCCGCCCAACTCGGCTGGTACGCCCTGTACGGAGCCGTGGCGATGCTGATCCTCTGGTACCGCTTCGTGGTCCCGGTACGGCGGTCGCTACGCCACCGGCTCCGGGTCGCCGACATCCGCCCGGAGGCCCCGGGCGTGGTGTCAATACACCTCACCGGGGAGCGGCTGACCGAACTCGGCGCCCGACCGGGCCAGTTCTTCCGCTGGCGCTTCCTGGCACCGGGCCTGTGGTGGACCGCCAACCCCTACTCGCTGTCCGCCCCGCCACTCCCCCACCACCTGCGCATCACCGTGAAGGAGGCCGGCGGGCACAGCGCGGCCCTGGCGCGGCTACGGCCCGGCACCCGGGTCTGGGCCGAAGGTCCCTACGGCGCCTTCACCGGGGCGCGGCGCCGGTCGGCCAAAGTGCTGCTGCTCGCGGGCGGCGTCGGCATCACCCCCCTGCGCACGCTCTTCGAAACCCTCCCCGGCGACGTCACACTCATCTACCGGGCACGGCGCCCGGAAGACCTCGCCCTGCGCGCCGAACTCGATGCCATCGCGGCGGCTCGCGGCAGCGCCGTCCACTACTTCGTCGACGAGCCGGTCACCCACTCCGCGCCGTTGACCGCCCGGGCACTCAAGCACCTGATCCCGGAGCTGGCCGCCCACGAGGTGTACCTGTGCGGTCCGCCCGGTATGACCAGCGCCGCCCGACGCGCCCTGCGCGGGGCCGGGGTGCCCCCACACCACATCCACCACGAATCGTTCGAGTTCTGAGGAGCCGCCGTGCGCCGAGCCGTTCTGACCGCAGCGTCGACCAGCGCACTGGTCGTCGTCCTGCTCGCCCTCAAGCCGCACCAACCCGCCGGCCTGACCGCCGACCTGGCCCAGGGAGGCACCGCACCGTCCCCGGCGCCCACCGGCCGTCCGCCGCACGGCACACACCCGGCCAACGGCACGTACACCGGCGCCCCGGTCAGCACCCGCTACGGCACCGTGCAGGTCACCGCCACCGTCGACGCCGGCCGACTGACTGCCGTCAAGGTGCTCCAGGCCCCGTCCGACAACGGCCGTGACCGTGAGATCGCGACCTACGCCCTGCCGCGCCTGACGCAGGAGGCACTGAGCGCGCACGGCGCCGGCATCGACGCGGTGTCCGGCGCCAGCTACACCAGCGCCGGCTACATCCGTTCGCTCCAGAGCGCCCTGGACCAGGCCGGTGCCTGAACCCCGCCGCGGGCTGCGTCACGTCGAGCGGGCCATGGGCACGGTCTTCTCGTTCGACATCCGCGACGCTCGTACCCCCGCCATCGAGTCCGCGCTGGTCAACGCCGTCGCCTGGCTCCACCACGTCGACGCGGTCTTCTCCACCTACCGTCCCGACAGCGCCGTCAGCCGACTCGCCCGCGGCGAGACGACACTCGACGACTGCCCCGCAGAGGTGCGCGAAGTCCTCAACCTCTGCGAACAGGTGGGGCACGCCACCGACGGCTGGTTCAGCCTCACCGCCGACGGCAGCCTCGACCCGACCGGACTGGTCAAAGGGTGGGCGGTCGAACGCGCCGCACGGATCCTGCGGGCCGCCGGCGCCCACCACACCTGTGTGAACGGCGGCGGCGACCTCCAACTCGGCGGTTCGGCCGCACCCGGCGTACCCTGGCGCGTCGGAATCGCCCACCCGCACCGCCCGGGCGAACTGTGCACCGTCGTCACCGGACACGACCTGGCCGTCGCCACCTCAGGCACCGCCGAACGCGGTGCCCACATCCTCAACCCCCACACCGGCACCCCCGTGACCAGCCTCGCCTCGCTCACCGTCGTCGGCCCCGACCTCACCACCACCGACGCCTACGCCACGGCCGCCTTCGCGATGGGCCCGGGCGCCCGGGACTGGCTGGAGGGGCTCGACGGTCACGAGGCGTTCGCCGTCACCCGGAACGGCGGGACCTGGCACACCCGGGGATTCCCCGGAACGCCGTGACGTCGCCCCGGCCGGGCGGTCCCGACTGCGCGCGCATCTTGGACACCGCCGTTCCCCACGCAAACCCGGCGCCCAGTCAGGAACGAGCCGGGCCCTGGACGGAGGGCGCGGCGTCGGCGTTCCCCGCCCGGCCGCCCGCCACCCGCAGTGTCACGGCAGCCGCGACCCCCGCCACCAGTCCGCACGTCAGGGCGGCCGGCACCCCCTCACCGATGCCGGCGGCCAGGCGCAGCAGGTCCCAGTCCAGGCCCGCTCCGTTCAGCGCCATCCGCAGCAACTGGCTCGCCAACAGCCCGAGGACGGTCGCACAGACCGCGCCCACGGCCATCGCCGGGACAGTGGCCCGGGTGAACAGTCCGGGCAGCCGCCGCAACGCCCACCACACCACGACGAGCAGCAGCCCATCGGCGGCGCGGTACAGGAGCCAGTCACCGAGCGGTGCGCCCCCCGGTCCGTCCCAACCACCGAGCAGCAGCCACTGCCGCAGGAGGTCGCCCGGTTCGGAGAGCAGCCCAACGCTCGGGGAGACCATCTGGAGGGCGGCGGCGACCGACTGGTACGAAAGGACCACCAGGGACAGTGCGATCACCGCGGTCCCGACGGTGGCGGCCAGGCGGGCGGCGCGCGCCGGGACGACCGCCTGCGGCAGCGGACCGGCGCCCTTGGCGGTGACCCGCGCCAGGCACACGGTCACCACCGCCGCAACCAGCGCCGTCAACACCAGAACTTGCCGCCCGGAGGAGATCACGCCCGCCAGCTGGGGCAGCAAGCGGAAACCACCGTGTCCCCGCGACGCCATCAGCCACGGCGCGGAGACGGTGACCGCCAGGGTCCCGGCCACCAGGCCCCAGGCCCACACCGCGAGCAGCGCCGCCGGCATCCGACCGTGCACCGGCGGCAGCCTGCGGAGCAGGAACAGCGCCCCCAGCCCGAAGAAGACGAAGACCGCACCGAACCGGATCTGCACCGCGGTGGCGAACAACGCGAGGTAGGGGACGCCGTCGGCCGAGGCCGCATCCCCGTTCCCGCCGGACACCTCGTTGCCGAACTGAACCGAGGCCGGCAGGTCGTGCGACCAGGGCGTGAACCAACGCTGGAGCTCGGCGGCATCCACGCTGCCGATCACGTTGGGGGTGCCAGGCAAGTACAGCGCGTGCGCACTCGCCCCCGCCCACCACAGAAGCGCCATGAGCAGCAACCCGCCGGCCAATGCCGGTATCGCCGCGCGTCGGTATGTCATCTACTGTCCCCCACCTTTGCCGCATTTCTCATGACCATTACTCAGATGGACATTACGGGCTGCCGATCACATACGGATCACGGCCCTACGCCGACTTGCCCGAACGCCTGGGACGACGACGCCATCAATTACCGACCGGGCGCCACAACCCCCGGCGCCTGGCCCCGGGCCACGCCCACGACCACGACCACGACCACGACCACGACCACGACCACGACCAACGTCGAACCGTGCGCCGGTCTCCGTTCGCCATTCCCCATCCCCGGATCGTGGATCACCCCCCTGTTATTTTCGGGCGGTGACGGACTATGAAGTGGCCGGGGAGCCCGGCAAGGGGTATCTGCTCGACAATCAACAGGCCGAGGCCGGCGAGCGGTTCACGGCGTTGGCCGAGTTGTTCGATCCGGTGACGTTCCGGCGGCTGCGGGCGCTGGGCATTGCGGACGGGTGGAATTGCTGGGAGATCGGGGCGGGCGGCCCGAGCGTGCCCCGGTGGCTGGCCGAACGGGTCGGGGAGAAGGGCCGGGTGCTGGCCACCGATCTCGATACGTCATGGATGCCGCAGGTCGGGGCGCCGTACGAGGTGGTACAGCACGATGTGGGCGTCGACGAGGCGCCGGAGGGGTCGTTCGACCTGGTGCACGCGCGGCTCGTCCTGGTGCATGTGCCGCAGCGCGAGGCCGCGCTGCGGTCCATGGTGCGGGCCCTGCGACCCGGCGGATGGCTGCTGGTGGAAGATGCCGATCCGGCGCTACAGCCGCTGGCCTGCCCAGACGAGTACGGCCCTGAGCAGGAGCTCGCGAACCGCATCCGACGCGGCTTCCGAGCGCTGCTCGCGGAGCGGGGCGCGCAACTCGCCTTCGGGCGGACGCTCCCCCGGCTACTGCGGACGGCCGGGCTGGCTGATGTCGAGGCCGATGCGTACTTCCCCATCACCTCTCCGGCCGGGAGTGTGTTGGAGGCCGCGACCGTACGGCAGATCCGCGATCGGTTGGTCCAGGGCGGGTTGGCGACGGCCGAGGAGATCGAGGAGCATCTGGCGAACATCGGTGCCGGCCACCTCGACACCGCGACAGCGCCGTTGATCTCCGCGTGGGGCCGGAAGCCGCCGCAATAGCCCCACCGGGTTGCCACCGTGGCGGGAAGGGCCGGCCGGCGGGTGCCGCCGGCCGGCCCTTCCGGTCCGGTACGACCCGAGCTGGTCACGCCCGACGGAGCACCAGCTCAGGGCGCCGGGAATGCGGCCCGCACGTCAGCGAAGGCCGCCCAGCAGGGAGCCGCGGTCGCCGAACCCCGATGAGCCGCGGTTACTCAACCCCGTTGAGCCACGGTCAGCGAGGCCCATGGAACCGCGGTCGCTGAACCCCCCGAGGAGTCGATCCCCGATGCCGGAGGGAACGCCGTTGTTTCCTGCGCCCCCGAACAGATCGTCATTGGGGCCGTCCGCCGGCTGCTGTGCGGTAACCGGTGCGGCGGCCTGGGCCGGGGCAGCCGTGGCGGCGAGCCCCACCACGGGAAGCGCGGCCAGCAGCGCAGCCGCAGCGATGCGAGACGGGTTCAACACGAGACATTCCCTTCGTCGTCAACCATGACAGTGGAAGCCTGTCCACCTGCACCGGCGGGGGTCCGGTACGGGACGCCGAATCACCTGATCGGAGCCCGGGTACCAACCGGCTTCGCCCTGGGTGCGGACGAGCCGGGACAGGACATGGCCCGGGCCGGCCGCGGCCCTCGCCGTGCTGTGCGGCGCGTCGCTCACCGGCCGGTCACCTCGACCGGATGCCGGTCCGGTTCGCGTCGAGCCCCGCTGCCACCGGCCGACTGCCGGAGCACTCACCGCCGCGGGCGTCGGCCTGATCATCACCGAAGGCACCTACGTCAACCACGAATCAGCCGGATCCAGCGACCGCATACCACGCTTCCACGGCGAAGAGCAGCTGGCGGGATGGGCGAAGGTCGCCCCGGCCGTACTCAGGGGATCCGCACCCCTTCGCGCCACCAACTCCCCGCGCGGCAAAGGGAAATGCCCAGCAATCATCGCCGTACGACCACACGGCACGCGAGGGCGCCGTGTGCGAGGCAGCAGTGCAACAACCGCCAGACGAGGGATACGGGGAATACCAGAATAGAATTCCGGGCAAATTGGGCGCGACCTAAGAAACTCCCCTGAGAGGCGCATTCAATGCACCGCGTCGCAGCCATCATTTTCGGAACTCTCGCAGCACTGTGCGTCTTCACCACTCCGGCAAGCGCCGCGCCCCACGACGGCCCCTCGGTAACGGGATCGTACGACTCCGCGTTCTTCAACCCCAGGCTCTACGACACCAACACCAACATGGTCATGTCTGGCTAGTGTGATGCGCCAGAAATTTTGATGGTTAGTTCTGCTCTGTTTTCTGGCTGTCGGTTGCGACCTTGGTGAGGTAGTCGGCGAGGGAGTTGAGAATCTCGTCGGCGGTCTTGGTCCAGGTGAAGGGCCGTGGGTTTTCATTCCAGGTATCGATCCACGCGGTGATGTCGTCCTCCAGGGCCTTCACGGAGGTGTGGACGCCGCGGCGGATGAGCTTGTCGGTCAGCAGTGCAAACCAGCGCTCAACCTGGTTGATCCAGGAGGAACCGGTCGGGGTGAAGTGGATATGGAAGCGCGGATGCCTTCCCAACCATGCCTTGATCTCGGGGGTGTTGTGGGTTGCGTAGTTGTCACATACGAGGTGCACGTCGAGTCCGGCGGGGACCGCCTTGTCTATCGTGATCAGGAACTTCTTGAACTCAATGGCCCGGTGACGGCGGTGGAGTTCGCCAATGATGGTGCCGTCGGCGATGTTGAACGCGGCGAAGAGGCTGGTAATGCCGTGCCGCAGGTAGTCGTGTGTGCGGCGTTCGGGCATCCCAGGCATCATCGGCAGGACCGGCTGGGACCGGTCCAGTGCCTGAATCTGGGCCTTCTCGTCCACGCATAACACCACGGCTTTCTCGGGCGGGTTGTGATACAGGCCGACGACATCGACGACCTTCGCGACGAACTGCGGGTCGGTGGAGAGCTTGAAGGAGTCCTGCAGGTGAGGTTTGAGGTCGAACCTCTTCCAGATCCGACCGATGGTGGACTTTGACAGTCCGGTGTGGGCGGCCATGGAGGCACGTGACCAGTGCGTGTCCTTGCCTGGCGTGGACTCCAGGGTCGCCACGACGACGTCTTCGACCTGGTCGAGCAGGATCGACGGTGGCCGGCCCACCCTGGGCTCATCGACCAGCCCGTCCAGCCGATGGGCGATAAAGCGGGCTCGCCATCGGTTCACCGTCTGGTGGCCGACGCCGAGTTCGGCAGCGACCCGCTTGTTGGTCCCGCCCTCCGCACACCGCAGCACGATCTTCGCCCGCAGAGCCAGGAATTGAGCGGTCTTCGCCCGCCGCGACCAGCGCGTCAGCTGGGCCCGCTCGGCCTCGCTGAGCACCAACTCCGCCTTGCGTCGACCTGGCCGCGACTCATCTGCAAGTCCTGCCATCCGCTGGGCGGCAAACCGTGAACGCCACTTCCTCACGGTGTCTGTGGTGACCTTGAACTTTGCTGCTACGCGCGCATTGGGCATCCCGTCCGCACAGGCAAGGACGATGCGCGCTCGTTCAGCAAGACGCGGCACGACCGCTCCGCCCGCCCAACGCAGCAACTCCGCGCGTTCCCTACCGGACAGCGCAACTTCGACAGCACGAGGTCCTCGAGACATAAAAACAGGCTACAGACTTAAGCTCAGGATTTCTGGCGCATCGCACTAGTGCGATGCGCCAGAAATCCCGAGCTTAAGTTTCTTGTTGGTTGTTGGTGTCTGGAGGAGTGATCCTGGTGAGGTAGTCGGCGAGGGATTTGAGGATCTCGTCGGCGGTTTTGGTCCACTTGAAGGATCTGGGGTTCTCGTTCCAGGTGTCGATCCAGGCCCTGATGTCGGCTTCAAGGGCTTTGACGGAGGTGTGGACGCCGCGGCGGATGAGCTTGTCGGTCAGCAGTGCAAACCAGCGCTCAACCTGGTTGATCCAGGAGGAACCGGTCGGGGTGAAGTGGATATGGAAGCGCGGATGCCTTCCCAACCATGCCTTGATCTCGGGGGTGTTGTGGGTTGCGTAGTTGTCACATACGAGGTGCACGTCGAGTCCGGCGGGGACCGCCTTGTCTATCGTGATCAGGAACTTCTTGAACTCAATGGCCCGGTGACGGCGGTGGAGTTCGCCAATGATGGTGCCGTCGGCGATGTTGAACGCGGCGAACAGGCTGGTAATGCCGTGCCGCAGGTAGTCGTGTGTGCGGCGTTCGGGCATCCCAGGCATCATCGGCAGGACCGGCTGGGACCGGTCCAGTGCCTGAATCTGGGCCTTCTCGTCCACGCATAACACCACGGCTTTCTCGGGCGGGTTGTGATACAGGCCGACGACATCGACGACCTTCGCGACGAACTGCGGGTCGGTGGAGAGCTTGAAGGAGTCCTGCAGGTGAGGTTTGAGGTCGAACCTCTTCCAGATCCGACCGATGGTGGACTTTGACAGTCCGGTGTGGGCGGCCATGGAGGCACGTGACCAGTGCGTGTCCTTGCCTGGCGTGGACTCCAGGGTCGCCACGACGACGTCTTCGACCTGGTCGAGCAGGATCGACGGTGGCCGGCCCACCCTGGGCTCATCGACCAGCCCGTCCAGCCGATGGGCGATAAAGCGGGCTCGCCATCGGTTCACCGTCTGGTGGCCGACGCCGAGTTCGGCAGCGACCTGCTTGTTGGTCCCGCCCTCCGCACACCGCAGCACGATCTTCGCCCGCAGAGCCAGGAATTGAGCGGTCTTCGCCCGCCGCGACCAGCGCGTCAGCTGGGCCCGCTCGGCCTCGCTGAGCACCAACTCCGCCTTGCGTCGACCTGGCCGCGACTCATCTGCAAGTCCTGCCATCCGCTGGGCGGCAAACCGTGAACGCCACTTCCTCACGGTGTCTGTGGTGACCTTGAACTTTGCTGCTACGCGCGCATTGGGCATCCCGTCCGCACAGGCAAGGACGATGCGCGCTCGTTCAGCAAGACGCGGCACGACCGCTCCGCCCGCCCAACGCAGCAACTCCGCACGTTCCCTACCGGACAGCGCAACTTCGACAGCACGAGGTCCTCGAGACATAAAAACAGGCTACAGACTTAAGCTCAGGATTTCTGGCGCATCGCACTAGTGCCGTGACCGAATAGGTTCACCGGGTTGGTGCCCAGGAAGGGTCTCCCATCACGCCCGCCCTCGAAAATCCAGTGGTCGCGATGGTTGGGAGCGAGGAGGATGCCTGGTCATGACCCTGCTACCGCACTGGCCGCTTGCGGGCCTGCGGTTGACCACACCGCGGCTGGAGCTGCGACTGCCGAACCTGGATGATCTCGCCGCCTTGGCTTCGCTGGCCGCCGATGGGGTGCATGACCCGGCGGTGCAGCCGTTCACCGTGGCATGGACCGATGTCGAACCCGAGCAGCGTGCTCGGAGTGTCCTGCAGTACCACTGGCGCAGTTGGGGCGAGTGGCAGCCGGAGAACTGGGAGCTGAACCTGGCGGTCGTGAGAGACGGCATTGTCGTGGGTACGCAGGGCATCGGCGCCCGGGATTTTGGGGTCCGTCGTGAAGTAGGCACTGGCTCCTGGCTCGGCAGGGCTCATCACCGCCAGGGCCTGGGGACTGAGATGCGCGCGGCCGTCCTCCACCTGGCCTTCGCCGGACTCGGTGCGCAGCACGCTGTTTCGGGGGCATATGCAGACAACACAGCAGACCCTCTTCGAGCAGTTGGGGGACCGGGACTACCGGGTGCCCGGTGTCCGCAACCTGGTGACCATGCTCGGCTTCGAGGAGGGCAACGAGCACCCGGCGGCCATCAACACGATGCTGGACAACATCCTGGAGCCCGGCGACCTCTTCCTGTCGGAGATGCAGATCCTTTCCGACGGTGGCTGGCACCCGATTTTCAACTTCTACCAGAACGACCTCATGCGCCGGTTCTCCAAGATCGCTCTGGAGCGTAGCCAGCCGCACGTCGACTCCGAATACGGCGTCTACCTGGTCCCGTTGTCGCTCGGTACGGACGGTGCGCCCACCATGGCCGCCGTGACCGCGGAACGCATACGCGAGTCCCAGTCCGGAGCCGACAGCATCTTCGTCACCAACTACTGCCTGAAGTTCGCTCTCGACGAGTACCGGCACCTGCGGGAGGAGTCGGGCCGGCTGAAGGTGCTCGCACAACGCACAACGCACCACGGCCGACGGCTCCGTCGTCTTCCAGCTGACGCAGAAACTCTGACCGCCTGTCCTTCCGGGCCGGCTCCGGGCGCCACCCGGAGCCGGCCCCTACCGGGAGCACCCACGTGTCGCGATCACTTGACTGGTACGAAGGACACATCCGCCTGATCGACCAGCGGAAGCTGCCCGCTCACCACCGTCAGCTCGACATCACCACCGTCGACGAACTCATCGACGCCATCACCGCGCTCGCCGTACGCGGTGCACCGGCCCTCGGCATCGCCGGAGCGCTCGGCGTCGCCCTGTCCGCCGCCCGGCACACCGTCTCCGGGCGCACCGACGCCGAAGCCGTCCGGACCGACGCGGACCGCATCGCCCAGTCCCGGCCGACCGCGGTGAACCTCTCCAAAGGCGTGGCGCGGGCCCTGTCAGCGCTCCCCCGCGGAGCCGACGCGGTCCTCGCCGAGGCGCGGTCCCTGCTGGAGGAGGACGAACAGATCAACCGCGCCGCCGCGCGGCACACCGCCGAATACCTGCTGGCGAGCACCACCCGCCGGCCGCTGAGGGTCCTGACCCACTGCAACACCGGCAGTCTGGCGACCGGTGCATGGGGCACGGCCCTGGGCGCCATTCGTGACCTCCACGCCCGCGGGCTGATCGAGACCGTGCTGGCCACCGAGACCCGCCCCCTCCTCCAGGGCGCCCGCCTGACCGTATGGGAACTGCAACGCGACGGGATACCCGTACGGCTGTGTCCCGACGGGGCCGCAGCGTCGGCGCTACAGGCAGGAGACATCGACTGCGTCGTCGTCGGCGCCGACCGCGTCACACGCAACGGGGACGTGGCCAACAAGGTCAGTACGTATCCCCTGGCGCTGGCCGCCGCCCGGCACCACGTGCCCTTCGTCGTGGTGGCTCCGCAGTCCACCGTGGACGAGACCACCCCCACCGGCGCCAGCATCCCCATCGAGCACCGCGGACCGGACGAGGTCACCTCGCTCGGTGGGGTACGGACCGCGCCGCCCGGCACGGCCGTCTACAACCCCGCCTTCGATGTGACACCGCATGACGTGATCAGCGCCGTCGTCTCCGAACACGGGGTACGCGAACCGACTGTCGGCACCCCCGGACTGGCGGAGCGACTGGCCTCCCACACCACTGTGGTGAAGGACTTCCCCTCCCCCGGCGTCGACTTCCAGGACCTCGCGGGGGTCTACCGCCAGCCCGGCCTGCTCCAGGCCGCGGCACGCGAGATCGTCCACCGTGCCCGGGGGCGGTTCGACGCGGTGGTCGGTATCGAGGCCCGCGGTTTCGTCCTGGCCTCCGTCATCGCCGCCGAGGCCGCCGTGCCGCTCGTTCTGGCGCGGAAGCCGGGCAGGACACCGGGCAAGACCCAGTCCGCGCGGTATCGCAGCGAATACTCCAGTGACGCACTGGAAATGCCGGTCGACGCGCTGGGCGCCCAACACACCGTGCTCCTCGTCGATGACGTGCTCGCGACCGGAGGCACGCTGTCCGCCGCCCGGTCCCTGGTGGAGGCGTGCGGAGCCACCGTCGCCCGCTGCGCGGTCCTCATCGAAATCGCCGCCTTGAACGGGGCCGCGCGCATCGCCCCGATACCCGTCGACGCGCTGCGGTCCATCCCCGCACACCAACCCACCGCCCCAGGAGGCGAGCACCCATGAAGCCTGTAACCATCGGTGAAGACGTCGAACTGCGGCGAGCACACCTCGCCGCGGCCTGCCGCGCCCTCTACCAGCGCGGCTGGATGCCAGGAACGTCGGGAAACATCTCGGTACGGAGCGGCGATGCCGTCGTGATCACGGCCAGCGGCCGAAGCAAGGGCACGATGTCCCGCCACGACACCGTCCTCGTCGAGCCCGACAAGGGGCTCCCGCTGCTCGGCGAGAGCGAATGGCCCTCGGCCGAGACCTCCATCCACCTGGCCGTCTACCGCCAGCTGCCCCCATGCGGAGCGGTCGTCCACGCCCACGCACCGTATTCCACGACCCTCGCCACCCTGGCCGGCGCGGCCGGCTCCATCGGTCAAGTGACCTTCTCCGATTGGGAGTTGGCCAAGGGTCTGGGTGTGGTCGATCCGCTTCTCGTCACGGTTCCCGTCTTTGCCAACTGGCCCGAAGTTCCCCGCATCGCCGAGGACGTGACGGCGTATCTCGATGGGTCGGGGGCTGATGCTCCGCCCGCGCTGTTCATCGACCGGCACGGCGTGACCACTTGGGGGCGCGCCCTCGAAGAGGCCCGCAACCGGCTGGAGTGCATCGAGGAACTGAGTCGGCTGACCCTGCTGGTCGGCACTCACGGGGCCGGAGTCGCGAAGGGGGTGGCGCAGTGACGCTGCTGCAGATCATGCCCGCGGACGCGCCCGAGACGGTGCTGCTGCGCACCGGCGACCTAGACGTCATCCACAAGGAACTCATCAAGATCGGCGTGCGGTTCGAGCGGTGGCACGCCACCCACTGGCTGCCCGCGGGCGCCGACGACGCCCGGGTCATGAAGGCGTACCGGAGCCACATCGACCGCATCAGCTCCGAGGGCGGCTACCGGCTCGTCGACATCGCGCGGATGAGTCCCGCGCCGACCGACCCCGAGTGGCCCGAACGCGCCCGCGCGGCCCGTGAAAAGTTCCTGGCGGAGCACTTCCACGACGAGGACGAGGTGCGCTTCTTCGTCGAGGGAGCCGGCTGCTTCTACCTCCATGCCGGGGGCAAGGTGCACGCCATGGTGTGCACGGCCGGTGACCTGCTGGCCGTACCCAGCCGGACGGTCCACTGGTTCGACATGGGGCGGTCCCCTTCCTTCACCGCGATCCGCTTCTTCCAAGAGGAAGACGGGTGGATCGGCAGGTTCTTGCCGGACAGCATCGCCTCCCGCTTCCCCACTCTCGACGACCTCCTGGCCCCGGCATGACCGGCGCCGTCGTCCTGGACATCGAAGGCACCACCAGTTCCGCGGCACACGTCCACGAGGTGCTCTTCCCCTACGCCCGGGCGCGGCTGGCCGGATGGATCGCCGCACACCGGGCCGATCCCGAAGTACAGCGGACTCTCACCGAGGTCGGCCGGTATCTGGGTTCGGACACCGTTGCCGACGAGACGGCGGCCGTCCGCACTCTGCAGAAGTGGTCCGACGAGGACCGCAAGGCCGGCCCGCTCAAGAAGCTCCAGGGGATGATCTGGAGCGAGGGCTACCAGCGGAACGAGCTGACCGGGCACGTCTACCCCGACACCGTGGAAGCGTTGGATGCCTGGCGCGAGCGCAGCACAGGCATCCACATCTACTCCTCCGGGTCCGTCCAGGCACAGCAGCAGTGGTTCCGACACAGCCCGTACGGCGATCTCCGGGGCCGCCTGACGCACTACTTCGACACCTCGAACGCCGGGCCGAAGACGGCGGCCGCCTCCTACCGGACCATCGCCGCGCACTCCCGCCCAACCGGCTCTTCCCGTAAGGAATCTCCATGCCCCTTCCCTCCGCGGACATCGCCGTCATCGGCGGATCCGGCCTGTACACCCTGCTCGACCACGGCGACGACGTGCTGCCGGACACCCCCTTCGGCCCGGTGAGCGACCCGATCACCGTGGGGAAGCTGGGGAGCCGCTCGGTGGCGTTCCTCGCCCGCCACGGCCGCAACCATCAGCACGCACCGCACACCGTCAACTACCGCGCCAACCTGTGGGCACTCCAACAGCTGGGCGTGACCCGCGTGGTGGGCACCGGAGCCGTGGGCAGCCTCACCGCCGCAGTGCCGCCCGGCAGCCTGGTGGTCCCGGACCAGTTGGTCGACCGCACCGGCGGCCGTACCCAGACGTACTTCGACGGTCCCGACGTAGCGCACGCTTCCTTCGCCGACCCGTACTGCCCCGAAGGGCGCGCCGCCGCCCTCAAGGCGGCCGACCTCAGCGGGTGGACCGCGATCGACGGCGGCACCCAGGTCGTCATCCAAGGTCCGCGTTTCTCCACCCGCGCCGAGTCCCGGTGGTACGCGACTCAGGGCTGGACCCTGGTCGGCATGACCGCACATCCCGAGGTGGTCCTGGCCCGTGAACTCGGCCTGTGCTACGTGCCGTTGTGCCTGGTCACCGACCTGGATGCCGGGATCGAGGCCGGGCTCGGGGTGACCCAGGAAGAGGTGATGGAAACCTTCGGCAAGAACGTCGAGCGGCTGCGCGAGGTGCTGGTCGCCACCCTGCGCACCCTCCCGGAACACCCATCCTGCACCTGCCGCGCCCTGCGGCCGGACGCCCTGTAGAACATGGTCGCCGACGTCTTCGGCCTGCGCCCGGCCGCGATCATCCGCGACCTCGACCTGCTGCGCCCGATCTACGCCCAGACCGCCGCCTACGGCCACTTCGGCCGCGAACTCCCGGACCAGTAGTTGCCGGATCAGCTGGCCCACGTATCGCGTCGGCGGTCAGCGGTCAGCGGTCAGCGGTCAGCCGGACGGAACCATCGGGCATTCGGCGGCCCTGTAAGCCGGTGCGGAGAGCCCCGACGCCGGGAAGCCGGTGCGCGTCGCCGTAGAGGGAGGTTGTCGGTGTGCTTCCGTCCGACCAGCCGGACAAGCCGAGCCACAGGTCCCCGGCCTCCGCCGGCGCCCCGGTCGTGGGCGACACGACGCTCACCCGGTGACCGGGCAGGGCGGTCGTGCGAATGTCCTCGTCGCCGGCCGTTCCCGATGACCGCACCATCAGGCCGGTCGAGGTCTGGTGGTGGCGCATTCCCCAGCGGACGTTGCCCGGCGTCGCGGGCCACCCTCGTGTTGCGGGCCACGCTCGCCTTGCGGCCCCCCCTCCCCTCACTACGGGTGCGCACGGTCCAGGATCCGTCCGGGCCAGCGATTCCACCGTGAGCGAGCTGAGCAGCTCGACCTCGGATAACGGCGTGTGCTGAACGCTGGTGGCGGCGTCCGGGTCGGTCATTATCGCCATGGAAACGTACGCGCTGCGCGCCCCCTCTTTATGCGCCTGGGCTGCCACATCCACCGCGGATCGTTTTTCCTTCTGCCCCATTACGACCGTGGTCGCACCCGCCGTCAGCGGCCCGAGAAAACTGAAACACAGGTGTTCCATAGAGCCCGGGGGCGCTGCGGCGACGTACCGCTGACCGGGCCGAAGACGGGTGAAATACAAATCCGTCAACCGGCCGACCGCACAGGCGTAATGGGAATGGAGCCAGCCACGTAATTGGCTCCCTTCCTCGCTCCCACCGGAGTACTCCAGCAGGAAGGGTGCGCGGGATTGATGGATTGCCCGCGGGCGGTACCGGACCGCATGCGAATAGGATTCCTCGTACGACGACCAGCCAGGTACCTGCCCGCCGACAGTGATACCCGTCCACGTCGACGCCGGTCGCACATCCTGCGCGGAGTCCGGATCGGTGATCAC
Source organism: Streptomyces sp. RGM 3693 (assembly GCF_050471125.1). Taxonomy (NCBI): domain Bacteria; kingdom Bacillati; phylum Actinomycetota; class Actinomycetes; order Kitasatosporales; family Streptomycetaceae; genus Streptomyces; species Streptomyces sp. RGM 3693. The sequence goes on from NZ_JBMPPQ010000003.1 coordinate 603,345, forward strand.
CACGGTGGCACCGCTGAAGGCCAGCACGTTCATCAGTTCCGCACCGGCGGCCATGGGCGGGGCCGGGACGACGATGGCTCCCAACTTCAGTGCGGCCAGCTGTATTTCCCACAGCGCGGCGACCTCGCACAGCGAGATCAGGATGCGCGTACCGCGCCCCACTCCTTGTCGCACCAACCACCCGGCAACCCGGTCCGAGCAGGCGCGGAGTTCTTCGAAGGTGATCTGCTGCGACACCCCGTCGACGCCACTCCAGACGACCGCCGGAGCCGCATCTCCACGAGCAGCACTGTCGAACCAGTCACTCGCCCAGTTGAATTCCGTCAGCTCCGGCCATGAGAAATCGAAAGAAGCCGTCCGGCCATCAGCAATATCGTCAACTATTTGCTCACGTAATGCCTTAAAAACAGATCCAGCTGTCCGCAAGATGCCCCCATTTCTCGTCACTCCGACCCACGCACCTTATAGCGATCACCACCGCCCTACTGTGTCACTCATCTCGGTTTGACCAACTCCCCGCACGGGCAACACTCTTCCCTTGGATAACGTCCGCGTTAATCCAGCCAAATACCGCCACAATTTCGGCCATGATGCGACCCACGTCCGGGCCGCTATTTACGGTATCGACGCAAACATTTCATCCATGCACAAGGTCTTCACGATTCAATGGTTCGATCATGAAATTCTCGCAGGACGGCGGGCCCACCAGCAATTCTGTCCAAGCACTTCCCCGTGACCGGAACGTCCGACTCGCCCAAGAGACCTCGCGCCGGCCGCAAAGACCGTGCCCTACGCTCCCGACGGTGACCACGCAACCGACGAACGAAGCCGCCATCCAGCAGTGGAACACCCTTCCCCGTGAGGCAATGGAAGCGATGGAGCCGGACGGCGACTTCGCGAAACGCCATCTGATCAACCCGGTGCTGCTGCGCATGCTCGGCGACGTGCGCGGCCGACGCGTCCTGGACGCCGGATGCGGCCACGGCTACTTCAGCCGCATGCTCGCCGCCCGCGGAGCCCACGTCACCGCCGTCGAACCCACCGACGGAATGCTGGCCTACGCCCGACAGAAGGAAGACGCCCTGGGGCAGGGCATCCAGTACGTCCAGGCCGACCTCGCCAGACTGCCCGACCTGGGCGGCGAATTCGACGCCGTGGTGTGCAGCATGGTGCTCCCGGCCGTCCCCGATTGGAAACCGGCCATGCGAGCCTGCGTACAGGCCCTACGGCGCGGTGGACTGTTCGTCTTCTCCGTCAACCACCCGGCCTTCGAGCAGTTGCTGACGACCTGGCGCACCCACGGCGCGTACCGCTTGAGCCGGTACCTGGAGGAGTACGAGATCCCCCAGACCTACGCCCCCGACTTCCACCGCCCGATCTCGGCCTACCTCAACGAGCTCTCCGCCCTGGGATGCCGACTGCGCGAATGCGCCGAGCCCGGTCTCGACCCCGGCATCGCCCAAGAGGCGCAGCACACCACACCCGGTATCGAAAGCTATGTCCACCTGCCCAACTTCTTGATCGTCGCGGCCGAACGTGGGTGAAAGCGGACGTCAAATGACAAGTTGAGCGCCATTCCCGCGGGTCGCCCCGGCACGGGTAATGAATCACACTGCGCGGATTAAAGGCGGCATCAGGTCGGTAAAAGGTTCCCCCGCAACCGATGAGAAATTCCTTGGAACAGCCGGCTGCGGCTCGACGTGCCTCGAACATGCCCAAGACTGCTGCGCATGGCCACGACAGTCCTCGATAGAACCTCCCCCACCAGCGCCGCCATCCGGCGCGCACCATGGCGATCGCCGGTGGGGCAGCCTGCCTACGCGCGACCTGCGCTGCTGGTCATCGCCGTGCTTGCCGCCGTGCTCTACGCGTGGGGGATCAATCACAGCCATTACCACACCTTCTACGCGAACGCCGCGCGCAGTATGACGGAGAGCTGGAAGGCGTTCTTCTACGGTTCCTTTGACCCCGGTAATTCCATCACCCTCGATAAATTGCCGGGATTCCTCTGGCCACAGGCGATTTCTGCCCGCATTTTCGGCTTCCATCCCTGGGCGCTGACGCTTCCTCAGGTATTGGAAGGGGTGGCGAGCCTGCTGGTCCTGTACCGGGTGGTGCGCCGCTGGGCAGGCGACAACGCGGCGCTGATCGCGAGCGGCGCGTTCCTGCTGACGCCGGTGTCGGTGGGGCTGTTCCGTACCGCCGTCGAGGACCCGTTGTTCACCCTGTGCGTGCTGCTCGCGGCCGAGGCCACCCAACGCGCCGCGGAGGCAGGCCGGTTGCGGCCGCTGGTGATGGCCGGTGTCTGGGTCGGCATCGGCTTCCAGTCGAAGATGCTGGAGGCGTGGGCGGTCCTTCCCGCGCTCGCCGTCGTGTACCTGATTTCGGCACCGATCCCGCTGCGGAAGCGGCTGGTGCGCCTCGGGCTCTCCGCGGTGGTGATGACCGCCGTCTCCGCCTCGTGGATGGTGGCCGTCGCCCTCACCCCGGCCAAGGACCGGCCGTACGTCGACGGCACCACGAACAACTCCGCGTTCAGCATGGTGGTCGGTTACAACTTCCTCAACCGCTTCTCGTCCCTGGGCATCAGCGCCGCCTCCACCGGCAGCATCAGTGCGACGCGGGGCGGTGGCGGACACAACACGGGTCACGGCGCGAGTCGTGACGGCAGTCTCAACGGGGGCCATGACGGCGGCGCGTCGTACGGTGCCGGGTCGAGTGACGGTGCGGGCGCCCGTCGCGGCGACGCCCCACACCTGCGGAACGCCGATGGCGGCGGCACGCCCGGCAGGCAAGGCGGACAGCGGACGGGGTCCGCCCCACTGTCCGACCAGACCCATCGCGGCGCAGGCGGCGGCTTCGGCAACAGTGGTCAGGACGGCTGGTCCAAGATGTTCGGCTCGTCGCTCGCGTCGCAGACCGGCTGGCTCTACCCGTTCGCCGCCGTCGCCCTCGTCTGCGGCCTTCTCTGGCGCCGGGGCAAGCCGCGTACGGACCGGATCCGCGCCGGCTACGTCCTCTGGGGCACCTGGCTGACCACGTACTTCCTGGTCTTCAGCGCAGGCAGCGTCGGCGGCCACACGTACTACATGGGCGTGATCGCGGTACCGCTCGCCGCGCTGACCGGCGGCGGCCTCACCCTGCTGTGGCGCGCGTACCGGACCGGTGGACGCCGCGCCTGGGCGCTGCCCGGTGCGGTCGCCGCGACGGTGGCGTGGGGTGCGTACCTCGCCGGCGAGTTCCCGTCCTTCCTGCCGTGGTTGGCGCCGGCGGTCGGCGTGCTGGGGCTGGCCGCCGTCGCCCTGCTGGCCCTCGCCCGCCCGGGCGGCGCCCGGCACGGCGGCCGGCTGGCCCTGGCCGGTCTCGCCGCGTCGCTCGCCGCCCTGCTCCTCGCGCCGAGCGCCTGGGCGGTGCAGGTCTTCAACCCGACGTACGGCAGCTCCACCATGGGCGCCGTCGGTCCGTCCAGCACGCGCGGCGGCCATGGCGGCCACAGCGGCCACGGCACGGCGAAGGCGCCGGGCGGCGGGCACAACAAGGGCGGCTTCGGCGACTCCGACGGCCAACTCACCGTTGCTCAAAGGAAGTTGCTGGCCTACACCACCGCCCACCGAGGCTCCGCCGGGTACGTCTTCGCCACCAACGGCTGGAACAACGCGTCCCCGTACATCCTCGCCACCGGCGCCCACGTCCTCCCCCTGGGCGGCTTCAGCGGCCAAGTCCCCTTCCCCACCAAGGCCCGATTCCGTCAGCTGGTGAACTCGGGCAAGGTCCGTTACGTCCTGCTGGGCGGCGGCCGCGGTATGGGCGCCATGTTCGGTGGCGGCGGCGGTGGCACGACGTCCGCCACCCGGATCACCGACTGGGTACGGTCCAGCTGCACTCGCGTCCCGGCGTCGGCCTACGGCGGCACGCGGTCCCCGGCGACCGCACCCACCGGGGAGGGCGACACCGCCCAAACCCTCTACCGGTGCGATCCGGCTCGTTGACCGGACACCCTACGCAGACACCGCCCCCGACCGCGCTTTCGCGGATCGGGGGCGGTGCCGTACGGACTTCCGGTCGGCACTAGGTACCGGCCGGGGCGGTCGGCGTGTGGACGTGGCCGGCCAGCCAGGGAAACGCGTCAGAGAAGGCGGCGGCAGCCAACTGCCAGGTGTGGCCGTCGGGTTGGTAGTGCAGGGTGCAGGAGATTCCCTTCTTGCCGCCGGCGGCGCAGAGCTTCTGTGCGTCGGCCGCCTGGCCGCCCATTCCGTCGCCGGGGATGTCACGTCCGCCGAAACCCGTGGGGCCCGGGCGGGTCATGGTGCCGCCGTGCCGGTGCTGGCCCCGGTGCCCGCCCGGCCGACCGCCGGTTCCCCCCTGGCCGTTGGTGTGCGGGCCGCCCCATGTGCCGGGTCCGCCGGGCCCGCTGCCGGGGCTGCTGTTGACGAACCAGCCCGCGGTGCCGGTGTAACGGGCGTGCTCCGCCATCACGGTCATCGGGTCGAACTTCGCCCACGCTGCCGCGCTGCCCCCGTAGAGCTCCTTGATGGTCAGTTGCTTGGTGCCGACGATCGGTCCTTCGTCCCCTGCGATGTCCTCGAAGCTACTGAACAGCTCCGGATGCATGACGGCGAGATCGACCGCACAGGTACCGCCCATGGAAAATCCGACGACCCCCCAGTCAGCCGCGGCGGACGAGGCACCGAAGTGTGAAATGACGTAGGGCCGAAGGTCTTTGGTGAGGTGGTCGGCGGCGTTGCCCCGCGGGCCGTTGACGCACTCGGTGTCGTTGTTGAAACTTCCCCCCGAGTCCGCGAACACCAGGATCGGTGCCTGGCCGTGGTGGGACTTGGCGTAGGAGTCGACGGTGGTGAGCGCACCACCGGTGCGGATCCAGTCGGCGGGCGTGTTGAACTCGCCCCCGATCATCATCAGCACGGGCAGTTGCGGATGGTGAGCCCCGGTGAACCAGGCGGGCGGGAGGTACACGTACTCCTCGCGGTGGACGAAGTGACTGGCCGTGTCGGGGATGTTCACCCCCACCAGGCGGCCGGTGGTCATCGTGCTCCCCTTGCCCTGCAACGCACTCAGTTGCGCGGCGTCGACCTGGTCGGGCAGTGGACCGGCGGTGATCTGCGCCCAGGCTTCCTGCACGGTCGGGAAGTAGCCCACCCACTGGTTCAGCACCAGTCCCGTGCACAACAGGCCCAGTGGGATCACCGGCACCGACAACACCCGCCGCCACCAGCGTGCGCCCCGCCAGCCCAACACGGCGACGGCCAGCGCCGCCGCGGTGATCCCGATCCACAACCACAGCGACGTCGGCGCCGGGTCGGTGGCGAGCGCGTTGGCGTCCACGTACCACATCGCCAGCAGCGCCACGAGCAGCCCGACACCGGCGGCGACGGGCAACCACAGCAATCTCCAGCGCCGGGTTCGCCAACCGACGACCACGACGAGCAGTACTCCAACGACGATCTGGATCGTCAGCGGCAACCAGCCGTCCAGCAGCGAGATGCCGGCGTGCCAGACAGGTGCGGGCGCGTTTCCGTGCGAGGGGGCAGAGAGGTACACAAGCAGCCAGGGTGCCTGTGGTTGAGGAGCGCCCACCATATTCACCGAATGAGGAACTGGTGAGAATTGCCTTACTGATCGACGCGGCGTCGCCCACGGTTCCGGACTGGGCAAGGTCCGCTGGGTGGTCGAGCGCGCCTTCGCCTGGCTGCACCAGTTCAAGCGGCTCCGCATCCGCTACGAGCGACGCGCGGATCTCCATCAGGGCCTGCTCGAACTGGCCTGCAGCCTCATATGCCTCCGCCGCCTACGAACTTCATTCTGTACTGATCAGTAAAGGGCCGCGTGCTGCGGACCGGTGACGCATGCTGGGCGAACTACGCCGCCGACCGCCAGGGAACACCGCTCGCCGTCACGCTCACCGGCGGAAACCGCGACGACAGCACCCAACTCCTGGCACTGCTGGACGCGGTCGCACCGATCCGGGGACTTCGCGGACGCCCCCGGCGCAAGCCCCGACGCCTGGATGCCCCGTCAGGTCTGCGCTCAGCCTCTTCGGTGACTGCGGCGAGCGGTGACAGGTCCTGGGCCTGCGGGGCGACGCAACGTTCTGAGACTCGCTCGTGTACGCCGTGCGCCTCACGCCGAGGCCGACCCGTGCCGGAAGGCCGGACACGCGCATGCGAAGGGATGACCGGCCCGAATCAAGTGTGGTGCCGGAGCCGGCCGTTGAGTGCGGCACCGACGTCGGGGCAGTTCTTCCGGATGGTGTCGAGGAAGGCGCGCAGCACCGGGGAGTGGTCGCGGCCCGCGAAGGACAGGACGAGATCGGGCAGGGGCGTGCGCGGGGTCACTTCACAGAACCGCACTCCCGGACGCGGGACCGCCCTCATGCGGGACGGCCCCAGGCCGACGCCCACGCCCGAGGCGGCGAGGCCGATGATCGTGTGCACGTCCCTCGCGACGGTCGCGCCGCCGAGAGCCGATGAGTCCGTGCCCAGCAGGGTGCGCAGTCCGGCGACTACAGCGGGCTCGTCCTCGCCGGCCGACACGATAAGTGACTGTCGCCGCAACTGGTCGGCACTTACCGACTGTTGACCCGCGTACGGGTGCGCCGTACTTACCACAGCAATCACGTGGTCGCGTCCGATCGGGACGGACACGAGATGCTCGGCTCCGCCACCCCGTGGCGGACCGAGGGTGAGGGCCACGTCCAGCTCCCCGGCGACGAGAGCTGAGCTGCTGCGGCTGGTCGCCATCTCGTGCAGTTCCAGTCTCACGTCGGGCCGTTCACGGCCGAACCGGCTCAGGACGCCCGGCAGCGGGTCGAGCAGTGCCGAGGCGATGAAGCCGAGGCGCAGACGTCCCGTCTCGCCGCGCGCGGCCCGGCCCGCATCGACCGTGGCCGCCGCGATCTCGTCGAGCGCCCGGCGTGCCCGCGCGAGGAACGCCTCACCGGCGGCGGTCGGGAACACCCCCTGACGTGTGCGGTCGAACAGCCGGGCCCCGACCTCGCGCTCCAGGTCGGCGATCTGCTTGGACAGCGGCGGCTGCGCGATGCCCAGCTCGCCGGCCGCCCGGCCGAAGTGTTCGTGCTCGGCGAGAGCAACCGCGTACCGCAGGTGTCGCGCTTCCATGGCTCGCCCTCCATCCCATCGATCCCATCGGCTGCCGACAAGACCTCAAAGATATTGCCATGCCACTTACCAGATCTATGAATGGATGGCGCTGTGGTTCCTGTCTGGAATGGAGCTATGAAGAACGTATCTCTGACCGACACCGTCTTCGTTTTCGTGCACGGCGCCTGGCACAGCTCCGGACAGTGGGCAGCGACGCAGCGCGCGCTGGCCGGACTGGGCGCTGCGAGCGTGGCCGTCGACATGCCGGGGCACGGCTTCGACGCACCCCTGCCCACCGGATACCTGCTGCCCGGCCAGCCGGGCCTGCTGACCGAGAAGTCACGGCTCGCCCCCCTGACGATGGACGACTGCGCCGAGGCAGTACTGAGCGTCCTGCGCCAGGTGCGTCACCATCGCACTGTCGTGCTCGTCGCGCACAGCGCGGGCGGCGGTCCCGCGTCCCTGGCCGCGGAGCGGGCGCCCGAGCTGGTGGACCGGATCGTCTACCTGTCCGCGTTCGTCCCGGGCGGGCGGCCGCGGTTCTTCGACTACCTGGGCTCACCCGAGAACGCCACCGCGCTGGGCCAGAACCTGAACCTCGGCGACCCCGAGGCCCTGGGCGCCGTACGGATCAATCCGCTCTCACCGGATCCCGCCTACCTCGACGAACTGCGGGAAACCCACTACCACGACACCCCGCTGGACCGCTTTGACCGGTGGCGGTCCGCGCTGAGCCCTGATCTGCCCCTGGCGATCCCTACGGCTCCGGTCACCCTGACCGCGGCACGGTGGGGACGAATCCCACGAACTTTCCTGCGCTGCGCCGAGGACCGGGCGCTGGCACCGGCCGCGCAGGACCTGATGATCGCGGAAGCCGACCGGGCCTTCCCCGGTAACCCGTTCACTGTGCATACCCTGCCCGGCAGCCACAGCCCGTTCGCAGCCCGGCCGGGCGAGCTCGCCGCGGTCCTCGCCTCGTGAGCCGGCATCGGCCCGTGAGGGGTTCCCCGTTCCTGAGCGCGGGACGGCTCGCGGCCGGTGGCGGCGGGCGGCTCGTACTGCCGGTCGTGCTGTGCGCGACATTCGTGCAGTTGCTCAACGTCACCGTCGCGCAGATCGCCGCCCCGGCGATCCGGGCCGACCTGGGTGCCGGCTCAGGTGCCGTGCAGCTGATACTGGCCGGGTACACCCTGACCTACGCCTGCTTGCTCATCACGGCCGCGCGCCTCGGCGACCGGTACGGCTACCACCGGCTGTTCGTGCTGGGCACCGTCGTCTTCATGGCCGGTTCAGTAGCCGCCGCGTGTGCTCCCGATGCCACGTTCCTCATCGCGGCCCGGCTGGTCCAGGGCGCGGGCAGCGGCTTGGTCGCCCCGCAGGTTCTGTCGATCATCCAGGTCGCCGTCCCCGCTGCCCGGCGCCCACGGGCTCTCGGCCTGTTCGGTGCCACGATGGGAGTGGCGTCGCTGGCCGGGCCGCTGATCGGCGGACTCCTCGTCGGCGCCGACCTCTTCGGTCTCGGCTGGCGCTCGGTGTTCCTGGTCACGGTGCCGGTGGCACTCGTCTCGCTCGCGGGCGCGACCGTACTGCCTCGCACGCGAGGCGCGGCCGGACAGCGCGTGGACGGGGTGGGCGTGTTACTGACCACCGTGGGCTTCGGTGCGCTGGTGCTGCCGCTCGCGCTGGGCGGGGAAGCCGGCTGGCCCTGGTGGACATGGGCCACTCTGGCCGTTTCCGCGGCCGTTCTCGGCTGCTTCGCCCTGACTCTCCCGCACCGGCCGGATCCCTTGGTGCATCCGTCGCTGTTCCGCGACCGGAGGGCGCGTGCGGGGGTGCTGCTGGTGTTTGTGTTCAACTCCGGGGTGCCGTCCTTCACGTATCTGCTGTTCCTGCATCTGCAGTCGGCCATCGGGTATCCCGCCCTCACGGCCGCGCTGACGTCGGCTCCCTTCGCGGCCGCGGCCGTGTTGGGCAGCCGTAGCGCACCCGCGCTGGCCCGCCGACACGAGTCGGCCGTGCTCACGGTCTCGGCGCTGGTATTGGCGGGGACGGCCCTGGCTCTCGCGCCGCTCATCGGCACGGCGGCCGGACGCTGGGCGGCGTTGCCGGTCCTGGCTCTCGGCGGCGCCGCGTTCGGCTCGTTCACCGCCTCGGTGTTCGCTCTGGTGCTGGCGAGGGTGGACGGCTCCGCGGCCGGTTCTGTGTCCGGGCTGTTGCCCACGGCTCAGCAGCTGGGCGGGTCGATCGGAGTGGCTGCGGCGGGGCTCGTCTACTTCGCACCCGCCGCCGGCCCGGGCGCCGCGTTTCGGCACGCCATGATCTACGAGGCCGCCGTCTTCACCGTCACCGCGCTGATCAGCCTTCGGATGCGCGATCGGAACCGACCAGCCGCGCCACGGGCAGATGCGGCGCGTCCTGCGGGGTCGCTCGGAACACCTGGAACGTGAGCCCGGCGAAGCGCCGGGATGCGAGGCAGCAGGCTCGTAAGCCTCGACGCCGAGCCGGCCTGCGGCCTCATCTGCCTCCGCCGTCTGCGAACCTCATTCTGAAACGATCAGTTAGAGCGGGCTGCTGAAGACTCCTGGCGGGCAGGTCAGGGACGCTTCGAGGGCCGGATCGGTCATGCGGACGAGCGATCGCTGCCCCCGGCGCACGGCCAGGTGCGTCAGCCCGCAACAGGGCCGGGCCAACCGGCCGGGAGGGGCCGTTCGTCCAAGAACTCGCGCAGAGGGGTGCGGGGGTGCCCGTGGTGGCAAGGCAGGCGCAGGTCAGCTGGTTTGGGCGATGGCGCGTAGGGCGTCGAAGGTCTCCTGTTCGTCTTGCTGGTCCCCGTAGTCGCTGAGTTTCACCACGACGGTCCGGCTTACGGGGTCGATGTAGATGTACTGCCCGTATACGCCGAGGGCGGAGTAGTCCTTGCCGTTGCCGCCGGGGGGATGCCACCACTGCGCGGAGTAGCCCCAGCCGTCGACTTTGTGGGGTGCCGGGGTGGCGATGCGTTTGATCCATGCCAGGGGGACGATCTGTTTGCCCTGGGCATGGCCGTTGTTCAGGACGAGCTGGCCGAGCTTGGCGTAGTCGCGGGGACTGGCGTTGATGCAGCAGAACGCTTTCTCGCTGCCGTTGTCGTGGTCGAGGTTCCAGGTGGCGCTGTCCTGGGCTCCCATCGGTGCCCAGATGTTGTCCGCCAGGAGGTCGGCCAGCGGTCGGCCTTGGACCTTGGCCAGGACCTGTCCGAGGAGTTCGGTGTCGATGCTGCGGTAGGCGCCTTGGCTGCCCGGCGGGAACTGCAGGTCGCGATGGTCGTGTGCGAAGGCGGGCAGGTCGCGGGTGAGGTACATCCGGGCGGTGCCTGTCAACGGGTAGTACTCGTTGTAGTTCTCCGGGACGTCCACACCCGAGGTCATGTCCAGAAGGTCGCGCACCGTGATGGTGTCGTAGGCTCCGCCGTTCCTGAGCTGGGGCAGGATGTCGATCAGTCGGTCGTCCTCCCGGAGTCTGCCCTGCTCGATGGCCTGGCCGGCGAGCAGGGACACCACCGACTTGGCGGCCGACCAGGAGGACAGGCGGGTGGTGGGGCCCACCCCGTCGCGGTACCACTGGTGGGTCAGTCGGCCGTTCTTGAGGACGAGGAAGGCGTTGGTGTGTGTGGTGGCCAGGAACTGCCCGGTCGGCACCCGCTCACCCTTCCACGGCACGGTGGCGGGAAGCGGCTCGTCGTGGACGGCCAGGGGCGCCGGTGTGGACGCGGCGGGGATGGTGCGGGTGGCGAACAGGTTGCCCTGCTGCGAGGGCTCGGTGGTCAGCAGTTTGGCCAGCGTGGGCGGGGAGGGAATGTCGAGCAGCTCGGTGGCCGTGTAGGAGCCGGCCACCAGCACGCCCAGCACCACCGGCAGCGCGATCAGGGTGCGTCGTAGTGCGCGCCGTGCCCGCGGTCTCCCGGACCGCGAGGTGGCAGGGGTGCGGTCGGTCGGCGCGGCTGCCCGGGTGGCGGGATCGGCGGAGGAAGCAGGCCGGGGATGAGTGACTGGCTCGGGGCCGCCGCCCTGCGGGGCGGACCGGTCCGCATCGACAGCCTCGTCGGCGGCCTCCTCGGCAGGGAGTTGGTCAGGCATCGGCGTCGCCCTTGGGAGTGCGGGCGGTTGCGTCGACGGCCAGCCAGAACGCCTCCATCAGTGTCTGGAAGACGGCCTCGTCGTCCTGCGCGGCCAGTTGCGGCAGGTGCGTGGTGATGGCCGGATAGCGCTCGGGGGAGATGGTGGCGTACGCCCCGGCCCAGGCACGCTCGTCAGCGGCCCGAACCTCCTGCGGGAGCGCCGCATACCCGGCACGCATGCCGGCGTATGCCAGCACGGTGTCGGCAAGCATCCGTTGGTACCGGGCCGCACTGCCCTGGTCCAGACCGATCTTCCCCAGCGCCGCGAGCATCGACTCGATCGCGGCGAACTCCCCCGGGCCGCGGGTGGTCCGGCACGCGACGGCCGCACCGACGTACGGGTGCGCCTCGAAGACCTCCACCAGGGAGCGGGCCAGCTCCTGCAGCGTCTCCCGTGGCCCCAGATCGTCGGGCACCCGCTCCACGGCCATGGCCAACAGCCGGTCACCCACAGCCAGTAGCAGCGCGTCCCGGTCCGCGAAATGCCGCCACACCGCCGACCGATCCACGCCCAGTTCCTCTCCCAGAGCCCGTCCGGTCAGCCCGTCCGGCTCCGCCCGCGCCGCGATCCGCACGGCCGCCTCCACGATCAGCTCCGGTGACAACCGCACCGCCCGGGTCTTGCCCATAGCCATATCCGCCCCACCCTCGAATTCATCAGCACTGTCATCAATGATGACAATGCTGCGGCGGGATGGTCAACTCTCTGGAGTACGACCACGATGCGGCGACGTTCGGGAAGAGCCTCCAGTCGGACACAGCCAGTCGAGACGACCACTGCCGCCAGCCCAACGCGACGCTCTGCGATCACCGGGAGACCTGTGCCTGTTCTTCCACGCCTGTCCGCGCGAGCTCTAAGCTCCGCATCGACCGGGCGATGGAGGAGGCAACGTGGAGATGGGCTTCTCGGCAGGGCAGGAGCAGTGGCGGGCCCGTTTGGGGACACTGCGGCAGGTCGTACGCCAGGAGGTGGTCTCGCGCCAACTCGCGGCCCACCTGCCGGACTTGCCGCCCCGACGGGTGCTCGACGTCGGTTGCGGTCAGGGCACACAGGCCCTGCGCTTGGCCCGGCGAGGGCACATGGTCACCGGGCTGGACGCCTCGGCCCGGCTTCTTGACGACTTTCGCGCCTCGCTGGCCGCGGAACCGGCGGAGGTCGGCACACGGGTGCGGCTGGTCCGAGGCGACGCCGAGCAGTTGGCCGACACGTTCGCGCCGTCGAGTTTTGGCGTGGTGCTGTGCCAGGGCGTGTTGATGTATTTCCCGGATCCCGGCCCCCTGTTGGACGCCGTCGGGCAGGTCCTGGCGCCGCGCGGAATCGTCTCCCTGTTGGTACGCAACGGCGATGCCCTGGCCATGCGCCCGGGGCTGCTGGCCGACTGGGACAAGGCCGAGAAGGCGTTCGAGGGGCACTCCTACCTCAATCGGATCGGCGTGCAGGCCCGTGCCGATCGCCTGGAAGACCTCACCACGGCGTTGGCCCGGCGTGAGATGAGCGTGCGCCAGTGGTACGGGGTGCGGGTGTTCACCGACACGGCCGCGTCGGATGCGGCGCTGCCGGACGCAGCGACGCTCGACGCCGTTCTTCGCTGCGAGGAACGCGCCGGCCGCACCGACCCCTACCGGCGGGTGGCGGCCCTGCTCCACTTGATCGCTGAACGCCGGTAGCCCAGGACGCCTCCCCCACACCAACGACGTCCAACGACGTCCACTGTCGCGTGAACACGGCCGCCTCGCCGCAGACCCAGCCGCGCACGCAGCCTGGGAAGCCCGGTCCCATGAGACCGTGTGCCCAGGCTGCGCGGCGGGTGTGGGCCGGTCGACTGGTCGGCCGGAGGTGGGCGTCGGGGTCTGGGTCGGGGTCGGTTCACGCGTGGTCGGGGGTCTGAGCCAGGATCAGGGAGACGAAGCCCCAGGTGTCGCGGTAGACGTGCAGCCATTCGGTGCGGCGAGTGGCGGCTGTCGCGAGCGCGTGCGAACTGTCGGGGTCGGCAGGATGGTCCACGGCACACGAAGCCAGTGCGTCCTGGCGCACCGTGGTGAGGCCGATTGGCATCAGAGGGGAGAGGCGGCTGTCGTCGTAGCCGATGATGTACCGGTCCCGCGGGACCTCGATGCCCCCTCGCGCGAGGGCCGTCAACAGGCCCCTGGCGCAACGGTTGTTGCCGGCGAGGACGGCCGTCGGTGGAGGCGGGCCCCGGTCCCGCCCGGCCAGGAGCAGCCGGCCGGTCTCGATGCCCGAGTGCTCGGTGTGCGTGCCGGGGATCACCCGGAGCTCCGCCTCCAGGCCGTACCGGCGCATCGCTGCCCGGTGGGAACGCCTGCGTTCGGATGCCCCGGGGCCCTGGCCGCCTTCGATGTGCACGATCCGACGGTGCCCCAGTTCCACCAGGTGGTCCATCGCCTGGCGCATGCCCTTGCCCTCGGCACCCTGCGGGCAGTCCACCCGGGCCTGCGGCACCCGGTGGCCGACCGACGCGGGGACGGTGCGCTGTCCGAGTGCGTCGAGGTAGGTGGGCTCCGCGTCGGGGCCGAGCAGGATGAGCGCCTCGCAGCGGTGGGCGAGCAGCGCCTTGACCGCCTCGGCCTCGCTTCGGCCCTCGGCGGCAGGCTGCGCCAGGCATGCCTCCGCAGCGAGAGGCGAGGGCAATGGGCAATGGGCAATGGGCAATGGGCGATGGGCGATGGGCGATCGTGTGCGCGGGCCGCTGTCCGATACTCGCCCATGCCGAACTCGGGTGGTTGACAGGCGGAATTGCGTAATGAAACTGACGTCCTATCGCTCACGACCACAGGTCGGACATTTACGGGGGAGTCCAGGCATGAGTGAGGCGCTAGGCGGAGGGCATCCGCACGACCCGATGACGTCGGCGGGATATCTCGGATGGGGTCAGGCAGCGGTGGGTCCACCGCCCCCGCCGCCGAGGAAGAGCTGGTGGAGGCGGCCTTGGGTGCTGGCCGTCGGGGTGTGCGGGCTGGTGCTCGCGATCGTCGCCGGCACGTTGCTGTGGCGCTCGATACGGCCGGCCAACCCTGAGGACACGGATGGGAACCGCACCCCGTTCTACCTCGCGGTGTACAACCTGGCCCGTGAGCCCGCGGCGCACTACACCGGCTCCGCCCCCGACGGCACGACGTGGGATCTGACCGTCACCGACGGAAACGAGGCGCGCGGCACGATCACGGTCGCCGGACGCCGCATCGCCGTCCTGACGGTCGACGGCAAGACGTACGTCAAGCCTCCGAAGGACATGTTGACCGACCTGCCGAGCGGGGTCTCGGCCGCCACGTTGGAGGGCAAGTGGGTCACCGGTGAGAAGCACCTGACCTCCGCGTTGTCGAGCGTACCGCGCTCGCCCGCAGCCTTCGCGGCACAGTTGTGGGCCGGGCTGGACCAGGCCACGGACTTCCCGAAAGCCGACGCTGCCGGAGGTGGCGGGAAGAAGGCGTTGTCCGTCACGACACCGCAAGGCGTGCTGTCCGTCTCGGCCGCCCCGCCCTACCAGGTGGTGCGGTTGGCGTCCGGTAACGCCAGAGCCAGGGGCTCGTCGTCCGGTGGCCCGACGCGTACGGCTCTGGCTTCCGCCGCCGTGCGCCCGGCCGGTTTCACCCACGCCGTTTCCTCCCCACAGGCCGACCTGGGCAACGTCGACTTCACGCCAATGTCTCCCGAGGACGTCGGCAAGGCGTACGACGATCTCATCGACCAGACCAAGACCCTCGGCAATGCCGTTGACCTCGGTATCAGGTTCAACTTCAACCAGACCGGCAATCTGAACTGCTCGGAGTCCTGCACCGTCACGGAGAACGTCGTCACCGCGACGACGGCCGCCCCAGGCGCCAAGCTGTCCGGGACGGTCAACGCCTCCATGACGGCCCAGGTGAGCGTCAACGGCCAGTCCGGCGGGGGTTGCACACAGAGCGCCTCGCTGCCCATCAACGGCAGCGGGACGATGAGTTGCGTGGCCGCGGGGACCGCCCCCGTCGTCCAGCAGATCAAGGCAGAGAAGCAGCGGGAGGCGGATGCCCAGGCCCGGGCGACACGACGGCCCGTCCGTATCCCCTACACGCTCAACTTCCAGGCACAGGTCCAGATCACGGCCCAGGCCATCGCCCAGGCCGAGATCGCCCAGAAGGTCAAGGCCCAACAGGCCCAGCGGAACAAGGCAGTCGAGGCCGCCAAGGAGAACGCGGGTCCCAACCCGGACTGCGCACAGGACAGCTTCGTGGCGGGCACCCCGGTCCTGATGGCCGGCGCCGGCACGGAGCCCATCCAGAACCTCCGGGTCGGAGACCGGATCGGCAATTCCACCCCGGGCAGCAGTGCCGTTCAGCAGCACACCGTCACCGCGGTCGTGGTCACCGACGACGACCGCGACTTCGTCAAGCTCACCGTCGCCGGCCCACGGGGCCTCGGAACGGTCCACTCGACTGCGCACCACCTGTTCTACGACGTCACCACCTCGAACTGGACCAAGGCGGCCGACCTCAAGCCCGGCGACCGCGTCCAGACCACGGGCCAGGCGGTGGCGACCGTTCGGGCGGTACACGCGTACCGCGCCGCCGTCCGCACGTACAACCTCAGCGTCGACGGCGTCCACACCTACTATGTTCTGGCCGGCGACATTCCGGTCTTGGTGCACAACTGCGCGATGAAGCGCGACGCCAAGAGCCTGAAGGGAGTCAACATTCCCAGGCAGTACGAGGGCCTGGACACCGCTCACGTGCGGAACAACCACGTTCCCGGCGGGAAGGGCGTGACGCCCCAGAAGGACCTGTGGCCGGCGAAGGTGACGGACACCCGGCTTGAGCAGATCGCCCAGCAGGCGCTGCGGAACAATCCGAGGGTGATCGGATACGACCGCCAGACCGGGATGATCCAGGCGGTGGCCACGGTGGAGGGCAAGTTGGTTCAGTTCCAGATCCCCCGAGGCGGCGGCGTCATGAGGTCCATCTACCCGCTGCAACCCTGGAGTGATTGAGGTGGGCGGTCTGACGATCTCCGTAGCGGAATGGGAGGTGTCGCGGGAAGCGCCGCAGGCGGTCTCAGGGGAGATCTGGTTCACGCTCGCGGGAGTGGATTTCCCAGGGGCCCACTGGACCGACTCGCCGGTATCGGTTCTCGGGTCGATGCGCGAGGCCCTCGACAGTGCCGCATCGGGCGAGGTCGGAGAGGTCTACTTCTTCGACGGGCCCTACTACGTGAAGCTGACTCCCCACCCCGCGAACGATCGGGACGAGGTCGAGGTCCTGGCGATCTGTGACCGCGCCCAACAGCTCTCCGATACGGGGGAAGGCACCGTCGAAGCACGCGGCAAGGTGCCGCTGAGCGCACTGCGACAACAGTACGTGGACGTGGTTGCCGAACGGGAACGGTGGGCTCGGCACCATGGCCATTCCCAAGTGGCCGACGTTCTTTCGCAGATGACGGCACGTCACCATTGATTGGCGATCAAGAGGCCGTAGCCAAGGCGACGTAGCCAAGGCAATGGGCTGCGCGAGGGGGTCTCGTGCGGCCCATTCGGCCGTTGTGCGTTCGTAGCCCGGCTCATGGGAATCGTAAGGAGTCGGCCTCGGGTTGGTCGACGCGTTCGGGCTGGTGGCCTTGGAAGTGTGACTCCCCCGCCCCGCCCTGGTGGCGGCGAGTTGCAAAATCCCCTTGCAAAGACCCTTTGTAACTTCTAACCTCCTCCCATGGCCGACCAACCGCCCGCAGTTGAACAACCGCCCGCGCAGGAGATCACTGATGTCGAGGCGCTGCGCGTCCTGGCGCATCCGATGCGGCAGAAGATCGAGCAGTGTCTGCGCAAGGGGCCGGGCAACTCGGCCGGGCTCGCGCGCCAGCTCGGCGAGAGCACCGGTCTCGTCAGTTATCACCTCAGGCAGATGGCCAAGCACGGCTTCGTGGAAGAGGTTCCGGAGCTGGCCAAGGGGCGGGAGCGGTGGTGGCGGGCGGTGCCGGGTGACCGGCGGTATCCACCGTACAGCCGCCAGACACCCGAGATGCGGGAAGCCTTGACGGAGATGCACCGGCTCAATCTCGCGGAACTCGTCGAGCAGGCCCGCCGGTTCGAGGACGCGCGCGACACGCTCGGGCCATGGGCCGACGCGGCACTGTTCTCGCGGGCCACGCTGCGGCTCAGCCCCGCCCAACTCCGGGCGTTCTTCGAGGAGTACATCGCGCTCGTCTACCGCTACTCCCCGCCTGAGGGCGAGACCGCACCCGATGCACCTGAAGCACGCGCCGTACTCGTCCGCCTGCTCGGCATCCCCGAAGTCAACTGACCGCTTCAGCGCGCCTCTCCAGGGAAGGAACCGCACGCCGTGCAACTCTCCGGCAAACCGCTCATACGCCTCTGCCTGGTTCTCGTCTGCATGGCGATTGCCGTGCTGTTCGCCGCGCCCGGGGCCCGCGCCGAGCCGTCGAGCGCGGGCTTGGTCCGCCAGGACGTTTCCTTCCGTGGCGGTGGCGGCCTCATCCTGCACGGCACCGTTCTGGCCGCCCCAGGCGCGCCGGGCACTCGCCCAGGCATCGTGCTCATCGGCGGCTCGGGACCCGGCCCCCGGGAGGAGTACCGGCAGGAGGCCGAGGCATTCGCCCGCGCCGGGATCACCACCCTCGTCTACGACAAGCGGACGGTGGAGTACTCCCGGACCCACCGCGACTTCGGGTTGTTGGCCGACGATGCACTCGCCGGGTTACGCCTGTTGCGCGGACACAAGGGCGTCGATCCGCACCAGGTTGGGCTGTGGGGATTCAGCGAGGGCGGCTGGGTGGCGCCCCTGGCCGCGGCACGCTCCTCCGACGTCGCCTTCTTGATCACCATGGCCGCCTCCGGCCATCCCCCGCTGCGCACCCAGACATGGGATCTCACCACCCATCTGAAGCACCGGGGCATCGGCGGGTCCTTTGCCGGCGTCATCTCCGGACCGGCGGCGCAACTCGTCGACTCCACCGGCCTGTTCCCTACGGCGGACTACGACCCCTCGCAGGCACTGAGCCGCCTGCACCGCATCCCGGTACTGGCACTGTGGGGCGAACGCGACACCCAGGTACCGCCCCAGGAAAGCGCGCGGATCTTCCGGCAAGCCCTCGATCAGGCAGGCAACAAGCACACCGTCATCCGCTTCTTGCCCGACGCTGCGCACAACGGGCACCTGACGACGGACGGCTTCGACCGCATCGGCGGCCCCCTCTTCCACGGCAAACCACTGGGAGAGCTGGCACCCGACTACGTCCAGACCGTGTCCTCCTGGGTCCGGGCCGTCGGGGCCGGCCACCCGCCCACGTCCAGCACCGCCCCCGCCCCACCGCAAGCCACATCCAGCGTCCCGGTCCCGGGCCGTGCCTGGGGCGCATGGCTCGCCCCCGCCCTGCTTCTCGCCGGCTTCGCCGCCTACCCCCTGAGTGCCGTCCTGCGCCGGGGCCCCGCCGTGCCCGCCGTTCGCTGGCTATCCGGACTGGGCCTGCTCACCGTGGCGAGCGCAGTACTGTACCCACTCGCGGTCTTCGCGGCAGGGGACGCAGCCGCGGCGCCCGTCGTATGGGGGCGCCCGGTGGCCTGGCTGGTGGTACAGATGCTCGCGATCGCCGTTCTCGTGTCAGCAGGCGGCACGGTGGTCACCGTTCGGCGACGGCACCGTGACTGGGGCCAGGCGGTGTGGCTCCGACTGGCACCGGCCGCGCTCGCGACGGTCGGGTTCGTTCCGTGGGCACTGTGGTGGGGAGTGATGCGTCCCTAGGTCGCGTTCGCCCCTGATCCACCGGGCGCGCCGGGTGCCTGGCGGCGGATCAGGTGTGGTCCTGCGCTGACCCTTGCCTGTCCGGCCCCGCTCTGATCAGGCACGTTAGGGTGGAATGACTCTTCTTCCCCTCCTCACTCCTCACTCCTCACACCTCACTCCTCACTTCCTCCCAGGAGAGCTCGTCATGTCCGCGCGCACCGTCCTGTTCCTTCAGCATGTCGAGGTGGAAAAGCCTGGCCTGATCCTCGACGCTCTGCAGGGCAGCGGCCTGGATGTGGAGATCCGCAACCTCATCGCCACGCCGGGGGCCACGACGGACGATCTGCCGCCGGTTTCGGACTTGGCTGGGCTGGTCGTGATGGGCGGCCCCATGAATGCCGACGCCCTGGCGGACCATCCGGCGCTCAAGGTGGAGCGTGACCTCCTGGCCGACGCGTTGCGGTACGGGGTTCCGACGTTGGGTGTGTGCCTGGGTGCGCAACTTCTCGCCCGCGCCCAGGGCTTGACCGTACGGACCGGTGCCGAGCTCGGGCGGACGAGCGAGATCGGTTGGGCTCCCTTGCGCGACGTGGACCGTGACGATCCGGTCGTCGGCCCGCTGGCCGACGCGCCCGCCGTGCTCCACTGGCACGGCGATCGCATCGTCCCCGCCCCGGGTACCCGCGTGCTGGCACGTACCGAGACGACCGAGTGCCAGGCGTTCCGGGCCGGCCCCGCCGCCTGGGGGCTCCAGTTCCACCTGGAAGTCACGCCTGACCTCCAGGACGCCTGGCTAGCCGAACCCGCTTTCGCCACCGAGGCCGCAGATGCTCTCGGCCCCGACGCGGTGGACGCACTTCGAGCCGCTGCCCACGCCGCTGCCCCGACACTTCGCCCGTTGGCCGAGCAGAGCCTGGCCCACCTGCGCCGCCTCTTCGAGGCACGCGCCGATCTCTGAGGTCGCACCGGTTCGAAGCCGGCCGGCCGCCTCGGCCACCACGGCGCTGCCTGCGAGGGGCGTGATCGGGGCCGTACGCGTCGCGGTGTCGCGGTGTCACCAGGCGAGACAACCAGTGTCCGGTCAGGACACCGCACCAAGCCGAGCGCGTAGCCCTTCGGCGAACGTGCGCGCCGCCTCCAGGTCGGTGGCGTTGGGCCGTGCCCTGTTGATGCCGCCGACGAGCTTGAACGGCAGCCAGGTGTCGAACCCACGGCACGAGAAGGTGTCGGCCGTCTGGAAGCCCTTCTGGCCGAGGAGCCGCACAAGGGGGCGGGTGAACGGCCGGAACCGCACTTCGGGCAGACCGCTGGTGGCGAAGACGAACGCCCTTCGTTGCCTCCCTTGTTGCTCCCCGTTCGGGAGCGACTGGACGAATTGGCGCAGCCGTGGATGGAAGTTCCCTGTGAAGATCCCCGAGCCGAATCCCACCAGGTCGCAGGTGGAGAGCTCTGCGATGTCGACCTGTTCAGGGGCGACGACGGGGGCGTCCAGCGCCTGGCCCATGACGTCGGCGATCCTCTTGGTGTTGCCGTGAGACACCGAGGTGCACACGATGATGGCCTTCATGATGATGCTCCTTTCACTTCCATGATGGGGGGGGTGTGGTGCCGGTCAGGTCGGGCCACGGGCCCGCCTTCCCACCGGAACGCATCTCGCTCATCGGGCCGCGGCCCGGGGCGGCGCGGGCGTTGTCGAGGTCGAGGGCGTTGTCGATGTCGATGTCGATGTCAGGGGCGGGGTCGGGGGCGGGGTCGCGGTCGTGGTCGAGGTCGGGCCAGGAAGCCACCGGTAGGCGCGCGGGAAGCGCATCGAGGTGACGGTGTAGCGGCACACTCGCTCTTTGACCAACGCTGCCACCCGCCCGGACACCGCGAATCCCCGCGGGGTGTCGTCCCTGTGTGTGGCCTGGATGAACCCGTCGCGTCGACCGAGGCTGATTGCCTGTCCGGCCATGCCGATCGACGCTGGCGCCGGTCGTTCACCCCGTATCAACGCGAGTACCGTGTCGGCGCCGTGGGCACCCATGGGCATCGCTGCTTGACAGCTCATCCGCAGGTGGGCCCCGACATGCCCAGGTGGTGCGACAGCGTCGCCGGCCCCGACGATCCTTCGATGGTGCACGCACACCAAGGCATCGTCGGTGCGGAGTCGGCCGTCGGAGGTCACCGGCAGACCGCTGCGCAGTGCCAGGTCCGGCACGTCGAACGAGCCCGCCCACACCGTACAGTCGCTGGGCAGCCATCCGGCGTCGGTCTCGACGCCGTCCGGGCGGATTCCGGTGACCCGCAGTCCGATACGCAGTACGACACCAGCGTTGGCGAGCTTGCCTGCCATGTTCGCTCGGCTCGACTCGGGCAGCCGCGCGGCGACCGTCTGCGCGACCAACTCGACCTTCAACGACGGGTACCGGTACGCGATTTCGGCGGCACTCTCGACCCCGGTCAGGCCGCCGCCGATCACCACGACGCGTGCCCCCGCAGGCAGTTGCCGCAGACGCGTGCGCAACGCCTCGGCACCATCGAGGTCGGCGATACTCCACGCGTTCTCGGATCCGGCCAAGCCTCGGGCCGACGTGCTCCCCACCGCGTACAGCAGATAGTCGAAGTCGACTGCGCCACCGTCATCGAGCTGCACCGATCGCTCGGCAATCGCGTCCACCGTGGCTATTCGCGCTCGCACGTCGCGGTGCAGCAGACCGCTCAGCGGCCGCACCGCGTTCGACGCCCCCGCTGCGTGCTCGTGCAACCGGACACGTTCCACGAACTCCGGCCGAGGGTTGACCACCGTCACGCTCACCTCCGACCGTCCCGCGGCCGCCAGTCGATTCGCGGCCATCACGCCTGCGTAGCCCGCGCCGACAACCACCACCCGCGCCAACGCCACCACCTCCGATCGGATCGTTCTCACGCCTTGAGGACAACGCAGGTACAGCAATCGTGACAGCCGATGACTGTGATGCCAGTCACAGAGGGGGGCCGGTGCGGGGAGGCGCTGGGCGGTGTCGTGAGGCCGGAGGGTAACCGTGGTGTACGTGCAACGGTCGCCGCCACCGACTCATGCCCGTTATGTGACGACTGTGTCGCGGGGAGATCGCCGTATAGCGCGACGGCCGCTCAGGCTCCGAACCAGCGCTCCGCGGCGGCCCGCAGGGCGGTCAGCTCGCCCGGGTCCGGGTGGGTTGAGCCGCAGGCCCAGGCCACGTAGCCGTCGGGACGGATCAGCAGGCCGGTGAGGTCGGCCGCGTCGCCCCGCGCGATGACGACGTCGATGGCGTTCTGTTCTTCCGCGAGTGCCGCTGCCAGCGACCGGTCTTCGGTCAGGTCGATCAGCAACGGCCGGGCGGTTCTGGCAAGTTCGGCGATCCGCACCTTCCCCTCCCCCGTGATCAGCTCCAGCTCCGGAGCGAAGTAGCCGACTGCGGGGTGCGGGTCGGTGAGGCCCATCTCGTAGCGCACGTCGGTGCCCGCGGTGAGGTCGGCGAGGCGCTGGACGACCTCCTTGCGGGTGAGCAGTTCGGTGAAGAGTTCGCGCAGGGCGGTGGTGTCGCTCCCCGGTGCGGTGAGCGCCGACTGCGCCTCGGCGTTGAGCACCATGCGGCGGGCGGCCTGGCGTCGCTCGGCGCCGTAGCTGTCGAGCAGTCCGGGCGGGGCCGTGTCGCGCAGCGCGGCGGCGAGCTTCCAGCCGAGGTTGGCGGCGTCCTGGAGGCCGAGGTTCAGTCCGGGGCCGCCACCGGAGGCATAGACGTGGGCGGCGTCGCCGACCAGAAAGACCCGGCGGTCGCGGAACCGGTCGGCGACCCGGGTGTTGCCTCCGTTCAGCCGCCGCAGTACGTGCGGGCCCGTGCCGTCCGGTGGGCCGAGCGGCAGGTCGACGCCGAGGACCCGACGAATGCTCGACTCCATCTCGGCCAGGCTCATCGGCTCGTCCGTCGCGGGCTGGTCCCACTCGGTGGTGCTGACCAGCGGCGGCTGGCCGGGGAACGGTGCGTAGGAGAAGCCGCCTTGGTCGGTGCGGTGGGGCAGGAAGGGCAGGACCGGACCGTGGCCGGGAATGGTGAGGGCGCCGTTGACCGGGTCGACCCAGTCGGCCGGGACGGTGGCGTGGGCGGTGCGGTTGGTGCGGCGGTCGTAGCTGACGCCGGGGAACCCGATCCCGGAGAGCTTGCGGATCACGCTGCGCGCGCCGTCCGCGCCGACCACGTAGCGGGCGCGGAGTTGCTGGTCGCCGTCGGGACTGGTGACGTCGAGGGTGACGGCGTCCGCGTCCTGGGCGACGGCGCTGACCCGGTGTCCGCGCCGCAGGTCGACGCCGAGTGCGCGGGCGCGCTCCTCCAGGACCTCGACGATGCGGTGCTGCGGGGCGGCCAGGGCGAAGATCGGACTGGCGTCCAGTAGGCCGAGGTTGAGGCCCATCGCGGCGAACATGAAGTAGGCGGAGTTGGGCTGCGGGGGCTCCGGGCTGCCGCTGAGCGGTTCGTGCAGGCCGCGGTGGTCGGCCAGGCGTACCACCTGGCCGAGCAGGCCGTTGGCCTTGGGTTCGGTACTGGGCTGCGGGAGCTGCTCCAGTACGGTCGGGCGGATGCCGGCCAGGCTGAGTTCGCAGGCCAGCATCAGCCCGTTCGGACCGCCGCCCACGATGATCACGTCGGATATCACAGTCACGTCTCCTTGGTGCGAACGGGAAAGGGGCGGCACCGGCGGCGAGTTGATCGCCGCTCTTCGCTACGGGACGGGCAGGCCGGCGGCGAGCTGCTCGAAGACCCGGGCCAGGACCGCGCCGAGCGGTTCGGGTTCGTCGGCGCGCAGGCTGTGCTCGACGGCCACTCCGCTGCCGGCCGCGACCACGGCCGCGACCAGCTTCGGGTAGACGTCGCGTTCGGCGTCGGTGCCGGTGCGCTGCGCGACGGCCTTGGCCAACTCCTGTTGGGCGGCGGCGTTGGCCTTGACGATCTCACCGGCCAGTGCCGGTTCGGCCAGCATCAGCCGCACCCCCTCGCGCCAACGCGCATGGTGCGGCGGGGAGTTGTCGGTGGGTGCGAACTGACCCAGGACGGCGTGGAGCAGCGAGTCCCAGAGTGGTTCGCCGGCGGGGCGGGCGAGGAGGTCGTCGGCGACCCGGTGCATCCGCTCCAGGTGACTGGCTGCGATCGCCTCGGCTTTGCCCGCGAAGTAGTTGCGGAAGGTGCGGACGGAGACGTTGGCTTCGGCGGCGATCTGCTCGATCGTCACCTCGTCCCAACCATGGAGGACGCAGAGCCGGATCGCCGCCTGGCTCAGCGCGACCCGGGTCTCCCTCTTCTTGCGCTCGCGGAGTCCGGGCTGTCTGGTCGTGGGGCCGTCATCTGAAGGTGCCATATGAGCAGCGTAGGGCAAATCTTGCCGCCGCGGCAAGATTTCCAGATCGGCAAGATTTCTCGACCCCTGAGCCGAGGGAACGGCCCCGCAGGGACCGTCGGTTGTTGCTCACCGGCAGCGGGGCCCCGACACCGCCCGCTCGCCGGCGGTCCGATCTGATCCCCCCTCAGCACGACGGCGCAACGCCCCGCCCGATCGAAGAGGCCCCACTCAAGCGGGCCCGCGGTGCAGCCACTGTCGGAACGTCCGCCGCGGGAGCTGGGCCACGACCCGGCCATGGGCGATGCTGCCGACCAGCTCCACTTGAAGGGTGATCGGCACCCCGACTTCGGCCGCCGGGGCGACCTTGACCTTGCCGTAACTCACCGAGGGGGCATCGGTGTTCACGACGACGCCCGGCCCCGTCACCAGGCGCAGGGTTCCGCCGCACATGGCCATGGCGATGTGCAGGGTGTCTTGGGTGATCACCGCTTCGGTCAAGTCGAGCGTCACGTCCGCCCAGGATGACTGGAGTTCCACCCGGCGTGGAACCACCCAACGGCCGTCGCGACGAAACGAACCGCCCTGCTGGTCGACCCGGATCACCTCCTTGGCCTCCACCGTGACGCCATGGGACACCCCTGCCACGACTGGCAGATCGGCCGTGAGCTCGGCCAGCTCACCGAGCGTGGGCGCGGTCAGGGCGAGTTCCAGACGCTCGTCCAGCTCGGCGGCGGCCAGTCGGCCGTCTCCCCCGGCGAGGCGCAACACGTCCACCGTACGGTCCCGGTCGGCATGTGAGGCCCTGAGGGCGAGGGCGGGCGAGGCTCCATGGCCATCGGACCGGCCAATGCGCGAGGTCTCTCCTGGCATGTCCCCATCCCCGATCCCGTGGGCGAGGCCGCTGCCCGGACCCGCCGGTCCCCACTTTTGGACGACCGGGGCCCGGCGACCCGAACAACAGCAGGAAGCCAGGAAGCTTCGCCCTGCGGGAGTCAGGTGGTCGATGCCGCGGCGGCGTCGTATTCGGCGCGGGCGGTGGCGATGTCGGACCGGTGGCGCTCCGCCCAGCCAACGAGCCCGGACAGGGTCGCGTGCAGCTCGCGGGCCATGGGCGTGAGGCGGTATTCCACCTTCGGCGGCACGGTGGGGTAGACGGTCCGGATGAGGAGACCGTCGCGTTCCAACTTGCGCAGGTTCAAGGTGAGCATGCGTCGGCTGATGCCGGCGCTGGTGCGTTCCAACTCGCTGAATCGGACCGGTCCGTGTGCGGCGGCGACGAGGATTCCGATGCTCCACTTCCCCGCGACGTGGTCGAGGACTTCGGTGAGCGGGCTGTGCGGTGTGTCCCAAACGCCGGCGATGCTGCTCGCCTCCCGGTTCCTCCAAGGCATCGGCGGCGCGGTGACCTCCGCCGTCACGCTCGGCATGGTCGTGACCCGGTTCCCGGAGCCGAAGGAGCGGGCGAAGGCCATCGGCGTCTACGGCTTCGTCCAGTCCGCCGGCGTCTCTCTCGGCCTCCTCGCGGGCGGTGCCCTGACGCAGACCCTCAGCTGGCACTGGATCTTCTTCGTGAACGTCCCGATCGGCATCGTGGCCGTGCTGTCGGCCAGGCGCATGCTCGGCTCCGAGCGCGGCATCGGCCTGGGGAGGGGAACCGACATCGTGGGCGCGCTCCTGGTCACGTCGGCGCTGATGCTCGGCGTCTACACGATCGTCGAGACCGCCCACCACGGTTGGACTTCCGCGCACACGCTGGGCTTCGGCGCCGGGGCGCTCGTCCTGTTCCTCGCCTTCGTCGTCCGCCAGGCGAAGGCGGCCAACCCGCTCCTGCCGCTCCGCGTGTTCCGCTCGCGCAATGTCTCAGGGGCGATGGGTGTCCAGGCCCTCATGGTGGCCGGAATGTTCAGCTTCCAATTCCTGTGCGTGCTCTACCTGCAGAAGGTGCTCGGCTTCGGCGAGTTCCAGACGGGTCTGGGCATCTTTCCGGTCTCGGTCGCGATCGGCGCGCTGTCCCTCGGCGTCTCACCCGCGCTGATCGCACGCTTCGGCCCGCGTGCCGTACTGCTTCCCGGGCTCGCGCTCATCACGGCGGGGCTCGCCGTACTCGGCCGCGTCCCGGCAGGCGGGGGCTACCTCACGGACGTCCTCCCCGCGCTGCTGCCGCTCGGCTGCGGCTTCGGCCTGGCGATGCCGTCGCTGGCCACGCTCGCGATGTCGGCAGCCACTCCCCAGGAGTCGGGGATCGCCTCCGGCATGTTCAACACCATGCAGCAGATCGGCAGCGCCTTCGGCCTGGCGGCCCTCAGCACGCTCGCCACCTCGCATACGAGTGCGCTGCTGGCCGACAGGACGAGCACCGCCACGGCGCTCACGGGTGGTTACCAACTCGCCTTCCGCGTGGGCGCGGGCCTCGTCGCCCTCGCTCTCGTCCTCGCCGCTGCCGTGCTACGGTCCCCCACCACCGGCACACGCCCGGCAACCGCGAAGAACGCTCCGGCGTCAGTCGCCCGGAACTCCGCCCACTGACCGGGCGGCGAGGCCGCACGGCGGGAGGAAGGTGCAGCCCGGTCACGGCCTGCACGCCCTCTCCAAATGCTCCACAAGAAGTTCGAGAGTCGATCGAGCCTCCTTACGTTACCTTCCTCTCGTCGCCTGACCTTCTGCCGTTACGGCCCCTTTTGTTCAGGCGCGACGTCGATGGGGGGAACCATGGGCATCGCACTTCCGACCGACGACACCAGCAGCCCGGCCCGCTGCTGTGTGTTTCTCTCCGACAACACGACCGGCGGCCCCGTCTCCGGGGCGCTGGCCTTCCTCGAAGCCCAACTGACCGTCTCCGAAAAGGGATCCGGCGGTGAGGTGGGGGCCGCGGCCCCCACCGGGAATTCGGTCCGCCTCCCGCTGGGGCTGCTCGGCAGTGACCACGCCGGGTACCTCTCCTGGGACCTGGCGCCGCTGTGGCGGCAGGTCCTGCAACTGGCCGAGCGGCCCGACGGCTCCACCGCCGAGGTACGGCTCACCCACGTGTGGCTGTACCTGGGCGGTCCGCTCCAGAGCGCGGTGGACGTCCTGGCCGAGGCCGACGAACGGGCCCAGGCACTGGTCCTGCGGCTCGGCGTGGACCGTGGCGGCGTCTTCACCGGCTCCGCCAACGGCTTCCCCGCGATGCAGTCGCCCTCGCTCCTCGACTGGTACCTCTCGCCGGCGTCCTTCGCGTACGTACCGGCCGAACTCATCGGGCAGGACGGCTGCGAGACCCTGCTGCCGTCCAATGTGGCCACCCAGCAGTACCAGGTGCACCAGCTCGTGACCGTCCCGCATCTCCTGGCGAGACTGGACTACGGCGCTCAGTACGCGGCGCCGACCGGGGACGGCACCTCCGAAGGCCCCGCCGGCTTCCCGGTGCCGATCGCCCTGGTCATCAGCTACGACGTCACCTGGATCCCGGTCGGGCACGGGCTGGGCCAAGTCACCTACAGCCTCCCGCTGGCACCGGGCGAGCAGGTGCAGCTCGCGGTCGTCGACTGGGCGCGCACGTCGACCGACAGCCG
Organism: Streptomyces sp. RGM 3693; assembly: GCF_050471125.1. NCBI lineage: Bacteria > Bacillati > Actinomycetota > Actinomycetes > Kitasatosporales > Streptomycetaceae > Streptomyces > Streptomyces sp. RGM 3693. Next base: position 631,232 of record NZ_JBMPPQ010000003.1, read on the forward strand.
GCTGGAGGACATCGCCCTCACCGATGACTTGGAACACGCCCTCACCCGCGACCGGACGGTCGACGAGGTGGTCAAGGGCGCCGTCAACGAGTGGCAGCGCGGCGGCTCGGTGATGGCCGGCGTGGCGGGCGCGGCGTCGATGGGCATGTTCGGCGGTTCCGCCGCGATCGGCGGCGGCTACGCCACGACGACCGGCGACCGCAGTGTCTCGGCGGACACCGTGCAGAACCTGCACGACCAGATCCGCCAGCACTCCACCTCCGTACGCGACATGCGCAGCACGGTGGTCGTGCAGTCCCGCCAGGCGGAGAGCTCCACCGCGCAGACCCGGACCGTGCGCAACCACAACCACGCACATGCGATGACCCTGCTCTACTACGAGGTGCTGCGGCACTTCCGGGTACTCGTGGAGCGCGGCACGGTACGTCCGGCCGTCCTGCTGCCCGCCATGTCCCCCAACCTCGACAACGAGCTGGTCATCGTCCGCTACCGCCGCCTGTTGCAGGCCGGGCTGCTCGACCCGCAACTGGCCGGCGGATTCGACGCGGTGGAGAAGTACGCCGCCTGGCAGGAACTCCAGCCCGAGGTGCCGGTGCCGCCCGACCCGGGCAGCGTCGAGTTCATCCTCTTCCAGTTCCGCTTCACCATCGGTGACCTCTCCAGCTTCCAGGACCGGGTGCCCACCACGGTCACCCTGACCCAGCGAGCGCCGGACGGCGGCCAGCGGGTCACCAATCTGGTCCGTCCGCAGCACAGTGACTGGGACCCCGATCCGATCCACCTGCAGAATCCCGGGGACTTCCAGCACACCCACTCCCTGGTCGATCTCGCCGGTGTGCCCCGGTCCGACGAACGCGTCAACTGGCGGGATCTGCGCACGATTTCGGTGACCCTCGTGCCACCCCACACCGAAGGGAGGAACGACGACGTCGCCGTGGAACACCTGGTCGTCACGGCCGTGGACACCGCCGGCAACACCCACCTCCTGGTCGACGAGCCCAGCGGCAAACTGTTCCAGAAACCGTCCACGACCTGGGCACTGGCGGTCCGACAGGCACCGGAACCCGCACCCGCACCGAGCCCGTTCCAACGCCTGAGCGATGAGGAGAACCTGCTGCGGATCCGGCTGCGCAGACACCTGGTACAAAACCGCGAGCACTACTACCGGCTGATCCGGCTCGGCGAGGACCCCAACGCCCGGTGGACGGAACTGGCGGGCGCCAGTCTCACCGTCGGCGGCACCACCCGCCCGCTGTTCCAAGCCATCGAGAACCGCGCCCTGGAAGTGCTCGGGGACTCCACCGCCTTCCCGCTCGACCCCACCCTGTTCGACAACGCGGGAGAGGGGCAGGTACGCCTTCCCAAGGTGGACCCCGCCCGCAGCGAGCAGTTGATCAGCCTGCCCACCCGCGGGATCTTCGCCGAGGCCAAACTCGGCCACTGCAACTCCGCGGAGGTCATCGACAACACCCGGTTCTGGGACTGGCAGAAGTCGCCCGACCCGGACAGTGCACCGCAGATCGCTCCGGTGTCCACCGCGAGCCGGGAGGTGGTCGTCTCCACGACGCCGTCGGGGCTGCCCGCCTCGGCGGTGACCATCGTCCAGCCGCCGCAGGCTCCCGACCCCGTGGGCATGGCTGCCGCCCTGCAACTCCTCGGCAAGGGCGACATCTTCCGCGACGAGTCGATGCAGAAGGAGATCGCCGCACTACTGACCTCGCTCGCGAGCAACGCGGCCGGGCTCGCGGGCAAGAACCCCGGCACGCCCACCACGCCCGGCACCGGCTCGACGCCGGGCACCGGACCGGGCGGCGGCGCGGGAACGGGCGCTCCCGGCACGGGAACCGGCCCCGGCGCTCCGTCCGGCGGCGGCACCGGGACCCCGGGTGGCGGCCCGACGGGCGGGGGCACCGGCACCGGCGGCACCACGCCCCCGGCGACCGGCGGAACACCCCCCGACCCGGGCGGCACCCCCGGTACCCCCGGGCCCGGTACGCACACCGGTTCCGGCGACGGCGGCGCGGGCGCGCCGAAGCCGCCTGTGCCGACGCCCCACCCCACTCCCCGGCCACCCGTGCCGATCGGCTCGGACAACCGGTCGTTCGTGTTCAGCTTCGCCCCGGTCAGTTTCGGCCCCAGCGAGGCGGACTGGGAGCGCGGCACGTTCGCCATCGCGATCTTCCAGGACAACAAGCCGGTGCTCAGCCAGGACAACGTGGTGCCCGCGGCGCCCAGCGTCATCCTCAACGGCCGGGTCGCCCCCGACAAGCCGCTGGACATCGTGGTCGAAGGCTCGTCCACCCACTGGGTGGCCTACCCCTCGATCTACTCCTCCGCCATGGCGGGCAACCCGGCCACCACCGGGACGCCTCCCGGGATCCTGATCACCACGCATCTGGTCGGCAAACTGACGCTCCCCGGCCTGGATCCCAAACAGCGCAGTCATGTCTTCTCGATCCAACGGGACGTCAAATTCACCTCGGTGACGCTGAGCGAGCAGCAGATCCGGCAGCAGGGCCTTGAGAAGGTGGTGTCGGGCCAGATCAATGCCAGCTTCGACAAGGTCATTTCGTTCGGCGCGGGGCTCAGCTCGTCCGAAACGTCCTCGACCAGCACCGGGACGACCACCAACAAGACGGACACCGTGCCCGTCACGTTCTTCAGCGGACTGATGTCCGTCAACCCGGTCAAGAACTGACCGAACGCGACGGTGCCGAGGGAACACCCCCTCGGCACCGCGCCCGGTCCGGTCGGAGCTGTCGGGCCGGGGCGGGCCGCGAGGTTGACCGCCGCCGCGGGCCCACCCCGGCATGCTGATCTCGTACCCACCTGACGCAACGTCACGCCCAGGGGATTGCCGGGAGCGTCGTCGTGGCGGATCAGCCGAGGACGAGCGGGAGTTTCGCGGCCAGGCGGCCTGGTTCGGACGGGTCAGACAGGTCGGACAGGTCGGCCTTTTCCGCTTCGGTCGTCCTGGGTGCTGACCCGGAGGTGCGGGTCGGCGCCGGTCGGCGGCGTTGCGGCGACGTCCCAGTAGGTCACCGCGTTGCGCGTGGGTTCCGTTTCGGCGGGCGTCACAAGGGTGATCAGGACGTCCTGGGCGTCGATGATCAGGTGGCTCACCAGGTCCCGTACGAGCCAGCCGGTACAGCCGGAGGGGCGTGCGAAGTCCTCGTCCGGGAGTTCGGCGACGGCCGTGCGCAACGCCGTCCATGAGCGTGCGAAGAGGTCCACGGCGGCAAGCTAACAACGCGCGGCCCGCCCGGCGACCGATTTCTCCCCTCGGCACGCGACGGCCTCGCGGCCGTCGGCCAACAGTGCGTGGTTGGCGCTGGTGAGGAGGGGTTTATTCGTCGGTCGCGGGGCGGGAGGCGCCGGCCAACGTCGCGTCACAGGGCGCCGCGGCGCCACTCCCGTAGGAGCAGGTATCCCAGGTACGCGCCGCCCAGGGCCATCGTCCAGATGCCGACGGGCAGTTTGTCGAAGAGCGGTGCGTTCTGCGCCGCCAGATCGGCGAGGACCAGCAGCAGGGCGCCCGAGAGTGCGGAGAGTGCCAAGTGCGGGCCGGTGCCGCGGGTGATCCGCTTGACGATCTGCGGTGCGGTCAGCGCGATGAACGAGATCGGGCCGGCGGACGTGACGGCCCCGGCGGACAGCACGATCGTCAGCAGCACGGCGCCGGTGAAGGCACGTTCCGGCCGCGCGCCCAGAGCGGCCGCCGTGGTCTGGCCCATCTCGCTCAGGCCCAGCGGCCGGGACAGCAGCGCGGCGCACGGTGCGCAGAGCAGCAGCACCACGCCGATGGTCGCCGCGTCGCCCCAGGATCGTGCGGTGAGGCTGCCATTGAGGTACGAGCTCAACACGGTGGCCTGGTCGCGTGCGATGGCGTAGACGATGTACTGGATGAAGGCGGTGGCCATGGCGGAGACGCCGATCCCCGCGATGACCAGTCGGCTGGGGTTGCGGAAGCCGCTCCCGGTCGACACGTAGACCAGCGCCATGGCCGCCAGCGCTCCACCGAGTGCGCCCAGGGCGACCGGGACGCCCGGGAAGAGCAAGGCGACCAGTGCGGCGCCCGCCCCGGCCCCCGGGCCGAGGCCGATGACGTCCGGGCTGCCCAGCGGATTGCGGGTCACCGACTGGAAGAGGGCACCGGACAGCCCGAAGGCGGCGCCCGCGGCAACCGCCACCGTCAGCCGCGGTCCGCGCAACCGGTCCAGTACGAAGGAGTCCACGCCGACGGCGTGACCGGTCAGCGCCGCGGGCAGGTCCGGCAGGGCGATGCCCAGGCGGCCCACGGTGAGGGTGACGGTGCAGGCCACCAGGATCGCCACGACCAGGACTGCGCCGACCCAGACCATCCGGGCCGGGACTCGCAGCGCGACCGCCGACCCGAACCTGATGAGGAGTTTCCGGCTGCCCGGCCGCCGGACTGCCGAGGGGGAAAGGGTGGAGGAAGGCGTCATGAGGTGGCTCGCATCCTGCGAACGGCGATGAGAAGGGCGGGGGCGCCGGCGAAGGCGGTGACGACTCCTACCATCAGCTCCTGCGGGCGCACCACAAGCCTCCCGATGACGTCGGCGGCCAGCAGCAGCGTGGGGCCGAGCAGGGCGCTGAGCACGATCTGTCGCCGTAGGTCGGCTCCCAGGAAGGTGCGGGCCAGGTGCGGGACGGCGAGTCCGACGAAGGCGATCGGTCCCGCGGCCGCGGTGGCGGCGGCGCTCAGCACCGTGGCCGTCAGCAACGCGATGGCCTTCACCCGCTCCGGGCGGGCGCCGAGCGCCGTCGCGGAATCCTCACCCAGGGCGACCGCGTTCAGGCCGCGGCCCAGGAACAGGGCGACGGCGAATCCGGCGACGGCCAGCGGCAGCACGCCCCGTACGGCGTCCCAGTCATGCCCGCCGAGGGCGCCGACGACCCAGTAGCGGTAGCTGTCGAACACCTGCGGGCGGCTGAGGGTGACGGCTTGGATGAAGGCGCTCAGCACGGCGGTGAGCACCGCGCCGCCCAACACCAGCCGGACCGGGCTGAGTCCGCTGCCCAGAGCGCCGATGACGTAGACGAACAAGCCGGTCAGCAGGGCGCCGGGCAGTGCCCACAGCAGTGTCTGCGTCTGTCCGGAAGCGCCGACGAACGCGGTGGCGGCCACCACGCTCGCCGCGGCTCCGGTGTTGACGCCCAACAGGCCCGGCTCGGCGAGCGGGTTCCGGGTCACCGCCTGCATCAGGACGCCTGCCACGGCGAGGCCGAGGCCCACCACGATGCCCAGTGCGGTACGCGGATAGCGGCTCTCGACGACGGTGAGGGTGTAGGCGTCACCGTGGCCGGTGACGGCTTCCCAGACCTGGCCCGGGGCCAGGGTCTTGCTGCCGAACATGATGCTGGCGAGGCAGACGAGGACGAGGGCGGCCAGCGCCAGCAGCAACACCACCGCGGTGCGCCGGGCAGGCCGGCGCACGCGCGTCCGCTGCTCCTCGGTGTCGATGGTCGAGGTCATGAGTCCAGCCCGTCTAGCGGCGTTACTTACCGGCCTTCTTGACCGCACTGTCGATCAGCGGCAGGTAGCGCTTGATGCTGTAGGGCACGGTCAGCGGGTTGAGCATGGAGGAGGCGGTGACGAAGGAGTTGTCCGAACTCGCCACGACAGCGCCCTTCTTGATGGCGGGCATGGCGGCGTACAGCGACTGCTTCTCGATGTCGCTCCGGGTCTTGGCGTCGGAGTAGAAGGTGAACAGCAGGTCGCTCTTGTTGAGCTTGTCGGCGTTCTCCAGGCCGATGAGCGACGAGTCGGTGCCCTCGGTCTCCTTGAAGGTGTTGACCACCGGGTCGACCCGGAGTCCCAGCGACTTGACCATTTCCACCCGCTGCTCGGTGGGCCTGAACACGCCCAACGTGCCCGGTCCGGAGGTGTAGATGTAGGAGAAGGTCACGTTCTTGTAGTTCGGCCGGGTGGCGGCGGCCTCGGCGAGCTGCTTCTTGATGCCCTTGATCAGATCGGTACCCTTCGCCGGCTGCCCGAGGGCCTTGGCGATGATGTTGATCTGCTGGTCCCAGTCGGTGCTCCACGCCTTGTCCGGGTACGCCACCGTCGGAGCGATGTCCTTGAGGATGTCGTACTGCTTGGCCGTGATGCCCGACCACGGCGCGAGGATCACGTCGGGGGCGAGTTCGGTGATCGCTTCGATGTCGAGCTGGTCGCCGCCCTTGAACTGCTTGGGCAGCGGGTCGCCGGACTTCTTCACCGCGTCCTTGATCCAGGGAAGGTAGCCGGACTTGTCACTGCCCCAGGGGTACTCCTCCACGCCGACCGGCGTGTGGCCCAGCGCGATGGCCGTCTCGGCCGATCCCTGGCCGAGGGTGACGATCCGCTTGGGCTCCTTGTCGATCTTTGCCGTGCCCAGCGCACTCTTGATGGACACCGGGAAGGCACCGTGGGAACCGCTCGATGCGGCGGCGTCGCCCTTCTCTCCGCTGCCACAGGCGCTGACGAGCAACAGCAACGAGGTCCCTGCCGAAGCGGCAAAGAGACGGCGCGATATGCGGCGCGAAGCGATGGCCATGCCAAGTCCTTTTTTCTTCGAGGCAGCACGACGTAGAGCCCGCATGCCTGTGGTCGACAATCCGTCCGGACGGAGAGAGAAGTAACCCCACCCCCATTACGGCTTAGGTAAGCCTAACCTCTCATGATCTGGCCTCGACCGGCACCCCCTCCACCCCGGCCCGGCCGCGGGTGGCTCTCGGGCAACTCACCGCCGGAGCGCACCACCACGGCCCCGGCCGCGGGTGGCTCTTGGCCGCCTTCCAACAGTGGCGGGAGCGCGCGACCCGATCGTCATCTGCCGGGTCGGGCTCGGCGCCCCTGGGGAAGATGCGGAATTCGCCGTGTCCGTACGGCTCGGTGGGCGTCCGGGCGGGGGTCTGCCCCGGTCAGTCCTGGCGCTGTTCGCGGCGGGCGGCGGCCGCGCTGCGACCACTCTCCAAGTGCTTCACGACCAGCTCTTCGACCCGTGCCACGTCCCGATCGGCCAGGGCGTGGTAGAGCTCTTCGTGTTCCTTCGCCATGGCCGTCAGGTCGTCGTGCTGCGCCAGGAGCCAGCGCATCCGGCTGCGCAGGGTGCGTCCGAGCTCGTTCAGCAGCTCGTTGTCGGCCAGCGAGATCACCGTCTCGTGGAAGTCGGCCGCCGCCCGCCGGGCCCTTACGGCGTCTCCCTGGTGTGCTGCCGTGAGCTCGGCGTCGAGGTCGGCGCGGAGCCTCGCCAACCCGGCACGGGTGCGCCGTTGGGCGGCGAGCCGGAACGCCAACGTCTCCAGGGCCGACCGCACCTCGTCGAGGTCGGCGAGGTCGGTCGGCGTGAATTCCCGCACCACGGCCCACGTCCGCGGGCGCGGCGTCACCAGACCCTCGGTCACCAGCGCCTTCAGGGCGTCCCGGATCGGCAGCCGGCTCACCCCGAGCTCCGCGGCGAGTTCGCGTTCGACCAGCCTGCTGCCCGGCGGGCGGGCACCGTCGATGATCTCGTCGCGCAACTGTCGGGTGACCCGCTCCGACTCGGGCTCGAACCCTCCAGACGCTGTCATGGCCCCATTCTCTCACCGGCCCGTACCGCGTCCGGCGCACGCCGTTGCGGGCGGGCGAGCGCGGCCGTGGCGACCGCCGCGAGCAGCAGGACGCCCAAGGGGTAGCGAACGGCGACGGTGAACCCGTGCAGCGTGGCCGCCCGCGTGCTGCCGTGAAAGGCTGCGGCCACGCTGGCGGCGACGGTGTTGAAGACCGCCGAACCGATGGAACCACCCACCTGCTGAACCGAGTTGACGACCGCGGAGGCGATCCCGGCGTCCTGTGCGGGCACGCCGGAGGTGGCGGCGTTCATGATGGCCAGGAAGCTTCCGCCCAGCCCGACGGAGAAGGTGGCCAGCGCGGGGAGGACGCTCGTCGGGTACGCGGATTCCGGCCCCAGGAGGGTGAGCTGGAACAGTCCGCAGGCCGAGACGCACAGGCCCGCCGTCATCATCACGCGCGGCCCGAAGCGGGGCAGCAGACGGGTGCCGAGTTGGGTGGCCGTTGCCGTCGTCACGACGCTGATCGGCAGGAAGCCGAGGCCGGCGGCCAGGGCGGACCAGCCCAGCACCGTCTGCAGGTAGTACGTGAGGAACAGCGAGACGGACAGCTGCGACATCATCAGGGCGCCCCCGGCCAGCAGCGCCGCGACCCGGCCGCGGTCCCGTACCAGCGTCGGTGGCAGCAGGGGCACCGCGGCGCGGGTCTGCCGCACGCCGAACGCCACGAGCAGTGCGGCGCCGCCGAGCAACGCCCCCAGCACGGACCGAGCCGCCCAGCCGTCCGCCTCGGCCCGACTGCAGCCATAGACCAGCACCGTCAACCCGCCGCAGCCCAGGACGGCCCCGCTGACGTCGATCCGGCCGTCGACGCGCGGCGAGCGGTCGCGCGGCATCCAGGCCGCACCGAGCAGTGCGACGCATGCGATGGGCACGTTGACCAGCAGGCACCAGCGCCATCCGAACCCTTGGGTGAGCAGCCCGCCGAGGACGACACCCAACGACGCTCCGGCGCCGCCCAGCGCCCCGAAGACGGCTATGGCCCGGCGGCGTTCGCCCGGGTCGGGGAAGCTCGTGGCGACCAGCGCGAGCGCCGAAGCGGCCAGCAGCGCGGCGAACGCACCCTGCACGGCACGCGCGGCGAACAGTGCCTGGGCCGTGGGGGCCGCGCCCGCGGCCGCGGAGGCCACGGCGAAGCCGACCAGCCCGGACACGAACACCCGGGTGCGGCCGGCGTGGTCGGCGATGCGCCCGGCGAGCAGCAGCAGTCCGCCGAAGGCGACGGTGTAGGCGGTGACCACCCACGGGCGGTCGCCGTCGGCCATCCGCAGTTCGGCCTGGAGCGACGGCATCGCCACGCTCACGATGGTGCTGTCCAGCAGGATCATCAACTGGGCCAGGCCAAGCACGCACAGCGCCCACCACCGCCGCGGGTGCGGGAGCGGCGCGGGCTGCTGCGTGGGGATACGGGGTGGTGATGTCGGGCGGGCACTCTTGGCCATGGCCATCCGTTCCTAGAGCGGCAGCCCGGCACGCACCACGCGGTACGGCTTCTTGAGCACGGACACATCGGCGAGCGGATCGCCGTCCACGACGAGCACGTCTCCCGCGAAGCCGCGTGCGAGACGCCCCGCCGTCCGTTCCAGACCGAGGAGCCGGGCCGCCTGTGTGGTAGCGGTGCGGATCGCGTCGAGCGCCGACAGGCCCGCCGCGTGCATCAACTCCACTTCCCGACCGATCGGTTCGACCGCGCCACCGGAGGAATCCGTGCCGGCCGCCAGCGGAACGCCCAGCTCGTGCGCGGTACGCACCGCTTCCTTGAGGACCGGCAGGTACGCGCGTCCGCGTTCGGCGAGCACCGGGTCGGTCTCGTCGACGAGACCGGCGATGGCCGTCAGCGTCGGGGTGAAGTACGTCCCCCTGCGTCGCATGTCGTGCAGGGTGCGCTCACCGACGAACACGCCGTGCTCCAGGGACCGGATCCCCGCCCGCACCGCGTCGTCACAGCCGCGCTCGCTGTAGCTGTGGCACAGCACCCCGGTCCCGCCGCGCCGGGCCGCCGCCACCACCTCGGACAGCTGCTCGTACGAGTAGACCTGCGTCAACGGGTCCTGATCGCGCTGTTCACGCACTTCATCCCGTGCGGCGTGTGGGAGGCCGTCTACATCATCGAGGGCCTGCTCAAGAACACGAGCGAGGTGCAGCCGACCACGGTGCACGCCGATACGCAGGGCCAGAGCTTCCCTGTCTTCGCGCTCGCCCACCTGCTGGGCTTCGACCTGATGCCCAGGATCAGGAACTGGAAGGAGCTGACCTTCTACCGGCCCTCCAAGCAGACCGAGTACGTCCACATCGACGCCCTGTTTGGCGAGCCTGGCAAGAACGTCATCGACTTCGGCCTGATCGAGACCCAGTTCCGCCACCTGATGCGCGTGGCCGTCTCCGTACGCGAGGGCACCATCTCCTCCTCCACACTGCTCAAGCGCCTGCGCTCCGGGTCCCGGAAGAACGCCACCTACGCCGCCTTTCGCGAGGTCGGCCGCGTGATCCGCACCGTGCAGCTCCTTCGGTATCTGTCGGATGCGCCGCTTCGCCGGTGGGTGACCGCGGCGACGAACAAGGTGGAGTCGTTCAACCGGTTCTCCCAGTGGATCGGCTTCGGCAATCGCGGCGTCATCGCGGACAACGACCCGATCGAGCAGGAGAAGGCGATGAAGTTCAACGCGCTGCTCACGAACGCGGTGATCTTCCACAACGCCTGGACATCGCGGAGATCGTGCGGCAGTTGCTGGAGGAGGGATGGGAGATCGCCCCGGAGGATCTGGCGCACATCTCGCCGTACCTGACCGAACACATCAACCGCTTCGGCGAGTACAGCACCTATGAACTCGGCATCCAGCCCGAAGCGTACGACCCGAAGCTCGGCGTCGACTTCACCCCGCTGCGCGAGCAGGACCTGACTGCCGCCGGTCTCGGCCAAGCCGCCTGAACCGTGAGGTGAACTAGCTGGTGACGCCCTTCACGGGAGCGGGCCGGTATACCCCAGAATCCTGCTGCGAGGGTCAGCCTCCAACACCGTGGCCTGGGCAGGTGATCCGATAGCGCTGCCGTGGGGACGGGGTTTGTGACGATTCTTCTGAGCCCTCGCCGTATTTGGGATACCCGGGCTGTTCTGCCAGCGGCAGAACACCGGCTGGACCGGGCTCGACGATCACTACAGTCCAGTCTCATGACGACGATTACAACGCGCACGGTCGAGTACCCGGCCGACGGTCTGACGATGATCGGGCACCTCGCACTCCCGGCCGGTGTCGACCGCCGGCCCGCGGTGCTGCTCGGGCCAGAGGGCACGGGGCTCAGCGACGTCGAGCGCCGCCGGGCCGATGCTCTCGCCGAGCTGGGATACGTAGTGCTGGCCTTCGACCTTCACGGCGGGCGCTATTTGGGTGACCCCGAGGAGATGCTGGCCCGTTGCATGCCGCTGCTCGCCAACCCCGACCGGATGCGGGGCATCGGTCATGCGGCGCTCGACGTGTTGCGCGCCGAACCGCGGACCGACCCCGACCGGATCGCCGCTGTCGGCTACGGCACCGGGGGCGCCGTCGGGCTGGAACTCGGGCGCGACGGCGTCAACCTGCGCGCGATCGGGACAGTCAACGCGCTGACCACGGGCCGACCGGGCGAGGCCGCGCGCATTCGCTGCCCGGTGTGGGCCGGGGTCGGGTCGGAAGACCCGATCATGCCGCCCGCGCAACGGGTCGCGTTCACCGAAGAGATGCAGGCCGCGGGCGTCGACTGGCGCCTCGTGGTCTACGGCGGCGCCTTGCACGCCTTCCACCACCCGACGGTCGACCACACCGTGCGTCCCGGCGTCGGCTACCACCCACAGCACGCACAGCGAGCCTGGCGCGACGTCGTCGACCTGCTCGCCGAGTGCCTGCCCGTGACGGAGGATCTGGTCAGTCCAAGCTCGGCCACCCGCTGACCAGCACTTACCGGTCACTCCGGCACATTTCTGGCGTGTTCCGTTCCCGTGCCTTCCTTCAACGCCGCAGGACGCCGACGACGCGCTCTCTGCCCAAGATCGGGGCCTCCACGCAACCTTCGGGAGTGACGAGGGGGCGCCGACCCACTTGGCGGAGCTCGGGAACGTCGCAAGCCCGCAGATGAGTCGCCGCCGTGATCAGTTCAACGACGGAAGGCATCCTCGGTTCCGCCGACGGGCCGGACATCGGTGTTTCATAGGTGGTCGCTCATGAAACAGTCCGGGGTCGTGAGCGACGACTTCAAGCGTGTGGAATCGCACGACTGCCCGATGTCCACCTGCGCCGCCCCGGCGGGCTCCCCGTGCCGGACCGGGAAGGGCAGGGTGGCAATCCAGTACCACACCGCCCGCTTCCGCCTCGTGCCCCAACTCGCCAAGGCCCTGAGCGTGCCGACTCCCGCCGTACGCAAGCCGGGCTCGGCGTGGACCGAGCTGCCCCGACCGGTGAGCGCCGGCGCCGAACCGGTCGGACACGTCCGCCTCGGCTACGCCCGCGCCTCGACCGCCCGGCAGTCCCTGGACGCACAGCTCGACTCGCTCGGCGAGGCCGGGGTCACCCGGGTCTTCTCGGAGAAGATCTCCACCCGCGCCACCAAGCGCCCCGAGCTGGAGGCCGCCGTGAAGCTCGCCGGGGAGATCCGCTCCTCCGGTGTCGCCGTCACCCTCGTCGTGCACGAGCACAAGCGGCTCGGCCGCGGCATCGAACTCGCCATGCTCGCCGAGGAGCTGAAGGCGAGCGACGTCGGCCTGGCGTTCCTCACCGGAGAACTGAAGGGCTCACACGACCCGTCCGGCATCGTGTTCACCGTGCTCGCGGCCATGTCCGGCATGGAGCGCGAGTACATCCGCGACCGCACCCTCGAAGGCCACGAGTCCGCGCGGAAGCGTGGCAAGACCATCGGCGGCGCCGGGGTCACCGACGACGACATGCTGTCCATGGCGCTGCACCTGCGCGACCAGGAGATGAGCCTGCGCGACATCGCCAAGCGCCTCGTCATCACCACCGGCGCGAAGAAGGGGCAGCACCCCTCGCCCGCCACCGTCATGAGGATGCTGCGCGAGCACGACGAGCAGACGACCTAAACGCTCAAGATCATCTCGTTACCCCTTTGACGCGCATCTCGGTCACACCCCGATGACCGGCGCGTCAGCCACCACCGGGCGCTCCATCCGCCTCATCCGTACCTTGATCGAAATATCCGTGCTGACCGTGGGGTGGCTACTCGGCGGGAGCTTGCGCGTCGGCACCGCGCTGTACGCACTCACCGTCGGCTCGGTCACACAGCTCTTCCTGCCCTGGTTCTCCTATCGCGACGGGCCGCAGGCCCCAGGGGCCGTTGCCACGGTGAAGTGATCCATCGGACCGCCGCATGCAGAGGTGAGGGGCCGGCAGCCCGGCCCCTCACCCGTGGTCGTCTGTGGTCAGGGCGTCCGCTCGTCCCCTTGCCCTACCGGTCGGTACCGGTTGCCGGTGCGCCCGCGTCCACGGGAGTGGGAGCGGTCGGCCGGTCGGAGCGGCAGCGGCTCTTCTCTGCGGCGGTGAAGGGGCCGGTGCGCTGGTAGATGCGGTCGGGCACCAGAGGTGACGGGCCGTCGGCGACGACATGCAGACGGATCTGCTTGTCCGGGGCTTCGCCTTCGTCGACGAACCAGCCGTCGACGCGCTGGCGGCCGGCCTGGCTCTCGATCCAGGACACCTCACCGGCCTCGATGGTCTCGTGGATCTTGCGGTCGGTGGCGGTGTCCCAACGCCACGGCTCCGGTGAGCTCTTGGCGAAGCCCTTGGTGAACTGCTGGTGGAGGTTGTCCTTGGGGTTGGGCAGCCGGTCGATGTCGGCGCTCTCGCTCAAGTTGTCGTAGGCACGACCGATGAAGCCGACCGGGCGGTCGTGGTTGAGGGTGTTGCGACTGCAGTTCAGGTACGCCTCGCCGACGACCCGGGCCTTGTCGTAGTAGGTGTAGGAGTAGGGCTCGTCGACCGTGAAGGTGCACGTGTTGCGGCTGTTGGCGCAGTGGTCGGCGGCTTTTCTGGCGTCGATGCGCTCGTTGCCCTCGAAGGCTTCCGGTGCGGGCAAGGCGGTCTTGCCGATGGTCTTGTCGACCGGGGGCGGTACGTCGGTGGCGCGGACCTTGGCGAGGAGCGGGCCGCAGTCCCAAGTCCCCTTCGTCTGCGCGGAGGCGAAGGTGATCAGCGGTTCGTTCTCGCCGGCGGTGAAGGTGTAGGTGCGGTCGCGGTGCCAGTCGGTGCTGCCTGGGTCGGTGGTGAAGGTCTGCCGGGTGCCGCCGGAGCCGTGTAGGGTGTACGGCTGACCGCCTGCGATCTGGTCCTTGGAACAGGCGCTCCTGAGACCGCCGGTGCTGTCGTCGAACGTGACGGTCACCTGCGCACCGGCCCGCACGCCGCGCAGGCGTTGGCTCACGCTCTGGTCTGTGGTGCGCTTGTTGCGCAGCAGCAGGGCCGGGAGCCCTTCGGGGTGCTTGGCGTCGGCGGGCAGCAGGCGGAACGGGTACTGCACGGTCCAGCCGGTCAGTTTGTCGCCGCTGCCACTGGCGGTGAAGTTCGGGGCGGCGAAGTCGCCGTTGATCACCGGGACTTGGCGGGACGCGGGGTCGGCCGATGCCGGTGGTGCGAGGGCCGGGCCGGTCAGCAGGGTGCCCGCGAGGGTAACGAGGGCGGTGGCGGTGCGTGCCGGACTGGGCCGGTGGTGGGTTCGACCGGTTCGGATCACGGGCTCTTGCGGGCCTTTCGTACGAGGTCGGCGGGGAGCGGGGTCAGGCCGTCGACGGTTCGGGGGGCCTGGGTGGCGCGGCCGGTGCCTGGGGCGACGGCGCGGGTCACGGGCGGAGCCGGTTGCAGACGCCGGCGGGTGTGGTGTCGGTCCGGGCGATGAAGGAGCTGGAGTTGACCGAGGACGGGGCGTCCACCACCACGTTGCTGATCCGCTGGCCGTTGTTGGTGGTCAGGACGCCGGAGATGCGCTCCATGGCCGCCTCGGCGGCGAAGATCAGGGTGTCTCCGTTTTTGACTTCCATGTGGTAGACGGTGGACTCGGTGTGCGTGGTGGTCCAGCTGCGCTGGTAGTGGGCCTTGAACGCACCGGAGAAGGTGGCCTTGAGGCCCACGGAGGCACCGACCTTGCCGCTGGCGTTGGCGCCCACCTTGGCACCAGCCTCGGACATCGGTCCTTCCTTCATGTTGGGCGTTTTGGCGTTCACGCTGCCTTCGCCGTTGACACCGGCCGATACTTCCCCGTTGGCGTTGATGGTGCCTTCCAAGGCGATGGAACCGGTGATCTCGCCGCCGAGGTTGTCCTGGCTACCGGTCTGTAGCTGGACGGTGCGGTCGACCTTGATGTCCTTGTTGGTGCAGTTGATGACCGCGTTGCCCAGGGACTTCACCACGCTGGTGAACTGCAGGGGCAGGGCCCGGGTCATCTTGAAGTTGCAGCCCTTGGGGTTCTTGTTGCAGTAGCGCAGCACCGGGGCCACCGACGCCATGGGCTTGTTGTTCTTGTCGTAGGCCCGTGCCTGGGGAATGGCGGGACGGTCCCCAAGGGCCGTGCCGGAGGAGTCCTGATCGTGCTCGGCGGCGCCGGCGGCCGACTGGCCGGCCTGGGGCTGGGGCAGCGGCTGAGCGGCCACCGAACCGGCGGCCGGCAGGAGCACGGCCAGTGCCAAAGCGGTCACCGGCAGGACGCGGGCCCGACGGCCACGAGAAGAAAAAGGGGAACGGGACACGGTGCGGGCGCTCACTTGGCCATCGCCTCGCACATGTCGGTGAGGGACTCCTCGCCCTCGTGGTGCTCCAGCGTCGCCCCCGGCAACATGCTCGCGAAGTTGTCGCAGGTGCTGCCCACCGCGGCGCCCGCGTCGTTCTGCACCTCGGGGTGGAAGTCGTTCAACTTCTGCTGGGTGTCCGTCATCCCCTGCTTCTGCTCCGCTCCGTCACCGACGAGCTTGCCCATGCACTCCTTGGAATCCGGCTTGCACTCCGCCACCTGGTCCTTGGCCTTGGAGATGTCCTCCTTGGCCGCCGCGGAGTCCTTGCCCACCTGGTCCCGCCCGGAGTCGACCTGCTGCTCCTCCTGCTCCCGCTTGTTCTCCTCCTCGCACTTCTTGTCGCCCTCCTCGCACTGCGGCTGGGGGTCGGCCACCACCGCCGGCGCGGAGACGGTACGCGGCGCCGGGAGGGTGGCCGCGGTGGCGCTCGTCGCACCGTAGAGGATGGCTGCGCAGACGGCGGCGGTGAGGGCGAGCGCGGTGCGGGTGCGGGTGGTACGGAGGTTCATTGGTTGTTCCTTTCGAAGGGGGATCGATGGAGCGGTGGTGGGCACGGCGGCGGCGGGAGTGGCCCTGGGCGTCGCCGTGCCCGTTTGCTCAGTACGCGAAGCTGAAGGAGGCGTTGCGGCCCACGGCCAGGTGGTTCGCGCCGCTGTGCGCGGGCAGGACGGTGACCGGCTGTTGGGCTCGGTCCGTGGTCACGGCGTTGCCGTCGCCCAATTCGCCGCTGGCGTTCGAGCCCCAGCCGATTACGGATTGATCGTCGCGGAGGGCGAGGGTGTGGTCGCGTCCGGGGGCCAGTTCTCGAACGCCGGTCAGCCCGTCGATGGAGACGGGGGTGGTCCGGTTGGTCTTGCTGCCGTCACCGAGCTGCCCGAGGTTGTTGCGGCCCCATGCTTTGACGCTGCCGTCCTCAAGGACCGCGAAGTTGCCGTGGGGGCCGCCGTAGATCTTCGCCACGTCTTCGAGGTGCTGCACGTCGACCGGTGAACTGGCATTGGTAGTACTGTCGTTGCCCAGTTCACCGTGGGCGTTGTAGCCCCAGCTCTTGACCTTGTGGTCGCCGGTGATAGCGCTCGCGTGGAACCCTCCCGCGGCGAGTGCCGTCACTCCCTGCAGTCCGGGTACCTGCTGTGGGGTGTTGCGGTCGGTGGTGGTGCCGTTGCCCAGCTGACCGTAACTGTTGTTGCCCCATGTCCAGACAGTGCCGTCCTGACGGAGCGCCAGACTATAGTGGCAGCCGGCTGCGATGGCCTTGACCTTGTCCAGGCCCTGCACCGGGACCGGCCTCGCAACCCCGGTGTTCTTCGCGCTGTTCGTACCATCGCCCAACTGGCCGAACTCGTTGTAACCCCAGGCCATCACCCGCCCGTTCTTCAAGGCCAGGGCGTGGTAGCAACCCACGGCGATCGACCGAATGCCGTCCAGTCCCGCGACGGCGGCGGGGAAGGAGCGGGCCGTGGTAGTTCCATTGCCGAGTTGGCCGTAGGTGTTGTTGCCCCAGGACTTGACCGTCCCGTTCTTCAGCAACGCCACGGCGAACGGGCCGGTGGTCGTGGCCCCACCGGCCTCCAGCGACTTCACGTCCTCGCGCGCCAGTCCCTGAACGGGTCCGGGTGTCTGTTGGGCCACGACGGAACCGTTGCCGAGTTCACCCGAGGCGTTCTGGCCCCAGCTGTAGACCCAGGGGTCGGGCGACGCGGTACCGGCCGCGGCCGGTGCGGCCGACCCGGCGATCGCGGCGAGCGCCGCGGCGGCGGTGACCACACCGCACACACCGCGCAGCCGCCGCCGGGTACGTCGGGCTTTCTGCATTACCTGCATTCAGGCACGCCTTTCACAGGTGGTGGCGCAGAGCCAGGCTCCAACGCCGTACGAGAGGGGGTGAGGTCCTGCGCACATGGCAGGAGGAGAAGTCAGTACGCGTAGCTCGAATTGCCGGCCAGGGACGCGGCGACATGGTGGAAGTCCCCATGGGTGGCGGTCACCGGCGCGTAGCGGGCCTGGGCGGTGCCGTCGCCGAGTTGGCCTTCGCCGTTGGCTCCCCAGGCGACCACTTTGTCGTCGAGGACGGCCAGGTCGTGGCCGCGCCCCGCGGCCAGGTCACGGGCTCCTTCGAGCGCGTCGATCACGACGGGGGTGTTGCGGTTGGTGTGGCTCACACCGGTGCTGTCGGACGGGTCCGACTCCAACAGCTGCCCGTCCCGGTTCTCCCCCCACCCGTAGACCGTGTCGTCGTTGCGGATCGCGAAGGTGTGGTCCGCACCCGCGGTGATCTTGCGAATGTCCCGCAGCCACCGCGCCTTGACCGGTGCGTCACTGCCGGCCTTGCCGGTCCCGTCGCCCAGCTGTCCCTTGAGGTTGTCGCCCCAGGTCCAGACGGCGCCGTCCTCGGTACGGGCGACACCGTGATGGCAGCCCGCAGCGATCTCGGCGATGTGCTCCAGACCCTTGACCTCCTGCGGAACGGACTCGGACTTCCGTTCACCGGTCCCGAGTTGGCCGCGGGCGCCGTTGCCCCACGACCACACCGTGCCGTCCTCCATCAGCGCCAGACTGAAGTCGCACCCGGCGGCCACCTGCCGCGCCATCGAGATGCTCGGCACCCGCACCGGGACCGTACTGTCGTCACCGGCACGGTTGTTGCCCAACTGGCCGACGCCGTTGTCACCCCAGGCCCACACCCGACCCTTGCTGATCGCCAGCGCGTGCGCACCGCCCGCCGCGACGTCGTTCACGTCCCGCAGCCCGGTCACCACGTCCGGGGTGGCCCGGTCACTACGGCTTCCGGTGCCCAACTGGCCTTCCGTACCGTGGCCCCAGGCACGTACGGTTCCGTTCTCCAACTGCGCCACGGCGAACGATTCGCCGCTCCCCGTTCCCCCCGCGGAGATCTTGCGCAGCTCTCCGCGGTGCAGTCCCGCCACCGGGCCCGGCGACCAACGGTCGCCGGTCCCCCCACTGCCCAACTGGCCCGCATCTCCTGCGCCCCAACTGAACACCTCCGGCCCGGGGGCAGCCTGCGCCACACCGGCGGCCACCGGCCCGGCCAGCGCCGCCAGCACCGCGGCCACCACCGGCGCCGCCCGCCTGCCACCGCACCACTTGCGCGCCTTGCTCGCCTTGCTCGCCACGCTCGTCGTCCTGCGCAATACCCGTTCCTCTCAAGAGAGTTGAACGCCACGGCAGGCCGTTGATCCACGCCGCCGGGCACGAACGGATCTTGCGATCAGACGACTCCAACTATGCGCACCCGGCTCTTCGACCACTCCATACGGTGGATCAGGCACTCCAATGGGCTAACGCGCATATGAGTGAAGCCGGTCAAGCTGCTATGACGCAATCTCTCATGTCCCTTATTCGGGAGGTGAGTTGGCGCACATTAACGGCGGCACGGCCGGGCGACCCGCTCTGCCGCCCGTGCCCCTTCACGGTGCCTGGGCGGCCCGCCACCCACCTGGAACAGAGATTCCCCACCGGCATCGCATCGCGCCGTACCCCATGAAACCCACTCGCGTGATACAGGCGCTTGGGGAAGGCGGGGGGCTACCGCTCACCGACCACGACCAACACCCCCCCCTACAGGCGTGAGGAGTTGGCAGGCTTGTGGCGTTCGCAGGCATGTGGCGTTCGCAGGCATGTGGCGTTTGTCGCGCGGTCATCGGGAGGTTCGGTGCATCGGACGACGGCACCCGCGCCAAGACACCACTTCCACCCAGGACGGTGAACAACCCCGCGGCCCTCAGAACGTCTTGAGGTCCGCGATGCTGCGGACCGGCGTCCCGATCTTGAGGGTCCGGGCCCGCTCGCATACGGCGACGGCGGCCGCGAGGTCCTGGGTGGCGGCCCCGATCGACTTGAACACGGTGACGTCGTCGGCCCGCCGGCGGCCCGGAACCTCCGCCCGCAACAGTTCGGTCAGGGTGGGGACGGCCGCGACCGCCTGCCCGTCGAGTTCGCGCCAGGCGAGGACGTCACCCGATTCCGCGGCGACGGTGTCGGCCTGGACGTCGAAGACAACGGCGTCGGCCCGGGTGAAGGTGGGGACGTCGATCTCCCGGCGGGACGGCATCGTCGAACCGATCGACACGATGTGTTGCCCGGGTTCGATCCACTCACCGCGCAGGGCGACCGGGCCACCGGCACCCGTGTTGGTCGCCGCGACCACCACGTCCGTCGCGGCGACCGCTGCCTGGGCGGTGTCGACCGGCACCACCTCGATGTCGAGCGCGGCCCCCATCCGCTCGGCGAACGCTGTCCGTCGGAACGGCCGGGGACTGAACACCTTCGCCCTTTCGATCCTGCGTACGGCGGCCACGGCCGCCAGGTTGGTTTCGGCCTCGACGCCGGCCCCGATGACGCCGACGGTGGTGGCGTCCTCCCGGGCCAGGTGCCTGGTCGCCACCCCGGAGGTGGCCCCGGTACGCGCGGCCGTCAAGTAGGCGGCGTCGAGCATGCTCGTGACCGCGCCGGTCTCGATGTCGCAGAGGACCACGAGGTAGCGGACGCCCCGTTCGAACGAGCCGTGGAACATCTTGAGGCCGAGCACTCCGGCCCGAGTCATGATGGCCGGCATCACCCGGAAGAACGTGCCCTCGACCGCCAAGTTGGACCGCGGTGGTAGCGCCAACTGCGGCCCGGGAGCGTCGCCGAGCGCGGCCTCGATGGCGTCGACGATCGCTGCCATGTCGCAGGACCGGCGCACCTCGTCATCGCTCAGCAGCAAGGTCGTGCCTGCCGGCGCCGCGCCGCCACCGACGGAGGGGACTTGATGCAGTTCCACGCTTCTCCTCAAGGGGCCCCAAGACCGGTGCGGAGAAGGCGACTTGCATGCCGGCTCGCCCTTCGTCGGCGGATGGCCCCGGTAAGAATACGGGTCTGGCTCTGGGCACGTCGCGAGCGTAACAGAGTTTGTGACCAGTGGTCACAAACGTGGGCGCAACCGCTCCTCCCCTCCGGGAAGCCCTCGCCGCCGGCCCTCATTTCGATGGTCTCGTACAGTCCTGACCATGGATGATGCCGCGACAGACCGAAACCGCCCGGGACGCCCCGCACAGCTCAACCGCGACCGGATCGTCGACGCCGCACTCTCGACCGGGAACCTCGACACCCTGACGATGCGGGAGTTGGCCGCCCGCCTGGCGGTGTCCCACTCCGCCCTCTACCGCTGGGTGAAGAACCGCGAGCAACTCTTCGACCTCATCAGCGAAGTCATGATCGAGCGCATCCTCCCCGCCGACGGCCCACCCGGGGATCACTGGCGGCCCTGGCTCGCGGACGTCGCCCGGGCCATGCACGACCAGTTCCTCGCCGTGCCCGGCTACGCCACCCGCACCTCGCGACCGCACCGCCACAACTCCCACTCCTTCGGACGGCTACGGAACGAGGTCATCGCCGCCTTCACCCAGGCCGGGGTCCACCCCGACCTGGCCGAACAGAGCTGGTACATCTTCGTCACCTCGGTCGTCAGCTGGCTCGCCGCCCAGGAGAATCCACTCGACCTCGGCCACGGCGCGCCTCGCTTCGAGCTCTTCCTCGACGTTCTCCTCCGCGGCCTGCCCGCGCGAGAACCAGGCACCGCATGATGAAAGGCAACCATGCCGACTGGCCTGGACAGTTGACCCCACCGGTTGAGCGTTTTCACGCCACTTCCGCTTCGGGTGTTTTGCGTTTCGGCCAGCCATATCGGGGATTCCCTTTCCCGACATGAACGACCAGCGGCAGCTTTCGGGAAAGGGTGGGAACCGCGGTGGAGCTTCGAAGAAGCAGAGGCCGAAAAGCACCGGTGGACCGGTCGCGTTCGGGCGCCCTCTTCACCACCGCCGCCGAGGCCGTCGCGCACGCCCGGGCCCAGCTGCTTCCGGTCACGTCCACGCCGCGGGAGGAGCCCTCCTCCCCTCCGCAGGTCTGAGGAACGTCCAGCCGACGGCCTCAGTGCCCGAAGGGCGGTTCGAAGCAACCGCTTTCCAGGTAGGGCCCATTGGTCTGCACTTGGTAGTTGGTCTGCTGCACGAATGCGGTGACGCAGGCGTCCGGGTGGACCCGGACGCCGATCCGCGTGCCTTCCGGCGTCACGTAGTGATCGCCCTCGAAGCGGGGTTCCATGCCCCGTACGGCGAGCTGCCCGCCGCTCCGCTCGCCCTTCGGCCCGGCCCGCTCTTCCTCGTAGCCGAGTCCGATGAGCGCGGCACGCACGCTCTTGGGGTCCCACTTCTTCTGTTGCCAGAGCCGCTTGAGGACCGGTTCGATGCGGGCGGCCTCGTGCTGGGCGTCCTTCTCGCTGGTGGGGGACATCTCTCCGGGGCGACGGAAGGCGTTGTTGTCGCCGTAGTGCGGGGCGCCGTCGTGGGATCACGGTTCCACGTACGGGCTGGCGCCGGACGGTGTGGGAGTGGCGGTGGGGCTGGCGGTGGAAGGGTGACTGGGGCTGGCACTGGGGCCGGCCGGCGGGGTCGGGGCGCCGGCGGCAACGCGCTGCTGGCCGCAGGCGGTCAGGGCCAGGGCAGCACTGACGAGGAGGGCCCCGGCGACCACGTGTCTGTGCCTTCGCGCGGGAGGGACTGGGGAGTTGGGCATGCGCGTCACTCTCTCACGGTGCGGGTTCCCGGGTGCCTGGTACGGGCGGGCGGTGCTGGTTGCCTGGCCAGCGAGGTCGCGCAGCAGTCAGTGGTGCACCGTCCGGCTGCGGGTGAGAGATCATTCGCCGGGGGCGAGGGTGCGCGCGACGATGCGTGCCGCGTCCGCAATCAGTGCGTTGTCCACCGGGGCGTCCTTGGTGGTCTTCGACGACAGCACGGCCAGCACGATCGGTGTCTGCCTGGTGGTCCAGGCGACGCCGATGTCGTTGGCGGCGGCGTAGTCACCGGTGCCGGTCTTGTCGCCGACGACCCAGTTGTGCGGCAGTCCGGTGCGGAATCGTTCTCCGCTGGTGGTGTTGCCCTTGAGCCAGGTGACGAGCTGCTCGCGATCGGCATCGGCCAGCGCCCGGCCCACCGTCAACCGCCCGTAGCTGGTGCCGATCGCCTCCGGTGTGGTGGTGTCGCGCAGGTCGCCGGGGACGGCGGAGTTGAGGTCGGTCTCCCAGCGGTCGAGTCGGCTGACCGGGTCGCCCATCGACCGGAAGAACCGCGTGAGGCCGTCGGGGCCGCCGATCTGGCGCAGCAGGAGGTTGCCGGCCGCGTTGTCGCTGTACTGGATCGCGGCCGCGCAGAGGTCCCACACCGCCATGCCGGTGTCCATGTGCTCCTTGGTCTTCGGGGAGTTCGGGAGGATGTCCGCCGGCGGATAGTGGATCACCTTGTCCAGCGGCGCGCAGCGTGCGTGGTCGCGCAGGACCGCGGCGGCCGCGACCGTCTTGAAGGTCGAGCACATCGCGAACCGCTCCTGGGCTCGGTAGGCGACGACCTGCCCGGTGCGGACGTTGCGGGCGTAGATGCCCAGGCGTGCCGCATACCGTCGCTCAAGGTCACGCAACTCACCTGTCATGCCGCGTAGTTGGCCAGTGGCAGTCGCCGATGCGGGCGACGACGACGCGGCGGCGAGTACGGCGGTGGAGGCGGCGAGGCCGGCCTTGAGCAGGCCGCGTCGGGGCAGAGGGGTGGCGCTGGTCATGCGCAGGGATCTCCCGGTTCGTCCGTGGTGAGGTCCTCGAAGCCTCGACCGCGCGAGGCTTCGACGGGGACAGCGAAGCAGCAGAGCTCCACCCATGTCCAAGAGTGAACATTGAATTCGCCATAACTTATTGATATGAGTGCAGTATGGACCTGCTCGCGCACCTTGAGGCGTACGTCGCGGCCGTCGACGAGGCGAGCTTCTCGCGCGCTGCCGAGCGGCTCGGGATCGCCCAACCGCTCCTCAGCCGACGCATCAAGACGCTGGAGGCGCACGTCGACGGCCAGCTGTTCGACCGTTCCCGGCGGCAGGTCTCCACCACCGAGTTGGGTGTCCTCCTGCTGCCGTACGCCCGGGACGTGCTGGACCGGGCCCAACGGCTGCGGCACGTCGCCCGGTCGGCCCGGCAGTCGGCGGTGCGTGCCGTCGGCGTACCGGCGGATTGCGGCGCGGCGGCGCTGGCGCGCGTCCTCCGCGCCGGTGCCGAGCGCGGCACCACGTTCGGAGTGCGGGAGCTGCCGCCGGCGGAGCGCGCGGCGGGCCTGGCCGATGCCTCGCTGGCGTACGCGTTGGTTCGGGTTCCCCCGGAGAACGCCGCGCTGCGGGTACCGCTCGGCCTGGCGTCCGCGCCGTCGGACGCACCGGGCGGTGCGCGTCCCGTGCCGTCCGAGGGCCGGCTGCGGACGCGTCGGCGCGCGGTCCACCTGGAGGATCTGCGACCGCGGCGCGGGAAGGGGGCCCGGCACGAGCGACCGGCTGCGGTGCCGATCCTCACGATGGTGGAGGACCACGTCCCCTACGCGCAGGACCGGCTGCGCCGCGCCGTCGCGCGGGCCGGGCTGCCGGAGGCCACGGTCCGACCGGCCGGGCCGGTGGCGGCCGCACTGGTCGAGACCCTGGCCGGGCAGGTGACGCTGCTGTGTGCCGAGCCGTTCGCCCAGCGGCACGGGGCGAGTTGGGCGCCGCTGGGCGATGCCGCGCTGCACCGCGGATACGACCTGCGCGCGGCGGACCGCGACCGGGGCCCGGCGCAGGTACCGCACTGGTTGGTCACGCTGTTGGCCGCCGCGGTCGGTGCCGGCGCGGCCGAGCCGACCACGGCGGCGGCCGGGGTCGCGGGCGAGGACGGCGCGTCCCGATTGGCGGCGCACGGATGAGCGCCCGACAGGCACCCCGGCCGGTCTGCGTCGCCGATGACGCGGACCTCTTCGACATCGCCGAGACGATCGCCGCGGAGTGGGCGGCCGTTGGTGTCCGCGGCTCGTTCCTGGCCCGGCACATCGACACCGGTGAGCAACTCGGCTTCGACGTCGGCACATCGGTACCGCTCGCCTCGGTGGTCAAGGTCCCGCTCGCCCTCGTCGCGCTGGACCGGATCGCGACCGGGGAGCTCGACGCGGCGAGGCCCGTGGTCGTCGACCCCGCCACGAGCAGTGTCGGGCCCACCGGCCTGGCGGCGTTCCGACACCCGGCCACGGTGGCCGTCGGCGACCTGCTGCTGATGATGCTCTCGGTGAGCGACAATGCCGCCGCCGACGCGTTGTTCGACCTGGTTCCGGCGGACGAGGTCGATGCTCGGTTGCGCGCCTGGGGGTGCGTTGACCTGCGTGTTCGGCATCGGCTGAACCGCATGTACGAGTGCGCCGCCGGGGCCGCGGGCAACGACTTCTCCCTCGCCCTGGAGCTGGCCATCCGCGACGACCACTCGGGGCGGCACACCATTGAGACGCTGGATCCGGCGCATGCCAACGCCGGCACCGCCACCGCTCTGGTCGACCTGCTGCAACGGGCGTGGCGGGACGAGATCGCGCATCCCGATGCCTGCGCGGAACTGCGTCGGTTGATGGGACGGCAGGTCTTCACCCACCGGCTGGCGAGCGAACTGCGCGCGGACACGCTCCGGGTGAGTGGCAAGACGGGCACGTTCCTGCACCTGCGGCACGAGATCGGCGTGGTGGAATCCGAGGTCGGCGACCGGGTGGCGATGGCCGCGCTCACCCGCTCCGACCGCCGGGCCAACCTCGCACCGGACATCGACCTCGCCATCGGGATGGCCGCGCGGCGCGCCTTCGAGGCGCTGCGCCGCTGACAGCCTCGGCGCGAGGCGGTGTCTTCGCGTTCCCTGGACTCGGCGGCCGCGGCGGTCGCGGCGGCCGGAGGCGCTCAGGAGTCACTCAGGGGCCCCCACCGTGGAAACCCGGACCCCCGTGGAAGCCGGGACCCCCGTGGAAGCCAGGACCGCCGTGGTCGCCGTGATCCCCGTGGTCGCCCGGCCCGCCGTGCCCACCATGGTCACCCGGCCCACCATGGTCGCCCGGCCCACCGTGATCGCCCGGCCCGTCGTCCCCGCCATCGCCGTGGTGGCCGTCATGCCCGTCGTGGCCGCCGTCCGGGCCGCCGTGCCCCGGTGGGAGGTTGACGGTGTCGCAGTAGATGACCGGGCCCGGGGTGGCGGATGGAGTGGTGGATGGGGTGGTGGATCCGTCGGCCGGGATGCCCTCGGTTTCCATGACCAGCAGGCGCAGCGGGGCGCCGCGGTGTTCGGGGGGTATCGGGACCTGGCCCGTGTAGAAGGGCGTCCGGGAGGACTCCGCGTCGATCGAGGTGAGTGTGGTGGCGGTGTCGTCGAGCGGCACCCAGCCGAGGTCCTCGTCGTCGACGACGCGGTTCCGGCGCTGGAGCGTGGCGGTGATCCGCGGTGGCTGCGAGCCGGTGGGGTCCCAGGAGGGGCCGGTGACGCTGATCGTAAGCGTCTCGCCGAGTGTGACCCGCAGTTCCCGGTCGGGCAGGGTGCGCACCAGGTCGGCGAGGACGACCCGGGAGATCTCGGCTCCGGGGATCGCCTCCGGCTGGAAGCGGACCAGGGCGAGCCGGACGAAGGGCAGGCAGGCGTCCCCGATGTCCAGGTCCAGGTCGCAGAACCAGCGGCCGCCCTTCGCGTCCGCCTCGAACTGCGGGGTGAAGCCCACGACCGTGACCGGGAGCGGGCCGGAGGGCGTGGGGACGGAGAGGCTCCCGGACTGCCGCTCCGCGTGGGGGAACGTGGCCGCGGTCGGGGCGACGACGGGCGCGGAACGGTGGATCGGGTCGCGGCCCATCAGGGTGACCCAGGCGTCGCGTACGGAAGTCGGGTCGCCGCCCGGTGGCTCGCCGAGGACCACGCCGAGCAGTTCGCCGTCGCCGGAGGAGAACCAGGGTCGGTCGAGGTACACCCGGATTCCGCCGCCGCGTCGGCGGTGGACGAGGGTGCCGGGTGGTCCGTCGACGGGCTCGAAGGCGAGGGTGGGCATGCAGTACAGCAGCCGTGGCGCGGTGGGGGGTGCGCTGCTCAGCACCGAGTGTTCCTTCGCGTCCCCCTCGACGGTCAGCACGTGCTGGCCGGGACCGGCGAACTGCGGAGGGAAGCAGTCCCCGAACGTGCTGCCGGCGATGGGGCGGTAGCGCACCGTTCGGTGTTTGGTGTCGCCGAACTCGTGCTTCTGGGGTGCGGGCGGGGACTTGTCCAGGCTGTGGGGGTCGGCTTGGATCGCCTTCGCCTTGTCCTCGGCCGCCTGGGTGCTGAAGGTCAGGACGCCGTCGTGCAGGACGGCGGGTTCGGCGCCGGGGACGCCGTCCTTGGACGCCCGCGCCGTCAGCAGGCCGAACACCGGGACGGTCATCGGCCGGGTGGCACGGCCGGTGGGTCCGCCGTCCGTCACCTCGGTCCACTCGGCGACCAGGTCGATGCGGCCGGTGGTCCCCTCGTCGAGGGCGACGGTACCGGCGAGGTGTTCGGCGGTCGCGCCGGCGGCGCGTGGTGAGGCGGCGGTGGACAGCTCCAACACCGGTGTCCGGAGGGGCTCTTGCACCGCGTGCACGAGCGTCAGTTCGTGCCAGGGCGTGAACATCCAGTGCCGGCTGGCCGCCGCCAGTGCCAGTGTCTCGTCGGCCAGTTGCCGGTCGGCCGTCCGCCCCGCCGACGCGTCCGCTTCCGTCCCGGCCGTGAGCAGGGCTGCCTGGTCGGGCGGCTCCCGGCACCACGCGGCCACCCCCATGATCCGCTCGTCGAAGTCGATCCGGGAGGACACCCGGACGGTCGCCACGGCGCCCTTCGGCAGCAACACGGTCAGGACTCGGGACGCCTCGTCGAAGCGGGGCGGTCCGGTGCCTTCGGCCAGCCGCAGCCGGAAGGACCGGGGACGGTGCCAGACCTCGCCGCCCCAGGGGACCGGGAACGGCTCGCCGGGGGGCATGCCCGGCAGGTCGAGGAAGACCGCCCCCGTGGCCAACGGATCGGGAAGATAGGGCAGTTCGATCTGCTCGCCGGTGTGCAGGGCGTTGACCGCCGGGTTCTTGGGGTCCGCCGCCGGTGACTTGATCGGCTCCAGATGGACGTTCGGCTGCGACGGGTCGTCCAGCGAACGGCTCTCGCGTACGGCCAGGTCGTAGATGGTGTTCTGGACGTTGCGGTCGGTGGAGCCGATGGCCGCGTCCAGCCGTCCGTGCCACTCGACGCAGCGCAACGACGCCTTGGGGGCGACCATATGGCGTTCGTCGACGCCCTGGTACGGGGCGTGTCCGTCCACTGTGACCAGCGACGAGCGGTTGAAGTCGGCGGCGTACTGCTCCGCCGTGCGGCCCGTCCCGGGGCCGGGGCTGGCGGCCGTGGTAACGGCGCCGCAGTCGACCGTGAAGCCGCTCTTGCGGCCGAGTTCGGTGAGGGAGGTGCAGCCGGGGATGCCGTCGGCGTCGCTCCCGGTGAAGCCCTGGTCGCGTTGCTCCTGCGCGTAGGCGGCCCTGGTCTGGTTGCCGAAGACGCCGTCCGCGCCTCCGGGGAGGGAGTGGCCGCGGTCGATGAGGGCCTGCTGCACGATGCGGACGTCCTCGTTGGTCTGGCCGAACTGGACACGGGCGAGGGCGACTCGCACCGGACTTCCCCCGGGGCCGGGCGGAGCGACCGGCGGCGGCCCGGCCCCCGGGCTGCTGCGGATCACCATCCGGAAGGCCGAGGCGCCTTCCCCGAAGGGCAGTCTGGGGGCCACGGCGGGCGCCGGGACGGCCTCGAACCTCCGGAAGATCAGCAACCCGGCACCGGGCAGCGCCAGGCCCTCCCCGGTCATCAGCTCGTCGGCCGCCGGGACGTCGGGGCCGTTGCCCGCCAGGTCGACGGTGCGCAGCCGCACCCGGTACTCGTGGCCGAACCGCAGCCTGGGCAGCGAGCCGGGCCGCGCCGTGGCCGTGATCTCCAGGGGCAGTTGCGTCTTCGCCTCGTTGCTGATCGACACCGGAGGGTTGGGGGGTCTGTCGTTCTCGACGGATCCCTCGTCGATGTCCAGCGCCCGGCCCGGGCGGTGCGTGGACAGCGACCATCCGTCCCAGGTGACCAGTTGCTCGGGTACGGCGAGGTGGCGGTCGTGGTTCTCGGGCGGTGGTGAGACCAGGTTGACCTGGAAGAAGCCCTCGTCGGAGGCGGTGAGCAGGAGCGGTCCGCCGTGCGGTTGCCGGTACTCCACCTCGCGCTCGTGCAGGGAGAACCAGTGGCGCTGTTGTTCGTCCCAGATGTCCATCCGGTGACCGCGGATCAGGTCCTCGGCGAACAGCTCGGGGGCGTCGGGGGGTTGTGCGTCGGTCGGGGCGGCTCCCGGAGGTGCGGAGTCCGGATCCGGCGCCGGGACGGTCGCGCCGTCCAGTGCCAGCACCCGGGTCAGGGCCGTGTGGTGTTCCGCGGCCCGTCCGAACTCCGCCATGAGGCTGTCCAGGCGCTTGTCCCGGACGAGCGAGATCCCATGGGTGCGGACCGTGGACAGTCCCCTGGCGTCCGACGGGAGGGACAGCAACTTGAGGGCGGCACCGTCGATGTCGGCCTGTTCGACGGAGAACGTCGCCTCGGGCAGCGCCTCCACACCGCGGGACGGCGGCGCGAGCGGATCGGCGGCCGTCCGGGACCGGGACCCGGGGGCGAAGACATGACGGCCCGGGAGGAAGTCCAGGAGGAAGACGTACCGGGTGCGCAGGGGCACGTCGTGCGAGTCCGACCCCAGTGCGGACGTCCAGTGGGGGGTGACGGTCAGGAACCGTTCGCCCGAGGAGACGGGCAGCCGGTCGGCCGGCAGGAGGAAGTCCAGGACCAGGCCGAGGCGCCGGAGCAGCGCAGGGTGGTCCCCGAGCGAGGTGAGCATCTGGTGGAAGTCCACCGGCGGCAGGCTCGGTCGCGGTGGCTGTGGGGGCTTTTCACCATGGATCTTGGGCGCCCTGGTCGTGTGGAACGTGCCCAGGTCGGTGAGTGCCTGGCGCAGCTCGGCGTCGGATCCGGTGGTGCCGCCGGTCGCCGCGGCCACGTCGTCGGCGTCCGCGGGTGCGGCGCCCAGCGAGCCGAGCAGGCCGCCGGTCGGAGGCGGTGTCTCGGGCGACGACGTGGCCGTGTCGACGTAGGTGTTCCGGGTGACCGTCCTGACTCCCTTGGCCGAGTAGGTGCGGTACTGCCGATGGGCGGGGTCGTCGAAGACGTAGGGCTGCAGTGGCGTGTCCGAGTGGAAGAGGCTCGTCCACACGTGCGTGTCGGGGCCCGAGCCCTGCGGCGTCAGCGGGCCGGCGACGGACGTGGTCGCCGCGGGCGTGCCGTCCCCGGTGGCGAAGTCGAACGTGGCCGCCTTGACCTTGTCCGGCCAGGTGAGGAAGTCGGGGAAGTGCCCCAGGGTGGTCTCGGCCGCCTGGCCGGGGGTGTCGAGGCGGGGCGCGACGAAGACCGACACCCGGGCCTGGGTACCGTCGTCCGAGAGGCCGGCGGGCAGAACGGTCCAGGTGAGGTGCTGTTCAGCGGCCATGGTCGGCTCCCGCGGGGATCGGGGCGAACGTCTCGCAGTACTGGTGCCAGTCGTCCCTCGCGACGCAGGCGGCGAAGGTCGGGTCGCCGGGCGCGCCGGAGAAGCTCCGCTCCAGGGTGAGTTCGACGGACTTGCTGAAGAAGGCGATCCGCACGCTGACCGTGAGGGTGCCCCGGCCGCGGACCACCGACTCGTGGCCGTGCTTCTCGTAGGTGAGCTCCAGGTAGAACTCCACCGACACCGTGATGATGCCCAGCACGGACAGGAAGCCGTTGCACCGGAGGTATCCGCCCAAGGAGACTTCCCCCTTGGCGAAGGTGAAGTGGATGCCCGCCATGACCGACACCCCGCCGCTGGCGACGCCGAGGTCCAGTGCCGCGTTGCCGCCGAACTCCAGGGCGCCGTCGACCTGCTCCACGCCGTCGGCGCCGACGAGGAGGGAGAAGTAGCCGCCGCCCCCGAACAGGGAGACGCTGACGTTGAAGGGGTGCTCCCGCTCGGAGACCGAGAAGCGGAAGGAGACCGGCTGGTTGTCGAAGGGCACCGCCAGCTCGGCCGACAGTGCCAGGTTGGACAGGGTGAAGACGCCCAGGCCGATGGCGGGGAGCGCGAGTTGGTAGCCCGCGTGGATGCCGCTGGGCTGGACGTCCACGAACGCGCCGGGTCCGAAGACGTCGGCGGGCAGGGCGCTGCGGAGGGTGTTGACGAACTCCAACTCGTTGCTGAACTTCAGTTCCACGCCGCTGGCCGTCACCTCGGGCTTCCGGCCCGCTCCGGTCTTGAAGTGCAGTTCCGCGAACACCACCTGGGCGATCCCGGCGAAGTCCAGCGCGAAGTTGCTCAGGTTGCCCTCGACGGTGGCCTGGGCGACGGCGTCCTTCGAGCGGACGGTGCGGGCGTCCAGGACCAACGAGGCGCCGTTCACGTCGAGGAAGTCGTCCGGGTCCTTCTTCCCGTCCTTCATCGGCTGCGCCAACGAGGGCTTCCACACGTACCGCAGTTCCTTGCCCTGTCCGTCCGCCAGGTCCCGGATGCGCAGCACGGGCGCCGGCAGCAGGCCCTGCGGGTCGCGCAGGATGGCCTCGATCTGGTCGTCACCGAGCTGCCGCAGGGTGTCGAGGTTGCCCTTGGTGAGGGATTTCAGGAACTTGCCGAGGTCGATGAAGCCGAGCAGCTTGGCGCCCGCGAAGGCCGCTTGGATGTCGGTGAGGCGAGCCGCGTCGACGACCTCGCCGGTGGTGGGGTCGGTCTTGAAGACGTCCGGTACGACGCCTGCCCGGCTGGTGATCGTCTTGACCGCGGCGTTGGGACTGGCGAGCCCCCCGGCCTGTTCCGCCCCGAAGGTGAGCGCGACGGCGTTCATCAGGTCCAGGTACCCGCCGGCCGGATGCTTCGCCATCGTCTGCCGGAGATAGGTGGCGTTGAACTGGACCGCGAGGTCGCCGCCGTGGGGGGTGAACTGCTCGACGGCGGGGACCCGCACGGTCGCGGCGGCCACGTGCGGCAGACCCACCACGGGGCCGCCGCCGGGGCCGAGGGTGCCGAGCCCGAAGGTCAGGGTGCCGACCGCGTGACTGGTGCTGCCGGGAGCGTCGTCCGGCGGCTGCGCCATGGCCATCACCTGGCCGCCCATCGACCGGGTCGTGCGGCGTATCCGCAGCTTGTCCTTGAGCGGATCGGGGTCGGGGGCGAACAGGGGCGCCAACCGCTGCTGCGCATTCCTCAGTCCGTCGGGCACGAACACCAGCGGCATGGTGAAGCTGATCTTCCGCCCCTCCGTATCCGTGCCGATCATGGTGAAGTCGAAGTCCTCACCGGAACCGCGGAGCTGCACCCAGAAGGGATCGGACGGCTGGGCGTTCGGCTGGGGCTGCGGGCCGTGCTGGTGGATCGGCGGAAGGTGCGGCTCGATCAGCGGGGTGACGCGGTCGGTGATGCGCAGCGAGCGGAACGGCATTTCGCGTCCCGCGTGCGTGTAGCCGGAGCTCGCCCCGTACGGGACCTCCGGCTGCTTGATGACGATGTACTCCTCCAGTTGGAGGTAGGCGACGATGCCGTCGTCCGGGCGCGCCACGAACACCCGCCGGGCCTCTCGCACATCGAGGGCCTCGTGACCGGTGGACAGCCGGCCGCGGATCACGACGCGGAGGAACTGATCCCGCCCCAGGCCCGTGATGTGGTCGTACGCCGCCAGGTCCGGAAAGTGCCGCCCGATCTGCTCGTACCGTGGCTTGTCGGTTGGCGGGGGCGCCTCCCAGGCTCCGTGCAGGTGGGCCGAGGCGCCCTGCGGAGTGACGACGAACTGCTCGGCGTGCAGGGGCGCGCTGGGGACCGTGAGGGGCACGTCGCCGGGCGGGACGGGCAGTTCGGCCCTGCTGGTGAGGGTGACGAGGTCCGCGAGGTTCTCGTCCCTGAGCGGGCTGAGTTCGAACAGCGGGCCCCGGCCCGCGACCGTGGCGAAGGCCCGCAGCAGGACGTCGTCGTCCCGTGCGCCGTGCAGCCGGGCGTGCCACAACGCCGTGCGGCCGTCGCCCTGTTGGGGCGGTGGCGGGGTCACCCAGTCCACCGGCTCGTCGTAGGTGATCAGCAGCCGGGCGGGGAACTCGATGACGCTTCTGGGGATGCCCTGGAAGACCGTCGTTCCCGCGGTGTCCGGGCTCTGCAGGCCCGCCGGCACCGTCATCGGCACCAGGCGCGCCCAGTCGAGCAGCGATTCCAACGACAGGTCCAGACCGTCCAGGTCGGCCGGTATCGAGAAGGCCAGCCGGGTCGGGTCGGCGGTGAAGGCCCGCATGGGGCCGAGTGCGGGGGTCGTGGTGCCGATCGTCGGGGGAACCTCCTCCCGCACGTGCTGCGGTGGTAGCCCGACGAGGACGAGCGCGGGGGCGGCGGGGTCGCGCCGCACCAGGCGGTGGCCGTCGAAGCGCAGGTTGACCAGGCCGAGGTCGACGACGAGCATGTCCGCCGGCCGCACCACTCGGAACGGTCCTTCCGCGCTGTCGTCCTCGTGCGGCTCGTGCGGCCCGTTGTCCGGGGGCTGGTCGGGGCCGGGGTGCGGACCCGGGTGCGGACCGTGCGGCGGGCCGCCGGGGTGCCCCCCGCCGAAGCCCCCGCCGAACCCGCCGCCGAAGCCCCCGCCGTGGTGGTCCCCGTGGTCGTGTTGAGCCTCGGCGGGAGCGCCGCGCGACTCTTCCCAGAGCCTCAGGGCGAGCGTACGGGCGGGGTGGAATGACATGGGGAACGCCTCATCGCGAGGTCATGGGAGTGATGGCGAAGTGCGACGACTTCGCTCACGTCCCTTCCATGCTCACTCCGACCACGGGTCCCCGCCACTGTGCGGCGGCACGACGGCGGTCAGGGAATGTTGAGGAACGTCAGCAGTGTCTGGCGCACCATGAACGACATCGCGTTGTGCCGGTCGTTGAGGTTCTTCAGGTTCTGCCAGACGACGAGGAACTGCTGGCCGCTGGCGTCATGGGTGAGGACGGTCGCCTCGGAGGCCACGTCGCCCCCCGCCTTGAGATCGCCCAGCCCGATCTTGGAATGGGTGATCGTGAAGCCGGCGCCGAGGCCGTCGATGCCGGGGCGTGCTCCGGTCGTCATGAACGACGAGTCGCCAACGGTCTGGGCATCCGACAGCAGGCCCTGCATGTCCGCGACGATGCCGTCGGTGCTGCGCGCGTCGAGCGTCGTACCTTCGATGAGCAGCGCGAGGAATCGCGTCATGTCGATCGTCGTGGTCGCCTGCGCCGAGGGGCCGTCGTTGACGGAGGGCACCCGCACCGCGGGAAAGGCGCCGGTGAACGTTCCGGCCAGCCAGATGCCCCGATTGGCACTCGGATCGAAGAGGCCGGCATTGGCCAGGAGCCCGTTGATCCAGCTGTAGCCGAGTGCTTGGACCGTGGCGGAGCTCTGTTCGTTGTTGCTGGGCACGATCATGCCGCGCACGTTCGACTCGAAGGTGGCGTTGAACGACATCAGGCATCCGCCACTGGCGAGACCCTGCGGTGACCCGAAGACCGTAGGGTATTTGGGCACCCGCATGGGCTCGGTGATTCCCGGCTCGCTCTGGAACCGTGGCGCGGCAGCCTGGATATCGCTGTTGAAGGCGGTCTTGAGATTGCCGAACACTGCGCTGTCGCTGCAGTCGCCTTCGGTGACCGCGAAATCGGAGGCGCTCTGCCGCAGTTCGAAGGCCGCGATCAGGGCCGCCACCTTCAGCAAGCTGC
Source organism: Streptomyces sp. RGM 3693 (assembly GCF_050471125.1). Classification (NCBI taxonomy): domain Bacteria; kingdom Bacillati; phylum Actinomycetota; class Actinomycetes; order Kitasatosporales; family Streptomycetaceae; genus Streptomyces; species Streptomyces sp. RGM 3693. Next base: position 665,257 of record NZ_JBMPPQ010000003.1, read on the forward strand.
CAGAGAAGTGCATCTCCGTGTCACGGAAGCCGGCGTAGGCGAAGGACGGCGAGGTGCTGGTCGGATTCTGCACTGCCGCCACCGAGATGGGGCAGTTCAGATGCACCCCCAATGTCGGAAACATCGTCCCCGTCATCGCCTGGGCGGTGGTCAACGCCGCGGTCATCCGGGGATCGGGCGTCAGCAGATCCGGAAAACGGTTGGGAAAGAGCATCATGACCTCCTCGTCGCCCGCCCACTCACCAGCGTAGTGACCGCCCGGAGGAGCGCGACTTGCCGCACGGACAGCCGTGAGCCGGGGCTCCGGGGCCGTCCGGATGCGTCGTTCAGGCACTGGACGAGCATCTGGGCGTCCGCGTGTCGATCCGTCTGAGTAAGATCCCCTCTGTTCTGGGGGGAGGGCGGATTCAGCATGCGGATGCTCGGAATGGACGGCCCGACGCACGTGGGGCCGTTCCGGACGGTCGGGGTGCTCGGACAGGGCGGCATGGGGCAGGTGTTGCTCGGGGTGGCGCCCGACGGACGGCTGGTGGCCGTCAAACGGGTGCATGCCGATCTGGCGGAGGACCCCGGGTTCCGGTCGCGGTTCCGGCGGGAGGTGGACGCGTCGCGGCGGGTGTCCGGGGCCTACACCGCGCCGGTCGTCGACGCCGACCCGGACGCGCGGACGCCGTGGCTCGCCTCGCTCTTCCTGCCGGGGCCGGCGTTGCACGAGGCGTTGGACACGGGCGGGGCGCTGCCGGAGGAGTCGGTGCGGCTGCTCGCCGCCGGGCTCGCCCAGGCACTGGACGACATCCACCGGGCCGGGCTCGTCCACCGGGACCTGAAGCCGTCCAACGTGCTCCTGACGGAGGACGGCGTACGGGTCGTCGACTTCGGGATCGCCCGGGCCGCCGACCACGAGACGAAGCTGACCCACACCGGCGCGCTGATCGGTTCGCCGGCGTTCATGTCGCCCGAGCAGGTCCGGGGCGAGCAACCGGGCCCGGCGAGCGATGTGTTCTCGCTCGGCGTCACGCTCGTCACGGCCAGCACGGGCCGCAGCCCGTTCGCCGGGGACTCGCCGCTGGCGCTGATGCACGCCGTCGCCCACGACCTCCCCGACCTGGACTCCGTACCGCCGCGGCTGCGCCGGATCGTGGACCCGTGCCTGGCCAAGGACCCGGCCGCGCGGCCGACGCCCGGGCAACTCCTCGATCTGATCGGCCCGCTCGCCCCCGCCGCGCGCCCCTGGCCGGAGACGGTGTACGAGCGGATCGCGGAGCGCCGGGCCTGGGCGACCCGGCTCGTGGCGGCCGCCCCCGTGTCCCCGCCCGTCCCGGCGGCGACCGTGCCCACTCCGGCCGTGCCCACTCCGGCCGCCACGACACGGGTCTCCGCGCTGCGTCGCCGGCCCGGGTGCCTGCTCGCCACGATCGTGGCAGGGGTGGCGCTGGCGACGGCTGCGGTCACCGTCCTGGTTCTCGGCCCGACCGACGTGTACTACTCGGTCTTCCCCGAGCCCGTGCCGACGCCCGGCTCGACGCCGCTCGCCAAGGTGCCGGACAGGTACACCAAAACGGTCCCGACCTGTGCGCAGGCCGGCCGCAGCATCAAGGCCCCGGCCGGTTTCGGCGCACCGTCGGGCAACGTCCCCGGCGTGTGGCAGCAGTCCGACGGCAACGGACACACGCACCCGTCGACCACCTGCGTCTGGACCACCCGCTCCGGCGACCAGATCGACGTCAAATGGGACCTCTACCCCTCCCGTCCGGGCGGGCCCACCGGCGCCGAACAGGCGAAGGAGCATTACGAGGGCATGTTCATGGGCACCCACACCCCGCGCGACTCCGGGCTCGGCTTCGTGGAGGAGGGCATGTGGCTGAAGGACTCCACCGAGAGCAGCTGCGTGCTCTACGCCCGGGACGTCAATCTGGAACTGTTCATCGCGGTCAAGGGCGTCCACTACCCGAAGGGCGTGTGTGAGGGCCTCACCAAGGACCTGGCCCGGCAGAGTGTCGCGGCGGTGAAGTCCCTGTGAGCACCGCGCACCCGCTGCCGGAAAAGGCCGGCCCCTACGCCCTGCTCACCGAACTCGGCCGGGGCGGCATGGGCCGCGTCCTGCTCGGGGTCGCACCTGACGGCCGACCGGCGGCGGTGAAACTGGTGCACGCCCGGCACGCCGCCGACGACGGCTTCCGGTCCCGCTTCCGGCGTGAGGTGGCAGCCTCACGGAAGGTGTCCGGCGCGTACACCGCGGCCGTCCTCGACGCCGACGCGGACGCCGAACTGCCTTGGCTGGCCTCGGTGTTCGTGGCCGGTCCGTCGCTGGGAGCGGCCGTGGAGCGCGCGGGCGCCCTGCCGGAGGGCGCCCTGCACCGCCTGGCGGTGGGCCTGGCTACGGCACTGGACGAGATCCACCGGGCCGGACTCGTCCACCGCGATCTCAAGCCGGAGAACGTCCTGCTGGCCGAGGACGGCGCCCGGGTCATCGACTTCGGTATCGCGCGGGCGGCGGAGTCCGGGGACGCCACCGAACTCACCGGCACCGGCTGGGTGGTCGGCTCGCCGCCCTTCATGTCGCCCGAGCAGGCGCAGAGTCAGGAACTGACCGGGGCTAGCGATGTGTTCTCGCTCGGTTCGGTGCTCGTCCTGGCGGCGACCGGCCGCAGCCCGTTCGCCGGTCCGTCCACCCTCCAGACGCTCTACAACGTCGTCCACACCGAACCCGACCTGAGCGGTGTTCCCCAGTCCCTGTACGGGATCGTCGCCCGCTGCCTGGCCAAGAAGCCGACCGAGCGCCCCACGCCGGGCGAACTGCTCGCACTCCTGGGCCCGGTGGCCCCGGCGGCGCGGCCGTGGCCGCCCGCCGTGCACCGGATGGTCGACGAGCAGCAGGCCCGGGTCGCGGGCCTGCTCGACGGCGACCCCGAGCGCACGGCACTCCTGCGGGACACCGGCTCCCCCGCCCCGCGGACGGCCATGCTCACCACGTACGACAGTCCCGCAGCGCCGCCCCGCCACCGACGCCCCGTGACGTGGGTGGTGGCGGGGGCAGTGCTCGCGGCGGGACTCGGCGCGGGCGCGTACCTGCTGCTGCGCGACGGTGGCAGCGGGCCACCGGACAAGTACGTGACGATGCCGGTGTGTTCGGAGGCGGTGTCCAAGCTTCCGCTGCGGGCGGAGCGGCGGAAGGACAAGGACGTCTATCAGGAGCAGGCGGACAGCGCGAAGACCGAGTGCTCCTGGTTCGACCGGGACCAGCCGCAGTCGGACGGCTGGAACTACTCCCCCAGTGCGGACGTTTCGTGGGAACTGCGCCGTTCGCGCCCCGACGAGAACGGCACCGAACGCCAGCAGCAGGACTTCGCCGACAGCCTGAAGGGCGAGTTCGAGCAGACGGGGCTCGGCTTCGGCGAGGGGGCGTACTGGACGACCACCGACGCCGGCAACGCCCCGAAGAGCTGCCAGCTCAACGTCCGCGACGGCAACCTCGTGCTACGGGTCTACCTGGACCGCGCCAAGCACCCTGCCTGTGAGGCGGAGGCCCGGGACATCGCGAAGGCCGCGCTGGCGGCCATGCCGCCGAGGGCGAGCGCACCGCTGGACGTCAACGGGGCCGGTGCGCCGCGCCCCAGGCAGTGACGTCCAGCGGGGCGTCGGTGCCAATGTCCGCCAACGTCAGCGGCGTGGGGCCCTTGTTGCGGTTGGCGTGGCCGTCGACGACGGCACCACCGCTCCGGCCGTCCGCCGCCTGACCGTCTTCGTTCCCTCCCACCCGCACGGTGCGTCTGCTTGGCCTGGTCGGCTGATGTCAGGGGCGGGCCCCGGCCGGGTGTTGCCTCGCGTGCACCAGTCCGGCGACGAGGTTCGCCCGCTCGGTCATGGCGTCGACCACCAGGTACTCGTGGTCGGCGTGCGCGCCGCCCCCGACTGCGCCGAGGCCGTCAAGCGTGGGAATCCCCAGGGCGGCCGTGAAGTTGCCGTCGCTTCCGCCGCCGACCGCCGTGCCTTCGAGGCCGGGCAGCAACGTCCGTGCCACCGCGAAGAGTTCGGTCGATGCCGATTCGGGCATCGGGGGGCGGCCGATGCCCCCTTGGACGGTGATCTCCGCCCCGTCGAGGTGTGGAACCAGTGCCGCGAACGCGGACTCGATGCGGTCCTTCTCGCCGGCCGACTCGACCCGGACGTCGACGATGACGGTCGCCTTCGCGGGAACGACGTTGTCCAGGGTGCCCGCGGACGCGAGGGTCGGGGTCACGGTCGTGCCGATGTCGGGGCGGTCGAGCGCGGCGATGGCCAGTACCTGATGTGCCGCTTCGACCAGGGCGTTGATGCCGGCGGCGGGCTCCAGGCCGGCGTGCGACGCCCGGCCCGCAATGGAGACCTGGAACGTGCCGCAGCCCTTGCGGCCGGTCTTCAGGGCTCCACCGTCCGCGGCGCCCTCGAACACGAGCACCGCACCGCAGGCCAGGGCGCGTTCTTCGATGAGTGCGCGCGAGGAGTGGGAGCCGACCTCTTCGTCGGCGGTCACCAGGATCTCGACGCCCGACCGGTCGTCGAGCGTCGCCAGGCCGTGGATGGCCTGCACCAGTCCGCCGAGCATGTCGAAGACCCCGGGGCCGGTCGCCTGTCCGTCCCGGACCGTGAACGGGCGGCGTTCCAGGGTGCCGAGCGGGAACACCGTGTCGTGGTGACCGAGGATCAGCACGGTGGGCTCCCCGCCGGCCGACCAGTGGACGTGCGGTCCGGCTGGGCTCTCGACGAGGTTGGCGCGCCCGCCGAGGCGGCGCTCGATGACGGCGGCGACGGCTTCGGCCGATGCCTTCAAGGCGTCGACATCGCGCGAGGGGGACTCGGTTTCGACGAGTGTCCTGAGGTCCTCAAGCATCGCGTCAACACGCACGGGGGTGGACTTGCGCAGCGTCATGGCGCAAGGGTAGCCGCCAGGCCGGGGCGGAATTCCAGGCAGTTGGGGTACGACGGGCAGGGGGAACGCCGAGGTCAGCGGGCGGCCGGTCCGGTCAGGGCCAGCCGTGGTCGCGGAGTCGGCCCACCTCGTAGCCCCGTTGTGCGCAGGTGTCGAGGATGCGGGGCAAGGCCCCGAGGGCGGAGTGCCAGGCACCGGGGGCCGAGGTGCAGTCGGAGTCGTGCAGGAGGATCGTGCCGCCGCCGTGCAGGTCGCGGGTGACCGTCCGGTGGACCGACTGCGGGGTGGCCGAGGGGGTCCAGTCCTTGCCCCAGCAGGTCCACAGGACCGGGGTGAGGCGCAGGCGGCGGGCGGCCAGATGGGCGGCGGTCGACATCACCCCGTACGGGGGCCGGAAGAGTGCGGGGGCCCGGCCGGTGAGGTCGCCGACCAGGTCCCGGGCGCGGGCGAGGTCGTCGTAGGTGGCCCGGGGACCGCGCAGGAGCAGCGGGCGGTGGAGCCAGCCGTGGACCGCGATCTCGTGCCCGGCGGCGGCGATGTCGCGCACCAGGCCGGGGCTCCGGTGGGCTTGGCTGCCGAGGAGGAAGAAGGTGGCGGTCACCCGGCGTTCGGCCAACGTCTCCAGGAAGAAGGGGGTGGACCGTGGGTCGGGGCCGTCGTCGAAGGTGAGGGCGACGTGGCCGGCGCTGCCCCGGCCGGCCAGGCGGGGCATGGCGCGGTTGCGCAGCGGCCCGAAGGTGGCGGCGACGGGCGCGGCGTGGGCGGCGGCGAGTGCGGGCAGTACGGCGTAGGCGGCGGTGCGGAGCAGACGGGTGCGGGTCATGAGTGGTGACCCTCCGGGTGGTGGCCTGCCGGTGTGTGGAAGTGGGCCACGTCGTCGAAGTCGAGTTCGTGGCCGAGGGCGTGGATCAGGCGGGGGCCGTCGTGGGTGGTGGCGACCGCGGTGCCGATCGCGCCCGCCCAGACGGTGCAGGCCACGACGGCGGTGGTGACGAGTCGTCGGAGGGCCTGCCGGGCACGCCGCTTGGGGGCCGATACGGCGGCGGGGCGGGCGCCCGTTCGGCTGACCCGGACGATCTCGGCGGCGGGGCCGTCCGGCGCCCCGGCGAACAGGGCGAGGCCCGCCTCGCGCTGGAGGAGCCCGCGCGGTCCGTCGATCAGGTCGCCGAGGACCTCCGCGAGGTCGGCGGGGTCGCGGATCCAGGCGGCGACGCCGGCTTCCTCCAGCGCGGCGGCGTTGGTCAGGCCGTGGCCGGGAATGCAGCGGTAGCTCGCGACCGGCAGGCCGGCGGCGAACGCTTCCAGGGAGGTCAGGCCGCCCGCGTTCTGCACGAGCACGTCGGCGGCGTGCATCAGTCCGGGCATGTCGTCCACCCAGCCGAAGGCGTGGTCGATGCCGTCGGCGCGCAGCTGCGCGGCCAGCGACTCGTTGCGGCCGCAGATCACGACCGGCACGGCGGCACCGCAGTCGCGCAGTTCCCGGGCCACCCGCCGCACCGGTCCGACGCCCCAGGAACCGGCGACCAGCAGTGCCAGCGGGGCGTTCGCCGGCAGTCCGAAGCGGGCCCGGGCCGCGGCGCGGGCCCGTGCGTCGGCGGGGCGGAAGCGGGGGTCGGCCACCGGGCCGCGCACCCGGACGTCCGGCGCCCCGGCCTGCCGCGCCTGGGCCGCGGGGACCGGATGCGCCGCGAGGTGGACGTCGACGCCGTCGGCCACCCACAGCGGGTGCACCGAGAAGTCGGTGAGGTAGGTGAGGACGGGGACGGTCAACCGGCCGGCGAGTCGGAGGTTGCCCAGCACGCGGCTGGCGCCCGGGTAGGTGGCGACGACCGCGCGGGTGTCTGGCGGCAGGGCCCGCAGCATGCGGTCCTCGGCGGTGCGGAGCAGGGCCCGGGCCAGTGGGCCGCCGCCTCCGGCGCGCTGGGTGCTGTGGTAGACGCGCTGGTAGGCCCAGGGGGCCTGGACGAGCATCCGGTGGTAGCCGTCCCGTACCAGCCGGCCGATCCGGGCGGGCAGCAGGTCGAGCAGATCGAACCGGTCCACGGTGAGGCCGTCCGCGGTGAGCCGGCGGGCAAGTTCGGCGGCGGCGCCGTCGTGGCCTGCGCCGATGCTCGCGGAGACGATCGTGACGCGCTGCGTCGTCGTGGCCGTCGTCGCTGGTCGGGGGCGCAGGGTGGCGGCCGCGAGCGCGCGCAGGTGTGCCGTGCTTCCGAGGTAGAGCATGGTGTGTTCTTCCGCAGCAGGAGCAGGGGACCGAGCGCTCCGCGGTGCAGCCGGAGCGGAGCGGGGGCGGCGAAACTCTACAACATGTAGTAGATCAACTCGTACAACATGTAGGAGAACGCTCAGAGAACGCTTCGCACGCGAACCGGATCCCCGCGTTCTACAAGCCGTAGTAGCTCCGGAGTAGGCTGGGGCGCCGAACGGGAAGGGCGATGAACGGTGCACGAGCGGAAGCACGACGACAGCGGCGAGGCATCCGGCAGGCGGGCCCGCGGTGAGCTGGAGAGCGGCGTACTGGCCGCCCTCTGGGGCGCCGAGCAACCACTAACCGCCCGCCAGGCCATGGAGCGACTACCCGACGACCTGGCCTACACCACCGTGCTGACGATCCTGACCCGCCTGTACGACAAGGGCATGCTGGTCCGGCGCCGCGCGGGCCGCGGCTACGCCTATGCGCCCGCCAGGGACGAGGCGTCCCACACCGCCGAGCGGATGCGCACCCTGCTGGAGCGCGGCTCGGACCGGGAAGCGGTGCTCACCCGCTTCGTCTCGGAACTGTCCCAAGAGGACGAGCAGTTGCTGCACCGGCTGCTGGCCGGCCCCGACGCCGACCGCACCGACGAAGGGCGATGAGCCGGTGACGATCAGTGTGTACGTCCCGCTCCTGATCACCTTCGTCCTCGCCGTGCTCGCCCCCCGTGCGGCCCGGCGCCTGCCGCCGCGACCGTCGGCCTGGTCCCTGGCCTGCGCCGCGCTGGTGACGGCCATCGGCTGGCTCGGCTCGCTGGCCCTGTTGGCGTTCACCGGCCTCGCGCAGATCCCCGAGGTCGCCCGGGAGGGCCACTGGTCGGTGTCCGCACTGCGGGCCGAGGACCCGGTCTCCCTCGCCGTTGCGGCCCTCAGCGCCGCGGCGCTCACCTGGAGCGCCGTATCACTGGGGGTGGCCACCGTCCGGCAGGTCCGGCAGGTCCTTCAGGCCCGGCAGGAGTGCGCCCGGATGCTCGGCGACACGGAACTGACCGTGCTCGACGACGAGGTCCCGCGGGCCTTCGCCCTGCCCGGCGCACCCGGCCGGATCGTGGTGTCCCGCGGCATGCTGCGCAGCCTCAGCGACGAGGAGCGCGCGGCCCTGCTGGCGCACGAACGGGCCCACCTCCGCGGTCGGCACTACCTCTTCCAGGTCGTGTGGCACCTCACCACCGCCGTCAATCCCCTGCTCCGCCCGATGGCCGACGCCGGCGCCTTCGTACTGGAGCGCTGGGCCGACGAAGCGGCGGCGGCCCGCGTCGGCAGCCGCACGGTGGTCGCCCGCGCCGTCGGACGGGCCGCCCTGGCCACCTCCGCCGCCGCCCGGCCCGGTGTGCTGGCCGCGACTGGCGGGCCGGTGCCCCAGCGGGTGCGGGCCCTACTGGCGCCCCCACCCCCGCTCCGCGCCCTGCCCTTCGCGGCGGGCGCCCTCCTGCTCACCGTGTGCTGCGCCAGCCTGGCCAACGCCGCATCGGACAGCGACCAGATGGTCGAGCGCGCGCAGCGGGCACGGTGCCTGGCGCACGTCATGGCCATGGACGCCCCGGGAGTCGCCCGCCCCCCGCAGGATTTCGACGACTGCCGCGACCATCACGGGCACCGGGACCACTGAGACAACTGCGACCACCGTCGTCCGGGGCCGGGCAGAAGCACGCGGTCGGCCTTGCCCACCCTCGCCCCGGAGCAAACGCCTCAGCCGGTTGTCGCATCTCACCTTCCGCGTGGTGGACGGGACCCGACGCGCCGCGGGCGCGCACCGTAGGCTGACCCGTGCAGCTGGTTCGCCCCGCCCGCCAGGCGGGAGGCGTCGCAAGAGGGAACCCGGTGGGAATCCGGGACTGCCCCGCAGCGGTGAGTGGGAACGACCGCCGTCATACGCACTGGGCCCGGCCGGGCCTGGGAAGCGACGGCCACTAGGAATCTCGTACGACACGAGACGCGCCCGCGAGTCCGAAGACCTGCCAACTGCCCGTGCGCGAAGCACTCGTGCGCGGACATCCCGGTGACCCCGAGGGCGGGCTGGGGGTGCCCCCGGACGAAGTCTGGGGGAGTACCTACCAGGCGGACCAGCACGCCCTGTCGGGCGACTGCGCTCCACCGGTTCCGTCACCCCTTCGCGCTCTCGTCCCGTTGCCGGGATCTCAGGGATTCATCTCGCGAAGGAGATCTCCGTGACCGTCAAGCCCGAAGCCGTGACCGCACGGGCCACCGTGTACGGCTACCCCCGGCAGGGACAGCACCGGGAGTTGAAGCAGGCCATCGAGGGCTACTGGAAGGGCCGCGTCACCGCCGACGCCCTGCGCGCCACCGCCGCGGAACTGCGCCGGACCCATTGGCAGGAGCTCGCCGACGCCGGCATCAACGAGGTCCCGACCGGCGACTTCTCCTACTACGACCACGTCCTGGACGCCAGCGTCATGGTCGGCGCGGTTCCCGAGCGTCACCGCGCGGCGGTCGCCGCCAACCCGCTCGACGGGTACTTCGCGATGGCCCGCGGCACCCAGGACGTCGCACCGCTGGAGATGACCAAGTGGTTCGACACCAACTACCACTACCTCGTCCCCGAGTTGAGCCCGGACACCGTGTTCACGGCCGACTCCGCCCGGCAGGTCGCGGAGTTCACGGAGGCCCTCGCCCTGGGGCTGACCGCGCGGCCGGTCCTGGTCGGCCCGGTCACCTACCTCCTCCTCGCCAAGCCCGCCCCCGGCGTGGCCGACGGCTTCGACCCGCTCACCCTCCTCGACCGGCTGCTGCCGGTGTACGCGGAGGTCCTCGCGGATCTGCGGGCGGCGGGCGCGGAGTGGGTACAGCTCGACGAGCCCGCCCTCGTCCAGGACCGCACCCCGGCCGGACTGAACGCCGCCGCGCGGGCCTACCGCGACCTCGGCGCCCACACCGACCGGCCCAAGTTGCTGGTCGCCTCCTACTTCGACCGGCTGGGCGACGCCCTGCCGGTGCTGGCCAAGGCCCCGATCGAGGGGCTGGCGCTGGACTTCACCGAGGCGGCCGCGGCCAATCTGGACGCGCTCGCCGCCGTCGGCGGTCTGTCCGGCAAGCGCCTGATTGCCGGCATCGTCAACGGCCGCAACATCTGGGTCAACGACCTGGAGAAGTCCCTGTCCGTGCTGGCCACGCTGCTGGGCCTGGCGCATCGGGTCGACGTGGCCGCCTCGTGCAGCCTGCTGCACGTCCCCCTCGACGCGGCGGTCGAGCGGGACATCGCACCGCAGATCCGGCGCTGGCTCGCCTTCGCCCGGCAGAAGACCGCCGAGGTCGTCACCCTCGCCAAGGGCCTGGCGCGCGGCACCGGCGCCATCACCAGTGAACTCTCCGCCAACCGCGCCGATCTGGCGTCCCGGGCCGGTTCCCCGATCACCCACGACCGGACCGTACGGGCCCGCGCCGCGGCCGTCACCGAGGCCGATGCCCGGCGCTCCCAGCCGTACGCCGAGCGGACCGCCGCCCAGCGCAGTCACCTCGGCCTGCCGCTGCTGCCGACCACCACCATCGGCTCGTTCCCGCAGACCGGCGAAGTGCGCACCGCACGCGCCGACCTGCGGGCCGGACGGATCGACACCGCCGGCTACGAGGCGCGCATCGAGGCCGAGATCCAGGAGGTCATCTCCTTCCAGGAGAAGGCCGGGCTGGACGTCCTGGTGCACGGCGAGGCCGAACGCAACGACATGGTCCAGTACTTCGCCGAGCAGCTCACCGGCTATCTCGCCACCCGGCACGGCTGGGTGCAGTCCTACGGCACCCGCTACGTCCGCCCGCCGATCCTCGCCGGTGACATCTCCCGCCCCGGGCCGATGACGGTCCGTTGGACGGCGTACGCCCAGGCGCTCACCGAGCGCCCGGTCAAGGGCATGCTCACCGGTCCCGTCACGATGCTCGCCTGGTCCTTCGTCCGCGACGACCAGCCACTCACGGACACCGCGCGCCAGGTCGCCCTCGCACTGCGCGACGAGGTCGCCGACCTTGAGGCGGCCGGGACATCGGTCATCCAGGTGGACGAGCCCGCGCTCCGGGAGACACTGCCGCTGCGGGCCGCCGACCGCCCCGGCTATCTGGCGTGGGCCACCGAAGCCTTCCGGCTGACCACCGGCGGGGTGCGCCCGGGCACCCAGATCCACACCCACATGTGCTACGCCGAGTTCGGTGACATCGTGCAGGCCATCGACGACCTCGATGCCGACGTGATCAGTCTGGAGGCCACCCGCTCCCACATGCAGGTCGCCCGGGAGCTCGCCGCCCACGGCTACCCGCGCGAGGCCGGCCCCGGTGTGTACGACATCCACTCCCCGCGCGTGCCGAGCCCGGCGGAGGCGGCGGACCTACTGCGCGCCGGTCTGCGGGCCATCCCCGCCGAGCGCCTGTGGGTCAACCCCGACTGCGGACTCAAGACCCGCGACTGGCCGGAGGTCCGAGCCTCCCTGGAGAGTCTGGTCACCGCGGCCCGGACGGTACGCACGGAGCTGTAGTCGCGGCCCGTGGGCACCGCGCCCGCCCCGGTCGTGGCGACCGGGGCAGGCGCGCCGTGCGGTACCGACGTGTTCACACCGGCTTCCCTGCACCGCGGGCCTTCGCCGGCACATATATAGCTGGACGTCCTAGTAAGTCCACCCCCGGCCGCACATCGAGATCCCTCCCGCCGTGAACGGCCGTTCCGCGCCGGCCTCTTGACGTCCCGCGCCCGCCGCTTGGCTCCCCTCACGTAGCCGCGGAGCGCGCACCGGCCGGCCGACACCGTGTCCGCATATTCACCATGCGTGAGCGCGGCGTCCGAATAGCGGGCGTTCACACCGTTGACGCAGCGTGTCGCCGCAGACTCGTGGACTCAATGATCGTCTCAAGCAATGAACAGGCACGCCCATGACTCGGAGTATCACCCGGTCACCCCAGGACTCCCCGCGGGCCGTGCAGGATGCTGCACCCCCGTTGTCCCACGGCCTCAAACAGCGCCACCTGTCGATGATCGCGCTCGGTGGGGTCATCGGCGCGGGACTCTTCGTGGGCTCCGGGGTCGGCATCGCCGCGGCCGGGCCGGCCATCGTCCTCCTCTTCGCGGCCACCGGCGCATTGGTCATGTTGATCATGCGGATGCTCGGTGAGATGTCCGCGGCCCGCCCCTCCACCGGCTCGTTCTCGGTGCACTCCGAGGAGGAACTCGGCTCCTGGGCGGGCACCACCTCGGGCTGGATGTACTGGCTGATGCTCTGCGCCGGTGTGGCCGCCGAGGCGACCGCGGCCGGCGCCATCATGCACTCCTGGGTACCGTTCCTCCCCGCCTACGGCTGGGTGGCGGTCTTCATGGTGTTCTTCTGCGCCAGCAACCTGACCGCGGTCAAGAACTTCGGCGAGTTCGAGTTCTGGTTCGCCACCATCAAGGTCACCGTGATCGTCGCCTTCCTGGTGCTGGGCGTGCTCGGCATCCTCGGGGTGTTCGGCAACGCACCCGGTACGAGCCACCTCACCGGCCACGGCGGCTTCTTCCCGACCGGCGCCGCCGGACTCGCCGCCGGACTGCTGACCACCATCTCCGGTTTCGCCGGTCTGGAGACGGTCACCATCGCGGCGGCGGAGTCCGACCAGCCGAGCCGCAACGTGGTCCGCGCGGTCCGTACCGCCGTGTGGCGCATCGCCGTCTTCTACATCGGCTCCATGGCCGTGGTGGTCACCCTGGTGCCGTGGAACGACCCGAAGGTCGCCACGGAAGGCCCCTACGTCACCGTGCTCGACAGGCTGGGCATCCCGGCGGCCGGCACGATCATGCAGATCGTGGTGTTGGTGGCGCTGCTCTCCGCGATGAACGCCAACATCTACGGCTCGTCCCGCATGGCGTACTCCCTCGTCACCCGGGGCCAGGGCCCGCGCTTCCTGAGCAAGGTCACCAACGGTGTGCCGGCAGCGGCAGTGGTGGCGTCCTGCATGTTCGGCTTCGTCGCCGTGATCGCCGGCATCGTCTGGCCGACCACGGTGTTCGCCTGGCTGCTGAACATCGCCGGCTGCTCGGTGCTGGTCGTCTGGACCATCGTCTGCCTGACCCAGCTGCGGATGCGCCGCCGCCTGGAGCGCGAGACGCCCGAGCTGCTGTTGGTGCGGATGTGGGGCTTCCCGTATCTGACGTGGCTGGCGTTGGCGGCCATCCTCGGTGTCTTCGCCGTGATGGCCACCTCCTCGGACGGCCGTCACCAACTCGCCGGCACCGCCGTCGTAGTGGCGGCGCTGATCGCCGCGGACCGCTTCAAGCAGCGGCGCGACCTGCGGACCGGCGGCGCAGCCCAGCCGTAGGCACCGTCGCGGCAGGCAAGCACAGTGGCCCGCCCGTGGGAGGAATCCCGCGGGCGGGCCACGCCGTTTGTGGGGACGGGAACAGATGGCTTCCCCACGTCCCGCCCCGGGCCAGGCAGGGCAGGCCGAGCCCGTGCAGGTGCCAGATCCACCGCTGCCTGGCGCGACGGCACTGCACACGGCGCACGGCTCAACCGGTGGTCACACCGAAGATCACCAGGAACATCACCCAACACAGCACCACCAGCACGGCGCCCGTCACATCGGTGCGGAGTGACTGTGCCCGGCCGGGCATCAGCCAGAAGGCGAGGAGCCTGTTCAGCAACGGCAACAGCAGCCACGTCAGGATGGCGACGCTCATCACGTTCGAGAGGAACAGGCTGAGATATCCGGGTATCCCGAGAGCGGCGAACTGGGGACCCACGGCGAGGTCCAGGACCTTGACGGTGGGATAGAGGGCCAGCAGCACGGACATGGCCTGTTTCCAGTTGGGTGGCGCGCCCTCTTCCGAAGTTGCGTCGAAGCGGAACCAACTGCCGAACGCGGACCCGACCTTGCGCACGTCGTAGGAGACGAAGAAGGCGCGGCCCTCGTCCAGGAGTTTTTCGCGTGCCGGAGATTCGAGCCAGGCATCGAGGTGTTGACGGTTGTCGAATCGGAAGACCGCTACCCATTTGCCCTGGACGTCCTTCACCGGGCGGAACAACTCCGATCCCATGAATCCGGGAAAGGCCCACTGGGCCGCCAGCACCTTCTCCTGCCAGCGCACGAAATCCTGCTCTTGGTCGGGCCGTACTTCGTGGGAGATCACCGCCGTCACGGAGTCGTGTACCGGGGTGCCGCCGACGAGGACTTCCTGGGTGGGGGGCTCCTCGAACAGGTCACTGCCCTGCTCGATCAGTTCGCGGCGGGCATCGGAATCGAGCCAGGACGACAACTGGTCGAGGTGCGAGAAACGGAAGACGACGACCCACTCGTTTTCTCCGGCGGAATCGTCTCCGACTGACTCCGGCGGATACAGCTCCGTACCCTCGAATCCGGCGAACCCCCGCACGGTCTCGCTCGTCCGGTCCTGCCAGCGCCGGTAGTCGTCTTCGCGGCCCACCCGGACCTTCTGCGAGATCACGACGGTCGCGACGTCGTTGTGGGAGCCACGGCTTGCACGGGAACTCACCCTTACTAGACTAAACCACAAAGAACATATGGTACAAACTTCCACCTTCGAATTGTTGAATTGTCGAGGTTTCGCTCGATGTAGACGATTCTTGTGACGTGAGGGTTCTTTTGACATGAAGCAGGGGACGCGAATGCGGCCCCTGTCCGACAAGGGTCATCCGGCCATCAAGGACCACGCGCGACGCTCTGCTCGGAGGCACCGATCATGGGGCACAGAGAATTCATGGCCGAGGCGGTCGCGTTGGCCGTCGAGTCCGTCGAGAAGGGCTGGGGCGGCCCGTTCGGCGCGGTGATCACCCGCGACGACCAGATCATCGCGCGGGGCCAGAACCGCGTACTGCTGACGGCGGACCCGACGGCGCACGGCGAGGTGGAAGCCATCCGGAAAGCGGCGCAATTCCTCAATCCCGAGGCGCCCGCGGTCTCCGAGGAACACCAGAACGCGTACACGCTGGAGTTGGTGCCCCGCCCGCAGGGATCCCCGGACGGCCTACCGGAGCGTGCGCGGATGCTCCAAGGCTGCTCGATCTACACCAGCGGCGCCCCCTGCCCGATGTGTATGAGCGCCATCTACTGGTCGCGGATCGACGCCGTTTACTACAGCTGCGACTGGAAGGCCACCGAGAGCATCGGGTTCAGCGACGCCTTCCAATACGAGGACTTCCGAAAGCCCCCGAGCGAGCGGAGCATCACCATCGCGCAGATGTATCCCGAGTTGGGCGCCCATGCCTACCAGGCGTGGGCGGACAAGCCGAACCGCCACCCGTACTGACGGCCTTCCCTCCGTACGCCCGGGAGCACCGGATGGACCTCAACACCATCACCGCGGTCGTGACGTCACCCACCCGCGCGGCCCAGGCGACCTGGAAGCCGGGCGATGCCTGGCTCGCCGGCGGCACCTGGCTGCTCTCCGAGCCTCAGCCGCGGCTCCGTCGCCTCATCGACCTGCGGGGTTTCGGCTGGCAGCCGTTCCGGGTCGACGCACACGGTTTGGAGATCGCGGCCACCTGCACGCTGTCCCAACTCTCCGACATCCCCACGCCGGTGGAGTGGACCGCCGCCCCGCTGATCGGCCAGTGCCGGCAGGCGCTGCTGGGGTCGTTCAAGGTCTGGAACGAGGCCACCGTCGGCGGCAACCTGTGCCTGTCTCTGCCCGCGGGCCCGATGGTCGCGCTCGCCGCGTCCCTCGACGGTAGCTGCACCATCTGGCGGCCCGACGGCGGAGCGCGGCAGGTCGCCGCGGTGGACTTCGTCACCGGTCCGCAGCGCAACGTGCTGGCACCCGGCGAACTGCTGCGCTCGGTCACGCTGCCGGCCTCCGCACTGCGTTGCCGTACCGCCTTGCGTTGGATCTCGCTGACCCCGCACGGCCGTTCCGCGGCGCTGCTCATCGGCAGGCGGAACCCCCAGGACGGTTCGTTCGTGCTGACTGTGACCGCCTCCACCGTCCGCCCGGTCCGCCTGGCGTTCCACGGACTGCCCGGGGCGGCGGAACTCCTCGCCACGCTGGAACGGGCCGTCCCGCCGAGGCTCTACCACGACGACGTGCACGGCGCCCCCGCCTGGCGGCGGCTCATGACCGTCCGGTTCGCCGAGGAGATCCGGTCCGCGTTGGCGTCGTCACCACAAGAGGAGGGACGGCGATGAGGACCGAGGTCAACGGCCGGATCTTCACCGGGGAGCCGCGCCCCGGGCAGTGCCTGCGCACCTATTTGCGGGAGCTCGGCTGGTTCGGTGTGAAGAAGGGCTGCGATGCCGGGGACTGCGGTGCGTGCACCGTGCACGTCGACGGGCAGCCGGTGCACAGTTGCCTGTTTCCGGCGTTCCGCGCGGCCGACCGCAGGGTGACCACGGTCGAAGGGCTCGTCGGCGACGCCGGGTTGCATCCGGTGCAGCGGGACTTCCTGGCGGCGCAGGGTTTCCAGTGCGGCTTCTGCACGGCGGGGTTGATCATGACGGTGGCCGCGCTCGACGCCGAGCAACGGCAGGACCTCCCCGAGTCGTTGAAGGGGAACCTGTGTCGGTGCACCGGTTACCGTGCGATCGAGGACGCCGTCCAAGGCGTCGTACGGGTCGAGGAGGCTCCGGAGGGGCAGCCGCTCGGGCGGAACCTGCCGGCGCCCGCCGGCGCGCAGGTGGTGACCGGCACGGCCCGCTACACCCTCGACGTCGAGGTCGAGGGCCTGCTGCACATGAAGCTGTTGCGCTCGCCGCACGCCCACGCCCGGATCACCGCGATCGACACCCG
Organism: Streptomyces sp. RGM 3693; assembly: GCF_050471125.1. Taxonomy (NCBI): domain Bacteria; kingdom Bacillati; phylum Actinomycetota; class Actinomycetes; order Kitasatosporales; family Streptomycetaceae; genus Streptomyces; species Streptomyces sp. RGM 3693. The sequence continues at coordinate 682,131 of NZ_JBMPPQ010000003.1, forward strand.
CGCCGCCCGTGCCGTCCCCGGGGTGCGGGCCGTGTTCACCCACGAGGATGCACCGCCCCGTCCGTACTCGACGGGACGGCACGAGGACCCCACCCTCGACCCCGCCGACACGTTGCTCTTCGACGACGTCGTCCGCTTCGCCGGGCAGCGGGTCGCGGCCGTGGTGGCCGACAGTGTGGCCGCCGCGGAGGAGGGCTGCCGCGCGCTGGCCGTCACCTACGACGTGCTGCCGGACGTGTTCGACCCCGAGGTGGCGATGACGCCCGGGTCGCCCGTGCTGCACGGCGACAAGGGACCCGCGCAGCACCTCGCGGACGCCGACCGCAACATCGCCGCCGAGGTGCACGGGGACATCGGCGACGTCGAGGCGGCCTTCGCGACGGCCGACGTCATCCACGAGGACACCTACGTCAGCCACCGCCTCCAGCACGCGCACCTGGAGACCCATGCCTCGATCGCCTGGCTGGACGCCGCCGGCCGTCTCACCGTGCGGACCAGCAGCCAGGTGCCGTTCCTCACCAGGAACGCCCTGTGCACCCTCTTCGACCTGCCCGCGGAGAAGGTACGGGTACTGTGCGGCCGCGTCGGCGGCGGCTTCGGGGCCAAACAGGAGATGTTCACCGAGGACGTGGTCGCCCTGGCGGCGCTGCGCACCGGACGGCCGGTGCAGTTGGAGTTCACGCGTGCCGAGCAGTTCACCTCCACCGTCGTCCGCCATCCGGTCAGCGTGCGGGTCAAGGCCGCGGCCCGGCGCGACGGCACCCTCACCGCACTGCAACTGCGGGTCATTTCCAACACCGGCGCATACGGCAACCACGCCAGCACCGTGTTCCACGGCTGCAACGAGTCGATCGCCGTCTACCGCTGCCCGAACAAGAAGGTCGACGGCTATGCCGTCTACACCAACACCGTGCCCTCCGGGGCCTACCGCGGATACGGGCTCAGCCAGACGATCTTCGCCGTCGAGTCGGCGCTGGACGAACTCGCCCGTGCGCTCGCCATGGACCCGATCGCCTTCCGGGAACGCAACGTGATCCGGCCGGGCGATCCGATGCTGAGCTTCAGCACCGACCCGGACGACGTGGAGATCGGCAGCTACGGCCTGGACCAGTGCCTGGCGCTGGTCGGCGCGGCACTGGACCGCGGCAACGGCGTACGCCCGCCGACGGGAGCGGAGTGGCGCGTCGGACAGGGCATGGCGCTGGGGATGATCGACACGATCCCGCCCCGCGGGCACCACGCCGAGGCCCGGATCTCGCTACACGCCGACGGGTACTATGAACTGGCCGTCGGCACCGTCGAGTTCGGCAACGGTACGACGACCGTGCATCGGCAACTCGCCGCGAGCGTGCTGGCCACGCGCCCCGAGCGGATCCGCATCGTGCACGCGGACACCGACCGCGTCGGCCACGACACCGGGGCGTTCGGCTCCACCGGGATCGTGGTCGCGGGACTGGCGGTGACCCGTGCCGCGGAGGCGCTGCGCGCCCGCATCATCGCCGCCGGGGCGCGCTACGCCGGTATCGATCCGTCAGCCTGTGCGCTCGCCGGCGACCACGTGCGCTGTGGCGAGGCCCGTCTCCCGCTCGCCGACCTCGCGACGCAGTCCCGGGCCGCCGGCGAGGCGTTGTCCGCGACCGGGACGAGCGAGGGCACCCCCCGTTCGGTCGCGTTCAACGTCCAGGGCTTCCGGGTCGCGGTGCACACCGGAACCGGCGAGGTCAGGATCCTGCACAGCGTCCATGCGGCCGACGCCGGCCGGGTCCTCAATCCGATGCAGTGCCGCGGACAGATCGAGGGCGGCGTCGCCCAGGCTGTCGGCGCGGCCCTGTACGAGTCGCTGCCGCTGGACGAGGGCGGGCACCTGGTCGCGACCACCTTCCGCGACTACCACGTCCCGGCCTTCGGCGACGTGCCGCGGACCGAGGTGTACTTCGCCGACACCGCGGACGCGCTCGGACCGCTGGGCGCCAAATCGATGAGCGAGAGCCCGTTCACCCCGGTCGCCCCGGCCCTGGCCAATGCGGTCCGGGACGCCACCGGGATGCGTTTCGGCACCCTCCCGTTGTCCCGCGACCGCGTCTGTCTGGCCCTCGCCGCCGACCGTGAAACCACCACCGTCGGGGCCTACCTCACACTCGGGCGGCGGTCCTGAGGTCGCGGTCGAAGGCCCGGATGTCCTCCTCCGTCAGGGACGTCCGGGTGTGGGCGATGGCCTGGAGGTAGTCGCCGGTGAGCCGGGCCGGGTCGGCGGCCTCCTTCTCGCCCGAGGCCAGGTGGCGTTCGAAGGCGCTCTGGGCTGCGGTACGCGCCGCGTACTCGATGTCCGCCGGGGTGAAGCGGTCGCTGGCCTCGACCAGCGCGTCGAGTTCGATGCCGGCCGCGCGGTCGGGGCCGATGTAGCGGATCCAGATGGCGCGTCTGGCCTGAGGGTCGGGCGGGCCGACGGGGATGAGGTAGTCGAAGCGGCCGGGGCGCAGGAACGCCGGATCGAGGGACCGTACGACGTTGGTGGCGCAGATCAGGAGCCGGCGCTCGCCCCGCCGGAACTGCGGGATGAGCTTGAGGAGTTCGTTGGTGACCCGGTGTGCCAGTGTCGTCGGGTCGTGCCGTTCGGAGGCGATCTCCTCCGCCTCGTCGAAGAACAACACCGCCTGCTCCAGGTGCTCCACGCGGGCGAACAGTCGGCGGAGCCCGGCCGCGACACCGTGTGCGTCATCGGCGAGCTGGTAGGGGAACACTTCAATGAACGGCCAGCGCAGACGGGAGGCGACGGCTCGCGCGAAGGTGGTCTTGCCGGTGCCGGGCGGGCCGAAGAGCACCACGGCGCGGGGCGGCACCAGCTGGTACTGCCCGGCGACCTCGGGGTGCTCCAGCGGGAGCACCAGGCGGCGCTCGATCAGCGTCTTCTCGGCGCTCATGCCCGCGATGCTGTCCCACAGTCCGGCGTCCGGGACGGCCCCACCGAGCTGGTCGAGCAAGGTGGCCTCGGCGGAGTCCGCAGTCAGCTGCTTCTCGACGTAGCACAGGTCCGGCCGGCTCACGTATCCGGCGCGGGTGAACGCCTGCTGCCCAGCCTCCCCGTCCGGCAGCAGCGCACCGATGCGACGCACGCCGGCCCGCCCCAGCCGCTCTTCCAGGGCCGTCAGCAGCGCCTGCCCGACGCCGTGCCCCCGCCACGGCCGGCCGACTGCCATCCGCAGCACCCAGGCACGCTCCTGTGCCATCAGGGACACCGCGGCGCCGATGATCTGGTCCCCCACGACGGCGACCACGGCAGGCGCCTCGGCGTGCAGTGCGCTCACCGCCTCCGCCAGGCTCGCCGCCAGGTCCACGGTGGTGTCCGGCGCCTCCTCCCAGATGCGCACCACCTGGTCCAGATCACTCTCCTCCAGCGCACGGACCCGCCATGGAGACATTCCTCATCACCTCTCCCGAGTGATGCCGATGGATCACGCCGCGGAACGTCGGGCGCGCCGCTCCACCCGGTGAGGAGCGGACCACGGACCGGCGTCGCCGGAACTCCTGGGCGTCGATCCCTCCCCGCGATTGTCACTCGCCGCGGTGCATGTCGCGAGGGACGGGAGGGGCGTGCGGCCAGGCATGGACGTTTCGTCCACGTCGTCCGGGCTGACTGTGCCGTCCAGCCAGGGGAACACCGGACCGGAGTCCGACCACCCGGCAGCTGCCGTCCACCAACTGCACCGGAGGCAGCGGGACTTGGTGCGCCCGGTCCACGGCGGACCGGCCGACCGTCGGTCGCCGGCCGCCGCGGCGGTCGGGGGTGAAGCGCTGCCGTCCCGGGTCGGCAGCGGCCGGGGAAGGCCCTGCCCAGGCACGTGGGTGGGTGGGGAGCCGCCCGATCGCCACGTTGCGCATGCGGACCATCGGGTTCGGTGGTGGGCTGGTGCCACCTGCCGTGCAGCAGCTGACAGCGGAATATGCCCTCCCCGCTCCACGTGGTCTCCGTATGCCCGAGAACCAGGGTTGCCGGTGCCGCGTGGGCGAAGCCCTGTGCCGTCCCCGTCTGCCCGCGCTGCCGGCCCGTGCCCGCAGAGGAGAACAGTGATCACCAACACCGCCCGCCATCACACCGGGGCCGAACGCGCCAACGAGATGACCTACGAGCAGCTGGCCCGCGAACTGCTGCTGGTCGGCCCCGCGCCCGGCAACGAGGACCTCAAGCTGCGGTACCTCGACGTGCTGATCGACAACGGGCTCAATCCCCCCGGACCGCCCAAGCGCATCCTGATCGTCGGGGCCGGTATCGCCGGTCTGGTCGCCGGTGATCTGCTGACCCGCGCCGGGCACGACGTGACGATCCTGGAGGCCAACGCCAACCGGGTCGGCGGGCGGATCAAGACCTTCCACGCCAAGAAGGGGGAGCCGTCGCCCTTCACCGACCCGGCGCAGTACGCGGAGGCCGGGGCGATGCGCCTGCCCAGCTTCCACCCGCTGACCCTGGCGTTGATCGACAAACTCGGCCTGAAGCGGCGGCTGTTCTTCAACGTCGACGTCGATCCGCAGACCGGCAACCAGGACGCGCCGGTCCCGCCGGTGTTCTACAAGTCCTTCAAGGACGGCAGGACCTGGACCAACGGCGCGCCCAGCCCGGAGTTCAAGGAGCCGGACAAGCTCAACCACGCGTGGATCCGCACCAACCGCGAACAGGTGCGGCGCGCCCAGTACGCCACCGACCCCTCCAGCATCAACGAGGGCTTCCACCTCACCGGCTGCGAGACCCGGCTGACCGTCTCGCACATGGTCAACCAGGCACTGGAGCCGGTGCGCGACTACTACTCCGTGAAGCAGGACGACGGGACCCGGGTCAACAAGCCGTTCAAGGAATGGCTGGCGGGCTGGGCCGACGTCGTCCGCGATTTCGACGGCTATTCGATGGGGCGCTTCCTGCGCGAGTACGCGGAGTTCAGCGACGAGGCCATCGAGGCGATGGGCACCATCGAGAACATGACCTCGCGGCTCCACCTGGCGTTCTTCCACAGCTTCCTGGGGCGCAGCGACATCGACCCCAACGCCACGTACTGGGAGATCGAGGGCGGCAGTCGCCTGCTGCCGGAAACGCTGGCCAAGGACCTGCGGGACCAGATCGTGATGGGTCAGCGGATGGTGCGGCTGGAGTACTACGACCCGGGACGCGACGGGCACCACGGCGAACTCACCGGTCCCGGCGGTCCGGCCGTCGCCATCCAGACCATCCCCGAGGCCGAACCGTACGCGGCGACCCAGACCTGGACCGGTGACCTGGCGATCGTCACCATCCCGTTCTCCAGCCTGCGGTTCGTCAAGGTGACCCCGCCGTTCTCGTACAAGAAGCGCCGCGCGGTCATCGAGACCCACTACGACCAGGCCACCAAGGTGTTGTTGGAGTTCTCGCGGCGCTGGTGGGAGTTCACCGAGGCGGACTGGAAGCGGGAGCTGGACGCGATCGCACCGGGTCTCTACGACTACTACCAGCAGTGGGGCGAGGACGACGCCGAGGCCGCACTGGCGCTTCCGCAGAGCGTGCGGAACCTGCCCACCGGGCTGCTGGGCGCGCACCCGAGCGTGGACGAGAGCCGGATCAGCGAGGAGCAGGTGGAGTACTACCGCAACTCCGAGCTGCGCGGCGGGGTGCGACCGGCCACCAACGCCTACGGCGGCGGCTCCACCACCGACAATCCCAACCGTTTCATGTACTACCCCTCCCACCCGGTCCCCGGGAGCCAGGGCGGTGTGGTGCTGGCCGCCTACTCCTGGTCGGACGACGCCGCCCGCTGGGACTCCTTCGACGACGCCGAGCGCTACGGCTACGCCCTGGAGAACCTCCAGTCCGTGCACGGCCGCCGGATCGAGGTCTTCTCCACCGGCGCCGGCCAGACCCAGAGTTGGCTGCGCGACCCGTACGCGTGCGGCGAGGCGGCGGTCTACACCCCGCACCAGATGACCAGCTTCCACCTGGATGTGGTCCGGCCCGAGGGGCCGGTGTACTTCGCCGGTGAGCACGTGTCGCTGAAGCACGCCTGGATCGAGGGGGCGGTGGAAACCGCCGTACGCGCCGCCATCGCCGTCAACCAGGCGCCCGTGGGGGACGCGGGCGTCACCGCAGCCACCAGCCGCCGCGGGTCCGCCGCGGCAACGGAACCGATGCGAGAGGAAGCACTGACGTCATGACCACCTCCCAGACCTGCACGGTGGCCGAGTACCTGGCCATCCGACTGGAACAGCTCGGCATCACCCACCTGTTCGGCGTGCCAGGCAACCACCTGGGCCCGTTCCTGTCGACCCTGCACGACAAGACCAAGGTGCGTTGGGTGGGCACCCCCACGGAGGGCGGCGCCGGCCAGGCCGCGGACGCCTACGCCCGGGTGAAGGTCGCCGACGCACAGGTCGAGCTGGGCGAACAGGGCGTCGGCGCGGTCGCGGTCACCTACGGCGTGGGCGCGTTCAACCTGCTCAACGCCATCGGTGGCGGCTACACCGAGTACATCCCGCTGATCGCGATCAACGGGGCTCCCACGTATGAGCAGTGGATCAACCAACGGGCGATCGGCCTGCTCACCTCGCACATGTCCCAGCGCCCGGAGAGCAACCTCGACGTCTACCGGCAGGTGACGGTGGAGGCCCAGGTGATCTCCAACCCGGGGTTGGCCCCCAGTCAGATCGACAACGCGATCGTCGCCTGCCTGTCCCACCGCCGGCCGGTCTACCTGGAGTTCATGGAGGACGTCTGGGAGGAGAGCTGCTCGGCGCCGCACGGCCGGCTGAGGCGGCAGGAACGGCCGCTCACCCCGCAGAACGAGAAGATGCTGCGCGCCGCGGTCACGGCGTGCGTGAAGCTGGTGAAGGAACACGGCGCCAACCCGATCCTGTGGGCCGGCGAGGAGATCGACCGGTTCAACCTGGCCGACCCGTTCGAGGAACTGGTACGGGCCACCCTCATCCCGTACTGCACCACCGTCGGCGCCAAGTCCGTGATCTCCGAGGACACCCCGGGATTCAGCGGCGTCTACAACGGCAAGGCCAGCAATCCGGACGTGGCAGCGGTGTTCCAGAGCGTCGGCTGCCGCATCGGACTGGGCACCTGGGCGACGTCGAAGAACCTCGGCGGGAAGCTGTCCATCGGCGATGACTGGGTGGTCGCCGCCCATGAGGGGGTGCATGTGGGCGCCTCGTACTTCCCCGACGTCCAACTCGCCCAGTTCATCCTGGCGTTGCGGAACGCCTTCGTCGAGGAGTTCGGCACCGGACACTTCTCCGCCGACTACTTCGCCGACGCCCACCAGGCCGGCCTCGACGTCCCGGACAGCGTCGCCGCCTTCCTGGACACCCTGACCGGCGGCCCCTACCCGACGCACCCGACCTACGACAGCTTCTTCCGGCACCTCAACGACTTCCTCGCCGCCCAAACCGTCGACCGCGCAGGTCAGCGCACCACCCCGTTCACCGTGATCAGCGACGCCGCGTTCGCGCTGATCGGCTCGATGAACCTGCGGATGCCCGAGCGCGCCTCGTACGTGGCGCAGAACAGCTGGCTGTCCATCGGCTACTCGGTCGGCTTCGCCACCGGGGTGGGCCTGGGCCGCCTGGAGGCCGGCAAGCGACCGATGGTCTTCGTCGGCGACGGCTCGTTCCAGGAGACCTGCCAGGAGATGTCCACGCACGTCCGGCAGGGCCTGAAGCCGGTGGTGTTCGTACTGGACAACGAGGGCTTCTACGGCATCGAGCAGATGCTGGTGCACCCCTGCTACTACAAGCCGAACGGCGCACCGCCCTCCGACGGGGCCGACTTCTACAACGAGCTCCACCCCTGGCACTACGAGAAGCTCGCCGAGGTCTTCGGCACCGACAAACAGCCGATGCACGGCTGCACCGTCACCACCCACGACGACCTCACCGCACTGCTCAAGAAGATCGGCGAGCCCAACAACCCGATCAACCACGGCCCGATCATCGTTCGGGTCGCCCTCGCCCGGCACGACTACCCCGAGGCGCTCAAGTACAAGATCGAGGAGAACTGCCCGCCTCCGGTCGGCGTGGTGCTCAAGGAACGGACGGTGTAGGCCCGAACGCCACAGGCACCCGCCCCCGACCACCAGGTCGGCCGACGCCCTCCGGCACGCCACGAGCGGGCCGGAGGGCGTCCGGGGCGCCACCCGGTGCCCACCGACGTGCTAAAGCAAGGCCCATGGCTCCCGTGACCACGGTCCGCACCGTCACCGGTCCGCTCGACACCTCCGCCCTGCGCGGCCCGGTACTGCCCCACGAGCACCTACGGCTCGACCTGGATCGTCCGGGGGTCCACAACCACACCCTCCACGCCCGACACGCCGACGCGATCGCACACGAACTCGCCCTGTTGCACGGCGAGTTCGGCTTGTCCCTGGTCGTCGAACAGACCTGCCGCGGCATGGGGCGCGACGTGGCCGCGCTCGCCGGGATCTCCACCGCCTGTGGCGTCGCGGTCGTGACGGCCACCGGCTGGTACCACGAGGCGTTCCATCCCGTGGAGGTGCGCGACGGCGACACCAGCTCCCTGGTCGAGGTGTTGCGGCGGGAGATCGAGGAGGGCATCGGACCGACGCGGATCCGTCCCGGGCTCATCGGGGAGGTCGGCACCGGCGGCGACCGGCCCAGCCCGGCGGAACGGCGCACGCTCACCGCCGCGGCCCGGGCCGCCGTCACCACCGGACTGTCGGTGGCCACCCACGCCCACCTCGGCCGCGGCGGCCTCGCCCAGCTCCGCCTGCTCACCGGCCAGGGGCTGGCGCCGCACCGCATCGCCCTCGGACACCAGGACCTGCTGGACGAGCCCGCCACCCATCGCCGCCTGGCCGCCGAGGGGGCCTACGTCTCCTTCGACACCATCGGCAAGAACCACTACCAGGACGACGACGTCCGACTGCGGCTCGTCCTCGCGCTGTTGGAGGCCGGGCACGCCGATCGCGTCCTGCTCTCCTGCGACGTCTCCCGCCACACGTACCTGTCCGCCCACGGGGGCACGGGATACGGCCACCTGTTCCGGACCTTCCTGCCCCGGCTGCGGGCCGCCGGCGTCCCGCACGACCTCATCGACCGGATGACCCGCCGCAACCCGCTGCGCTTCCTCACGGGCGGCCCCGACACCTGACCCCCGGCGAGTCCCCCGCCCGCCGCTTCCCTGGCGCTACGTCACCTCTCCCCTCCCCGCCACGAGGGTGACGTGGGCACGGCTCCGAAGGCCGGTGCTGGTGAAGTAGTGCCGTTCCACCGCCCGCCAGGTCCTGAGCCAGGCCAGCCGCTGCGCATCGGCACCCCGTGCGTACAGGCGGCGCAGACACACGTCACCGGGGGTGTCGACGAAGACGATCAGCCGGTAGAAGTGGGCGAGTTCCGGGCGGGCGGTGAGCACCCCCTCGACGATGACCGTGCCGGTGGGGGCGACCCGCCCCGGTGCGTCCTGCCGCCGGCCGTTGGTGACCCGGTCGTACCGCTCGTAGGACGCGGCGCGACCGGCGCTCAGCGGGACCAGCACCTGGTCGCGCAACCGCTGCCATTCGAACAGGCGCCGATAGCCCTGCCGGGGGCTCATGGACACCCGCTCGGCCCACGGCAGGGGGCGGAAGAAGTCGTCCCCGTGCACCACCGCGGCCGGGCCGTGCCCGCCGAGGCGGTCGACCAGCGCGGCGGCGAGGGTCGTCTTCCCGGCCCCGGCCGGCCCCTCCAGCGAGACCAGCGTCGGACCACGGCCCGATCTCCGGACGATCGCGCCGGCCAACTTCTCGACGTCACGCGAGGACACCGTCATTCGCTCATGAGACACCCGACGGGGCCGCGGCGCGACGCCCCGCGACGGGGCGCTCGAGTGGCACGCGACCCGTCGATCAGCGATCCGGTCCTTCCACGGACGCGCCCCGGCACGGCGGACCCGGTCGGCGGGAAGGCTGCCTGTCATGACGACCTCCACAAACGAGCCGCACCGGGCGGCGGGCCGGACGGCCCCCGGGGCCCGGGCCGTCGCCGCGGGCGCGGTCGGCAACTTCATCGAGTGGTACGAGTTCGGTGTCTACGCCTACTTCGCCACCGTCGTCGCCGCCAACTTCTTCACGCCCCACGGCGGCGGAGCCGCAGAGGCCCTGGTCAGGACGTACGCGACCTTCGCGCTGGCCTTCTTCTTCCGGCCGCTGGGCGCGCTCCTCCTCGGCCGGGCGGGCGACCGCTTCGGGCGCCGGCCGGTACTGATCGCCGCGGTGACGACCATGACCTGCGCGACGACGCTGATCGGGGTGCTGCCCACGTATGCCACGGCGGGCGCGGCCGCCCCCTGGTTGCTGACGGCGCTGCGGATCGTCCAGGGCCTGTCGGCGGGCGGGGAGTTCGGCGGTGCGGTCTCCCTGATGACGGAGTGTGCGCCCGCGGGGAAGCGGGGGCGGTACGGCGCGTGGCAGTCCTTCACCGTCGCACTCGGCCTGCTCGGGGGAGCCGCCGCGGCAACCCTGGTGACCGCCGTGCTGTCGGAGGCACAGGTCGCGGTGTGGGGGTGGCGACTGCCGTTCCTGGCGGCACTGCCGATGGGCGCGGTCGCCCTGCGGCTACGACTGGGCCTGGCGGAATCCCCGGCGTTCCACCGCACCAGGCACCGCACCAGGCCCAACTCCGCGGCCTCCGCAGGCATCCCGCCCACGCCCCCGGCACCCCTGCGGAGCACGGCACGGGCGGTCGTCCTCGGATGCGGACGCCTCATGGCCTGGTCGGCGGCCGGCTACACGTTCCTCGTGGTCCTGCCCTCCTACCTCCAGAACACCGTGGGAACGAGCCCGGGGCGGTCACTGCTGGCCACCCGAGATGTTCCGCACGCCGGTCCGCACCACCGGCCTCGGCGTGGCCTACGCCCTGGCCAACGCGGTCTTCTCCGGCTGCGCCGGCCTCCTCGTCACCGAACTCATCCGCCGCACCCACGATCCCGACGTCCCCGCCTACTACGTCATCGCCACCTGCTCCCTGGGAGCCCTCGCCCTGGCCACCCTCCGCAACGACGACCATCGCCGGGCGCTGCGCGAATAGCTAGGCCCCCACGCGGAGCAGCAGTTTGCCGGTGCTGGTCCGGCTGCCGAGGAGTCGGTGGGCCTCGGCGGCGTCGGCGAGGGCGAATTCGGCGGTGACGGGGAGTTCCACGGTGCCGTCGGCGACCGTGCGGAAAGCGCGTCGGGCCAGGTCCCGCAGCGCGTCGGGGGAGGTTTGTGCCAGGGAGAGGACGGAGAGGACGGCGACGGAGAGGCCCAGCGGGACGAGCTCGGGCTGGCCGACCTGCCAGGGGTCGGCCGCGGAGGCGTTGCCGAAGGAGACCAGTCGACCGAAGGCCGCCAGCGAGTCCAGGCTGCGGCGGAAGGTGTCGCCACCGACCGGGTCGAGCGCGAGGTCGACGCCCCGGCCGCCGGTCGCCCGGCGCACCTCTTCCGGGAAGTCGTCGGTGCTGAAGACCGCGTCGTAGCCGTAGGTGCGGGCGTGGTCGGCCTTTTCGGGACGGGAGACGACGCCGTAGACCGCGCCCGCTCCGGCGGCCTTCGCCAACTGGCCGACGACCGTGCCGATGCCGCCGGCCGCCCCCTGGACGAGCACGCTCTCCCCCTTCCCCAGCCGCCCGACTTCGTGCAGCAGCGCATGGGCCGTGGGGAGGACGGTGGGCAGGGTGGCGGCGGTGCGCAGGTCGAGGCCGTCCGGTACGGAGAACACGGTCGCGCTGTCGGCGACGGCGACTTCGGCGTACGCCCCGTGGGGCATCAGCGCGGCCACCTCCTGACCGATGCGGAACGCCGTCACCCCCTCGCCCACCGCGCGGATCCGGCCGGAGACGTCCAGTCCCGGTACGAACGGCAGCGCGGGGACGCGGTAGCCCTCGGCCCGCGCTTTGACGTCGGCGAAGTTCACCCCGGCGAAGGCGACGTCGATGCTCACCTGTCCGGGGCCGGGCTCGGGCGCCTCGGTTTCCACGACCGAAAGGACCTCCGGGTCGCCATACCGCTCAAACCGGACCGCACGCATACGGATGCACCTCACCGAATCAAGTGTTCAACGAGTTTCGAACACTCGGAGTGTATGATCCTCATCGAACACCAGGCAAGGGGGCATGACATGGCGGACCACACCACGCACACCACCGGCCACCGGGCCGCCCCCACACACACCCACCCCGACGACGTCCCGCTCCCGACCGCACTGGCCGCACTGGCCGACCCGGTCCGACTGCAACTGGTCCGCGAACTCGCCGGCAGCGCCGACTGGACCCGCGCATGCGGCAGCTTCGACGTTCCGGTGCAGAAGGCCGCGCTGAGCCACCACTTCTCCGTGCTGCGCCAAGCGGGCCTCGTCGAGCAGCGCGACGCGGGGCCGCGGCGGGTCAACCGCCTGCGCCGCGAGGAGTTCGACGCCCGGTTCCCCGGACTCCTCGCCCTGGTACTGCGCCCAGACCCGCTCGCTCCGTGAGCCGATCGCCCGGGCGCGCGCACGAACACCGACCGGGGCGACGCGTTCGGCGGGCCGGTCACGCACGACGGCGATGAGCATGAGCGATGAGCGATGGCCAATGAGCAATGACCGTTCATCGATGGCCGGTGGCCGGTGGCCGATGTCTCTCATGTGACTCTTCGGTCGTGACGCACCGTACGAGCGGAAGGTCCAAACCGGCCCGCGGTATTGACCCTTATCTGACACATGACCTGCCCGGACATACTTAAGTTGGAGAACGTGGACCACCGCTGTCCCGTCATGGTCAAGTGACAGAAGTCATCCGACACGTGCGGGGACGAAGCATCCGTCACGCGACTGACGTCATGACGAAGGGACACCGATCTCATGATCTTGGGGCGGGAGCGGGAACAGCGGCGACTGGCCGATCTGGTCCGCGGCACACGGCAGGGGCGCAGCGGCTCGGTCGTGCTGCGCGGCCCGGCCGGTAGCGGCAAGAGCGCGCTGTTGGACGATTTGGCGCACACCGTCCCTCCTGACGTACGGGTGCTGCGTGTCGTCGGCGTGGAGAGCGAGGTCGAGCTGTGCTGCGCGGGCCTGCACCAGGTGCTGCGTCCGCTCCTGCCGCGGCTGGATCGGCTCCCGGATCCGCAGGCCGAGGCGATCCGCGCGGCGTTCGGGCTGGGCTCGGCCCCCGTCGACCGCTTCCTCGTTTCGCTGGCCGGGCTGACCTTGCTGTCCGACGCCTGCGAGGAGGCACCGGTGGCGGTGCTCGTGGACGACGCGCACTGGCTGGACCCGGCGTCCGCCGACGCGTTGGCCTTCATCGCCCGGCGGATCGAGGCGGAGCGCCTGGTGATGATCTTCGCCGCCCGGGACGGCTGCGGTCGCTTCGACGCCCCGGGCCTGCCCGAGTTCGCCTTGGGGCCGCTGCCCCCCGACGCCGCCGAGAAGCTGCTGGCCCGTACGGCGTCGGAGGCGGTCCGCGCGGTGCGTCAACGCCTGTTGCGCGAGGCCGAAGGCAATCCGCTCGCGCTGTGCGAACTGCCCGCCGCGCTCACCGCCGAACAGTTGCGGGGCAGCGCTCCGCTCCCCGAACACCTCCCTCTCAACTCCCGTTTGCAGCAGATCTACTTGGACCGTACGGCCCGGTTGTCCGACCGGCACAGCGATGCCCTGCTGCTGGCGGCGATCGAGCGCGACGGGGATCTCACGGCGATCCTCGACGCCAGCGATGACCGGGATGCGGCGACCGCCGACCTGTATGCCGCCGCGGCGGCCGGGCTGATCGACCTGGACGAGCAGCGCGTGCGCTTCCGCCACCCACTGGTCCGCTCCGCCCTCTACCAAGCCGCTCCGGTCCGCACCCGCCATGCCGCGCACCATGCACTGGCCCGCAGCTTGGCCGCGGACGACGAGCGTCGGGTGTGGCACCTGGCGGCCGCCACCATGGGCGCGGACGACACGGTGGCCGATCTGCTGGCACTCTGCGCGGACCGTTCCCGGCGCGCGGGCGGCGTGATCACCGCCGGTCGGGCGTTACGCCGGGCCGCCGCGTTCGCCACCACGCCCCGGGCGCGGGCACGTTGGCTCATCGACGCCGCCGCATGTGCCTGGGAAGCCTCCGATCCCGCGCACGCCCTGCCCCTGCTCGACGAGGCCGAGACCCTGGTCTCCGAGCCCGCGCTACGCGCCCGGTCGGCCCGGGTGCGCGGCACCGTCATCCACGCCGGCGGCAACCCCGGGCTCGCCTGCCGCACGCTCCTGGACGGCGCCCGCCTCGTCCTTGAGGGTGACGCGGGGCTGGCCGAGGAGATGTTGGTGTTGGCGGCCCGCTCGGCGTGGGTGGCGAACCGTCCGCAGGAACTGGGACGCATCGCCGCGCTCCTGGAGCGGACCCGGTCCTCGACAGGCTGGGTTCCGGACCACTTCCGGGCGCAGCTCGCGTACTTGGGTGGTCTGTCGTGCGACGCGGCGCCCCGCGGCGATTCCCCGGCGTACCGCCCTCGTGCCACCGCCGACCGTGCCCCACTCTGGTACTGCACGGCCGACGCCCGGCCGTGGATGTGGCCGCCGGCCTTTCTGCCGCACCTGACGGGCGACACCGAATCCGCCCTGGACGCCCTCCAGCGGGCGGTCGCCACGCTGCGCAAGAACGGTGCGCTGGGGGCCCTTCCGCTGTCGGTCCTCCCCCTCGTCTCGCTCCAGCTCATCACCGGCCAGTGGACCGCCGCGACCGCGCTCGCGACCGAAGCGCTCCCGCCCGCCGACGAGACCGGGCAACGCGCCGCCGCCGCTGACCTGCGCGCCGTGCTCGCCTGGATCGCGGCCGCCCGCGGCGAGGGTGACCGGTGCCGCGAACTGGCCGAGCAGGTCCTCGACTTCGCCGTGCCGCAGGGCCTCGCGTCCACCGCGGCGCTCACGTACTGGTCGCTGGGCCTGAACGCCCTGGCCGAGGGCAAGGCGTCCGGCGCCGCCCGGCTGTTGCGCGAGGTCACCACGCCCGGCGCCCAGGGGGAACACTTCATGATGAGCTGGCTCGTGCTGCCCGACCTCGTCGAAGCGTACGTGCGCGCCGGGCAGCCGGAGCTCGCCCGTTCGGCCCTGGAGCAGTGGGAACGCTGTGCCGCGCCCGCGAACGTGCCCGCCCTGCACACCACATGGCGGCGGTGTCGGGCACTGCTCGCCGCCCACGACGCGGCGGACTCCCTGTTCGCCGCGGCCCTGGCGGCCGATGCCCCCTCAGCCTTCGAAGCCGGGCGGACCCACCTGCTCTACGGGGAGTGGCTGCGCCGGGCCCGCCGCATCAAGCCCGCCCGGGACCACCTCCACCAGGCGCTGAAGTCGTTCCAGGCAGCCGGCGCGACGCCCTGGGCGGACATTGCGCTGTGCGAACTGCGGGCCGCCGGTGAGCAGGTCGAGGAACCGGCTGCGGGTCCCGGCGACGCACCACACCGGCTCACCCCCCGGGAACTGGAGATCGTGCGCCTCGCTGCCCAGGGGATGAGCAACAGCGCCATCGCGGCGCGGTTGTTCCTCAGTCCGCGAACCGTGGGGCACCACCTGTACAAGGTGTTCCCCAAGCTCGGCATCACGTCCCGGCACCAACTGCGGGCGGTGCGGCCGGAGGGGGCGGAGCAGCCGTCGACCGTCCGCACCTGAGCGGGCGCGGCCGACCGGCGGCCGGTACCGGCCGCGTCGGGCTGCGGTCGTCCTCGCGTCCCGACGCGGTCTGCGGATCCGCTCAGCCGTCCTGGTCGTGCCGCGGGTACAGCACCGCCTGCCGGAAGGCGTCGAGTCCGGCGGTGTAGCCGGCGTCCGACTGGTCGTCCGGCATCCCGGCGGCCAGGACGTAGAGGGCGGTTTCGCGGATGCCGTCCACGCCGAGGGCGTCCTCCACCTCACTGTCGCGGAAGGCCGCGGTCTGGAACGGCCCCAGGCCCAACGCGGTGGCGGTGAGGGCGAAGGTCTGCCCGAGGTGACCGGCGTTCAGCAACATCACTCGATAGGCGCGGGGCGCCCGGTACTTGCTGCTCATGCGCTCGACCACGGCGGTCACGAACACCACCAGCGCGGCGTCACCGACCCCGGACTGGTCGAAGCACAGGTGTGCCGCCTGTTCGCGGGTGAATACGCCGTCCAGCAGTTCCAGCGAGTGTTCGAGGCAGTTGTAGTGGTAGAGCCCCGGAGTAACCCCGTCGACGGCGAAAATCCCGACGTACGCCTCCAGTTCGTGGCGGGCACCACCCGCCGCACTGGTGCGTTTCATCAGGGCCCCGAAGTCCTGACCGTCGAGGAATTCGCTGGGGCCGAACACCATCGCCAGCAATCCGGACAGCAGCGGCAGCGGCAGATCCACCTGCGCGAAACTCCGGTGGGTGCGACGCTGGTAAAGGGTCCGGACGAAGTCGGCGTCCGCGTCGAGGGGGCCGCGGGGAAGCAGGATCCGGTCCGCGGTCGGGTAGTTCTTGAACAGAGCGGGACGCTTTCCGGCCCGGAAATCGGCGTTGACCTCAGGTGATTCCGTGTAGTCGGCGTCCTTGCTGGAGAAGTGCAGCGCGGTGGCCTCCGGCGACCAGGTCTCCCAGTGCGCGGCCAGCAGTGCGTCGCGCTCGCTCTCGCCTTCGGAGACGAGGAAACCGAAGGTGTGCAGTTCCCGCACGGCCGCGCGGCAGGAGTCCGGGTCGTATTCCGGGAATGCCGTCAGGGCGTCGTCCTCGGTCGTCCAGTCGGTGAACGCAGCGAGGATGTCGGCGGCCATCGGGGCGAGCGAGATCGGTGTGCCACCGAGGTAGTTCTGGATGACGAAGGACCCGTCGCGCCAATAGCAGACGAGGTTGTGTGCGCGCCGCAACAGCATGGCTTCTCCTTGAGGATCGGGGGCCGGTGTGCCCGGCCCCCGATCGGTTATCTCGTGATGCTTCAGCGCTGGTAGTGAACCTTGATGGAGCGACCCTCGACCGGCTTGGCAGCGAGATCCATCTTCTTCATCACGCACTCCTCTCTGTTGGCGAGCCCATTTGGCTCGACGCCCAGTGAACCGGTGCGGCGCGGGCGGCGGCATCCGTCGGGCGACCGGTCCGACGCGTCCGATAGGTGACGGGCTCGGGTGGGCGCCCCCACCCGTCGCCACAAGGGATTGCCCGGCGCATCAGTAGAGTGACGTGGCTTCCCACGCGGGCTGGCGGCGCCGAGGAATTCCCGGTCGCGTTGCGTAGTCAAGTCGTCTTACCGATGCGGTGGTTACGTCACCGCGTCGGAGGGCGCCGGCGGATGGCCCACCCGATGAGCACCGGCCGTTCCGGACCGGTCGTCCGACGGATGCCGCCGACGTCACTGCGCGGGTTGACTGTGCAGCGAGCCAAACGGGCTCACCATCCGAAAGGAGAGCGTGATGAAGAAGATTGCACTCGCTGCCAAGCCGGTCGAGGGTCGCTCCATCAAGGTTCACTACCAGCGCTGAGCGTCCGGGTAGTTCGATCGGGGGCCGGCCTGTCCGGCCCCCGATCACCCGGATTCCGCTCCTACCGCATCCTGGCCATTGAGGGGGAGTGTGGACGGTGGAACTCGACGAGCTCAAAAGCCGAATGGCGAGTGGCGAGCCCTATCTGGCCAACGACCCCTTGTTACGGCCGTACCGCAAGCGGTGCGAAAGACTGCTGGACGACTTCAACGCCACGGCGCTCGGGGACCAACGGGGAAGGGATGTGCTCCTTCCGGAGCTGTTGGGATCCGTTGCGCAGGGCGTCCGGGTGGTGCCCAGATTCCTCTGTGAATTCGGGTTCTTCATCGAGATCGGCGAACGGTCGCGGATCAACTTCGATGCCGTTCTTCTCGACTGCGCGCCGATCACCATTGGCGCCGACGTCCGGATGGGTCCCCGCTGTCAGCTCTACACCGCCAATCATCCGCACTCCGCCGAGCTGCGGCACGGTATGTGGGAGAGCGCGCAACCCATCCGGGTCAAGGACGGTGCCTGGCTCGGCGGCGGGGTGATCGTCCTGCCGGGCGTCACGATCGGCGCCAACACGGTGGTCGGGGCCGGCAGCGTCGTGACGCGGGACCTGCCGGACGAGGTGGTCGCCGTGGGTAACCCGGCGCGCGTGGTGCGGGCGCTCGGCTGAGGCGTTGCGCACCCGTCCCGTATCGGCCGCGGGGCCGACGTGGCACCGCGCCGCAAGGGCTTTCCGGCTGTGCCGGTGAGGGATGGGGACACATGGATTGCTCAATCGACTTCGACGCCGTGGTGTTCGACCTCGACGGGACGCTCATCGATTCGGTGCGGCCGGAATTCCTGGCCTGTTCGGCGCTCTTCGAGGAATTCGGTGCCGAGTTCAGCCCCGACTTCTGGGCGCGTGAGGTGTGTGGTCACGTAGGCGGATACCCGGCTCTTTTCGAGGTCCTTCGGCAGCGGGCGGCGGTCCCGTTGACCGATGCGGAGTTGCGGGCCCGGCTCGCCGTCCAGTGGGACCGTTTCTTCACTCCGGAGTACGTCACGTTGCTGCCGGGAGCGGACGTCCTGCTCGATGAACTCCGGTCTTCCGGGCGACCGTTGGCCGTCGCGTCGTCGTCCGACCGGGAATGGGTCACCCGCTGGCTTCGGCACTTCGCGGTCGAGCGGCATTTCTCGGTGGTCGTGTCGGGCGATGACGTGGCCAGGAAGAAGCCCGATCCGATGGCGTACATGGTGGCGGCCGCGGAATTGGGTGTGCCCGCGGCGCGATGCCTGGCCGTGGAGGATTCGTTGACGGGGATGGCCGCCGCCACCGGCTGCACCGTCGTTGCGGTCCCGATCCGGCTCACGCGCCATCTCGACCATGCGTCGGCCGACTATGTCGCGTCGGACCTGCACGAAGTGCGGAGGCTGTTGCCGGCCAGCGACCCGGTGCCACCGCGGTGAAGGCGCTGTCCGTTCAGAGTGCGTGCGATCAGTAAAGGCGAGAAGAATGCGAAAAGGTTACGTCGCGATCGTCGACGCGAGCCCCGCCGGCCTCTCCGGCGGCCTGGTCTCCGAGTTCGAGAAGGCCGGATACGCGTCCGTCCACGTGCAGAGCGCTCCCGTGCGCCCGAAGATGTACGAGAAGGTCGTGCCCACCGGCTATGTCGGCGAGGTCATTCATGACGGCGACCTCGACCGCACCATCGAGCGGCTTTCCGCTTACCAGCCGGTCGCGGTCCTTCCGGACAGCGAGTTCGGTGTCCCCTTCGCGGATCTGCTGAGCGAGAAGATGGGGCTGCTGACGAACGGGACGGACAAGAGTCCGGCCCGGCGCGACAAGTACGTGATGATCGAGACGATCAAAGCGGCCGGACTGCGCGGCGCACAGCAGTTGCTGGTCAAGGACGCCGGGGAACTGGCCGACTGGCACCGGGAATTGGGCTGCCGGATCGTGGTGAAGCCGCTGAGCAGCGCGGGCAGTCAGGGCGTGCACTACTGCGACACCCCCGAGCAGGCGGTGCGTGCGTACGAAGCGTTGGCCGGCACGGAGAACATCTTCTCGATGCCCAATGACGCGGTGCTGGCGCAGGAATACCTCGTCGGCACCGAATACGCGATCAACACCGTCAGCCGGGACGGGAAGCACCATGTGTGCGACATCTGGACCGCGACCCAGATCACCGCGAACGGGGTCCTCGACCTCTGTGACGGTCTGGTCCTGTTGCCGCACGAGGGCGAGAAGATCGACCGGGTCGTCGCCTATTGCGAGCAGGTCCTGGACGCGATGGACATCCGCCACGGCCCGGCCCACATCGACGTCAAGCTGACCCCGACCGGTCCGTGTCTGATCGAGATCGGCGCGCGGATGGGAGGCGGGTACACCGACCATTACGCGCGGATGGGCATCGGGGAATCGCAGTTGAACTGGACGGTGGACGCCTATACCGATCCGGAGCGGTTCTTCGCGCGCTGCCCGGAACGTTACGAGGTCCAGCAGTTCATCGCCGGCGCGCCGATGATCTCTCCGGTCGAGGGGACCTTGCGGGGATATCAGGGCCTCGACGCGCTCAAGAAACTGGAGAGTTACCACGGTGTGCGGGAATTCCGTCGACCCGGCGACCGGATCGTACCGACCGTCGACGACCTGACGTACCCCCTGCTCGTCGAATTGCGCCACGACGTGCTCGATGTCGTACTGCGCGACCTCGCCACCGTTCGCTACCTCGACGGCAAAGAGTTCTACGACGTCGACTGACCGTGCTCCCCCGGGAGGGCCGAGGAGCGAGAGAGGAGAGTCGATGACCGTCACCGCCCCCGCAGGAACCGAGGGTTGGATACGTCACGTCCTCACCGTCCACTGGGGCGCCCGGTGGGGTGCCGGCGCACTGGCTCCGCTGACCGTCGGCGGTGCCGAACCCCTCACGCACACGGCGGGGCTCTGGCACGTCACGGGCCCCGGGGCCGACCACGTCCTGAAGGTGCAGCTCACTGCCGAGGCCGTGCGCGCCGAGCGGTTCGCCCCGCTCAAGGAGCGCATCCTCACCCACTGCCGCCACCAAGGGGTCCCCGTCCTCCCGGTGGTGCCGACCGCGGACGGTAGCCCCGGTGCCCGGCACGACGGCGTCGTCTGTGAGCTGAGCCCCCGCAGCGACGGCACGGTCAGCACCGGCAGCCGGGCACACGCCGCCGCGATCGTCCGCACCGGCCTGGACCTGCGGCAGGCGCTCGACGGTCTGCCGCCGGGAACCGCCGAGGAGCTCGCCACCGTCCATCTGCCGCGGCTGGTCGAGGAGGAGCACTGGCCGGCGGCCCTCGACGACGCCGAGCGGCGGCTGCTACCGAAGGCGGCGGCCGGCCACGACCGCTGGCACCGCGCCGCCGCCACCGTCCTGCGCGAACTGGCCGCCGTCGCACCGCTGTTGCGCCGTGACCCGGCCGGCGGGGCGTCCGGGTCCGCGGCGCGCCCGGCGGTCGTCCACGGTGACCTGCACCTCCAGCACTTCCTGCTGGCCCCGCAGGCCCCGGCGCGGGTCGTGGCCGTGCTGGACTTCGACAACCTGCACGTGCACGACCGGCTGCTGGACCTGGCCTGGCTCGCCGACACCGCGGTGCACGCCTGCGGCGACGACCTCGCCGGGGCCCGCCGGGTCGTGGCCGACTTCCTGGCCGCCGGGCGGCGGCGGGGGCTGCTCGGTCCCGGCGATGCGGAACGCCTGATGCCGCTGCTCCTGGCGCACTCGCTGCCGGTGATCGTCGACATCGCCAAGGACATCCTCGACCGCGGCATCCTCGCCGCGCAGTGGCTCGACTACTTCGCACTGCTGTCGCCCGCACGGCGCCGCACCGTCCATCGCCTGCTCACCGGCGCCGACGGCCCCTGACCCCGGCCGGCCCCGCCGCCACCGCCGCCCCTGCCCACTCCGGTCCCCGCCTCCCCACCGCGTTGCCCCCTCCCCTGCCCGTCCCCTGCTCCGTCCCCGTCCTTGCCCGTCCCTTGCTCCGCCCCGGCCCGCCCGCCGTCCCGAGCGCCCTCCCCCGCCCGCCGTCCGATCCACTCGCCAGCGAGGAGCTGCCCATGACCACCGCCGACCCGACGCCGCCGTCCGCCTGGCCGACGGACCTCTCCGCGTTCTGCTTCGAGGTACCGCACTCGGACCAGTCCCTCCTCTTCGAGTCCGGCAAGGGCGTCCGCCTGTCCGACGCGGCGGGCCGCAGCTACCTTGACGCCCTCTCCGGCGTCTTCGTCACCTGCTTCGGATACGACTGCGAGCCGATCGTCAGGGCCGTCACCGACCAGCTGCGCACCCTGCCCTTCAATCCGCCGCTACACGGCACCAACCGCGCCGCCCTGGAGCTGGCCCGGGCGCTCGTCGACCTCGCGCCGCCCGGCATCACCGCCGCGAAGCTCGTCAACGGGGGTTCCGAGAGCGTGGAGGCGGCGGTCCGGCTGGCCCGGCTGTACCACCGCAGTCACGGCAACCCCGGCAAGGTGAAGATCCTCAGCTACTACCACGGCTACCACGGCGCCACCTTCGGTTCCCTCTCCCTCACCGGGCGGCCCGACGTCACCCGGTTCGGGCCCGGCCTCCCCGGCGTCGTGCACGTGTGGCCGCCGGACTGCCTGGAGGAGTTCTGGGACGTGCCGCGGGAGCGGTCCGGCGAGCTGGCCGCCGCCATGATCGAGCGGACCATCGAGGCCGAGGGACCCGACTCGGTCGCGGCGCTCGTCATGGAACCCGTCATCCACCTGCGCGGTATGGCGATCCCCTCGGCCGACTACCTCACCCGCGTCCGCGAGGTGTGCGACCGCCACGGCGTCCTGCTGGTGTTCGACGAGATCGTCACCGGCTTCGGTCGCACCGGAGCGCCCTTCGCCGCCCAGACCTTCGGCGTCACCCCGGACATCCTGTGCGTCGGCAAGGGCATCTCGGGCGGCTACGCGCCGCTGGCCGCCGTCCTCATGGCCGAACACCTCGCGGCGGTCCTCGGCGAGTCCGGCGGGCCGACGTCGTTCGCGCCCTCGCACACCTACGCCGCCAACCCGCTGGCCTCCGCCGCCGGGCTGGCCGCCGTCACCCACTTCCGCGAGGGCGGCTACCCCGACCGGATCCGCAAACTGTCCGGGTACCTTGAGCCCCGGCTGCGCGGCGTCGTCGGCGAGCGCGGCACGGTACGCGCCGTCGGCCTGCTGTACGGCGTCAAGCTCGCCGGCGGGGTGGCGGACCTCGGCGAGCGGGTGGCCGCGGCCTGTCTGCGACGCGGCCTGATCCTGCGCGGTCAGGACGACTGGGTGGTGCTGGCGCCCGCCTTCGTCACCACGCCCGCCGAGGTCGACGAGATCCTGCACACCCTCGGCGAGGCCCTCGACGAGGTCTGCGGGTACCACCGGTGAACGCGCTGCGGGACCGCTTCGCCGGGCCGGCCCGCGCGGCGCTGCCCCGGCTCACCCCGGACGAAACGGCCGTGGTCGAGCGGGAGTTGGCGGAGTTGGAGCGCGGCGACCAGGGCGGCGGCTCCCTCCTGGAGGGCCTGCGCAAGCTCGCCGCGCAGGTCCCGGAGCGGCTGTACACCGACAGCGCCGACGTCCTGCTGCGCATGCACGAGATCGCCGGCTCGGGCAACCACCAGAGCAACCTGTCGTCGCTGCCACTGGTACGCGCCTGCTTCGCACTGAGCCTCGTCGACGACGGCGGGGCGGACGGCGGGGGCGGACCGGCCGAACTCATCGTGGGCCGCGGCCATATAGCCCCCGCCTTCTACGCCGAGCACTACGTGCGCGGCACCCTGCCGTTCACCCCGCTGGCCACCCTCCACCAAGGCGGGCTCACCGGGGTCGTCCACCGCGCTCTCGGCTTCCGCAACACCATGCGCTACAGCCTCGGCGTCGGCGTGGCCCAGGCAGTCAGCCTGGCCTGGGACCTGGCCCGGCGCGGCGAGGACCGCAGGGTGGTGTGCCTCGCCGGGGACGGTGAACTGCACGAGGGCGTCGCCTTCGAGGCGCTGCGGTTCGCCCACGACATGGGCCTGACCAATCTCGTGCTCGTCGTCGACGCCAACGCCAAGGGCATCGAGCCGCTGGCCAAGCCGGTGAACACCGGTTACCTCGGCGCCTACCTGGGCCGGGTCGTGGAGGCCGATGGCCGTGACGAGCACGCCGTGGCGGAGGCGCTCGGCGCGCTGCTGGCCGCCCCCGGGTCCGCGGCGCTGGTGTGCCGCACCCACAAGGGCGATCACAGCTTCAAGCCGGCCGGCGCCGCGACCGCCACCCCCGCCCGTCCGACGTTCGCGGCGACGGCCGGGCACATGCTCGCCGCCCATCAGGAACGCACCGGGCGCGATCTGGCCGTGTTCACCCCCGACATGGCCGCCCGGTTCGGGCTGCGCGGCCGCGTTCCGTACACCAACACCGGGTTGGCCGAGACGCTGACCGTCGGCATGACCCTGTCGCTGCCGGCGGACACCCTCAAGGTGGTGGCCACCGACGCGATGTACTACATGGACTCGCTGAGCATGCTCACCGAGGCGACCACCAGCGTGCGGAACCTGCTCGTCCTCGCCGGACGCAGCTGGGGTGCCTGGGGCGGTGCGCACAACGCCACCAACCTGCTCGGCCTGCTGCTCCACACCCGGGTCCACGAGCCGGTCACCGCCGGCGAGTTCGCCGCATGCCTGGACCGGCTCGACCGGGACCCGACCACCGCGCACGTCGTCAGCATGGTCGACGCGCGGTTCGACCCGCCGTCCCGCGACTGCTCGGCCGACATCGACGGCGCGGTGTGGCTCACCCCGCCCGGCGGTGCCGGGACCGAGGCGGCGGTGGTGACCTTCGGGTACGCGAGCGTCCTGGTCGACCAGGCCAACCGGGACCTCGGCGTCCCGCACCTGCACTGCGCGGCGCTCGCCCCGCGCCTCGCCCCCGCCGACCTGGCCGTACTGCGGGGCTGCCGGCGCCTGTTGAGCGTCGAGTACAACGGTGCGCGGGGCGGCTTCGGCGAGTGGCTGCGCGCAGAGTACCTGCTGCCGGTCGAGGTGCACGGGGTACGTCGCGACATCGCCAACCAGGTGCACGCCCGCCAACTGCCGCTGCACGGCATGACCCCGACCGCGCTGCGGGAGCGCCTGGCGGCCCTGCTGAAGAGCCGGGAGGCCGGCCGTGCGCCTGCACACGCATGACTACCGCGCGGCGGACTCCGACGGCATCGTCGACGGCGCGATCCTGATGCACCGCGAGATGTCCGAGCTGCTCACCCGCCGAGGCGCCGTCACCTGGCACGACCTGACCCGCGGACCCGACTGCGTCACCGGCGTGGGCGCCGGGGAGACGGTGTACGCGGGCTCGGGGCCGTACGCCTTCCTGTACCACCACTGGCGGGAGCGGACCGGCGGCGACTTCCGGATCGTCCGGGAGGTGCACACCGCGCTCTGGTCCGGCTACTGGGCCCAGGAGGAGCTGTGCGCGCCCTTGGTGCGCCCGGGGGACCTGGCGCTCTTCCCCACCGCGTACACCCGCGAGCTCTTCCTGCGGAACTTCCCCGCCGTCACCGAGGGGGGATCGGCCGTCGCCTACCCGATGCTCGACCGGATGCCGCGGCGCGCGCCCCGCCCCGTGCCGCCACCCGGGCGGCGCCTGCGTCTCGGCTACCTCGGCGCGCTGTCCCTGGCGAAGAACTTCGACCAGGTCCTGTCGGTCTTCGCCCGCTGCCACCGGGAGACCGGCGGGCGGGTGGACCTGGTGTGCGCGGGCAAGCCCAACGCCCCCCGCTGGGAGGCCGAAGCGGTGCGCGCGGGGCTCCGGGCGGCCGGGGTGGCCGACGGTTCGGTCCGTATCGAGGGTGTCTGGCCGCAGGCCCGCCTCGCGGAGTTCTTCGATGCCGTCGACGTCCTGTTGTTCCCCAGCACGGCGTCGCGGGAGACCCTGGGCCGCGTCGTCGTCGAGGCCCTCGCGCACGGTGTGCCGGTGCTGGCCGCCGACGTCGGCCCGGCCGTCGAGCTGCTCCCCGCCCGGAACCTGGTGCCCACCACGCTCGACACGGCCGGCACCTTCGACATGGGGCGGGTCGGACCGCTCGGCCGGGTCGACGAGGACGCCCTGGTGGCGAAGGTCCTCACCCGTGACTTCGCCGAGGCGTCCGTGCGGTGCCCGGCGCCCTACACCGACGCGGCGTTCCTGCGCGCGCTCGCCGGCCCCCCGGCCCCCGCGGCCCCCGCGGACGCCTTCCACGACCGGACCCTGCCGGCGGCGCTCCGCGTCGCGCCGCGCACCGGTGGCGACCCGGCGGAGCGGACCGCGGCGGCCACCCGGCTGTTCCGGGCGTTCTTCGAGCGTCGCGACGACACCGTGACGGCCGCCCTGGACGCGCTGGCCGCCCGCACCGGCCGGGACGACCCGGCGCTGCGCCGCATCGTCGCCGCACCGCACCGCAAACTCGCCGACTACCGGGCCTTCCCCCGGCTGTTGGACGCCCTCGTCCTGCCCCCACTGACCTACACCCTCGCACCCGCCCCCGTGGGTGCCGCCACGACGGGAGACTCCGCATGACGTCAGACGTGACACCGGCCGGAACGACGGATCCGGCCGAGCAGTTCGCCGGCAAGGTGGCCCTCGTCGTCGGCGGCGGTCGCGGCATCGGGGCCGCCGTCGTCGAGGGCTTCGCCCGGCGCGGGGCCCATGTCGTCGTCGCCGACACCGACCGGCTGCCCTCCGCGTACAACCACTACCGCTCGACCGCCGTCACCGGCTACGCCGAAGCGCGCGAGCTGGCCGACCGGCTCGCCGTCGAGGGTCTGTCGGTGACGGCCGCCGCCGCGGACGCCACCGACGAGGACGCGGTCCGCCGCCTCTACGAGGGCATCGCCGACGGTCCGGGCCGCCTCGACACCGTCGTGAACGCCTTCGGGGTGACCCACGTCAGCCCCGTCGAGAAGATGGAGCTGAGCGAGTTCCGGCACGTCGTCTCCGGCAATCTGGACGGGGTGTTCCTCTCCTCGCGGGCGGCGCTGCCGCTGCTGCGCGCCTCCGGAGGCGGTTCGATCATCAACTTCTCTTCCGTGTCGGGCCGTTCGGGCTTCGCGAAGGTCGCGCACTACTGCGCGGCGAAGTTCGGTGTCGTCGGTTTCACCGCGGCCCTCGCCCAGGAGGTCGCGAAGGAGAACATCCGGGTCAACGCGGTCTGCCCCGGCATCGTGCGCTCCAACATGTGGCGCTACCTGCTGTCGGAGTTCGTCCGGCCCGGTGAGACCGAGGACGAGTGCTGGGAGCGGATGCGCGGCATGATCCCGCAGCGCGCGTTCCAGACGCCCGAGGACATCGCCGGCCTGGTGCGCTACCTGGCGTCGGCGCCCAGGGTCACCGGCCAGGCGATCAGCGTGGACGGTGGGATGAGCGCACCGTGACGGCGTCCTCCGGCCCGGCCGACCCGCCGGGGACGCGGGCGATCGGCTTCGACGACCCGGGCTGGCGCTTCGACGGCCCCGGCACCACCCCCGTGCGCCACGCCTCGGAACTGCGCGTCCGTGCCCCGCGCGGCGCCGACCTGTTCCGCATGCCGGGCGCGTACGAGGCGTCCGGGATCCCGCGGTTGAGCCGCCGCGTCACGGGCGACCACACCCTGTGGACCCGGGTCACCGTCGACGGGCGGGAGTTCGGGGACGCCGGCGGCATCGTCGTCCACGACGGGGACGGCTGGTTCAAGGCGTGCGTGGAGCGCACCCGCGCCGGCGGGTGGGCGGTCGTCACCGTCGTCTCCCGCCCGGTGTCCGACGAGGCGGCGGGCCCCGCCCTCGCCGGCCCGGGCGCCGAGCTCCTCCTCACCCGGGAGGGCCGGCGGCACGCCGTGTTCCACCGCGAACACGAGGGCGGGGACTGGCGGTTCGTCCGGACGTTCTTCGGCACCGCCGGCGCGGACGTCCGGGTCGGGTTGTTCGCGCAGGCGCCGTTCTCCGACGCCTGTACGGCCTCCTTCGCCCCGCTCCGGCACGCCCCCGTCGCACTCGCCGACCGGCGGTGACCGGCCCGTACCGCCCCTTCCACCACCCCTCCGTACCAAGGGAGTTCCACTCGTGATCTCGCCGCAGCCCGTCACCGACCTGTTGTGGGCGCACTGGAAGACCAAGATCATGCTGAGCGCCGTCGAGCTGGGCGTGTGCACCGAACTCGCCGAGCGACCGCTGCCCGCGGCGGAACTGTGCAACCGCACGGGTCTGCACCGGCGACCCGCCGCGGACTTCCTCGACGCCCTCGTGGCGCTCGGCCTGCTGGAGCGCTCCGGCGACGGGTACGCCAACACGCCCGAGGCACAGGAGTACCTCGACGCCGGCAAGCCCGCCACCTACCTCGGCGACAGCTTCCTGTCCCGGGGCACCGGCCTCGCCGACGACCTGGTGGCCGTGCTGCGCACCGGGCAGGCGGCCCAGGCCCGCCGCGACGGGCGGGACTTCTACTCCGGCACCTACGCCACGCCGGACTCGGTCCGCGCGTTCCAGCGGGACATGACCGCCCTGAGCATCGGATCGGCCCGGGCCCTCGCCGAGCGGTTCCCCTGGGACCGCTACCGCACCCTCGTCGACGTCGGCTGCGCGGAGGGCGCCCTGCCCGGCTGGCTGCTGCGGAGCCACCCGCACCTGACCGCCGTCGGCTTCGACCTGCCGGTCGCCCGCGCGGGCTTCGAGGAGTACACGGCGCGGCTGGGCGTCGCCGACCGCGTCGAGTTCCGGCCCGGTGACTTCTTCCACGACCCGCTGCCCCCGGCCGACGTCGTCGTCTTCGGCCATGTCCTGCACAACTGGGGCGAGGAGGAGAAGCTCCGGCTGCTGGCGAAGGCGTACGAGGCGCTGGCGCCCGGCGGGGCCGTCGTGGTCTACGAGACCCTGATCGACGACGAGCGCCGCAGTAACGCCGTCGGCCTGATCCTCAGCCTGATCATGCACGCCGAGGTGCCCGGCGGATTCGACTACACCGGTGCGCAGTGCCGCGCGTGGCTGCGCCGGACGGGCTTCAAGGACACCTACGTCGAGCACCTGGACGGGCCCGAATCCATGGTGGTCGGCATCAAGTGAGCACCCCACCGACCGCCCCGGACGACGCCCCGGACGACACCGACCTGGTGATGTTCTGGAACCTGTACGAGACCGGCATCGAGCGCCTCCAGGGCCGCCACGACCGGTGGCACGCCCAGTGCGAGCTGATCGCCGCCCACCGGCCGCGGGTGCTGCTGACGACCGAGGGCTGGGGTTGGCACCGCGACGGTGGGGCGCTCTTCGAGGACGCCAAGGCCGCCTTCGGGATGGCCGGCGAGTTGTTCACCGCGAAGACCGGCTGTCACCTCGCCGTGTTCTGGCAGCCCGACGTCGAGCGGGTGGCCGTGCAGCGCCTCGCCCCCGAGCTGGCCCACTGGCACGGCCACGGCCTGGTCACCCTGCGGCTGCCGGGCTGGACCACACCGCTGCGGTTCCTGGTCGCCCACCTCGACCCGTTCAGCCCCCCGGGCCGACGCATCGAGGCGGACCATCTGCGCCAGCACGCGGACCCCGCCCTGCCGCCGCTCGTGCTCGCCATGGACGCCAACTGCGTCCCGCCCGGCGACCCCGAACCCGACTGGTCCCGGGTGGCCCGCCACCGCCGGGACGACCACCTGCTCCCCGACGAGGACCGCGCCGACCGGACGCCGCTGCGGCGCCTGCTCGGCGCCCCCACCGATCCGCTGCTCGTCGACGCCGGCGCCCACCTGGGCGACCGGTCGCCTACGTACGGGCAGTTCCTCCCCGGGGAGGCGGAGCGCCGCATCGACCTGTTCCTGCTCGCCCCGTCGCTCGTCCCCGACCTGGTGGCCTACCGGGCCCTGGATCCCCGCCCGGCACCGCCCGACGCCCGGCCCACCGCCTCCGACCACCGCCCCGTCACCATCCGGCTCCGCCGCCGATGACCCACGAAAGGCAACCGGCCACCGTGCGACCGACCGAACCACCCCACCGCGCACCCGACTGGTGGCGCGACGCGGTCATCTACCAGGTGTATCCCCGCAGTTACGCGGACGGCGACGGGGACGGCGTGGGCGACCTCGCCGGGCTGCGGCAGCGCCTGGACCACCTGGTGACGCTCGGCGTCGACGCGCTGTGGATCACCCCGTGGTACCCCTCCCCCATGGCCGACGGCGGCTACGACGTGGCGGACCCGCGCGGCGTCGACCCGGTGTTCGGCACCCTCGCCGACGCCGAGGAGCTGATCGCCGAGGCGCGGCGGCGCGGCCTGCGCACCCTCGTGGACGTCGTGCCCAACCACGTCTCGGAGGCCCACCCGTGGTTCCGGGCCGCGCTCGCCGCCCCGCCGGGGAGCCCGGAGCGCGCCCGGTTCCACTTCCGTCCCGGCCGCGGCCCGGCCGGTGACCTGCCGCCCAACAACTGGCCCTCCGAGTTCGGCGGACCGGCCTGGACGCGCGTCGTCGAGCCCGACGGCACACCGGGCGAGTGGTACCTGCACCTCTTCGCCCCCGAACAGCCGGACCTCAACTGGGCCGACCCCCGGGTACGCGCCGAGTACGAGTCCGTCCTGCGCTTCTGGTTCGACCGGGGCGTGGCCGGCATCCGGGTGGACTCGGCGACCCTCCTCGCCAAGGACCCCGCGCTGCCCGACCTGCCCGGCGAGGGCCCGCACCCGTACGTCGACCGGGAGGACCTGCACGACATCTACCGCGCCTGGCGCCGGATCGCCGACGCGTACCCCGACGCCCGCGTCCTGGTGGGCGAGATGTGGCTCCGCGACCCCGCCCGGCTCGCCCGCTACCTGCGCCCGGACGAGCTGCACACCGCCTTCACCTTCGACTTCCTGCGCAGCCCCTGGGACGCGGACCGGATCCGCGCCTGCATCGACGCGACCCTGGCCGGCCACGCGACGGTCGACGCGCCGCCGACCTGGGTGCTGTGCAACCACGACGTGACCCGCACCGTCACCCGCTACGGCCGCGCCGACACCTCCTTCGACTTCGCCCGCAAGGCCCACGGCGTGCCCACCGACCGGGCCCTCGGCACCCGACGGGCCCGGGCCGCCGCGCTGTTCACCCTGGCCCTGCCCGGTTCGGTGTACCTCTACCAGGGCGAGGAACTGGGCCTCCACGAGGTGGAGGACCTGCCGGCCGACCGGCTGCGCGACCCGATGCACCTGCGGTCCGGCGGGACCGACCCGGGCCGCGACGGCTGCCGCGTCCCGATGCCCTGGTCCGGCACCACCCCGCCGTTCGGCTTCGGCCCCGACGGCTCGGACCCCTGGCTCCCGCAACCGCCCGCATGGGCGGCCCTCACGGTGGCGGCACAGCAGTCGACACCCGATTCGACGCTCAACCTGTACCGCTCGGCGCTACGCCTGCGCCGCGCGGCGACCAGCGGCCCGACCGCCACCCGTTCCGGTCTCCGATGGCTGCCCGCCCCCGAAGGCGTTCTCGCCTTCCACGGACCCGGCACCCTCACCTGCTGGACAAATCTGACGCCTCGTCATATATCGCTACCCGCCCAGCACGACGTCCTCCTCGCCAGCGCACCGCTGACCGGCGGCACGCTGCCCCCGGACACCACCGCCTGGCTGCGTCCGATGTGACACCCGGGCCGGCGCGCCCACTCCAGGGCGCCGGCCCGCCCCACTCACCCGTTCCACTCCTCCGCCAGCACGGACCAGATCTCCGTATCGTGCCGGACGCCCTGGTACGGGAACTGCTGACGCAGCACCCCGTCCCGGCTCATACCGAGCCGGCGTGCCGCCGCGACGCTGCGCTTGTTGGCAGGCGTCGTCCGCCACTCCACGCGGCTCATCCCGCGCACCCGGAAGGCCCAGTCGATCAGTATCCGGCTGGCGCGGTGCACCAGACCTCGCCCCTCCCCCGCCGATTCCAACCAGCAGCCGATCTCGCAGACCCCCAGCGCGGCGTCGAACTGCGTGAACATCACCCCGCCGACCAGCACCCCTTCCAACCAGATGCCGTAGATGCGGGCACCGTCCTTGGCCTGGCCGTCCGCGTAACCCTGGAGGACGTCGATCGCGGACTCCAGGTCGGTGCTGCGCGTCGCCCACGGAATCCAGGGGTCCACCGTCGGCCGCGCGCGCTCCATGTGCGCGAGGAACTCCTGCGCCTGCCAGGGCTCCAAGGGGCGTAGCTGGGCGCCGTCATCGAGCGGCAAGGCGAACATGTGGTCCTCCGTCTGCATCCAGGGGTGCGTAACAAGCGTTCGGTACGTACTCTAATCCCATGCCTCCCGCGCCCGTCGATCACGAATCCCGCCGCGAGCACGTCTCCCAGGCGGTATGGCGAATACTGGCCGCCAAGGGGTTCGGCGGCCTGACCCTGCGCGCCGTGGCGGCCGAGATGGACGTCTCCACCGGACTGCTGATGCACTACTTCCCGACCAAACGAGCCCTGGTCGTACACGCCCTCGAACTCCTGGAGAAGAGCAGCGCGGAACGCCCGCGCCGCGCCCGCCCCCACGAGGGCCTCGCCGCGCTCCGCGCCGTCCTGTTGGACTTCCTGCCGATCGGCCAGGAGAACACCGCACGCAATCGGATCTGGGTCAGCTCCTGGGACCTGGCCCTCGCCGACCAGGGCCTGCACGCCGACCAGGCCGACCGCTACGTCCGCATCCGCGCCACGGTCCGCCCCCACCTGGAAGCCGCCCGCGCGCTGGACGAACTCCCGGCCACCACCGATCTCGACCAACTCGCCACAACGGTGGTCGCGTTCATCCACGGTCTGGTGATCCAGGCCCTCTTCGACCCGCAACGCTTCCCCGCGGAAACCCAGGCCGCCACGGTCGACGGCTTCCTCAATGCACTCCGGAAGCGCTGACCCACAGCAACGGGCTATCGACGACTGGCAGCGACAACCGGCCCGCGAACTGAGCGACTGACCGACGCACTGATGCACTGATGCACTGATGCACTGATGCACCAGGCTGACCGGCGCCGCGCCGTCACGAAAACCCCTTGCGCGCGACGGCGGCCGGCGTCAGGGTCTCGCCCATGACGACGATCTCCGTGCGGCCACTGTCAGCCGAAGACTGGGCCCTCTACCGCGCAGTTCGCCTGGCGGCTTTGGCGGATGCCCCTGAGGCGTTCGGTTCCACCCTGAAGCAAGAGCAGGCGTTCACGGACGACAGATGGCGCGAACGCCTCACCCGGCGCAACCAGTTCGTTGCGCAGGACGGTGCCGAGGTGTGCGGGCTGATCGGCATCGTCCCCGTCGGGCCGGGTCTCGCCGAGCTGGTGTCGATGTGGGTTCGCCCCGACGCACGCGGGCGCCGGGTGGGTGACCACCTGGTGTTGGAGGCGTTGCGGTGGACGAGCGATCAGGGCTTCCCCCGGGTGGAACTCTGGGTGGCGCAGGGCAACGACCCTGCGGAGCGCCTCTACGCCCGTCACGGCTTCCAGCGGACCGGGCTGGTGCAACCCGTACGAGAAGGGGAGCCCGCGTTGGAGTTCGCCATGGCACGCACCGAACCCGTCACGGCTGGGCAGGCTGATTCGACGGTGCGCCACACGCCCGCGCCACAGGCGGCAGCCGACCGTCAGTGAGGTCACCGAAGAGGCGACAGGAGTGCCGCCGACCGCTGCCCCGCCTCGGCCCGCGGAAATCAGGCACGGACCCCGTAGCTACCCGGTCAACGCCGCGTGCAGTGGGGCCAGTAGAGAGACGTCGTCGGTGGTGACGGTGAGGTGGGTGGCGCCGGCGGACCGCCAGGCGTCGGCGAGGGAGCGCCAGGTGTCCGGCCGGCCGGGGACGGGACGGAGGCGGGCCTCTGTGCCGAAGGCGGCCCAGTCACGGCCGGCTTCGGTCACCGCCGTACGCAGCTCGGCGATGAGTGCGGCACCGCGGTTGACCCGGTTGGCGAGCAGGCCGGACATGGTGAAGCCGTCGGCGAGGGTGGCGATCCGGCGCAGTGCGCCCGGTCTGCCTCCGGTGCGCAGAGTGCCGCCGCCCATCCAGAGCGGTATCCGACGCGGCCGGGGTGTGAGGGTGACGCCGGAGAACGCGACGTGTTCGCCGGCGAATTCCGCTTCCGGCCGCGTCCACAGCAGGCGCAGCGCATGGACCTGTTCCTCGAACAGTGCCGCGCGGACGCCCGGGGCGACACCGAGGGCGGCGGACTCGGCGGGGTCGGACCCGATGGCGATGCCCAGTCGCAGCCGGTCGCCGCTGAGGTGGGCCAGTTGCGCGGCCTGCTTGGCGGCGAGCACCACCGGGCGGTGCGGCAGGATCGTCATCGCGGTTGCCAGCTCGATCCGGGTGGTGACCGCCGCCAGGAACGCCACCAGCGTCAGGCTCTCGTAGCTGGGAGTGCTGGACACCAGGTGTTCCGGGACGGACAGGTGGTCGTACCCAAGGCGCTCCGCGGTCACGGCGAACTCACGGAGCCCGGCGGGCGAGAGGGTCGTGGGAACGGTCCAGCCGAGGCGGCAGGTCATTTGCGGAAGGTCTCCGGGTCGGCGGCCGAGAGGAAGACCGCGCGCGGGCGTTCGGCGGGCAGCAACTGGGAGTTGAGCAGGCGTCGTACCGCTTTCTCCCCGCCGGGCAAGGAGTCGGTGACCGACAGATGGACGTCGAGCACTTGCGTGCCGCCCTCGTTCACCACCTCGGGCACGCAGTGCACCACCCCCGGGATGGCGTGTGCGGCTTGCCGGACGGTGTTCAGAGAGACCTTCTCGCCCCGCAGCACCACGAAGTCCGACAGGCGCCCGTGGAAGGTCAGATAGCCGTCGTCGATCGAGAAGGCGTCCCCCGTGGCGATGGTCCGCGGTCCCAGCAGGACTCTCCCGCTGTGCTCCCCGACCCGTCGCAGCAGTACGGTGTCGGATTCGACCACCAATTCGCCCACGTCGCCCTGCACCGCGCGCAGCGACGCGCGTACCCCGGGCAGTGGGCGGCCGACCGAGCCGTACCGGTGCGCGGGCTCGGCGTGCGCGGCCAGGGTGGACACGCGCGGCCCGGCCTCGGTGAGCCCGTAGGTGAGATACAGCTCCGAGGACGGGCGCGCGGCCAGCAGGTCCGCCACCTCGGCGGGCGCGAGCCGGTCCCCGCCGACCCCCAGCACCCGCAGACCACGTGGCATGAGTCCGGGGTCGGCCAGCAGTTGACGGGCGATCGTCGGTGTCACCGCGGAGTGGGTGACCCCGTGCGCGGTGACCACCTCGCGGTACGCGACCGGCGAGAACGGCGGGCCGTCGAGCACCACTCGCGCCTTGGTCACGTACGCGGCGAACGCCTGCGCCACGAGGGCGTAGGAGTAGTACAGCGGCAGGTTCACCAGCAGGGTGTCGGCCGAGGTGATGCCGGTGGCCGCGGCGTGCAGGCGCGCGTTGTGCAGCAGCGAGGAGACCTGGTGCACGCAGGCACTGAACATCCCCGAGGTGCCGGAGGTGGACAGCAGGATCTCGCCCGACCGGTACGGGGTGGCGGGGTGCCCGGTCGGAACGGCGAACGCGCCGCCCACCGGCACCTGCGGCCCCGTGCCGGTCAGTCGTGTGGTCACCACCACGCCGGCCCCGACGTGCCCTGCCAGCGCGCGGACCCGCTGCCACGGCGTGCTCGGAGGCACGGCCAGCGGCACCAGGCCCAGCAGCAGCGACGCGAGCTGTACGCGCAGCAGTTCCACGCCGTTGGCCAGGCAGAGCACGACCGCATCGCCCGGCGCCAGGCCCAGCCCGGCCAGGTCCGCCAGGACGTCGTCCACCCCGGCCGGGGCGCCGGCGTCCAGGCGGGCCGGGGTGCCGTGGACCCGGGTCAGGAAGTCGGCCACCCCGGACCGGGTGAGGCCGTTCACCGGTCCTCCCCGGCCCGGGTCAGGACCAGGCAGCGGCACGTCTCCCGGTCTCCCGCGGTGGATTGCAGGCCGACCAGGATCACGTGCCGGGCGTGGCCGTCCGCAAGCCAGCTGTCGATCACCGTGAACGCCACGGGGGCGGCTTCGTCCGGGTGCGCCGCCAGCATCAGGGACGGCCCGCGCAGCCCGTGGCGCAGGGCGGGCAGCCCGGCCAGTACCCCCGGATTGGCTCCGGCGAAGCGCAGCGGCGAGACCCGGGACCGCGGTACCGAGGCGGCGATGCGGCGTATCGTCCGCTCGCTCCCGGTCGCGCTCATCACCAGGATCGCGGTGTCGTCGGCGGCGTCGAGTACGGGCTCCGCGCAGTCCGTCAGCGCCCGGTCCACGGTCTCGGCGACCAGCCAGGCCGCGGGGTCGGCGTAGAAGGACGGTTTGTTGGTCGCGTACTCGGCCGGGTCCTCGGCGATCACCGTCGCCGAACCCAGCAGCCGTGTGCCCGGCGGCACCTGTGTCATGCCCTCACCCCTTCGAACAGCAGGCACGTGTTGAACCCGCCGAACCCCAATGTCAGGCTCAATCCGGCGCCGGCGCCGACAGGTTGCGCCGATCCCGTGGCCAGCCGCAGCGGTACCGCCGGATCGCGCAGTCCGACGACCGGCGGAACCCGTCGGTGGCGCAGTGCCAGTACCGTCGCTACGGCCTCGATGGCCCCGGTGGCGCCCAGGCTGTGCCCGAACGCCCCCTTGGTGGCGAAGGTCAACGGGCCGTCGTCCCCGAACAGTTCCAGCAGGCTGCGCGCCTCGACCGCGTCGTTGAGTGGTGTTCCGGTCCCGTGTGCGTTGATCACTGCGACTTCCGCGGGTGCCAGGCTCGCGGATGCCAGGCAGCGTTGCACCGCGCGCACCACGGCGCGTCCGGACGGGTCCGGTGCGGTGAGCCCGGCGGCGTCGTTGGCCGCGCCGGTCCCGCGCAGCCGGGCGTACACCCGGGCGCCGCGCTGCCGGGCGGAGTCGGGGTGCTCGACCACCACGAACGCGGCGCCCTCGCCGAGCAGCATGCCGTCGCGTGCCCGGTCGAACGCCCGTATGCCGGTGGGGCTCATCGTGCCCAGCGCGGAATGCCCGAGCCGTTTGGCCTCGGTGACCACGTCCACCCCGCCCGCCACGCAGATGCGCCGCCGGCCCGAGCGCACCAGGGCGTGCGCGACGGCGATCGCGTCCGACCCCGCGGAGCACGCGGTCATGACACACATCGGCGTACCCGGGTACCCGATGTCCGCCGCCGCGTCGTCGGCCCAGGCGTGCAGCGTCGGCTCCGCCTCGTCCAACGCGGCGCCGAAGCTGGTGCCCAGTACCAGGCCGACCCCGGGGTCGGTGGTGGTCAGGCCGGCGTCCGCAAACGCGGAGGACAGTGCCCGCCGGGCGAGCACGCGCTGCCGCTCGCTCGCCGGAGTCCCGTACGGCACCGACTCGATGACGGCCGCGACGGTGTTGCGTAACCGGTGCGGCGAGTCGACCGGCGCCAGACCCGAGTCACCCGCGCACAGTCGCTCCCACACCGTCTCCGGGTCCCGGCCCAGCGGAGTGTCCCAGGCCAGTCCGGTGATCACCGGGGTCACCACGGCCGGGCCCTCGCCGGATCGACCTTCACCCGGCTCATCGCGCCGCGGAACCCGGCGACCGACCGGCCCTCCACGGTCACCGCGGCGGAGAAGGCGAAGGTGTGGCCGGACAGTCGGTCCGCGCGGACGTCGAGCACGACCTGGTCGCCGGGCACGACCGGGGCGAGGAAGCGGGACTTGACCGTGCCGACCAGGGTCACCTCGTCGTCGGCGAGCGGGGCGCTACTCAACTGGTAGAGCAGCACGCCGGATTGGGCAAATGCCTGCATGGTGTGGCTGCCGGGCAGGATCACCCCCGGGGTCAGGCCGCGCTCGGGCAGGTGCCCGGACAGCGCGCTCATCTCGGCCGAGACGGCGAACATGCTGCGCAGGAACACACCGGGCTCATGGTCCAGAACCCGGTCGATGAACAGTCGGGGATGGCGTCCGCGCACCAGGGCGGCGATTGCCGAGGTACCCAGTGGCTGAGCGGTGTGGACCGCTGCGGGAGGGGGTGCCGTTTCGTTCGTGTGCCGCATCCGGGACGATTCCTCTCAGTGTCTGTCGCAGCGGCGCCGGTAGGGGCACCGCGCGCCGGGTGGCGGGGTCGACGGCGGCGAAGACGAGGTCGCCGGTCACCAGCGGGGTGCGGATGCCGTCCTCCTCCTCGCGCAGCAGACTTACCGCGAGCGCGAACCAGGCCGCGCCGACGTGGTCGACCCGGGTGTCTGCGACGATCACGTCGCGGTACACGGCGCTGTGGAGATAGGTCACCCGCAGGTCGGCGGCGACCAAGTCGACGCCCGCCGCGCTGAAGGCGGTCAGACCGGCGTGGTGCACTTCGAGGTGTTCCGTGCCCGCGGTCTCCATCAGTGAGGTGTAGCGGGAGAAGTGCACGATCCCGGTCGCGTCGGTGTCGACGTGCTCGACCCGGGTGCGGAACCCCGCGCTCACCGCATCGCCCGGGCGCCTGCCGCCACCCGGTCCACGACCTCGTGGGCCTGCGTCGCGGTGGCGATCAGCGGCAGCACGATCCGCAGCGTGGGATGGACGTAGCGCCGGCCGCCAGAGCGTTTCCCCGCGCCCGCCATGAACTCCGCGTACACACCCGCTTCGATGAGCTTCCGGCGCAGTTCGCCGATCCGATCCGCCGCCGCGGCGGTCAGCTCCACTCCGAGCATGGCCCCGGTACCGCGGACCTCGGTGAACACGTCCGGGTGGCGGCCCACCAAGACGGCGTCGAGGTATTCGGCCAGGTCCCCGCCGACGTCGGCCGACCGGCGCAGCAGCCCTTCGGTCTCGATGTGTTCGATGCCGTCACGGATCACCGCGCAGTTCAGCGGCCGTAGATCGGAGGTGGTCACGGCGCCGGAGGAGCGGACGGCCAGATCCTTGCGGGCGATCACCATCGACGTGGACACCGCGCCCATGCCCAGGAATTTTCCGATGACGGTGATGTCGGTGGGCACCGGCCCGTCCGCGTCGCGCATGGCGAACCAGTCGCCGGTCTTGGCGAACGTCAGCACCTCGTCGGCCACCAGCAGCACGTCGTCGGCCGTGCAGCGCCGCGCGAGTTCGCGCAGGTAGCCGGGCGGAGGCAGCAGAATGCCCGCGTCGCCCTGGATCGGTTCGACCACTACGGCCAGCAGCCGGTCGGCAGACGCGGCGAAGTACTCCGCCAGGGCGTCGAGGTCGCCGAACGGGATGTGTTCGACCCGGACGCCGTACGAGCCGGCGGGGTCCGAAGCGGGCAGTCCGGCCCGGTAGTACCTGCGGTTGAGCAGCTGCACCAGCCCACCGGTCCAGCCGTGCCAGGCGCCCTGGAAAGCCAGGATGGTGTCGCGCCGCTCCTTGCCCGGGCGGTGGCGCAGCCGTCGGCCGTCGAACCGGGACTCCAGCACCAGCCGTAACGCCAACTCGTTCCCCTCCGAGCCGGAGTTGCGGCCGCTGACGTGGTACTGCCCCGCGGGGAAGTGAGCGGTCCACAGCCCGCCGGGGCCGAAGAGCCGGTCGAGGAGTTCCGCCCGTTCCAGCGAACCCAGTTCGTCGGTGACGTTGCCGACCCCGGTGCCACGCGTCAGCGCCGCGCGTACGACGGGGTGGTCGCCGCCCAGGGTCGCGCTGGCGTAGCCGCCGCTGGCGTCCAGCAGCCGCAGCCGTCTGCCCCGGCCCGCCGGGCTCAGGTCGACCATCTCAAGCTCCAGGCCGCGCCCGCCCACACAGGCGAACGGCAGCCGCGCCGCCCCGTAGTGGTTCAGGTGCAGGTCCGTGCCGCGCGACAGCACACCGGTCGGTTCCTCGGCGCGGTCGTCCCGGGCGACCGGGGCGGTGCTCACGGGATGGCCGGGGGGTGTTCGGCCCCCGACAGCCGCTCGACCAGTGCGAGTACGTCACCGAGGGTGGACAACTCCCCCGTGGCGACGGCCTCGTCGGGGATGTCGATGCCGAACGCCTCCTCACACTGCACGCGCAGTTCCACGAATCCGAGTGAGTCCATGCCGTAGCTCTCACGGAGGCTGTCGTCGAGCCGCATCTGATCGATCGGCACCTCCACCAGCACATCGGAGTGCAGAATGCGTTTGATGGTTTGCAGAGAGTTCACCAGGATTTTCCCCTCAGGGTGGGCTCATCCAAAAGGCCACGGCCGGCGCCCGGCACATGGCAAAGGAAATGGAGATGAGATCGCGGCGAAAGTCGGGCCGGAGGTGAGCTGGCACCGATCGGGAACATGCCGATGCCAGCCATTCACGCTCATCGAAGCTAGTTGAGGCTTTACCGCCTGTCAATGCGGTCTTCGATTTTCCTCGTTACTCACCTTCGGGCATCGACCTCCATAGGTTTTTGCACATGAGTTCGGCAGCGTTTCGGCCACTCGCGTTCGGCTATGGATATACCTGCGGAACAGAATCCCTTGGACCGCCGCCCACGCCCGCGAATCCAGCAGGAAGAGCGCTTCCCAGAGGCAGCCGAGCCGCGTTTCAGAGCGATCGTTATGCACCTTTTTCGCAATTTGTCACATATTTTCACCTGGCGCAGACTGCGCTTGTAGTGATGAATCGCCCCGGACTAGACTCAAGTCGTCTATTTGCCTACCTGGTGGACGCCGAGTGCGGGCCGAGTAGGCAACCGGGCACCCCGGCGACACCGCCGGGTTTCGCGCCCGGAATCCCCTGCGATTCACCGCAAGCGCATTATGTGATTGCGCAGCCCAGTCCCTTCCTTTCCGGTGGCCGAAGTCCGCCCGATGGCACGGTCGTCGGCAGAATCTTTCGAAGGAACCGCGAAAAGTCATGAGTGTCACCCCGGACGCCTTGCGTGGCGTCACCCTGTTTGTCGGCGGCCCGATCCAGCACGCCTTGGTACCCGGCGGAATGGCAGCGCCGATCCGCGAATACGTGAGCCTGACCATCGACCAGTCGCAACGGGCCGGCGCCACTGTGCTCTCCGCACACGTGGCAGAGCGGTTCGGCGCCGACACCGCTTCGTTCACCCCCGAAGAGGTGTCCGTGCGCGACTACGCGTGGATGCGCGAGTGCGATGTGTTCGTGCCGGTCCTGCCGGTGCTCGACGGCACCCTGCTGCGCACGGACGGTACACACATCGAATTGGGGTGGGCCAGCGCGCTGGGCCGCCCCATCGTGGGCATCACCGACCAACCCTTCGCCGAGTCGGCCAGCCACCTGCTCAAGGGGCTCGCCCAGGTCGCCGCCGCCACGTTCCTCTCCGCCGCGGAGATCGCCACCGAACCGGCACTATTGGTCGACGGCGTACTAGCGGCGCTGGGCCGGACCAGGACGGCCGTCTGACATGGCGGCCACGACACATGTGCTGGGGATGGACCTGGCCAATCCGGTCGTGGTCGGTTCCGGCCTGCTCACCGACCAGGAACGCAACATCCGCAGACTGCTGAACTCCGGCGCAGGCGCGGTCATCACCAAAACCATCCACCCCAACCCGCCAACCGGCCTGGACGAGCGCATCATCCGGCTGCCCACCGGAATGATCAACAGCACCACCTACTCCAAGCGGTCCGTCGACCGCTGGATGGGCATCCTGCGCGACCTGGCACGGGACCGGCTGCCGGTCATCGCGTCGCTGCACGCCGACAGCCCCACGGAACTGGCCGAGTTGGCCGCCCAGGTGGAGGCCGCGGGCTGCCGGGCACTGGAGCTCGGCATCTCCTGCCTCAATGAGACGGACGGCCTCGACGACACTCCCGAGCGGGTGCACGCCTACACCGCGGCTGCCCGCGCCGCGACGCGGGTGCCGTTCTCGGTCAAACTGGCCAGCGGCGAGGGCCTCCACGCCCGGGCGTTCGCCGCCGCCCGGGCCGGCGCGGACGCGGTGACCATCAGCGACACCCTGCCCGCCGTCGCCGTACACCCGGAGTCCGGCGACCTCCGCCTCGGCGGTGTCTTCGGCTACTCCGGACCAGGCATCAAGCCGCTCGTACTGGCCTCACTGTGGAAGCTGTGCAGAGCCGGGTTCCCGCTGCCCCTGCTGGGCTCCGGCGGCGTGCAGTCGGGCCGGGACGTCCAGGACTACCTGCGGGTCGGCGCGGTGGCGGCCCAGGTGTACACCGCACTGCACACCGACATGAGCCCCACGCTCGCCCGGATCGTCGCCGAGGCCACCGAACTGCGCACCACCGACCACGGCTCCGAACCCGCCACCGGAGCGGACCGATCAGGCCAGGTGCGGTCATGACGCCCCGGTCGGCCGGGCCGCACCTGTGCGACCTGAGCAGTGCCGAGATCCTGGCGGCCACCGCCGGGCAGACCCTGGCGTGGCCAGTGGGGTCCATCGAACAGCACGGTCCGCACCTGCCGCTGTCCGTGGACACCCTCCTGGCCGACGCCTTCGCCCAGCAGATCGCCTACGAGCTGAACGCCCTGACCCTGCCGGCGCAGTCCATCGCGGCGCGGTCGTTGCCGCAGAGCGGGGGCGGACTGGCCTTTCCCGGCACCGTCCACGTGCGGGGCCAGTCCCTGCTGGCCTTCCTGGAGGACGCGCTGGAGTCGTTGTGCGCCCTGCCGTGGCGCCGGTTGCTGATCGTCAACGGCCACTTCGAGAACGAACCGTTCCTGTTCGAGGCCCTCGACGAGGTAGGGCGACGGCCAGCGGCCGCGGGCAAGGAGTTCATCGCACTGAGCTGGTGGAGCCTGGTCGACACCGACTGGCTGGCCGGACGGGTGCCGCTCTTTCCGGGGTGGCACGCCGAGCACGCGGGCATCACCGAGACCAGCCTGATGCTCTACCTCCGACCGGACCTGGTCTCGGCCGCGCGGCCCGACCACGCCGACCCGCCGCGCCCGGGGGTCTACCTGCACCCCGTCGACGTGAACCGCACGACCAACCAAGGTGTCCTGTCGAACACTTCGGACGCCACCGCAGCCCTGGGCAAGGACCTCTTCTGGCACGTGGTCTCGGCCGCCGTCGCCCTGGTGTCCGAGGGCAACGGACTGCTGCGCGAGGAGAAGACATGACCACACCCACCCTCTGCGTGAGCAACGCCGTCGACACCCTGCGCGACTTCGCGGTCCGCGCCGACGGCGTCGACGCGTTGCTGTCGGAGTGCTACGCCCAGCAGGACCAGGCGCTGTTCTGGGGGCCGTTGGACAAGATGCTCATCACCTACGAGCCGATCGGAGACCTGGACTGGCAACGGAAGTTCCTGGAGCTCAACGGCGTGGTGAACCTCAGCCCGGCGGGCAGCACCGGCTCGCTGTTCGCCGACACGCTGGCCGACCCCGGGCTGATGGCCGCCGT
This sequence comes from Streptomyces sp. RGM 3693, assembly GCF_050471125.1. Classification (NCBI taxonomy): domain Bacteria; kingdom Bacillati; phylum Actinomycetota; class Actinomycetes; order Kitasatosporales; family Streptomycetaceae; genus Streptomyces; species Streptomyces sp. RGM 3693. The sequence goes on from NZ_JBMPPQ010000003.1 coordinate 724,676, forward strand.
GGCCGCCCACGCGGGGCCGGGCCGCCGGCTCCGGCTGATCCCGCACACGACCACCTCCGACCTGTGGCGGTTCACCGAGGTCCTGCGCACCCGGTACGGCGTGGCGGTCGAGTTGCCGGAGAGCCCGCCACAGCAGGGTTTGCGCGACCTGTTGGACACCAAGACCGGCCTGCGCGACCTGGCCACCGACCTCGGCATGACCGACGGGCCCTGCCGCATCCCGCCCGGTACGCACTGCTCCGGGAAGGCCGAGGTGCCGGCGGCGGTGCGGGACATGCTCGCGACGGGCACGCCGTGCATCGTCAAGGCGGACCGCGGGGAGGCGAGCCTCGGTCTGCTGATCTTCCGGCCGGGCGACGACGACATCGCCGAACGCTTGGCCGCGAGCGAGTTCTACGGCGAAGATCCGGTGGTGGTCGAGGAGTTCCTCGACGGCGACATCGCCTTCCCGTCCGTGGAGTACATGGTGCCCGTGGACGCCCCGCCCCACCTGTGCTACACGACCGACATGCTGTTCGAGGGCGCCACCCACCTGCGCGGCAACGTCACCGCACGGGAATTGCGTGACCGATGGTGGTACCGCCCGCTGACCGAGGGCGGACTCCGGCTGGCCGAGGAGATGCAACGGCGCGGCTACCGGGGGCGCTTCGGCATCGACGCGATCGCCCGCGACGACGTCGTCTACATGCACGACCTCAACGCCCGTCGCACCGGCTCGAGCCATGTGCACGAATTCGGCGAGCACCTCATCGGCCCCGGCTACCTCGACACCCACGCGGTCGGCAACTACGACTTCTACGGACTGCCGGCCGGACTGGATCTGCCGGAAGTGCTGCGCCGGCTCGGACGGCTGGTGGCCTCGCCCCGGCACGCCGAACGGGGTGTCGTCCCCACCGAGCTGACGGATCTGCGAACTGGCAGACTGAGCTGCATGTTCTACGCCTCAAGCCTGGCCGAGCTGGACGATCTGATCATCAGAGTCAGGGCGGCTCTGGGCCCCGACCAGTGACCAGCACGCTGCCTGTGGTCGGGGCCCGGCGCTGGCTGGTGCTGACCGTGGTGCTGTGGTGCTTCCTGCCCGCGGCCATCGACGTCACCATCCTCACCATCACCGTCCCGACCCTCGCCCACGAGCTGCACGCGTCCCCGCCCGAACTGCTGTGGACAGTGGACGTGTACTCGCTCCTGATGGTCGGACTGGTGCTGGTGAGCGGGCCGTTGGGCGACCGGATCGGACACCAGCGGTTGCTGCTGGCCGGTTTGGCGGTCTTCAGTGCGGCCTCGGTACTGTGCGCGATGGCATCGGGGCCGCTGACCCTGATCGGTGCCCGGGCGCTGCTGGCGGTCGGTGCTTCGATGATCATCCCGGCCACGCTGGCGCTCATCCGGCAGACGTTCGGCGACGGCCGCGACCACGCGGTGGCCATCGGGGCGTGGAGTGCGGTCGCCGCCGGAGCCTCCGCGCTGGGGCCGGTGGTGGGCGGCTTCCTGCTCCAGCATTTCTGGTGGGGCTCGATCTTCCTGGTCAACCTGCCGGTCGTGGCGCTGGCCATGCCCGCTGTGGCGCTGCTGCTGCGCAACAAGGTCGAGGCCGAGCGGCAACCCTGGGAGGCCACCTCGCCCGTCCTCTCGGTCGTGGGGTTCCTGGGCAGTGCCTACGCCATCATCACCTTCACCCACGACGGCGTCGGACCGCTGGAGGTGGCATTGCCGGCCGTGGTGGGCCTGACCGCACTGATCCTGTTCGTACGACGGCAGCAGCGCGCGCCGCACCCGATGTTGGACCTGTCGCTGTTCCGGCTGCCCGGGCTGCGTGCCGGAGTGGTGGCCTCGGTGCTGCCGGTACTGGTGATGGTCGGCTTCGAACTCCAACTGGTGCAGTACCTCCAGTTCGTCGAGGGACTGTCGGCGGAGGCCGCCGCGCTGTACCTGATCCCGATGCCGGTGGCCGCGATGGTGGCGGGCCCGGTGGGCGGAATGGTCCTCTCGCGGGTGGGCCAACCGCGTGCGGACGTGCCCGCCGGCCTGCTGCTCGCGGTGACCGGGTACGTCCTGGTCGCTTCCGGCACGGTGGTCCCGCTCGGCTTGGCCCTGATCGGGTTCGGCCACGGTCTGGTCCAAATGGTCGCCTCGAACCTGATCATGGCCACCGCACCGTCCTCCCAGGCGGGTGCGGCGGCAGGCATCGAGTCCGTCTCCTACGAGGCCGGCGCCGGCCTGGGAATCGCCATCTTCGGCACGGTCACCGCGGTGGCCTACCGCGCGCTCCTCCCCCCGGGCACGTCGACGTCCCCGCTGGAAGCAGGCACCTCCCCGGAAACGGCTCGGGCATTCGCCGAGGCGTTCCACACCACCACATGGCTGGCCGCCGCCCTCACCCTGGCCACGATCTTCCTGGCCACCCCGAAATCACCGGCAACCCACGCTCCGTCCGGGCAACCTGAGTAAATGCCCGTCTTCGACCGAGGTTTTCGCCCTGCGCGTGGAGCGAGAAGCCGTCTGGCCAGCAGGGGAAGTGCCACTCAGGCATCGTCCGCTGACGGCGGCTCGACGAAGGCCCCGGCGGCTGCGGCGAGGGCGGCGGTTCTGGCTGCCTGGCCGGGCAGTTGCGGATCGGCGGGGGTGCGCAGGAGCACCAGCTGGTGGTACAGCGGCGCGGTGGCGGCGATGAGCAGGTGCCGAGCGTTGGTGGACGGTGGGAGTTCGCCGCGCCGGACGGCCCGGCCGACGATGATCTCGCAGCGGGCGTAGCGGTCCTCCCAGAGCCGCTGTTGGGCCTGGGCGGCTTTCTCGGCGCGGAACGAGGCGGCGATCAGCGCTACCACGATCGGTGGCTGTGCGGTCAGGGCTGCCTGGATCTCCTGGTTCAGTTCGGCCAGATCGCCTTCCAGCGAGCCGGTGTCCGGTGGCTGCCAGTCGTCGTCGCTCGCCGCGTCGAGGACGTCGGCGAGCAGGCCGCCGACGTCCCCCCAGCGCCGGTACACCGTGGTGCGGTGCACGCCGGCGCGGGCGGCGACGGAGTCGGTGAAGTGATCGATACTCTTCCGTAGCGTTCGCCCGGCCGCGCGGCCCGGAGGCCGCGACGGCCGGCGCTGACGAGCCGGGCACGGCCGAGTAACGGCGACGGCAACGGCAACGGCAACGGCAGACGCCCTTCGGCCGTGCAGGCGACTGCGACGTCCGCCACCACGCGCCACGGCCCTCCAGCCCCGCAGACATCCCTTCAGAAAGGAAGCAATTCGTGACCCCGCCCGTTCCCGCCGACCCGACCGTGGTACATCCGATGCCCGAGCAGCCGCGGGTGGTGCTGCTGAAGCCGCTGATCACCTCGCCGCTGATCGAGGTCGGGGAGTTCTCCTACTACGACGATCCCGATGACCCGACCGCCTTCGAGACCCGCAACGTGCTGTACCACTATGGGCCGGAGAAGCTGGTCATCGGGAAGTTCTGCGCGCTGGGCGAGGGTGTGCGGTTCATCATGAACGGCGCCAACCACCGCATGGACGGCCCCTCGACGTTCCCGTTCCCCATCATGGGCGGTTCCTGGTCCGAGCACTTCGACCTGATCACCGGCCTGACTGGACGCGGCGACACCGTGGTGGGCCATGACGTCTGGTTCGGCTACCGGTCCATGGTGATGCCCGGCGTCCGCATCGGCCACGGAGCCATCATCGCCTCCGGCTCCGTTGTCGTCGACGACGTCCCCGACTACGGCATCGTCGGCGGCAACCCCGCCCGCCTCATCCGCCGCCGCCACAGCGACGCCGACATCAACCGCCTCCTCGCGCTGGCCTGGTGGGACTGGCCGCTCCAGCACATCACCGAAAAAGTCCGCACCATCATGTCCGGCAGCATCGACGACCTGGAGAACGCGGCGCCCGCGCTCCCGCAACCGTGATCCACTCGCGCGCCAGCGCGTCAGCGTTCCCAAGTTCGCGTCAGAGTCCAAGAGTTGGGCATTCACGTCATCAGCATGCCTGCTTCGCCCCACGACAACCCGTTCACCGACTGGCTTCGCACCCACGCCGTCCCCCTCACCCACCTGGGATGACTGGGATGACCCGGGTGACCACACGCGGAAATCGCCCGATGTCGCGCCCGTCCAGACCCGACAAGCCGGCAAATGTATTATGTCAACCGTATTGGAAAGAACTCGCGGAGCAGCCCGGAGACGCCGACTATGCCCAAGCAGGTGGATCACCGCGAACGCCGCGAAGCGATCGCCCGAGCGCTGTGGCGCGTGGTGGAACAGCGCGGCGTCGCGCATCTCTCCCTGCGCGAGGTCGCACGGGAAGCAGGCATGTCCCACGGACAGTTGCAGCACTACTTCGCCTCCCGGGAGGCAATGCTGACCTTCGCCGTGGACTTCGCGGCCGAGCAGACCACCTCGCGCGTCGACCGCGGCCTGGCGGAGCTCGGTGACCGGCCGCACCCCCGCGACGTCCTACGGGTGATGCTCACCGAGATGCTCCCGTTGCATCCGGACGCTCGCGCGACCAGCCGGATGAGCGCCGCCTACGTCCTGGAGGCCCTGCACGACGAGCACATCCACGCGCGGGCGCGGCACGGGATCTCCCAAGGACGCGCTGCCGTCGAGCAGTTGGTGCGCCAGGCAATCGCCGAGGGGCACATCCCAGCGGACCGCGACCCGGTGGCCGAGACCAATCTGCTGCTCGCGCTCACCGGCTTCACCACCCTCATCGAACTGGACGTGGTCGGCCCCCAGGACACCCTCATCGCCATCGATCTGCACCTGGACCGGCTGTTCACCCACAGCGCCGCCCCATGACCTCGCGCAAGCCTCGGCGGGAGCGGCCACGGGAACTGCTTGACTGATGTCTATGACCTCACCCATGTTCGAAACCGCGAAGCCCGACCAGATCAGCTATCTCGACCGGCTCGCCGCGAGCGATCTCGGCCGCTCTTACAAGCAGCGCATGCTCGACGAGTTGGAGATCTGTGCCGGCCAGACGGTATTGGACCTCGGGTGTGGTCCCGGTACCGATCTCGGAACCCTCGTCGAGGCGACCACCGCGACGGGCAGCGTGCTCGGTTTCGACCGCGACCAGGCCATGGTCGACGCGGCCCGGGCACGCACCGCCGGCCAACCCGTGGTGGACGTCCGGCTGGGCGACGTCCACGATCTGGCACTGCCCGACCAGTCCGCTGACCGCGCGCGCACCGACCGGGTGCTTCAGCACGTCGCCGATCCCGGCCTGGCGCTCGCCGAGATCCGCCGGGTCCTGCGGCCGGGCGGGCGCCTCGTCATGGGCGAGCCCGACTGAGAGACCCTGACCGTCGACCACCCCGATGGGGCCCTGACGCGTGCCTACACCCACCACGTCGCCGACGAGGTGGTACGTAATGCGGGGATCGGCAGGCAGCTTGCCCGCCTGGCGACCGCAGCCGGATTCGCGGTGCCTGCGGTCATTCCCCTCACGTCGGTCTTCCGTGACGTCCGGGTCGCCGACCAGGTCCTCGGCCTGGAACGCACCACACGCCGCGCGGTCGCCGCCGGCTACTTCACCGAGGACGCGGCAGAACGCTGGCTGGCCCACCTCACCCAGGGGCCGTTCCTCGCGGCGGTGACGTTCTACCTCGTGGTGGCCGAGGCGTGAACGCCCCTACCGCGTCGGCCTCACCCCGCTGCGCTCCATGCGCGGGGTGCGCGAGGGCGCATCCAGCCCGAAGAACGTCGCCGTGTAGTAGCTGGAGCAGAGGGAGTTGAAGTAGTAGGTGCCGGTGGTCCCGCACTGGTCGGTGCCGGATCCGGGGCTGACGGCAAGGGCGTGGGGCATGCCGGATACCGAGTAGACCTCGACGGCCGGCCGGCCGTTGGCGTCGTCGTAGGTGCTCCGGGTGGTGCCGCCGGGGAGGCTCCAGGTGCTCGACGGTGTCTGGCTGATGCCCCAGACGTTGGTCCACTGGTCCCTCAGCTCGGTGGCGTTCACCGGGCGGACGGTGAGATCGGCGGTGCCTTGCCAGACCGCCACGCGCGGCCAGGGGCCGGTGAAACCGGGGTGGGCGTTGCGGACCTTGTCGCCCCACTGGGCGGGCGTGAGGTACTGGTCGCTGAGCTGGCAGCCGGATGCCTGGATCACACTGGTGGCGCAGTGGGCGGGCAGTCCGGCGTCGACCGAGCCGGCGGCGAAGACGTCAGGGTAGTCGGCGAGCAGGTCGGCGGTCATGCCCCCGCCAGCCGACAGCCCGGTGACGAAGACCCGGTGGGAGTCGGAGCCGTGTTGCGCCGAGGCGTGTTGGACCATCTGGACGATGGACGCCGCCTCGCCGTGGCCCCGGGTGTCCTTGGCGGCGTCGAACCAACTGAAGCACAACAGTGGGTTGTTGGCCGAGGTGGTCTGCGGGAAGACGAGCGCGAAGCCGTACAGGTCGGCGTACTTGGACCAACCGGAGTGCGCGTAGTAGTCGTCGGCGCTCTGCGTGCAACCGTGCAGGGCGACGACGAGGGGCGCGCCCGGCGGGAGGTCGGCCGGTGCGTACTCGTACATCTGCAGGTTGCCCGGGTTCGGGCCGAAGTCGGTGACTTGCCGGAACGTCCCGGCTGCCGCCGCGGCGGTGGGGACGCTCGGGGAGAAGACGCTCAGGCACGCGGCGACGAGGCCGAGGACGACGGCGAGCGTGCGGCGGGTGCGATGACTGTGCCGTGTGGTCAGGTGCATGGTGGCTCCTGGAGGTGGGGACGGTCGGCGCACCGTCGGGCATCGATTTCGCATCCCCTCGCGCAGGATGCCGCCGCGGGCGCCGCTTCGCCTGCTGGTGCCGGACGTTACGAGCCGAGGCCGCGGGCGGATATGGGCCGGGTGCCCACGGTCTTCGGTCGGATGTGGCGTCGGGCCCCATTGCGCCGCTGCCGGGCGGGTGGGGGTGGCGGCCGGAGCGCTACGAGGCGGTCCCGACGGCATACGGTTCCCACGGCGGCCCCGGTATGGCGGTCACGCCCACTCCCGCGCACAGGAAAGTGTGGTGCGCTCCCATGTGCCGAGGATCGCGTCGTTCCTATCGTTTCGGTCATGCAAAGTAGCCACAGCCCCGATGAAGGGCCGTACACGGCGGGCGATCCGCGCGACGTCGTCGATCAAGTAGCGGTTGGTGCCCGGTTCCTGGCCGGCCGGACCGCCATGGTCACCGGAGCGGCCAGCGGCATCGGGCGGGCCTGTGCGGTGGCACTCTCGGCCGCGGGGGCCTACGTCCGCGTGGTGGACCGTACCGAGGAGGCGACCGAACGGCTCGCCGAGGCGATCGGTGGCACCGCCCACATCGTCGACCTGTCCGTTCCGGACGCCGTGGACACGCTCCCCGATGACGCCGACGTGGTGGTCAACAACGCGGGTCTGCAACACGTGGCCGCCGTCCACGAATTCCCGCCGGACCTCTTCGGTCTGATGCAACGGGTCATGGTGGAGGCCCCCTTCCGCATCCTGCGCCGCACCCTGCCACAGATGTACGGGCGCGCATGGGGACGGGTGATCAACATGTCCTCCGTCCACGGATTGCGCGCCAGTCCCTACAAGTCGGCTTACGTGGCGGCCAAGCACGCGCTGGAGGGCCTGAGCAAGGTCGTCGCCCTCGAAGGCGCCGAGCACGGGGTGACCAGCAACTGCATCAATCCGGGCTATGTGCGTACCCCATTGGTCGAGCAGCAGATCGCCACCCAGGCCCGCGCCCACGGGATCCCCGAAGAAGAGGTGGTGGCACGCGTGATGCTGGACCGCACGGCGATCAAGCGCCTGATCGAGCCCGACGAAGTGGCGCGGGCCGTACTGTGGCTGTGCTCCCCGCCGGCCGGCTGCATCACCGGCACGTCCCTCCCCCTCGACGGTGGTTGGACCGCACGCTGACCCCTGACTGGTCTTCGACCGCGCCGACGACGGCGTGCCGCACGACCGGTTGCCGACGCGCCTGGGAATCCCCAACAACCCCCGCACGGAACGCTGTTGGGACCTTCTCGCCGCCCCCAGGGTGACGCGACGGCGCGCCGGCACGGCCCGCCGCCGCCACTGGACGGACTCCACGAGCCGGCCCCGGCGAACGGAAAAGCCAGGTGACCGTGGCCAGGAAGAGCCCGGCCACGGTCACCCAGGAAATGCTCCAGCGCAGGCACCCGCAGTCATCCACGGGGCGCACGCTGCCCGATGCCGACTAGGACGCGGAGGTGCGACGGCCACCTCGGCGGTCGGAGCCCCGGCCACCGGCGCCGTTGCCGGCAGCGCCGCCAGCGGCCCCGCCGGCTGCCGTACGTCGGCCGGATCGGCGGACGCCCTTGCCGGCGGCGGCGCCGGCCGCTGCCCCGGCCGCGGCCCGACGGTCCGAGCCCCGGCCGCCCGCGGCGGCGGCGCCTCCAGTGGACCCGCCTGCTCCCGCCCGGCGGGAAGAACTGCGCCCGCCGGTGGCGGAAGCGCCACCGGCCGTCGCCGCCCCGGCCGCGGCCCGGCGGTCGGAGCCCCGGCCCGCCGTCCCGGTGGGGGCAGCCTTCGCCGCTCCGGCCCCGCCACCGCTCCGGCGTCGGCGGCCGGACCGCCCACCGCCCTCGGTGCCGGGCTTCCGCTCCGAGCGCGCCGGCGTCGCCGGCTGGGGGATCTCGATGGTGACGGCCACACCGGAGGGCTCGCGGGCGCCGGTGATGGTGGACAGTTCCGCGTCGCTCGACGTGATGCGGGCCGTCCGCGGACGGATGCCCGCGGCCGACATGAGCTGGGTGACGTCCCGCTTCTGGTTGGGCAGGACCAGCGTGACCACGCTGCCGGAACCACCGGCGCGGGCCGTACGCCCTCCCCGGTGGAGGTAGTCCTTGTGGTCGGTGGGGGGATCGACGTTGACGACGAGGTCGAGATCGTCGACGTGGATGCCCCGGGCCGCGACGTTCGTCGCCACCAACGCGGTGACCTGGCCGTTCTTGAACTGTTCCAGGGTGCGGTTCCGCTGCGGCTGGGAACGACCGCCGTGCAGTGCCGCCGCTCGCACACCGACGGCCAGGAGCCGCTTGGCGAGCCGGTCGGCGGACCGCTTGGTGTCGAGGAAGAGGATGACCCGACCGTCACGGGCCGCGATACGCGTGGTGACGGCCTTCTTGTCGGTCTCGTCCAGGATGTGGAGCACGTGGTGCTCCATGGTGGTCACCGCTCCCGCGGACGGGTCCACGGAGTGCACCACGGGGTCGGTCAGGAACCGCTGCACCAGGCGGTCGATGTTGCGGTCCAGAGTGGCCGAGAAGAGCATGCGCTGGCCGTCGGGCCGCACGTTCTCGATCACCTTGGTGATCTGCGGAAGGAAGCCCATGTCGGTCATCTGGTCGGCTTCGTCCAGCACCGTGATGCGTACGCCGTCGAGCCGGCAGTCCCCGCGTTCCACGAGGTCGTTGAGCCGGCCGGGAGTCGCCACGAGCACCTCGACACCGCGGCGGAGCGCACCGGCCTGCTTCATGATCGACAGCCCTCCGACCACAGTGGTCAGCCGGAGGTTCACCGCCGTCGCGTAGGGCGTCAACGCGTCCGCCACCTGCTGGGCGAGTTCACGGGTGGGCACCAGCACGAGGGCGAGCGGAGCCTTGGGCTCCGCCCGCAGTCCGGCCGTACGGGCCAGGAGCGCCAATCCGAACGCGAGGGTCTTGCCGGAGCCGGTGCGTCCACGCCCCAGCAGGTCACGACCGGCGAGCGAGTTGGGCAGCGTGGCGGCCTGGATGGGGAAGGGAGTGGTCACTCCTTGTGCGGTGAGGGTCTTGAGCAACCCCGCAGGCATGTCCAGACCGGCGAAGTCCTCGACGGCGGGAAGTGCGGGTGTCGTGCTTTCCGGCAGCCGGAATTCCCTCGGCAACGACGCGGACGGCGAGGGCGACGAGGCGCGCCGGTTCGACTTCTGGGACCTGCGGGACATGCAGTTATTTGCCTTCCTGGAAACAGCACAAACCGGGGTCCGCACCATGGCGGTGCGGACCCCGGTAAGCGGATACGCGTCCGGCGATTAGGCGGGGACGATGTTCTCCGCCTGCGGGCCCTTCTGGCCCTGCGTCACGTCGAAGGAGACCCGCTGGCCCTCCTGGAGCTCACGGAAGCCCTGGGACTGGATGTTCGAGTAGTGCGCGAAGACGTCGGGGCCGCCGCCGTCCTGCTGGATGAAGCCGAAACCCTTTTCGGCGTTGAACCACTTCACGATTCCCTGTGCCATAACCGTCTCCTTCTGGTAGGCAGAGGCCCCATCCGGAGAAGCCGGGAAAACAACTAATGCGCCTGAGGGAGAAACATTTCCGTCAGGCGCACATAGGTTCATGGGTACCACAACTGCAACTCAGAAACCGTAGCACAGCTCGACGGCCGTGGTGAAACCACGATCGTGATGTGCGCCTCACCTCAGCCTACGCACACGCTCTGGAGCCCGAACCGCCCGCCGGCGGCCCCGAGATGTGACCGAGCGGCCCCAGTTGGTGACTGGTGGTGACTGTTCGGCCTGTGACTGTGCGGACGGTAGCAGCCGCAGGCAGACCAGGCAGGAGCCGAGGCTCGTCAGTGCCTGGGACGGGACGTTCCAGGCACTGACGAGCGGACGTGGGATTGAAGGGGCATCGCCGGCAGGGGCGGGTCCGCCCCCGGAAGTCGAGGCTTCCGGGGGCGGGCACGTTCATCTGCTGGCGGCTACGACATCGGGGCGGTCCGGTTCAGCAGGTCGGGTTCAGCGGGGTCGCCGAGGTGTTCGGCGCGGGTGCTGGTGGGGGGTGCGACGACGACGTAGCCCTGCCCCGGGGCTGCGCGGAAGCCGGTCTGTCGGCCCGCCAGGTAGTCGGTGACGGGTGTTCTGAGGTGGTAGAGGAGGGTGGAGGACGGGACGTCGAAGATGGCCGGGGAGTCGATGAAGAGCGGGGCCTCGGCGGTGACGTAGTGGAGGCCGGCGGTCAGGTGGGCCTCGGTGGTGGGCATGCCTGTGGCGGCGTGCGACTGGGTGCGGTGGTTGGCCACCTGGCGCACCATGCGGTCGCAGGCCGCGTAGAAGTCACGGTCGGTGACGAGGGCTTGCTCGATCCGGTTGCGGACGGACTGGTATGCCGGGAGGGGCGTGACCTCGGACAGGGCCCGGACCCGGAAACGTTTCGCCTCGGGGCCGAGCCGTTCCAGGGAACGCCGGATCCGGCGGCGGACGTCCTTGAGCGTGCTGCGCACCGAACGGGCGGCGCGCTCGGGGGTGTGGCCGTCCGCGACCAGCATGTCGTCCATGTGCATGTCGACGTAGACCACGTCGATTTCGGTGAAGTGTTCGCCCGCCCAGCACAGCAGCGCGGTCAGGCGGTCCTGGTTGAAGTAGCTGTTTCCCCCGCTGATCCCGATGAGCGCGTGATCACCGCGCTTCCAGATGAGCCGGCAGTCCTCGCTGAGCGGTTCCGCGCGCAGGGTGCTGGCGCCTGCCAGTAATTCGGGTTCCATGCCGTGTGTTCCTGGTCTCTTCGGGCCCGCTCAGGCGGGCTTCTCTGTGCCTTGGAGCGCGACGGCCATCTGTAGGCATGCCTCGTCCAGGAGCCCGGCGAGGTCAACGTCGTCGCCTCCCATGGGGGCGAACATGAAGTCGTCCAGGCGGCTGCGCACGGCGGCCAGTTCGGGGCTGACCGGGCCGTCTTCTTCCAGGATGTGCAGCACCCGGCGGGCGGCGTCGGTGCAGCGGAACGCGCCGTAGTCCGGCGGCTCGTCCAGCAGTCCGCGGCCGCTGCTCAGCAGATAGACCGCCAACAGGGCGAGTTCCTCACGCAGCCTGTCCTGCGGCGTCCTGGTGTCCCCAGATGTCATAGCTGATCACCTCGCTCTTGTCTCGGCGTTGGGAGGGCGTGGTCTGGTGCGCGGGATGACCGATGGGGACCGTCAGCATCGGTTCGATGAAGGGCGGGAGGCCCAGCAGCAGGCGGACCGCGTCCTCGCGGAAGCTGCCGACCGGGCAGCCGCCGAGGTTCAACGCGTGGGCGGAGAGCAGCAGGTTCTCCACCGCCATGGCCACGCAGAGCTTGGCGGTCTCGTAGATCTTCTGCGAGACCTCGGCGGAGACCCCGGTCATCCGGCGCTTGTCGACGCAGGCGACGACGATGAGGGCGGGGCTGCCGATGATGCCTGGGGCGAACGCCCGCAGCCGCCGGACCCGCGCGGGGTCGCGTACCACGACGAAGGACCAGGCTTGTTTGTTGGACGCGGTCGGGGCCGCCAGCATGCCGGTGAGCATCTGCTCGACCAGGGCGTCGTCGACGGGTTTTGCCGCGTAATTGCGCAACACGGTGCGCGAGCACATGACTCGCAGGATCTCCGGGAGGGTTCCCGGAGAATCGCCGGCAGACATGTCTTTCCCTTCTCTCACTGGTTGTCCCGGCCTGTTGGGCCGGCGGTGGGATACGCCGTACGGGGTGGTGTCGTGCGTGTCGCGGTGAGGATGAGGAACGTTCTCGGTTCCGCCTGGCGGCGGAGCGTCAGACCGGCCTCGGCGAGGGCGGTGGCGCGGGCATCGGGGTGGTAGCTCCGTATGCCGAGGCACTCGTCGATCGCGGTGGGGCAATGCCGGTGGACGGGGTCCGGTGCGGGCCGGAGGGTCAGTGCGGCGAAGGTGCCGCCGGGGCGCGGGCGCCGGTCCACCTGGTGGGGCGGGGCGGCGCGGTGCTGTCGTCTGTGGTCGCCGACGGGGGTGGGGGCAGCTCGTGGCGGCCGAGTCCGGCGGTCAGCGCGCCGTCCATCGTGGCACCGGCATGGGCTAGCAGGGGGCGGGTGTCCTTGTTCCGGAAGCTCGTGCCGGTGACGTCGTCGAGCCGGGCGGCCCGGACGTGGTCGGTGGCGGCGCGCTCGGCCGGGTGAGGCGTCGCCTTGCGCTCCCGTGCCGCCGCGGGCGCGGTCGGCCTGCCCGCCGCCCGTACGGAACGTGCCGGACGTCCCAACGCGTCCTGGAGCCCGGCCTCGCGAGCGCGGCGCAACGCTGCGGACTCCGGGGCGCCTTCACCCTGGGATTCCCGCACGTGTCTGTGTCTCGCCAACAGTCCCCACATCCCCCGTCCCCATCCCCCATTCCGCGTCGTCCGGACAGTCCGGTCGACACCCGCTGATCGTGGTGGGCCGGACTTGAAGATCGGCTGAGTTTGGACTGAGCGTGGGCAGTGTTTCGGCTGTGCCGGTGCGGCGGGGCGGGTGGCGGTCGGCAGGTGAGCCGTTCCTGCCTGGTCTCCCGCGGCCCGCGCAGCGCATGGGGCGTGGGGTGCCGGGCACGGCCGGGTGGGGCGTGAGCCGCTGGTCGGAGTCCGGGACGGCGGGCAGTGCGCAGTCCGGTTCCAGGGGCCGGCGACGAGGTGGGGCGGCGCGCGGTCATGGCGCGGTTGGCACCGGTCTCGTGGCGTTCCCGCAAGGCGGCGAACTCGCCACTGTTCCGGGTGAACACGGCACACAGCGGGGGGAGTTGGCGTGAGGTCCGGCGCTTGGTGGAGTCGGATGTCCAGCCGGCCGCGGTGTACCGGACGTACCGGGACTTGACCGGTCGGCCGGGGCGCAGCTCTGCGCGGTGGGCACTGGATCACGCCGACGACTGCTGCTGACCGGCTGGTGCGGGCGCGATCGCGCTATGGCCCGCGGGGAGAGGAGGAAGTGTCGGGGGGAAATACTGGCATCGCCGATACGGTCTCTGTCGCCCCCGGAAGGCCGTTGACATGTCGTTTGCGATTCTCGTGGCGACGGCTGGACCACGTCCTCATAACGCAGCTGGGGCGAATGCCCGCGCCAGGGGGCTTTACCGGTAAGGCGGATAGTGACGACCGCGATTACCCGCCGACCGCTGTCCCGGGAGGGTTTGCGGAACTCGCGGTGGGGCGGGGAACGGCAAATCGCTCCATGCGTTGACGGCGACCGCGTCCAGGGCGTGGTCGGGTCGGCTGTGAATGCGGGGCGAGCCCGGGCACGTTCTGATACCGAGTGCCGGTCCGTGTCCCGGCGGCCGGCCAGCGGGCCGCCTCGCTATCCGTCGCGTACGTCGCACCGGCCGGCGGTACCAGCGAAAAACCGACCCGCGGGGCCGGAAAGCGTCGGATAGCGGCCACACCGGCCGCCACGGGAAAATGTCCGGCGGAATACTTCCCGGTGAATACCGACTCCGCGAACTCGACGACATGGCACGTCAGATCCGCGTTAAGTCCGTACGGGCACCGACCCTTGAGTCCTTCAACCGCAGGGGAAGTCAAGCGCAATACTGTAAAGCGTAGGTAAAGAACTGCTGCGGCACTTGACTCCGCCATGTCGCAATGGGCAACAATGTGCAATCAACACCTATGGGGACATTCTTCTCTTGAGCGGGGGAGTAAATGAAATTCTCTATTCTGGGCCCGGTGCGCGTCTCTTCCGATCTGATCGAGCTGAAACCACCGGCGCACAAGGTAAGGCAGATCCTTGCGCTCTTCCTCCTCAATGAATCACACTACATTTCCATTCCCTCCCTCACCCGCGAGCTGTGGTCTTATGAACCGCCGAAAAGCGCGGTCGCCACTACGCAGACCTACATCGTGCAATTGCGTAAATTATTAGCGGCCGGCCTTGGCATTTCCTCCACCGAGGTGAGTAAGAAAGTCCTGGAGACCAGTGGGACCAGTTACCGCTTGGAGATTCCGGCGGGCTCCCTGGATCTACACGAATACCGGCTTTCACTGGCCCGGGCCGAGGCCGCCGTCACGGCCGGTATGGACCAGGAAGCGGTGGAACTCTGGGAACACGCGGAAAGGCTCTGGCGCGGCGATGCGATCGCCGATGTGGAACACGGCCCACTGTTGCGGGCGGAGGCGGCGTCCCTGCGCCAGTCGCGCCTGTCGGCCAAGGAACGCCGGATCGACGCCCAACTGCGCCTCGGTCTGCACCACCCCTCGCTGGCCGAACTCGCCGGCCTGGTCCAGGCCCACCCGTTCGAGGAGGGGCTGCATGCGAAGTTCATGCTGGCCCTCTACCGCAGCGGCCACCGGGGCCGTGCGTTGCAGGTCTACCACGACCTGCGCAAGTCCATGGTCGGCGAACTGGGCGTGGAACCCTCCCCCTCGGTGCAGCGGCTCCTCCGGGAGATCCTCGCCAGCGACATCTCGCTGGAGCTGACGCCCTGACCGCGGGCGCCGCGCCGCTGGAGCGGCTCGGTGCTGCGGGGGCCCGGGACCGCGCGTAGGCGGCCGGGTTCGGGGCGGAGCGGGGCGGTTCACGGGCCGGGTACCGCCAGGACCTCGGTGGTGGCGCCCGCGGCGAGACCGCCCGGCGGGACCACCGCGAGGCCGTCGGCAAGCGCCAGTCCCCGCAACATGGCCGGGCCGTCGAAGGCGATCGGCACCACCGCGCCCTCGGCGAGCCGCACCGGCAGCAGCCGCGTGTCGCCGGGGTGCCCCGGCAGGGCGGCAGCGGTGACGCGGCGCGCCGTCCGGTCGCGGTGTCCCCCCAGGCACCCCAGCAGCGGAGCCGCCAGGGTCACGGTGCCGGCCACGGCGGCCAGCGGGTTGCCAGGCAACCCCACCAAGAGCCTGGGCCGATCGTCGGCCGTGGGCGGCAGTTCGGCGAGCAGCATGGGGTGACCGGGGCGTACCGCGACGGAGTCAACCAGGAGACGGGCACCCGTCTCAGCGAGCGCCGTGTGCAGGAAGTCCACGGGCCCCGCGGCGGTGCTACCGGTCGTGACCACGACATCGGCGAGGGAACGGCGCATCGCGGCGCACAGCGGCCCGAGTTCGTCGGCCACCCGGCGCGCGCCGATCACTTCGGCGCCGCCGCGGCGCAGCCAGGGGGCAAGCAGCGGGCCCAGCGCGTCGCGCACCCGCCCCTCGCGTGGCACGCCGTGGTCCAGCAACTCGTCGCCGAGCAGCAGGAGTTCCACGGTCGGGCGCCGGTGTACCGCCAGCCGGTCGTACCCCGTGGCCGCCGCCAGGCCCAGCACGGCCGGCGTGACCGTCGTACCCGCCGGGAGGAGCGGTTCACCGGTACGGCACTCCTGGCCGCGCGGCCGGATGTCGCGCCCCGGATTCAGCGGGCCCGGCGAGCGGTGGTGCAGCACGCCGTCCGGTGTCGCGGACTCCCCGTGCTCGCGGCGGAGTACGGCGGTCGCGCCGGGCGGCAGCACGGCTCCGGTGGCGAGGGGAACGGCGGTACCGGGGAGCAGCGGTGCGGGCTGCTCCCCGGCCAGTACGCCGCCGCCGAGCAGCCGCCACGGCCCCGGTCCGGCAACGGCCCAGCCGTCCATCGCGGAGGTGTCGAACGGCGGCAGGTCGGTGCGGGCCGTCAACGGTTCGGCCAGGGCGTGGCCGAGGGCCTGTGAGAGTCCGCGGTGGACCCGCGCGAGCGGCCGTCCGGCGCTGTCCCGCGCGATCGCCCGTGCCTGCTCCCACGGCATGGCCGGCGCCGGGCCGGCCGGTCCGCGCGGGGGGCCGTCGAAGGGTGTCACGTCGGCGCTCCGTGTCCGCACTGCATTCACCTCTCGCGCAGTTGGGGTTCCGGGCGCCCCGCGGCGTGCGGCGGACGCACCGGCGCGTCCGCGGCACTGGTCCGGGGTCGTGGGGCGGCTCCGGTCGTGGCGACCCGCACGCCGATGGTCGGGAGTCGTGGCGCGGCGTGCGGTGTCCTCGATTCCGCCGGTCGCGCGGACCGGCCTCCGCCGTCACCAGCGCCATTCCGGCAAGCACCACATTCCATTCGGGCCCCATCATCGGCGCATTCGGCAACGGAAGTCAAAAAGAATTTCCAGATCCCTCGATAAACGAAATATTTCGCGCCACGGATCGGCGAAACCCCAGTGGGTTTGATAGGCGTCATTTATCACCCCAGAAGAAGCGCCTCTTTGACTTTCTTCGGCGAGCGAATGGAGACTGTCCCGGCGGTGGTCCGCAACTCGTCCGGGGCCCGCGAATTCAGGCGCCGACGACGTTCTCCGCCGACCAGCGCGCACCGTGTGCGCGGACGCATCAGGAGGGGGCTGAGCAGGCCATGAGCACCATCGAGGACCCGGCCGAGGACCCGATCGACGACGTGTCGGTGACCCCGCCCAAGACATGGGCCACCGGTATGCCCGCGGTCACCCACGCGCTTGCGTACTCGCTTTCCCAAACGTCGGTGCGGCGGACGGCGCTGACCCTCCTGAACATCAATCAGGCCAAGGGCTTCGACTGCCCCGGCTGTGCCTGGCCGGAACCCGCGCCGGGAAAGCGGCACCGCAACGAATACTGCGAGAACGGCGCCAAGCACATCAACGACGAGGCGACGTCGCGGCGCGTGACCGCTGATTTCTTCCGCACACACTCCGTCGCCGATTTGGGCCGTAGGTCCGACTACTGGCTCAACCAGCAAGGTCGGCTGACCGAACCCATGGTCAAGCGCCCCGGCGCGAGCCACTACGAGCCGATCGGCTGGGACCAGGCACTGGACCTGATCGCCCAGGAGCTCCGGGCGCTGGACTCCCCCGACGAGGCGCTGTTCTACACCTCTGGACGACTCAACAACGAAGCCGCCTTCCTCCTCCAGTTGTTCGCCCGCGCCTACGGCACCAACAACCTGCCCGACTGTTCCAACATGTGCCACGAGTCCAGCGGGTGCGCGCTTCAGGAGACGCTGGGCATCGGCAAGGGCAGCGTCACGCTGGACGACATCCACCACGCCGACCTGATCTTCGTCGTGGGGCAGAATCCCGGCACCAACCACCCCCGGATGCTCTCCGCCCTGGAGGAGACCAAGCGCAACGGTGGGAAGGTCATCGCGGTCAACACGCTTCCCGAGGCCGGCCTGATCCGCTTCAAGCACCCGCAGAAGGCGCGCGGCGTGGTCGGCCGCGGCACGCCGATCGCCGACCAGTTCCTGCACATCCGCGCCGGTGGCGACCTCGCCCTGTTCCAGGCCCTCAACCGGCTGCTGCTGGAGGCCGAGGAGGCAGCGCCCGGCACCGTACTCGACCACGACTTCGTCCGGACCCACTCCACCGGCTTCGCCGAATTCGCCGAACACGCCCGGAAGATCTCCTGGGACGACGTCCTCGCCGCCACCGGACTGCCCCGTGAAGAGATCGAGCGGGTGCACGAACAGGTCCTGGCGAGCAAGGGGATCATCGTCTGCTGGGCGATGGGACTGACCCAGCACAAACACGGTGTGCCCTCCATCCGCGAGATCGTCAACTTCCTGATGCTGCGCGGGAACATAGGCAAGCCCGGGGCGGGCGTGTGCCCGGTCCGCGGCCACAGCAACGTGCAGGGCGACCGCACCATGGGCGTGTGGGAGCGGATGCCGCAGAAGTTCCTCGATGCGCTGGGAGGCGAGTTCGGTTTCCGCGCGCCCACCCGGCACGGGCTGGACTCGGTGAACGGCATCCGCGCCATGCGCGACGGCAAGGCGAAGGTCTTCCTGGGCGTCGCCGGCAACTTCGTACGGGCCACCCCCGACAGCGACGTCACCGAGGGCGCGATGCGGCGGTGCCGGCTCACGGCCCACATCTCCACCAAGCTGAACCGCTCGCACACCGTGTGCGGCGACACCGCCTTGATCCTGCCGACCCTGGGCCGCAGCGACCGGGACGTGCAGGCCACCGGCGTGCAGTTCTACACGGTCGAGGACTCCATGAGCGAGGTCCACGCCTCCCGCGGCAAGCTGCCGCCCGCCTCCCCTCACCTGCTCAGCGAGGTTGCCCTCATCGCCCGGTTGGCC
Organism: Streptomyces sp. RGM 3693; assembly: GCF_050471125.1. Lineage (NCBI taxonomy): Bacteria > Bacillati > Actinomycetota > Actinomycetes > Kitasatosporales > Streptomycetaceae > Streptomyces > Streptomyces sp. RGM 3693. The sequence continues at coordinate 743,338 of NZ_JBMPPQ010000003.1, forward strand.
CGCAGGACCCTGGGAGCGGACCCGTCCATCCCCTGGGAGGAGTTCGAGGCGGACTACGGCACCATCCGGGACCGGATCGCCCGCGTCGTACCCGGCTTCGAGGACTTCAACGCCCGGGTGGCCGAACCCGGCGGCTTCCGCCTGCCCAACCCGGTCAACCAGGGTGTCTTCCCCACCCCGAGCGGCAAGGCCGTCTTCACCCGCAACGACTTCACGATGCCGCACATCCCGGAGGGCCATCTGCTGCTCCAGACCCTGCGCTCGCACGACCAGTGGAACACCGTCCCGTACGCCATGAACGACCGCTACCGCGGCGTCCACAATGCCCGCCGGGTCGTCCTCGTCAACCCCGCCGACCTGGACGCCCTCGGCGTCGCCGACGGCGATCTGGTGGACCTGGTGAGCGTGTGGCACGACGGTGTGGAGCGCCGCGCGGAGGGTTTCGTGGTGGTCTCCTACCCCACCACGCGCGGCTCGGCCGCCGCCTACTACCCGGAGACCAACGTCCTGGTCCCCCTCGACAGCGTGGCCGACATCAGCAACACGCCCACCTCGAAGAGCGTCCTGATCCGTCTGACCCCGGCGCTGTCCCCCGCCGACCGCTGACGCCCCGGCCGTCGTGCCGACGCCCCAGCAGCGTGCGGCGCCCCTGAACCGTTTCCCGATCGGCTTCCTCCGTGGTGATTCGATGAACGTCTACGCCGGTGCCGACCGGGTCCGCCTCACCTCCGGGAGATAGCGATGCTGTTCCGTCAGCTGGAGTACCTGGTGGCGCTCGCCCGGGAGCGCCATTTCGCCCGCGCCGCCCAGTCCTGCCACGTCTCCCAGCCGGCCCTTTCCGAGGCGATCCGCAAGCTGGAGGACGAACTGGACGTACTGCTGGTCCGGCGCGGCCGCACCTACGGGGGCCTCACCCCCGAGGGCGAGCGCATCGTGCTGTGGGCACAGCGGATCCTGGCCGACCGCGACGCCCTCAAGGACGAGGTCGACGCGCTGCGCACCGGCCTCAGCGGGCGCCTGCGGATCGGCTCGGTCCCGACCGCGTCGGGCGCCGTCTCGCTGCTCACCGCACCGTTCTGCGCCGCGCACCCGCTCGTCACCGTGGAGGTGACGGCGGACCTCCGCTCCGAGGAACTGCTGCGCCAGTTGCGGAACTTCGAGATCGACGCCGGCATCACCTATCTGAGCCAGGGCATCTCCGAGAACTTCCAGACGGTCGCCCTCTACGAGGAACGGTACGTACTGCTGACCAACGCGGCCGACGAACTCTCCCGTCGTCCGACCGCGACCTGGGCCGAGGCGTCCCACCTGCCCCTGTGCCTGCTGACCGCGAGCATGCAGGGACGGCGGGTGCTGGACGAGGTCTTCGCCGGGGTCGGCCTACAGCCGATGCCGCGGGTCGAGACCGATTCGGTGGCCTCACTGTTCGCCCACGTCAGGACCGCCCAGTGGGCCAGCATCGTGCCGTACGCGTGGCTGCACGTCTTCGGCGTACCGCACGGCATGCAGGCGGTGCCGCTGGTGGAGCCCGACCACGCGGCGCCCATCGGGCTGGTGACCGCCGCTCGGGAGCCGGGCTCGGTCATGGCCCGCGCCCTGCTGGAGACCGCCCGGCGCACCGACACCGCCGCGGTCCTGGAGAGCCTCCCCCACCATGCGGGCTCCTGATCGCCGACCTGCGGGCCCGAATCCTCGGCCGACGTGCTCTGGGCACCCGTGCTCTGTTGGACTTTCTCCGTACGGCCTGGGCAGGGCAGGATGAGTGCCTGACGGCCGTGGACGAGGTAGTTGCGGTCGACCTCGGTGCTCACGTGGACGGTGCGGCATCGCGGCAGCGGCGACCAGGGGGTGGCAGTGACTGGCGGCAGCAATGACCAGGACGGCAACGGGCTCCGGCACGGCACCCCGACGCCCCGGCCCACGCCCGCCCCTCCCCCGGCGCCCGTGTCCAACAGCATCCGTGACAGCACCATCCACGGCCCCGTCATCATGGCCGGCAGCATCGGCGACCTGCGGGTGACCGTCCAACAGGTCACCCCCGTCGCACCGTCCCAACAGGTGGTGGGCCGGATCCCGTTGCTGGCGAGCGCGTTCCAGCCGCGGACCACGACGCGGGAGGCGATCGAGCGGGCCCGGCGCGGGAGTGAGACCGTGGTCCTGACCCAGCTGTTGTCCGGCGCGGGCGGTGTCGGCAAGAGCCAACTCGCGGCGTACTACGCAGGGCAGGCCGTCGCCGAGGGGATCGACGTCGTGGTGTGGGCCGACGCGGGTGAGGTGTCGGCGGTCACCGGCGTCTATGCGCGCGCCGCGGTCGCGGTCCAGGCACCGGGGGCGGTAGGGAACTTCGCGAGTACCGAGCGGGACGCCGAGTGCTTCCTGAACTGGCTGGCGAGCACCGACCGGAGCTGGCTGGTGGTCCTCGACAACGTCACCGACTTCGGCGCGGGCGGGCTCTGGCCGAGCGGATCGCGACGCGGCAACGGGCGGGTGCTGGCCACCACGCGGCGACGCGACGCCGCGGCCAGTGCGGCCGGCCGGACGCTGGTGGATGTCGACCGTTACACCAGGGAGGAGGCGGCCGCCTACCTGCGCGAGCGGCTGACGCAGGCCGGGCGGGCGCCGCTGCTGGACGACCGGGCCGACGAGCTGGCCGAAGCGCTGGGGCGCCTGCCCCTCGCCCTCGGCTATGCGGCGGCCCACATCATCAACACCGGCTGCACCACCGGCGCGTACCTCACCCTGCTCACCCAACGCAGCCACTCCCTCGACACCGTGCTGCCCACCAGCGCCGACGCCGAGAACTACGGACGCCCCGTCACCGCCGCGCTGCTGCTCGCCCTGGACGCCGCGCAGCGCCAGGAACCGCGGGGACTGGCCGTGCCCGCGATGCGACTGGCCGCGGTCTTCGACCCGACCGGGCACCCCCGAGAGCTGTGGACCACCGAGGCCGTCACCCGCTACCTCACCCGGCACCGCACCGCACCGCCGGAGACGGCGGAGCCGGCCCGGCGGCGGCGACGCGCCAGGACCGCCGCCGCACCGGTCAGCGCGGACGAGGCGCTGCGTGCCGTGGCCGTGTTGCACAACTACAACCTGCTCTCCGACCAAGGCCCGGCGGCCGGAGCACGCGCCGTCAGCCTGCATGCCCTGACCGCCCGCGCCGCGCTGGACACCACCCCCGAACCCGGCGTCCTGTACCGCGTGGCCGCCGCCGGGCTGGTAGAGCTGTGGCCCGAAGAGGACCACGCGGACCGCGATCTCGCGGCCGCCCTGCGGTCCAGCACCGAGGCGCTGGCCGAACTCGCCGGCGACGACCTCTGGCGGCCGGGCAGCTTCCCGGTGCTCTACCGGGCCGCCGAGAGCCTCTTCGATGCCGGCCTGTTCAGCGCCGCGATCGTGCAGTGGGAGCGGATCGCCGCCAAGGCCCGGGTCCTTCGGGGCCCGCGCCGTATGGAGGCGGTGATCGCCCAGGGCCAACTCGGCGTCTCCTGCCTCGCGGCGGGCCGCGCCGAGGAGGCGATCACCATCCTGGAAGCACTGTTGCGCGACCGCCACCGGTCCGCCTGGCGCCGCCGTCGCGAGCTGCTCACCGCCCGGGCGAACCTGGTCTCCGCCTACCGGGACGTCGGACGGACCGAAGAGGCCGTCTGGTGGGGCGAACAGGTCGTGGCCGCCAGCGAGCGCCTGCTCGGTCCGCGGGACCCGGAGGTGCTCTCCCGGCGCAGCAGCCTGGCCGGCGCCTACTTCCAGTCCGGCCGCACCGGCGAGGCCATCGGCATGCTGGAACAGGTCCTGGACGAGACCGAGCGCCTGCTCGGCCCCGACCACCCCGACACCCTCACCGCCCGGCACAACCTCGCCACCTGCTACGGCCGGGCCGGTCACCAGGACGCGGCGATCAGGCTGGAGGAGCAGGTCGTCGCGGCGGCTCCGAGCCGGTTCGGCGCCGAGCATCCCCACCATCTGAGCGCCCAGAGCAGTCTCGGCGCCTCGTACACGAAGGCGGGTCGCGCCGAGGAAGCCATCGCCGTACTGGAGCGGGTCGCGGCCGAAAGCGAACGCGTCCTCGGAGCCGAGGACCGCCAGACCCTCGTCGCCCGGGCCCACCTCGCCGATGCCTACGCCCAGGCCGGCCGGACCGGTGCGGCCGTCGCCCTGTTGGAGCAGGTGCTCGTCCTGGAGGAGCGCTTACTCGGCCCCGACCACCGCACCACCCACACCACCCGGTCGAACCTCGCCGTCTGCTACGCGAAGGCCGATCGGGTCGGCGATGCCGTCACCCTCCAACAACGGGTCCTGGCCGACGGCGAGCGTCTGCTCGCCCCCGGCGACCCGAACACCCACATCGCCCGGGGAAATCTGGTGTACCTGCTGCTGCGCCGGGGCCGGGACCAACTCCCCGACGATCCGCAAGCGGCGCTGCGGGACACCGCCGCGGCACTCGACGCCGCGGGCCCGCTCCTCACCACCGATCCAGGCGGGGCCGGTTGGGTTCCGGAGACGGCGTACCCACTGGCGGCCGACGCCTTCAACCACCGCCGACAGCCCACGCTGGCCGCCGAGTTCCGCGAGCGGGCCAGGAGACGGAACGACCGCAGCCAGCACCCGGCGGCCGCCGCGACCGACGCCGCCGTCCGCATCCGCCGCGCGCTGGCCCCCAACCGCCCCACCGCTCAACTGCCCGAGCTCCGAGGCTCGCACGAGCAGGCCATGCGAGCGGCCGACCAGGGAAGCCGGGCGGCGGCGCTGGCCTGGGTGGTGATCGCCGTGCGCGACCGCCCTGCCCTGGCCGACGCCTACCTGCCCTCACTCGCCCGGACGTTGGACGCCCTCACAGCCCGGCCGCCGGACCCCGGAAGCCAGGCGGAGCTCCTGCCGGCCGTGACGGCAGCCGTCGAGGCGGCCGCCGCACTGAACTCGATCCCCTCCGACGCACACCTCTGCGACCTGGCCCTGAACCTCACCAGCCTCGCCCTCTGGCTGCACCTCCTCGACCGCCCCGACCAGGCCCGGACCGCCGCCGGGGACGCCCACGACGCCGCGGACGCCCTGCCCGACATCCCCGCACTCCGTGCACACACGTCAGCTGTCCAGGCTTGGCTCCGGGCCAACTAGCCAGCTCCGGTACCCCGTTGGATCCGCTCGACGCGTACGCGTACGAGCCGCCACCGCACCGGGCAAGGGTGTTGCACGGGCGCGGGGCCGACACCTCCGATGGGCGTGGCCCACGCTCCCTAGGACTTTCTCTCCGGCAGCCGTGCGATATCGGATACGGGTCCGAGATGGCCGAGCTTGTCGGGATTGGACACCGAGTGGATCGCCTGGACCGCACCGTCGACGATGTCGAGTTCGACCACGCTGGCCACGCGCCCTTCGGCGTCGTACATCACGGCGCCCGGCCGGCCGTTGACCCAGACCAGCCGGAGGGAGATGCCGAGCATCCGGACCCGGCGGAACCCACCGACGAGCAGCTGCCCGACGCGCTGCGGGTCGCTCAGCGACTTCCCGAGCGCCCGCGCCTTGCCGCCGCCGTCCCCGTGGAACACCACGTCGGGCGCGAGCATGCCGAGCAGCGCGTCCATGTCGCCGCCCGCGGCCGCGTCGAAGAACCTCCGGGCCAGCTCCTCACCCGCCACCCGCCGTGCCCGGGGCGGCGCGCTGTCGACCGCCTGTCCCCCGGGGGCGATGCGCTTCCTGGCGCGGGCGAAGATCTGCCGGCAGTTGGCCTCCGACTTGCCGGTGATCCTCGCCACGTCCAGGTATCCGTACTCGAAGACCTCTCGCAGCACGAACACCGCCCGCTCCACCGGAGAGAGGGCCTCCAGCAGGACGAGGAACGCCATCGACAGCGAGTCGGTCAGCTCGGCGTGCTCGGCCGGTCCCGGCCGGTCGGCGGACACCACGACCGGCTCGGGCAGCCAGTCGCCCACGTAGGTCTCCCGCCGCACCCGCGCCGAACTCAGGTAGTTGATTCCCAGCCGGGTCACCGTCGTGGTCAGGTACGCCTTCATATCGGCGATCGCGGTGCCCGCTTGGTGCGCCCGGGTCAGGCCGAGGAACGCGTCCTGCACGATGTCCTCGGCGTCGCCCACGGATCCGGTCATCCCGTAGGCGATGGAGAACAGCAGCGCCCGGTATCCGGCCGCGTCCGTCCCACCTGCTGATCCTGGCACGGAACCCCTCCCACCAGCTCGCGTACGCGGCTTCCGGCCGAGCTCCATCCTCGCCAGCTCGTTCGATGATCCGCACGACGCCCAGCAGGGTATCCGAGGCGACCGGCCCGTGGTTCGTGCCGGGCAGGACACGATTGCCGGCGGAACCCACGGCCCGGCGGTGCGAGGGAGCGGGCCGCCAGCACCTCGCCGGCGAGACCCACGTCACATGCGCACCTGTCACAGCCCGCCCGGGTGCCCTGTCTTAGAGGGGCAACAGCGAACAACGATTGAGGAGTTCACGATGGAAGCCCGGTTGAACGTCTTCACCAGCCCGGTCGCGGCCAAGTTCGGGAAGCACCTCGTCGCGGCGGGCAGGGTGCTCGCGGACTCGACGTTGCCCGCGGCGACGCAGGAACTGGTCAAGCTCCGTGCCAGTCAGATCAACGGCTGTGGTTTCTGCGTCGACATGCACACCAAGGACGCCGCGCACGCCGGGGAGACCGCGACGCGCCTCGGCCTGGTCGCGACTACCGGCCCGGCCAGCACGGATAACCGAGATCTTCCGCTCCGCCGCACTCCTCGCGGCAGCGAACGCAGGCGGCCACAACCGCAGTCCCCCTACCACCCCGCAAGGAGAACCTCATGAACCTCGCCCTGTGGATCGTTACCGGTCTACTCGCCGTTGCCTACCTGCTCGGCGGCGGCAGCAAGGTGATCATGTCGAAGGAGAAGCTGGCCGCCGCCGGGGCCAGCGCACGATGGGTCGAGGACTTCAGCGCCGGTGGGGTGAAGGCCATCGGAGCCCTGGAGGTCCTGGCCGCGGTGGGGCTGGTCCTGCCCGCCGTGCTCCACATCGCACCGGTTCTGGTGCCGCTGGCTGCCCTCGGCCTGGTGATGATCATGGTGGGTGCGGCGGTCACCCGCGTCCGACGTCATGAGACCAAGCTCATGATGGTGGACCTGGTCTATGTCGTCCTGGCCGGTTTCGTGGCGTGGGGCCGCTTCGGACCCGAGTCCTTCCTCAACTGACGGCGACGACAGGGTGAAACACTGCTCGTGAGGTGTGCGGGGACGTTCAGTAGCAGGAGCGCCGGCGGGCAGTTCGTTGCTCCCGGCATGACGGGTGAGTGAGGTGTGCGGTGAGGGGATTGTCAACGGCGTTCACGGAACTGTTCGCTGTGGAGCATCCGATCGCCTTGGCCCCCATGGGCGGGTCGGCCGGCGGTGCCCTGGCGGCGGCGGTCTCGCGCGGCGGCGGCCTCGGACTGCTCGGCAGCGGCAACGGGGACCAGGACTGGCTGGCCCGCGAACTGCCCGTCCTGGCCGCCGAGGGCGCCGGGAAACCTTGGGGCATCGGCTTTCAGACATGGGCGATCGACGTCGGTACGGTCGCTGGGGCACTGGAGCACAACCCGGCGGCGGTGATGTTGTCCTTCGGCGACCCCAGTCCGTTCGTGGAGCGCATCCGTAGCGCGGACACGGCGCTGATCCTCCAGGTCACCGACCTGGAGGAGGCCCGGAGGGCGGTGGATCTGGGTGCCGATGTGATCGTGGCGCAGGGCACCGAAGGGGGCGGCCACGGGGCCCGGCACGGCCGGTCCACGCTGCCGTTTGTGCCGCTCGTGGTGGACCTGGCAGCGCCCGTGCCGGTGCTGGCGGCCGGCGGGATCGCCGACGGCCGCGGCGCGGCGGCCGCCCTGGCGCTGGGGGCTGCCGGAGCACTGCTCGGCACCCGCTTCCAAGCGACGACCGAGGCCCTGGTCGCCCCCGCGACGGCCCGGGCCATCGTGGCCGGACGCGGGGAGGACACCGAGCGCAACAGGGTGCTGGACATCGCCCGCGGCTCGCAGTGGCCGGCGAAGTACACCGCGCGCACCCTTGGCCACCCTTTCCTCGACGCGTGGCGGGGCCGGGAGAACGAACTCGCCACCGCCCCCGATGCCCGGCAGGAGTACCAGGACGCCGTGGCACGAGGCGAGATCCCCACACTGCCGCAATGGGCCAGCCAGGCCGTCGACCTCATCAACGACCTGCCGTCCGCGGTCGATCTGGTCGGCACCTTGGCCGCCCAGGCGGCGGACGCACTGGCCCGCGCCGGCAGGCGCTGACCGCGCTCACGGGGAAGGCGGCCGAGGGGCCGGCGAGGGGCCCCGGCTACCAGGGCGAGATCGGCTGAATGCCGATGCGGCGCCCCTCCTCGTCGAGGAGATGGCCCATGCGTTTGGCCGTGCGCAGGCCGACGATGCGGTCGGTCACCGTGAGGGTGGGCAGGCGGGCGCACAGGGCGATCTCGCGCCGCTGGATGTCTCCGAGGTCGTGCACCCAGAGCGTGGCGAAGATGTTCGCGGGACCGGTGACGGCCGCGACCAGGCGGCACTCGGGCAGGGCGGCGAGGGTGCGGTGGACGGTGCCGATGTCCCGTGCGGGCACCTGGCCGAGCAGGGATACCGGGACCGGACGGCCGGCGAGCGCGGAGGCGACGTCGCAGCGGAAGGTCAGGACCGCGGATTCCGTGAGGCGGCGCAGGCGGCGGCGGACGGTGGCCGGGCTGGTGGCCGTGCGCTCGGCGAGTTCGGCCAGGCCGAGGCGGCCGTCGCGGACCAACTCGTCGAGCAGGGACCGGTCGACGGGATCGAGTGCGAGGGTACGGGCCGGCTCCCAGGCCGCCGCCGCACCGCCGAGCGCCGTCAACTGGGCGGGATCCAGGGAGCGCAGTCGCCAGCGGCTGCCCTCGACGTAGAGCGAGGTGGCGAACAGACAGCTCACCGAGACGATGCCGGGCAGCCGGTCGAGCTTCTCGTGGAGAAACCGGGTGAGCGAGGGCAAGTCAGGGGCCAGCACATCGAGGAGCAGGTCGGCGCTGCCCGGCCCGGTGAGCTCGATCGTCACCACTTCCGGGAGCGCGCCCAGATCCGTCAACAGTCGGGACCGCTCCTGGGGGCGGCAGCGCAGCAGGACGAAGGCCGTGCAGCGGTTGCGGGTGAACTCCCGCCCGGGAGCCGCGTACACCCAGGCGAGCCCCGCCCCGGCCAGCCGCTCCCAGCGCCGCGCCAGCGTGCCCGCGGTCACGCCGAGCAGTGGCGCCAGTTCCGTCCACGAGGCCCGGGGCCGCAGTTGGAGGGCGTTCACCAGGGCGAGGTCGAGCTCGCTGGCGGTGACCGTTTCTCGCATCACAAGCACTCCGTACGTACGAATCCATGAATATTCGGGGTCGTTCGCGCCTCGGCCCGCAGAGTAGCCACCACATTCGGTTCCGGCCACCAGATGATCCAGAGGTGAAGCTGTGTCCACACACACATGGGGAACGGGGCGCGGGCCCGGGGCGCTCGGTTCCGGCGCGGGCCTCCTGGCGACGATGGCCGTCGTCGTCCTGTTCAGCGGCATCGTCCAGGGCTATCTGACGCCGCTGCTGCCCGAGGTCGGCCTGCGCCTCCACATCGGCACCGTGGGACAGAACAACATCTACCTGCTGTCCCAACTGGCCTTCGCGGTGCTGACGCCGCTGCTCTCCCGGCTCGGCGACCTGTACGGGCACCGCAGGCTGCTGCGGGTGGCCCTGGCGATGGTGGCGGGCGGTTCGCTCCTGATCGCGGTGCGGCCCTCCGCCGTGACCCTCGCCGTCGGCGTAGTGCTCCAGGGCGCCCTGGTCGGCTTCTTCCCGCTCCTCGTGGGCATCCTCCGCGCCCGCGCTCCGGAGCGTAATCGCGCCGGGATCTCCCTTCTCGTGGGGGTCCTGCTCACGCGATCGGCGTGGGCGGCCTGGTGGCGGGCGCGCTCAGCGAGCGGCACGCGGAGGCGGGCCTGTGGGTGGCCGTCCCGGTCGCCGCCCTCGCCGTGCTCGCGGGCCTCGTCCTGCCCGACAGCGACGCACCGCACGGCGGGCGCTTCCACTACCGGGCGGCAACGCTGCTCACCGCGGGCCTGGTGGCGCTCGTCCTGGTCCTCGCGCAGGGCGGTACGTGGGGCTGGGGCGCACCGCGCACGATCGCGCTCGCCGTGGTGGCCCTCGTCGCCCTGTCGGCCTGGGTGGTGGTCGAACGGCGGTCCGCGCATCCCTTGGTCAGCGTGCGGTTGCTGAGTAATCCACGCCTCGCCCTGGTCAGCGGCTACACCTTCTGCGCCGCGTTCGGCACGATCGGCTTCCTCGGCGCCAACGCCCTCTTCCTGGGCGCCGCACGGTCCGCGACCGGCTACGGCATGGGGCTGGGACCGCAGGCCATCGGCGCCTGGGACGTCACCTACCTCGGCAAGCCCTCGCACGCCGCACTCGCCCCCTGGGAAGGCGTCAACGCCCTCGACGCGCTGACCGTCGCCCACACCGCCATAGGTCTGCTCCGCCAACAGTTGCCGCCCGGTGTGGTCGTGCACGGGATCGTCACCGACGGCGGGCAGGCCGTGAACGTCATCCCGGCCCGCACCCGCGCGCGCTGCGAGGTCAGGGCGCCGAACGTGGAGCAGCTCGCAACGGCGTGGCAGCGGGTGCGCGCCTGCTTCGAGGCCGGCGCCCTGGCCACCGGAACCGAACTCCAACTACAGCCGCGGGGACGGGACTTCGCCGACCTGCGCCAGGACCCGGACCTGACGGAGGTGTACGCCGGAGTCCTCAGCGGACTGGGCCGTACCGCGATCCCGCGGCACGGCGAGTCGATGGCGTCGACGGACATGGGCAACGTCTCGCAGCTCATTCCCACGATCCACCCCACGATCGGCTACGACACGGGCGGCGCCCAGCAGCACACTCCCGAGTTCACCGCGTACGGCAAGAGCGCGGGCGCGGACCGGGCGGTGCTCGACGGGGCGACCGCGCTCGCCCTGACCGCGGTCGGTCTGGCGACGTCGCCGACCCAGCGGAGCCGGCTGCTCGACGGGGTGCGGAAGCGGCAACGGAGTTAGCCGGCCGGCCCCGGGCGCCGCGCGTCGCGTTCCGGTCGGATCGCGACGACGGCGAACGCTCCGGCTCGCGGCTGCGGACTGCGGAGCGCTCCTGCCTGCGCGGGCTGGTCGACCGGGCCGCCGACCCGGTGACTGCCGGATCGCCCGGCCACGACAACGCGCCGCCGACTGGACCGACAGGGTGGTGGATGCGCTGCCTGAAGCCGTGCGCGCCAGGAACGATTGTGCTGGCTGCTAGCTTCGCGAACTGTCCGAAGGAACCCAGGCAACTGCAGCCGAGGCGGGACCACGGTTGTGAGCGGAGGCAACGGTGACTGACGCGGCAGAAGCTCCGAACACCCTGGCAGACTCCCGGTTCAAGCGCCGGAGTTTCCTGGCATCGGCTGCTCTTGCGGTCGCCGCACCGGCCTCGGCCGCCGGTACCGCGCAGGCCACCGAGCCGCCGACGGACGGCCCTCCCACCACGCCCGACCACGGCTCCGTGCGGCGCCTCCTCGCCGTTCCCGAAGCGGGCCGCGGGGTGACCTGGATCAGGTCGGCCCTCCAAGCCGCCGTGGAACTCGAACTCGCCACCATCCCCGTGTACTTGTGCGGCTGGTGGTCTATCAAGGACCGCGACAGCGAGGCCGCCCGGTTGCTCCGCCGCATCGTCGGCGACGAGATGTACCACTTGGGCGTGGTGTCCAACCTGCTTGTCGCGGTGGGCGGGCGTCCGAACATCAGGGATGCGGCACCCACCTACCCAGGCCCACTACCCGGCGGCGTGCGCGCCGACGTGAACGTGTACCTGTCAGGGCTCACCAAGTCACTCGTGCACGACGTGATGATGGCGATCGAGGCTCCGGAAGCCCCGCTCGCCCAGGGCGTGAACAACTCGCTCAGCATTGGCCTCTTCTACAGCGATCTGCAGCAGGCGTTCCGGAAGGCGGAGCCCGAACTGTCGACGCGAGGGCAACTGTCCATGCACATCGGCTCGGACGTGCTGCGGCCGGTCGAGAACCTCGACGACGTCGAGTACGCCATCGAGATCGTCAAGGAGCAGGGCGAGGGCACCGCCAGCTCCCCCTCCGACACCTTCGAGGACGACCATCCGGCGCATTACTACGCCTTCGGTGAGATCTACCACGGACAACGGCTGCGCAAGGTGGGAGACAGATCGGAGTTCTCCGGCGCGCCCGTACCCTTCCCGGACGTCCGCCCCATGGCCCGGGTACCGGCTGACGGTTGGCCCCACCCCCCGGAGCACGTTCGGCGGCTCTTGGACCGTTTCGACGCCAACTACCACGCCGTGCTCACGACCCTCGACCGGGCCTGGGACGGGGGCGGTCACCGTGCCCTGAGCGCGGCAGTCCACGCCATGCGCGGGCTGGAGACCCCGGCGGTGGAACTGATGGAGATCGCTATTCCCGACGCCGCGGGCACCTACGGCCCCGAGTTCCGCCCGTTCCCCCGCCATGACCGGTTGAGTTGATATCCGCAGGCACGGCGCCGCACAGGAGGTTCTGCAGGCAGGAGGCTCCTGTGCGGCGCCGTTGACGTGCGAGGAGTCCCCGACACGGGCCCTCGGGCCCGCCCACGGACACCCACACACCCACACCAGCGGCTGCGGTCACGGCTACGGCTGGTGTGGCCTCGCCCGTCCCTTCGCCGACGGCCCGCACGGTCGGCCTGCGGCGGGTCGGCGGCCGGGACGGCCGCCGGTCACCTGCGGCCGCGGTCCGCCCCCGCCCATCGCCTGGGTGGGGATCTCGGCGCGCCCCACGGCTCCCGCGCGGGTGAGACGGGTCACAGCACGACCGGCATCTACTACGCGCGGCCGTAGACCCGAACTCCCGGCCGGGCTCCGAGAAACCGGCGCCGACGTCGGGACCTCGCTACGGTCGTGGGTCGTAGCAGGGAGCGTTGTCGCCGGCTGGGCTACGAGCTAACAATGTGCGCTGTCGTGTAGGGCCGCCATGCCACACCCGGCGGTGCCCTCTCCGACATGGGCATTCGGGCCGGATCCCGATCCGGCCCCGCCACGCCCTCGGCTGCGTGACCCGAGCGCAAGGAAGAAGGTGCCCCATCTCCAGCCTCGCCCTGCTCGCCCATCCTCCGGTCGGCGCCGCGTCGGCCGGAGTAGCCGCCCGGACGATGGCCTTCCTCGACCACTTCGCCGGCGTCTTCACCCTGCTCTCGCTGACCGCCGTGGTGACGTGCGGGCTCGCCGCCACCGACCGGCTGGTGCTCACCCCCCGGCTTCGGGTCGCCGTGCAGTCGGTGCACCGGGCGAGCGCCGTCGCAGCGCTCGGCTTCCTGGCCACCCACATCGCGGTCAAGATCGCCGAGCGGCACGCCGCCCCGCAGACCGCAGTGGTCCCGTTCACCGGCGGCGCCGCCCTCACGGCGAGCCTGGGCACCGTCGCCGCCGACCTGCTCGTCCTCATCGCGGCCACCGGTGTGCTCCGCGGTCGGTTCGCCGGCAGCCGCCGCCCCTGGCTGTGGCGGGTGCTGCACTCGACGGCGTACGCCTGCTGGCCGATCGCGCTGGCGCACGGGCTGACGGCGGGGCGCCAGGCACACCCATGGGTGCTCTGGGGCTACGGCCTGTGCGCGGCCCTGGTGGCGCTCGCACTGTTGGTCCGTGCACTTTCCTACCTGGGCCGCCACCGGACCCGGAGCCGGCGCCGGCGCGACGCCAAGGCGTACCGGCCCGCTACCGCCCGCCCGGCCGCGCTGGCCGCCCTGTCCACGCGGCCCGGCCGGCCCCTCACTCGCGCCCGTCCGATCTCCTGGGCCGCGGAACCGACGACGACGGCTCCCCGGCCCGCGCAGAGTGCCGGACCGGCCAGGCAGCCCAAGCACGCCGCGGGACCGGGGACCCGGCCGTTCCGGCTGGCCCAACCGGGGAGCGGCGAGTGAAGGACGCCCCGCTGGAGCTGCCCGAGGTGCGCTGGCTGGGTTCGGCCCGGCTGACCGCCGGCCTGGACCGCCACCAGCGCCTGGACCTCGCCGCACACACCCACGTCCACCCACCGCTCCCGCAGCCGGACCGGGACGGCCTGCTCGCCCTGGCCGCGGCCGTCGAGCTGCCCGGCCGCGGCGGCGCCGGTTTCCCGTTCGCCCGCAAGGCCCGGGCCACACTGGCCACCGCCGACCGCACCGGCGCGCCGCCCGTCATCGTGGTGAACGGCGCCGAGGGCGAACCCTCCAGCGCCAAGGACGCGACGCTGCTCGGCCGCGCGCCGCATCTGGTGCTGGACGGCGCCTGCCTGGCCGCGGCCGCGTTCGGCGCCGAGGAGATCGTGATCGGTGTCGCCGCGGGCAGCCCCGGCGAGATATCGGTCCCGGCCGCCCTCGCCGAGCGCGAACTTCCCTGCCCGGCCCGGACCGTGTGCCTGCCCGAACGCTTCGTCTCCGGCGAGTCCGGGGCCCTGATCCGTGGCGTCAACGGTCTGCCGGCGGTACCGGCGCCGCTGAAGACCCGCGCGGCCGACGGCGGAACGGGCGGCGTGCGCCGCCGTCCGACGCTCCTCTCCAACGCCGAGACCTGGGCTCAACTCGCCATCGCGGCCCGGCTCGGACCCGATGCCCACGCCGCCGTCGGCACCGCCGCCGAACCCGGCACGGTCCTGCTCACCGTCAACCGGCCGGGCACCGGTCCGCTGGTGGTCGAGGTTCCGACCGGCACCCGACTGGGCCCGGTCCTGGACGCCTGCGGCCTCCAGCCGGGCGCGGGGGTGCTGGTGGGCGGCTACCACGGCGCCTGGCTGCACCCGTCGGCCGCCGTAGACGCGCCGCTGTCCCGCGCCGGACTCGCCGACCTCGGCGGAACCCTTGGTGCGGGCGCCATCGTCGCGCTCCCCAACGACACCTGCCCGCTCGGCGAGACCGCCCAGGTCGCGGCCTGGCTGGCGGCCGAGTCCGCCGGCCAGTGCGGACCGTGCAAGCACGGCCTGCCCGCCGCCGCCGAGGCCCTCGCATTGCTGGCCGCCGGTGCCGCCGAGCCCGCGGTACTGGAGGACGCCCGGCGTGCCCTCGGTGCGGCTCAGGGCGGTGGTGCCTGCTCGCACCCGGACGGCACGGCCCGCTTCGTACTCACCGCGCTCGACGTCTTCTCCGAGGACGTCGACGCGCACCTCTCCGGGCCCGGCTGCGGCCGCCCCGTGCGCGGCGCGCTGCCCCTCCCCCGCGCAAAGGGCGCCCGGCTGGAGGTGGACTGGTCCCGCTGCACGGGCCATGGCCTGTGCGCCGTGCTGGCCCCTGACCTCATCCGCCTCGGCCCGCACGGCTACCCCCCCTCCACCACCATCCCGGTCTCCCCCTGGCAGGAGCACGGCGCCCGCCGCGCCGTCAACCAGTGCCCGGCCCTGGCATTGCGCCTCCGGCACCGCGGGTGAATCCTCCGGCAGACCCCTCGCGACTGCCGGCACTGACGCCGACATTGGTATTGCCATTGCCATTGCCATTGGTATTGGTATTGGTATGGGCGCTGGCCCCACCAAACGGTTCCTCAGCAGTTCCACCTCGACTTCGCGGTCGACGACCTGGACGAAGCCGAGAACCGGCTTCTTGAGCTGGGGGCGAGCAAGCCTGACCACCAGCCGAACCAGGACCGGTGGCGGGTCCTCACCGATCCGGCCGGGCATCCTTTCTGTCTGGTCAGGGGCTGACAGGCGCTGACGCCGACGAGCGTGCGGGGAATGAGCGGTGTTGACCGCGCACCACGACAAATGTCATGGCGAAGCGCATGAGGCTTGGCTCTACCAGGGAGCCGGTCGGGCGATCAGTCTGGGACATGAGCACACCCAGGGGAGCAACGGGAGGCCAACTCTCAGGAGCCAGGCATGGCACAGGACACCCACTGCCCTCCGGACCTCCGGGCCCCGACCTCGGACCTGGACCTGGACCTGGACCTGGACCTCCTGAACTACCCCTGAACTACCCCAACCTCAGGGAGGATTGATGAGACTGATATCGCGTCGCCGTGTTCCGCTCGCCCTTGCCGCCGGGCTGACACTGGCCGCATGCCTGACTTCACCAGCCGTTCCGGCGGTGGCCTCGGACGCGCCGAAGCGGCCGGTCGTGGCCACCGAAACAGGCTTGGTACGCGGCGTTGACCACGGGGACTACCAGACGTTCGCCGGAATCCCGTATGCGGCGGCGCCGGTGGGCCCGTTACGGTGGCGGCCGCCCGGCCCGGCCCGCCCGTGGCCAGGCATACGAGACGCCAGCCAGCCCGGCAGCCCATGCCCGCAAACACCCAACAGCGAGGCTCACAGCGGCAGCACGAACGAGGACTGCCTCCACCTGAACGTCACCCTCCCCCGTACCGATCGGCACCGGCCGCTACCGATCGTGGTCTGGCTACACGGCGGCGGGTTCCTCACCGGCGCCGGCAGCAGCTACGACGCGCACCGGATGGCCGTGCGCGGGCACGTCGTCGTGGTGACGCTCAACTACCGACTGGGCGTCTTCGGCAACTTCGGCTACCCGGGCCTCAACGGCTCGGGCGACTTCGGACTGGCCGACCAACAGGCCGCGCTGCACTGGGTACAGCGCAACGCCACCTCATTCGGCGGCGACCCGCGCAACGTGACGCTCGCCGGGGAATCAGCCGGCGGAATGAGCACCTGCACCCAGCTGACGTCGCCGAGCGCAGCCGGGCTGTTCGCCAAAGCGATCGTTCAAAGCGGCGCCTGCTCGGTCGACTTCGGCAAGAACGCCGTCTATCCGGGTGTCGCAGACTTCTCGCCATGGACGTCACAGGCGGCTGTGCGGTCCGCGGGCCAGCAGGCTGCCACCGCCCTGGGCTGTCCGCAGCCGGCCCGAGCGCTGTCGTGCCTGCGCGCCAAGCCCGCCGCCACACTGCTGAGCGCCAACCAGAACTTCCAACAGATCGCCTACGACACTCCCCTGGTGCCCCAACGCCCGGCGACCGCGTTGCGCGAGGGCCGATTCCACCGGGTCCCCGTCCTACAGGGCAACACCCGCGACGAGATGCGGGCCTACGTCGCCCCCCTTCAACAGCAACATCCGATCACCACCGACTCCTACCGCGCCCTGCTGCTGGACACCTTCGGCGACCGCGCCCGGCGCCTGGCAGCGGTCTACTCCCCCACCGCGTACGGCACACCGGCACTTGCCTGGGCGGCGCTGAACACCGACCGGGCCTTCGCCTGCCCGACACTCACCGCCGACCGGCTACTCGCCCGCCACACCGCCACCTACGCCTACGAGTTCGCCGACCGCCAGGCACCCAGCCTCGGCTACCCCCAGTCGCCGCAACTCCCATTGGGCGCCGCGCACGCCACCGACCTCCCCTACCTGTTCGACCTCGGCGGCCGGCCCGCCTCCTTCACCCCCGCGCAGAACAGGCTGGCCGCCCACATGATCGACTACTGGACGACGTTCGCGCGCACCGGCGCACCCGACCGCCGGGACCTGCCGCACTGGCCACGGACGCCCGCCCGGGCCGCTGCCCCGTACGTCCAGCAGCTCGACACCGGGCCCGGCGGGATCCACCGCGTGGACGGCGCCGCCGAACACCACTGCCGACTCTGGCCGCAGGATTGAGGACGTAGCGGTCCTGCTCCAACGCGCCGGCAGTCGACCACAGCAGCCCAGGAAGTCACCGTCACAGGAGACTCGGCGTCGAGCACGGCGACCTGCTCGGCGCCGACCTTCTGTGCGGTCTGGGCGGCCGGGTGGCCGGGTGGCCGATGTGGTACTAGCACCACCCCAAGTACGGAAGTTGGCTTCATTGATCGCCGGGCCCGGGCGGCCGAGTATCGAGGGAACCGACATTCCTCAAGGGGGAACGCATGCCCGTACCCGGGAAATCCACGCGCTGGGCGGCCGTCGCCGCATCCGTACTCCTCGCGGCAGCGGCCCTTCCGGTCGCGGGGGCGGACAGTGCCACGGCCGCGGACGCCTCCCGCCCAGGCGCCGCGCGCACACCCATGCGCTATCTGAACCAGCATCTCGACTGGCAGCCCTGTGCCTCCGGCGCGCTGGAGTGCGCGGCCATGGCCGTGCCACGGGACTGGCACCATCCCGACCAGGGCCCCAACCTGACCGTGGAGGTCTCCCGACACCGGGCGACCGATCCCGCCAAGCGGCGCGGTGTGCTGATGATGGCCGCCGGCGGCCCCGGAGCCTCCGGCCTCAAGCGGCCCGCAGGTCTGGCGGCCTACGCTCCGGGGCTGGCCGCCACGTACGACATCGTCAGCTTCGACCAACGTGGCGTCGGCAGCAGCACCAAGGTCACCTGCTCCGACCAGTCAGCCGTCGACGCCTACTTCTCCGGCGACAAACGCGACCGTTCCGCCGACGCGATCCACCAGACCTTCGCCCAGGCACGCGCCTTCGTCCGCGACTGCCAACGCCGCTCCAAGGGCCTGCTGCCCTACATCACCACCGAGCAGGCCGTCCACGACATGGACCTCTACCGGTCCCTCCTCGGCGCCGACACGCTCTCCTACTACGGTCCGTCCTACGCCACCGTCCTCGGTGCCTCCTACGCGACCGAGTTCCCGCACCGCGTGGCGCGCATGGTCCTCGACAGCAACGTCGACTTCACCGGCACGTGGCAGTCGTTCATGGAGGCCCAACCGTTCAGCTTCCAGCGCCGGTTCGAGGCGGACTTCCTCCCCTGGCTGGCGAAGAACGACGGCGTGTACCACCAAGGCCGGACGCCCGCACAGGCCAAGGAGACCTTCGAGCGCCTACGCCGCGGGCTGCACGAGCACCCGCTGGTCCTCGACGGGACGACCATCACCCCCGACCAGCTGGACGCCGCCACCAGCAACGCGATCTACCAGGCCGACCCGGGCTTCGAGAAGCTCGCCACCGCTCTGACGGTCCTGGAACACCCCGATACCGCACCGCCCGCCGCCAAGCAGGCCCTCGCCGCGGCGCTGGCGCACCCCATCGACGCGGGTTTCGTGGCGGACTTCTTCTCCGTCGTCTGCAACGACACTCCCTGGAACCGCAGCACCAGCTACTGGACCGCACAGAGCGGCCGCGCCACACGCGACTACCCGCTGGTGGGCGCCCGCTCGCTGGCCTACTCCGCGGTCTGCGCCGCCTGGCCGCGCTCCACCGCACCCCACATCCACATCACCGGGCGCGACCTGCCCCCCATCCTCATGCTGAACTCCACACATGACCCCGCCACTTACTACGAGGGCGCACTGCGCGACCACCGGACTCTGGCCGGCTCGCGTCTGGTGACGGTCGGCGGCGGCGGTGATCACGGACAGTTCCAGAACCACAACGCATGCGTCGACAACCTGGTCGAGGGCTACCTCCTCAACGGAACGGTCCCGCCCACCGACACGACCTGCACCGCCAACCCGCTCCCGGTGCCGAGCAAAGCCGGCACGAACCCGCACTAGCCGGTCGCCCCGCGTGGGACCACGCACCCGCGCCTCAGGAGATCAGCTCGATGTCGTGGAAGCGCATGACGCCGAACCAGGCACTGGTCTCCTCCCGCATGACGCGCTCCGTCTCGATCGCGACCTCACGGATCCGCTCCAGCGTGCGGGCCCGCTGCAACTTCCCTTCGAGGCCCTCCAACAGTTGGGCCATCCGCAGGTAGCGCTGGCAGTGCTGCCGGAACTGGGCCTGGGTCCGGATGCCGTGCACGGCGGCGCCGAGGGTCGGCATGCCGATCGACAGCACGATGAGGAGCAGTCCCCACGGGGAGTCGTGGTCCGCGTCCTGACCGGCGCCCAGCATGTGAAGGAGGGCGGCGATCAGGGTGATACCGAAGATGACGGTGGTCGTCAGGTACAGCCTGGTCTCCCAGGCACCGTGCCGCCGGGCCGCCTGCTGGTGGTAGCGGATCTGGGCGCGGATCCAGTGCCGACTGAGGTGCTCCTTGAGTGCGGGGACGTCCGCCGGCGTCAGACGAACGGGCGGGCGGCGGGCGGTGATTTCCAGCACGGCCCGTCTGACCCATGCTTCGGACGGGTCGAAGAGCTCGCCTCCGCCATCGGTGCGGGCCCTTCGGCTCCTCGTTCCGCACAGCGCGAAGAAGTACTCGGACCGCAGGCGTTCGGCCAGGAACCGGTAGGAGATCCAGCGGTCGAGCACCCGACGCCGGTGGGTCGCGGTCGGGACCACCAGCAGCAGGGCGAGCAGCACGATCTCCACCGCGGTGATCCAGTCGTGCCGGGGAAGGAAGGTGACTTGGGTGGCGACGGCGACGACGGCCGCCGCCGCCATGAGGAAGATCGCCGCGCTCGCCACGCGGAAACGGCGGTGCAGCCGCGATGCCAGGGTGTCCGCCCGGACGAAGTAGGGAACGATCCAGTCGGCGACGGCCTCGTGGGCCTGCTCGACGGCCGCCGATCGGCCCGCGGAGCCGGGCTTGAGCCGGTCCCGCTCGACGCGTACCAACCGGGGGAAGTCGCGCACTCTGCCCGCGTTGTACTGGCGGAACTCGTACGCCGCTTCGCGCGTTCCGCGGGCGCGGGACTCGTCCAACCGGTACTCCACCCGCGGCTCGCCCGTCGTACGGATCCACGCCAGGGGCACGCCGCGCTCCTGCGCGTAGCCCACGATGGCCGCGGTGCCGCCCCGCCCCCGGGCCGGGCGGCCGTCCCAGAGGGCGACCATCACGTCGCCCGCCCCGGCTCGCGCATCAGCCGCGTGGTCGGCCGTAGGACGGAGCCGCGAGGGCGGTGGGCGGTCTCGCTTGCCCGGGGGTCATGACTTCACCAAGCTTCCACCAAAACCGACCGACGGGATTGTTAGGTAAGGCTTGCCTGGCTTAGTGTCTGCGCTCGTCCCCACCCCTTCCGACCGGAGTCCCCATGTCCAGCGCGCACATCGCTCTGCTCGGCGCCATCGCCGGATTCACCATTTACCTGGGCTTGCCGATCGGTCGACTCCGCAAGCCGACGCCCCGCCTGAAGGGCGGGCTGAACGCCGTCGCCATCGGCATCCTGCTCTTCCTCGTATGGGACGTCCTGACCCATGCCTGGGAACCCATCGACGAGGGGTTGAGCAAGCACCACTGGGGGCCTGTCGCCACCGGCGGGCTCGTCCTGGCCGCCGGGCTGGGGATCGGGTTGGTGGGGCTCGTGCATTACGACGCCTGGATCGCCCGTCGGCGCCAGGCAGCCGCCGGCACCCCCGCCGGGCCCGGCGCGGCCACCACCACCGAGCCGGCACCCAAGATCCGAAGCCAGGCGAGCTCGCTGGCCCTGATGATCGCGACCGGCATCGGCCTGCACAACTTCGCCGAAGGGCTGGCGATCGGCAACTCCGCCGCGCAGGGCGAACTCTCCCTCGCAGTGCTGCTGATCATCGGATTCGGCCTGCACAACGCCACCGAAGGCTTCGGCATCGTCGCCCCGCTCGCCGCCGAGGGTGAGCGCCCGACCTGGACCACCCTGCTCTGGCTGGGCCTGATCGGCGGCGGCCCCACCTTCCTCGGCACCATCGTCGGCCAGCACCTGGTCAACGACACCCTGTCCATCGCCTTCCTCGGCCTGGCCGCCGGCTCCATCCTGTACGTGGTCATCGAGCTGCTGGCCGTCGCCCGCAAGACCGGTCTCAAGACGCTCACCACCTGGGGCATCTTCGTCGGCCTCCTCCTCGGCTTCGCCACGGACGCGGTGGTCACGGCAGCCGGAGCCTGACCTGCCGGGCGGAGAAATCCCCCACCGTCGGCCGCCCGCCAGGAGGATCCGCGGGCGGCCGACGCGCATGGCCGACCATCCGCGCTATCGCATAGGGACCCCACCGACTCAGGCACCCACCCGGATTTGCCTTCGAGTGGACTCCAACCACCACACTGATCAGGCTGGGATCCGTGCTGTGGACAGAAAGGCGTCAGCTGATGGAAACGACTGGTCGAACGGGGCATCCCCTGCCGTACGACATCTACCGGCAGGCGATCGAGCGGGAGACCCTGCACTTCGCCGAGCTGGCCAAGGGCGCGGACCCCGCGACCGCGGTGCCCTCCTGCCCCGACTGGACGCTGACCGAGCTCACCCAGCATGTGGGAGCGCTCCAGCGCTGGTTCTGCACGCTGCTGACCCGGTTGGTGCAGGAGCCTCCGCGCAGCCGCGACGTCGAGCTGGGACTGCCGGAGCGCGTCGAGGAGTACGCCGACTGGGTGGTCGCGGGCGTACCCGACGTGGCCGCCGTACTGCGGGCCACGGATCCCCAAGCGGCGATGTGGGCCTGGGGCGAGGACCAGCACGCGCGGTTCTGGGCCCGCCGGATGCTGTTCGAAACGCTGGTGCACCGAGTGGACGCGGAACGTGCCGTCGGCCAGGAGTCGGACGTCGATCCCGTGCTGGCGGCGGACGGCGTCGACGAATTCCTCGTCAACCTGCCCTACGCGGGCCTCTTCGCCCCGGCCGTGACGAAACTGCACGGCAACGGTGAGACCATCGCCTTCCGGTGCGCGGACTCCGCGGGCGGCACCGACGAGGAGTGGCGGGTGCGGCTGGATCCGGACGGTTTCCGCCTGCTGCCGGGGGCCCGAGCCGACGCCGCGCCGTCCGAGGCGACGGCGACGGTACGGGGACAGGCGGCGGACCTCCTGCTGCTGCTCTACGGGCGGCGGTCGTACCAGGAGACAGCCTTCGACGTCTCGGGGCAGGCAACGGTACTCGACCGCTGGTTCACCCACACGGCCTTCTGAATCGCGCCGGAAGGAGCGCTGGTAGAGCGGTTGATGCCGCCCATGGTGCTGCCGGCGCTCCTCAGCCGCTCGTATTCGTGTAGAGCCGGGTTTCGTAGTACGCGTCGTCCGGTGAGGTGAGTGTCTCGCCCAACTGCGACCACGTTGCGCGTCCGTCGAAGACGGGGATAGTGGCCGACCCCACGAAACACAGCACCGCGGTGCGCGGGAAGCGGGCGAGGGATTCCTCGATGTTGTCGAGCACCGAGGCGGCGACGGCCGTGGAGAACGGCTCGTAGAAGTAGAAGAAGCCCGCGTCGTCGGGGATCTCGAACTCCCGGGCGTCCTGGCACCGGACGTCGATGGCGGGGCGGCCGGAATCCTTCGGCAGGCGTGCGATGTTCGCCCATGCTCCGCCGGGTGCCGGCGATGCTGACCAACGTGGTGCCGCTGCGCCCGGTGCGGGGCGGAGCCGATCCGTCTGGCGCGGAGTGGGCCCGGCCTCCTCTTTCGCCAGCGGACCGGCACAGGCCATCGGGCTCACCCGGCGTCCCTTCTTCGCCCCGTTCGCTCGTTCGCGCCCCGTTCGCCCCCGTAGCCGGACGGCATGGCGCAAGGCGTACCTACGGGCGGTGGAGGGCCTGGGCGCGCGTCAGGTCGGCAGGCCCGTCCTGGCCGAGGTGGAAGAAGTAGTTCACCTGCCATGCCTGGGTGCTGCGGGCCTGCCGGTTGGTCGTGGTCACCCATGGCGGGTAGACCCGGAATCCACGCTTCCCGCCGGAGCCGTCGCGGGAGACGATGTCGCGCTCGCACAACACCTCGCGCGGGAACACGAACTGTCCGAAGCCGTCATCGTCGCGGCTGCTGATGACGAAGAGGTCCACCCCGTCGTCGGCGTCGAAGGGGCGGATCGGCCCCTCCTCGGACCGCTGCCACACGGTGACGAACTGGCCCACCTTCGTCGGGGTGGTCTTGGCCACCCGGAACCGAACCGAGCGGCCGTCGAGCGTGAACGCGCAAGCCGCGTACTCGGCGCCCTCCGGTTCGGGCACCGGCAGTGAACAGGCGAAACGGCCCGGGTCGTACACCAACGCCTTCGCCGCCAGCAGGTCGCTGTGGAGCCCCGTCCACGACTGATTCGTCACCATGCCGCCATCTTGCCATCGCACACTTGTGCGCATTGTCGTGGGTTGCCTCGCTCGGCGTTCCGTTCGTCGCCGCCGAGCCCCGCGTCCGCGCGGCGGTGTCGGGTCCGAACGGGGCGGAGACCCCGGCCGACGCCGCGGCACGGATCACCGCGGCGGTGGAGTTCTTGGTGCAGCGGGACGGCGAGAAGGTGCCGAGGGCGGCGACGCTGGCACCGTTCGACACCCTCGGATGCGGGCGAGGGCGGTGCCGCCCGTGCCCGTGGTCTCCATCAGGGAGCGGGTTCGTCGCGCCGAAGGCGGCGGAATACCGTGGGGGTCGTCCAGCCCCGCAGCGTCGCCTGGATCGTCGACCGGAATGCGGCCTCGGCCGTGGGGGCGTCGAGGGCCCCGGCGAGTTCGAGTGTCACCAGCCCGTGCAGGGTCACCCAGAGCGAGACGGCGATCGACGTCACTTCACCGTCGAGGACGGACTCCGCCACGGCGCGATCGATCGCCGCGACGAGCGGCCGGACGGGGTCACTGGTACCGACCGCCCCGGACGGCTTGAAGGATTGCACTCCGCCGAACAACACCGCGTACAGGTGCCTGTGTTCGCGTCCCCATCGCCGGTACGCGGCGGCCAGTGCGTAGAGGTCGGCGAGGGCGTCCTCGGAGGTCGGCACCGCCGACAGCGCCTGGAACAGGCCGGTGACGGCTCGGTCGCGCACCGCTCCGATCAGTCCGTCCTTGCCGCCGAACAGGGAGTACACCGCCGCCGTCGACGCACCGGCGGCCGTGGCCACGGCGCGGACCGCGACCGACTCCTGCGGACGGGTGGCGAGCAGCTCGGTCGCGCACTCCACCAGTCGCTCTTTGACGGTCTCGTCGTTCGTCCTCGGCCTACCCATGACGCGAAGCCTACCTTCTTTGATAACGTCGTTTTGAAACAGCGTTCTGAAACTTCGGAGGTCCGCCGTGCCCACGTTCGCCATGCCCACGTTCGCCATACGCCTTGCCCGTTTCGCCGGACGCTCGCTGCTGGCCCTGGCCGCCGTCACGACGCTGGTCGTCGTCTTCCTCGTGTTGATCGTCCTCACCAACGGGGCGGGCTCGGGGTTCGGCGCATGGTTGGCGGCCCTTGGCGTCGGGACCGTCGCCGCACTGTGGCGGGGACGGCGTCGCACCCGGGCGGCGCGACTCGTGCTGTTCCTGCCGGTGGTCGTCGCGGCAGCGCTGACGGCGTCGGTCTGCGTCCCCACCGCGCCCACGGCCCCGCGGCACTCAACCGCCCTGCCCTTCGTGGCCACGCAGCACTGGAGCCTGGCCACCGGCAGCCGGGTCGCGGTGTACCACTACCCGCCCGCCAAAACCGCCCCCCGGCGGCATCCCGTCCCGTTCGTGTACCTCAACGGCGGGCCGGTGCGCGGCATTTCGCTCGTCGACCACCGGTTCCTGCAACTCCTGGCGCGCCAGGGCTACGACGTCTACGCCTACGAGCAGGCAGGCGGCGGACGAAGCGACCTGCTTCCCATGGACCAGTACACGATCTCCAGGTCGGTCCGTGACCTCGGGGCCTTCGTCGACCGCCTGGACAAGGGCAGGGTCGACGTCCTCGGCTTCTCCTCAGGCGGCGTCGTGCTCACCCGCGCCCTGGCCGATCCGCACGTCGCCGCACGCCTGCACCGGGCGGTCATCGCCGAACCCGGCCCGATGGACGGCCCCACCGCGCACCTCACCGGGCACCAGGGCCGGCCGTCCGCCGTCGGACTCGCGCCGACCATGCCCGGACCGCGGTCGACACGCGTCCCCCGGTACGCCACCGCATTCGGCCTCATGCGACTCGGACTGCTCACCCCCGACACCGGGCTGATCGGACAGGCCGAAGGCGACAACGCGTTCACCGCCGCCGACCTCGGCAGCGACACCGCATCCGCCTACTGTGCGCGCGACGCGCACCGCATCCCGACCGAAGACACCGCGCAGAACTTCTCCTTCAGCCCCGCCGCCAGCCTCCGCGTCCAGCAGACGGTGCAGGACGCGCCCTCCCTCGCCCCGCAACTGAGGCGCTCCCGGACCCCCGCGATGCTGATGATCGCCGAATGCTCTTCCCAGGTCCGTCAATGGGCGACCGCCGTCCTGGCCGATGACCCCGCCGTCCAACGCACGCAGTACATGCCCGGAGTCGGGCACCACATGTGGAACGGCCTGGACGACAACAACGACCGAGCCGCCGCCGTCATCACCGCGTTCCTCCAGGCCGCGCCCGCACCCGTACCGAACTACCCGACCCGCGACGAGATCCCCACCTTCCTCCGCAACCACGAGTGAAGCCCCGGCAGCCCGTCACCCCCTCGCGAACGCCATCGGCATGGCTATCAGCACAGCCATCGGCATCGGCATCGCAGCACGCGGCCATCAGGCTCGGTGCGTCCCGATGTTGTACGTGGTGCCGTCGGCGACGGCCTGGAGTTTGTCCGGGTTGGCCACGTTGTGCAGGGCGGTGATACGGCCGTCGGCGTCGAAGTCGAAGGTGACGGTGGCGATCACACGTCCCGGCGCGCTGAACACCATGCCCGGCCCGCCGTTGATCTCGACGAGCTCGGCCTTCATATCGGCAGGCTCGACGCCCTGGTAGGTAACGGTGCCGATGGCGGCGAACCAGGCGGCCACCGTGGCCGCGCCCACGACCGGGCGCAGCGCCTGGCGGACCTTGCCGCCGCCGTCGGTCCACAGGGTGACGTCCGGGGAGAGCAGTTCCATCAGGGCGTTGACGTCCCCGCCGGTCGCGGCGGCGAAGAACCGCTCGGTGGCCTCACGCTGCCGCGACCGGTCCGCGGCGAAGCGCGGCCGCCGGGCCCGCACATGCTCGCGAGCACGGTGCGCGGCCTGCCGCACCGCGACTTCGGAACGCTCCACCGCCTCCCCGATTTCCGCGTGGCTGAAGTCGAAGACCTCCTTCAGCACGAACACCGCGCGCTCCAGTGGGCTGAGCGTCTCCAGCACCACCAGCATGGCCATCGACACCGACTCGGCGTCCATGACGACCTCGGAGGCATCCCCGCCGGTGAGGATGGGCTCCGGAAGCCACGGCCCCACATAGGTCTCGCGCTTGTGCCGGGTGGAGCGCAGCCGTTCCAGCGCCAGGTTCGAGACGATGCGCGTCAGGTACGCCTTGGGGTCGGCCACCTGCGAGCGGTCCGCGGCCGACCATTTGATCCAGGCGTCCTGGACCGCGTCCTCGGCGTCGGCCGCGGTGCCCAGGAGGCGGTAGGCGACCGAGAACAGCAGCCGCCGGTGCTCGTGGAAGACCTGCTGGTCGGGGTGGGCGGACGGGGTGGTCACTGGGCCTCCTGGTTCCGGGTGAAGCGGCCTCCGCGGGGCCAGATCGCGCCCGAGGCGGGCATCTTCTTCATGCGGCCAGGTCGGCCAGGGGGAGGCTGTCACCGTCTCCTTGTACCGGACGGCCATGCGGCCGGTCAGGCATATTCGGCGCGGACTGTCGTCGGGCCGGGTGAACTGCACCACGGCGTCACGGCGCCCCAGGCTCACCGGCGTGTGGTAGTAGCCGAAGCGGAACGGCTTGGGCCGCTTGCCCCGCAGCACCCGGTCGATCGAGAGCGCGGCGTGCACTCCGGTCGGCATGCCGCCCTGGCAGGTGCCGTGTATGACGCCGTAACCCTGGCGGATCGCGGCGGCGTCGCCGATCGCGTACACGTCGGGGTGGGACACCGAACGCAGCGCGGCGTCGGTGCGGATGCGTCCGTGCTCGTCGACGGCCAGCCCGGCGGCGGCCGCCAGCGGCGACACCCTGGTGCCGCTCGTCCACAGGACCGCGGCGGCGGCGATGTCCTCCCCGCCCGCCAACTCCACTGCGTCGGGCAGTACCTTCACCACCTCGACGCCGGCGCGCACCCGGACGCCCAACCGGTCGAGCGCGGCACGCAGATACGCCCTCGCCCGCGGGTTCATGGCCGCACCGGGCTCCTGCCGACCCAACAGCACCACGCCCAACTGCGGGTACTGCTCGGCGATCTCGGCGGCCGACTCGATCCCGGTCAGTCCGCTGCCCGCGACCACCACCGTGCCGCTGTCGAGCCGCGCCAGTCGGTCGGCCAGCAGTTCGGCGTCCTGGGCGCTGCTCAGGGTGTACGCGTGGTCCTCGCCCCCAGGCACCGCCGAGGTGTCGGCGATCCCGCCCAGCCCGTACACCAGGGTGTCGTAGGGCAGCACCCGGTCGTCGTCGATCCGTACGGTCTTGGCGTCGGCGTCCAGCGCCGTGACCCAGCCGCGCACGAACCGCACGCCCGTGCCCGCCAGCAGCTCCGGGATGCTCAGCTCGGCGAGTTGTTGCCCGGTCGCTGTCATGTGCAGCCGCATGCGTTCGGTGAACCGCTCCTGTGCGTTCACGACGGTCACCTGCACCCCCGCGCGTCCCTTCACCCGGGCCGCGAGCTGGACGGCCGCGCCCATGCCCGCGTAACCCGCCCCCAGGATCACCACGCGGTGCGCGGTCGCCGTGCCGGTCTCCTGCTGTGCGCTCATCGTTCCGTCCTCCTCGGTTCGCTTGCAGACGCCCACCAGATGGGAGCAGGCGGCCTGGACGTGACATGGGTCGGATGTGAGGCGCGCCACAGCCCGAATCGGGGCCCTCCGGAAGACGGTCGAAAGGACCCGCGAAGCCGTCATGAGAGGGCGGCGTCGGCGCCTGATGGTGGCACGACCACGGGGGCGTCGGCGGCCCTCGCTAGAAGTAGCCCTCGCGCTTCCGGTCTTCCATGGCGGCCTCGGAGAGCTGGTCGTCGGCGCGGGTTGCGCCCCGCTCGGTGATTCTGGATGCGGCGATCTCGGCTATCACGGCGTCCACCGTGGCGGCGTCGGAGTCGATGGCGCCCGAGCAGGACATGTCACCGACGGTGCGGTAGCGCACCCTCCGCCTCTCGGTCTTCTCCCCCTCCTCGGGCCCGCCCCAACTGCCCGCCGCCAGCCACATTCCGCCACGTCGGAACAGCTCGCGCCGATGCGCGAAATAGATCTTCGGCAGGTCGATCCGCTCGCGGGCGATGTACTGCCACACGTCCAGTTCGGTCCAGTTGGAGAGCGGGAAGACCCTGACGTGTTCACCGGGTGCGTGTCGGCCGTTGTAGAGCTGCCAGAGCTCGGGGCGTTGGTGCCGTGGGTCCCATTGCGAGAACTCGTCACGCAGGGAGAAGATCCGTTCCTTGGCGCGGGCCTTCTCCTCGTCACGGCGGCCGCCGCCGAAGACCGCGTCGAACCGCTCGTTCCGTATCGCCTCCGTGAGCGGCACGGACTGCAGCGGGTTACGGGTGCCGTCCGGGCGTTCGCGCAGCTCACCGCGGTCGATGTAGTCCTGTACGGAGACGATGTGCAGCCGTAGGCGGTGCCGGGCCACGGTGCGGTCCCGGTGGTCCAGGACCTCCGGGAAGTTGTGCCCGGTGTCGACATGGAGCAGGGGGAAGGGTTGCGGCGCAGGTGTGAATGCCTTCCGCGCCAGGTGGAGCATGACGAGGGAGTCCTTGCCGCCCGAGAAGAGGATCACCGGACGTTCGAACTCGCCGGCCGCCTCCCGGAAGATGTGCACGGCCTCGGACTCCAGCAGGTCCAGGTGGGCCAGGGTGTAGGAAGGGTCGGCGGTCCGGTCGCGGCGGTTCGCCGGCCTTCGACCGTCACCGTACCCGTCCCCGTTGTTCCTCTTGCCGCCCCCGCTGTTCCCGTTGTCCCGTACGACTCCTCCCCTACCAGCTGCCATCTCCGGTCACCTGACGTGGGGGAAGGGCCCCAAGGGTGTCGGGACTCCGAGGAACGGGGCGAGGCGTTCGTAGCCTTCCCCGGCGCAGGGACGCAGGAGCAGCAGATCGTCCTGGCGGCCGTCGAAGTGGCGGCACACGAGGTCCACATGGCGGCGGTACACGGCCCGGAAGCGGTCCTCGTGGAACTCGTACCCGCCGTAGACGGCCGCGCGCAGGAAGCGTTGGACCTCCCGTTTGATGCGGGCCTTCGCCGTGGTCGGGGTGGTGTCGACCGGGTTCAGCGCCCAGTGCTCGCGGCAGGAGCGCAGCCAGCTCTCCTCGTCGCGGAGGGTGAGGACGAACCTGCTGCCGGGCCACAGGCGGTCCAGCTGCTGGAAGTAGGGCACCACGGTGATGTCGGCGAGGCCCGCGCAGTGGTCCAGGTGCGGGAAGCACGCGTCTCCCCGGTGCAGCGTGTCCAACGCGGCGCGGTCGGTGGGGTAGTGCAGTACGTCGAAGCCCAGCGTCCGCAGGCCCGCCGTCAGGGAACGGGTTCCGGTCCGTGACAGGCCCAGGCAGAAGACCTTGGGGCTCGGCATCGCAGCGTTGGACGTCATCGGTGGCCTCCGGGCTGGTGGCAGCGCAGCCAGTCGAGTTGCTGGGCGAGTCCGTCGGCGAGCCCCGTCCGGGGTTGCCAGTGCAGGAGTGATCGGGCCTTGCTGGTGTCGGCCCAGGTGCCGGGGACGTCTCCGGCCTGGTCCGGGGCGGATCTGGTGGGTACCGGTCGTCCGGTCAGTTCGGCGATCGTGGCGAGCACCTCGGTCACCGAAACGCTGTTGCCGCCGGCGACGTTCAGGACTTCAGCAGGGCCCGGAACACCCGCTGCCAGCAGGGAGGCCCGCACCACGTCGCCGACGAAGGTGAAGTCACGGCGTTGCTTGCCGTCCCCGTAGACCAGCAGTTCCTCGCCGCCCAACGCGGCCTGTAGCGCGCGCTGGATCAGCATGTCCGGTCGCTGGCGGGGCCCGTACACGGTGAAGTAGCGCAGTGCCACGACGGTGGTGGCGGGCTGCGGCAGCGAGCCGTAGGCGAGGGACAGTTGCTCGCCGGCGAGCTTGGTCACTCCGTACGGGGACATCGGCCGGGTCGGGCCGTCCTCGGTGACGGGCCGGTCGCCGGCGGGTCCGTACACGCTGGAGGAGGAAGCCACCACCAGGCGGGGAACCCCCAGTTGGTGGCAGGTCGCGGCGAGTCTGCGGGTGGCGACGATGTTGCTGGCCACGTACTCCGGGAACCGGGCTCCCCAGGACGCCCGGACGCCGGGGATGCCCGCCAGGTGGAAGACGACGTCGACGGTGGCGAGCAGCGGGGCGAGCTCGCAGTCGATGAGGTCTGCCCGGGCCAGGGTGAACCCGGGCCGGCCCAGGCAGGCGGTCAGGTTGGCGGCGGCGACGGCGTCGGTCTCGGGGGACCGCCGGTCCAGCCCGGTGACTTGGGTGCCGTGGTCCAGCAGGGCCTCCGCGAGATGGGAGGCAACGAAGCCCGCCACGCCGGTGACCAGCGCGGAGCGCGGTAATGACACGGTCATCGGGACTCCTTGTGTTCGCCGGCTCAACGGGGAGCCGACCGGTTCAGGTGCAGTCGGAACCAGGCGATGGTGCGGTGCAGGCCCTGGCTGAGCTCGATCGTCGGCTCCCAGCGCAGCACGGTGCGGGCGAGCGTGATGTCCGGGCAGCGGACCCCGGGGTCGTCGACCGGGCGGGGCACCAGGGTGACCGTCGAGCGTGAGCCGGTCAGCTCGATGATCCGTCGGGCCAGGTCGACGATGCGCATCTCGTGCGGATTGCCCAGGTTCATCGGCCCGGGGTGGTCGGAGCGCAGCAGCCGGAACACGCCCTCGACCAGGTCGTCGACGTAGCACATCGAGCGGGTCTGCCGGCCGTCGCCGGCGACGGTCAGCGGCTCGCCGAGGAGTGCCTGTTGGACGAAGGCGGGGACGGCGCGGCCGTCGTCCGGGCGCATCCGGGGCCCGAAGGTGTTGAAGAGGCGCAGCACGGCGGTGTCGACGCCGTGGCGTTGCCGGTAGGCGACGGTCAGCGCCTCGGCGAACCGCTTGGCCTCGTCGTAGACGCCGCGGGGCCCGACCTGGTTGACGTGTCCCCAGTAACTCTCGGGCTGCGGGTTGACCAGCGGATCGCCGTACACCTCCGAGGTGGAGGCCAGTACGAACCGCGCCCGGTGCTCCCGGGCCAGTTCCAGGGCGTTCAGCGTGCCGATGGAGCCGACCTTGAGCGTCTCGATGGGCAGTCGGCCGTAGTCGGCGGGCGCGGCCGGTGAGGCGAAGTGCAACACCGCATCGACCGCGCCGGCGATGCGGATGCCCGTCGTCGCGTCGGCCCGCACGAACTCGAAGGGGCCGCGCTGGGGAAGGTGGGAGACGTTGCCCTCCTGTCCGGTCGACAGGTTGTCCAGGCACACCACCGCGTAGCCTTCCGCCAGCAGGCGTTCGCAGAGGTGGGAGCCGAGGAATCCCGCGCCACCGGTCACCACCGCCCGCCGTCTGCGCGTCATCGCCGTCCTCCTGCATGCCGTCGCGGCCGTGCCGCGTGCCGGCACAGCGTCAGCTCGGTCTCCGGCGCCTCGGCCGGCAGGACCGGGGGCCGGAAGGAATCTGCGGGACCGTCGTAGCGGCACAGCGCCTCGTACACGGCGCGCTGGCCGGGCGAGAGCGGCGCCTCATGGGGCGGTGCGGTCTCGTGGTGCAGCCCGGGGTCGACGAAGGCGCCCAGTTCCGCAGGCAGCGAGGCGCGCCAGTCGATCCGGGCGCCGAACGAGGTGAGGAAGGTCGCGGCGTGCCGCGCCCACCGCACCGGGTCGGCCAGCAACGTCTCGTAGTGGGTCACCAGGACGGGGCGTCCCGCCGCTGCCGCGAGGGCGTGGCGCAGGTACCGCTCCCACATGCACAGCGCCACCTCCCACGGTGTGCCGTCCCGCCGCCGGATCGACGCCGCCACCTCCAGCGGGTGTCGGACGCACAGCACCAGTGCGACGGGCACGTCGTGGAGGGCGGTGAACCAGAACGGGAGGGTGAGGCTGGTGCGGGGGTCCTTCCACACCCACTGGGGGGTGGGGTGGAGGCGATCGAGCAGGTGGCGGGCGTGTTCGGGCGGCAGGCCGGGGAGCTGTGGGGCGCCGGCCCAGACGTCGAGCGGGGGCGGGCACCACGAGCTCCGGCCGAGTGCGTGCAGGATCGTGTTGTTGAGCTCGACCAGGGTGCGGCTCTCCCAGTGGCCGCGCTGGTTGCTCGGCAGCGCCGGCATCAGGTCGGAAGGCACGCACGTCGGCACACCGAGCAGGTTCACCGCGCGGGTCACCGCCGAGGTCCCGCTGCGGTGCATGCCGATGACCAGGACGCCCAGTTGCTCTGTCATGACGGGACCTCCCGGGTGGGTCGGCCGGGGCGGTGCGGGAAGGGCTGGCCGGGTGTCGGTACGCCGAGGAAGGCGGCGAGTTCCGGGTAGCCGTGACCGCGTGCGAGGTCCAGCACCAGCAGGTCGTCGGGGCGGGCGGCGAAGTGCGCGGTGGTGCGCCGTACGTGGTCCGGAGGGTCCTGCGACCCGACGGTGCGGACGAACTTGCTGCCGGGCCACGCCCGGTCCAGTTCCTCGACCCGGGCGGCTGCGGTCGCGCCGGTCATCCCGTCGTAGTGGCGCAGCGCCGGGAATTCCTCAAGGGGCCGGGCCGTGGGGTGCGCATCGTGCAGTGCGCTGAAGCCCAGGACGTGCAGGGCCCGGTTCAGTGACTGGGTGCCGGTGCCGGGAAGGCCGATGCCGAAGACCTTGAACGGTGCGGCGGGCGGCGCGAGTCCGACGGGGTCGGCGGCCAGTGCGGCCGCCACGTCCTCCGCTTCGGCCTCGCCGTCGAGTTCGGTCAGCCCTTGCCCCGCCACCTCGCCCGGGGCGATCCGCGGCAGGTCTCGGAGGTAGCGGGCGATCTCCTCCGCCCCGGCCCGCTCGTGGACCGTCGCGGCCGCGTGCTGCACCCCGAGCCGGGCCGCAGTGAACTCGGGCTCGGGGCCCCACCGGGCCATGGACTCGGCGAGTAGGTGTCTGCGGATGCCCTCGCGGCTGCGGAGTTGGCACAGGGCGTACTTCGCGAACAGGTCCCGGTAGCGCTGGAAGTGGTCGTGCAGGATGTGGAAGTCCTTGTACTGCCAGGTCAGTCCGAGGTCGCGCAGGACCGCACCGACCCGGTAGCCCTCGGGCCACAGCGTCACCCCTCGGGCGTCGGACGGCGCTGGTAGGGCGGCCATGGCCCGGACCACGTCGATCCGGCTGATCCGAGCACCGCAGTGGATGCGCCGGCGGAACCGGTCGTGGCCGTAGGCGTCGACGCAGGGCAGGTCGTTGGTGTCCAGGAAGGGGCGGAGGTCTTCGAGGATCAGACAGTCGGCGTCCACGAAGACCACGTGCGAACAGGAGTGGTCCAGCTCGTCGAGCATCCGGCGGACGGCGCGGGCGAAGGGCTTGACGTTGCGGATGACATGGGCGCGTTGTGGCTGGACGTGCCGTAGGGCGAGGTCGAGTGCAAGGTTGCTGGTGCGCTCCCCGACGGTTCGGAAGACCAGTTCCACGGGGCGGGAGCCGGGCGGGGCCCAGTTGCCGGGGAGGACGGTGATCTGCTCTTCATGAACGGCCTGATTCACGGTGCGTGATCCTCACGGCTACGGGTGCACGACGATGCCGAGCTTGTGGGCGAGCGGAACGCAGATGTCGGCGATGGCTCTGCGGTCACGGGCATCCAGCGCCCCGCGGTCCCGGACGGGTCCGCTCCGTGGCAGATCGGCGGGGGCGCGCCCGGCATCGAGCCCTTCCAGGACCGAGGCGAGCGCCGCCCGCGGATCGGTCAGTAGCTGCTCATGGGTGACCAGCACGGTGTTGTCGGGCCGGTCGAGCAGTTGCCTGGCCCACCAGGCCCACCGCAGTGCCAGGCGTTCGGCCGGGTCCGGGCCGGCGTCGATACGCTGCCACGCCGCCCGTTCCGCCTCCGGTAGCCAGGAGGTGGCCGGCGTCGGCCGGTCGTCGGCACGTTTCCAGTCGGCGAGGGTGTCGTAGGGGTCGCGCACACAGAGCGCGATCCGGGTCCTGGGCAGCACCGCGCGGACCGCGTCGGCGCGGGCGAGGAGGGCGCCGTCGCTGTTCGCCACGGCGAGCAGGAAGTCGGGGGAAGCGGGTCGGAAGTCCGTCCGGCCGTCGGCGACGGCTGTCCGGGTCTCCCGCAGGAACACCGGTACGCCCCACGGTTGTTGATGTTCCCGCAGGGAGCCCTCGACCTCGGGCGGATCGACCAGCGCGACGCCGTCGTCGTAACGGTTGAGCAGGTCGCAGAGGGTGTGCGCGCCACCGTCCGGGATGCCGGAGATCAGCAGGTCCGGTGCTGGCGCTCGCCGTGCGTCGGGCGTGCCGGTCACGAACGGCGCCCATTCGGGGTGGGCCCACAGCACCCGCGCGACCTCGGGGTACCGTGCGGCGTAGTCGGCGACGACGCCGCGCAGCACCGGGTCGATGCGGATCACCCGCGGACGGTGGTAGTGGCAGAGCAGCGGCGGCGTGGCCTCGGGCAACGCCCGGACGTGCGCCGGGTAGTTGAGCTGCTCGGTGGCGTGCTCGACGGTGAAGCCGCCCTTGTGCACCGCGACGGCGAAGGCGGGCTGGTCGTCCCACCGGTGCGGGGCGAACGGCAGCCCTTCGGTGGCTGCGAGCGCGTGTGCGCACCGCTCCCAGACATCGGCCAGTTCCCGCGGACGACGGGTGATCACCATGCCTGAGTTGAAGAACGGTGGGCCCAGGTGTCCGGAGACGGTGCTCGCGACCCGGTGCGGTGGGACCCGCGCCTCGCAGGCGGCGTAGGTGCGCTCCCAGTCCGCCGGATCCCGGGTGTAGGTCTGGAAGTCGGCGGGCTTGGCCACCACGTCGGCGGCGGAGCGCAGTAGCGGGTGGTCGAGTAGCGGTCCGAGTACCAGGATGTCGCTGTCCAGCAGCACGAGGTGGTCGGCGGATACCGGGATCCGCAGCGCCCCGATCTTGTTGGTGAGCGGACGTTCCCGGCCGAAGGGCACCTCGACCGGGGCGACCTCGATGCCGAACCGCGCGAACGCGGCGAGGGTGTGCTCGGCCGGTGCGCCCCAGGTCCGTTCCGGCTGTGGCACGGCGACGACGGCGGGGACGTGTGGCGCGTACCGGCGGAGCGAGGCGGCCAGCAGGACCGCCTGCGGTTCCAGCGGGCCGGCGTGGCAGACGAAGGTGAATGCCAGGGGGGTTGTCGCCATGAGCACTCCCTAGGGTGTCGGTGATCCTTTGCTGTTGGTCAGGATGGGTCCCGTCACCGTGCCCGTCGCCTTCTGGAGCAGCTGACGCAGGATCCGGAAGATCACGACGTCGAACCACTGGGCGACGGCGAGCAGCGGCAGCAGGCGCTTCCCCGCCTTCGGCAGACCGGGATCCGCGCGCAGCCGGCGGCGGACCCGACAGCGGCGGGACCAGACCGCGCAGAGCGAACGGTGTCGGGAACTGAGCGAGTCGGGGGTGGCGAGGTAGCTACGCCCGGGGTGGTGCGTCAGCACGATCCGCCCGCGGAAGGCCAGTGCGCTCGTGAGCGCCCAGTCCTCCCCGTGGTTGGCGTCGTCGTAGCCGCCGGCCTCGCGGACGGCGTCGGTGCGCATCAGGACGCTGCCCAGGCCGGGGTAGAGCGGGCGGACCGTGTTGCAGAGGGCGAACAGCCGGCTCCGCGGGGCGAGGTGGTAGGCCAAGCGCGGCGGGAAAGGGTAGCGCTTCCCGGTCAGCGGATGGTGCATGGCGGTGGCCGCGGCCACGACGTCGTCGGCCTGTGCCATCGCCCGGTGGAGGTCGTGCAGGGTACCGGCCGGCATGATGTCGTCCGAGTCCCAGAACACCACGTACGGAGTGGTGACGGAGACCAGGCCGAGGTTGCGCGAGGCGCCGAGACTGAGCCGGTGCGCCGAGCTGATCCGGCGGGTGCCGGGGAACCACGGCAGCGGGACGGTGGAGGCGTTGTCGACGAGGATGATCTCGACGGGCAGTCCCTGGTCCCGGATGCTGCGGACGGCGTCGTCCAGTCGGGAGTCCACGTACGCGTCCCAGACCGGGATGACCACGCTGGTGTCGCTCACCAAGGCTGCACTCTCCCCCTGAGGGGCAGTTCATGGTGACGGGACCCCGGTGGCTCGCGCGGCGGTGTGCCCGGCGCGGCGGTCCGCCGCGGTTCACAGGACCGGGATGCCATGGCTCTTCTGGAAGCGTTGGGCGTCCGCACGGGTGTTGACCAGGGGTTCGCCCTTGATGTTGAGGCTGGTGTTGAGCAGCACCGGGCAGCCGGTCTCGTGGTGGAAGCGGGTGAGCAGTTCGTGGAAGACCGGGTTCTCCGGCTGCCGGACCGTCTGGACGC
Source organism: Streptomyces sp. RGM 3693 (assembly GCF_050471125.1). NCBI lineage: Bacteria > Bacillati > Actinomycetota > Actinomycetes > Kitasatosporales > Streptomycetaceae > Streptomyces > Streptomyces sp. RGM 3693. The sequence continues at coordinate 780,347 of NZ_JBMPPQ010000003.1, forward strand.
GGCTGGTGCCGTCCACATGGCAGACCGAGAGGAGTTGTTCGGGGTCGCGGCAGGGCGCCACGTACTGCATGTAGGGGCTGTGCGGCACCGGAAGGTCGAACAGGTCGGGTGCGTGCTCGGCCAGTACGGCGGGTGCGAAGGGCCGGAACTGTTCGCGCCGTTTGATCGCGTTGACCTTCCGTTTGGCGGCCGCCGGGCGGGGGTCGGCGAGCAGGCTGCGGTTGCCGAGCGCGCGGGGTCCGAACTCGGAGCGGCCGTGGGCCATTCCGATCACCTCCCCGCGTACCAGGCGGCGGACCGCCTCGTCGAGATCGGGCTCGCCGGTGATGGCGTGGCCGAGGTAGGGGCCGGGCCAGCTGACGTGCCGGCGCAGAAGGGCGAGGGCGGCTCCGATCGCGCTCCCGGAGTCGCCCGGGCTGGGCATGATCCAGATCCGGTCGAACGCTCCGGACCTCGCCAGTTGGGAGTTGTAGGCGCAGTTGAGCGCGACCCCGCCGGAGTACACCAGGTTGCGGGAGCCGACGGCACGGGCCGCCCAGGCGAACAGCCCGTCCAGCAGCCGCTCGGTGACCTCCTGGACGCTGGCGGCGAGGGTGGCGGCGTCGGTGAGGTGGGGGCGCCAGTCCGCGATGCCGCGGTGCACCGAGCGGGTCAGTCGGAAGTCCGGCCAGTCGGCGCAGCGGACGAAGTCGTCCCAGATCAGGTCCGCGAGGTCCGGTGTGCCGTAGGCGGCGAGGCCCATCATGATGTACTCCTCCTCGTTGGGCCGGAAGCCCACGCGCTGGGTGAAGGCGGAGTACAACAGGCCGATGCTGTGCGGGTAGCGGACCCCGGCGACCTTGGTCAGGGTGGTGCCGTGGGCCGACCACACCGAGATGGTGTCCCATTCGCCGATGGCGTCGACGACGACCACGGCGGCCTCGTCGAATCCGGAGGTGAAGTAGCCGCCGGCCGCGTGGGATTCATGGTGGCCGACGGTGTGTACCGGCGCTCGGCGCAGGCCCGGGACGGACCGCAGGTAGGCCCGCAGTCCGTGCGGGTCGAGGGCGGAGGCGAACTGGCCAGCCCGTAGTTGGCGCGTGCGGGTGCGCAGGGGGCGTTCGTAATGGACCACCGCATCGATCCGGTCGACCCGGCTCAGGGCGTCGGCCACCGCCGCCGGGGCAAGTTGCGGATCGTTCTTCACCCGGCTGTAGCGCTCGCAGTGCGAGGCGTACACCAGCTCACCGTCGCGGACGACGGAGACGGCCGCGTCGTGCCCGCGGCAGGACACGCCAAGGATGTTCGTCATCGGCGGGCAGGCTCCTCAAGGACGTGGCGGTACGGCGTGACGACCGTCGGCACCTCGCGGCGGCGGTGGGGTGGGCCTGCGAGGTGCCCGTCACCATGGCGGCGGACGGATTGCGGCTCGGTGCTCGGCGGCCCCGTGAAATTGATCAGGCGACCCCCGGGAGGAATGACACAAAACATGGTCCGCGAATCGTTCAGAAGCATCGACGACGACAAAGTCAGGCGGTATCCGAATGGCAGCGCAATCACCTTGATAAAAAGGGTCTCGCATGGCATTCCGGTTCACGTTGAACACGTGAACCTCATACGCCTCAGCCCTCTCCCATCAGGGCTGAGTGCACGTACCCCAAGGAACCGCAGGGCTGGGCGCGGCGACCAAAGGTAATGCAACTACGCGTGTGTGGAGCCAAGATGAGCAGCACGCTCGTCATGGCATTCCTACCTTCCACCTCGGAAGACGGTAGCGGTACCGAGTTGCCGAAAGCCAGCGTAACCATCCCCGGGAAAGGTCGGAAGAGGGTCCTTTCCGGCCAGTCGAGCGTGCTTCAGGGTGTCCCATGGACATTCTGGAAGCGACCCGTACTCTGGGGGCGAGGATCACGTTCTGCGCGGAATTTCGCGACGGCCGGATCGATGGCGAAGGACGAATCATTGATTCTATATGCCAATGGGTGCTCGATGACGTACGGCATGGAGCTCGTCGACGACACCTCGGACGACCCGGAGCTGCACGCGTACCGCCGGGCGCATGCCTGGCCGGGGCGGCTCGGGGACGTGCTCGACGCCGACGAGGTCGTCAACGACGCCGTCATCTCCGGCTCCAACGACCGGGTCCTGCGCACCACCATCGACTGGCTGACCGAGCGGCAGCGGTCCTTCCGCGACCGCGGCGTCCTGGTCGTCATCGGCTGGTCCGGCGCGATCCGCCGCGAGTTCTACGTGGACGGGACGTACCACCAGGTGATCCCCTACCAAGCGCACCCCCACCCGGCGGTGGGCCGGCTGCTCGACGTCTATCGGGACGTGGCCTTCCACGACGTGGAGAGCGGGGAGCGCCTCGCCACCCAGGCCCTCAGCCTCCAGGCGTTCCTCCGACTGCACCGCATCCCGTACCTGTTCTTCGACGCCATCGAGAGCTCCTACGACGCCTTCGGTCGCGCGGGCCTGGCCGACGCCGCCCGCACGGCCGCCGTCGACCGCACCCGGTGGTACCGGTTCGGCGACCCCGACGGCGCGATGGCCGACGTGCTACGGGCGGCCGGCACCGACTGGAAGGGCCGCCACCCGGCAGAGAACGGACACGAGGTCTGGGCGCACAAGTTGGCGTCGCACATCATGAAGCACCGCCTGGTCCAACGCCCCGCGGCCGAAGCCCCGGTCCGCCCCGACCCCGCGGAGCCGCCCTTCACCCGGCGCCGCTTCCGTCCCGCCAACCGCGACTTCCTCTACCCCTGACCACCCAGAGAAAGGTCTGATGGTGTCCGACCGAGCCGGGGACCCAGGCAACCAGTACGAGACGTTCGCCGAACGCTACGACCGGCACAGCGCCGCCAGCCCCTACAACACGTTGGTGGAACGACCGGCCGTCCTCGCCGCCTGCGGCGCCCTGGCCGGCCGCCGGGTGCTGGAGGCCGGCTGCGCGGGCGGCCTGCTCACCCGGGAGCTGGTCGCCCGCGGCGCGCACGTGGTCGCCTTCGACGCCAGCCCGACGCTCGTCGGGCTCGCCCGGGAGCGGGTCGCCGGCGTGGAATTCCACGTACATGACCTGCGCGAGCGGCTCGACTTCGCGGCCGACCGGTCCTTCGACGTGGTCGTCGCCTCCCTGATGCTGCACTACCTGCACGACTGGGAGGCACCGCTGCGCGAACTACGGCGCGTCCTTGCGCCCGGCGGCGTCGTGGTCGTCTCCACCGGCCACCCGATGGCGGAGCTGCGACTGTCCCCGAGCGGCGACTACTACGCCGTCGAGGAGGTGCACGAGGAGTGGGAGGCCGCGGACGGCGGCGCCCCGCTGTCCGTCCGCTGGTTCCGCCGACCGCTCTCCGACGCCCTGGACAGCGCGCACCGGGCGGGCCTCGTGCTGCGCGGACTGCTGGAACCGCGCCCGGACGAGGAACACCGGGCGGCGTTCGGCAAGCGCTTCGACGCACTGACCACCCAGCCGTGGTACCTACTCCTCGTCTTCGGCCGGCAAGAGGACGGCCCCGGGTGACCCACGGCACGGGCGTGCGCGTACCGAGCCTCGACGCCGCCGGCCGGCGAACCTCCGCCATCCCGCCGATCGGTGCGCGGCGAACCGGACCACGCACGGCTGGACCGGAGAGGACCATCTGACCCATCCGACGGCCCACCCTCAGGCCCCACCACCCGGCTCGCCGAGACCCGCCGGACGCCCGGCAGGTTACCTGCCGCACCGCCCGCCGGCGGCGTCCGTTGCTCCGAACTCGCGTGCCTGGCCGAGGAGTTGGGCTCCACGGACCTGCTTCCCCAGGAGGGCACGTGACCCAGCCGGAACCGAACCCGCAGACCGCTCCCCCGCACACCCACCGCGCCGCGGCCGTGATCGGCGGCACGCACGGCCTCGGCCACCAGCTCGCACTGCGCGCCCGCACGGCGGGCCTCACCACCGTCGTGTACGGCCGCTCGGCGGACACCGTGCCGACGGCCACCGGCTTCGACACCAGGAGGCTGGACCTCACCGACCTCGACAGCGTCCGCACCGCCGACATCGCCATGCCGACCCCGGCATACCTGTTCTGGGTGGCGGGCGCATTCTTGAAGAAGTCGCTGGTAGACACCGAAGAGGCCGAACTGACCGGGCTGACCCAGCTGTTGTTCACCGGCCCCGTGCTCTTCCTGCGCCGTCTGCTGGCCGCGCAGGACGGGCCGGTGCACCTGGTCACCATCGCCTCGTCCTCGTCCTGGAAGCGGCGCGAGCGGGAGGCCCTGTACTGCGGCCTGAAGGCGGCGCAGGCCACCCTCACCCGCAACCTGGTACCCGAACTGACCGCCGCGCACCCCGGTTCCCGCGTCACGCTGATCAACCCCGGCGGACTGGCGGTGCCCGACTTCCACACCGGGCTGGAGATCGACTACGGCCACATGATGGACCCCGGCGAGGTCGCCGGCATCATCTGGGACCTGGTCCGCCGACAGACCGCCCCCTTCCAGGAAGCCCAGATCCTGCGCAGTGGGGTACCGGGCCGGGAGGGCGTGCCCGAGGTGTCCTTCGGCGCGCGTGTCCCCCAGCCGCCGCAGGCCGAGCCGATCGCCCCACTGCCGTGAGGGGCCACCTCATGCTGAACCTGCGCGCCCCGGCACGGGTGCACGACGAGCCGTACCGCTGGGCCGAGGTCCAGGGCCTGATCACACCGGACGGACTGCGGCAGATCCGGGCGGAGTACCCGCCCACCGCCGTGCTTCCCCGCTCCTGCCGGGACTCCGGCGGCGACAAGACCTACCGCATGTCCGTCGTACCGCTGGTCCGACGCGGCGAGCCGCTTCCCGCCCTGGCCGGCCTCGGTGCGGCCTGGCGCCGACTCGTCGGCGCCCTCGACGGTGGCGGCTACCGCACGTGGGTGCGGTCGCTGCTGGACCTGGACGTGCGGGACTGCGCCTTCGACATCGGGCTGTTCGCGTTCGGACCCGGCGACCGGATCTCCCCGCACACCGACAAGCCGGGGAAGTGCGCCACCCACGTCTTCTACCTCAACGAGCGGTGGGACACCGCGTCCGGCGGCCAGTTCGAGGTGCGCACCGACGGCGCCGCCGGGACGCCCCCGCTGGCCACCGTGTCCCCCGGCAACGGCCGTTCGGTGCTGTTCGTCCGCTCCCACCGCTCCTGGCACTCCGTCGCCCCCGTTGCCGACGACGCGCACGAGTTCCGGCTGACCTTCCAGGTGGAGATGTGGCGGTGACGACGTGCGTTCCGTCGAGGAGCCTCGACCGGCACGGCACCCCGCGCGTCCTGCGCGGGCGGAGCCGCTCCGAGGCCGCCATCGAGGTCGTCCCCGCCCCGCCCCACACCGTGGCGCAGCTCCCCCGGCCGTGTCGCTGGTAGCGCTCACTGCCCCGCCGACGTGCTTCCCCTGCCGATACGCCGCTGCGCACACTCCGTTAGCTCGAAGGTGGGGCGCTCGCCCGGCCTCGTGTCATTTCTCCGCCCCGGTGGTTGATCGGGGCGGAGGAACCATGATCAAGAAGCCACGCTCCCCGCGCACACCACCGCGCGCCGAGGTTCAGGACGGCGCTCCCCGGGCGCTGTCGACGGTGCTGGACGCCGATCTGACCGCGACGTTCGCGTCGAACGTCGCCACCGAGGCCACCGCCCTGAGTACCTGGCAGCTGTTGCGCCGACTGCCCGGGCTGCTGCGGCAGATCGCCGCGCTGTCCTGGGCCGCGCACCGCCCGGCGACCACCGGCGTGCTCCTGGCCGAGGCGGGCGCCGGCTGTGCCACCGCGCTCGGACTGCTCGCCACCCGCGGCATCCTGGCCCACCTGTTCGCCCAGGCCCCCACCCCGGACCGCATCCGCGGCGCGCTGCCCGCCCTGATCGCGGTGGCGCTCTGGTACGCGGTGCGCGGCGTCCTGGTGTCCGGTGCGGAGCATGCCCGGGCGCTGCTGGTCCCCGCAGTACAGCGCTATCTGGAGGAGCGGCTGTGCCAGAGCGCCGTGGAGGTCGAGTTGGCGGCCTTCGAGGATGCCGACTGGCACGATCTGTTGAACCGGGTCAAGGACCGCGGCATGCGCTTCGTGCCCGCGGCCGCGGAGCAGTTCTGCAAGTGGGTCGGCTCGGCGGTGGCGCTCCTCGGCGCGGCGGCCGTGCTCGGTGCCCTGGATCCGTTGCTGCTGCCGCTGCTCACCATGTCGCTGCTGCCCCAGGCGTGGGGCATGTTGAGTGCGGCCCGGTTGGAGTACGCCAGTGGCCTGGCCGTGTGGCTCCTGCGTCGCCGGCTGCGGATGTGTACCGAGCCGCTCACCGATCCGGACTTCGCCGCCGAGATCCGTGCCTGCACCGCGCGCGAGGCCCTGTTGGCCCAGTACCAACGGCTCGCCGCGACCGTCGAGCAGGAGGAGACGCGGGTGGGCGTCGCGCAGGCCCACCGCACCGCCGTCGGCCGCGCGCTCGGCGGCATCGGCACCGCTGCGTCCTACACCGCTCTCGGCACCCTCCTGGCTACGAGCGCCCTGCCGCTCTCCCTGGCCGGCGCGGCCGTGCTGGCGACCAAGTCCGCTCAGGCCGCGCTCATCGGGGTCATCGAGGGCACCCGCGAACTGTTCAAGCTGGGCCTGCACGTCGAGGAGTTCGCCACGTTCCTCCGCCAGTCCGAACGGCGCACGTATCTCCGCCCCGGACTGCCCTGTCCCCCCGCGTTCTCCGAGATCCAGGTCCGCAACCTGACCTTCGCCTACCCCGGGGAGAACGCTCCGGCGCTGCGGGACGTGTCGTTCACCATCGGCCGTGGCGAGGTCGTCGCCCTGGTCGGGGAGAACGGGTCCGGCAAGAGCACGCTGGCGAAGTTGCTCGCCGGGTTGTATCCACCCACACACGGCGCGATCTGCTGGGACGGCCAGGACATCGCCGGATTCACCCCGCAGTCCCTGCACGAACGCGTCGCCTTCGTCATGCAGTGCCCCGCCCGCTGGCCGAGCACCGCCCGGGACAACATCACCATCGGCCGGCACGACCGCACCGACCCGACCCACGAGCTCTCGACGCAGGCCGCGGTCACGGCGGGGGCGGACCGAGCCATCGCCTCCCTGTCGAACGGCTACCGGACCCTGCTGTCGAAGAAGTTCGCCCAGGGTTGTGAGCTGTCCGGCGGTGAGTGGCAGCGGATCGCGGTCGCCCGGGGGCACTTCCGGGACGCACCGCTGCTCTTCCTCGACGAGCCCACCTCTGCGATGGACGCCCGCGCCGAGGCCCGGGTGATCGACCAGATCCGTCGACTTGCCGGCAACCGGACCGTCCTGATCATCACCCATCGGCTCGCCAACGCCCGCCACTGCGACCGTATTTTGGTCCTCCGCCGCGGCCGCCTGGTCGAGCAGGGCACCCATGACGAGCTCCTGACCGCCGACCAGGACTACGCGGGCGCCTACGCGTTGCAGCGCGCCGCCCACAGCTGACACCGCTTTCGACCCCCCGGGGAAGTGATGATCCCAGCGCACGGTCTCCCCCGCATCACCGTCGAGTGCGCGGCCACCATCGCCCTCTACCGATGTGTGCTCGCGCCCACGGCCCGCCGGTGCGCCAGGCGCCTGGGCGCGGGCCTCTTCCCGGGCGGGGCGCTGAACGGCACCCACCCCGAGCGGCCGGCACGCCGCGCGGACGTCGTTCGGGTCGCCCTGCTCCTCACCCCGCTCACCGCTCTCGCGTTCGCGTGCGGCCGCACCCCGGCCGGGGGCGTCGCGCTGCTGTCCCCGACCGCCCTGGCGATCCTGCTCTGGAAGCACCTCTCGGCCGACTACGACGCGGCCCGCGAGCTGAGTTGGCAGCGGGCGGACCGGATCGCCGGTGCCCTGCTCGGCGTCGCGGCGCTGGTCTGGCCGGCCCTGTCGTACCCGGCCGCGGTCGCGGTCTGCGGCCGGCTGGGCGGCTGGACGCATCACTCCAAGGCGTGTGTACGCGTCGTCAAGGTGTCCTTCGGCTGGTCCCTGGTCGGCGCCGGGTACGACGCGCTGGCCGGCCCGCAGCCGACGGACAGTACGGCCGGGTTGCTGATGCTGCTCGGCCTGGTCCACCTGTCGCACTACGTGGTGCCCGCGCGGAGCAAGGTGAGACTGGGCCCGCGGCCGTGGTCCTGGATCACCGACAACCGGACCGAGTTGCTCATCGCCGCGGCCTACGCCCGTGGCTGGGCCCGTTGCCTGTCCGAACCGGCCGCGGCCCGCATCATCGGAGCCCTGGCCCCCTTCACCGTCGGGCTCAATGCGGCCACCCTCGCCGTCGAGGGCATGGGCCTGGTGGCCTACGCGAACCGCTGGCTGCTCCTGGCGGCCGTCGTCGGGGCCGTGCTGTTCAACCTGGCCGTCGCGGTGGCCTCGGGGCTGCTGTTCTGGGAGCACATCACCCTCGGCGTGGTACTGGCGGTGCTGCTCCTGCGGGCTCCGGCGCCGGTGCAGGCCGAGATGTACGGGTGGGGACCGTGGCTCCTCAGCGTCGCCGTAATGGCCCTGGTGCTCCGCGGAGTGGCCTGGCGTCCGACCGAACTGGGCTGGTGGGACACGCCGTTCACGGCCCGGGTGTACTGGTGCGCCCGGACCCGACCCGGCCACACCGTCGGCCTCTACAACGACTTCATGCGCCCCTTCGACCGGGAGTACGGACGGTCCGTCGGCAATCCGTTGGCGACCGAGCCCGTCCTCACCTTCGCCATGGGAGGCGTACGGGATCCCGTATTGCGCGATCGGCTGCTCGCCCTGGGCTCCGACGGCGAAGCGCTGCCGGACCTCAAGTCCCGCTACGGGACGTGCCGTTGGGACGGGTCTTACCGGGAGCGGCACATCCGGTACCTCGCGCGTCTCGTCGCCCGGATCAACGCCGACGTCGCCAAGAACCCGTTGCCGCGGGCCCTGCGCTGGCTCAGGGCACCGGGCAGCCACTACTACTACTGGGGCGACCTGCCCGGCTACCGGCCGCACCACGGCCCCATCACCACCGTCCAGGTGCGCTATCGGGAGGTCTACTTCCACTCCGGCTCCCGTACCTTCGTCCGCCTGCGCGACGAGGTGCTCTTCGACATCGCCGTCCCGCCGACCGACGGCGGACCACCCGCCGGCCTGGACGACGAGGTCGAACCACGTTGAGCACGCGCCCGGTCGCACGCCGTTTTCCCGCCAACTGCCTGCTGGGGTAGCCGGCACGGTCTGGAGGGGCGGCGCATTGTATCCGGTAAAGGGCCGTCATACTTCTGGCATTTCCCGCAGTCTTTCGTGATCAGGATGGGGGCGCGCGGCGGCTCGGGCTGATGGACGGCCCGCGATTCCCACCGGGACGGCCCCGCGGATCAGCCCTGCGGGGAAAAGTCCTGTCGGCGAAGGCCAGGTACCCTCAACGTGTTCGAGAACCAGCAGAACCAGCATCTGTCACGACGGCGTCTGCTCGGGCTGGCGGCCCTCGGTGGCGCCGCCGCCGCCGGAATGACCACGATCACCGCCGCCCCCCGCGCCACGGCCGCCGAACGGCAGAGTGCGCAGGCCGGCAACGGCACGTTCGTACCGGCTGTGGTGATCGGTACGGGATACGGCGCCGCGGTCTCCGCGCTGCGGCTCGGCGAGGCCGGAATTCCGACGCTCATGCTCGAAATGGGCCAGCTGTGGAACAAGCCCGCGGACGACGACAACATCTTCTGCGGAATGCTCAAGCCCGACCGCCGCTCAAGCTGGTTCAAGTCGCGCACCGAGGCCCCGCTCGGCTCGTTCCTGTGGCTGGACGTGATCAACCGGGACATCACCCCGTACGCGGGCGTGCTGGACAAGGTGCACTTCGATCAGATGTCGGTGTACGTCGGGCGGGGTGTCGGCGGCGGCTCGCTGGTCAACGGCGGCATGGCGGTCGTACCGAAGCGCACCTACTTCGAGGAGGTGCTGCCGCAGGTGGACGCCTCACAGATGTACGAGCAGTACTTCCCGCGCGCCAACTCCATGCTCAAGGTGAACCACATCGACAAGGGCTGGTTCGAGGACACGGAGTGGTACAAGTTCGCGCGGGTCTCGCGCGAACAGGCGGCGAAGGCGGGCCTGAGCACCACCTTCGTCCCCAACGTCTACGACTTCGACTACATGCGACGCGAGGCGGCCGGTGAGGTGCCCAAGTCCGCGCTGGCGGGCGAGGTCATCTACGGCAACAACCACGGCAAGCAGAGCCTGGACAAGACCTACTTGGCCGCCGCGCTCGGCACCGGCAAGGTCACCATCGAGACCCTGCACCAGGTGAAGGCGATCCAGCAGCAGCCGGACAGCAGCTACGTACTGTCCGTGGACCAGATCGACGCCGACGGGAAGGTCGTCGCCCACAAGGAGATCGCCTGCCGCCACCTGTTCCTCGGCGCCGGCAGCCTCGGCTCCACCGAGCTGCTGGTGCGCGCCCGGGACACCGGCGCGCTGCCCCGTCTCAACTCCGAGGTCGGCGCGGGCTGGGGCCCCAACGGCAACATCATGACCGGCCGGGCCAACCACGTCTGGAACCCCACCGGTGCCCACCAGTCGTCGATCCCCTCGCTCGGCATCGATGACTGGGACAACCCCACAGCCCCGGTCTTCGCGGAGATCGCGCCGATGCCGGCCGGCCTGGAGACCTGGGTCAGCCTCTATCTGGCGATCACGAAGAACCCCGAGCGCGGCACCTTCGTCTACGACAAGGCCAGCGACCGGGCCGTGCTGCGCTGGACCCGGGACCAGAACGCGCCCGCGGTCGACGCGGCGAAGTCGCTCTTCGACCGGATCAACAAGGCCAACACGACGATGTACCGCTACGACCTGTTCGGGCCGCAGCTGAAGAACTTCGCCGACGACTTCTGCTACCACCCGCTCGGCGGCTGCGTCCTGGGCAAGGCGACCGACGGGTACGGCCGGGTCGCCGGCTACCGCAACCTCTACGTCACGGACGGCGCGCTCATTCCGGGGTCCATCGGAGTCAACCCCTTCGTGACCATCACGGCGCTGGCCGAGCGGAACATCGAGCGGATCATCGCGGAGGACGTCAAGGCCGCGTCCTAGTCGGCGGCGGTCCACGGCGCCGGTCGGCCGCGGACGCCGAAGGGCCGCCCCGCCCGCTCCTGGCCTCCCCCGGGTCTACGGATTTTCCGGTGGTCGGCGTGAGATCAAAGGAGGGTGCGGCCAGCCGAAACGCGCAGGGGCGTGCTCGCCGAACCCCGTATGTCATCGCTGAAAGGGAATCCATGGACTCCGCCCGACGGCCGATCCTTTTCGTCAGCCTTCCGGAGAGTGGGCTGGCAAATCCGTTGCTGGTGCTCGCCGAGGAACTCTCCCGCCGGAACGTGCCGGATCTGTGGTTCGCCACCGACGAGCCGCGGCGCCAGGACGTGAAGAAGATTTCGGTGGGCTCCCCGGTGGAATTCGGCTCGCTGGGGGAGGTCGTCAGCGAGCTGTCGGCGGTGACGTGGAGCGACGAGGTCTATCGGGAGATCACCCAGTCGTCGCGGTTCAAGGCGCATCGCGCGGTGATCAGGCAGTCGTTCGTGCCGGCGGCCCAGGATGCGAAGTTCCGGAAGCTGGCGGCCATCGTCGACGAGGTCCAGCCGGCGTTGATGGTCATCGACTGCATCAGCGGGTTCGCCATCGAGCTGGCCATCTCGCGGGGAATTCCGTTCGTGTTGAGCGTGCCGTTCGCACCGAGCAACGTGCTGACGGCCTTCACGCCCTTCGGGAAGCGGTACACGCCCCGGGGCTTCCCCGTCCCGCACACCGGACTGCCGTACCGCATGACGTTGGCGCAGCAGATCAGCAACCAGCTGTTCAAATGGCGGACCCTGGCGATGTTCCTCACGCCGCGGATGAGCAAGGTCGTCGCGCAGGACACCCGGCGCCGGAAGGCCCACGGGCTGCCGTCGATGAGCCCGATGGAGCGGATCGAGAGCTCCGAGCTGGTGCTGTGCAATTCGATTGCCGAGTTGGACTATCCGGTGCACATTCCGTCGCAGATGCAATTGGTCGGGGCGATGGTGCCGCCCCTGCCGGAGGCGCCGGACGACGAGGAGTTGTCGGCCTGGTTGGACGCGCAGTCCTCGGTGGTCTACGCGGGATTCGGGACGATCACCCGGCTGACCCGGGATCAGGTGAGTTCCATGGTGGAGGTGGTCCGGCGCCTGGAAGGACGGCATCAGGTGCTGTGGAAGCTGCCGTCGGAACAACAGCACCTGTTGCCGCCGAAGGAAACGCTGCCGGGAAATCTGCGCATCGAGAGTTGGGTGCCCTCCCAATTGGACGTCTTGGCGCATCCGAACGTGAAGGTGTTCTTCACGCACGCCGGCGGCAACGGTTACAACGAGGGCATGTATTTCGGAAAGCCGCTGGTGGTCCGACCGTTGTGGGTGGACTGCTACGACCAGGCCGTCCGCGGCCGGGACTTCGGCATCAGTCTGACGCTCGACAAGCCACGGGACATGGACGTCAACGACGTGGTCGACAAGTTGACCCAGGTGCTGGAAACCCCCTCCTTCCGCAAGAACGCGGAGCGGCTCGGTGCTCTGCAGCGGGCGGCGGGCGGTCGGGCGGCAGCCGCCGATCTGATCCTCGGGCTGCCGGTTCTCGCCGGGGCCCAGCAGTGAAGAAGCCCGTGCGCGTGGCGCGGGCGTGGGGAAATACGAAGAGGATGAGGTAGCGGATGTCGTTCACATATCCCGTTTCCCGACCCGCGTTGAACGGACGCGAGCTGGAATACCTGACCGCCACGGTCGAGGACGGGTGGATATCGTCGCAGGGGCCGATGGTAAGGCGCTTCGAGCATGCCTTCGCCGAGTACAACGGGATCGCGCACGGCGTGGCCTGTTCGTCCGGAACGACCGCACTGACGTTGGCACTTCGGGCCCTGGGCGTCGGTCCGGGCGACGAGGTGATCGTCCCGGAGTTCACGATGGTGGCCTCGGCGTGGGCGGTGACGTACACCGGTGCGACGCCGGTCTTCGTCGACTGCGGGGACGACCTCAACATCGACGTCTCCCGCATCGAGGAGAAGATCACGTCGCGGACGAAGGTCATCATGCCCGTCCACGTCTACGGGCGGCGTTGCGACATGGACGCCATCATGGACATCGCGTTCCAGTACAACCTGAAGGTCGTGGAGGACAGTGCCGAGGCGCACGGCGTCCGGCCGACCGGGGACATCGCCTGTTATTCGCTGTTCGCCAACAAGATCATCACTTCCGGTGAGGGAGGCATCTGCCTCACCGACGACCCCAAACTCGCGGACCAGATCGCGCACCTGCGGGCCATGGCCTTCACCAAGGACCACAGCTTCCTGCACAAGAAGGTCGCGTACAACTACCGCATCACGGCCATGCAGGCCGCCGTGGCCCTGGCGCAGACCGAGCGCCTCGACGAGATCCTCGAACTGCGCCGCAGGATCGAGAAGCGCTACGACGAGGGACTGGCCGACGTCCCCGGAATCACGTTGATGCCCCCGCGGGACGTGCTGTGGATGTACGACCTCCGGGCGGAACGCCGGGCGGAACTCCAGGCGTTCCTGGCCGACCACTCCATCGAGACCCGGCTCTTCTTCAAGCCGATGAGCCGGCAGCCCATGTACTTCGACCCTAACTGGCCGTCGCTCAAGGCCAGCGAGTTCGCCGAGGACGGGCTCTACCTGCCCACGCACACCGATCTGTCCCCTGACGACCAGGACTTCATCGTCGGCAAGATCCGCGCCTTCTACGGCGTCGGCTGATCGGCCCCGCCGCAGAGAGGAATTCCGTTCATGACGCACTCGGACCCGATGGTGGTCGACTTCCCCACCCGCAAACCCGGCGTGCCCTTCCCGCCGCCCGACTACGGCGGGTACCGCGAGCACGAGGGACTGGTCCTCTCCCGCCTGTCCAATGGCGCCCGGGCGTGGCTGGTCACCCGGCACGAGGACGTGCGCGCCGTGCTGACCGACCCGAGGATCAGCTCCAACCCCTCGCACAAGGGCTTCCCCAACGTCGGAACGGTGGGCGTGCCCACGCAGGAGCAGATCCCCGGCTGGTTCGTGGGGTTGGACTCCCCCGAGCATGACCGGTTCCGCAAGGCCCTCATCCCCGAGTTCACCGTGCGGCGGATCCGGGGGTTGCGCCCGGCGATCGAGCGCACGGTGGACGAGCGGCTCGACGCGATGCTGGCCGCGGGCAACTCCGCCGACCTCGTTGCGGACTACGCCCTGCCCGTGCCCTCCCTGGTGATCTCGACACTGCTCGGCGTGCCGCCCTCCGACCGCGACTTCTTCGAGTCCCGGACCCGCACCCTGGTCTCGCTCCGCGCCTCGACCGACGCGCAGCGCGAGACCGCCGTCAAGGAGCTGCTGCGCTACATCAAGCGGCTGGTCGGCATCAAGCAGAAGTGGCCGGGCGACGACCTCATCAGCCGGCTGCTGGCCGCCGGTTCGATCGCGCCGCACGAGCTGTCGGGCGTGCTGATGCTGCTGCTCATCGCCGGCCACGAGACCACGGCCAACAACATCGCGCTGGGCGTCGTCACCCTGCTGGCGAACCCCGAGTGGATCGGTGACGACCGGGCGGTGGAGGAGACCCTGCGCTTCCACTCGGTCGCCGACATCGTGTCCCTGCGGGTGGCCGTCGAGGACGTCGAGATCGCCGGGCAGCTCATCAAGGCGGGCGACGGCATCGTGCCCCTGATCGCCGCGGCCAACCACGACACGAGCGCCTTCGAGTGCCCGCACATGTTCGACCCCGCCCGGAGCGCCCGCCACCACGTGGCGTTCGGCTACGGCATCCATCAGTGCCTGGGGCAGAACCTGGTGCGCGTCGAGATGGAGATCGCCTACCGCAAGCTCTTCGAGCGCATTCCCGACATCCAACTGGCCACGCCCGACGAGGGCTTGAGCATCAAGTACGACGGCGTGCTCTACGGCCTGGAGCAGCTTCCCGTCCGCTGGTAGGCACGTCCCGCCAGCGGAAGGCCCAGTACCGTCCACCCGGCGCGCCAGCGGCCGCCGGTGGACCCCGATCCCCTTGCAGGAGAGACATCGGCATGCGTATCACCATCGATTCGGACCGCTGCGTGGGCGCGGGCCAGTGCGTGCTGTCCGCGCCACAGGTCTTCGATCAGGACGAGGACGGGATCGTCAGCCTGCTCGCCGCGCCCGGCGCCGACGAGGCGGCCAAGGTCCGCATCGCCGCGGCGTTGTGCCCCTCCGGGGCGATCACCGCACACGAGGGCTGACGCCCGCACGGGCGATCCACCTTCCGGATCCCCGACCGACGCACGTGCTCGACATCCGGGAGAGATGGTGCCCGTCCACACCGATGACTATGTGATCGACCCGCCGTCCGACGGCGCTGGTGCCTCGGGGGGCCGCACGCTCCCCGAGGTGTTCGCCTCCGCGGTGGCGGCCGCCCCCGACGCGGTGGCCCTCGTCGACGGGGACCGCTCCTGGACGTGGGCCGAGTGGCGGGCGGACGTCGACGCGCTGGCCCGCGGGCTCCAGGAGTCGGACGTCGCGCCCGGCGACGTGGTGGCGGTGCGGCTGCCGAACTGCTGGGAGTTGCAGACCCTGCACCTGGCGGTCGCGGCCGTCGGCGCGGTGCTGCTGCCCCTGCACCAGGGCACCTCGACGGGTGAGACGCGCGCGTTGCTGACCCGCGCGGAGCCCGTCCTCCTCGTCCTGTCGGGCGCGGCGGACGAGGGCTCGGCGACGGCCCGTTCGCTGCTGGACGGCGTGCCGTCGCTGCGCGGGGTGTTGCTGACCGGCGGGGCGACGACCGGCGGCGAGGAGCCGCGGGTCGGGACGCTGGACGGGCTGCTGGCGGCCTGGGCGGGCAGCGGGCCCCGGCCGATGGAGGTCACCCCCGACCTCCCGTTCGTCCTGGTCCCGTCGTCCGGAACGGCCTCGGCGCGGCCCAAGCTGTGTCTGCACAGCCACGACGGTCTGCTGTCGCACACCGCGGCCGTGACCGCCGAGGCCGCCGACGCCTTCTCCGGCACGGTCCTCACGGCCTGCCCGATGACGCATCTGTTCGGCCTCCAGGCCGTGCACGCGGCGCTGTCCGCCGCCTGCCGCCAGGTCGTGCTCACCGACTGGGACGCGGACCGCTTCCTGGCCCTGGCCCGGGAGCACGACCCGCGCGTCGTCTTCGCCGTGCCCACGCAACTGTGGGACGTCGTCGGCCGGTTGGAGTCGTCCGAGGGGCCGGCGGGGTTCGCCCCCCGCCAGGTGCGTACGGCGGGCGCCGCGGTCGCGCCCGCGCTCGCCGGGCGGGTGCGGGCGGCCCTCGACTGCGAACTGGTCGTGGTGTGGGGGATGTCCGAGATCGGCACCGGCACCAGCACCCGGGCGCAGGACCCCGACGGCAGTGTCGGCGGCCCGGTCGCCGGCGTGGAGCTGCGGACCGTCGACGCGCACGGTGCGGTGTGCGCGGCGGGCGAGACCGGGGAGCTCCAGTACCGGGGGCCCGGACTGTTCCGCGGTTACTTCCGCGAGCCGGAGCTGACCCGCGCGGCCCTCACCGACGACGGGTGGCTGCGGACCGGTGACCTCGCCGCCGTCGACGCGGACGGCGTGGTGGTGCTGCACGGCCGGACCGCCGAGTTGATCAACACGGCGGGCCGGAAGTTCGCCGCCCCGGAGGTCGAGGGGTGGCTCGCGGGCCTCACCGGCCTGGGCCCACTGGCCGTGGTCGCAGCGCCGGACGACCGGCTGGGGCAGTATCCCTGCCTGGTCGTGACCGAGGAGGCGGACCGCGCCCTCGGCCTGGGCGAGGTGACCGCGTTCCTGCGGGGACTGGGGGTGGCCGAGCACAAGATCCCCGTCGAACTGGTCACGGTGCGCGCGCTCCCCCGCTCCCCCGCCGGGAAGCTCGACCGGCAACGGCTCACGCAGCTGCTCGCCGACGGTGCGGCGCCGCCCGTGTCGGCCCGTCCCGGCGCCGTCCCCCCGGCCACCGTCGAGGAGGCCCTGGACCTCGTGCGGGACTGCGTCGGGCGGGTGCTCGGGGAGGACGGCGCCGCGGTTCCGTTCGCGCCCGACACGGACTTCCGCCGGCTCGGCCTCGACTCGCTCCGTTCGGTACGGCTGCGGAGCCTGCTGTGCGAGGCGACCGGGCTGCCGCTGCCGGCCACCCTGGCCTTCGACCGTCCCGATCCGCGCGCCGTCGCCCACGTACTGGTCCAGCAGGAGGACCGGCTCCGGCCGGCCGCACGGGGGGTGCCGGCCGAAGGTGCCGACCCGGTGGCGATCGTCGGCATGGCCTGTCGGTTGCCCGGCCGGGCCGACTCCCCCGAGGCGCTGTGGGACCTCTTGGCCGGCGGGACCGATGCGATGTCCCCGTTCCCGGACGACCGGGGCTGGGACCTGGAGCGGCTCTTCGACGAGGACCCGGACCGCCCCGGGACCTCGTACGCCCGCGAAGGGGGCTTCCTGGACGACGCGGGCGACTTCGACGCGGGCTTCTTCGGCCTGTCCGACCAGGAGGCGACGGCGACCGACCCGCAGCAGCGACTGCTCCTGGAGGCCGCCTGGGAGACGTTCGAGCGGGCGGGCATCGACCCGCGGTCCCTCAAGGGCAGCCGCACCGGCGTGTTCACCGGGGCGATGGACCGCGGCTACGGCGCGCAGGCGTCCGCCGTGCCCCGCGCCTGGGAGAGCATGCTGATCACCGGTGCTTCCGCCAGTGCGATCTCGGGACGCATCGCCTACACCTACGGGCTCGAAGGCCCCGCGCTGACGGTCGACACCGCCTCCTCGTCGTCGCTCGTCGCCCTGCACCTGGCGTGCCGGTCCCTGCGGTCGGGCGAGACCGACCTGGCGCTGGCCGGCGGCGTCACCGTGATGGCGAATCCGACGCCCTTCGCGCACTTCTCCCGGTTGCGGGCGCTGTCCCCCGACTCCCGCGCCATGGCGTACGCGGACTCCGCGAACGGCTCCGCTTGGTCGGAGGGTGCCGGGCTGCTCCTGCTGGAGCGGCTGAGCGACGCCCGGCGCAACGGACACCGGGTCCTGGCCCTGGTGCGGGGGTCCGCCGTGAACCAGGACGGTGCCTCCAACGGGCTGACCGCACCGAGCGGCCCGGCGCAGCAGCGCGTCATCCGCGAGGCGCTGGCCGACGCCGGGCTGCTGCCGCAGGACGTGGACGCCGTGGAGGGGCACGGCACCGGCACCCCGCTGGGCGACCCCATCGAGGCGCAGGCCCTGCTGGCCACCTACGGCCGGGAGCGGCCGGCGCAACGGCCGCTGTGGCTGGGGTCGGTGAAGTCGAACGTCGGTCACACGCAGGCCGCCGCCGGCGTCGTCGGCGTCATCAAGACCGTGCTCGCGCTGCACCACGGCGTGCTGCCCAGGACCCTGCACGTCGACGTGCCCTCGACCAAGGTCGACTGGTCCGCCGGTTCGGTACGGCTGCTGACCGAGGCCCGGCCCTGGCTGCCGGACGACGGAGCGACCCGGCGGGCGGGCGTGTCCTCGTTCGGGCTCACCGGCACCAACGCACACGTGATCGTCGAGGAGCCGCCGGCCGCCGCGGCGCAGGCGTCGCCCGGTGGGGTGCCGGAGACGGCACCGGACGGGGGCGCGGCGACCGCGGCCACGGAGCCGATGGGTGACCCGGCCGTGCCGTGGGTGCTGTCCGCCCGGAGTCCGGCGGCGCTGCGCGCGCAGGCGCGGCGGCTGGCCGAACACGTTGCCGCCGACCCCGCGCTGCGCGCCCAGGACGTCGCCCACGCCCTGGCCACCACGCGTGCCGTGCACCGGCACCGGGCCGTCGTCAGCGGCACCGAGCGGGCCCAACTGCTGTCCGCGGCGGACCGGTTCGGGCGGGGCGAGGGCTCTTCGGGAGTCACTTTGCACGACGCCGATCCGGGCGGCCTGGCCTTCGTGTTCTCCGGGCAGGGCAGCCAGCGCAGCGGCATGGGGCGCGAGGCCGCCGAGGCGTTCCCCGTCTTCGGGCGGGCCCTGCGCGAGGTCTGTGCCGCGCTGGACCCGCTGCTGGACCGGCCGCTGACCCCGGTGATGTGGGCGGCGCCCGACTCCGACGAGGCGGCCCTCCTCGACGACACGACCTACACGCAGCCGGCGCTGTTCGCCGTCCAGGTCGCCCTGTACCGGCAGTTCGAGTCGTGGGGCGTGGTCCCCGACCACCTGGTGGGGCACTCGATCGGCGAGATCTCCGCCGCCCACGTGGCGGGCGTGCTCGGGCTGCGGGACGCGTGCACCCTGGTGGCGGCCCGGAGCCGGCTGATGGGCTCGCTGCCGCCCGGGGGCGCGATGGTGGCGGTGCGCATCACGGAGGACGAGGTACTGCCGTGGCTCGCCGACGTGACGGACTCGGTGGCGGTCGCGGCCGTGAACGGTCCGCACTCCCTGGTGCTCTCGGGCGCCGAGGCGCCGCTCCTCGCCCTCACCGACCGGCTGGCGGCCGCCGGCCACAAGACCCGGCGGCTCACGGTGAGCACCGCGCCGCACTCGCCACTGATGGAACCCATGCTGGCCGCGTTCCGCGAGGTCGTCGGGACGCTGTCGTTCGCCGCGCCCGCCGTGCCGCTCGTCTCCACCGTCACCGGCCGGCCGTTCACCGAGGCGGAGGCGCGGGACCCGGAGCACTGGGTGCGGCACGTGCGGCAGTCCGTGCGGTTCCGGGACGGGATCGACCACCTCCTGGACGCGCGCGTCACCGGATTCCTGGAGTTGGGCGCCGAGCCGGCGCTCACGCCGATGATCGACGAGTGCCTGGAGTCGGGTGACCCGCAGCTGGCGGCCGCCGTGCTGCCGAGCCTGCGCGGTGGGGCGTCGGAGCGGCAGGCTCTGCTCACCGCGGTCGCCCGGCTGCACGCCCACGGCGTCGCGGTCGACTGGGACGCGGTACTCCCCGGGGCCCGGACCGTGCCGCTGCCCACGTACGCGTTCCAGCGGCGGCGGTTCTGGCTGGCGCCGGTGCCCGTGGGCCCGGTGGACCGCGCTGCCGAGGCGGCGGACGCCGTGTCGGCCGGTGACGCGGCGGCCGGTGCGGAGCCGTCGGGGCTGGCGTCCCGCGTGGCCGGTCTCGACGACGCCGAGCAGGACGCGCTCGTGCTGGCCCTGGTGCTCGCGGAGACCTCGGCCGTGCTGGGCGGCGAGGAGCTGTCCGCCGAGCACGGCAACCGTACGTTCAAGGAGTTGGGCGTCAACTCGGTCAACGCCGTCGAACTGCGCAACCGCCTGATCGCGGCCACCGAACTGCGGCTGCCCGCCACGCTCGTCTACGACTACCCCAAGCCGCTCGCCGTGGTCCGCCTCGTGCGCGAACGCCTCGCACCGCCAAACGCCCCCGGTCGCGATGTGGCCGCGCTCGTCGGCGAGTTGCACGCCCTGCTCACGGCCGGCGCGGAGGTGCCGCAGGAGGCGATGGCGCGGCTGAAGGCGGTGACGGCCGGGGCGCGGGGGGCGGACGGCGGTACCGACCCCGGCTCGGACGCGGCGCTGGACCTGGATTCGGCCAGCGACGAGGACCTGTTCCGCCTGATGGACGCGGAGGGCTGACGGGCAGGTGGGTCCGGATGGCCTCCGGGCGCCCACCACCATGGACGGACGCCGGGGTTTGCGGCGTGCGGGGTCCGGTCGTCCGACGGGCGACCGGACCCCGCGCCGCCCGTCGGCCACGGCGTGCGCCGGCAGCGCCCGCCGCTTCGGTGTGCCGGGCTCCGCGCGCCCGTCGCGGCCCGAGTCCGCCGCACAAAACTAGATAATTCCGGCCTATTTCGGGCCGTATGGTCTCGTCATGAATTCTCCTTCCACGGCGGCGGTGTTATCCGCCCGCCGCATCGCCGTCTCGTTCATGGCCGCCGTATCGGCAGTGGGGGGCGCCACGCCGCTCGCCGCGGCCGATCCCCTCGGCCCGTCCCCCGAAGCCAGCCAACACGCCCCGCGGGCACCGCTCGCCGCACACGGGATCCCCTTCACCGACGCCACGGTGACCCAACAGGAGGACGGCTCGTTCGTCGTGGCCTGGAGAGCGCCCGGCGTCGCCTCCGTGACCGTCTACGCCGAGGGACGGGTCGTGGCGCGCGGCGGCACCGAGGCCCGCGTCACTGTGCGCGGTCTGCCCGCCGTCGACCGCCAGTGGTTCCGCCTCGTCCCCGACCAGGGTGACCCGCTCACTCTCGCCGACCGCTCGCTGCACCTGCGGAGCGTGCCCAACTTCCGCGACGTGGGCGGCATCCGCACCACCGACGGCAGGTGGGTCAAGATGGGCGTGCTGTACCGCACCGACGGCCTGCACTCGCTCTCCAACGCCGACCTGGCCGTGCTCCAGCGACTGGGCATCCGCACGGACCTGGACCTGCGCGTGCCGGCCGAGCGCGCCGAGGCCCCGGACCGGGTGCCGGCGGGCGCGCGCTACGTCACCGCCGACGTGCTGGGCGGCGACTTCACCCCTGAGCTGCCCGCCACGGCCGCGGCATCCGCCCGGATGATGGCCGGCACCTACCGGTGGTACGTCTCCAGACCTTCCGCGCTCGACGCCTACCGCACGCTGTTCCGGCTCGCCGACACCGCCGGCTCCGCCCCGCTGGCCTTTCACTGCACGGGCGGCAAGGACCGTACGGGCTGGGGCACCGCCGCGCTGCTCACGGCCCTGGGGGTGGACCGCGACACGGTCGTGCGGGACTACCTGGCCACCAACGACTACCTGGCGGCGCGGAACGCCGCGACCCTCGCCAAGGAGACGCCGGACACGGCCGCCCGTCTCAAGCCGATCCTGGACGCCAGGCTCCGGTACCTCAACACGGCCTTCGACGAGGTCAAGGCGCGCTTCGGCACCTTCGACACCTATCTTCGGCAAGGGCTGGGACTGAGCCAGCAGGACCTGGACCGGCTGCGCGAGACGCTGCTCGTCGCCTGACCGACCCGGCCCCGACCCCGTGGCACGACCACGCACGATCCCGCGAACGGACCGCAGGCAGATCGCTGCGGGACGGCAGCGGGACGGCACGGAGAACGCCCCTTTCGGCACGCTGCCGGGAGGGCCGTCTTGGTGGAGCGTGCCGGGTCGGCACAGTGGTTGCAGTGGTCGTGGTGGTTCCCGGCCGGCAGCCGCGGATCTCCCCCACCCGGCGGCCGCGACCCGGCGGGTCGAGGTCTCCTTGGCGCATTTTCCCTGCTCGCGGGCGTGTTAGGCGGATGTTAGCGGAGCGGCAGGCCGGCGGTAGCGGCGCCGAGCAGGGTGGTTCTCGTACCGAGGAATCGACGAGTGAGGAGACAGGTATGAAGTCGTGGCGTAGTCGGATCGGTGTCGCTCTGGCCGTCGGTGCCGCGGCGGTCACCGTTCCGCTGACCGCCGCCACCGCCGTCGCCGCGCCCCCGCCCGGCGACGGCTGGGTGCCGATCGGGGCCGAGAAGTACCCCTCCAAGGCGGTCTGCGAGGCGACGGAACTGCCGCTGGCACAGGCGAACGGGTACCACGAGGTGTGGTGCGACGACAGCAAGAAGATCATGCCCATCTTCAACCGCTGACCACTACGCATCCGGCGGAGCTCCGTCCCGCCGGGTGCGCGCGGAAAGTCCGCTGCTTGGGTGCGGTGCACCCAAGCAGCGGACTTTCCTCTTTCGCGGTTCCGCCGTGCTCCTTCCGCCTTCGTCCGTCCCCGAGGGAACGTGGTGACGCGGGCCCCGGTCCGCCCGCGGACCGGGATGCCGGGGGGGTGGGGGCGGCGGTGGTGCTGCCACCGCCCCCGCCCCCAACGAGCCCTAGGACAGGCCGATCTCGTTGTCGAGGAGGTCGAAGACCTCCTCGTCGGACGCGGACTCGAAGTCGAAGTCCGCATCCGACCGGGGAGCACGCTGCCCGGCCGCCGCGGAGGCGTCCCGCAGGGCGTCCCACTTGGACCGGAGGACCTCCAGGCGGCCGGCCACCTGCTCGTGGACCTCCTCCGTGACAGCGAGCCCGCCGAACGCCTTCTCCAGCCGTTCGAGCTCGCCCAGGAGCGCCTCCGGGCCGGAGGCCGCCCCGGGTGCGATCCGGACGTGGAGGTGGTCGACCAGCTCCGCCGGCGTCGGGTAGTCGAAGAGCAGGGTCGCCGGCAGGCGGATCCCGGTGAGGGCGCCCAGCCGGTTGCGGAGTTCGACCGCGGTGAGGGAGTCGAAACCGAGGTCCAGGAAGGCACGGTCCTCGTCGATCTCCGCTGCTCCGGTGTGCCCGAGGACCACCGCCACCTGGCCGCGCACGGCGTCCAGTACGACCTCGCGGCCCTCTGCCGCCGACCGGTCGGCCAGGCGCCGGGCGAAGGCCGCCGCAGCGTCTCCGTCCGCCGTGGCCGCCGCCCGGCGTCCCGGGACCCGGATCAGGCCGCGGAGCAGGGACGGGACCTCGCCCCGTCGACGCAGCGTCGCGAGGTCCAGCCGGACCGGCAGCGCGGCGGGCCGGTCGGTGGCGAGCGCCGCGTCGAAGAGGGCCAAGCCCTCCTCGGTCGACAGCGGCGGCATGCCCGAGCGGGCCATGCGCTGCACGTCGGCCTCGGTGAGCGTGCCCGTCATGCCGCTGTCCTGCGACCACGGGCCCCATGCCAGGGACGTGGCGGGCAGTCCGGCCGCGCGGCGGAGCTGTGCCAAGGCGTCCAAGAAGGCGTTGCCCGCCGCGTAGTTCGCCTGACCCGCGCTGCCGAACGTGCCGGCGACCGACGAGAACACCACGAACGCGTCCAGCTCCAGGTCCTTGGTGGCCTCGTGCAGATGCCATGCGGCATCCACCTTGGGCCGCAGCACCGCCGACAACCGCTCGGCCGTCAACGACCCCACCACACCGTCGTCCAGAACACCCGCCGTGTGCACCACCGCACCGATCCGATGCCCGGAGACCAACTCCCCGACAGCACCCCGATCAGACACGTCACACGCCACCACGGAAACCTCGGCACCCAACCGCCCGAGCTCCGCCACCAACTCCTCGACACCCTCGGCATCCGGACCCCGCCGACTCACCAACAGCAGACTCCGCACCCCGTGCTCGGCAACCACATGCCGCGCCACCACCCGCCCCAGACCACCGGTACCACCAGTGATCAACACCGTCCCGGAGTTCCAGTCGGTGACGGGTTCCACAGCGTCCGGGCGTTCGGCCCGGGCCACCCGCGGGGCGAGGACCTGGTCGTCGCGCACCAGCAACTGCGGTTCGTCCGACTTCAACGCGCGCGGCAGGAGCGCCACTTCGGCCTCGTCCGCCACGTCCACCAGGCCGAAGCGGCCCGGGTGCTCCGCCTGCGCCGAGCGCACCAGGCCCCACACCGCCGCACCCGGGAGGTCCGCTCCGGACACCGCGCCGCGGGTGACGAAGACCAGCCGCGAGTCCGCGAACCGCTCGTCGGCCAACCATGACTGCACCCGCGCCAGGGCCCAGGCGGTCACGGCGTGGACGGACTCCACCGTCCCGGCGGGCGCGGCGGCCAGCGGGGCGAACACGATGTCGTGGACACCGGCCTCCGCCAGGTCGTCGAGATCCGCGTGGGGCTGCAGCGCGAGTTCGTCGAGGACGCCGTGGGCGTCCTTGCCGAGCACGGCCAAGGAGTCGGCCGGCTCGTCCGCGAGGTGCACGTCGGTCCAGTCGACCTGGAAGAGCGCGTCACGGTCGCCGGTCTGCAACTGCCCGGTGGTGATCGGGCGCGCGGTCAGCGACCGGACCGACGCCACCGGCGCACCGGTCGGGTCGGCGAGGGCGATCTGCGTGCCGTCCTCGGTGGAGCGGAGCCGGACCCGCACTCCCGACGCGCCGGAAGCGTGCAGGGAAACCCCGCTCCACGAGAACGGGACGGCTGCCTCGGCCGCTCCCCCGTCGCCCAGGAGCCCCGCGTGCAGGGCGGCGTCGAAGAGTGCGGGGTGCAGCGCGTAGGCAGCGCCGTCGGTCCCTTCGGGAAGCCGGACCTCGGCGTAGACGTCCGCGTCGAGCTTCCAGGCGGCCCGCAGGCCCTGGAACACCGGGCCGTACGCGAACCCGGCGTCCGCGAAGCGCTCGTAGCAGTCCGCCACGTCGAGCGGCTCGGCGCCCTGCGGGGGCCAGGCCGCCGCCTCGAACGCCACCACCTCCTCGACGGTCGGGGTCACCGCACCGCTGGCGTGCAGGGTCCAGGGGCCCTCGCCCTCGCGGGCATGGACGGACACCGGTCGGCGTCCCCCGTCCTCGGGCTCGCCCACCCACACCTGCACCTGCACCGCGGACCCCGAAGCGGGCAGCACCAACGGCGCGGCCAGCGTCAGTTCCTCCAGTGCGGCGCAACCGACCTCGTCGGCCGCCCGCAGCACCAGTTCCACCAGCGCCGTCCCCGGCACCAGCACCGAGCCCAGCACCACGTGGTCCGCCAACCACGGCTGTGCGGTCGTCGACAGGCGGCCGGTGAACAACTGGCCGCCGGAGTTGGCGAGTTCGACCGCCGCACCCAGCAGCGGATGTCCGGTCGAGCCCAGTCCGGCGGACCGCACGTCACCCGCCCGAGCCGCCCCTCCGGCCGGCCAGAACCGCTCGCGCTGGAACGCGTACGTCGGCAGGTCCACCCACCGCGCACCCGAACCGGCGAAGACCGCGGACCAGTCGACGGGCACGCCGTGGGCGTGCAGTCGTGCCACGGCGGTACGCAGTGCCGTTGCCTCGGGCCGGTCCTTGCGCAGCACGGGGACGAGCACCGACCCGTCCGCGGCACTCTCCGCGGCGAGCGCGGAGAGGGCGCCGTCGGGCCCCAGCTCCAGGAAGCGCGTCACGCCCTGGGCGCTCAGCGCGGCAACCCCGTCGGCGAACCGTACGGCAGCGCGGACGTGGTCGACCCAGTACTCCGCGGAGCACAGCTCTTCCGCGGTGGCGGGCTCGCCGGTGACGTTGGAGACGACGGGCAGCCGCGGCGCGGCGTAGGTCATGCCCTCGGCGACGGCGCGGAAGTCGGCCAGCATGGGTTCCATCAGCGGTGAGTGGAAGGCGTGCGAGACCCGCAGTCGGGTGGTCTTGCGGCCCTCCCCTTCGAAGTGCGCGGCGACGGCCAGCACGTCGTCCTCCGCACCGGAGACCACGACCGACGACGGACCGTTGACCGCCGCGATCGACACCTGCTCCGACACGTGCGGCAACGCCTCTTCCTCCGTCGCCTGGATCGCCACCATGGCTCCGCCGGACGGCAGTTGCTGCATGAGCCGACCGCGGGCCGCCACCAGGGCACAGGCGTCGGAGAGGGAGAGGACGCCCGCGACGTGCGCGGCGGCGATCTCCCCTACCGAGTGCCCCAGGAGGTGGTCCGGGCGGACACCCCACGACTCCACCAGCCGGTACAGCGCCACCTCGATCGCGAACAGCGCGGCCTGGGCGTACCCGGTCCGGTTCAGCAGTTCCGCCTCCTCGCCCCAGACGACCTCCCGCAGCGGGCGGTCCAGGTGCGCGTCCAGGGCGGTGCACACCGCGTCGAACGCCGTTGCGAACGCCGGCTCGGTGCGGTGCAACTCCCGTCCCATGCCGAGACGTTGTGCGCCTTGACCGGAGAAGAGGAAGGCCAGCCGCCCCGACCGGGTGCGGTCGTGCGCCACGACGGCCGGCTCGGTGCGGCCGTCGGCCAGGGCCGACAGCGAGCGCAGCAGGTCCGCCCGGTCCGCGGCCAGGATCACCGCGCGGTGGGAGAACGCCGAACGGCCGGTCGCCAGCGCGTGGGCGACGTCGGTGATCCGGGTACCCGGGCCTGCGTCGTCCAGACGGGCCAGCAGTCGGGCCGCCTGGGCCCGCAGCGCCGGCTCGCTGCGGGCCGACAGCAACACCGGCACCGACCCGGCGGCGTCGACCGCCGCGTCCTCGGTGGCTTCCGGTGCGGCGTCGTCCGCGACGGGCTCGGGCTGCTCCAGGATGACGTGCGCGTTCGTCCCGCTGATCCCGAAGGAGGAGACGCCGGCGCGCCGCGGACCGTCCCCCTGCGGCCACTCGACCTCGGAGGCCAGCAGCTCCACCGCACCGGCGTCCCAGTCCACGTGTGACGACGGCGCATCGACGTGCAGCGTCCTCGGCAGCACACCGTGCCGCATCGCCAGCACCATCTTGATGACGCCCGCCACACCGGCGGCCGCCTGCGCGTGACCGATGTTGGACTTGATGGAGCCCAGCAGCAGCGGCCGGTCCGCCGGCCGGTCCTGTCCGTAGGTGGCCAGGAGTGCCTGGGCCTCGATCGGGTCGCCCAACGTGGTACCCGTACCGTGCGCCTCCACCGCGTCCACATCCGCAGTCGACAAACCCGCACTGGCCAACGCCTGCCGGATCACCCGCTGTTGCGACGGACCGTTCGGCGCCGTCAAACCGTTCGACGCACCGTCCTGATTCACCGCAGAACCCCGCACGGTCGCCAGCACCCGGTGCCCATTGCGACGCGCGTCGGACAGCCGCTCCAGGACCAGGATGCCGACACCCTCACCCCAGCCGACACCGTCGGCGCCGTCGGAGAACGCCTTGCAGCGGCCGTCCTGGGCGAGACCGCCCTGGCGGGAGAACTCCACGAACGTCGACGGCGTCGACATCACCGTCACGCCGCCCGCGAGCGCCAACTCGCACTCGCCCTGCCGCAGCGACTGGGCCGCCAGGTGCAGCGCCACCAGCGACGACGAGCACGCCGTGTCCACCGTGATGGCGGGACCCTCGAAACCGAAGGTGTAGGACACCCGGCCCGAGGCGACACTGCCCGCGCTGCCGCTGCCCTGGTAGCCCTCGAACTCGCGCCCGGACAGCAGCGTGGAGTAGTCGTGGTACATCACTCCGGCGAAAACGCCGGTCCGGCTGCCGCGCAGGGTGGCCGGGTCCATGCCGGCGCGCTCCAGCGCCTCCCAGGTCGTCTCCAGCAGCAGCCGCTGCTGGGCGTCGGTGGTCAGTGCCTCGCGGGGGCTCATCCCGAAGAACTCCGGGTCGAACTCCGCCGCGTCCTTGAGGAACCCGCCGGAGCGGGTGGCGATGGTGCCCTCGGCGTCGGGGTCGTGAGTGTCGTCGATCTCCCAGCCTCGGTCGGTGGGGAATCCGGACACCGCGTCGGTGCCCTCGGACACCAGGCGCCACAGGTCCTCCGGCGAGGCGACGCCGCCCGGGAAGCGGCAGCTCATGCCGACGATCACCACGGGGTCGTCCGTCAGGGACGGGAGCGCGGACACCGCGAGCGGCGCCGCGGTGTCCGCGCCGAACAGCTCGCCCAGGAGGTGGTCCGCCAGGGCGTCGGCCGTCGGGTAGTCGAACACGGCTGTCGCCGGGAGTCGCAGTCCGGTGGCCCCGGCCAGCACGTTGCGGAGTTCGATGGCGGTCAGCGAGTCGAAGCCGAGGTCCTGGAAGGCACGGTCCGGAGCGACCGTCTCCGGGCCCACGTGCCCCAGGACCGCCGCGATCTGGGCGCGTACGACGTCGAGCAGCGCCGCGCGCCGCTCCGCCGTGGGCAGCCCGGTCAGGCGGGACGCGAGACCGGCTGCCGCGACGGCGCCGGACCGGCGGGCCCGCGTGCGGATCAGGCCGCGCAGCAGCGGCAGGGGCTCGCCCTGTGCGCGCAGCGCCGCGAGGTCCAGGCGGACGGGCAGCGGCGCGGGCTCGTCGGTGCCGAGCGCGGCGTCGAAGAGGGCCAGCCCCTCCTCGGTCGACAGCGGCGGCATGCCCTGGCGGGTGATGCGCCGGAGGTCGACGTCGGTGAGGGCGCCGGTCATCCCGCTGTCCTGGGCCCACGCCCCCCATCCCAGCGACACGGCGGGCAGCCCCTGCGCGTGTCGGTGGCGTGCCAACGCGTCCAAGAAGGCGTTCGCCGCCGCGTAGTTGCCCTGGCCGGCGCTGCCGACCGTGCCGGCGACCGACGAGAACACCACGAACGCGTTCAGGTCGAGGTCCCTGGTCGCCTCGTGCAGGTGCCATGCCGCGTCCACCTTCGGCCGCAACACCCCCGCCAGGCGTTCCGGGGTCAACGACTCCACCACGCCGTCGTCGAGGACACCGGCCGTGTGCACCACGGCCGTCGGCTCATGACGGCGGATCAGGTCGGCCACCGCCGCCGCATCCGAGACGTCGCAGGTCTCGACCGCCGCCGTCGCGCCGGCCCGCGCCAGTTCGGCCACGAGCTCGGGTGCGCCCTCGGCGGTCAGGCCACGGCGGCTGACCAGCAGCAGGCTCCGTACCCCGTGTGCGGTCACCAGGTGCCGCGCCACGGCACGGCCCAGGCCCCCGGTGCCTCCCGTGACGAGGACCGTGCCGGAGGTGTCCCAGCTGCCCGCGTGCGTGGAGCGGGTACGGGCCAGCCGCGGTGCCAGCACCTCGGTGCCGCGGACCAGCAGTTCCGGCTCGTCGGTCGCGAGGGCCTGCGCCAGCACGGTCGCGTCGGCGTCGTCGTCGAGGTCCACCAGGCCGAAGCGCTGCGGGTTCTCCGACTGCGCCGAGCGCACCAGGCCGTGCACGGCGGCGGCCGCGAGGTCCGCGCCGGACACCGCACCGCGGGTCACGAACACCAGTCGCGAGGACGCGAACCGCTCCTCCGCCAACCACGCCTGCACGGTTTCCAGCGCCCAGGCGGTGGTGCGGTGCACGGACTCCACCACGCCCGCGGCGTCGGCGGGGGGTGCGAGAAGGACCGTCGACGGAACGGTCGGGCCCGCCAGGTCCGCGAGGGTGCGCAACGGCTCGCCCTGCGGCCCGGTGCCCGACTCGACGCGTTCACCCGTGAGCGGGACGGGGACCCAGTCGACCGTGAAGAGGGCGTCCCGGTCGGCGGCCTGTACCTGCGCGGCCGAGAGCGGACGTGCCACCAGGGAGTCCACGGAGGCGACCGGGGCACCGGAGGTGTCCACGAGCGCGACGGACATCCCGTTCTCCGTGGTGCGGATCCGGACGCGGAGGTGGGAGGCCCCGGAAGCGTGCAGGGCGACTCCGCTCCACGAGAAGGGGACGCCGGTCACGTCCCCGCCGCGCGCCGCCGCCGCGTGCAGGGCGGCGTCGAAGAGCGCGGGGTGCAGTCCGTAGGCGCCGCCGTCCGTGCCCTCCGGGAGGCTGACCTCGGCGTAGACGTCCGCGCCGAGCTGCCAGGCCGCGCGCAGGCCCCGGAACACCGGGCCGTACGTGAGACCCGCATCGGCGAGTGCGTCGTAGCAGTCCGCCGCGTCGACCGGCTGCGCACCCGGCGGGGGCCAGGCGGCGACGTCGAAGGCGACCGCTCGGGCCCCCGAGGTCACCGCACCGCTGGCGTGCAGGGTCCAGGGACCCTCGGTCTCCCGCGCGTGCACCGACGCCGAGCGGCGGCCCGAACCGTCCGGTTCGCCCAGCCACACCTGCACCTGCACGCCGCTGCCCGAGGCGGGCAGCACCAGCGGGGCGGCCAGCGTCAGTTCCTCCAGCAGGTCGCAGCCGACCTCGTCGGCCGCCCGGAGCACCAGTTCCACCAGCGCCGTTCCGGGCACCACCACCGATCCGAGCACCACGTGGTCCGCCAACCACGGATGCGCGGACACCGAGAACCGTCCGGTGAACAACAGGCCGCCGGAACCGGCGAGTTCGACCGCGGCGCCGAGCAGCGGGTGCGCCGGGGAGTCCAGGCCCGCGAACCGCACGTCACCGGAGCGGCCCACGCGGCCCGAGGGCCAGTACCGCTCGTGTTGGAACGCGTACGTCGGCAGGTCCACCCACCGCGCACCCGTACCGGCGTACAGCGTCGCCCAGTCGACGCCGGTGCCGTGGACGTGGAGGTGCGCCAGGGCGCCCAGCAGCGCCGTCTCCTCGGGCCGGTCCTTGCGCAGGACCGGAGCGAGCACGACGCCGTCCGGCAGCGACTCCTGGGCCAGCGCCGACAGCACGCCGTCCGGACCGAGTTCGAGGAAGCGGGTCACGCCTTCTCGGTGCAGCGCCGCCACCCCGTCCGCGAAGCGCACCGCCTCGCGCACGTGCCGGACCCAGTAGTCGGCCTGGCCGAGCTGCTCGGGCTCCGCGGGGAGGCCGGTCAGGTTCGAGACGACGGGGATCGTCGGCGTGCCGAAGGACAGCCGTGCCACCACGGCCCGGAACGCGTCGAGCATCGGTTCCATGAGCGGCGAGTGGAAGGCGTGCGAGACCCGCAGTCGGGTGGTCTTGCGGCCCTCCCCTTCGAAGTGCGCGGCGACGGCCAGCACGTCGTCCTCCGCACCGGAGACCACGACCGACGACGGACCGTTGACCGCCGCGATCGACACCTGATGCGTCAGGTGCGGACGGATTTCCTGTTCCGTGGCCCTGATCGCCACCATCGCCCCGCCCGTGGGCAGTTGCTGCATCAGTCGGCCTCGGGCCGCCACCAGCGCGCACGCGTCCGGAAGGGAGAAGACCCCGGCCACGTGCGCCGCGGCGACCTCACCGATCGAATGGCCGGTCACGAAGTCGGCGCGCACGCCCCACGACTCCGTCAGCCGGTACAGCGCCACCTCCAGCGCGAACAATCCGGCCTGGGCGTAGGCGGTCTGGTTCAACAGGTCCGCGTCCTCGCCCCAGACGACGTCCCGCAGGGGACGCTCCAGGTGCTCGTCCAAGGCGGCGCACACCGCGTCGAACGCCGCAGCGAAGACCGGATGGCGGTCGTACAGCCCCCGTCCCATCCCCAGGCGTTGGGAGCCCTGGCCGGAGAACAGGAAGGCCGTCCTGCCCGGGCCGGACGCGCCCTCCACCAGGCCCGCGTCGGCCTCGCCGACCGCGAGGGCGGACAGGGCGAGCACCAGCGCCTCGCGGTCCTCGCCCCACACCACCGCGCGGTGGGTGAAGCTCGTCCGTGCGCTCACCAGTGAGCGGCCGATGTCCCGCGCGGAGCGCGCGTCGCGACGGGCGACGTGGGACAGCAGACGGGCCGCCTGGCCGCGCAGCGCGGCCTCGCTGCGGCCGGAGAGCACCCACGCCAGCGCGCCGGGCTCCTCCTCGGCGACGTCCGGTGCGGCGTCGTCCGCGATCGGCTCGGGCTGCTCCAGGATGACGTGCGCGTTCGTCCCGCTGACGCCGAAGGAGGAGACGCCGGCGCGCCGCGGACCCTCGCCCTGCGGCCACTCGACCTCGGAGGCCAGCAGCTCCACCGCACCGGCGTCCCAGTCCACGTGTGACGACGGCGCATCGACGTGCAGCGTCCTCGGCAGCACACCGTGCCGCATCGCCAGCACCATCTTGATGACGCCCGCCACACCGGCGGCCGCCTGCGCGTGACCGATGTTGGACTTGATCGAACCCAACCACAGCGGCCGGTCCACCGACCGGTCCTGTCCGTAGGTGGCCAGCAGTGCCTGGGCCTCGATCGGGTCGCCCAACGTGGTACCCGTACCGTGCGCCTCCACCGCGTCCACATCCGCAGTCGACAAACCCGCACTGGCCAACGCCTGCCGGATCACCCGCTGTTGCGACGGACCGTTCGGCGCCGTCAAACCGTTCGACGCACCGTCCTGATTCACCGCAGAACCCCGCACGGTCGCCAGCACCCGGTGCCCATTGCGGCGCGCGTCGGACAGCCGCTCCAGGACGAGCATGCCGACACCCTCACCCCAGCCGACACCGTCGGCGCCGTCGCCGAACGACTTGCACCGTCCGTCCGCCGCCAGGCCGCGCTGCCGCGAGAACTCCACGAACATCGTCGGGGTGGAGAGCACCGTCACGCCGCCGGCCAGTGCCAGCGAGCACTCGCCCGAACGCAGTGCCTGCGCCGCGAGGTGCAGCGCCACCAGCGACGACGAGCACGCCGTGTCCACCGTCACCGCCGGGCCCTCGAAACCGAAGGTGTAGGACACCCGGCCCGAAGCGACGCTGGCCGCACTGCCGTTGGCGCGGTAGCCCTCGAACTGGTCCGCGACGAGGAGTTGCTCGTAGTCGCCGTACATCACGCCGGCGAAGACGCCGGTCCGGCTGCCGCGCAGCGACGTCGGGTCGATGCCCGCCCGCTCGATGGCCTCCCAGGTCGTCTCCAGCAGCAACCGCTGCTGCGAGTCCGTCGCGAGCGCTTCCCTGGGGCTCATCCCGAAGAACTCGGGGTCGAACTCCGGTGCCTCGTGGAGGAAGCCACCGGAGTGGCTGTACGAGGTGCCGATGGCCTCGGGGTCGGGGTTGTAGAGGGACTCCACGTCCCAGCCGCGGTCGGTCGGGAAGTCGGACACCGCGTCGGTGCCCTCGGACACCAGGCGCCACAGGTCCTCCGGGGAGGCGACGCCGCCCGGGTAGCGGCAGCTCATGCCGACGATCACCACCGGGTCGTCGGCCGTTGCCCGTGGGCTCGGGCCCGCGGGCGCCAGTGCGTCCTGGTCGTGCGCGCCGAACAGCTCGTCCAGGAGGAAGTCGACGAGCACGCCCGCCGAGGGGTAGTCGAACACCGTGGTGGACGAAAGGCGCATGCCGGTCGCCGCATTGAGCCGGTTGCGCAGCTCGACGGCGGTCAGGGAATCGAAACCGAGGTCCTGGAAGGCGCGGTCCGGGTCGACCGTCTCCGGGCCCGCGTGGCCCAGGACGACCGCGACCTGGGCACGCACCAGGTCCAGCAGGGTCTCGCGGCGCTCCGCCGGGCCCAGCGCGGACAGGCGCTCCACGAGGCCGGCGACCGCGGCCGAGCCGGCCACCGTCGAGCGGACCCGGGTCCTGACCAGGCCGCGCAGCACCGCCGGCACGTCTCCCTGCTTGCGCAGGGCGGCCAGGTCGAGGCGCACGGTCAGGACGAGCGCGTCGTCGGCGGCCAGTGCGGCGTCGAAGAGCGCGGCGCCCTCCGCGGGGCTGAGTGCGGGCATGCCCGCACGGGCGATCCGCTGGAGGTCGACGTCGGTCAGCGTGCCGGTCATGCCGCCGTCCTGCGACCACGGGCCCCATGCCAGGGACGTGGCGGGCAGTCCGGCCGCGCGGCGGTGGTGCGCCAGCGCGTCCAAGAAGGTGTTGCCGGCCGCGTAGTTGGCCTGACCGGCGCCACCCCAGAGACCGGAGACGGACGAGAAGAGGACGAACGCCGCGAGGTCCAGGTCCTTGGTGGCCTCGTGCAGATGCCATGCGGCATCCACCTTGGGCCGCAGCACCGCCGACAACCGCTCGGCCGTCAACGACCCCACCACACCGTCGTCCAGAACACCCGCCGTGTGCACCACCGCACCGATCCGATGCCCGGAGACCAACTCCCCGACAGCACCCCGATCAGACACGTCACACGCCACCACGGAAACCTCGGCACCCAACCGCCCGAGCTCCGCCACCAACTCCTCGACACCCTCGGCATCCGGACCCCGCCGACTCACCAACAGCAGACTCCGCACCCCGTGCTCGGCAACCACATGCCGCGCCACCACCCGCCCCAGACCACCGGTACCACCAGTGATCAACACCGTTCCTGCGGTGTCCCAGGGGGCGTCGGTCCGCGCCTGTGCCGCCGGCGCCCGCTCCAGCCGCGCCGCGAGCACCGCGCCGTCGCGCAGCAGGAGCTGCGGCTCGTCCGCGGCCAGGGCCAGCGGCAGCACCGCCGGGTCCGCATCGGGGCCGAGGTCCACCAGGCCGAACCGGCCCGGGTGCTCCGCCTGCGCCGACCGCACCAAGCCCCACACGGTGGCCTGGGTGAGGTCCGTGCCGTCCACCGCACCGCGCGTGACGAACACCAGCCGCGAGGTGGCGAACCGGTCGTCCGCCAACCAGGACCGGACCAGGTCCAGCGCCTGGCCGGCGGTGGCGTGCGCCGCCTCCGCCACGTCGCCGGCGCCGGCCGTCACCGGCACCACCACCGCGCCCGGCACCGGACCGGACTCGGCCAGGGCTGCCAGGTCCGGGTAGCCGTCGAACGGTGCGCCGGGCAGGGAGCCGAGCAGGGCCACGGACTCCGCGGCGCCGGCCGGGGGCAGCCGGACGGGGTTCCACGCCATCCGGAACAGCGCGTCGCGCCCGATCCGGTCCGCGGTGCCCGCCAACTGGTCGGCGGCGGGCGCCCGCAGGTCGAGGGTGCCGATGGAGGCGACCGGCTCGCCGGAGGTGTCCGCGACCTCGACGGACAGCGTGTCGCCGCCGTGCTGGACGATCCGGGCGCGCACGGCCGCGGCACCGGAGGCGTGCAGCGTGACGCCCTCCCACGAGAAGGGCAGCACGCCCCGGTCCAGGCCGTCGAGGGCCCAGGCGTGCAGGGTCGCGTCCAGGAGGGCCGGGTGCAGACCGTACGCGGACGCGTCGCCCTCGGCGACGTCCGGCAGGGCGACGTCGGCGAACACCTCGTCGCCCCGGCGCCATGCGGCGCGCAGGCCCTGGAAGTGCGGTCCGTAGTCGTATCCGCTCGCGGCCAGGTGCGGGTAGAGGCCGGTCAGGTCGACGGGTTCGGCGTCGGCGGGCGGCCAGGAATCGGCCCGGAAGTCGTAGCCGGCGTGGGCGGCGTGCTCGCCGGGCGTCAGCACGCCGCTCGCGTGCTGGGTCCACGGCCGGTCGCCGTCGCCCTCCGGACGGGACCGGATGGTGACCGGCCGGCCGCCGGCCTCGTCGGCGGGCCCGACGTGCAGTTGCAGCTGCACGCCGCCGTGCTCGGGCAGCACGAGCGGGGCGGCCAGGGTGAGTTCCTCGATCCGGTCGCAGCCCGCCTCGTCGGCGGCGCGGACGGCCAGTTCGACGAAGGCCGTTCCGGGCAGCAGCACCGCACCGTTCACCGCGTGGTCGGCCAGCCACGGGTGCGACTGGAGCGACAGGCGTGAGGTGAACAGCAGTCCGGCGCCGTCGGAGAGCTCCACGGCGGCGCTCAGCAGCGGGTGCCCGGCCGCGTCGAGGCCGGCCGCGCTGAGGTCGCCGGTACCGGTGCGGTCGGGGACGGGCCAGTAGCGCCGGTGCTGGAAGGCGTACGTAGGCAGGTCGACGGCGTGCGCGTCGGTGCCGGTGAAGGGCGCGGCCCAGTCGACCGCCGTGCCCTGCGCATGGAGCTGGGAGAGCGCCGCGAGCAGCGTCGGCTCCTCGAGGCGGTCCTTGCGCAGCGCGGGGACGACCGTGGTCGCGTCCGGCAGCGACTCGCGGGCCATGGCGGCGAGGGTGCCGTCGGGGCCCAGCTCCAGGAAGCGCGTCACGCCGTCGTCGTGGAGGGCGCGGATGCCGTCGGCGAACCGCACGGCCTCGCGGACGTGGGTGACCCAGTAGTCGGGGGTGCGCAGCTCGTCCGCGGTGGCCGGGGCGCCGGTCACGTTGGAGACGACGGTCAGGTGCGGCTCGTCGTACGTCAGGTTCTCCGCGACGGCGCGGAAGTCGGCGAGCATCGGGTCCATCAACGGCGAGTGGAACGCGTGCGAGACCCGCAGCAGGCTGGTCTTGCGGCCCTCGCCGGCGAAGTGCGCGCGGACCGCCTCGACGGCGTCCTCGGTCCCCGAGACGACCACGGACGACGGGCCGTTGACGGCCGCGATCGCGACGTCGTCGGTGAGCCGCGGGCGGACCTCGTCCTCGGTGGCCCGGATCGCCGCCATGGTGCCGCCGGCCGGCAGCGCCTGCATCAGGCGTCCGCGGGCCGCCACCAGGGCGCAGGCGTCGGCCAGTGAGAACACGCCTGCCACGTGGGCGGCGGCAATCTCCCCGACCGAGTGTCCGGCGACGTACTCCGGCCGCACGCCCCAGGACTCCACCAGGCGGAACAGCGCCACCTCGACGGCGAACAGTGCGGCCTGGGCGTAGGCGGTCTGGTTCAACAGGTCCGCGTCCTCGCCCCAGACGACGTCGCGCAGGGGACGCTCCAGGTGCTCGTCCAAGGCGGCGCACACCGCGTCGAACGCCTCCGTGAAGACCGGCTGGGTGCCGTACAACTCCCGCCCCATGCCCAGGCGTTGCGAGCCCTGGCCGGAGAAGAGCACGGCATCCTTGCCGTCGTGCGCGGTGCCCGTGGTCAGCGCGCCGTCGTCGGTGCCTTCGGCGAGGGCGGCCAGGGCGCGCACCGCGGTCTCGTGGCTGTCGGTGGCGACGGCCGCGCGGTGCGCGAAGGCCGTGCGTCCGGCCAGCGTGAACGCGAGGTCCGCGAGCCGTGCTTCGGGCGCGCGGTCGAGGTGGGCCAGCAGCCGAGCCGCCTGGCCGCGCAGCGCGGCGTCGGACTTGCCGGAGAGCAGCAGGGGTACCGCCGTCGCGGGGGCGACGGACGGTGCCTCGGCTTCGGCCTCTTCGGCTTGTTCGGCCTCTTCCAGGATCACGTGCGCGTTGGTGCCGCTGACGCCGAACGCGGAGACGCCGGCGCGCCGCGGGCGGTCCGCCGCGGGCCACGGCAGCGGCTCGGTGAGCAGGTCGACGGCGCCCGCGGTCCAATCGAC
Source organism: Streptomyces sp. RGM 3693 (assembly GCF_050471125.1). Lineage (NCBI taxonomy): Bacteria > Bacillati > Actinomycetota > Actinomycetes > Kitasatosporales > Streptomycetaceae > Streptomyces > Streptomyces sp. RGM 3693. The sequence goes on from NZ_JBMPPQ010000003.1 coordinate 817,515, forward strand.
GTGCGGGGTGGGCGCGTCGACGTTCAGGGTGCGGGGCAGCACGCCGTGGCGGAGGGCCAGGACCATCTTCATGATGCCGGCCACGCCGGCGGCGGCCTGGGTGTGTCCGAAGTTGGACTTCAAGGTCCCCAGCAGCAGCGGACGGTCCTGCGGCCGGTCCTGTCCGTAGGTGGCGAGCAGGGCCTGGGCCTCGATGGGGTCGCCGAGCCGGGTGCCGGTGCCGTGCGCCTCGACGGCGTCCACGTCGGACGCGGCCACGCCCGCGTTGGCGAGTGCCTGGCGGATGACGCGCTGCTGGGAGGGGCCGTTGGGGGCGCTCAGCCCGTTGGACGCGCCGTCCTGGTTGACCGCCGAGCCGCGGACGACGGCGAGCACCTGGTGCCCGTTGCGCCGGGCGTCCGAGAGTCGCTCCACGAGCAGCAGTCCGACGCCCTCGGCCCAGCCGGTGCCGTCGGCCGCCGCCGCGAACGGCTTGCAGCGGCCGTCCTCGGACAGACCGCGCTGCCGGGAGAACTCCACGAAGGTCTCCGGCGTCGCCATCACCGTCACGCCGCCGGTGAGCGCCAGCGAGCACTCGCCCGACCGCAGCGACTGCACCGCCATGTGCAGGGCCACCAGCGACGACGAGCACGCCGTGTCCACGGTGACCGCCGGGCCTTCGAAGCCGTAGGTGTACGACACCCGGCCGGAGACCACGCTCATCGAGTTGCCGGTGAGCGAGTGGCCGGTGACGTCCTCCCGACCGGCGTTCAGCACCGAGCGGTAGTCCTGGGTGTTGGTGCCCACGAAGACGCCGGTGCTGCTGCCCCGCAGGGTCTCCGGGTCGAGGCCGGCCCGTTCGAGGACCTCCCAGGACGCCTCCAACAGCAGCCGCTGCTGCGGGTCCATGGCGAGGGCCTCACGTGGCGAGATGCCGAAGAACTCGGCGTCGAAGTCGGCCGCCCCGTAGAGGAAGCCGCCCCCGCGGGCGTAGCTCGTGCCCGGGTGGTCGGGGTCGGGGTGGTAGAGCCGGTCGAGGTTCCAGCCGCGGTCGTCGGGGAGGACGGAGATGGCGTCCCGGCCCTCCGCCAGCAGCTCCCAGAGGTCTTCGGGCGACTGCACGCCGCCGGGGAACCGGCCGGCCATGCTCACGATCGCCACCGGCTCGTCGAAGGCGGCGACGGTCCGTTCCACGACGGCCGTGGTCTGTACCGTGCCGAGGATCTCGGCGAGCAGGTACGCGGTGACCGCGCTGGGCGTGGGGTGGTCGAACAGCAGGGTGGTGGGCAGGGCGAGGCCGGTCGCCGTGGCCAGGCGGTTGCGCAGTTCGACCGACATCAGCGAGTCGAAGCCCACGTCCCGGAACGCCCGCCGCGCGTCGATGGCGTCCGGCGTGTCCAGTCCGAGGGTCTTCGCGGCCTCTTCCTGGACCGTCTGGAGCAGCACCCGTTCCCGCTCGGCGGCGGGCAGTGCGCCGATCCGGCCGCTCAACGGGGAGGAGTCCGCGCGTGCGGCCTCGGGCGTGGCGGCCAGGACGCGGCGCGCCTCCGGCAGGTCGGCGAGGAGCGGGCTGGGGCGGACCGCGGTCAGGGCGGGGGCGTACGCCGCCCAGTCCACGTCGGCCACGGTCACGTTCGTCAGCCCCTGGGCCAGTGCCTGGCGGAGGGCGGCGAGCGCGGAGGCCGGGGCCATGGGGAGCAGTCCGTCGCGGCTCACCCGGTCGGCGACGTTGCTCTGCGTCGCCATGCCGAGGTCCGCCCAGGCGCCCCAGGCCGTCGCGGTGGCCGGCAGTCCTTGCGCGCGCCGGTGTTCGGCGAGCGCGTCGAGGAAGGTGTTGGCGGCGCTGTAGTTGGCCTGTCCGGCGTTGCCGAGGGAGCCGGCGATCGAGGAGAACAGGACGAACAGCTCCAGGTCGAGGTCCCGGGTGAGTTCGTGCAGGTTCAGGGCGGCGGTGGCCTTCGGGCGCAGCACGGCCTCGAAGCGTTCGAGGGTCAGCGCGTCCAGCATGCCGGCGTCCATGACGCCGGCGGCGTGCACGACACCGGTGAGGGGCGTCTCGGCGGGGATGTCCGCGAGGACGGCCGCCAGCGCGTCGCGGTCGGCGGCGTCGCAGGCGACGATGGTGACCGGGGTTCCCCGGTCGGTGAGTTCGGCCGCGAGTTCCGGTGCGCCGGGGGCCGCCAGGCCGCGGCGGCTGGTGAGCACCAGGTGTTCCGCCCCGGCGTCGGCGAACCAGCGCGCGAGTTCGGTGCCGAGCGCACCGGTGCCACCGGTGATCAGCACCGTGCCGCGGGCGGTCCATCCGGCGCCGGTGTCGCCGCCGGGGGCGATCCGGGCCAGGCGGCGGGCGAAGGTCCCGGCGGCGCGGATCGCGACCTGGTCCTCCGCGCCGGCGAGCACGTCGAGGAGGCCGGAGACGGCCCGGGCGTCCGGGGTTTCGGGGAGGTCGACGAGTCCGCCCCAGATCCGCGGGTACTCCAGCGCGGCCACCCGGCCGAAGCCCCACACCTGTGCCTGGAGCGGGTTGGTGAGCGCGTCGCGGTCGTCGACGGCGACGGCGCCGCGGGTCGCGCACCACAGCGGGATCTGCTTGCCGGAGCTCTCCACGGCGCGCAGCAGGGCGGTGGTGGCGGCCAGGCCGCGGGGCACGGACGTCAGGTCGGGGTGCGGGCGCTCGTCCAGGGCCAGCAGCGACAGCACGCCGTCGACGGGGCCGTCGGGCCAGGCGAGGGGCTCGGACGGGTCCTCGGTGCCGGAGAGCACCAGCACCTCGGTGTGCAGGCCCTGTTCGCGCAGCGCGTCCAGGAGCCGGCCGGTCCACGGGTCGTCGGCGACGCCGTCGGGCAGCGCGACGAGCCAGTTGCCGGTGGCGGTGAAGCCGGTGCGGGAGGTGACGGGGGTCCACTCCATCCGGTAGCTCCAGCCGTCCGCCACCGCCTGGGTCCTGCGCTGCCTGCGCCACGCCGAGAGCGTGGGCAGGAGGCTGCCGAGCGAGTCGACCGTGCTGCCGTCGAGGGCCAGGACGGCCGAGAGTCCTTCCAGGTCCTCGCGTTCGACGGCTTCCCAGAATCCGGCCTCGCCGGCCTCTGGGGCGTCGGCGGCGTCGGGTCCGGCAGCGGCCTCGTCGGCGGCGTCCAGCCAGAACCAGCGACGCTGGAAGGCGTAGGTCGGCAGCTCGACGCGGTGGCCGCCGAGCGGGCCGAGCAGGGCGGTCCAGTCGACGGGGACGCCGTGCGCGGACAGGGCGGCGACGCCCTCGGTCAGTGCCTGGGCCTCGGGGTGGCCGCCGCGCAGGAGGGACAGCAGGAGAGGCCGTTCGAGGGTGGTCAGGGAGTCCTGGACCATCGTGGTGAGCACGCTGGTGGGGGCGAGTTCGACGAACGCGGTGACGCCCTCGGCCTCCAGGGTGCGCACGGTGTTGCAGAAGCGGACGCCCTCCCTGATCTCCCGGACCCAGTAGTCGGGGGTGCGCAGGTCGTCGCCGACGGCGAGTTCCCCGGTGACGGTGGAGACGACCGGGATGCGCGGGGCGTGGTACTCCAGGGTCGCGGCGACGCTCCGGAAGTCCTCCAGGATGCTGTCCATGCGCGGGCAGTGGCCGGCGACCCGCACCTTGATCCGCTTGACCCGGCGTCCCTGGCCCTCCCAGTGGGCGGCGACGTCGGCGACGACATCCTCGTCACCGGCGATGACCTGGGCCTGGGGTCCGTTGACCGCGGCGATGGTGGCGCGGTCCTCCTTGCCGGCGAGGGAGGCCCAGATCTCCTCCTCGGTGGCCTGGACCGCCACCATGGCGCCGCCCGGCGGCAGCGTCGCCATGAGGGCGCCGCGGGCCGAGACGAGCTTCGCGGCGTCCGGGAGGGAGAGGATGCCGGAGACGTGGGCGGCGGTCAGCTCGCCGACGGAGTGGCCGGCGACGAACTGCGGCGTGACGCCCCAGGATTCGAGGAGCCGGAACAGCGCGGTGGCGAAGGCGAAGAGCGCGGGCTGGGTGTAGTCGGTGCGGTCGAGCAGGGCGGCGTCGTCCGTGCCCTCCTCGGCGAAGACGATGTCGCGCAACGGCCGTTCCAGGTACGGGTCGCACTCGGCGCACACCGCGTCGAAGGCCGCGGCGAACGCGGGGTACGCGGCGTGCAGTTCGCGCCCCATGTCCAGGCGCTGGGGGCCCTGGCCGGTGAACAGGAACGCGGCGGGCGTCTGGGCGGCGACGCCGGTCACCAGCCCCGCCGCGGTGCGGCCCTCGGCGAGGGCGTCCAGGCCGCGGAGGAAGGCGTCCCGGTCGCCCGCGACGACGGCGGCGCGGTGCTCCATGAGGGACCGGGTGGTGACCAGGGAGTGGGCGACGTCGGCCGGTTCGAGGGCGCCGCGGGCGCGGACGTGGCGACCGAGCACCGCCGCCTGGGCCCGCAGGGCCTCGCCGGTCCGCGCGGACAGGATCCAGGGCAGCACGCCGGGCCGGGCGGCCGGCGCCGGCGCGGGCTCGGACGCCGGCTCGGGCTCGGGTGCCTGTTCCAGCACGACGTGCGCGTTGGTGCCGCTGATGCCGAAGGAGGAGACGGCGGCGCGCCGCGGGCGGTCCACCGTCGGCCAGGGCTCGGGCTCGGCCAGGAGCTTGGCGTTGCCCTCGCTCCAGTCGGCGTGCGGGGTGGGCGCGTCCGTGTGCAGGGTCTGGGGCAGCACGCCGTGGCGCATCGCCAGCACCATCTTGATGACGCCGGCGATGCCGGCGGCCGACTGGGTGTGCCCGATGTTGGACTTCATGGAGCCGATCAACACGGGGCGGTCGGCGGGGCGTTGCTGTCCGTACGTCGCGAGCAGGGCCTGCGCCTCGATGGGGTCGCCGAGCCGGGTGCCGGTGCCGTGCGCCTCCACGGCGTCGACGTCGCCGGAGCCGAGCCCGGCGTCGGCCAGTGCCCGGCGGATGACGCGCTGTTGGGACGGGCCATTGGGGGCGGTGAGCCCGTTGGAGGCGCCGTCCTGGTTGACGGCGGAGCCCTTCAGCACCGCGAGCACGGGGTGGCCGTTGCGCACCGCGTCGGAGAGCCGCTCGGCGACCACCAGTCCGACGCCCTCGCCCCAGGCCGTGCCGTCGGCGGCCGCCGCGAACGGCTTGCAGCGGCTGTTGGGGGCCAGGCCGCGCTGGCGGGCCAGGTCCACGAACATCTGCGGGGTGGACATGACGGTCGCGCCGCCGACGAGCGCCAGGTCGCACTCGTCCCGCCGCAGCGACTGCGCCGCCAGGTGCAGCGCCACCAGTGACGACGAGCACGCGGTGTCCACGGTCAGGGCGGGGCCTTCGAGGCCGAGGACGTAGGAGATCCGGCCGGAGGCGACGCTGATGAGGTTGCCGGTCAGCAGGTGTCCGCCGGTCTCCTCCGTCCGCCGGGTGCTGTCCGCGTCGTAGCCGGCGTGATTGGTGCCGACGAACACGCCGGTGTGGCTGCCGGCGAGGGACTGCGGGGCGATGCCGGCGCTTTCCACGGCCTCCCACGCGGTCTCCAGCAGCAGCCGCTGCTGCGGGTCCATGGCGAGCGCCTCGCGCGGGGCGATCCCGAAGAAGCCGGGGTCGAACTCGCCGGCGTCGTAGAGGAATCCGCCCTCGTGGGCGTACGTGGTGTCCTGGCGGGCCGGATCGGAGTCGTGGAGCCCGTCGAGGTCCCAGCCGCGGTTCCCGGGGAAGGCGGCCATCGCGTCGACGCCGCCGTGGAGCAACTCCCACAGTTCCTGCGGCGACCGCACGCCGCCGGGGAAGCGGCAGGCCATCGACACGATCGCGATGGGCTCGCGCTGCCTCTGCTCCGTCTCGTCCAATTGCTGGCGAGTCTCTTGGAGGTCCGCGATCGCGCGCTTGAGGTACTCGCGAAGCTTCGCCTCGTTCGACATCAGAATGCCAACCCCTCGTGGAATGCCGGTTCTGGGGCCCAGAGCGTCGACACTCACGTCTGACCCACTGTTCACGGTCATCCTCACCCGAGGCGGACTGCGGGTTTCCGTAGTCTCGCCGGCAGGACGCCAGGTCCGCGCCGCGGTGGTGAAAACAGGGCTAAGGGATTCCGGGTGTCTGGGGCACTAGCGTCGCGGCGTCGCGCGCGCACGCAGCGTGCGCGGCGCACCACTGCACCTGTGAAAGGGATCCACTCATGACAGTCCCCCACCGTGATCTGCCGTCCCTCGACCTCGCACCGCCCGGCTTACTGCGCGTCAGCCCCCTCCTGCGCGACCTCCAGGAGCAGGGACCGCTCTGCCGGGTGCGCACCCCCGCCGGGGACGAGGGGTGGCTGGTGACCCGCCACACCCTGCTCAAGGAACTGCTGCACGACGAGCGCATCGGCCACTCGCATCCGGACCCGGCGAACGCGGCGCAGTACGTGCGCAACCCGTTCCTGGACCTGATGATCACCGACACCGACGCCGAGTCCGCCCGCCGTACGCACACCGAGTCCCGCCAGCTCCTGGCCCCGATGTTCGCCGCCCGGCGGATGCTCGAGATGGAACCGCGGGTGGCGGCGGTCGTGGACGCCGTGCTCGACGACTTCACCGGCCGCACGCCACCGGCCGACGTGCACGGCGGCGTGTCCGTGCCGGTGGCGACGACGGTGCTCTGCGACATCATCGGCGTGCCCCCGCAGAGCCGCGAACCGCTCACGGCGCTGCTGGCCGAGACGGCCGTGCTCGGTGACCGCGAGGGCGTGCGGCGCATGCAGCGCGACCTCTACGCGTTCGTCGCGGAGTTGGTCGGGGGCAAGCGGGTCGAGCCCGGCGAGGACATCATCACCCGCCTGATCGCGGGCGGGCTGTCCGACGAGCGCGTGACGCACCTGGCCGTGGGCCTGCTGTTCGCGGGGCTGGACAGCGTCGTGACCATCATGGACCACGGCGTGGTGCTGCTGGCGGCCCACCCCGAGCAGCGGGCGGCGGCGCTGGCGGACCCGGACGTGATGACGCGCGCCGTCGAGGAGGTGCTGCGGGCGGCGAAGGCCGGCGGCTCGATCCTGCCGCGCTACGCCACCGAGGACCTGACGGTCGCCGGGGAGACGATCCGGGCCGGGGACCTGGTCCTGTTCGACTTCAGCCTCCCCAACTTCGACGAGCGGGCCTTCGACGAGCCGGAGCAGTTCGACGTCACCCGGTCCCCCAACCCGCATCTGACGTTCGCGCACGGCATCTGGCACTGCATCGGCGCGCCCCTGGCGCGCATCGAGCTGAACACGGTCTTCACGCAGTTGTTCACCCGGCTGCCCGGCCTGCGGCTGGCGCACCCGGAGGACGAGTTGGCGGTGCGGGCCGGCCGGTTGTCCGGCGGGCTCAGTGAGCTGCCGGTGACCTGGTAGTCAGCGCACGGCAACGGCGGGCGGCCCAGGGGGCCGCCCGCCGTTGCCGTGTCACGGCGCCGCCGTCACGCGTCGAAGGTCGCCGCCAGCCAGTCGTCCGCGATCTTCGCAGCTGACGGGGCGTCGGCCCGGACGATGGACAGGTGGTCCGCGTCGATCTCGACGATCTCGGCCGACGGGATCATCTGGCTCAGCCCCTCGCCGCCGGCCGCGATGCCCGGGTAGAGCCGCGACGCCTGGATGCTGAGCACGGGGGCGGACATCTGCGGCACGTGGATGCTGTTCAGCAGGTGCATCCACCTGCCCATCGCGGACAGGTTGGGCTTGAGGATCCGCACCTGGGTCGCCTCCGCGGCCAGGAAGTTCGCCTTCAGCAGACCGCCGTAGTCGATGTCCTCGTTCTCCTCGTGCCGGATGCTGAGGGTGTCCAGCAGCACCAGGCCGGCGGGCTTGATGCCCCAGGTGCTCTCCAGCACGCCCGCGGCCGCGTAGGAGAACGCGCCGGCGGAGGAGTGGCCGACCAGGACGAAGGGTTCGCCGTCGCTGGCGCGCAGCACGCTCTCCGCGATCGACCGGGCGGCGCACTCGGCCGTGGCCGGCTGCGGGTCCCCCGGGGCGAAGCCGACCAGCGGCAGGGCGATGACGTTCCGTCGGCCGCGGAAGCGGGCGGCGAACCTGGCGTACTCGTGGACGCCGCCGTTGGCGGTGGGTGTGCTGATGCAGATCAGCCGCGGCGACGCCGAGCCCTCGGCGAGCGTGGTCGGCAGCGGCAGGTCCTCCAGTTCCGCGGTGTTCTCGAACGACGGGCCGACCCCGCCCATGGCCGACACCAGGCGCCGGGCCTCGGCGATCCGGTCCTCCCTGATGGAGGTGAGGAAGCGCTGCACCAGCCAGTCCTCCTGCTCGCCGGCGCCCGAGCGGGCACCCCCGGCACCACCCGGTGCGGCGACCCCGGCCGGCCGGGTGCCGAGTTCGCCGCCCAGCCACGTCGCGAGCTTCTCGGTGGTCTTGTTCTCGAAGACCACGGTCGCGGGCAGTTGCAGCCCGGTGGCCGCCGCGAGCCGGTTGCGCAGTTCGACGGAGGTCAGCGAGTCGAAGCCCAGCTCCAGGAACTCCCGGTGGGTCTCTATGCCCTCCGGCGAGGCGTGCCCGAGCACGGCGGCCGCCTCGGTCCGCACCAGGTCGACCAGGGTGGCCGTCCGCTCGTCCTCGTCCAGGTCCGCGAGCCGCCCGGTGAGGCCGCCCGCCGCGTCGGCGGCGGGCTGGCCGGCGGCGCGCCGGCGGGTGGCGACCAGGCCGCGCAGTACGGGCGGCACGGGGCCGTCGATGCGCAGCGGGCCGGCGGTCCGTCCCAGTGCGACGAGGTGGGCCGCGTCGCACGCCCCCGCCGCGTCGAACAGCGCCATGCCCTGCTCGACGGTGAGCGGCTTGGCCCCGTACACGGCGCTCCGCTGGAGGTCGGCCTCGGTCAGGTCGGCGGTCATGCCGCTGCCCGGGGCCCAGGCACCCCACGCGAGGGACTGTGCGGGCAGGCCGTTGGCCGTGCGGAGGCGGGCGAGCGCGTCGAGGAAGACGTTGCCCGCGGCGTAGTTGCCCTGGCCGGGGGCGCCGGTGACGCCCGCGATCGAGGAGTACAGCACGAACGCGGCCAGGTCGAGGTCCTCGGTGACCTGGTGCAGGTGCCAGGCGGCGTCCACCTTCGGACGCAGCACGGCCGCCAACCGCTCGGGCGTCAGCGACGTCACCACGCCGTCGTCGAGGACGCCGGCGGTGTGGACCACGGCGGTCAGCGGGTGCGCGGCGGGCACCGACGCCACGGCGGCGGCGAGGTCCTGGCGGTCGGCCACGTCGCAGGCGCGGACCTCGACCTCGGCGCCGTGGGCGGCCAACTCCTCGCGCAGGGCGTCCACGCCGGGGGCGTCGGGGCCGCTGCGGCTGAGCAGCAGCAAGTGGCGCACGCCTCGCTCGGTCACCAGGTGACGGGCCAGTTCGCGGCCCAGGCCGCCGGTGCCGCCGGTGATCAGGACGGTGCCGTCCGGGGCCCAGGCACGCGGCATGGTCAGCACGGCCTTGCCGGAGTGCTCGCCGCGGTGCACCGCGTCGAACGTTCCAACAGCCCGCCGGACGTCCCGGACGGTGACGGGCAGCGGGTGCAGCACACCCTGGTCGAACAGGGCCAGCAGCTCGTCGAACGCCGCCTGGACGCGTTCCGGGTCCGCTGCGGCCACGTCGACGCTGTGGTGGCGCACCTGGGCGTCGGACCCGGGGTCGTCGGCGTCGGCGCCGAGGTGCAGGAAGTGGCCGTCGGGCGCCGTCAACCGCAGTGCGGCGGCAGCGGGTTCGCCGGTCAGGTCGGTCAGCACCACGTCCATGCCGCGGTCCGCGGTGGCCGCCCGGAAGCGCTGCTCGACGTCGGTGGTCAGGACCGGGGCGATCCGGTCGGGCGCCACGCCGAGCTCCCGCAGGGAGGTCGCCCGGCCCTCGTCGGCGGTGGCGAACACCTCGGCGCCGAGGTGGCGTGCCAGTTGGACCGCCGCCGGACCGACTCCGTCGGCGTCCACCTGCACGAGGACCGACTGGCCCGGCCGCAGCCCGGCGAGGTCCTTCAGTGCGTGGTGGGCGGTCAGGAAGGCCAGTGGTGCGGAAGCGGCCTGCTCGGGCGTCCAGCCGTCGGGAACGCGGGTCAGCAGCCGCTCGTCGGCGACGGCCACCGGCCCGAGGCCGCCGGGCACCAGGCCCATCACCCGGTCCCCCGGGCGCAGCCGGCTCGTTCCGGGTCCGGTCTCGGTCACCACACCGGTGGCCTCGACGCCCAGCGGCGCGGCCGCGTCCCGGTGCTCGCCGAGGGCGTTGGCCACGTCCCGGGCGTTCACGCCGGCGGCCTGGACCTGGATGCGGAGCTGTCCTTCGGTGAGCGGTTCCAGGGCCTGCGGGCACGGCGCGAGCACCAGGTTGGCGAGGTTGCCACGGGCCGCGCTGTCCAGGCGCCACGGCCCGGCGGGCGGCAGCAGTCCCGCATCGCTGCCCAGGAGTGCCAGCCGCCCCACCTTGATGGCTCCGTCGCGGAGGACGAACTGGGCGTCCTCGGTGGCCAGCAGGCCGGGCAGCTCCGCGAGCAGGGTGGCGAGGTCCCCGTCGCTGTCGTCGACGTCCAACAGGGCGATCCGCCCCGGGTTCTCCGTCTGTGCCGAGCGCACCAGGCCCCACACCGCGGCCGCGGCCACGTCCCGCACGGGTTCGCCCTCGGCGGTGGAGACGGCGCCCCGGGTGAGGAACACCAGGCGGGCGGAGCCGGAGACCTGCTCCTCCCATTCGTGGAGCAGGCCCAGCACCGTGGCGGTCAGCGCGTGCGCGGCGGCGGGCACGTCCTCGCCCGTGCTGGACACGGGGACGACCACGAGGTCTTCGTCGCCGGTCAGTTCCGCCAGGGAGGCGACCGAGGCACCCACGCCGCCGAGGTCGTCGGCGCCCAGGGCCACACAACGGACGGCGGCCGGCTGCACCTCGGGGGCGGCCACCCAGTCCAGCGACAGCAGCGCGTCCTGCTCCGCGGTGCGCCGGGCGGCCACCGGGGCTGCCGCACCGGCCAGTTGACCGCGCAGTACCAGTGCCTCGGCGGACAGGACGGGGGCGCCCTCGACGTCGACGGCGGCGATGGACACCGCGTCGTCACCGGTCTTCACCACGTGGGCCCGCAGCACCGAGGCGCCGCCGGCGTGCAGCGACACGCCCTGCCAGACGAACGGCAGGAGCTGGTCGTCGTCGCCGCCGACACCGGCCATCCGGTGGGTCTGCAGCACCGCGTCCAGCAGCGCCGGGTGGATGCCGTAGGACGCCGCGTCGTCGGCGACCTGGGCCGGCAGTGCGACCTCGACGAACACCTCGTCCTCCCGGCGCCACACCGAGCGCAGGCCCTGGAAGGCCGGGCCGTACCCGGTGCCGTCGTAGAAGCCCTCCAGGTCGACGGCGACCGCGTCGTGGGGCGGCCAGACCGGGGCTCCGAAGTCCGCGATGCGTTCCGTGGTGGTCAGGGTGCCGTTGGCGTGCTGGATCCACGGCTGGTCGGGCGCGTCGTCGGCGCGCGAGTGGACGGAGATCGTCCGGGTGCCCCGCTCGTCGGGGGCGCCGATCAGCACCTGGACCTGGGCGGCGTTCTCCGCCGTCAGCACCAGCGGGGCGAGCAGGACGAACTCCTCGACCCGGCCGCAGCCGACCTGGTCTCCCGCACGCAGGGCCAGCTCCAGGAAGCCGGCGCCCGGGAAGAGGACGTGGTCACCGATGGCGTGGTCGGTCAGCCAGGGGTGGGTCCGCAGCGAGAACCGGCCGGTGAACACGGCCTCGTCGGAGTCCGCGAGGGTGAGCGTCGCGCCCAGCAGGGGGTGGTGCGCCGGGAGCAGCCCGACACCGGTCACGTCCCCCGCCAAGACGGCGGGCCGGGGCCAGTACCGCTCGTGCTGGAAGGGGTAGGTGGGCAGGTCCACGCGGTGGGCGCCGGTGCCGGCGAACCACGCGGCCCAGTCCACCGGCACGCCCGTGACGTGCAGGCGGGCGAGCGCGGTGAGCAGCGCGGTCTCCTCCGGCCGGTCCTTGCGCAGCGCCGGCACGACGGTCACGTCGCCGTCGAGAGTGTGCTGGGCCATCGCGGCCAGCACGCCGTCCGGACCCAACTCCAGGAAGACCGTGGCGCCCTCGGCTTCGAGTGCGCGCACGCCGTCGGCGAAGCGCACCGTCTCCCGCACGTGCCGCACCCAGTAGTCCGGCGAGCACAGCAGCTCCGCGGCGGCGACCTCGCCCGTCACGTTCGAGACGACCGGGATGCGCGGAGCCTCGTACGACAGCCCCTGAACCGCCTGCCGGAACTCCTCCAGCATCGGCTCCATCAAGGGCGAGTGGAAGGCGTGGCTCACCGCGAGGCGCTGGGTCTTGTGTCCCTCGGCCGCCAACTCGGCGGCGATGCACAGGACTTCACTCTCGTCGCCGGCTAGGACGACCGCCTCGGGGCCGTTGACCGCCGCGATCGACACGCCGTCCACCAACCGTGGCCGCACCTCGGCCTCGGCCGCCTGGACGGCCACCATCGCGCCGCCCGCAGGCAGCGCCTGCATCAACCGCGCCCGGGCCGCGACCAGCGCACTCGCGTCCGCCAGCGAGAACACCCCGGCGACGTGCGCCGCCGCGACCTCACCGATCGAATGCCCGGCCACGAAGTCCGGCCGCACGCCGAGCGACTCCGCCAGGCGGAACAGCGCCACCTCGACGGCGAACAACGCCGGCTGGGTGAAGCCCGTCTCGTCCAGGCCGTCCGCCGAGCCGAACATCACCTCCCGCAGCGCGTCGTCGAAGTGCGCCAGCACCTCGTCCAACGCCGCCGCGAACACCGGGAACCGGTCGTACAACTCCCGGCCCATGCCGACCCGTTGCGCACCCTGGCCGGAGAACAGCACCGCCACCTTCCCGTCGACGTCCTGGGCGAGGCCGCGCGCGACCTCGGACGTCCCGTCGTCCCCGGCCAGGAGCACCGCGCGACGCTCCAGGTGTGCGCGGGAGGTGGCCAGCGAGAAGCCCAGGTCGACCGGGGAGGCATCGGTCAGCGCGGTGACCTGCTCCAGCTGCGCGGCCAGTGCGTCCTCGGTGCGCGCGGAGACCGGCCATGGCACGGTCGACGGCGCCAGGACCGGCGCTGCGGGCAGCTCCGCGCCGTCCTCGTCGTCGCCCTCCCCGGCGACCGGTGCCTGCTCGATGATGACGTGGGCGTTGGTGCCGCTGATCCCGAACGACGACACGCCCGCCCGCCACGGCCGGCCGGCCTTGGGCCACTCCTGAGGCTCCGTCAGCAACTGCACCGCGCCGGACGACCAGTCGACGTGCGACGACGGTGCGTCCACGTGCAGGGTCGACGGCAGCACCCCGTGCCGCATCGCCAGGACCACCTTCAAGATCCCCGCCACGCCCGCGGCCGCCTGCGTGTGGCCGAGGTTGGACTTCACCGAGCCCAGCAGCAGCGGGCGTTCGGGGTCACGGCCCTGGCCGTAGGTCGCCAGGAGTGCCTGGGCCTCGATCGGATCGCCGAGGGTGGTGCCGGTGCCGTGGGCCTCGACGGCGTCCACGTCGTCGGGCGACAGTCCGGCGTTGGCCAGTGCCTGCTGGATCACCCGCTGTTGGGAGGGGCCGTTGGGCGCCGTCAGGCCGTTGGAGGCGCCGTCCTGGTTGACGGCCGAGCCCCGCACGACGGCGAGGATCTCGTGTCCGTTCCGGCGGGCGTCGGACAGCCGCTCCACCACCAGCAGGCCCACGCCTTCGGACCAGCCGGTGCCGTCGGCCGCCTCGGCGAACGCCTTGCACCGGCCGTCCGCGGCCAGTCCGCCCTGTCGGCTGAACCCGGCGAAGCTCATCGGTGACGACAGCACCGTCACGCCACCGACGAGGGCGAGCCCGCACTCGCCGGAGCGCAGTGCGTGGGCCGCCAGGTGCAGGGAGACGAGCGAGGAGGAACAGGCCGTGTCGACCGTGACGGCCGGGCCCTCCAGACCGAAGGTGTAGGACAGCCGCCCGGACAGGACGCTGCCCGCCAGGCCGGTGCTGGCGTGTCCTTCGACGTCCTCACGGGAGTTCAGCACGACGTTGGTGTAGTCGACGCCGTTCGTGCCGACGAAGACACCGGTGTCGGTGCCGCGTAGGGACACCGGGTCGATGCCGGCCCGCTCCAGGGCTTCCCAGGCGCTCTCCAGCAGGATCCGCTGCTGGGGGTCCATGGCCATGGCCTCGCGGGGCGAGATGCCGAAGAAGCCGGCGTCGAACGCGGCGGCGTCCACGAAGCCGCCTTCGGCCGTCGTGCTGCTGCCGCTGCCCCCGCCGGTGAGCGAGCTCAGGTCCCAGCCGCGGTCGGCGGGGAACTCCGCGATGCCGTCGCGCCCCTCGCTGAGCAGCTGCCAGAGGTCTTCCGGCGAACGCACGCCGCCCGGCAGACGGCAGGACATTCCGACGATGGCGAGCGGCTCCTGTTGGGCGGACTCGGCCTCCCGGAGCCGTTCTCGGGTCTGGTGCAGGTCGTTGGTGACCCACTTCAGGTAGTCAACGAGCTCGTGGTCGTTCGGCATGACGAGGAACCTTCCGTGTGAATGGGGGCCGGGTTCAGCGGTCGCTGTGACGCCCGAGTTCGTTGTCGATGAAGGCGAGGATTTCCACCGCGCTGGCGGATTCGAGACGTTCGGTGACCCCGGAGCCGTTCTCCTGCACCGCGGCCCCCCGCCACCTGTCCAGCAGTTGCGACAGGCGGTTGGCGACGGCGGTGCGCGTGCGGGAGTCGGGCGCGCCGGCCGCGAGTGCGGCGTCGAGCCGATCGAGTTCCGTGAGCAGGGCCGGGCCCGCCGCGGTCCGGGCTTCGTCCACGAGCTGCGCGACGAGGTGTTCGGAGAGGGCGAGGGGGGTGGGGTAGTCGAAGACGAGGGTGGCGGTCAGCCGCAGACCGGTCGCGGTGGCCAGCCGGTTGCGCAGTTCGACGGCGGTCAGCGAGTCGAAGCCCAGGTCGTGGAACTCCCGCCGGGCGTCCACCGCCTTGGCCGAGGCGTGCCCGAGCACGGCGGCGGCCTCGGTCCGCACGAGGTCGGTCAGCAACCGGACCCGGTCCTCCGGCCGTGCCTGCGCCAGGTTCCGGGCGAGCACGGCGGGGGCCTCGGCGCCGGGGGCGGAGTTCGCGGCGGTCCGCCGGGCACCCTTGATCAGGCTCCGGAGGACCGGCGGAACGGCGCCGCGCACCCGGGTGCCGGCGGCGACCGGGCCGACCGGGACGAGGTGGGGTTCGTCCGTCGCGGTGGCGGCGTCGAACAGTGCCAGGCCCTGCTCGGCGGTGAGCGGCGGCACGCCGGTGGCCGCGATCCGCTGCATGTCCGCGTCGGACAGTGCCCCCGTCATGCCGCTCGCCTGCCCCCACGCGCCCCAGGCGAGGGACTGGGCGGGCAGGCCCCGGGCGGCGCGGTGCCGGGCCAAGGCGTCGAGGAAGACGTTGCCGGCGGCGTAGTTGGCCTGTCCGGCGCCGCCCATCACGCCGGAGATCGAGGAGAAGACGACGAACGCCCCCAGGTCCGTCCCCCGCGTGAGGTCGTGCAGGTGCCAGGCCGCGTCCGCCTTCGGGCGCAGCACGCCCGACAGCCGTTCCGGGGTCAGTGCGGTGACCACGCCGTCGTCCAGCACACCGGCCGTGTGGATCACCGCGGCCAGCGGATGGGTGAGGGAGTCGAGCACCCGGCCGAGCGCGGCCCGGTCGGCGGTGTCACAGGCCGCGATCGTCACGTCGGCGCCGAGGGCGGTCAATTCGGCGCGCAGCGCGGCGGCACCCGGTGCGCTCTCGCCGCTGCGGCTCACCAGGACGAGGTGCTTGGTCCCGTGCTCGGCCACGAGGTGCCGGGCGAGGAGGCCGCCCAGGCCGCCCGTGCCGCCGGTGATCAGCGTCGTGCCGTCCGGGTCCCAGGCGGGGAGGTGCGGGGTGGTGTCGTCGGGTGCGGCCAGCCGGGCGAGCCGGGCGAGGTGCACCGTGCCGTCGCGCACGAGGAACTGGGCGTCGCCGGCGGCCAGCAGCCCCGGCAGCGCGGCCGGGAGGGCCGCGTCCGGGGTGTCCACCAGGGCGAAACGGTCCGGGTGCTCCGACTGCGCGGAGGCCACCAGGCCCCACACCGCAGCGGCGACCAGATCGTCACCGGACACCGCGCCGTCGGTCACGAACACCAGGCGGGCGGCGGCGAACCGGTCGTCCGCCAACCATGCCTGGATCAACCCCAGCGCCCACGCGGTCCGTTCGTGGACGGTGCCGGGGACGTCGTCGCCGGCGCCCGACACCGGGGCGACGACGAGTTCGGGCACGTCCGCCAGCGACGCCAGTCCGCCGGTGCCCAGCGTCACGCTGCGCACCTCGTCGGCGGCGGGTGTCGGGGCGGCCGGTACCCAGTCCAGCCGCAGCAGCGCCCCTTCCTCCGCACCGCTGTCGGCGGGTCGCGCGAGGGGCTTCCTGGCGGCCAGGACCAGGGAGTCCGCCGAAAGGACGGGGGCACCCGCGGCGTCGGCGACGGCGACGGCGTAGGTGTCCGGGCCGGTCCTCGTCAGGCGGATGCGCACGTCCGAGGCCCCACTGGCGTGCAGTTCGACCCCGTGCCAGGCCGACGGTGCGAGGTCCCCGTCGGGCGCGACCGCCTGCGTCACGGCTTCCAGCAACGCCGGGTGCAGGCCGAAGTCCGCCGCGTCGGCCACCTCGTCGGGCAGCGCGGCCTCGACGAAGGTCTCGTCGTCGAGGGTCCACCGGGCGCGGAGGGTCCGGAACACCGGGCCGTGCTCGACGCCCTCGTCGTGGTCCGTCGCTGCGGCGCCGGCCGGCGGCCATGCCGAGGCGTCGAACGCCGCCGTCCCGTGCGCCGTTCGTCCGGCGGTCGGTGCCGCGGGCGTCAGCGTGCCGTGGGCGTGGTCCGTCCACGGCCGGTCGGACGTGCCCGCGGCCCGCGAGGACACCCGGACCTCGCGCCCGCCGTCCGGGTCGGCGGCGCCGAGCCACACTTGGAGGAGCACGGCGTCGTCGCCGGCCAGGACGAGCGGCTCGGTGAGGGTGAGGGCGTTTACGTGGTCGCAGCCGATCTGGTCGCCCGCGCGGACGGCGAGATCGACGAAGCCGGCGGCGGGGAAGACGCACGCGCCGTCCACCACGTGGTCCAGCAGCCAGGGGTGGGTGCGCGGGGACAGCCGGCCGGTGAGCAGCAGCCCGCCCGAGCCCCCCAGCGGCACCGCCGCGCCCAGCAGGGGGTGTGCGGCGGGGAGCAGGCCGGCGGCGGTCACGTCCCCGGCCGACGCGGCGGGCGCGGGCCAGTAGCGCTCGCGTTGGAAGGAGTAGGTGGGCAGGTCCACGCGGCGGGCGCCGGTGCCAGCGAACCACGCCGCCCAGTCCACCGGCACGCCCGCGACGTGCAGCCGGCCCAGCGCGGTCAGCAGGGCGCGTTCCTCGGGCCGGTCCGCGCGCAGGGCGCTGACGCACAGCGCGGCCTCGTCCAGGCTGTGCTGCGCCATCGCCGTCAGGACGCCGTCCGGGCCCAACTCCAGGAAGACCGAAGCGCCTTCGGCCGCCAGTGTCCGCAGGCCGTCCGCGAAGCGGACCGTCTCCCGCACGTGCCGCACCCAGTAGTCGGGCGAGGACAGCAGCTCCGCGGCGGCGACCTCACCCGTCACGTTGGACACCACGGGTATCCGCGGAGCCTGGTACGACAGCCCCTCGGCCACCCGCCGGAAGTCCGCCAACATCGGGTCCATCAACGCCGAATGGAACGCGTGGCTCACCGCGAGGCGTTGCGTCTTGCGTCCCTCGGCCGCCAGCTCCGCGGCGATCCGCAGCACCTGGGGTTCCGCACCGGCGAGGACGACCGCCTCGGGGCCGTTGACCGCCGCGATCGACACCTCGTCCACCAGCCGCGGCCGCACCTCCTCCTCGGACGCCCGGACGGCCACCATGGCCCCGCCGGCCGGCAACGCCTGCATCAACCGCGCCCGCGCCGCCACCAGCGCACAGGCGTCCTCCAGGGACATCACCCCGGCCACGTGCGCCGCCGTGATCTCCCCGATGGAGTGCCCGGCCACGAAGTCCGGGCGGATCCCCCAGGACTCCACCAGCCGGAACAGCGCCACCTCGACGGCGAACAGCGCGGGCTGGGCGAACCCGGTCCCGTCCAGTCCGTCGACGTCCCCGAACATCACCGGGCGCAGGTCCGGCAGTTCGTCTGCGAACTGCGCCAGCACCGCGTCCAGGGCCGCCGCGAACGCGGGGTGCCGGCCGTGGAGTTCCCGGCCCATCCCGACGCGTTGCGCGCCCTGCCCCGAGAACAGCACGGCGAG
Source organism: Streptomyces sp. RGM 3693 (assembly GCF_050471125.1). Classification (NCBI taxonomy): domain Bacteria; kingdom Bacillati; phylum Actinomycetota; class Actinomycetes; order Kitasatosporales; family Streptomycetaceae; genus Streptomyces; species Streptomyces sp. RGM 3693. The sequence continues at coordinate 835,688 of NZ_JBMPPQ010000003.1, forward strand.
CGGGCGATCCGCCTCCGCCCGGCCCCGCGCCGCCTCCGTCAGCGCGCCGTCGGGGGACGCGAGCAGCACCGCGCGGTGCGCGAACGGCGAGCGCCCCGAGGCGAGCGAGAAGCCCACGTCCAGCGGCGACGCCGTACCGCGGCCGGACGTGATCCGTTCGACCTGTGCCGCCAGTGCCTGCTCGGACTTGGCCGACACCAGCCACGGCACGTCGGTGGGCGCCGTGCCGGGTTCCGGCCGTGGCGCGTCGTCGGGGACGGCCCGTTCGATGATGACGTGGGCGTTGGTGCCGCTGATCCCGAACGACGACACCCCGGCCCGCCAGGGCCGGTCGCCGGCCGGCCACCCCTGGGGCTCCGTCAGCAGCTGCACCGCGCCGGACGACCAGTCCACGTGCGACGACGGCTCGTCGACGTGCAGGGTCGGGGGCAGCACGCCGTGCCGCATCGCCAGGACCACCTTCATGACCCCAGCCACCCCCGCGGCCGCCTGCGTGTGGCCGAGGTTGGACTTCACCGAGCCCAGCAGCAGGGGGCGTTCGGGGTCACGGCCCTGGCCGTAGGTGGCCAGCAACGCCTGGGCCTCGATCGGGTCCCCCAGGGCGGTGCCCGTGCCGTGCGCCTCGACCACGTCCACGTCGCCGGTCGACAGCCCGGCGCCGGCCAGGGCCTGCCGGATCACCCGCTGCTGGGCCGGGCCGCTGGGCGCGGTGAAGCCGTTGGAGGCGCCGTCCTGGTTGACGGCCGAGCCGCGGACGACGGCGAGGACCGGGTGCCCGTTGCGGCGGGCATCGCTCAGGCGCTCCACGAGGAGGACCCCCGCGCCCTCCGACCAGCCGGTGCCGTCGGCGGCGTCGGCGAACGCCTTGCACCGGCCGTCCGCCGCCAGGCCGCCCTGCCGGCTGAACTCCATCAGGGAACCGGGCGACGCCATCACGTTCACGCCGCCGACCAGGGCCAGCGTGCACTCACCGGCCCGCAGGGCGTGGGCCGCCGTGTGCAGGGCCACGAGGGACGAGGAGCAGGCCGTGTCGACGGTCACCGCGGGGCCTTCCAGGCCCAGCGTGTAGGACAGCCGGCCGGACGTGGCACTGGCGGCGATGCCGGTGCCGATGTCCCCGGTGGCGTCGGTCAGCGAACGGATCAGCAGGTGGGCGTAGTCTTGGCCGTTGGTGCCGATGAACACGCCGGTGCGGCTGCCGCGCAGCGTGGTGGGGGCGATGCCGGCGCGCTCGATGGCTTCCCACGAGGTTTCCAGCAGCAGCCGCTGTTGTGGGTCCATGGTGACGGCTTCGCGCGGGGAGATGCCGAAGAAGTCGGCGTCGAAGTCCCCCACGCCGTCGAGGAAACCCCCTTCCTGACTGACGGCGTTGCCGCGGGCGTCAACGCCGGCGTCCCGCAGGGCGCCCAGGTCCCAGCCGCGGTCCGTGGGGAAGGCGCCGATCGCGTCCTTGCCCGCGGCCAGCAGTTCCCACAGGTCCTCGGGCGACGCCACGCCGCCCGGGTACCGGCAGGCCATCGCCACGATGGCGATCGGTTCGGTGGCCGCGGCGACGAGCTTGTGGTTCTGCCGGCGCAGGTGCTCGGCCTCCTTCAGCGAGGCGCGGAGGGCTGCGACGACGGTTTCACTGGATGTGGTCATGGTCCGCTCTTTCAGCTCTGTCCACGCTCGTGGGAGGAGTCGCCGTCGAACGCCGCCTGTACCAGGTCGGCGACGTCCATGGCGTCGATCGATGCGTCGTAGGCGTCGTCCGCCGTCGTGGCGGCCGCGTCGTCGGAGGCCGCGGCCTGTTCGGCGACGAGCTTCAGCAGGGGGTCGAGCACGCCGATCTCGCGCAGTCGCTTCATGGGGACGGAGGTGAACAGGGCCCGGACGCCCGCGGCGTCCGCCTCGTCGTCGGCCGTCTCCTGCCCCGGCTCGGCGTCGGGGACGAGCCGGCCCAGGATGTGGTCCGCCAGTTCGTTGGGGTTGGGGTGGTCGAAGACGAGCGTGGTGGCCAGGGCGAGTCCGGTCGCGGCGCCGAGTTGGTTGCGCAGTTCGACGGCGCTGAGCGAGTCGAAGCCGAGGTCGCGGAACGCCCGGTCGGCGCCCACGGCGTCGACCGTGGGGTGTCCGAGGACCGCCGCGGCGCGGCGGCGGACCAGGTCGAGGACGACCCGGGCGCGCTTGGCGGGCGGCAGGTCGGCCAGTTGGGCGCGCAGCGCGTCGCCGGTGGCGTCGTCGCCGCCGTCCTCCACCGTCCGGTGCTCGGTGCCGGTCGGCTCGCCGAGCAGCGGGCTGGGCCGTACCGCGGTGAAGGAGCGCAGGAACCGGTCGCGGTCGAGGTCGGCGACGACCTCGGTGGGGCGTCCGTCCATGACGGCCCGGCGCAGCGCCACGACGGCGAGGTCCGGGTCGAGGGGACGGATGCCGGTGCGCTGGGCCACGTCGGCGGCCCGGTGGTCCGCCGCCATGCCCCCGCCGCCCCACACGCCCCAGGCGAGCGAGGTCGCGGCCAGGCCCTGGGCCCGGCGGTGTTCGGCGAGCGCGTCCAGGTAGGCGTTGGCGGCCGCGTAGTTGGCCTGGCCGGCGTTGCCGACCGTGCCCGAGGACGAGGAGAACAGGACGAACGCGGCCAGGTCCAGGTCCCGGGTGAGGTCGTGCAGGGCCAGGGCCGAGGCGGCCTTGGCGCGGAACACGGCCTCGTAGCGGTCCGGGGTGAGGCTGTCGAGGACGCCGTCGTCCAGGACGCCCGCAGTGTGGATCACACCGGTCAGCGGGGCCTCGTCGGGGATCGCGGCGAGGACCTCGGCGAGCGCGTCGCGGTCGGCGACGTCGCAGGCGGTGAGGGTCACCTCCGCGCCCAGCGCGTTCAGTTCGGCGCACAGTCCGTCCGCGCCGGGCGCGGCGGCGCCCCGGCGGCTGAGCAGCAGCAGGTGCCGGGCGCCGGCCGCGGCGAGCCGGTGGGCCACCTGGGCGCCCAGGGCTCCGGTGCCGCCGGTGATCAGGACGGTGCCGGTGGGGTCCCACTCCCGCGCGTCGCGTCCGGCCGGTACGGGCACCAGCCGGCGGCCGAGGGCGGCGGAGGGCCGGATCGCGATCTGGTCCTCCGTGCCCGGTGCCGCGAGGACCTCCGCGAAGCGGGCCGCGGACCGGCCGTCGAGGGTGTCGGGCAGGTCGATCAGACCGCCCCAGCGCTGCGGGTACTCCAGGGCGGCGACCCGGCCCAGACCCCAGACCGCGGCCTGGGCGAGCCCGGGCACCGGTTCGGCGGGGGTGGCGGCGACCGCGCCGCGGGTGACGCACCACAGGGGTGCGGTGAGGTCCGCGTCGCCGAGCGCCTGGATCAGGGCGGTGGTCAGGGCCAGGCCCGCCGGGGCCGCCGCGCCCGGTGCGGGTGCGTCGACGAGCGCGAGCAGGGACACCACTTGGGTGAACTCGGTGCCCTCCTGCCCGAGTTCGCGCAGTCGCGCGGCGAGGTCCGCGCGGTCGGGGCCGGGCGCTTCCAGGCGCACGGTGTCCGGGCCCAGGGCGGCGACGGCGTCGGCGACCCAGGGGTCGTCGGCGTGGCCGGCCGGGAGGACGGCGAGCCAGGTGCCGGCCGCGGTGGGGGCGGCCTGCGGGGTCAGCGGCTGCCAGGTGATCTGCTGCCGCCAGCCGTCGACGGTGTGTTCCTCGTCCCGCCGGCGGCGCCAGTCCGCGAGCGCGGGCAGCACCTTGGCCAGGGCGTCCCCGTCGACGTTGAGCGTCGTCTCCAGCGCGGCGAAGTCGGCCTCGCGCACCGCCGACCAGAAGCCGTCGTCCGCGGCGGACGGTGCGGCCGGGTCGGTGGCCGGCTGGGTGGCCGGCCAGTACCGCTGGTGCTGGAAGGGGTAGGTGGGCAGGTCGGTGCGGCGGGGCGCGGCCGGGCCGAGCAGGGCGGCCCAGTCGGGGGCGGTTCCCCCGACGTACAGCCGGGCCACGGCGCCGACCACGGACTCCTGTTCACCGCGGTCCCGGCGCAGCGCCGGGACGGTGACCGGCTGCCCGGGCAGGGCTTCCAGGGTTTCCTGAGCCATGGCGCAGAGCGTGCCGTCGGGGCCGAGTTCCAGGAAGGCGGTCACGCCGCGTTCGGCCAGGGTGCGCACCCCGTCGCCGAAGCGGACCGCCTCGCGGACGTGGCGGACCCAGTAGTCCGGGTCGCACACCTGCTGCTCGGTGGCCGCCTGACCGGTGACGTTGGACACGAGCGGGATCGCCGGGGCGTGGTACGTGAGGCTTCCGGCGACGCGTCGGAAGTCCTGGAGCATGGCATCCATGTGCACGGAGTGAAACGCATGACTGACCCGCAAACGCGTAGTCTTCCGGCCGTCGACGGTGAACTTCTCCGCGATGCCCAGCACCGCGGCCTCGTCGCCGGAGAGCACCACCGACCGCGGTCCGTTGACCGCGGCGACGGACACGCCGTCGGCCAGGTGCGACCGGACCTCCTCCTCGGTGGCCTGCACGGCGACCATGGCGCCGCCGGTGGGCAGGGCGTTCATCAACCGGGCCCGGGCGGCCACCAGTCGGCAGGCGTCGTCCAGGGAGAGGACCCCGGCGACGTGCGCGGCGGTGATCTCGCCGATGGAGTGGCCGGCGGCGAAGTCCGGGCGGATGCCCCACGACTCGACCAGTCGGAACAGCGCCACTTCGACGGCGAACAGGGCGGGCTGGGTGAAGCGCGTCTCGTTCAGCAGCTCCGCCTCCCCGAACATCACGTCCCGCAGCGGCAGGTCCAGCTCCCCGTCCAGGCGGGCCGTCACGGCGTCCAGGGCCTCGGCGAACACCGGGTAGCGGGCGTGGAGTTCGCGCCCCATGCCCACGCGCTGCGCGCCCTGGCCGGAGAACAGCACCGCGAGCTTGCCCCGGCGGTCCGCCACCTGGCCGCGCAGGACCTGGGGCGTGTCGAGGCCGTCGGCGAGCGCGGCCAGGCCGGTGAGCAGCCCCTCGCGGTCCTCGGCGAGGACCGCGGCCCGGTGGGCGAAGACCGACCGGGTGGTGGCCGTGGACAGCGCGAGCTCGGCGACGGTGAGGTCGGGCCGGGCGGTCGCGTAGGCGTGCAGCCGTCGGGCCTGGGCGCGCAGTGCGTCCGGCACGGCACCGGTCACCGGGACCGGCAGCGGGCCGCCGGCCTCCTCGGGGCGCGCGGGTGCGTCCGCCGCGACCTCCGCGGGCTCCTCGATGATCACGTGGGAGTTGGTGCCGCTGGCGCCGAACGCCGAGATGCCGGCCCGGCGCGGGCGTCCGGTACGCGGCCATTCGGCGGCCTGGTCCAGCAGTTCGACGGCTCCGGTGGTCCAGTCGACGTGCGTCGAGGGCTCGTCGATGTGCAGGGACCGGGGCAGCACGCCGTGCTGCATCGCCAGCACCATCTTGATCACACCGGCGACGCCGGCGGCCGCCTGGGTGTGGCCGATGTTGGACTTCAACGAGCCCAGTCGGAGCGGGAGTTCGGCGTCCCGGCCCTGCCCGTAGGTGGCGAGGAGGGCCTGCGCCTCGATGGGGTCGCCCAGGGTGGTGCCGGTGCCGTGCGCCTCCACGGCGTCCACGTCGGCCGGCGCCAGACCCGCGTTGGCCAGCGCGCGCTGGATGACCCGGCGCTGCGAGGGGCCGTTGGGTGCGGTGATGCCGTTGCTGGCGCCGTCCTGGTTGACGGCCGAGCCGCGCAGCACCGCGAGGACCTGGTGGTCGTTGCTCCGGGCGTCGGAGAGCCGTTCCAGGACGAGGACGCCGACGCCCTCGGACCAGCCGGTGCCGCCCGCCGCGGAGGCGAAGGGCCGGCAGCGGCCGTCGGGCGCGAGGGCCCCCATCTCGCCGAACTCGACGAAGTTCACCGGGCTGGACATCACCGTCACGCCGCCGGTCAGTGCGAGGGAGCACTCCCCCGCCCGCAGGGCCTGGGCGGCCAGGTGGAGCGCCACCAGGGACGACGAGCAGGCCGTGTCGACGCTGACCGAGGGGCCTTCCAGACCGAAGGTGTAGGACACCCGGCCGGAGAGCAGGCTCGCCGACTGCGCGGTCTGCGCGTGGCCCAACTGGCCGGCCTCGGGCCGGTAGTCGCCCGAGCCACCGCCGACGAACACCCCGGTGTCGCCGCCGCGCAGTCCGGCGGGGTCGACGCCGGCGCGCTCCAGGGCCTCCCAGGTGGCTTCCAGGAGGATGCGCTGCTGCGGGTCCATCACCATGGCCTCGCGCGGTGCGATCCCGAAGAACCCGGGGTCGAAGTCCGCCACGTCGTAGAGGAAGCCGCCCTCGCCGGTGACGGTCCGGCCGCGGCCGTCCCGGTCGCCGTGCAGCAGCCGTTCCAGGTCCCAGCCGCGGTCCGTCGGGAAGCCCCCGATGGCGTCGACTTCGTCCGTGACCAGCTTCCACAGGTCCTCGGGCGAGCCGACCCCGCCCGGGTAGCGGCAGCTCATGCCGACGATGACGATCGGGTCGTCGGTCGTGGCGGCGGACCCCACCCGCAGCGCCGCGCCGTGCTGCGCCGTGTCCTCGCCGAGGAGTTCGGCCCGCAGGTGGTCGGCGAGCGCCTCGGCCGTGGGGTAGTCGAAGACGAGGGTCGCGGGCAGCGCCAGACCGGTGGCGGTGGCGAGCTGGTTGCGCAGGTCCACGCCGGTCAGCGAGTCGAAGCCGAGGTCCCGGAACGGCTGGCCGGTGGGTACGGCGTCGGCGTCCGCGAACCCGAGCACCGCGGCGACCCGGGCCCGGACGAGGGCCAGCAGGACCTCGGTCCGTTCCGCGTTGGGGCGGGCGGCGAGTTCGGCCCGGAGGCCGGTCGCGGTGCCCGCCGGGCCCGCCTCGGCGGCGTCCGGCTGCGCCAGCGCGGCCCGGGCCTCCGGCAGCTGCGCGAAGAGGGCGCTGCGCCGGTTGCGGGTGAAGGCGGGCACGAACCGGTCCCACTGGACGTCGGCGATCGTCACCGCGGAGGTGTCGGTGCCGAACGAGCTGGCGAGCGCGGTCAGGGCCCGTGCGGAGTCCATCGGGGGCAGCCCGTTGACCCGCAGGTGGGCGGCCAGGCTGTCGGACGCGACGTCGGCCCAGCCGCTCCAGGCCACCGTCACGGCGGGCAGTCCCCGCTGCCGCAACACCCTTGCCATCTCGTTGAGTTGGGTTCCGGCCGCGGCCTCGGTGGCCCGACCGCCGGCGCCCCAGGTGGCGGCGATGGAGGAGAAGAGGACGAACGCGTCCAGGGGACGGTCGCCCCTCGCCGCCTCGGCCACCTCCGCCAGGCTCGCCACGTCGGCGCGCAGCGCGGCCAGGGCGGCGTCGGGCTCCTCGGCGTCGGACGGCTCGTCGGTGTGCACGACGGCGGTCAGCGGTGCCTCGGCCGGCAGCGCGGCGAGTGCGGTCAGCAGGGCCTCGCCGTCGGACGGGCCGCAGTCGAGCACCGTCACGGGGACGCTCAGGGCGTCGAGTGCGGCGCGCGCCGGTGCGGGGTCCGATGCGGTGGGGTCGACCAGCAGCAGGTGCTGGGCGCCCTGTTCGGCGAGCCAGCGGGCGCAGTGTCCGCCGGTGCCGGCCGCCGGGCCGACGATCAGGACCGTACCGGTCGGCTGCCACGGGGCCGTCGGGGCGTCGGGGGCGACGCGCACCAGCCGGCGCCCGAAGAGGCCGGCGGGCCGCAGCGCCACCTGGTCCTCGTCACCGATGCCCGCGAGGGCGGTGCGGAGCCGTTCGGTGGCGCGCCGGTCGAGCACCCGCGGCACGTCGACCAGGCCGCCCCAGCGGTCCGGGTGGTCCACGGCGGCGATCCGGCCGATCCCCCACACCGTCGCCTGGGCGGGGCTGACCTCGGTCTCCGCGCGGCCCACCGTGACCGCGTCGCGGGTGACGCACCACAGCGGGGCGTCGATCCCGGCGTCCGCCAGGGCCGCCACCGCCTCGGTCGGCCAGGCCGGGCCGGTGGGCAGGGCGTCGACGTACGGGGCGGCCAGCAGCGAGAGCGCACCCGCGAACCCGGCGTTCTGAGCGGCGATTTCGGCCAGCGGCTCGGTGAGTGCGGCCGGGTCGTTCGGGTCCGCCTCGACGACGACGGCCGTCTCACCGAGGGCCGCGAGGACCGCGGCGGTCCACACGTCGTCGGTGCCGCCGGTCGGGACGAGCGCCAGCCACCGTCCGGTGAGGGTGCCGGGCGCGGTGCCGGCCAGCGGGGTGAAGGTGACCCGGTAGCGCCAGCCGTCGACGGTCGAGCGTTCGACGCGCTTGCGGCGCCAGGCGGACAGCGCGGGCACCAGGGTCGACAGGGCGTCGTCGTCCAGTTGGAGGTCGTCGGCGAGCGTCGGGAGGTCCGCACGCTGCACCGCGTCCCAGAACTCGGCGTCCTCGGAGTCCTGCGGGACGTCCTGTCGTTCCTGTGCGGTCGCGATCTCCGGCCAGAACCACTCCGGCTGGAAGGGGTAGGTGGGCAGGTCCACGCGGCGGGCGCCGGTACCGGTGAAGATCCCGGACCAGTCGACCCCGACGCCCACGACGTACAGCTGGGCGAGCGCGGTGAGCAGTGCGGTCTCCTCCGGCCGGTCCTTGCGCAGCGCCGGCACGACGGTGACGTCGCCGTCCAGGGTGTGCTGGGCCATCGCGGCCAGCACGCCGTCGGGGCCCAACTCCAGGAAGACCGTGGCGCCTTCGGCTTCGAGTGCGCGCACGCCGTCGGCGAAGCGCACCGTCTCGCGCACGTGCCGCACCCAGTAGTCCGGCGAGCACAGCAGCTCCGTGGTGGCCACCTCGCCCGTCACGTTGGAGACGACGGGGATCTGCGGGGCCTCGTACGACAGCCCCTCGGCCACCCGGCGGAAGTCCGCCAACATCGGCTCCATCAGCGCCGAGTGGAAGGCGTGGCTCACCGCGAGGCGCTGGGTCTTGTGTCCCTCGGCCGCCAACTCGGCGGCGACGCACAGGACTTCACTCTCGTCGCCGGCGAGGACGACCGCCTCGGGGCCGTTGACCGCCGCGATCGACACGCCGTCCACCAGCCGCGGACCGGCCTCGCGCTCGGTCGCCCGGACGGCCACCATCGCGCCGCCCGCAGGCAGCGCCTGCATCAACCGCGCACGGGCCGCGACCAGCACACAGGCGTCGTCCAGGGACAGCACCCCGGCGACGTGCGCCGCCGCGAGCTCACCGATCGAATGCCCGGCGACGAAGTCCGGCCGCACGCCGAGCGACTCCGCCAGGCGGAACAGCGCCACCTCGACGGCGAACAACGCCGGCTGGGTGAAGCCCGTCTCGTCCAGGCCGTCCGCCGAGCCGAACATCACCTCCCGCAGCGCGTCGTCGAAGTGCGCCAGCACCTCGTCCAACGCCGCCGCGAACACCGGGAACCGGTCGTACAACTCCCGGCCCATGCCGACCCGTTGCGCACCCTGGCCGGAGAACAGCACCGCCACCTTCCCGTCGCTCCCGTGGGAGACGCCGCGGGCGAGTTCCCGCACCTCGGCCCCGTCGGTCGCGAGGACCGCGCGGTGCGCGAAGGCCGTACGGCCGGTGGCCAGGGAGTGGCCGACGTCGAGCGGTGCGGCGTCGGTCAGTGCCGAGACCCGCTCGATCTGGGCCGCCAGGGCTGCCGCGGACTTGCCCGACACCGGCCAGGGCACCAGGCCCGGCGTCGTGGTGGGCTCCGGCGCCACCGGCACGTCGGTGACCGGTGCCTGTTCGAGGATGACGTGGGCGTTGGTGCCGCTGACGCCGAAGGCGGAGACGCCGGCCCGTCGGGCGTGCCCGGTCTCGGGCCAGTCCTGCTGCTCGGTGACGAGCGCGACCGTGCCGTCGGTCCAGTCGACGTGCGAGGACGGGGCGTCGACGTGCAGGGTCTTGGGCAGCACGCCGTGGCGCATCGCCAGGAGCATCTTGATGGTGCCGGCGACGCCGGCGGCCGCCTGGGTGTGGCCCAGGTTCGACTTCACGGCACCGAGCAGCAGCGGCTGCGGCCGGTCGGGACCGTAGGTGGCGATCAGGGCGCCCGCCTCGATGGGGTCGCCGAGGGTGGTGCCGGTGCCGTGGGCCTCGACGACGTCGACGTCGGCGGGGGCGAGGCGGGCGTCGGCGAGGGCCTGGCGGATGGCGCGCTGCTGGGCCCGTCCGTTGGGCGCGGTCAGCCCGTTGGAGGCGCCGTCCTGGTTGACGGCGGTGCCGCGCACGATGCCCCAGACGTCGTGGCCGTTGCGGCGGGCGTCGGAGAGCCGTTCCAGGACGAGGACACCCACGCCCTCGGACCAGCTGGTGCCGTCGGCCGCGTCGGCGAAGGGCTTGCACCGTCCGTCGGGGGCCAGTCCGCCCTGCATCGTGAACTCGGTGAAGGCGCCGGGGCTGGACATCACCGAGACGCCGCCGGCCAGAGCCAGCGTGCACTCGCCGTTGCGCAGCGCGTTGGCGGCCAGGTGCAGGGCGACCAGCGCGGAGGAGCAGGCGGTGTCGACGGTGACGGCCGGGCCCTCCAGGCCGAAGGTGTAAGAGAGGCGGCCGGACATGACGCTGGCGGTGTTGCCGGTGGCGACGTGGCCGCGCAGGTCGGCGGTGCCGCTGGCCTGGCGCAGGAGGGCGGTGTAGTCCTGGCCGTTGGTGCCGACGAAGACGCCGGTGCGGCTGCCGCGCAGCGCGGTCGCGTCGATGCCGGCCCGCTCGAACGCCTCCCACGAGGTTTCCAGCAGCAGCCGCTGCTGCGGGTCCATGGCCAGCGCCTCGCGGGGCGAGATGCCGAAGAAGCCGGCGTCGAAGAGGCCGACGCCCTCCAGGAACCCGCCTTCGAGGGTGGCGGAGGCGCCCTGGGCGAGCGCGTCGAGGTCCCAGCCGCGGTCCGCGGGGAACCCGCCGATGGCGTCCTCGCCGTCGCTCAGCAGCCGCCAGAGGTCTTCCGGCGACCGGACGCCGCCGGGGAAGCGGCAGTTCATGCCGACGACGACGATGGGGTCGTCGTCCGCGGCACGGCCGGCCGGCGCGGGGGTGTCGAGGTCCGAAGCCGGCAGTGTGCCGAGGAGTTCGGCGAGCAGGAACTCGGCGAGTGCGGTCGGGGTCGGGTGGTCGTAGACGAGGGTGGCGGGCAGTTTCAGGCCGGTGCCGGCCGTGAGGGTGTTGCGCAGTTCGACGGTGGTCAGCGAGTCGAAGCCGAGGTCGCTGAAGGCGCGGTCGGCGCCGATGTCCGAGGTGCCGGTGTGCCCGAGGACCGCCGCGACCCGGGTGCGCACCAGGTCCAGGACGAAGCCGGGGCGCGCGGTCGGAGAGAGTCCGACCAGCCGCTGGCGCAGGGCCGGTTCCGGCAGTGCGGCCTGCGACGTCCCGGCCGGCGACGTGGCCCGGCGCAGTGCCGGCAGGTCGCCGACGAAGGGGCTGGGCCGCAGGGCGGTGAACACCTCCGTGTAGCGCGGCCAGTCGATGTCCGCGAGGGTCAGCGTCGGGACACCGTGCTCGATCGCCCGCCGCAGGGCGGCGAGGGCGAGGCGGGGCGGCAGGGGGGTGAAGCCGCCGCGGCGGATCCGCTCCTGGACGCCGGTGCCGTCGGCCGCCATGCCGGTCTCGGCCCAGGGGCCCCAGGCCACCGAGGTGGCGGGCAGGCCGAGGGCGTGGCGCTGTTCGGAGAAGGCGTCGAGGTAGGCGTTGGCGGCGGCGTAGTTGCCCTGGCCGGGTGCGCCGAGGGTGCCGGCGACGGAGGAGAAGAGCACGAACGCGCTCAACTCCCTCTCGCGGGTGGCCTCGTGGAGGTGGTGGGTGGCGGTGACCTTGGCGCGCAGGACGGCGGTGAACTGCTCGGGGGTGAGCGTGTCCAGGGTGCCGTCGTCGACGGTGCCGGCGGTGTGGAACACCGCGGTCAGCGGCTGGTCCTCGGGAACGGCGGCCAGGACGGCGGCGAGCGCGTCGCGGTCGGCGGTGTCGCACGCCGCGAGGGTGACCCGGGCGCCGAGTTCCTCGACCTCCGCGGCGAGTTCCGCGGCGCCGGGGGCGTCCGCGCCGCGGCGGCTGACCAGCAGCAGGTGCGGGGCGCCCGCCGCGGCCAGCCAGCGGGCGACGTGGCCGCCCAGGGCGCCGGTGCCGCCGGTGACGAGCACGGTGCCGGTGGGGCTGAAGGTGCCCGCGTCGGGGGCTGGTTCGGCCCGGTGCTGGGCCAGGCGACGGCCGAAGGCCGCGGTGGTACGCAGCGCGAGCTGGTCCTCGCCGCCGTTGTCGGCGAGGACGGCGGCCAAGCGGCGCAGGGTGCTGGCGTCGAGCGCGTCGGGCAGGTCGATCAGACCGCCCCAACGCTGCGGGTGCTCCAGGGCGGCGACCCGGCCCAGGCCCCAGACGGCGGACTGGACGGGGCGGGCCGGGTGTTCGGCCCGGTCCACGGCCACGGCGGTGCGGGTCACGCACCACAGCGGGGCCTCGATGCCCGCGTCGCCCAGGGCCTGGACCGCGGTCGTCGTCAGCAGCAGGCCGGCGGTCGTGGCGTCGGCAGCGTCGGCGGCGGCCCCGTCGCCGGCCGTGGCCAGCAGCGACAGCACGCCGGTGAACTCGCCGTGTTCCGAGCCGAGTTCGGCCAGTCGTCCGGCCAGGTCCCGGCGGTCCGGGGCGGCGACGACGAGGCGTACGGCGTCGGCGCCGAGGACGTCGGCGATCGGGTCGAGCCAGGCCGACTCGCCATCGGCCGGTGCGAGCACCAGCCAGGTCCCGGTGGGACGTGCGGCGGCCGCCGGGACGGTCAGGCGCTTCCAGGTGGTGCGGTAGCGCCAGCCGTCGACGGTGGAACGCTCCCGGCTGCGGCGCCGCCAGGCGGAGAGGGCGGGCACGACGGTGGTGAGGGTGTCGTCGTCCAGGTCCAGTGCGGACCCCAGGGACGCGAGGTCCGCGCGCTCCACCGCCGACCAGAACTCGGTGTCCGCCGCGTCGGCGGGCTGGCCGGCTGCGGTGGTTGCGGCGTGCGCCTCGGGCCAGTAGCGCTCGCGCTGGAAGGCGTAGGTGGGCAGGTCGATCCGGCCGGCTGCGCGGCCCGCGAAGAAGGCGTCCCAGTCGACCCGTACCCCGTGCAGGTGCAGCTGGGCCACTGCCGTGGCCAGGGTCGGGGCCTCGGGCCGGTCCCGGCGCAGGGCCGGGACGGCGGTGGCGCGGGTCTCCTCGTCGGTGCCCTCTCGGACCGCGCCGCTGAGCACCGCGTCCGGGCCGAGCTCGAAGAAGGTCGTCACGCCGTGGTCGGTGAGGTACCGCACGGCGTCGGCGAAGCGGACGGTGCCGCGGACCTGCCCGGTCCAGTACTCCGGCGCGGCGAGCTCGTCGTGCGTGAGGAGGGTGCCAGTGACGGTGGACACCAGCGGCACGGTCGGTTCGTGGCAGGTGACGCCGCGGACGACGCGGGCGAAGTCCGCCAGCATCGGGTCCATGTGCGGCGAGTGGAAGGCGTGGCTGACGCGCAGCCGCTTGGTGCGCCGGCCCTGCTCCTCGAAGTGCGTCGCGACGGCGCCCACCGCGTCCTCGTCGCCCGAGACGACCAGGGAGGTCGGGGTGTTGACGGCGGCGATGGTGGCCCGGCCCTCGTAGGGGGCGAGCGCGGCGGTCACCTCGTCCTCGGTGGCTTCGACGGAGGTCATGGCGCCGCCGGCGGGCAGTTCGGCCATCAGCCGGCCGCGGGCCGCCACCAGGGTGCAGGCGTCCTCCAGGGAGAGGACGCCGGCGGCGTGCGCGGCGGCGAACTCGCCGATGGAGTGGCCCGCGACGTAGTCGGGGCGCAGGCCCCAGGACTCGGCGAGGCGGAACAGCGCCACTTCGAGGGCGAAGAGCGCGGGCTGGGTGTAGCGGGTGTCGTCCAGCAGCGCGGCCTCGGGGGTGTCCGGGGCGGCGAAGAGGATCTCCCGCAGCGGACGGTCGAGTTCGAGGTCGAAGCGGGCCAGGACGGCGTCCAGCGCCTCGGCGTAGACCGGGTGGTGGTCGTAGAGCTCGCGGCCCGTTCCGGGGCGCTGGCTGCCCTGGCCGGTGAAGAGGAAGGCCAGCCGGCCGTGGTCGGGGCGGCCGGTGAGCAGCCCGCCGTCGGTGGTCGCGTCGCGCAGCGCGGTCAGCGCCCGGACGAGCGCGTCGGGGTCGTCGGTGACGACGGCCGCGCGGTGCTCCAGCGCGGACCGGGTGGTGGCGAGGGAGCGGGCGAGGTCGGTGAGCGGCAGGTCGGGGTGGTCGGCGAGGTGCGACAGCAGTCGGCCGGCCTGGGCGCGCACGGCCGCTTCGGTGTGTCCGGACAGGACCAGCGGAACGGCGGTGGCGTCGAGGGGGCGGGCGGGTGCGGTGTCGGTGGTCTCCTCGGGCTGCTCCTCCGGGGCCTGTTCGAGGATGGTGTGGACGTTGGTGCCGCTCAGGCCGAAGGAGGAGACGCCCGCGCGGCGCGGGTGCCCGGTGCTCGGCCAGGGCACCGGCTCGGTGAGCAGGTGCAGGGCGCCGGTGCTCCAGTCGACGTGCGAGGAGGGCCGGTCGATGTGCAGGCTGTGCGGCACGGTGCCGTGGCGCATGGCCATGACCATCTTGATGACGCTGGCGACGCCGGACGCCATCTGGGTGTGGCCGATGTTGGACTTCACCGAGCCCAGCAGCAGCGGGTGTTCGGGGTCGCGGCCCTGGCCGTAGGTGGCGAGCAGGGCCTGCGCCTCGATGGGGTCGCCGAGCGCGGTGCCGGTGCCGTGGCCGTCGACGACGTCGATGCCGTCGGGGTCCACCTTGGCGTTGGCCAGTGCCTGGCCGATGACGCGCTGCTGGGACGGGCCGTTGGGGGCGGTCAGGCCGTTGGAGGCGCCGTCCTGGTTGACGGCGGAGCCGCGGATGACGGCCAGGACCTGGTGCCCGTTGCGGCGGGCGTCGGAGAGCCGTTCGACGAGGACCAGCCCGACGCCTTCGGCCAGGCTCATGCCGTCGGCCTGGTCGGAGTACGCCTTGCAGCGGCCGTCGGGCGCCATCGCGCGCTGGCGGCTGAAGCCGACGAACGCGGCGGGCGTGGACATGATGCTGACGCCGCCGGCCAGCGCCAGGGAGCTCTCGCCGTTGCGCAACGACTGGCAGGCCAGGTGCAGGGCGACGAGGGAGGAGGAGCAGGCGGTGTCGAGGGAGACGGCCGGGCCCTCGAAGCCGTAGGTGTAGGAGAGGCGGCCGGACAGGACGCTGGAGATGGTGCCGGTGATCAGGTGTCCCTCGGCGCTCTCCGGGCTCGCGCCGGAGGCCCCGTAGTCCTGGTAGCTGGCGCCGATGAAGGTGCCGGTGCTGCTGCCGCGCAGGGTGGCCGGGTCGATGCCGGCGGCCTCCATGGCCTCCCAGGAGGTCTCCAGCAGCAGGCGCTGCTGGGGGTCCATGGCGAGGGCCTCGCGGGGCGAGATGCCGAAGAAGCCGGCGTCGAACTCGGGGGCGTCGTGCAGGAAGCCGCCCCGGGTCGAGTAGGTGTGGCCGGCCCGGTCCGGGTCGGGGTCGTAGAGGCCCTCGGCGTCCCAGCCACGGTCCGTGGGGAACTCACCGATGGCGTCGCCGCCCTCGACGACCAGCCGCCACAGGTCCTCCGGCGATCCGACGCCGCCGGGGTAGCGGCAGCTCATGCCGATGATGGCCAGGGGCTCGTCGTCGACGGTGGCGGTGTACGCGGTCGGGGCGCCGGTGCCGGTCGCGGACCCGGCGAGGGACTCGCGCAGGAAGGCGACGAGGGCGCGCGGGTTGGGGTGGTCGAAGACCATGGTGCTCGGCAGGGCGAGACCGGTGACGGTGGCGATCCGGTTGCGCAGGTCGACGGCGGTCAGCGAGTCGAAGCCGACGTCGCGGAAGGCGCGTTGCTCGGAGAGCACGTCGGGCGAGGCGTGGCCGAGCGCGGTGGCGGCCTCGCCGCGGACCAGGTCCAGCAGGAGCCGCTCCTGCTCGACGGGGGCCAGCCCGCGCAGCCGGTCGGCGAACTCGCTGCCGGATGCGGCGGCCTGGTCGGTGTTGTCCACGAGCCGCCGGACCTCCGGCACGTCGTCGAAGAGCCGGGTGGGGCGCGCGGAGGTGTAGACGGGGTAGTAGCGCTCCCAGTCCACGTCGGCGACGGCCAGGTGCGTCTCGTCGTCGTCGAGGGCCTGCCGCAGGCCGGTCAGGGCCATGTCGGGGTCCATGAAGACCAGTCCGCTGCGGCGGATCTGGCCGGGGTCGACGCGGCCGAGCTTGAGGTCGTCGGCCCAGATGCCCCAGGAGACGGCGGTGGCCCGGGCGCCGCGGGCGCGGCGGTGTTCGGCCAGGGCGTTGAGGTAGGCGTTGCCGGCGACGTAGGCGGCGTGGGCGCCGCTGCCCCACATGCCGGCGGTGGAGGAGTACAGGACGAAGGCGTCGAGGTCGTCGCCGAGGAGTTCGTCCAGGTGCCGGGCGCCGTTGACCTTGGCGTCCATGACCTTCGCGAAGTCGTCGAGAGTCGTCTCGTCCAGCGTCGCCAGCTCGATGGTGACGGCGGTGTGCACGACGGTGCGCACCGTGCGGCCCTCGGCGGCGAGCGCCTCCAGCATCCGGGCGACCGCGTCGCGGTCGGTCAGGTCGCAGGCGACGACGCTGGCCTCGCAGCCCAGCTCGGCCAGTTCCCGGACGAGTTCGCCGGATCCGGGGGCCGCCGGGCCGCGGCGGCTGGTGAGCACGACGTGCTCGGCGCCCTGCTGGGCGAGCCAGCGGGCCAGGTGCGGGGCGAGGGTGCCGGTGCCGCCGGTGACGAGGGTGGTGCCCCTCGCCGTCCAGGGGCGGGCCGGAGCCGGGTCCGCGGGGGTGGCGCGGACGACGCGGCGGGCGAGGACGCCCGAGGCGCGGACGGCGAGTTGGTCCTCGCCGGTACGGCCGGTCAGGACCGCGGCCAGGCGCTCGGCGGCCCGCCGGTCCAGTTCCTCGGGCAGGTCGACCAGGCCGCCCCAGCGCTGTGGGTGTTCGAGGGCGGCCGTCCAGCCGAGGCCGAGGATCTGGGCCTGGTCGGGGCGGGTGAGCCGGTCGGCTCGGCCGGTGGAGACGGCGCCCTGGGTCAGGCACCACAGCGGCGCGTCGATGCCGGCGTCGCCGAGTGCCTGGACGAGCGTGACGGACAGCGCCGTCGCGCGGCTGAGCGCCGGTTGGTGCGGGCTCGCGCCCTCGGCGGCGGCCAGCAGGGACACCACGCCCGCGAGGTCCGCCGCGCCGTCGAGGTCGGCCAGGCGCGCGGTCAGCGTGGCGCGGTCCAGGCAGGCGTCGTCCAGGACGAGGGTGCGGGTCTCGGCGCCGTGCGCGGTGAGGACGCCGGTGACGTCGTCGCCGGCGGTGTCCGCGGTGGTGACGACGAGCCAGGTGCCGGTCAGGGCCGCCGTGGGGAGGGCGGTCAGCGGCTGCCACGTGGCGCGGTAGCGCCAGGAGTCGACGGCTGCCAGGTCGCGGCGGCGTCGGCGCCAGTCGGACAGGGCCGGCAGGACGGGCTCCAGGGCGGCGCGGTCCAGGCGCAGGCGGGAGGCGAGGGAGTCGACGTCGTCCTCTTCCACCGCCGTCCAGAACTCCGCGTCCACCGGGTCCGCTTCGGGTCGGTCCTGGGACCGGTCGGGTATCGCCCACAGATGCTCGCGCTGGAAGGCGTACGTGGGCAGCGACACCCGGCGGGCGCCGGTGCCGGCGAAGACGGTGGACCAGTCGACGCCCGCGCCCCGGACGAAGGCTTCGGCGAGGGAGGTCAGGAAGCGGTCGGTGCCGCCCACGTCGCGCCGGAGGGTGCCGAGCACCGCGGCCGCGCCGCCGGCTTCCTCGGCGGTCGCCTGGATGCCCATGGCGAGTACGGGGTGGGAACTGACCTCGATGAAGAAACGGTGGTCCTGGGCGAGGAGTTCGCCGATGGCGGGCTGGAAGCGGACGGTCTGCCGCAGGTTGGTGTACCAGTAGTCGGCGTCCATGCCGGTGGTGTCCAGCCAGTCGCCGGTCACCGTCGAGAAGAAGGGCACCTGCGCGGGGCGCGGGCGCACCGGCGCGAGGACGCGGTGCAGTTCGTCGCGCACCAGCTCGACCTGCGCGGAGTGCGAGGCGTAGTCCACGGCGATGCGCTTGGCCCGGATGTCCTCGGCGACCAGCTCGGCCTGTAGGGCGTCCAGCGGCGCGGTGGCGCCGGAGACGACGGTGGACCGGGGGCCGTTGACCGCGGCGATCGACAGGTCCTCGTACGCGGCGAGGCGCTGTTCGACGTCGGTGGCCGGCAGCGGGACCGACATCATGCCGCCGGATCCCGCCAGTCCACGGGCGATTGCCTGGCTGCGCAGCGCGACGACGCGGGCCGCGTCCTGAAGGGAGAGCGCCCCGGCGACGGCCGCCGCGGCGATCTCGCCCTGCGAGTGGCCGACCACGGCGTCGGGGGTGATGCCGTGCGAGGTCCACAGTGCGGCGAGCGAGACCATGACGGCGAAGGAGGCGGGTTGTACGACGTCGACGCGGTCCAGCGTCGGCGCGCCGTCAACCTGGCGCAGCACGTCGAGCAGGGACCAGTCGACGAACTCCGAGAGGGCGGTGGCGCATTCGGTCAGGCGCTCGGCGAAGACCGGGGACTCGTCGAGGAGTCGCGCTCCCATGCCGACCCACTGGGAGCCCTGGCCGGGGAAGACGAAGACGGTCCTGCCGTCGGTGTCGGCCGTGCCCTGGACGACGCCGGGCGCGGAGCCGCCGGTGGCGAGGGCGTCGAGGGCCGCGCGCCGGGTCTGCTCGTCGGTGCCGATGACGACGGCGCGGTGGTCGAAGAGGGTCCGCGCGGTCACCAGCGAGTGGCCGACGTCGAGGGCGCCGGGTGCCTGGTCGTCGTCGAGGTGGGCGGCGAGGTTGGTTGCCTGGGCGCGCAGCGCGCCCGGGGTGCGGGCGGTCAGCATCCAGGGGATGGCGTCGCCGGCCGGGGCCACCGGCCGCTCGGGGGCCGCCTCCTGCGGGCGGGGGGCTTCTTCGAGGATGGTGTGGGCGTTGGTCCCGCTGATGCCGAAGGAGGAGACCGCGCAGCGGCGCGGGCGCTCGCCCTCGGGCCAGTCGGCGGGCTCGTGCAGCAGGGCGACGGTGCCGGGGGTCCAGTCGATGTGGCTGGAGGGGGTGTCCGCGTGCAGGGTGCGCGGCAGCGCTCCCCGGCGCAGGGCCAGGACCATCTTGATGACGCCGGCGACGCCGGCAGCCGACTGGGTGTGGCCGATGTTGGACTTCACGGAGCCCAGCAGCAGCGGGCTCTGCGGGTCGCGGTCCTGGCCGTAGGTGGCGAGCAGGGCCTGCGCCTCGATGGGGTCGCCGAGGGCGGTGCCGGTGCCGTGGGCCTCGACGGCGTCGATGTCCTTCGGGGCCAGCCCCGAGTTGGCCAGGGCCTGGCGGATGACGCGCTGCTGGGAGGGGCCGTTGGGGGCGGACAGGCCGTTGGACGCGCCGTCCTGGTTGATGGCCGAGCCGCGGACGACGGCGAGGATCTCGTGTCCGTTGCGCTGGGCGTCCGAGAGGCGCTCCAGTACGAGGATGCCGACGCCTTCGGCGAGGGTCATGCCGTCCGCGCCGTCGGAGAACGCCTTGCAGCGGCCGTCGCCGGCCAGGGCCCGCTGCCGGCTGAACGCGACGAACGGGTTGGGGTTGGTCATGACGGTCGCGCCGCCGGCCAGGGCCAGGGAGCTCTCGCCGTTGCGCAGGGACTGGCAGGCCAGGTGCAGGGCGACCAGGGACGAGGAGCAGGCGGTGTCGACGGTGACCGCCGGTCCTTCGAGGCCGAAGAGGTAGGCCAGGCGCCCGGAGAGCACGCTGGGGCTGGTGCCGGTCACCAGGTGGCCGGCGGATCCGTCTTCGACGCCGAGGCCGTACTCCTGGTAGGTGGAGCCGATGAACGTTCCGGTGGCGGTGCCGTGGACGTGGGTGGGGTCGATGCCGGCGTGCTCGAACGCCTCCCAGGTGGTCTCCAGCAGCAGCCGCTGCTGGGGGTCCATCGACAGCGCTTCGCGCGGCGAGATGCCGAAGAAGGAGGCGTCGAACTCGCCCGCGTCGTGCAGGAATCCGCCCTGGGTGGAGTAGGTCGTGCCGGGGTTGTCCGGGTCGGGGTGGTAGAGGCCGGTGTTCCAGCCGCGGTTGACGGGGAAGTCGGTGATGGCGTCGACGCCGTCGCTGACCAGGTCCCACAGCTGCCGCGGGGAACGGACGCCGCCGGGGAAGCGGCAGCTCATGCCGACGATGGCGATGGGCTCGTCGAAGCGGCCCGATGCCGATGCGGCCACGGCTGCCGGAGCGGCCTGGTCACCGTCGGTGCCCAGGAGTTCCGCGCGCAGGTGGCGGGCGAGGACGGTGGGGGTCGGGTAGTCGAAGACGAGGGTGGCGGGCAGGGCCAGGCCGGTGAGGGCGGCCAGCCGCTTGCGCAGTTCCACGGCGGTCAGCGAGTCGAAGCCGGCGTCGCGGAAGGCCCGCCGCTCCGAGATGGCGTCCGCGGAGTCGTGGCCGAGGGCGATGGCCGCCTCGGCACGTACCAGGTCGGCGAGCAGCCGCGTCTGCTCGTCCTCGTCGAGGCCCCGTAGGCGCGCGGCGAATTCGGGCGCGGCGCTCGCGTCCTCCGTGCGGGCGAGGGCCTGGACGTCGGCCAGTTCGTCGAAGAGGGCGCTCGGGCGGGTGGCGGTGAAGACGGGGTGGTAGCGCTCCCAGTCGATGTCGGCGACCGTGACGGTGACGTCCTTGTCGACGACGGCGCGGCGCAGTTCGGTGAGGGCGTTCGCGGGCGCGAGGAAGCGCAGGCCGCGCTTGTGCAGTGCGTCGGTGACGGCCTCGTGGGTGGCCATTCCGGCCTCGGCCCAGGGGCCCCAGGCCACCGAGGTGGCGGGCAGGCCGCGGGCCGCGCGGTGCTCTGCGAGGGCGTCGAGGTAGGCGTTGGCGGCGGCGTAGGCGCTCTGTCCGGCGCTACCCCACACTCCGGCGATCGAGGAGACCAGGACGAAGAAGTCCAGGTCGTGGCCGTCCAGGAGGCTGTCGAGGTGAGCCGCGCCGAGCATCTTGGCGGCCATCGCCTCGGCCGCGGCGTCCAGGGGGGTTTCGGCCAGGGAGGCGTTCTGGCCGACGCCGGCGGCGTGCACGACGCCGGTCAGCGGGTGCTCCGTGGGTACGGAGTCCAGGAGTGCGGCCAGCGCGCCGCGGTCGGCGGTGTCGCAGGCCGCGATGGTGACCTTGGCCCCCAACTCCTCTAGTTCTACGGCCAGTTCGGCGGCTCCCGGGGCGTCGGGGCCGCGGCGGCTGGTGAGGAGGAGGTGGTCGGCGCCGCTGCGGGCGAGCCAGCGGGCCGCCTCGGCGCCGAGCGCTCCGGTGCCGCCGGTGATGAGCACGGTGCCGCTCGCGGTGAAGGCGTCGGTGGGGGGCAGTTCGGCCTGCGGGTGGCGCACCAGGCGCCGGCCGAGCGCCCCGGTGGCCCGGAGGGCGATCTGGTCCTCGCCGCCCCGTGCGGCCAGCGCGCTGACGAGGTGCTGGGTGGCGGGGGCGTCGAGGTCGGCCGGCAGGTCGATCAGGCCGCTCCAAAGCTGCGGGTGCTCCAGGGCGGCGACCCGGCCCAGTCCCCAGACCGCGGCCTGGAGGGGGTTGGCGAGCGGGTCTTCGGAGCCGGTGGTGACGGCGCCGCGGGTCAGCGTCCACAGCGGGGCGGCGAGGTCGATGTCGACCAGTGCCTGGGTCAGGACGAGGCTCAGCGCCAGTCCGGTGGGCAGCTCGGCGCCGACCTCGGTGCCGGGCCGGTCGGCGAGCGGGAGCAGGGACAGGATGCCGGCGAAGGCGCAGTCCTGCGCCCGTACGGCGTCGAGCCGGGCGGTGAGTTCGGTGCGGTCGCGGCAGGCGTCGTCCAGGGTGAGGGTCTCGAACTGGGCGCCGTGGCCGCGCAGCGCGCGGAGGATCTCGTCGCTGTCGATGCCGTCGGCGGTGACGAGCAGCCAGGTGCCGTCGAGTACGGGTGCGGCGGCCGCCGTCACGGGGCGCCAGCCGACGCGGTAGCGGGTGGAGTCCAGCAGCGCCTTCTCGTGCCGGTGCTGGCGCCAGGAGGACAGTGCGGGCAACAGCGCGTACAGGGAGGCGTGCTGTTCGTCGCGCAGCCCGAGGAGGGTGGCCAGCTCTGCGGCGTCGCCGCGTTCGACGGCGCCCCACAGCTCGGCGTCCGCGGGGTCGGCGGCACTCTGCGCGAGGCGGACCGGGGCCGGCTCGGGCCAGTAGCGCTCGTGCTGGAAGGCGTAGGTGGGCAGATCGACCGGGCGTGCTCCGGTGCCGGCGAGGTACGCGGGCCAGTCGACGGCCGTGCCGCGCACGTGCAGGCGGGCCAGGGCGGTGGCCACACAGCGCTCCTCGCCGCGCCCGGCGCGCAGCAGCGGGACGATGTGCGCGTCCGCCGCGTCGCCGAGGGCGTCCTGGGCGGCGGCCGACAGCACGCTGTCGGGGCCGAGTTCGAGGAAGGTGCCGGCGCCGCGGTCGTGCGCGGCGCGCAGGGTGTCGGCGAAGCGGACGGCGCCGCGGGCGTGCGCGACCCAGTAGTCGGCGGAGCGCAGTTCGTCGTCGGTGGCGGGCCGTCCGGTCAGGCCGGAGATGACGGTCACGTCCGGCGCGTGGTAGGTGAGCTCGGCCGCGGCCTCGCGCAGCCCGTCGAGCGCGGGCTCCATGAGCGGCGAGTGGAAGGCGTGGCTGACCGTCAGGCGCTTGGTCTTGCGGCCCTGGGCGGCGAAGTGGGCGGCGATCTCCTCGGCGGCGGCCAGATCTCCGGCGACCACGACGCTGTGCGGGCCGTTGATGGCGGCGAGGGAGACCTCGTGCTCGCGTCCGGCGAGCAGCGGCGCGGTCTCGTCCTCGGTGGCCTGGAGGGAGATCATCGCGCCGCCGGCGGGCAGCGCCTGCATCAGCCGTCCCCGGGCGGTCACCAGGCGGGCCGCGTCGGACAGCGAGAGGACGCCCGCGACATGCGCGGCGGTGATCTCGCCGATGGAGTGGCCCAGCAGCACGTCGGGGCGGATGCCCCAGGTGCCCAGCAGCCGGTGGAGCGCGACCCCGACGGCGAACAGCGCGGGCTGGGTCCACTCGGTGTGGTTCAGCAGCGCGGCCTCGGGGCTGCCCTCCGGGGCGAACAGGACGTCCTTGAGGGGACGCTCCAGGTGCGGGTCGAGGGCGGCGGTCACCTCGTCGAGGGCCTGGGCGAACGCGGGGAAGCGGGCGGCGAGTTCACGGCCCGCGCCGGGGCGCTGGCTGCCCTGCCCGGAGAAGACCATGGCCAGCTTGCCCGCGCCGCCGATCTCGCCCTCGGTGAGCGCGGAGCCGGGCCGGTCGGCGGCCAGGTCGGCGAGTGCACGCAGCAGTTCGTCGCGGTCGCCGGTGACGACGGCGCGCTGGTCGAAGGCCGTGCGGGTGGTGGCGAGGGAGAGCGCGACGTCGACCGGGTCGAGAGCGGGGCGCTCGTCGAGGAAGGACCGCAGGCGGGCCGCCTGGTCCCGGAGTGCCGCGCGGCTCTTGCCGGACAGCGTCCAGGGCACGACGGCCGGGGTGAGCTCCGGCTGGTCGCGCTGGTCGGGGGCGGCCGACGGCTCCTCGACGATGAGGTGGGCGTTGGTACCGCTGAAACCGAAGGAGGAGATGGCGGCGCGGCGCGGCCGGCCGGCCTGCGGCCAGGGCGTCTCCTCGGTGAGCAGGCGCACCGCTCCGGAGCCCCACTCCACGTGCGAGGACGGTTCGTCGGCGTGCAGGGTGCGGGGCAGTACGCCGTGGCGCATGGCCATGACCATCTTGATGACGCCGGCGACGCCGGCCGCGGCCTGGGTGTGGCCGATGTTGGACTTCACGGAGCCCAGGAGCAGCGGGTTCTGCGGGTCGCGGTCCTGGCCGTAGGTGGCGAGCAGGGCCTGCGCCTCGATGGGGTCGCCGAGGGTGGTGCCGGTGCCGTGGCCCTCGACCGTGTCGATGTCCGTGACGGACAGGCCGGCGGCGGACAGCGCCTGCCGGATCACCCGCTGTTGGGCCGGACCGTTGGGGGCGGTCAGGCCGTTGGAGGCGCCGTCCTGGTTGACGGCGGAGCCGCGGACCACCGCCAGGACCTGGTGCCCGTTGCGGCGGGCGTCGGAGAGGCGTTCCAGGACGAGGACGCCGACGCCTTCGGACCAGCCGACGCCGTCGGCGCCGTCGGAGAACGCCTTGCAGCGGCCGTCCGGGGACAGGCCGCGCTGCCGGGAGAACTCGATGAGGGCGCCCGGCGTCGACATGACCGTGACGCCGCCGGCCAGTGCGAGCGAGCACTCCCCCGCGCGCAGTGCCTGCATCGCCCAGTGCATGGCGACCAGCGACGACGAGCAGGCGGTGTCGACGGTGACGGCTGGGCCTTCCAGCCCGAGCGTGTAGGAGATGCGTCCGGAGGCGACGCTCGGGGCGGTGCCGCTGCCCTGGTGGCCTTCGAACTGCCCGCCGGAGAGGACCGTGGCGTAGTCGTTGTACATCACGCCCGCGAACACGCCGGTCCGGCTGCCGCGCAGGGACGCCGGGTCGATGCCGGTGCGCTCGATGGCCTCCCAGGACGCTTCGAGCAGCAGCCGCTGCTGGGAGTCGGTGGCCAGGGCCTCGCGGGGGCTCATGCCGAAGAAGGCGGGGTCGAAGTCGGCGGCGGTGTGCAGGAATCCGCCGAAGCGGGAGTAGGAGGTGCCGATGCGGTCCGGGTCCGGGTCGTAGAGCGTGTCCAGATCCCAGCCCCGGTCCGTGGGCAGGCCCGAGATGGCGTCGGTGCCCTCGCTGACCAGCTGCCACAGGTCCTCGGGCGAGGCGACGCCGCCCGGGTAGCGGCAGCTCATGCCGACGATGACGATGGGGTCGTCGTTGGTGGCGGTGCCGGCGGCACGGGGCGCGCTGGTCGCGGTGGCGGCTTCGGAGCCCATGAGCTCGGCGAGGACGTGCGTGGCGAGGGCGTCGACGGTCGGGTAGTCGAAGATGACCGTCGCGGCGGTGCGCAGGCCGGTGGCCGCGCTGAGCCGGTTGCGCAGTTCGACGGCGGTCAACGAGTCGAAGCCCAGCTCCCGCAGCGGGCGGCGGACGTCGATGTCGGCGGTGCTGGAGTGGCCGAGTACGGCGGCCACCTGACCGGCCACGAGGTCGAGCACGACCTCCCGGCGGTCGGCCTCCGCCAGCCGGGACAGCTTCTGTACGAGGGTGACGGCGGTCTCCGAGGCCGAGACGACCGAGCGGCGGGCCGGGGTACGGATCAGGCCGCGCCACAGCGGCGGTACCTCGCCCTGGAGGCGCAGGACGGACAGGTCGAGCCGGGTCGGCAGCAGGACGGCGGCGTCCATGGCGGTGGCGGCGTCGAAGAGGGCGGTGCCCTGTTCCACGGTGAGCGCGGGAGTGCCCATACGGGCCAGCCGCGCGAGGTCCTCGTCCGTCAGACCGCCGGTCATTCCGGCGGTGGGCTCCCACGGGCCCCAGGCCAGGGAGAGCCCCGGCAGGCCCTGGGCGCGGCGCAGTTGGGCGAGCGCGTCGAGGAAGGCGTTCGCGGCGGCGTAGTTGCCCTGGCCCGCCGTGCCCACGGTGCCGGAGAGGGAGGAGAAGACGACGAAGGCGGCCAGGTCCAGGTCCCGGGTGGCCTCGTGGAGGTGCCAGACGGCGTCGGCCTTGGGCCGCAGGACCGTGCTGATCTGCTCGGGGGTGAGTGACTCGATCACGCCGTCGTCGAGGGTGCCGGCGCTGTGCACGACGGCGGTGACGGGGTGCTCGGCGGGCACACCGGCCAGCAGCCGGTCCACGGCGGCGCGGTCGGCCAGGTCGCAGGCCGCGATGGCCACCTGGGCGCCGTGTGCGGTGAGTTCGGCCACGAGTTCCCGGGCGCCCTCGGCGTCGGCGCCGCGGCGGCTGACGAGCAGCAGGTGCCGTACGCCGCGCTCGGTGACCAGGTGCCGGGCCAGTATGTGGCCCAGGCCGCCGGTGGCCCCGGTGAGGATCACGGTGCCCTCGGGGGCCCATTCCGCAGTGGTCTGCGATGCCTGGGCGCGGGCGAGCCGCGCGGTGAGCACGGCGGTGCCGCGGACGGCGGTCTGCGGCTCGTCCAGGGCCAGGGCCCGCAGCAGCGGCTGCGCGGTGGGCTCGTCGAGGGCGGGGTCGAGGTCCAACAGGCCGAAGCGGCCGGGGTGTTCGCTCTGCGCGACGCGCACCAGGCCCCAGACGGCGGCGGCCACCGGGTCCGGCGCCTGTCGGGCGTCGGTGGCGACGGCGCCACGCGTGACGAAGACCAGCCGGGACCCGGCGTACTGCTCGCTGTCCAGCCAGCTCCGCAGGCATGCCAGGGCGTGGGCGGTGCGGGCGTGCACGGAGGTGACGACGTCGTCACCGGTGTCGGCGTCCGCACCCGCGAGGGGGGCGAGTACCACGTCCGGTGCTTGGGTGCCGTCCGCGCCGGGCAGCGCCGTGACCGTGAGGTCCGACGACGAGAGCGCCCGCTCCAGGCCGAAGAGGTCCGGGCCGAGGACGCCGACCGAGGCGGGCGCCGCCTGCGGGGACTGCTGCGGCGCGGTCCAGCTCAGTGCGAACAGGGCCTCACGGACGAGGGAGTCTGCGGCGCCGAACCGCTCGTCGGGCACCGGGCGCAGGACGAGCGAGCCGATGGAGGCGACGGCGGCGCCGGTGGTGTCGGCGACGGCGATCGCCACGGCGTCGTCGCCGGCCGGGGTCAGTTTCACCCGGACCGTCGTCGCCCCGCTCGCGTGCAACGTCACGTCCTGCCACGAGAAGGGCAGGCCACCGCGGGCGTGCTCGCCCAGGTCGGCGAAGGCCGCGGCGTGCAGGGCGGCGTCCAGCAGGGCCGGGTGGATCCCGAACGACGCCACGGAGTCGGCGTCGGAGCCGTTCGTGTCGGGCAGCGTCACCTCGGCGTAGACGTCGTCGCCGCTGCGCCAGGCGGCGTGCAGGCCCTGGAACAGCGGGCCGTATCCGAAGCCGGTGTCGGCCATCCGGTCGTAGAAGCCGTCGAGGTCCAGCGGCTGGGCGTCGGCGGGCGGCCAGGCGGTGGCGTCGAAGTCGGCGTGGTGCTCGCCGGCGACGAGAGTGCCCGAGGCGTGCTGGGTCCAGGGGAGTTCCTCCGGCCCGTCGGGGCGGGAGTGGACGCTGACGGCGCGGCGACCCGACTCGTCGGGGCTGCCCACCCAGACCTGCACCTGGACGCCGCCCTCCTCGGGCAGCAGCAGCGGGGCGGCCAGGGTGAGTTCCTCCACGCGACCGCAGCCGGCCTCGTCCCCGGCGCGCACGGCCAGCTCCAGGAAGGCGGTGCCCGGCAGCAGCACCGTGCCGCGTACGGCGTGGTCGGCGAGCCAGGGGTGGGTGCGCCGCGACAGGCGACCGGTCAGCAGCAGGCCGTCGGAGTTGGCGACCGACACGGCCGCCGTCAGCAGCGGGTGGTGCGCCGCGCCCAGGCCGGCGGCGCGCACGTCACCGCCCGTCGCGGGCAGGCTCTTGGGCCAGTAGCGACGGCGCTGGAAGGCGTAGGTGGGCAGGGCGGTGCGCTGGGCGTCGGTGCCCTGGAAGTAGGGCTCCCATTGGACGGCCGCGCCGCGGGTGTGCAGGCCCGCCAGCGCGGCGGTGAGGGTCTCGGCCTCGGGGCGGCCCGGCCGCAGCACGGCGAGCGTGGCGGGGACGCCGTCAGCGGCGGCGGCCGCGTCGGCGGAGGCGGCGGGGTCGGCGGAGGCGGCGGGGTCGGCGGAGGCGGCGGGGTCGGCGGAGGCGGCGGGGTCGGCGGAGGCGGCGGGGTCGGCGGAGGCGGCGGGGTCGGCGGAGGCGGCGGGGTCGGCGGAGGCGGCGGAGGCGGGGGCACCGTCGGTGGTGCCGGTCGCGGCCAGGCATGTCTGGGCCATGGCGGACAGGACGCCGTCCGGCCCCAGTTCCAGGTAGGTGGCGGCGCCGTGGCCGTGGAGCCAGTCGACGGCGTCGGCGAACCGTACGGCGTGCCGGGCGTGGTTCACCCAGTACTCGGCGGAGGTCAGCTGCTCCACCGTGGCGAGGGTCCCGGTCAGGCCGGAGACGACCGGGACGACGGGTGCCTGGGGGGTGAGCCGGGAGACGACGGTGCGGAAGTCCTCCAGCATGGGCTCCATGAGCGGCGAGTGGAACGCGTGCGAGACGCGCAGCCGCTTGGTCTTGCGGCCCAGCGCGCCGAAGTGCTCGGCGACGGCGCTGACGTCGTCGGCCCGGCCGGCGACGACGACCGCGGCGGGCCCGTTGACCGCGGCGATCGAGACGCGGTCCGACCGGTCCGCCAGCAGGGGCAGGACCTCCTCCTCGGTGGCTTCGAGGGAGAGCATGGCCCCGCCTTCGGGCAGCGCCTGCATGAGGCGGCCGCGGGCCAGCACCAGGGCCGCGGCGTCGGCCACCGTGAAGACCCCGGCCACGTGCGCCGCGGCGATCTCTCCGATGGAGTGCCCGGCGAGGAAGTCCGGCTTGATGCCGAAGGACTCGGCGAGCCGGTACAGCGCCACCTCGATCGCGAAGAGCGCGGGCTGGGCGTAGCCGGTCTGGTCGAGCAGGGCGGCCTCGGGCGTGCCCTCGGCGGCGAACAGCACGTCCTTCAGGGGCCGTTCGAGCCCCTGGTCGAGGTGGCTGACGACCTCGTCGAGGGCGGTGGCGAAGGCGGGGAAACGGGCGGCCAGTTCACGACCCATGCCCGGCCGCTGGGAGCCTTGGCCCGCGAAGAGGAAGGCGAGCTTGGACCGGGTCCGGGCGGTGTCCTGCACCAGGCCGGGGGCCGGCATGCCGTCGGCCAGCGCGGTCAGGGCGGCGCGGGCCCGGTCCAGGTCGGCTGCGGTGAACGCGGCACGGTGCTCAAGGCCGGAGCGGGCCGTGGCCAGGGAGTAGGCCACGTCCACCGGCGCGAGATCGGGGCGGGACGTGAGGTGTTCGAGCAGCCGCGTCGCCTGGGCGCGCAGTGCCTCACGGGTGCGGCCGGAAACGAGCCACGGGACGGCGCCCGGCGTCACGGGTGCGGCAGCGGCCGGGAGCTCCTTGTCCTCCTGGCCGGCCTCGGGGGACGGGGTGGCCGGGGCCTCCTCCAGGATCGTGTGTGCGTTGGTGCCGCTGAGTCCGAACGAGGAGATGCCGGCGCGGCGCGGCTGTTCGCCCTGCGGCCAGGTGACCGGCTCGGTGAGCAGGCGCACGGCCCCCTGTGTCCAGTCGACGTGCGAGGACGGCGCGTCCACGTGGAGGGTGCGCGGGAGCAGGCCGTGCCGCAGGGCCAGCACCATCTTGATGACGCCGGCCATGCCGGCCGCCGCCTGGGTGTGGCCGAGGTTCGACTTGACGGAGCCCAGCAGCAGGGGGTGTTCGGCGTCCCGGCCCTGGCCGTAGGTCGCCAGCAGCGCTTGGGCCTCGACCGGGTCGCCGAGTGCGGTGCCGGTGCCGTGCGCCTCGACGACGTCGATCTCGTTGGCCGAGAGGCGCGCGCTGACCAGTGCCTGCTCGATGACGCGTTGCTGCGAGGGGCCGTTGGGCGCGGTCAGGCCGTTGGAGGCGCCGTCCTGGTTGATGGCGGATCCCCGGATGACGGCCAGGACCTCGTGCCCGTTGCGGCGGGCCGCCGAGAGGCGCTCCAGGACCAGGACGCCCACGCCCTCGCCCCAGCCGGTGCCGCCGGCGGAGTCGGCGAAGGAGCGGCAGCGCCCGTCGGCGGCGAGCCCGCCCTGGCGGCTGAACTCCACGAAGGTGGTGGGGCTGGACATCACGGTGACGCCCGCGGCCAGTGCCAGGGAGCATTCGCCCTGGCGCAGGGAGTGGGCGGCCAGGTGCAGGGCCACGAGGGAGGACGAGCAGGCGGTGTCGATGGTGACTGCCGGGCCCACGGTGCCGAAGAAGTACGCGAGCCGGCCCGAGATGACGCTGGTGGTCGTGCCCGTCAGGGCGAAGCCCTGGACATCGTCGTCCGGACCCACCCGGTACTCCTGGGGCATCGCCCCGACGAACATGCCCGTCCTGCCGCCCCGGATCGCCGCCGGGTCGATGCCGGCCCGTTCGAAGGCTTCCCAGGAGGACTCCAGCAGCAGTCGCTGCTGCGGGTCCATGGCGAGTGCCTCGCGAGGGGAGATCCCGAAGAAGGAGGCGTCGAACTCGGCCGCGTCGTGGAGGAATCCGCCGGAGAACTTCCCCGGGTCCTCGGTCAGCAGCTCCCAGCCGCGGTCATCGGGGGCAGCCGTGATGCCGTCCCCGTCATCGGCGAGCAGGGACCAGAGCTCTTCGGGGCTGCTGACGCCCCCCGGGAAGCGGCAGCTCATGCCCACGATCGCGATCGGCTCGCGGTTCGCCGCCTCCAGCTCGCCCACCCGCTGCCGGGAGCGCCGCAGATCGGCGCTGGCCCGCTTCAGGTAGTCGCGGAGTTTCTGTTCCTGATCCATGTTCGCCACGTTCCAACCCATCTCAAGACCGTCGGACAGCAGAGGATTTCGATGTGGGCAGCCGGCACTGGGGACGGCTGTTCCACAGCGACTGAGTTATCTGCGTGCCCTGCACGAGGCAGCTCGACTTCCCGCACGCCACCAGCCCAGTCTCTATGGGGGTGGCCATGGAATTCCGTAGAGTTGGCAGGGCCCTGGGCCTGCCGCGCACGGACGCGCCGGGGCGCCGGGGATGCTCGGCGGCACTCCCGGCGCCTTGTACCTTCTCGGTTCGCCTTCCGAACGGTCCGGGTCTCAAAGGCAGACCTCGGCCCGATCCCGCACGGCGAACCACCAGAATGCGGAGGGGGTGCTACTTGATGAAGTCGTCCACGACGCGGGGCGGCCAGGTACCCACCGTCAGCACGCCCATTGCGTATGCGCGGGAGACCAGTGCCGCGCGGTTGGGGGCCTTCAGTTTCCGCAGCAGTCCGGTGACGTGATACTCCACTCCGTGCTGGCTGAGATACAACCTTGACGCCAGCGGAATCGTGGACAGGCCCGCTGCGATTCCCTCCAGAATTCGCGCGTCGATTTCGCTGAGGAGTTTCCTTCGCGGCGCCACGACCGCATCGTCCTCCGAGCCTCCGCCCGACCGCATCACGACGAGAACGGCGGCCGGGCCGGGTCCGTAGCCGCGCACGGCGGCGGCCGTGAGGCTGCCGTTGAACACGTCGCCGGTCGGCCGCAGCGCCACGACCTGCGTGGCGAACCGGTCCCGGCGGCCCTCCAGCAGCCGCTCGAACTGCCGCATGAGCGGCTGCCGCACGCTGGGGTGCACCAGATCACGGAAATTGCGCCCGAAGACGTCGGGGGCCGCCGTCGAGGAATCGGAGGGGAGCGGGGCGAGTACGTCGGCGGAACCCTCGGCGGGCGTCGCGAAAGCACGGAAGAAGTCCTGATTGGCCTGACGGATCGTCAGCGTTGGGTCCAGTACGGATATACAGACGCTCGGCCGCTCCTCCCCCCGAACCGGCTTACCGGCCACGCCGACCGTACTGTGGCCTGTTGATAACTGCAGAGAGTCCACCAGAGCAGAAATCCTCAAGGGACCGACATCCTTTCCAACCCCCGCCTACAAACCAGAATCAAGAAGATCGAGCGAGATGGAGAAATCCAGAGAATGAAGCGAACGAGGGGGTTCAAGGGCCCGAGATCTACCGGGAAGGAATTCTGAACTCCCCTGCACAAACGACACTAAGGAACGATCCGGACAAGCGTCAACGCTGACCCGGCCCCCATCCCTAATCCTGCGGTCGAACACTGTGCACGGTACGGTCCGGCCGCGATCTTTCGGCCCCCCGAACACTCCGAACCACTTACCGCCGGTATCCCCGTACGTTGCGCGGCGTTCGCACCGGCGCACTCAGCGCGACACGAACGCCCCGCGCGCACTCCGACCGCCCAACAGCTCACGTCGCCCCGCGACGCCCAACTTGCGGTAGCAGGACGTCAGACGCTTCTCCACCGCACGGGTGGTCACGCCCAGTTCGTCGGCGATTTCCTGATTGGTCAGTCCCCGGCCCACCAACGAGACGACCTTGCGCTCGCCGTGGGTGAGCGGTGCTTCCTGGCTGGGGGCGGCGGTCCCCATGGCCGCGTGGGCGCGTTCGGTCAGCCAGGGGGCGCCGCAGGCGGTGGTGAGGTCAACGGCCTCGCGCAGTACCGCCTCCGCTTCCTTGCCGCCTTCCAGGGCCCGGCCCAACTGGAGCAACGTACGGGACAGTTCGAGGGTGTTGGCGGACGTGCGGAGGATCTCGGCGGACTCGCGCAGGGCGGGGACGCCCCCTCCGCCGGGCAGGAGGGCGTGCAGGCGCAGGGCGCGGCCGAGGGCGGCGGGGGCCGCCCACTGTCTCGCCCGGGCCAGTTCCTCTTCCGCCAGTGCCAGGGCCGGCCGGGCCTCGCCCAGACGGTGGTGGAGGACGATGGCGCGGGGCCGCCAGGGGAAGAGGGTGGAGTTGCGCCAGCTGGCCGCTTCCAGTTGGCGGCCGCAGGCCAAGAGGGATTTCAGGGCGTCGGCGTCGCGGCCGCGGCGGGTGTCGAGCGAGGCCCCGAGGAGTTGCCACATGGCCGTCGTGGCGAGGTTGGCCGGCCAGCGCTTCCCCGAGTCCTTGAGGAGGCGCTCGATCAGCGGGATGTCACCGGATTCCATGGCCACCGCGGCCCGGACGACCGCGGTCGGCTCGCGCCAGTCCGCGTCGGCCAGTTCGGCGGCCCGGTCGGCGTGTTCGCGGGCCTCGGTCAGGCGCCCGCGGGCGAGCTGGATCAGGGCGTTCTCGGCGTACACGCCCGCGTGCGGGCGGTCGGTGTGCTGCTCGCAGAACAGGTGGGTGTTGATGGCTTCCACCGCGTCGGCGGCGTACAGGGCCAACGCGACCAGCGGTAGTGCGGTGCGGGCACCTGCGGAGGTCACCGGCTCGCGTTCCAGGACCTGTCCGGCCAGGGCTGCGATGTCGGGTGCCGGCAGGGCCGTCGAGAGGACCCCCGCGTTGATCAGGACGGCCGCCAGTTCACGGGCGCCACCGGTCTCCAAGGGGAGCGAACTGCCCAACGAGCGCAGGCGTTTCACCGCACCGGTCAGCTCCGCCGGGTTCTCGTGCCCCGCGTGCCACAGACGCGCCTCCAGGCGCAGGGCGATCTCGCCGGGACACCCTTGCTGCGGCCCCGCGGGCTCGAAGTCTTCGGAGACGTTGCGCAGCAGGTCCACCACCGAGGGGGTGGCCTCGCCGAGGTAACTGGGCGGGATGAGCAGGGTGGCGGCGGCCCGGTCGGTGGCCGACGACAGGAGGCGGACGGCCTGGCTGATGTGGCGTTCGCAGGCGGCGGGGTCGATGCCGCGTTCGGCTTTGGCCAGGTCGATCAGTAGGCGGGCGCGTTCGCCGTCGCCCGCGGTGCACTCCAGCAGTGCGCGCCGCAGGTGGCGGGCGGCGGCGTCCGGCTCGCCGCGGCGCAGCGCGACTTCCGCGGCCGTCCGTAGTACCCCGATGGCCCATGGGCGGTGGGTGGCGGTGACGGCCATCAGCAGTTCTGCGACATGTTCGGCGGGGCGGCCGGCCTGGTGGAGGATTTCGGCCGCGGCGTCCCGGGAGCGTTCCCGTTCGGCGATGGTGAGGGCGGATTCGACGGCGTCCCGGGCGACCCGGTGGAGGAAGCGCGGGGTGTCGTGGGCGGCGAGCAGGCCGAGGTGGCGCAGGGCGCGCAGGGCCCGCTGATAGCTGATGGTGTCCAGTCGCGCGTGGCGTTGGATGAGGTCGGGTTCGCCGTGATCGCCGAAGGCGGCGATGGCCACGGCCACGTCGCGTACGGGGCCGGGCTGGTCGTGGAGGCAGCCGGCCAACCGATCGCGGAGCTGTGTGGGGCGCGAGGCGCGGACCTGGTCGGCTTGGTCGGCGGTGGGGCGGTGGCCGTTGAGGGCCTGCTCGCGCAGGACGGACTGGAGGAAGAGGGGGTTGCCGGCGCAGGTGTCGTGGCAGGCGCGGGCGTAGCCGTCGTCGGCGGGTTCGCCCAGGTGGTGGTGGATCAGGGCCCGGGTGCCGTCGAGCGAGAGCGGGGCGGGGCGCAGGATGTCGGCGGCGGCCGCGAGGTCGCCGACGAGCGGGTGCCGGGCTCGGGGGTCGCCGTCCCGCAGGGTGCACACGAGGGCGACGCGCATCCCGTGGGCGCGCCGGGCCAGGTAGGTGAGCCAGCGCAGGGAGGGGAGGTCGACCCACTGCAGGTCGTCGACGAGGATGAGGACGGGGGTGGTTGCGCAGACGTCGGCCAGTAGTGACCGCAGGTCGTGCAGCACGGCTTCGGAGGCGGGGACGTCGTGGTCGCCGGGGGTGGGGAGACTGCCGGCCGGGAACGGGCGGGCGGCGCTGCCCGCGTCGCGGTCGCCGGGGGCGGGGAGGTCATCGGCCACGAGGGGGCCGAGGAGCTGGTGGACGATGCCGAAGGCGAAGTCCTGCTCCATGGGGGCGGCGTTGGCTCGTAACACCCTTAAGTTGCCCGGCGGTGAGCTGCCGGCCTCCTGGAGGAGCGTGGACCGGCCGATGCCCAGGGGTCCGGTCAGGAGGAGTAGGGAGGAGCGGCCCTCCTGTGCCTGACGTACTGCGGTGTCGATACGGGCCAGTTCGGATTTCCGCTCGTACAGCATCGGTTATGTCCCTTCCGTCGGCCGGCTCCGTGCACGAAGTTCCTCGCGTGAGGTGATCCGGAGTTTCTTGTACGTACTGCTCAGCCGTAGCTCGACGGTGCGCCGGCTCACCGAGAGCTGTTCGGCGATCTCGCGGTTGCCCAGGCCGCGGCGGGCCAGTTCGGCGGTCTGCCGCTCGGCGGGTGACAGGGCGGCCCACTCCTTGGCGGGGATGGACTCGTCGAGGGTGGCGGTCTGTTCCAGCCGGGCGGCCAGCCACCGTACGCGTTCGGCCAGGCGGCTGGAGGTGCGGGTGACGCAGTGGCCGGACAGTTCGGTCAGCAGACGGGCCGCGGTGGTGCGGTCGCCCTTGGTGGCTTCTTCGGTGACGAGATCGGCCAGGCCCCAGGCGTAGGCGAGTTGGTTGGGCCCGCGCGGGATGTCGGTGAGCTCGCCGGCAGCGTCCGCCGGCCCCAGCTGGTCGAGGGTTCCGGCGCAGAGTTGGGCCAGGCCCAGTGCGCTGGGGGCGCCCCATTGGCGGGCGAGGGTGAGTTCCTCGTCGATCAGGCGCCGGGCCTGTTCCCGGTCGCCGAGGGTGAGACAGGCTCTGGCGGCCAGCGAACGCCACGGCAGTATGACGGGGTTGACCCAGTGTCTGCGCAACAGCCAGCGCCCGCTCTCCTTGAAGAGTTCGGCGGCCTCGGCCCAGCGTCCCTCGTCGGCAGCCACCCGGGCCCGGGCGAACAGGAGTAGCGGCCAGTGGACGCTGGATTCGGAACCGGGCGGGGTGGGGGCGCCGGTCAGGGCCCGGGCCACGTCGCGTTGGCGGGTCTCGACGGCGATGACGCTGCGTACGGCCACGAGGTGGGTGACGGCAAAGGGGTGCCAGGCGGTGGCGGGCAGTGCCTGTTCTGCGACGTCCACGGCGCGTTCGGCGGCGGCCAGGCGGCCACCGCGCAGGTGGAGTTCGGCGGTCAGGACCAGGGCGCGGGCGAGTGTGGGGCGGCAGTGGCGGCGGCGCAGTTCGTCGACGATGGCGGCGAGGTGGTCCTCGGCTTCGGTGGCGGCGTCGGTGAGCCACAGGGCTCTGACGGCGACCAGGCGGGGCATGACGGGTGCGGTGTGGCCTGCTGCCAGGGCACGGCGGGCCAGCTCCGCGGCCCGTGCCCGGTCTTGGCCGCGTACGACCATCTGCCCGGCGCGGAGGCCGGCCTGGGCGGGGGCGAGGGGGTGTTCGGGCAGGGCCGGGACGCCGGGGGCGGGGACGTCGGTGACCTCGGGACGGGTCTGGACGGCGTACCAGTACAGCGCGATCAGGTCGTCGCGCTCGGTGCCGTGGGCGGTGGCCAGGGCCTGGGGGGCGACGCAACGGCCCCAGGAGTCGTCGCCGCGGGCCAGGCCCATGTCCAGGGCCCGTACGCGCAGTTGGGACCAGAGTTCGCCCTCGCCCGGACTGTTGACGACGGCGGCGAGCCTGCGGTCGCTCGCCACGGGGGCGGCCACGGCCTCGGCGCTGGCCAGGTCGAGACTAATCTGCGCGCGTTGAACGGGGTGTTGGGGCTCGTCGAGAGCGCGGTTCAGGTAGGCGGCGGCACGGGCGAACTCGCTGCGGTACACGTCGGCGCCGAAGCCCCCGCGCGGCGCGGGCGCCTCCCGAGGCTCGCCGATGGGGGGCGCGTGGAGGAGGGTGCGGGCGATGTCCTCGCTGCGGCGCGCGGCGGCGCCGAAGCTGCCGTACAGCGCGTGGACCGCCCAGGGCTCGCCGATGGGGGGCGCGTGGAGGAGGAGGCGGGCGATGTCCTCGTCGCCGGCGCCGGACCGGTAGGCGAGGTCGGCGGCGCGGGCGTACAGGCCGCCGCGTTCGGCGGCCGGTGTGTCTTCCAGGATGCGGGCCCTGACGACGGGCAGGCGGATGCGTTCGTAGGGGCCGTCGGGGACGGTGAAGCCGGCCGATTCCAGCGCCGAGCGCAGCCGGGATTCGGGTTCGGTGCGCAGCCCGGCCAGGTTGCAGATCAGGGTGAAGTCCAGCAGGTCGCCGCCGACGGCCAGCGCTCGCAGGACGGCGGTGGACTCGTCGGACAGGCCCCGCAGGGCGCGCCCGGCGCGCTCGCCGATGATGCCGGTGATCACGGTGCGCAGCTGCGGGACGAGGTCAGCGGTGGGGCGGTGGCCGGCGTCGGCGAGGCAGTGCAGTGCCGCGTGCAGTACGGCGGGGTTGCCGTGGCAAGCCTGGGCGGCCGCGGCGGCGAAGGACTCGTCGCAGGGGATACCGAAGATCATTTCAGCGAGGGTGCCGACCGCGCGGGGGCTCAGTCCGCGGACGGTGAGATGGCGGGTCAGCCGTGCGGGGGCGGTGTTGGCCAGCCAGTCGGGGCCGTGTTGGTCCACGCCGGTGCGGCCGATGAGCAGTGCGAGGGGGAGGCCGGCGGACAGGCGACGCGCCAGAGCCTGTAACCAGCGCAGGGAGGCCGGGTCCAGCCACTGCGCGTCCTCCACCGTCACGAGTGTGGGTGTGCGGCGGATCGTGTGCAGGAGTTCGGGGAGGCCCGGCAGTCCGTCCACCTCGTGGTGCCCGCGCAGCACCTGGAGCGGGCGTTCGGTCGCCTCTCCCAGCTGGGTGAGGAGTTGGATCACGGCTCCGTGTCGCAGGTCGCGTTCGGTCAGGGAGCCACAAGCGCGCAGGACGCGTACCGAACGCTCCTCGGCGAGCCGGGCGGTCCAGCGCAGCAGGGCGTTGTGGCCGAAGCCGGGACGGCCGGTCACCGAGACGACGGCGGGGCGCCCCTCCCCGAGCGCGGCCAGCACCTGCTTCAACTGCGCCTGCTCCGACTCGCGTTCGAGCAGGGGCGGGTCGGTGCCTCGACGCCCTGCCCATATAAGCCCGGCGTATAACTGTTCGCCATTCAGCCCCGACACAGACACCATCCCGGTCCGCTCGCCCTCAGCCCTGTCCGTCCGGCCGCGGCGCCGACCGTGGCGCCCGCACTTCGCGGACGCCCGAAGGGCGGAGGACCGCGGCGAGCTGGGCACGCTCGGCGATGCCTAACTTGCGGTACACACTCGTCAGATGCATCTCGACCATGCGGACGCTGACGTACAGCGACTGCGCGATGGAGCGGTTGCCGGCGCCGCCGGCGGCAAGACTGGCGACCCGGCGTTCCATGCTGGTGAGCAGGTCCAGGGGCGAGGCGGTCATCTTCCGCATGCGGCCGCCCGCGGCCACCAGGGCCCCGCGGGCGTCCTGGCCGAGCGCCAGGGCGCCGCAGCGCTGGGCGAGGCTGGCCGCGGCGCGCAGGTGCTCGCGGGCGACGAGTCGGTTACCGTCCGCCAACAGGGCCTTGCCCAGGGCGAGTTCGGCGCGGGCTTGTTCGACGCGGGCCGGTGAGGCGGCGAGTCCGCGCACCGCCTCGCCCAGCAGTTCCACGCCGTCCTCGCCGGGGGTGGCCACGCCGCGGGCCAGGGCGGCCAGGCCGAGGACCCGCGGCGTGCCCCACTCCCGTGCGAGCCGCGTGCCGTGTGCGGCGGGCTCCTGGGCCTCCTCCGCGCGGCCCAGTTCGGCCAGGACGCAGGCCGCCTCCACCCACCAGGGCAGGTATGCCGCGTGGCGCACCTCGGCCTCCTCCAGTGACCTGCCGCACTCACGGAACAGCGCCAGTGCGCCCTCCCCGTCCCCCAAGGCGTGGCGGGCCCGGCCGCGGGCCATCAGGTAACGGTGGTAGGTCCACACGTACTGCTCGCGCCAGACGGGCTCGGTGCTGGTCAGCAGCCGCTCGGCGGACGCGGCCTCGCCCCGGTCCACCAGTACGCTCGCCAGGGCCAGGCGCGGCAGGACCATGGTCTCGCCCCACCGTTCGGCGCCGCTGATCTGGACCGCCGTTCTGGCGTCCGCGAGCGCGTCCGGGAGGGCGCCCAGGCCATGATGGAGCCCGGCGCGGGTGGACAGCGCCAGGGCGTAGGTCCATACGGCGGAGTTCTCCCGGCCGTGGCGCAGGAGGCGGTCCAGCACGTGCAGCGCGTCCTCGGTGCGGTCGGCGAGGCCGAGGACGAACGCCGAGTTGATCAGGGTCCAGCTCTTCAGGCGCAGTTGTGAGCTGGAGGTGGCGCGCATGGCCTGCTTGATGGCCGGTTCGGGGGGCTGGCCGTCGAGTGCCGTCAGGACGGCCATGGCCGCCAGCTTCTGGCACTGGGCGGGGGTGTCGCCCTCGGGCAGGGTCATCGTCGCGGCCCGCTTCCGGGTCGTGGCGATCGTGCTGCGGCAGTGCGAGCCGACGATCAAGAACACCGACTCGACGAGCGTGCGCAGTTCCCGGTCGGCCGGCACGGGGTCGGGGCCGATTTCGGCGTCGAGCGCGTCCAGGACGCCTTCGAGGAGGTCCAGGGAGACCGAGCACTCGCGTGCGACCAGGCCGGTCGTGCCGAACTGCGCGGCGATCCGCGCCCGGGTGCGTACGTCGACGCTCGGCGCCAGCGCTTCGCGGAGCAGGCCGACGGCCTCGGGCGGGTCGGTCTCGACCAGTGCCCTGGCCAATCGGACGCGGACCTCCACGCTGTCGGGGTCCACTTCCAGTACCCGGTACAGGTAGCGGGCCGCGGTCTCCGGGGCACCGCGCTGCTCGGCGCGGGCCGCGGCTTCCAGCAGGACGCCGGGCATCCACGGTTCGCAGATCGAGGGCAGCCGCCGGAGGTGATCGGCGATCTCTTCGGCGGGCCGGCCCGCGTCGCTCAGGAGCAGCGCGGCCCGCGCCCGCAGGCCCGACAGTGCCCGGGCGTCCAGGGGCGCCAGCACCGCCGCTCGCACCGCGTCGTCCGCCAGGTACCCGCCGCCGGGCACCAGCCCGGCCTCGCGCAGCACCGTCAGGGCGTCCTCGACGACATCGGCGGGGGCGGCGGCCAGGGCGCCGACGTGGTCGGCATCCCGCTCACCGAGGACTGCCACGGCTCGCGCGACCTCGCCGACCCACGGCGGCTGACGGTCCAGGAGTTCGCGTGCCCAGCGCGCCAGGACGCGAGGGCCGGTCTCGGCGATCCGGTCGGCGCCGCCCACCCCCGGACCGGCGCCCTCGGCCCGCAGTTCGTGCAGCAGCCGGCCCAGGAGTCGGGGGTTGCCGCCGGTGGCGGCCCGAGCGCGGGCAACGAAGACGGGGGCGGCGGGTACCGGGAAGAACTCCCGCACGACCTCGGCGACATCCGTCTCGGTCAGCGGTCCCAGGCGCAGTGTCGTCGTACGGCAGTGGGCGGCCAGGGCCGCCAGGGCATGGTGGGCCGGGGCGCGGTGGGTGAGGGCGGCGGCCTCGGACTGCTGGGTGAGGACGACGAGCAGGGGGAGGTCGTCGGACCGGCGCAGCAGGAAGTCCAACCAGCGCAGGGAGAGTGCGTCGCAGTGCTGGACGTCGTCCAGGGCGAGGACGAGCGGGCCGCGGCTCAGCGCGTGTGTCGTGCGGCAGTGCAGGTCGTGGAACGCGTGCTGGACGGCGGGAGCGGGCGGCGGCTCACCGGTCAGCGCGCCGGGAGCGAGTGCGCGTAAGGCGTGGCGGGTGGCTTCTTCAAGAGGGGCGCCCTGTGCGATCGGGCCGAGCAAGGCGCGTAACCCGCTGAAGGGTTCGCCCGACGCGCCCTCCTCGCAGGCGCCCTGCAGAACCGTCGCGGGCCGACAGGCGTCTCCACTGAGGAAGACACGCAGAAGGGCGGACTTGCCGATTCCGGCCGGGCCGGTCACGACCACCGAGCACGCGTGCCCGGAACACGCGTTGTGGGCGAAGCGGTTGAGCTCTTTCACGACATCGGCCCGGCCCACCAAGGCGCTGCCTAAATCAGGATCTAAGCTCCGGCTCCGCACCATGGGACTCCTCGCACTTCGGAGACACAACGGATGTGACGGGGCGTCACCACATCGATCTGTAAATCACCCTAAAGAGTGATGTCTCGTGTGCGTTAGAGTACATGATCCACAGAACACGCAGCCAGCAACACGCCTCGGCGCGCCAACTCCGTTTGTGGTACTGGATGTTCCCGCAGCAGCGTCACTACGGCGGGGGTCTGATGGCCGGGGAAGACGCGTCCGCCCCGGTGCGGAAGGCGGACGAACTGGCGCGGGCGGCCCCGCGCCGGACCCAAGGGCCTGTCCGGAACCCTTACCCGGTGATCGTCGTCATGGCGTTGGCCCCTCCTCCTGGCGATGGCGCCGGACCGGTCCACCGGGATGCGGCGGCCGATCGCCGGCCCGGTGTTCCACGCGCCCATTCCACCGGGAGGATCACGGGAAATTCCGTAGTGTCCTTGACTCCGTGTGACGACGCGGTCGCCGTGCCGAAGCGGTACGGGATACCCCCGGGGCACACGCCGCGTACCGAGGTATCCCGTGCGCCCCGGCCGGATTACCAGCTACCGGCCAGCAGCAGATCCCCGTACTCCCGCTCGCGGGACGCCTGGCGCAGGTCGGAGTCGACCATCATGCGCATCAGTTCCGGGAAGTCGACGCTGGGCTCCCAGCCCAGTTGGGTGCGGGCCCGCTCGGCGTCCGCGCACAGGATCTCCACCTCGGCCGGGCGCACCAGCGAGGGGTCGATGCTGACGTAGTCCTCCCAGTTCAGGTTCACGTGGTCGAAGGCGATGCGGACGGCGTCGCGGACCGAGTGCATCTGGCCGGTCCCGATCACGTAGTCGCCCGGCTCGTCCTGCTGCAGCATCAGGTGCATGGCGCGAACGTAATCCCCGGCGAAACCCCAGTCGCGCACGGCGTCGAGGTTGCCCAGGGACATCTTGTCCTGGTAGCCGAGCTTGATGCGGGCCACCGCGAGGGAGATCTTCCGGGTCACGAACTCCGCTCCACGGCGCGGTGATTCATGGTTGAACAGCATGCCGGAGACCGCGTACATGCCGAAGGACTCGCGGTAGTTGCGGGTGATGAAGTGCCCGTAGGTCTTCGCGACGCCATAGGGGCTGCGCGGGCGGAAGATGGTGGTCTCGCACTGCGGGGTCTCGGCGACCTTGCCGAACATCTCCGACGAGGACGCCTGGTAGAAGCGGATCTGGCCGCCGTCGCTGCTCCGCGAGCCGTTCAGGCCGCTGACCATGCGGATCGCCTCCAG
The DNA here is from genome assembly GCF_050471125.1 of Streptomyces sp. RGM 3693. Taxonomy (NCBI): domain Bacteria; kingdom Bacillati; phylum Actinomycetota; class Actinomycetes; order Kitasatosporales; family Streptomycetaceae; genus Streptomyces; species Streptomyces sp. RGM 3693. The sequence continues at coordinate 877,216 of NZ_JBMPPQ010000003.1, forward strand.
CATGCGCAGCACGCCCATGCCGTTGACCTCGGTGACGAGTTCGGCCTGCTGCCAGGACATCGGCACGAAGGAGATTGCACCGAGGTTGTAGATCTCGTCGGGCTGCACCTGGTCGACCGCCGACACCAGACTGGCCTGGTCCATCAAGTCACCGTCGACGAAGGACAGGTCGGAGACGAGCCGGCTGACCCGCGACTTTCGGGGATTCGCCTGACCCCGTATCAGGCCCCACACTTGGTAACCCTGTGCGAGCAGGTGCTCGGCCAGGTAGGAGCCGTCCTGACCGGTAATTCCGGTAATCAGCGCACGCTTGGACATCGCATTCCTTTCCTTCGCATAGAACAGACCGCCCAAACGCAGAGCCGAGTCTGCCACTTGACCTCTTGGCGTCGAATGGCGTCGAATACGCCGCGGTCCGGACGCCGGGTAAACGCACGCTTCCAAGCGGCCGGTCGTGGTGTCAAGAAATTCCGGTAACACTACGGAATTTCGGAGTCCCAACCCTCGTGTTGCGGTGGCCTGTTCGAGACCGGGATCGCCGGATCCCCGCGCGCCCCAGCGGCAGCGGCCTCAGGACACTACGGATTTTCCGGTGTGCGGTGCGCTGCACTGTCCGGACGTGCCCCGTCCAGGCCCGGTGGGCGCCTCACCCGCGCCGCCGACCGGACCTGCCCGCCTCTTGGAGCGTCGCCCGGTGCTGCTCAGAATCCTGCGAACCCTACTGCGTCCCCACCGGCGCGCCGTTGCCCTGCTGGGGCTGCTCCAACTGGCCCAGATCCTGGCCACCCTGGCCCTGCCGACGCTGGGCGCCGCAGTCATCGACAACGGCGTGATCAAGGCGGACAGCAGCTACATCACCCGGACCGGCCTGGGCATGCTGGCCGTTGCGCTCGTACAGGTCGCGGCATCCGTGGGCGCGGTGTCACTGAGCGCGCGTACGGCCATGGCGATGGGCCGCGACCTGCGCTCGGCCGTCTTCCGCCGGGTGCTGGACTTCTCCGCCCGCGAGGTCGGGCAGTTCGGCACTCCGTCGCTGATGACGCGTACCGTCAACGATGTTCAGCAGGTGCAGATGCTGGCGCTGTCCGCGTTCGGCGTCGCCGTTTCGGCGCCCCTGATGTGTCTGGGCAGCATCGCGCTCGCACTTAAGCAGGACATTCCGCTCTCGCTGCTCCTGGTGGCACTGATGGTGGCCCTCGGAATGTCTTTCGGTCTTATTCTCGGCCGCACCGACCCGTTCTACGACCGTATGCAGAAATACTTGGACCGCGTGAACGGCCTGCTGCGCGAACGCATCACGGGAGTCCGCGTCGTACGGGCTTTTGTGCGCGACGGACACGAAGGCGAGAGATTCGGCCGAACCAATTCCGAATTGTGTGACCTCTCGTTGCGCGTCGGCCGACTGCTGGCCACCATCGTGCCCATCGTGATGCTGGTCCTGAACGGCTTCATGGCGGCGGTGGTGTGGTTCGGTGCGCACCGCATCGACGCCGGGGCGATGCGGTTCGGTGCGCTCAGCGCGTTTCTGAGCTACCTGACGCTGATCCTGATGTCGGTGGTGATGGTGACCTTCGTATGCCTGGCGATGCCGCGGGCGCGGGTCTCGGCCGAGCGCATCCAGCAGGTGCTGGGGACCGAGCCGAGCGTGACGACGCCGCCCCGGCCCGTGCGCACCATGCCTGCTAACGGTCAACTTGCCTTGTGTGGCGCAGAGTTCCGGTACCCGGGAGCCAGCGAGCCGGTGCTGAGCGGGATCGATCTCAGCGCCGGCTCCGGTGAGACGGTGGCGATCCTCGGCAGCACCGGCAGCGGCAAGACCACCCTGCTCAACCTCGTACTACGGCACTTCGACGCCACCGAGGGCTCCGTCCACGTGGGCGGCGTCGACGTACGCGCCCTGGACGCGGAGACGTTGCGCCGCACCGTCGGCTTCGTCCCGCAGCGCGCGTACCTCTTCTCCGGCACCGTCGCCAGCAATCTGCGGTTCGGCAACCCCGATGCCACCGACGCCGACCTCTGGCACGCGCTGGAGATCGCGCAGGCCCGAGATTTCGTTCAGCGCCTGCCCGAGGGGCTGAACTCACCGATCACTCAGGGCGGCACCAACGTGTCCGGCGGACAGCGGCAGCGGCTGGCGATCGCCCGCACCCTGCTGCGCAGACCGGAGATCTACCTCTTCGACGACTGCTTCTCCGCGCTGGACTACGCCACGGACGCCGCGCTGCGGGCCGCCCTGGAACCGGAGATCTCCCGGGCGACGGTGCTCACCGTCGCCCAACGCGTCAGCACCGTCCAGCACGCGCAGCGCATCGTGGTCCTGGACGCGGGTCGGGTGGCCGCCACCGGTACGCACCAGGAACTGCTGCGCACCAGTACGGCGTACCAGGAAATCGCCCGGTCCCAACTCACCGCGCTCACCGGCCACTACGGCGGCTCCGACTCGGACGCCGAAGCCGCCACGACCCCTCAGGAGGCTGTCCATGGTCTCGGCGGACAGCTCTGACCGCGGGCGGCGCAGCCCCGCCCGCCACATGCTGGGACTGCTGCGACCGCACCGTGCCCTGGTTACCGTGGCCGTCGCCCTGGGCATCGGCGGCGTCGTGCTCAACGCGGCGGGCCCGATACTCCTCGGCCGGGCCACCGATCTCCTCTTCGACGGCCCCCGGCACGCCCATGGATCCGCGGGAGTCGACTTCGACGCGATCGCCCGGGTGCTGCTGATCGCGCTCGCGCTCTTCGCCACCGCCTCCTTCCTCACCCTCCTCCAGGGCCGGCTGGTCTCGACCGTCGTGCAGCGCGTGGTCTTCGCACTGCGCCAGTCCGTGGAGGCCAAGCTCGCCCGCCTGCCGCTGCGGTACTTCGACCGCAACCCGGCGGGTGAGGTGCTCAGCCGGGTGACCAATGACGTCGACAACCTCCAGCAGACCCTCCAGCAGACCCTCAGCCAGCTGATCACAGCGGTGTTCTCGGTGCTGAGCATGCTGGTGCTGATGCTCGTCATCTCGCCGCTGCTGGCACTGATCATGCTGGCCTGCCTGCCGGTGTCCGTCGTGCTCGCGGCCCGGATCAGCAAGCGCGCACAGCCACGGTTCGCCCACCAGTGGTCCGCCACCGGAACGCTCAACGCCCACGTCGAGGAGATCTACACCGGTCACGCGCTGGTCAAGGGCTTCGGGCGGCGCGAGCAGGCAGAGCGCGCCTTCGACGAGCACAACGAAGCCCTCTACCGCGCCGGCGCACGGGCCCAGTTCGTCTCCGGCGCCATCGAGCCGTCGATGATGTTCGTCTCCAACCTCGGCTATGTCGTCGTGGCGGTCGTCGGCGCGCTGCGCGTGGTCGCCGGGGCCCTGACCATCGGCGACGTCCAGGCGTTCATCCTCTACTCCCGGCAGTTCAGCCAGCCGATCGTCGAGGTCGCCGGCATCGCCGGCCGCCTACAGTCCGCCCTCGCCTCCGCGGAACGGATCCACGACCTCCTGGACGAGGACGAGCAGCGCCCCGACTCCGACCGCCCCGCGCGTCTCCAAAAGGTCGGCGGACACGTCCAGTTCGACAAGGTCCACTTCCGCTACTCCCCCGGCACCCCGCTCATCGAGGACCTCTCCCTCACCGTCGAACCCGGCCAGACCGTGGCGGTCGTCGGCCCGACCGGCGCGGGCAAGACCACCCTGGGCAGCCTCCTGATGCGCTTCTACGAAACCGACGAGGGGCGCATCCTCCTCGACGGCACCGACATCACCACCCTGACCCGCGAGGACCTGCGCTCCCACATCGGCCTGGTGCTCCAGGACGCCTGGCTCTTCTCCGGCACCATCGCGGAGAACATCGCCTACGGGCGCCCGGACGCCACCCACGAGGAGATCGTGGCCGCGGCCCGCGCCACCTGCGCCGACCGCTTCATCCGCACCCTGCCGGACGGCTACGACACCGTCCTGGACGAGGAGTCGACCAACGTCAGCGCGGGCGAGAAACAGCTCATCACCATCGCGCGGGCCTTCCTGGCACGGCCCTCGATCCTGCTCCTGGACGAGGCGACCAGCTCCGTCGACACCCGCACGGAGATCCTCATCCAGCGCGCGATGCACTCGCTGCGCGCGGGCCGCACCAGCTTCGTCATCGCCCACCGCCTCTCCACCATCCGCGACGCGGACCTGATCCTCGTCATGGAGAGCGGCCGCATCGTCGAGCAGGGCACCCACGACCAGCTCCTGGCCGCCGCAGGGCCCTACGCCCGCCTGCACTCGGCCGTAGGGCGCGGTGCCGGGCTGGAGGACGCCACACCACGTTGAACCGGCCCGCCCCAAACCGTCGTTCCCGTCGCCGAGCCGACGGTGACCGCTAGCGGCTACGGCTCTGCCCAAAAAGGCGAGACCCGCGACTCCCCCACCCGCCGTCCTCGTCCCCACGCCGGGGCGCCCCACCGCCCCGCACCTCACCACCTGACGAAACGCCCAAAGGAGCCGATCCACCATGCCCGACAGTCATGCCCTGAGCGAGTTGCTCGCCGCGATCAGCGCGCCCGACCGCACCCCCGAGGACATCGCCGCGCTTCCCCTGCCCGAGTCCTTCCGGGCCGTGACGGTCCACAAAGAGGACACCGAGATGTTCCGCGGCATGCCCAGCGCGGACAAGGACCCGCGCAAGTCACTGCGGGTCGACGAGGTACCGGTGCCCGAACTGGGGCCCGGCGAGGCCCTGATCGCGGTGATGGCCAGCTCGGTCAACTACAACACCGTGTGGTCGTCCCTCTTCGAGCCGCTGCCGACCTTCGGCTTCCTGGAGCGCTACGGGCGCACCTCGCCGCTGGCCGCCCGCCACGACCTGCCGTACCACATCCTCGGCTCCGACCTGGCCGGTGTGGTGCTGCGCACCGGCCCGGGTGTGAACGTCTGGAAGCCCGGCGACGAGGTCGTGGCGCACTGCCTGTCGGTGGAGCTGGAGAGCGCGGACGGGCACGACGACACCATGCTCGACCCGGCCCAGCGGATCTGGGGCTTCGAGACCAACTTCGGCGGCCTGGCCGAGATAGCCCTGGTCAAGTCCAACCAGCTGATGCCCAAGGCCGCCCACCTCACCTGGGAGGAGGCCGCCGCCCCGGGTCTGGTGAACTCCACCGCCTACCGTCAGCTGGTCTCCCGCAACGGCGCCGGCATGAAGCAGGGCGACAACGTGCTGATCTGGGGCGCCAGCGGCGGTCTGGGCTCGTACGCCACCCAGCTCGCCCTCGCCGGCGGAGCCAACCCCGTCTGTGTGGTCTCCAACCCGCGCAAGGCCGAGGTGTGCCGGAGCATGGGCGCGGAGGCGATCATCGACCGTTCGGCCGAGGACTACCGTTTCTGGAGCGACGAGCAGACCCAGAATCCGCGGGAGTGGAAGCGGTTCGGCGCCCGCATCCGGGAGTTGACCGGCGGCGAGGACGTGGACATCGTCTTCGAGCACCCCGGCCGGGAGACCTTCGGGGCGTCCGTCTACGTCACCCGCAGGGGCGGCACTATCGTCACCTGCGCGTCGACCTCCGGCTACCGTCACGAGTTCGACAACCGTTATCTGTGGATGCACCTCAAGCGCATCGTCGGCACCCACTTCGCCAACTACCGCGAGGCGTGGGAGGCGAACCGCCTCGTCTCCAAGGGGAAGATCCACCCCACCCTCTCCTGCACCTACCCGCTGGCCGACACCGCGCTCGCCGTCCACGACGTGCACAGCAATGTCCACCAGGGCAAGGTCGGCGTGCTGTGCCTGGCCCCGGCGGAGGGCCTGGGCGTGCGCGACGAGGAACTGCGCGCGAAGCACATCGACGCGATCAACCGGTTCCGCTGACCACTCCCGCGGCCCGGAGCCCTTCCCACGCACGCCACGAAGACCCCCGAAGAAGGATCCACCGTTCGAAACGACGCTGTTGATCAATTCCGCCCCCGTCTCGTTGCCCCGTCGAGTTGCTCGACGGGGCAACGCGGTGCGAAGCAGCCGGTGCGCAGGTCCTGCGATTCGCGGCTTACTGGCGGGGCAACGACCGAACACCGGTGCCGCGCGGGTCCTCGGGGAAGGACCCGCGCGGCACCGCCAGGGGCGGCGGGCTCGCCCACCCCCCGACCACATCCGCTCAGGTCACCCGCCGTGCCGTGCCGTCATCGCGAAGTCAGGCAGGCGGAGCGCGTCCGCGGGCGGGCTGAACAGTGCACCCGAGACGTCTCCGAGCCGATTGACCAGCGGGCTGGCGGCCGTCCGCAGACCGGCCCAGAGCAACGATCGCTGCCGACGGGTGCGGGGATAGAGGATCCGTGGGAGCCCCGGTCGGAGTTGCTGGGCCTTCTCGACGAACGGGCGCATGATCGCCTCGTACCGAGCGAACGCGGTGTGCGTATCGGTGTGGTGGGCGAGCTCGCCGGCCAGAACGTACGCACCGGTGAGGGCTAAGGTCGTGCTCATGCCACTGATCGGCGAGGCGCAGTAGGCGGCGTCCCCGAGGAGCACGACCCGGCCGCGGCTCCAACACGGAAGCCGGGCCTGCCCGAGCGCCTCGAAGTACAGCGGGGCTTCGTCGAGGGCGTCGAGAATCCGTGGGGTTTCCCAGCCCACGTCGGCGAATGTCGCGCGCAGGATCGTGACGATCTCGTCGCGGTCCAGGCGATCGAGACCGCGCACGGAGCCGAACATGTTCAGCCCGGCCCGGATGGTGCCGACGTCGTCCGGCCGCAGGGTCACGCCGCGGCCACGGTCACAGATCAGCCACCGCCACCGGTTGTCGTCGGCGTCGGTGCGCGGAATCGTGAGGTAGGCGCTGTAAACGCCGAGTTCGCGCAGGCGGACATCCGGTATCACCATCGAGCGCGTGCGCGAACGGAGCCCCTCCGCGACGACCACCGCATCGAACCGGCGGGCCGATCCGTGGCGGAACTCGACGTCCACACCGTGCCCGTCGTCATGCAGCGCGGTGATCTGGTCGCCGAAGACGTAAGCGGCTTCGGCTGACGAGTGGTCGTAGAGGATCTGCCCGAGTCGCCCGCGCAGGATCTCCAGCTCGGCGGTACCACCCGAGGTGTCGTCGGTGCCGGCGGCGAAACGTGCTAGCGGCCGGCCGAGCTCGTCGACGAAGTCCAGACCGGTCTCGTGCGTGTGAGCGGCGCGTACGGCGTCTTCGAGACCCATCCGGCGCAGCACTTCGCGGCCGCTGCCGCGGATGTCGATGTTCTGGCCCTCGTCGCGCAGCCGGTCGAAGCGTTCGATGACGGTGACGTCCCAGCCGGCCTGGGCGAGCCAGGAGGCGAGGGCCGGTCCCGCGATGCTGGCGCCGGAAATCAGGATGCTCGGAGAACTCATAGTGGCTGGCCTTCCTCTTTTGGTCACAGTTGCGAAGCCCCAGGGCGTCACCCGCACATACCTACCCCGCGGGCTGCCCGAGGACGACGGGAACGGGCGATCCGCTCCGCCCGGCCGGAGCGGATCGCCGTCGCCGCACAACACCTCGCCACCAGTTACCGGACGACCTCAGACGACCTCCATCTTGCTGAAGATGATGCTGATCGACTCGCCCACCACTTTGTAGATCCACGCGTCGGTGAACTCCCACCGATGTATTTGCTGATTGTTTCCGTCATACGTTGTGACGGCGAAGTTCCTCCCGGCATTCGGGCCGTTGTTGATCGCGGAGTTGATCCAGTCGTCGAAAAGTTCGCTGTGCTCCGAACCGCGCGTCAGGGTGATGTGATGCGCATACAGAGCGTCCATGGTGCTGATGTTCTCGGCGTCCTGGCCGTTGATCTGGAGGCTGAACATACGTCGCGCCGCTCAGCTCTCGGCGGACGGCTGAACGCCCGGCAGCCGGGGGCGGGCCGGCGACGGCCTGCGGGTGCGGCAGTTGCGAACGCTGGACACGTGAGTGAGCCCCTTCGACGGTGCGGTGGGTGAGGTGCCGGGATGACCCGAGCGTGCGGGGTGATCCGTCCGGGCTGCAACGAAATCCGAACAGTTCGGGACGCTGGAACGCGAAAAGGGGCTCTGTCCAGCGGAAACGTAAGCCGCCTGGAACGCGGGAACGGGACGCTCCGGGCCATGCGGGCGGGTGACGACGCTTCACATCGGCCCCGCCGAAGCCGCTGACGCTCCTACCCGCGGAGGGTAGGGCGACCCACTCGGGGGCCGGCAGCAGCTCGGGCTCCCAGCCGGCGCGCGGGCCGCCATAGGCGAGACGTACCGAGCGGCCGAGTACGGCGAGCCCGTCGCCGTCGGGCCGGGCGCGAACGTCAATTCGACCGATCCCGGCTGTTGCCGTAGAGTTCATCAGGTCGTCGCGGGGTGGAGCAGCTCGGTAGCTCGCTGGGCTCATAACCCAGAGGTCGCAGGTTCAAATCCTGTCCCCGCTACTCAGAAGTGAAGGCCCGGTGGATTCCACCGGGCCTTCACTGCGTCCCGGCTCGGCAACTTCAGCGACAGGCGTTGAGCTCTCCCCTGTCAGCGGCGATTGATGAATTCCGTTCGCCGCCCGCCGTTCCGCTTACCACTACCATTCCGGGCCGCAATGAGACCCAGACCCGGGCGCAGTTTTCACCCTCCGCAATCCGAGCACATCCCCACACATCCGAACAGGTTCCGCCCGGCCTACTTTTAGGCCGGCAGAGTTCCTACCCAGCAGGGACAGTGGACTGCAACCGGAAAGGGTCCGCCTCCCCTCCACCGACCCCCGGCCGACCTCCCACCGACCTTCCACCCAATTCACGTATCAGCCGTTGCGTAAAAACATGAGACTCAGTACGGCACCCCTCAACTGACCCTTACACGACGGGAGTTCATGTCCACCATGTACATGCATGACGTTGCGGTGGTCGGTGCCGGCTTCGCCGGTGTGACTGCGGCCCGGGATCTCGGCATCGCGGGCCACTCGGTGGCACTGCTCGAAGCACGCGACAGGATCGACGTCGGACCTTCTCAGCTGAGGCGTTCGGCCGCTCCGTCGAATTCGGCGGCGCCTACGCGCACTGGCCCCAACGGCACGTCTGGCACGAACTGGAGCGCTACGACATCGGCCTGTCCACACCCTTGCGGATCGAGAAGATCTACTCTCCCCGCAAGACCGGGACGTGCTCGGCGGCGTGCTGTCGTCGCTGGTCCACTCCGCCCGCGAGCAGGGCATCGCACAGTTCCCCTTCTGGGCCGCGACCAGCTTCGGCGACTGGGACGCGTTCATCGAAATCGCCAGTCACTGGCCGATCCAGGGCGGGACCAAGCGACTGCTCGACGCGATCGTCGACGAGACCAAGGCCGAACTGCGCCTGTCCACACCGGTGACGGCGATCGAGGACGACGGGTCCGGGGTCACCGTGACCACCCGCGAAGGCGAACGCCTCGGAGCGCGGCGCGCCGTTGCGGCACTGCCCCTCAACGCCCTGAGCGACGTGACCATCGCCCCTCCGGTCCCTCGATCGGTGCGCACCATGATCGAGCAGAAACAGCCGATGAAGACGCTCAAGATCTGGGCGCGAGTCAAGGGCGAGATCGAACCCTTCGCCGCCAACGCCCCGGTCGGCAAACACCCCATCAACACCGCCAGGACGGAATACCGGCACGACGGTGACACCTCGTCGTCTGCTTCTGCTCCGACGCCTCGGCGATCAACGGTGCGGACCGCGAGGCCGTGCAGCGCGCCCTGCGGACCTTCGCCCCAGACATCGAAGTGGTCGACACCGCCCATCACGACTGGGTGACCGACCCGTTCTCACAGGGCACCTGGATGCATCACCGACCGGGGAACCTGACCCGGGCCGCGCCCCTGATGCGTGAGCCCCACGGACGCATCCACTTCGCAAAGGGAGGGCGCCGCCCGGGCGGGTGGACGGATCACGAACCGGACGTGCGAGAGGTGCCCTGGGTCGGAGAGATCAAGGCGACGGCGGAGTCGAGGAGTGCCTGGACCCGGCTCGGCGTGAACCTCTCGGGCTCGAAGGGGAACATCACCATCCACCCGTCGCCGATCGCACTGAGGTGGTCGGCGAGCAGGTCGGCGGGGATGTCGTCACGGATAGTGCCCTGCGCCTGCCCGGTCGCGAGGATCGAGGCGTACACGCCCCGGTAGCGGGTGTAGCGCTGCTCGATGAGGGCGGCGAAGGCCGGTTCGTACCGTGCGTGGGCGAGCAGTTGGGACATCACGGGCCAGAACTCGGGATCGCCGATGGTCCGATCCAGCCACCACTCGAAGAGCCCCTTGACGTCGGTCTGGGCGCGGCTGGCTTCGAGCATCGCGTCGTAGCTGTCGAACCGGCTCTCGGCCAACGCGACGACCAGCGCTTCCTTGTTCGCGAAGTAGTACGTCACCGCCCCGGTCGTGCACCCCGCGCGTTGGGCCACCTTGCGCAGCGATGCGTTGGCGTAGCCCTCCTCCGCAATCACCGATGTCGCCGCCTTCAGCAACTCCGCCCGCTTCACCTCGTGGTCACCGGTCGGGCGCCCACGCCGCACGACCGGCGCGGATCCGCCATCGCCACTCACTCGTCGGCCCTCCTCTTCGACACCTCGCGATTCTGCCACACACTTCACATAACACCTGTTGTGTAAATCAATGAGGGTCCTTACCGTTCTCCCAACTCCCGATACGAAGGAGGAACCACCGATGGACGAGTCAGTGCGGGCAGCGTTCCGGAACGACGGCGCCGCCCTCCTCAAGGACTGCCTCGACGAAGCCCAGTTGGCACGATGCCGCGAGGCGTTCGACTGGGCCGTCGCGAACCCCGGCCCGAACGCATCCTCAATGTTCGACGGGACCGAGCAGCAGTCACACGTCGACAACGCCAATCCGCTCGCCAAGGACCGGCTCGACGCCATGGTCTCGTCGATGCCGTTCAGCCGGCTCTTCGCCGACCTGTGGGGGTCGGAGCACGTCTGGTAGTTCGCCGAGGAGATCTTCCTCAAGGCCGGCGGACGCGGCGCCCGCAGCGCCTGGCGCCAGGACACCGCGTACCTGCCGTGGGCCGGCCAGCACTGGGCCAACGCCTGGATCAGCTTCCAACCGGTCCCCCGACAGAACTCGTTGGAGATCGTCCGGGGCTCCTACCGCGGCATCCAGTACGACGGGACCACTTTCGCCAACCCCGACGATCCGACCGAACCCCTCCACGGTCACGGCGTCCTGCCCCGCCTGCCAGACATCGACGCCGAGCGCGCGATCGACCCCGACGCCCACGACGTGCTCTCGTGGGCCATCGAGCCCGGCGACGTCCTCGCACTGCATCCCCGCTCACTGCACGGCGGCGTCGGCGTCGATGCCGGATGCCCGGACCGCCACACCCTGGTCCTCCGCTTCTTCGGCGACGACGCGACGTTCCGTCCCCTACCGGACGTGAACGAGCACTTCGCCCGCAACGGCGTCCTCTTCGTGGACGAGATGGCGAAGTTGAACCCGGGAGACCCGTTCCGCTCACCCGTCTTCCGCCAACTCCTCTGATCGGATCCGCAATGGCTTCCCACGACACGAAGCGCCAATCGATCAACCCGCCCCCCACCCGGGCGATGTACGACCAGCTGCACTTCTCGCAGGCTACCCGGGTCGACGACCTGATCTGGGTATCGGGCCAGGTGGGCGTCGACGCAACCACCATGCAGCCCGCCGACGGCATGGGCGCCCAGGCCCGACTGGCGTTCGGCGGCGTACAGACCGTCCTCGAAGCCGCCGGAGCGAGCCTGGCCGACATCGTCGAACTGACCACGTTCCACACTGATCTCCGGGGCGACATAGAGGAGTTCGCCCGGGTCAAGGACGCATACCTCCCCGACCGCTATCCATCGTGGACCGCCGTCGGAGTAACCCAACTAGCCCGCCCCGAACTACTGGTGGAGATCCGCGCCATCGCCGTGGCCGGCAGCGGCGACACCTGACCCAACCGCTCGTCAACCAACTGCTGACCCACCAGCCGACACAAAGACGTGCACGTCAACAGAAGAAGTCGACCCGACAAACACCGCACGCCTCCACACGCCACACGCCACACGCCACACGCCATCAAGACGAACTGCGCCTGAGGCGGGCGGTCGCGTCCGCCCGCCTGATCCTGACCCGCGAGAAGCTGCTGGGTGCGCTCGGGGTGTTCACACACGGAGGCGAGACCTGCCTCGACGGCATGAGGCGCACCGGCTTCGCCGCGAACGCTCTGGCGGCCGCGGTACACAATCTCAAGGCAGCTGAAGCCGCGGGCCTGGGACAGCCGAGCTTCTATGCCCTCGCGCAGGTCGCCGCAGACAACTTGGTCGGCCGGCAGTACCAGCGGGACAGCAGTTACAAGGTGAAACACGTGGAAGGGCGACGGATCACCAATCCCGCCCTTCCACATGCCGGTCACCTCTCCGGCTTTCGCCGCAGAGGTGACGGACTCCCCAAGGGCGGCGGTGCACTCATCGCCTCTGCCCTCAAGAGCCATTGAGGAACTGCCGCCGGTCAAGAACAAGTCCCGGTGCCCAGACGGCGGCTCGGCACCGGGACTGACTGCCCCTACTTCTGGAAGGCGCCGTTGTTGCATCCCATGCTGGAGCCCAGCTTGCTTTGCTGGGCACCCGCGGAGCCCTCGCCGTTGAGGGCGCTCCCCAGCACGCCGTCGAGGACGCCGACCGCGCCGAGGACGTCAATGTTCAGATCGTGCGACCGGCACTGGGTGCCCTGGGAGACGTTGAAGAGTCCGTCCTTGCCGCCTCCCCTTCCGCCCTCCTCCTCGTCGCTGGAGAAGGAGTTCGTCCCGCCATGACTCCCACCATGGGCAATTGCAGTGCCGGCACCGAGGAGGCCAACGCTGCCCAGTACGGCGATCACAACGGCGGCCTTACGAAGCTTGCGCATTTCATCTCCGGTAGGTCGAACGGAAGCGATCAGAAGTTGATCGACTTCGTACGGCTATGAAAACTAATGCGGAATGCGCCCCAACTCCGCTGTGACACGCTGAATTTCACGACTGCCACGAACTGAATCCGCCCCGCTTATCGGATAACCCGCGCTCTCGACAGTATCGGGGGTGGGCATCAGCCGCAGTACATGGATCGGGGATATCCGGGCGGCACCGTTCGCCGATTCCCAGCTTTTCCGTGACGTTCCCCGGCCGCCGCACGCCTTCTCGCCACGGCTCACATCTGCACACGCTCCACGACCGAATCGCCCCAAACCACCCAGAGATAAAGGCCGTTCGTGAGGAACTTCCGTGCGATGAGGGGCAACATGCCTGGTGTTCGTCGTGTCGGGCCGGCCGCCGGGCCGCCAGGGGTTCACGAGCGGTACGGATCGAGCGGCCTGATGGCGTGCAGGCGTCCCGCGACATCGTCGCCGATTTCGAAGTCTGCGGTGTGGAACTGGTAACTACCCGTCGGCAACGAGACGGATAGCGTCTCGGCCTGCTCCAGAGAATTGCCCGGGATCGTTGCATCGAACATGATCAATGGGTCATGGACGTCGAGCACGGGGCCTTGGTGCCAGTTGTCGATGCCATCGAACGACCTGCGGGCGCCGTCGATCAGTGCCTGCTCGGACGGTGCATAGCTCCATTGGAGCAAGCACTGGAGATCTGGCAGGAACGTGGCAGGCAACGGCTCGTCCGCCACGACGATGCCCGGCACTTTCTGGGCTGCCGGGCCGAATTCCACTCGCCCGACATAGTCTTCAACGAGACACGCCTCGTCGTAGTCATCCCCTTCGATTCCCTGCCAAACGGCGGCATGAGGGGCCGGGACGATGACGAACGGGCCGCCGGTGGACTCAATCCATTTCGTCGGGCTGTGTACCGATTCAGCGGGAGTTTCCATACCCTCCGTCACTTCCCCTTGCTCTCGTACAAGGGCCTCATGATAGGCGCGAGCTGCCTTGCCCAGCCCGCTTGCTGCCGGCTGCACGGCAGGCATTGCGGGTAGAGGCGCTGCGGTGTCCCGTCCGGGACCCATGAGCTGATGGGTTGATGGTCGGGCACGAAGTTCCCGCCCTTCGACATCGGGTCCTTGGAACCGCATGTGTGGCAACCGAATTGCTCACCAAGGTCGTTGACCTGCCGTCGCTCCTCAGCGGTGAACTTCTGGGACTTGCTCTGCGCTGGGATGGACTCCTGAGCGTAGTCCCCGACGGTGCACACCTGCTCGGGGTCGCTGCGCTGGGCCTTCTTCTTCGGGCAGCTCTCGGGGGACAGTCCCAGAGGGTCGGACCAGCTGTGGGGGTTGTGCGGATAGGTGGCGGGATTCGGTGCGGGCTCCAGGCCGAGCGGATCGGGCGTTGCGTAGCGCGCCGTATCGGGGTCGTAGTGGCGGTGGAAGTTGTAGTGGAGGGCGGTTTCCTCGTCGTCGTATTGGCCAGGAAACCGCAGCGGTGTGTGGGCGGTGGCATCGCGATTCCGTGCAGTAGTTCCCCAGAGCGTTCTACGGGAGTACCAGGCAACGTGTCCGGTCTCGTCGACGAGGTCCGTGGGGGTACCGACGAGATCGGTGATGATGGCGAAGAAGCGGGAGTCGATCTCGGACTGGTCCCAGCTGAGCCGCCGCTCGGTCTGTGTCAGGGGGCGATGGTCATCGTGATCCCAGGTCAGCGTGACGCCGGTATGGGGAGTGGTCTGTTCCGCGAGGCGGGTGCCGTCCCAGGTGAAGAGAGTTTCTTCCGCGATCGAACCGTCCGCCGCCAGCCGACGCTTGGCGGTCCTGCGGCCCAATGGGTCGTATGTGTAGTTCCATACCGTCCCGTCCGGGGTGGAACAGGCGATCAGGCGGTCTTCGGCATCCCACTCATAGCGCCAGGTATCCGGTTTCTTTGACAGCCGGGTTTTCTGGCGTTGGAGGGTGCGCCCGGCGCCGTCGTATATGTACTGGATCCTGCCAGCGGTCAGAAGTCGGGTGCCGGAGTATGTGCGCTCGCCACGAGCGGCGATGCGGCCGGCGCGGTCCGGCCACTCGGCCGTCGTCTGATTGCCGACCGCGTCGTAGGCATACGACTCGGACCAGTTCTCCGCCGTCACGGCCACCGGTCGACCGACCTGATCCAGATCGAAGTGACTTTGCGTTCCTCTCAGCTCATCGATGACGGCCGTGAGGTAGCTGTCGGAGCGGTAGCGGTAGGCACGCGAGCGGAGGGTGTGGGTTTGTGTGGCCAGCTTCTGGTGGACGGGCCGACTGCGCTCGTCCCAGGCAGTGGTGAGCATGACGACGTCGTGCGCGGTGCCGAAAGCCCGATGCACTTCACGGCCCAGTTCATCGTGTGTGAACGCCATCCTGTGCCCGTGCACGGACATCTCTGTGCGATTCCCGGCGAGGTCGTAGGCAAGGTGTGTGGCCACGCCCGTGGGGGTGACGCGGGAGATGCGGCGGCCTTCGCCGTCATAGGAATAGGTCGTCGTGCGACCGTCCACGGTCTCTGACAACACGCGGCCCATGACGTCTCGTTCGTAGGTCAGCGTGGAGGTCGGGGATGCGGCACCGATGAGGTCGCCGGCCATGTTGTAGCGGTATTTAGTGACCTCGCCCGCGGCGTCCTTGCTCATCAACTGGCCCACCGGATTCCAGGCATAGGTGATGGTCTGCCCCAGCGGATTGGTCCGGGACGTCGGCCGGCCGGCGGTGTCGTACTGGTAGGTGACGGTGCGATCGTCGAAATCCGTCTCGGATATCAGACGTCCCGCCGCATCGTAGAGGTAGTCCCAGGTGAGCCCCTGCGGATTCCGAACGCTGGTCACTTGAAGTTCGGTGTCGTAGGAGAACTCGTACCGGACGCCGTCGGGGCCTGTGCGCGCCGCCAACTGGTCGAAGTGCGTGTACGCGTAATGCGTGAGGCCACCGTTGGTGTCGGTATGCGACAAACAGTTTCCCTCGCCGTCCCACGTCCACGACTCCTCGCGGCCGTCCTGCACGATGCGCCGGGTGGGATTGCCTTCGACGGTCCACTCCAGTCGGACGATCGCCCCGGTTGCATCAATCAGCTGTGTGACATGCCCAAATGCGTCGCGGACGACGGACGTGGTGTTCCCCAGCGGATCCCTGATGGCCGTCGGCAGTCCTGCGTCGCCGTTGACGAAGTGCCTTGTTGCCCCCGTCGGATCCGTGACCGCCGTAACAGCCCCGGCCGCATCGTAGGTGAACGTCGAACGCGCGCCGTCCGGAGTGGTGACCGATGTGCGGTTGCCGTTGCCGTCCCACTCCTGCTGCCACACCGCGCCATTGGCGCCGGTTATCTCCACCGGCAAGTGGAGCGCATTGCAGGTGATCGTCTGCACACTGCCATCGGGCAGTTGGATCGCCGTCAGGTTGCGGTCTTCATCCCATACGTATCTGGTGACGTTTCCAAACGCATCCGTGGAGGAGAGGAGCTGGTCCCGGTTGTCCCATTGTTTCCTGCTGGTGTTGCCCAGGGGATCGGTCTCGGCCACGACTTGAAGTCGTTCGTTGATCCGGTAGTAGCTGGTGTGGCCAAGGGAGTTGGTGGCCGTGGTGATGCGGTGGCCGGTTTCGGGGTCGGCTTGACGGTATGCGTAGTGGTAGCGCAGGTGGCCTTCGGTGCCACCCTGAGAAACGCAGCGGCCGCTCGGATCGTAGGTGTACTCGTAGCGGCTGCCGTTGGTATCTACCCAGGCGGTCATCCGATGGAGATCGTCGTACTCATACCGGCCAGGAATTCCGCAGGATGTGGTGACCTCGGTGAGGTTGCCCATGTCGTCGTGTCCGTACGACACGACCAGGGCATCACCCCCGTCTTCCGCGCCGCCGGCGAGGTGCAGTGCTGCAACACGGCCCTGTTCGTCGCAGGTGAACTTGAGGTGGTAACCACCGGAGTGCCTGATGGCGAGCGGAGCGCCGGTCTCTTCCTCGTAGTCGAAGGAGAGGTAGTTGCCGTTGCGATCCGTTAACTCATCGAGCAGGGCCGAGCCGGGGTCGTGTGCGGCTTCGGAGAAGTATCGCGTGTGTCCGGTCCTGGGATTTTCAATGGCCCAATCGCCCTGAGGTGTGCGGAACAACGGCCAGCGAGGTCCGTGGGCCGGCAGTGTGCGCTGACCAGGTTCAGGCGGATCGTAGGACAGCAGCATTCCGTCCTCGGTGACGAAGACGATCCCCTGCTCGTCGATCTCCAGGCGCTGGTCAATCGTGGAGGACCACGACGGCCCTATGTGCCGGCCGACGCGGTACGAGGACTCGAACTTCCGCACAAACCGGAGAGGCAGGATGCCGGGAAGGGACACGTCGGTTTCCGTCAGGAAAACGTCTCCGGTGGCGACGTCCACCGGATCCCCGCAGTCCTCCTTGGCGTTCTCGGGTCGGGTGTTGTTGTTCGGATGGTTCTCGTCCTGCTGCTCCCGCGTCTTGCTGTTCGTGCCCGGGTGTTTGGACTTGCCTCCTGTTGCGGTCGGATGAGGGCTTTTAGAGGTCTCCTGGTGCCCGCGCTCCTTGAGGAGTTTGTCGAGCTCCGCAGCGTGTTTGGCGTCGTTCTCGGCATGGTTGGTGGCGACCTTCTTCAACCTGTCGCCCGCCCCGTGGTAGAGGTCCTGGACGGCCTTGCTCGCATCCTTCGCCAGCGTTTTGCCCAGCTTCTGCGCGCCGCGCTCCAGTGCCTTGACGATCGGATTGCTCATTCGAAGCTCGCCCCCGCAGCGTTCGACTCGAATTCGGCGGCATGTGAAGCCACCGTCCGCGCATGCGCATGCGCACGCAGCTGTTCCGCGCGTGCGTGTAAGACCTCCGGATGGATGGAGAAACTCTCGCCCTCCCCCGTATTTCCTCCCGCTGCGCCGCCGTCGGAGACGCCGAGGGAGGAATCGCCGGACTTGCCGGACGCGCCGGACTGGCAGACCAGGCCGTCCACGGCCTTCCGGCGGTCTTGACGAGGGGATCGCCGGCGGCTTCGACTACCAGCGCCTCAGCCGCTTCCGCGATTCCGAAGGTGGCGGCAGTTACGGCCTGGTCGGCGACAAAGGTGACGGCCGGCACAAGGAACGACACCACCTGCTCCGGCAGCTCGATCGCCATACCGTCCCCCTAGTTGACAATCCCCGCAGCAAGCTCACCAGAAGATCTCCAAGAGGGCGCAAGTGAGAGGCAAATAGATACCCCCGGAAGGGTCAATGACGTCTCTATGGCGGCGGATTGACGAGAATCCGTTGGTGCCCAGAATCCGCAGATCCATTCCGCTGTGCTGGGCGGTCCCCAACGCGCCTGTTGGCCAGGGATGTTCGCGCCCTCAGTCGATTCCGCGATGCCGACAAGACCGGGCCGCCGCCGGAGGGTCTCGGCTACCTCAGGCTGCTCCTTCCCGCGCCATTGGCGTCGAGCAGTGCCCAGTGCAGCGCGCAGTGCAGCGCCCAGTGCGGTGGGCAGTGCTCGCCAGGTCGTACGGTCAGTGAGACCTCTTGCAGAAGAGGGGCAGCGTCGCGGACGAGGGCCACGCTGTTCGCGCGGATTACGGCAGCCGCGGGCGTGGTCAGCTCCTTACGGCTCGGTTGACGGCGGCCATGACGGCGTGGATCGACGCAGCCAAAATGGAGGTGTCCCAGCCCGCTCCCCAACAGGTGACGTCCCGCACCCGGCACTCGGCGTAGGAGGCGGCGTGGCTGCCCGGTCCCGTAGTCGTGGCGTGCTCTGCGTAGTTCAGGATGTCGATCGGGATCCCGACGGAGCCGAGGGCGTCGGCGAGGGCGGACAGCGGCCCGTTTCCGGACCCCTGGCAGTGGTGCTCCCGGTCGTCGATGTGCAGGACGCAGGCGAACCGGTGGTTGCCGGGGGCGGTTTCCGTGGTGTTCCAGGAGACCAGCTGGACCGGGCCGTCCTCGGCAGGGCTGAGGTACGTGGTACGGAAGAGTTCCCACAGGTCCTTGTGCGACAGTTCCCGCCCACTGGCGTCGGACACCTGCTGCACGGTGCGGGAGAAGTCCGGGCGCATCGTCCTGGGCAGGTCCAGGCCGTGCTGGGTGTGCAGCAGGTGGGCGATACCGCCCTTGCCTGACTGGGAGTTGATGCGGATGACTTCCTCGTACGTGCGGCCGATGTCGCCCGGATCGATGGGCAGGTACGGCACCGCCCAGGGCGCGTCCGCGACGCCGAGTCCCTGGTCGGCGGCCTGCTTCGCGTGGTGCGCCAGGCCCTTGGCGATGGCGTCCTGGTGGGTGCCGGAGAAGGCCGTGTGGACGAGTTCGCCACCGTAGGGGTGGCGCGGGTGGAGCGGCAGCCGGGTGCAGTGCTCCACCACCTCGCGTACAGCGTCGATATCGGAGAAGTCGATCATCGGGTTCACGCCCTGGGTGTACAGGTTCAAGGCCAGGGTGACCAGGTCGACGTTGCCCGTCCGTTCACCGTTGCCGAACAAGCAGCCCTCCACCCGCTGCGCACCTGCCAGCAGGGCGAGCTCGGCACAGGCAACTCCGGTGCCGCGGTCGTTGTGCGGGTGGACGGAGAGGATCACCGCTTCGCGTCGGGCCAAGTGACGGTCCATGTAGGCGATTTGGTCGGCGTACACGTTGGGGGTCGCGACCTCCACCGTCGCCGGCAGGTTGTGCACGACCGGACGTTCCGCGCACGCCTCCCACAGTTCGGTAACGCTGTTACAGACCTCCAGGACGAAGTCCGGTTCCGTGAGGTTGAACACCTCGGGGGAGAACTCGAACCGGATGTCCGCCGCGGGCCGTTCCTCGACCCGCCGCAGCAGATGGGCGGCCGCGTCCAGGATCAGTCCGTGCACCTCGGAGCGGGACCGGCCCAGGACCACGTCCCGCCAGGTGGGCGCGGTGGCCGTGTAGAGGTGGACGAGGGTGCGCGGAAGCCCCTCGATGGAGGTGACGGTGCGGTCGATGAGGTCCCGGCGGGCCGCCGTGAAGACGGAGATGGTCACGTCGTCGGGGACCGCACCGCCGTCGGCCAGGTGACGGACGAAATCGAAGTCGGTCTGACTGGCGGACGGGTAGCCGACCTCGATCTCCTTGAAGCCCATGGCGACCAGGAGGTCGAACATCCGCCGCTTGCGTGCGATGTCCATCGGTTCCGCCAGCGCCTGGTTGCCGTCGCGCAGGTCCACCGGAACCCACAGAGGGGCGCGCTCGATCCGACGGGAAGGCCAGTCCCGGTCCGTCGGGGGCAGGGCGACGCGTTCGTGCACCGGCTGGTAGCGATGGTGCGGCATCGCACTCGGTCGTTGCGGATTCCACCGTGGTGCGTCCACCGGGATCTCACCGGACGGAGTGCGCAAGGTGGGGAACTTCGTGGTTTCACAGGAGCCCATGTGGCGGAACTTCTCTCGGTCGGCCGTCTGACGACCGGCGCAGCCTGATACCCCGCTACGGGGTGCCGGTCGTGTCAGGCCCCGCAGCGGCAGCCGAGGAGAAGGAGCTCGTGCAGCAGCATGCTGAGTACAGTAGCCGCCGCCAACTCCTCAGACAACCTGAGGAACTTGGAGAGGTGGAGCCGAGGTGTCGCCGGACGCCCTACGACCAAAGCCTCTGGCGCGTCGGGGGGGGGTTGGTGAGGGTGGTTCGTGAGGATGGTTGGGGGTTGGTGAGAGTGGTTGGGTGGTTGGTGAGGCTGGTTGGGTGGTTGGTACCTCTCAATGAAGGTGCGGCCGTGGTCGTCAAGTCGTCCCCACCCCTTGCGTGGCCGGTCGCCCGGTTCGCCTGGCGGTAGCCCCGCACCGAGTAGACTCACCACTCGCATAGTCAGACAACCTGAGAGGTGATGGCGGAATGCCGCTCAGTGCCCTCCGTCCCAGTCCGCTGGTCGAACAGGCCACCCAGCACCTGCGCGACCAGATCACCGGGGGACAGTGGCCGGTGGGGACCAAGCTGCCGGCCGAGACCGCCCTGGCCAAGACTCTCGGCGTGGGCCGCTCCACCGTGCGCGAAGCGCTGCGCGCCCTGGCCGGGGCCGGTCTGGTCCAGGCCCGCCAGGGCGCCGGAGTCTTCGTCATCGCCACCGAGCCCGAAGAGGACTGGCCCACCCGGCTACGGCGCGCCGCGGTCACCGACGTCTACGAGGTCCGCATGCTCGTCGAGGTGCAGGCCGCGCGCCTGGCCGCGCAGCGCCGCACGAAGGTCGATCTCACCGCCATGCGGGCCGCCTTGGAGGCTCGCCGCGCCGCGGCGGCCGGCGATGACGCGGCCTTTGTCGACGCCGACATCGCACTGCACGCCGCGGTCGTAGCCGGCGCCCACAACCCCGTGCTGAGCGACCTGTTCGTCGAATTCGTCCCCGCACTCCGCACGGGACTGATCGGCCTGCTGGACATCCTCGACCTCCGGACCCACGAACCGAATCACGGGGACGAAGCCCACGAGGCCCTGGTGCGGGCCATCGAGCGGGGCGATGCCAACGCCGCCAGCAGCGCCCTACAGGCCGAGTTGGAGGAGACCCTCGCCCGCCTGCACCGCCTCTGAGGCACGGCGGGCGGGATGCCGGACCGGGCCTGGCGGTCCGCCCGGCTCCCAGCAAGAAGGAGAACCACGGAGAGCCCGACGCGATCCGGTCGATCGTCCAACCTTGCCCTGCCGCAGACACAGCCACAGTTGCAGTTGCAGTTGCAGTTGCAGTTGCAGAAGACAGGCACAGGCACAGACACAGACATTGTCGGTCTCGCTCACCGGTGCTGTGAGCGACTCCTCGGGGAGAACTGCGACGGCTACCTGGAACGCCGGTTCATCCATGCCGCAACCAGGGCGCCGGACAGGTTGTGCCAGACCGAAAAGACCGCGGCGGGGAGCGCCGTCAGTGGGGCGAAGTACGTTGCGGCCAAGGACGCAGCGAGCCCGGAGTTCTGCATGCCGACCTCAAAGGCCATCGCCCGGCTCGCCGCGGGGTCGAGCTTGGCGATCCTGCCGGCTGCGTAGCCGAGGGCAAGGCCCAGGCCGTTGTGCAGTACTACCGCCAGCAGGATGACGGCCGCCGCGCCCTTGAGCGCGGAGGCGCTTGCGGCCACGACGATCAGGACGATCACGCCGACGGTAACGGCGGACAGCCAGGGAAGGGCAGGCAGGCAACGGCGGACCAGTCCGCTGGCCAGGCGTCGTACGAGCAGGCCGGCGATGACAGGGACCAGCACGGTCTTCAGGATGTCCACGACCATGGGGGCGGCCTCGACATCGAGAACGTGTCCCGCCAGCAGCAGGGCGAGGTACGGCGTGATGAAAGGGGCGAGGATCGTGGAGACCGTCGCCACGGACATCGAAAGCGCGACGTCACCCCGCGCCAGGAACGTCACCACGTTGGACGCCGTCCCGCTCGGGGCGCATCCGACGAGGATGACTCCCACGGCCAGTTCAGGGGACAGGTGCAGCAGTTGGGCGATGGCCCAGCCGAGGCCCGGCATGATGACGTAATGGGCGACCAGGCCGAGGCCGACGGCCCAGGGCCGCTTGGCGACGCTATGGAAGTCCCGCGAGGTCATCGTCAGCCCCATGCAGAACATGATCAGGCCGAGTAGATAGGGGATGGCGGGCTTGCCTTGGGCGAACGACGAAGGCATGGCCAGGCCGAGGCCGCCGGCGGCGAGCACCAGCAGCGGGAAGACGGTGACTGCGAGCCGAGCCGTCCGATCGGCCCCGGTGGCGTCATCGGTGGGAGGCCCGGCCGCTGCCGGGGTGGTTGTCCTGCTGGGGTCCTGAAGGTGTTCCATGTCGGTATGTCTCCTGTTTCCGCGTCCGCCATCGTGTCCGTCACGGGTGGTGACGCGCGAGAAAACGCTCAATCCGGGAAATGACTGGGGTGAGGTCGTGGGTGCTGGGCAGAGTGAGGAGCCTGAAGTGGTCGGGGTGGGACCGGCTGAAACCGGTTTCGTGCATGAGCATGATCAACACCTTCCCCTCGCGTGGCAACTCACGGCGGACCGGCCGACTTCTGTCACCGGATGCACGGCCGGGGCGAGGTGAGGAAAGGCGTAGCGAGCGCCGTTCGGTTGGACGCCTGGCACGCCGGGACTCCCCGGCACCGTCACACTGTTCGGCAACGCGCGCGGTGTGCCTGGACCATGTACGCGATGGAGTCGGCGATCAACTCCCTGGAGGTCTACAGGGGGACAGGCATGACGAGGCCGCCACCTTTCGTGTGGGAGTGCGGAAACGTCATCAGTTTCTCCAGCCCACGAGCACGACAGGAGTGGCCCACGAGCCATCATGTGCAACTATCGGGCCGCGGCTGTTGCAGCTCCCCACCAGGTAGCGGTTCTCGCCCTCGCACCGGTGGCCGCGTTCGACCTCAGCATTCCGGCCCAGATGCTCGCCACCGTGGAATCCCGCGCGGGCTTCGCGGCGTACCACGTGCGGACCGCAACGCCGGACGGCTCTGCGGTGCCGACGGCGAACGGGTACGGCGTCACCCCCCAAGGCGACCTGTCCCTGTTGGAACACGCCGACACCGTGATCGTCGCGGGCACCCGCTCCCTGAACCTGCTCGACGACGGTGCACTGGATGCCCGCATCGCCGAGACGTTGCGGGCGGCGGCTCAGCGTCGAGCTCGGATGGTGTCCCTGTGCACCGGGGCGTTCGTCCTCGCAGCGCACTGCCACATGAGCGTGCGGACCTTCACCAGGCGGTTCAGGCAAGAGACAGGTCTGTCCCCGTCTGAATGGTTCACCTCCGCCCGCTTGAAACACGCTCGCCACCTGCTGGAATCGACGGACCTACCCGTAGACGACATCGCCGCCAAGGCCGGTCTGGGCAGCGGAACGAACCTGCGGCAACACATGCGGATCACCCTGGACACCACCCCCTCCGCCTATCGGCGGGCATTCCGCTCGACCACCGTCACGCGCCACCCTCGATAACCTTGGCGGCCGGGCCCACACCGGTCGCAACGATGTCAACGCGGGCCGGTCAGACGCCCCGTCGGACAGCCCCCAGTACCCCAGTCCGCCGTACCTGTCCTGCCGCCGCCCTGCAAGGCGTGGACCGCGCATTCCTGTTCCCGGTCTTCGGCGCCCTCGACGGCTTCCTCGCCAGCGCCAAGGAGGCCGGTACGCAACACATCGTGCTGCTCTCCTCGGATTCCGTCACCTTCTCTCAGCCCGGCTGGATCGGCGAACGGCACCTCGCCTGCGAACAGGCCGTCGCCGCCTCCGGGCTGTCCTGGACCTTCGTTCGCCCCACCGTCTTCATGGCCAACGACCTCGGCTGGGCCCACCAGATCCGGCACGACGGAACCGTACGGGGCGTATACGGCAGCGCCGCCATGGCCCCGGTCGACGAGCGCGACATCGCCGCGGTCGCCGCACACGCCCTGCTCACCGCGCAACCCGGCAAGTCTTACGAACTCACCGGACCGCAAGCACTCAGCCAGATCGACCGGGTCCGCATCATCGGCGAGACCCTCGGCCTCCCGGCCCGCTTCGAAGAGGTGCCCCGCGAAGACGTCCGCCGAGGGCTGCTCGACCGCTTGCCGCCCCCCGCCGCCGACTTCCTCCTGGACCAACTCGCCGCCACCCAGGCGGAACCGACCCCCGTCCTGCCCACCATCGAGCAGGTCACCGGGCACCCCGCCCGCACCTACGCCGAATGGGTCGCCCATCACGCCGCGGACTTCGGCGGCTGATCCTCGAACGACTGTGGAGGCGCAACACGCATCGCAATTCCCCACAGTCACAGAGACACGACTCACCCACGGCCTACGTGAGGCTGTAGTACACGGCGCCCGACCGAGCACCTCGGCCGGGCGCCAGCGCGTTGAAGTGGCTGAGACCCGACAGCTACCTCGGCACCCGTCATCCCAACCCGCATGCCAGGCGGCGCCGCTCACGGAGTGCGGAGCGGCGGTATGACAGCAGTCGCTTAGCAGGACCGCAGGTCGAGGCGGTCCGGGCAGTCGGTCGTACGCGGTGCGCCGCTGGTCTGGTCCGTGCCGGCGTCGCCCGCGCCGGCGCGTGCCTTTGCCACGGTTCCGTCATCGTGTCCCCTCGGGGGTACCCTCTGTTCCCCCTTTGGTGCTGCAATGCATACAACTGGACTGCTACGTACGGAGGTTGCACGGTGCGTTATGTGCGCGATCTGGTGCGCGAAGTGGTGGCAGAGCACGCGGCCCACGAGTTACCGCTCGTCGACAGCCTGCGGACGTTGGACGACGACCGGGTCGTCCGCACCCTCGGCGGGGGCGGGCAGCAGCGGGAGCCACTCGGGTTCGGCTTTGCGGAAATGTCCGCGGTGGTCACTCCGGTGGTCTGGCTCGTCCTCGATCAGGCGGCCCGCCGCACGGTCGACCAGGCCACGGAGGGCCTGTTGGCGCGCGGCCGGGCCGGCGCGCGCAAGCTGCTGCGCCGGGCGCCGGACACTGCGCACCGCACGCTGATCGCGCTGGATCCCAGCGAATTGGCGCTGGTCAGAGCGCACATCGTGGAACAGGCCACCGAGCGGGGCGCCGACCGCCGGGAGGCCGAGGCGCTGGCCGACAGCGTCGTGGCGCGGATCGCGACGGCGCCGGCCGACGAGGACCGCCCCGACACCCCCGACGCGCCCGACACCACCTCGTGAAGGCCCTCGCCGCGCTCCGGAGCGCGACCGGGACCGGCCCCCGCTTCGCGCTGCTGATGGTCCTCGTCGTGGCGTCGAGCACCCCCACGCTCGACGCGCTGCTCCAGGACGTCCCGATTCTCCTCGGCCTGCGCGACGGCCGCGAGGGCCTGCACGGCCCGTCGGGCTGTCTGTACGCCGCCGGATTCGACCCCGGCAGCAGCGATCTGGAGAACCTCCTGACGGCCCTGAGCCGGCCGGACACCCTGCACAAGTGCATCGGCGACCACACCCTCGTCCCGTACCGCGGCGCCCTCGCCACCCTGGTGCTGCTCGCCCTCGCGGCGGGGCTGTACTGGTGGCTGCCGGCGGCCCGCGAGCGGTGGCGCCGGATGGTGCCGCTCGAAACCGTCGACGCCGACGGCACACTGCGGGCCGAGCTCGCCGCACTGTGCGACCGCGCCGGCATCCGCGCGCGGTTGCGCTTCCGCGTCGACCCGGAGCGGACGACCTCCGGCGCCAGCGTCTACGGCCGCTCCGGCAGCTACACCGTCTCCCTGCACTCCGGTCTGCTCCCCCGGCTCGGCACCGACCCCGAGGGCTTCCGCGCCGTCGTCCTGCACGAACTCGCCCATGTGCACCACCGCGACGTGGACTACGCCTATGCCAGTACCGCCCTGTGGCGGGCCTACGTCCTGCTCGCCCTGATCCCGACCTTCACCGTGACCGGCTGGGTCCTCGTCCTGGCGCTGTCCGGCACCAAGTCCCCGTGGTGGCCCGGCGCCGCGGCCATGATGCTGGCCCCCGCGCTGGTCGGACTGTTGCTGGCCGGGCTGGTGCACCTCGCCCGGGCCGACCTGCTGCGGCGGCGCGAACTGTTCGCCGACCGCCGGGCGGTCGCCTGGGGCGCGGACGCCGCCGGCTGGCAGCGCCCCGACCCCGCCGGGTCCGTGGCACCGTGGCTGCGTCGGCTGACCGCGCTGCTCGGGACCCACCCGCGGTGGGAGGAGCGCCGCCGCGCGCTCGACGACACCGGCCGCCTGGACCGGGTCAGCCCCCTGGCGATGTTCCTCACCGGTATCTCGGCGGCGCTCCTGCACCAGTCCCTGATGACGCTTCCGGCCCTGTCCGACGGCCCGGCCACCTTCTGGATCACGGTCGGCGCGGTGGCTCCGGTGCTCTGCTTCGCCCTGGGCCTGCCACTCGTACGGGCCTCGGGGACGGCCGACGGAGACGGGCGGTCCGCCGCCGTGGCGGGCCTCTGGCTCGGCTTCGGCCTGCTGCTGGGCGAGTTCGTCTCCAGCGGCCAGCACCGGATCGACTGGATGCTGCCACGGCCCCAGTACCTGCTCGCGTTCCTGCTCATCGCGGCCGTGCCCGCGGTGTGGTGGTCCCAGTCCCTGCGCCTGGCGCTCGCCCTGCCCCGTCGCGGACAGCGCTGGACGGCCGCGGGGTGCTGCGCGCTGGTGACCGCGACGGTTCTGTGGGCCGGGCTGCGGTGGTGGCGGACGGGGGGCGAGACGCTCTCCTTCGGCGCCGTCGACCGAAGCGCACAACTGGCCGCGTACTACGCCCGGACGGTCCCGGGCGACTGGCACGGCTACGGCCCGGACCTCTCGGCCTTCACCACCGGCCTCGTCGTCCTCACCCCGCTGAGCGGCGAGATCCTGGTTGGGGCCGGCGCGCTGCTGATGTGGCTGGTACCGCTGGTCCTCGCCCTGCTCCAGCGCACGGGCCTGCCGGGCACCGGACTGCGGCTGCGCCGGACGCTCGGCGCCGGTCTCGCCGGGGCCCTGGTGTGCGGGGCCGGCCTGGTCCTGGCCCAACTCATGATGAACCAGTCGCGGCCGGCGACGCCCAAGGGTCCGGCCGGCCCCTTCGTCCTCATCCATATGTGGTGGGTGATCGTGACGGTCCTGGCGGCCTGCCTGCTGACGGCCACCGTGGTGGCCGCCCGGGCACGCCGGCACTGGCTGCTGCGGGCGCTGCTCGCCGCGCAGGTCGTCCAACTGCTCGCCTACGCCGAGGTGTTCCTGCTCTTCTCCGCCGACGGCTGCCTGGGACCGCTGAACACCGCCTTCGACGTGTGCCTGTGGCGCCCCCACAACGGCCTGGTCATCGACGGCCCGGTCATCTCCCTCACACTCGTCAACGCC
Source organism: Streptomyces sp. RGM 3693 (assembly GCF_050471125.1). Classification (NCBI taxonomy): domain Bacteria; kingdom Bacillati; phylum Actinomycetota; class Actinomycetes; order Kitasatosporales; family Streptomycetaceae; genus Streptomyces; species Streptomyces sp. RGM 3693. The sequence continues at coordinate 904,773 of NZ_JBMPPQ010000003.1, forward strand.
GTCCTCGGATCGGCCTGCGCGGCGTTGGTGGGGGCGGGTCTGGCGTGGGCGGTGCGCCGGTTCCGCGGCCGGCCGACCGCGGACAACGCCGCAGCATCGGCATCGAGCACGGCCGTCCGCCCGCCCTCGATGCTCCTGAAGGCGGGCACGCTCCTCACGCTCGCCGTACCGGCGGTGGTGCTGGCCGCCGTGACCTTCACCCAGGCAACCGCCCCCGACGACTCCCGCCTGTGGCAGGACGCCGGCGATGCGGCCAGGAAGCAACGCGGGCCCGCCCCGCCGGCGCAGGCACCGGAGACCCGCGCCTGGCAGGCGGCGTCCTGGCTGAACGACGGCGGGACCCGGCATGCACAGCAGATCAACGCCGCCTCGGTCGCCCTGGACTCCCAACTCCTCAAGTCCGCCTCGGGGAAGCGCAACGCTGACGGGACGGTCGCGCTGGACGAGAAGGCGTTCCACCGCCTGTGCGGCGCCCTGGGCCAGCGGGTCGAGGAGGCCCGGGACTACTTCCCCGTCCCGGACCGGAACCTCCAGAAGAACTGGTCCGCCGCCCTGAACCAGGTGCACCACGGGACCCAGGACTGCCAGGAGGCGACCGACCCGCCCAAGAACGCCCCGCACCGAACCGACGCGGAGCGCGAGCACCTCTTCACCACATCCCTCAACGAGATCGTCAGCGGAATGCGCACCTTCGGCACCACGGTCCTGAACATCAAGAAGACCGCCACGTCGCCGACCAAGTAACTCCCACGGCACGGGCCACCGGGCGTGAGCACCCGCACCGTCTCCTCGATCCCCGCGGCCCGACCGGCGGCATCGGGGATGTTGCGCATCGCCCTACTGCCCACCCCAGCGACGAACCTCCCACCCGGGCTTGACCGTGCGGTGGGGTGGCCGCAGACCTCCCCGCCCCAGCCTTCACCGGTGCGGACCAGAGTGGGGGTGTAGGTGGCGGGCGCGAGACGGTCGACCTCTTCCCACTGCCTGAGCCAGTCCCGCAGGACGGTCAGGGACGGGGAGTCGGGGGCGTCGGCGTAGATGGTGATGCCGTCCGTGGATGGCGGCGGCTGTCGTGGTCGACGCGCCCGAGGGCGCACACCTCCCGGATCATCGTCAACAGCGGGTTCCCTTGAGTCACGGTGAGTGCTCCTTGGGTGTTGGAGGCGTTCGTCCGGACGGTTTCGAGTGTGCGACGGCGGATGCCGCCACCGCGAGGAACGAGGAACGAGGAATGTGGTCCGGCGGCCCGGCCGGGTTTACGAGTCGCCCGGGTTCGGCAGCTCGGCGGTGGGCCTCGGGCGCTGCGCTGGAGGGTTTCGCGGGCGATGGTGCCGGGGGCACCTTCTTCTTCTGCGGCGAAGGCGGCGAGGAACGTCCTGTCCTGTACGCGGACTCGGAAGGAGGCGCGGCGCTGGTTGCGGTCGGCCTGGCCGAACTCCTGCGGCTCCTGCTGGTCGCCCCGTGGTGGCGTGACTGCCAAACGTTCACCGCCGAGGAAAGCCGTCGGCTTGCGGCCGAGTGTCTGGAGGACATGCCGGACCTCGTGGCCCGAAGGGACCGTGCCGCCGGAGCACTTGGCCTTGTCCTTCCCACTGAAGGGGACGTCCTGGCCCGTTTGCGGGAGGTGGCCCTCGGGATCGGAAAGGACTTCGTCCTCGTCTTCACGCCGGAGGGCGAACCTTACGATCCTTTGATCAGGGGCTGAGACGCATCATGGTGGCGGACGGCACGAGCCGTCGCGCCATGACGGGGGGGGAGCCGGCGGTGGTAGCGATGTGGCCGGCGCATATTGCCGCTGATGCGACCGGAGTCCCGTGGTACCGGTGCGAGTCCAACAACCCCGGCGAGGCGGCCTGCGCTGCCGAAGGCGGCCACGTCCCCACCGGTGCAGGCGACGAACTCCGCCCCAGGCAAGGGGCCCATACGGGGCATGCCGAGGATCGCTTCCGCGCCACGGAGTTCCCGGAACCGAGCCGCGACAGTCGCCTCGCGCCGACGCGGCGCAGGCTGGCCGGGCCGGAACGCCGCTTCGCCTCCATGCCCCTCAGCGGTGGAGATCTCGTTCGGCGCTGGGCACTTCGCAGCCGCTGACGGCGGGGCCAGCGGCCCTCTTCACACCGCGATCCGCCACCACCACCGATCCCCGACCGCACAGACCGCACAGACCGCACAGACATGGTGCCTGACGCTGCTGACCAACTCGGTGGTGACCTGGACGACGGAGTACTACGGCCTGGCCATCGCCCAAATGCACGCCGAGGCCGCGCAGTCGACGACGAACTCCTCGCACACCACTCCTCGGCCCACAGCGAGAACGTGAACTTCTTCGGCACCATCAACGTCGAGATCGATACCGCACTCGCCAAGTCGACCCGGCCGGCTACCGGCCATCGCTGCCCCGCCGCCCGAACCGGGCCTGAGAAACCGGAGAAGGGAACACCAACAGGCTGGTTCGATACCGATGCTGTGCTACCAGTTGGTACTTATCTGCTTGCGCTGCGCGCCGGAGTAGGCGGGGCCGGTGTAGCGGTACAAGTCCTCGGTGGTGGCGTTGGTAGCGAGCAGGTCGGTGGTGCCGGTGCCGGGAATCGCGACGAGGTTGGTCATGGTGTTCCAGTTGGTGCCAATCTGCTTGCGCTGCGAACCGTGATAGTGCGGCGCGTAGTAGCGGAATAGCTTGCCTGCGCCATCGACAGCGAGGATGTCGGCGGTGCCGTTGCCGGAGATGTCGCCGATGCCGACGATGGTCTTCATGGTGTTCCAGCCGGTGCCGATCTGCTTGCGCTGCGAACCGTGGTAGTGCGGCGCGTAGTAGCGGAAAAGTTTTCCTGCGCCATCGACGGCGAGGATGTCGCCAGTGGCGTCGCCGGCAGCGGTGACCTGGGTCATGGTGTCCCAGCCCGTACCGACCTGGGTCCTCTGGGAACCGTAGTAATTCGGGCCGTAGTAGCGGTATGCGTTCCCGGAGCTGTCGATCGCCAAGATGTCGTCGGCCGAGTCTCCGATGGCGACAAGGTTCTTCATCACGCTCCAGCCGGTGCCGACCTGCGTTTTCTCGGAACCGTAGTAGTTCGGCGCCGAGTACCTCCACAGATTCCCCGACTGGTCCACCGCCAGAATGTTCCCCTCACCCACACTGACCAGGTTCGACATCGGTTGTGTCGGCACCTCGTAGTACAGATTCCCGGCATGCGCCTTAAGCGCCGCCTTCAGTTCAGTCCGCTGTTGGTCCGTCATCGGTCCAAGGACGCAGATGGGGATTCGCCCGACTAGCCCGCTTCTGCGGACGACGATCTTTCCTGGATGCGACGGGGGCCACCCGGCCGGACGGGACGGGGACGAACTCGCCCCGTCGATGGTGAACTGGACATGGAGGCCGGTGTACTCATGGAGCTTCACGGTGAAATCGGAGGCATCGAAGAATTTTATCGGGGCGACGATCTCTTCGATGGTGACCCCTCGCACATGGTTCCACCGGTATTCACAGCGGCCGGCGGTGCTGGTGGTCGCGATGCCCTGGGACCCAATGCGTAGGGACCAGCCATTGGTCCTCAGCCGGTACGTCACTGTAGAGAGCCAGAGAAGAATACCGAGCGCGAACAACCCGAAGACGATTGACAGGACGAACCATGCCATCCAGCCGTCGTCCTGCCCGGTCCCGAACGCGACGTGGTGCATCAGCGGCGGTACGACAACGCCCGGCGAGGAGAGCGCCAGCCCAACTTTGGCAAAGCCATCGAAGCAACCCTTGCCCGAGGAATTGGTGTAGGTGGACAGGGGATCCTTTCCCGTCCACGAGATGGTGAAGGGAGCTGCTGGTTTGGACGGTTGCTGTGTGACGTCCGGGGTGGTTGTGCCCGGCTGCGGGGGCAGTGGCGGTGGCGGCTGCCCCGCTGCCGTCGGCGGGATCGGGGCGCCTGTCACCTCGTGCCGGGCATCTGATGCGTCTTCCGGGCCACGGTCAGGGCCCGTCGTCGAAGGCTCATCAGATACGTTCCTGGCAACCGGGCATTTGTCGGCGGTATCCGTGCCGCGCTGGTTGGGGTGCGGGAGGTTGCGGGATATCAGCCGGTGCCGCAGGAGCGGGTACAGGTCCGCGAAGGTCAGCACGGGTGGAGCGCCGACAATCCCCGCGGTGATCAGGTCGAGCAGTTCCTCGGTAAAGGGGGTACGAGTGCCGGCTTGTCCCGCGTGCGCAGTGCGGTCGGCCGCGGTGAGGGTATAGGTGCCTCGTGTGTCGGTAATGTCGGCCAGGTGCTGCTGGTCCCCTGAAAGCACATCGATGGCGCGCCCGGAATAACAGCAATCCAGCACAACTGCTTTGACCCTGGCGGGGCTTTCACGCAGGATGCTCCGGATCTTGGAGTACTCCAGTCCGGTGATGTCCGGTTCGTCGGCGCTGGTGTCTTTCACGGCCAGGACGAGTTCCCCGTTCGATGTGACGGTGCCGTGGCCGACGAAGTACAGCAGCAGCACACCGGTGGTGCCCTGAGCATGGCGACGCAGGTCAATCATCACCCGACGGCAGTCGACTGGATTGCGCACAGGAATGACCTGGTCGCCGGGCCAGCCGCCCAGATCCTTGTCGACGAGCATGCGGTGCATATCCGACAGGCTGTTTTCCGCGGCGGGAACGGGCGGGAACGACGGGTCCTGGTAAGCGGAGACACCGATCAGAACGGCCCGGGATCCGGACCGATCGATTCGATCAGTTCTCGGCGACATCGTCACCGCTCAACACCTGGGTGATCAGGCCCACGGGATCCTTGACACGCCGGGCATCGATCTCGACCCTGCGGCCGTTGGCGGTGAAGGTCACCTTGACGTCCGAACGCCGGGTGCGCAGCCATGCGGACAGTGACTGGGCCAACGCCACGCCAACACCGCCGGATCCCACGGCGACGCTGATCACGTCAAGCCCGCTGCCGAGCTCCGTCTCCGCTATGTCTCCGCGTACAAGCTGGATTGCGCCCTCCAACTCACGCTCCGCGCGAAGCCAACCGGCAAGCGCAGCCAGCTCACCGATCTCGTCGCCACCCCTGATACCGATTACAGCGTCCATGACGCTCCATCATTTCAGTCCGATCGCCAACAGGAAGGAGATTGGACTTATTCGACCACCGGCCCGGACCTGACGATGACTGTTTCGTAGGTGGTCCTCCTTTCAACACCGCGCCACCACAGCATCCGCGCAGGTGATTTTGTCTCACGGGTCGATTCCATGTTCCTGGCCGGTGAAACGCACTCCTGGAACAGTCGGGGTGTGATCAGCCACCCGCACAAGCTGGTGGAATCGCGCGCCTGCCGATGTCCACCTGACAGGCCCCGGCCGGCTCACCCTGCCGCACACCACCTCGAACAGGGTCGCGGTGAAGTACCACACCGCCCACTTCCGGCTCGTCCCCGCCCTGCTCCAGCGCTGACGCTCAGGCGACGCACTGGGCTGAGGACGGGCCCTGGTGGCCGCCGCTTCACCCGCAAGGCATCGCGTATCGCACGCCTCGGGTGTGGGACAGCCAGGCCGATTACGGATGAGGCCCTTGTCTTCGGCAGGATGGGCACCATGACCGAGATCCACACACCTCGCCTGCTCCTCCGTCGCTGGCATGACGACGACCTCGCGCCGATGGCGGACATCAATGCGGACCCGCGGGTCATGCGTTGGATCGACGACGGCTCGGTGCGCGACCTGGACCACACGGCGGAGGCCATCGAGAGCTGGGAGGAAGAGTGGGACGAGGAGGGCTTCGGCCTCTTCGCCGTCGAGATGCTGGCCTCGGGTGAACTGGCCGGCTTCACCGGTCTGTCCGTGCCCGAGTTCCTGCCGGAGGTGCTGCCCGCCGTGGCGATCAGCTGGCGGCTCGGCTCACAGTTCTGGGGCCAGGGATACGCGTCCGAAGCCGCCCAAGCCACTCTGGAGTTCGCGCTCCAGGACCGTGGGCTCGACCGCGTCATCAGCATCAACCGGGTGGGGGACGACGCCTCTGAAAGCGTCATCCGCAAGCTCGGCATGGTGTTGGAACGCGAGACGGTACATCCGGTGTACGGCTACCCGCTGCGCGTTCACACCATCGACCTCACCGAGTTCCAGGCGTGAGCCGGCGGAGCCACCGGACCACCACGAGTTCGCCGACCGCTGTCCATACGTCCCCGACCACATTGATCGCCGCGAGATAAGACGCCCAGGCAAATAGACGTCGCCTTCCCGTCACGGGCCTGCCCTTTCACGGAACTGCAGCCAGTGATGCCGACCTCGAAATTTCCCCAGTGCTGCTCTTCGCCCCCGTTGGTTCACGGCGTGAACCAACGGGGGAATGTGGGGAGCGGAAAGCCGAAGGACGCACCGACCCCGGCGGTGAATGTGTCGCCGTGGCTGCGAACGGACGCGGATACCGCCCCTGACCTGGGCTTTTGCCACACCTATGGGTGCGGCGGCAACGAGCATCTGATGATCCCGGGCTGGCCGTACTCGGTCGTCGCCGCGCTGGAGGTCGGCCGCAGAGCCTGGACGGCGAACCCGGGTTCGTGGGCGGGTTTGCGGTTCTCGTCGGGCTTTCAATGCCCTTGGCTGTGGTCCAGCTGCCCCTCCGAAGGAAGGAAACCGACTTCCGAGTGGACCAGGGCACGCAGCGCGGGAGCGTAGGGGCTGCGCGGGGCCAGGGACTCGATGAGTGCGAGGGCTTCCCGCTTCTGCGTGTGGATGTGTGCGTGATACCGGGCCACCACCTCCGGGTCGCGCAGCATCGTGAGCAGTTCCTGGCGGCTCGCGGCGGACGCGCGGGCGGACTCCAGAAGGCGAAGCGCTTGTGCTCGCCTGTCAGGCGACGCCGAGCGGAGGAAGAGCACCAACATGTAGGTGGCCCGCTGGTTGCGCAGGTCTTCGCACTGTCCGCTCCGCAGGTCGTCCTCATCGTTGCGGAACTGCGCCAGCATGCCGAGCACATGGCCGAAACGCGCCCAGTCCGGGACCCGTACCGCCGGGGCACCTGAGAGGTGCGTCGCCTCGGCGACACGGGCGGCCATGGAACAGGCCATGGCGTAGAGGGCTGCGCTCTTGCGACGGTAGACGTGCAGGACAGTTTCGGGCTCCACATCGGCCGGGTGGTGCAGAACGTCACCGATCTGCCCGTCGCATGCTGTCGTCCAGCCATCCAGGTACTCCCTGATCAGAGCCTGCCGCCGGGCCTCGGGGAGGGGCATGGACGCCAACGCGCGCAGGGGGAGCGCGTACCCGCATTCGAGCGCCGCCGTCAGTGCGATCCCATGGGGCAATCCGTAGAGGCGGGTTCCGGCGTCGCCGTCGACGATGTCGTCGAAGGTGTTGGCGGCGCGCCACCAAAGGGTGTGGACGGCGGCGACCGGGACCGCTGGTTCCGGGGCGCCGCGCACGGCCGCGTGCACCAGCAGCGGCAGCGACAGTTCGTGCGGTGTTTGCCTGCCTCGTGTGATGAGGGCGCGCAACGGGGTGTGCAGGTGGTCGTACCGGGTCTGGTAGCCGCTGAGAAGGTCATCCAGGTAGTGCCGTACCTGAGGGAAGGCCGCGCTCACGTCCCCTTCGGGACGGCTCTGTTGCGTGATGGCACTGACGGTCTTGCCGGTCAAGGGGGCCTCCGGGGCGTTGAGTTACGGCTTCGCAAGGGAGGGGCGGTCACAGGAGGTCGTCGGCATCTCCGGGCCCACCCCGGGCGGCAGGGACCCTGCGCCCTCGTGCGGAGTCCGGGGCAGACCGGATGCCTGCGGTCAGCCAGCCGGCGAGCACGGCCGTCGCGGCAATGGCGACGGTGACCGCCGCGAACGCCGTGGGTATGTCCGTGCCGGTATCGACCAGTGCGAAGAAGAGCGCGCCGAAGGCGCACACGCCCAGGGCGGCGGCGCATTGCTGCGCCGTGGCGACCACACCCGCTCCTGCGCCTGCGACGTGCTCGGGAACCCCCTTCAGGGTGAAGGCGAGCGCAGGGGCCACCAACAGCCCCAGCCCGGCCCCGGCCACCCCCACGGCAACGAGCAGCCAGCGCACCTCCCCGAACACCACGGCCGCCGCACAGCCCAGATATCCGCTTGCGGAGACCGCGGCGGCCCAGCCCAGCAGACGACGCTGCGACACCTTCCACGCCGGTGTCAGCAGAGAGGTGAGCGCGAACGCCACCGCGGCCGGCAGCATCCCCGCACCGGTCGCCAACGGCCGCCAGCCCAGCCCCTCCTGCAGCAGGAGTCCCAGCGTCAGGATGAAGGAGCTCAGTCCGCAGTTCGCGAGGGCGACCAACGCCAGCCCACGGCCGAAACCGGGACACCTCAGCAGCTCCGAGGGCAGAAGCGGCCGACCTCCGCGACGCTCAACAGCTCTCTCGTACCGGAGGAAGCCGGCGGCGGCCGGGGCAACCAACAGGGCAAGGCTCCACCAGGAGACCCCGGCAGTTCCCCCGATGACCATCGGGGTCATGAACAGACCGAGCGCGAGAGCAGCCAGGCACGTGCCTGGCAAGTCCAGCTGCAGCCGGGCGGGGGGCCACGCCGCCACCCGCTCGTCCAGGTTCCGAGGTACGGACCCTCGCTCGTTGCGCCTTGCGCGTTCCCTCTCTGCGGCAGCGGCCCACGGCAACGCCGCGAAGGCTGCCGCCCCCATGGGCACGTTGACCAGAAAGACCGCACGCCATCCGAGCCCGTACACGTCTGCCGCGAGGAGCCATCCGCCCAAGAGCTGCCCGGAGACCGCGCCCACGCCCATGACCGTGCCAGTCACCGCGAACGCGCGCCGGCGTGCACCGCCGGAGAACAGCGACTGGGCCGCCCGGAACGCCTGGGGAACCATCAGCGACGTACCCGCTCCCTGCGCCAGCCGGGCCGCCACGAGAAACCCGGCGAACGGCGCGAGACCGCAACCCACCGAAGCAACGGTGAACACCCCCATGCCGAACGCGAACACCCGAACGAAACCAAAGTGATCGCCAAGCCGGCCGCCCGTGATCAGCCCCATGCCGAACGCCAGCTGATAGCCGACGAGGACCAACTCCTGCTCCCCCTCAGACGCGCCAAGACCCAGCTTCAGCGCAGGTAGGGCCACGACGACGATGAAACTGTCGAGATTGGCAAGGAACGTGCCGGAAAGCACAACGGCCAGAGCCACCCACCGACGCACAGATAAGCCCCCACCAGGCGCGACTTCAAGTAGCCAAATGACTACCCTACGTAGCAACCAACTTACACTGCGCGACCGTTCGCCATCTTTCCGTGCGATGTCCCCAGGCTCACGCGGGCGCGCGACTCCCTCACACCGCCGAACCGGGTCGAAGCCGCCATGACGTACGAGGACCCCACCGGCGACGGCTGGCACCGCCCGTGCGGCCTGGGCCTGGAGAGGGAGACCGCGGCGACGAATTCACCGTGCACCGCCCCGCCGGAGACGCTCGCGAGCATCGACACGCCACACCGTGCTCAGATCGTCGGCGTAATGGTGTCGCACTCCCCGAGCCCGGACGACCCCGGCGCGGTCATGCGGACCTGGCGCAAGCGCGACGAGATGTGGCCGACGTCATCCTCCCGGTGCTCCCGGTGTACCTGCGCATATACGCAGCCGATCTACCCCTGGCCGTGCCGCACCAGAAGGGCTGGGCGGCATCGCAGGCCCACGGAGGAGCGCCCGCTGAGCGGCTCCCCTGCGCGTCTGATACGTCCGCCATAGTCGCCATCCCCATGCGCCGCAGGGGTGAATTGAATTCCTTGACCCTAGACGATTACCTGCGCATTCGCTTGTGCGTCATATCGTTATGACTACCGATCCAGCCGGGGCTACCCTGTTCGCGAAATCCGCTCCGAGCAGGGAGGGCGGAATCATCGAGGCGCTTTTGACATAAAAGCACCATCCCCCAAGTCCCCATTAACGCCCAGCCGGCGCAGTCGCATTCATCCAGCATCAGGCTCTCGTCAAATTAGATCACTTATCAAAGCGGCGTAACTCCCTGAACAGCTTGTTCGTTGCTTCGCGTGACGGTACTTGCATGACCAGAAAAGGGTGAACCGATGGACGTCACGGAACAGGTCAGCGAACTGATCGCGAAAAACTTCGGGGCGTCGATTCAGGAGGTCAGACCCGAGGTGACCCTGAGGAAGGTTGGTGTCGACTCGATGGCACTGGAGGAGCTCAGGGTACTGCTCGAAAACCACCTCAAAATCGATCTGAATGACGTCGAGTTGACCCCCAATCACACCATCGAGAGTTTGCTGGCAGCTGTTCAGTCTTCAGTAGCGACTGCATGAAAAAGAGCTCCGAACGGCAACCCTACTCAGCTGCTGTGACCGGCCTGGGGCTGGTCACAGCAGCTGGCGTAGGCGTCAGGGAAAATTGGCATCAAGTCACACATTTCAATGTGCCGTCAGGGGTCGGTCATCCTGAAGAACTGCGCGGCCTGCCAAATGACTTCATGTATCTAGTTGACGGTGATGTTGCGAGTTTCTTCGATGCGGCCGAGCGTCGACTCATGGATCGCTTCGCCCAGTTGGCGGTCTTGGCCGCTCGTGAAGCAGTGAAAGATGCCGGGTTACACACGGAATCCTGGGAGAAGGATCGGGTTGCTGTGATCGTTGGCACAGCCAACGGCGGGCTACCCTTTCAAGGAGAACAGCACCGCGTCTTGTTTGAGCGGGGACCCAGCCGTGTCTCCCCGATGACCGCGGCGCTGACTGCTGGTAATAACGGTGCAGCAAGTGTCTGCCGTGATCTACAGGCCACTGGCCCGAGCTTGGGACTCAATACCACGTGCGCCTCAGGGACAGACGCAATCGGCATCGCTCGCGAATTGCTACGCACCGGACTGTGCGACATCGCCGTGGCCGGCGGAACAGAGTCATCATGTTCTCGGCTTCTCGCAGCCAGCATGTGCAAAATGAAGGGTCTTTCCACGCGTCGGGAGAGTCCCACTACTGCCTGCCGCCCCTTCGATATCGACCGCGATGGCTTCGTTCTCGGAGAGGGCTCCGGGATGCTCGTGCTGGAACGTCCCGAGCATGCCCGAGATCGTGGGGCCCGAGTACGTGCCCAAGTCATCGGGTATGGCGCATCCAACGACGCCTACGCTCCCGTCGCCCCTCACCCTGACGGAGTCGGCGGCGAACGCGCTCTGCGTGCCGCGATGGCCGATGCCGATGTGAGCGGTGCCGATATCGGGCACGTCAACGCGCATGGAACATCGACGGTGGTGAACGACATTCTTGAGGGCATGATGCTCCACCGTGTTCTGGGTGCGCACCCTCTTGTTACCTCAACCAAAGGCATGACTGGCCATACGTTGGGTGCGGCTGGTGCCATCGAAACTGCCTTCGCCGTACTAACCTTGCAGCATCAGCTGGTACCGCCTACAGCAAACTTGGAAAAGACTGATCCTCAAATCCCAGTCGAGACGGTGAGCAAGGTAGCCAGATCAGCGAAGCTGAATTGTGTGGCGAAAACGTCACTGGGATTTGGGGGCCACAATTCAGCCCTCATTATTTCCCGGGGTTGAACTATCACCTCGCTGTGCACTACGAAATAAGGAGACCCATGGCTGCCGAATCGATCCACAGCCTCACAGTGGAGGGGTTGAAGTGCAAGTACCGAGTTCTGAAACAGCCCTCTCCTCAGACTGAGCCCGTCCTCGTCTTGGGTGGCGCCTTGCAGGATAAATATGGTTGGCAGAATTTGGACGCCCCTCTCCTGCCCGTAGCGAGTATTGTCACCGTCGACTTGCCAGGTTCCGGTGAGGCTGACCCTTTGCGCCCTGATCAGGGCATGGAGGTCATGCACGCCGTGGTTGAACGGGTTCTGGACGACGTCGGGGCCAGCCGAGCCAACATCTTCGGCTATTCTTTCGGCTCCACACTGGCCTTCACCTTTGCTCAGCGCCACCCTGACCGGGTTGCACGCTTGATGCTGGGTGGTGTGCCCGTGGAAATCAGTGATCGCCAATTCGCCCTGTGGCGTCAAGCGGCAGCTCGTATGGCCTCTGGAGATGCACACGCATTTGTCGACCTCGCACTGAGCCTCTCTCTCTGCTACGACGAAAGCCGCACGATCAGGCACCGAAAGTTGGTGCACCGCTATGTCAAGCGTCTGATGACACATGCCGTCACTCGCATCCCGCATGGATTCGATGTCTTGAACCGGTCAACTATGGAGACGTTGACCCCGACTGGCGGTCTGCGTGGCGTTCCCACCCTGGTTTTCTGCGGGGAGCACGACACTCTCTCTACGCCTGAACAGCAGCGCACTTTTGCGGACACCATCGAAGGAAGCCGTTTCGTGACTTTCACGGAATCAGACCACTGGGCTGCGCTGGAGCGCGCGGAGGACGTTACGGATCTCTTGATCAGGTTCTTCACCGACCAGACCATCCATACAGATGGCACCTCCTACAGCCCGACGAAACACGAAACGCAAGTTGCGTCGGCATCCATTTGAAGGCCCTTGCTTTGGGCGGCAGTGGGAGTGAACCAGTTTCACCCTGGGCCTTGACCGCACGTCATCGGTGCGCAACCGGAACGGCGGCAGGCCCTCGGCGATCGGCTGCCCCCGCGCTTGTACCGCGCGGTGCCGTGTCCGGATTGCTTCGGGTTACCCCACACCATCGGCAGCGGACTGAACATGGCTGGACCCGATCCAGCAGCTTTCGCCGGCCAGGTGCCCAAGGGAGCATCGGTCCGCCCTGCATCCGATCGCGCGCGGGCTCAACAGCGTTGCCGCACAGCCCCTGGGTTCGAGAGCGCTTCCGCGTGGTCAGACACAGTGGGTAGGTTCGAGTTCGCACACGAAGACGCCCGCCCCAGTACCTCGGGGGCGGCGCCCGTGATGCAGGTCAGCTGTCGTAGCCGCCGGTGCGCACGTCGCTGACGAATACCGCGAACGTCGCCGGTTCGAAGCTCAACACGTTGAACCAGTTCAGCCCAGCCGTGGCCTTGTCGTTCACTTCCGCTCCGGCATGGCGCGAAGTGTGGGGTATCCGTCGTTGACGCCACCGGCGTCGGATCACAGAGTGAAGGGGTGAAGCAGCGCCGCATAGTCTTCGTCATCTTCGAGGGTTTCCAGCCTCTGGACCTCTTCGGCCCGTACGAGGTGTTCCAGCACGCCGACCAGCTCACCGGCGGGTACTCCTGCCAGATCACGGCACCGCTGCCGGGTCCAGTGCGGTCCGGCAGCGGACTTTCGGTACACGCTCCCTACGGTGTGGCCGATCTGAACCCTGCTGGGATCGACACGTTGGTGGTGGCTGGCGGCGGCGGAATCGACCAAGCTCGGCACGATCCGGCGCTGACACGTTGGATTGCCACCGCGGGGGCCACCGCTCGGCGCGTCACGTCGGTGTGCAGCGGGGTATTCCTACTGGCCGCCGCCGGACTGCTGCACGGGCGGAGGGTGACCACTCACTGGGCGCGCGAGGAGCAACTCATCCGCGAGCATCCGGAACTGGTCGTCGACTGCGATCCGATCTTCCTCAGGGATGGGCGGGTGTGGACGTCAGCCGGGGTGACGGCGGGGATGGACCTCGCACTCGCCTTGGTGGAGGACGACTTGGGCCGGGAGGTCGCCCACGCCGTCGCGCAGGAGATGGTGTTGTTTCTGCGCCGCCCTGGCAGCCAGTCGCAGTTCAGCGTGGCGTTGTGGTCCGCGCAGCCGGCCAGCGACCCCATCCGCGCCGTGGTCACGGCGATCCACTCTGATCCCGGTGCCAGGCATGGCATCAACGATCTCGCTGCGCACGCCGGTCTGAGTCCCCGGCATCTCCAGCGCCGGTTCACAGCCGAGCTCGGCATCCCACCCGCGACGTATGTCGAGGGCGTACGCATCGAGGCTGCCAAGCGGGCGCTGGCCGAGAGCGCCCACCCCATCGAGACCATCGCGCGTCGGTACGGCTTCGGCACCGCCGAGACGCTGCGCCGCGCCTTTCACCGGCATCTGAGCGTTGCACCGTCCGACTACCGCGACCGATTCCGATCCACCAAGGAGCACCTATGACCACCTACGGGATACTGATCTTCGACGGGGCGGAGGAGTTGGACTTCACCGGGCCGTGGGAGGTTTTCACCGCCTCCTCGATGCTGCGCGAACACGCCGACACCGCGCTGCTCATCGCCGAACACCCCGGCGCCGTCCGCTGCAACAAGGGCATGCGGGTCCTGCCGGACCACACCCTGGACGACCACCCTCCGCTGGACGTCCTGCTGGTCCCGGGCGGCAACGGGACCCGTCGCGAAGTGTCCAACCCCGTGCTCATCGACTGGATCCGTAAGACCGCCGCCAGCACCGCATGGACCACCAGCGTGTGCACCGGGGCCCTGCTGCTGCACGAGGCAGGCCCGGCCCGCGGCCGAAGGGTCGCCACCCACTACCTGTTCGAGGACACCCTCCAGGCCCGGGGCGACGTCACCGTGGTCCGCGACGCCCGTTACGTCGTCGACGAGAACCTCATCACCAGTCAGGGCGTCTCGGCCGGAATCGACATGGCCCTGTGGCTCATCGGCCGCCTCCACGGCCGCGACCACGCCCGCGCCGTGCGCCAGTACATCCAGTACGAGCCCGCCCCGCCCTACCTCGCCGATGAACCGGTCGCCATCTGACGCCCACCGAACCATCAGCTCCGCGCCGCCCGTTCGGTGGGGAAGTCACGGGCGTTGTGGTTCTGGACCTGTCCGCGGTCGCCGCCGATGACCGTCACCAGCCACGCTGGCGCCCCGCCCATGGGCCGACGGCCGCAAACCCCGCGCTCAGCAACTCACCACGCCCCTGCGCTGAGTGTCCGCTCGTGATCAAAGGACGAAGCATGGCAAAGGTCGCCGGCCTGCTGTACTACCCGGTGAAGGGCGGCGCCGCAGTATCGACAGAAGCCGCCACCGTGATGCCGGCCGGGCTCGCGCACGACCGCAGCTTCCTGGTCGTCAGCGAACAAGGGGTCTTCAGAACTCAGCGCCGGGATCCACGACTTGCGCTGATCGCACCCGATGTCAGCGCGGACGGTGAGTACCTCACGCTACGGACGGAGGACTACGGGTCGGTGCGGGTCGACGTGGACACCACCGGCCCACGACAAGACATCGACCTCTTCGGAACCCGGTACCAAGGAATCGACCAGGGAACCCCGGCCGCCGAGTGGCTATCGGACGTCCTGGGCGCGGGAAGCCGACTGGTGCGCGTGCCGCCGGAACATCACCGCATCACCGACGGGAGGACGCCGGGCACGTCCGGCTACGCCGACAGCTGCGCCGTGCACCTCATTTCCCGTGCCAGCCTGGACCTGCTCAACGGCAAGCTTGTGGCACGCGGCGCGCAAGCACTGCCCATGCCCCGCTTTCGACCCAACATCGTGGTCGACGGCTGGGACGAGCCGCACACCGAGGACCGCGCCTTCCGCATCCGCATCGGCGACGCCGAACTGGCGTACGCCAAACTCGCCATCCGCTGCGCCGTCGTGATGGTGAACCAGGAAACCGCAGCCAAGGCGGGCCCGGAACCGCTGCGCACCCTCGCCACGTATCGCCGGGCAGCCGAAGGCGGTGTCGCGTTCGGTGCCAAGTACGCCGTGCTCCAGCCTGGAGAGATCTCCATCGGAGACGCCGTGAACGTCACCCGGTGGGAACCTTCCGAGCTGCAGGGTCGGTCCGGTCAACCATGAGCCGAGCCAGGAGCCGGACGGCCGGGGCCGCGGCGCTGGTGGCCCGCGCGGCGGCTGCTTTCGACTCCGTGCGTGCGAGGCTTCTGTTCGACCGAGCAGAGAACGCCGCGAGTGCGATCGGTAATGGGTGCTTCCGAGAGATGGCGCTGGTCGGCGTGATCACGGCGGTGGCGGCCAGTGACCCCGACCGTGCCGAGTCCATGGCGAACGCAATCCCCAAGCAGTACCTCCGGTCGAAAGCACTTGCCTCTCTGCTCACAGTGGTGGCCGCCAGCGACCTCGACCTTGCCGAATTCATGGCGAACGCAATCCCTGACAAATCCTGGAGGTTGCAAGCACTTACCATCGTGGCCAAAGCAGCGGCTGCCAGCGAACCCCAGCGCGCCGAACGCATCTCGAACGCAATTTCCGACAGGTATATCCGGTCCCAAGCACTTTCCACCGTCGTCACGGTGGTGGCGGCCAGTGACCCTGACCTCGCCGAGTCCATCGCGAACGCGATCATCAAGGGCCGGCAGGCGAGGATGGAGGCTCGGGCTGCCATGGTGAAGGCGCTGGCCACGAGGGATCCTGATCGCGCCGAGTCCTTGCTGAGCACCATCACTGACAAGTACTGCCGAATGACAGCGCACATCGACTTGGTCACGGTGGTGGCCACCAAGGATCCCGACCGCGCCGAGCGCCTGATCAACCAGGCGAAATACGCGGCATACGCGGTCGAAGACGCCCGAGCAGACGCACTGGCCGTCGTAGCCACGAGGGTGGCCGTCAGCGACCCCGAACACGCCCTACGCATCGCCCGCAGTGCCCCCGGCACGGACCGGGCGAGGGTTCTGCATGCGGTCGTTGTGGCACTGACAGACCCGACAAGGTGATGCTCTGGCAACGGGCTGACCCTCGCGCCGCCCCGACCGTCCCCCCACAAGCCTCAGGGCCTTCCCGTGAACTGATCGTTTGAGCGGTGCGACCGGAACTCGTGAAGCGAGCCGCACGAGCAGCGCCTCTTGAAAGCAGCGGAGGTGTCACAATGCTCAGCCGCATCAAGAGGTCCTGTCATGCCGTTGCACGCGCCCATGCCCGCCGCTGTCACGGCGGATGAGGAAACCCACTGTTCGTGCGTGGCCTGACTTTCGGCCACGGCGCCGAGCGCCCCGTATGTCCCCGCCAGTACACCTCGGACATGACGGACGCGGAGTGGCACGCCATCGAGCCGCTGCTGCCCGGGTCTGCCTGGCTGGACGGCTACGGCGGGCATCCGGAGAAGTACTGCCGTCGCCTGGTTGTCGACGCGCTCTGCTACATCGCCGACATCGGCAACAAGTGGCGCAACCTGCCTGTCGGCTACGGCACTCCCCGGAAAACCCTGCACGCGATCTTCACCCACTGGAACCGTGAGAGCTTCACCCTTGCCTTCCACAACGACCTGCGCGAACAGCTCCGCCAGGCCGAGGGACGCGAGAGCGAACCGAGTGCCGCGGTCATCGACTCGCAGTCGGTGCGCGCGGCGGAGACCGTCGGTGCCGAGACGCGCGGGTGGGACGCGGGAAAGAAGGTGGGGGCCGCAAGCGCCACGTGATCGTGGACACGATCGGCCTGCTCCTGGTCGTGCTGGTCACCGCCGCCAGCGTCCAGGACCGCGACGGTGCCCGCCCCTCCCTGGAGTTCCTGCGTGAACTCTACGAGAGGATCACCCTGGTGTGTGGGGCGACGGCGACTACGCCGGCAAGCTCGTTGACTGGGCCGGGGAGAAACCCCAGCTCACGCTGGAGACAGTCAAGCGCAGCGACGACGCCAAGGGCTTCGTCGTGCTCCCTCGCACCCTCGTGCTGAAGGACGTGAAGGGGACGCACTCCTCTGAGACGAGCAGGGAGGGGCATTGCCCTGGCGAGGCCGGTGGTGTGGAGGTCACCGTATGCCGTGCTCCACTCCGCTCCGTGCCCCTCTCAGGGGTGGGGTTCGGGTGGCCAGGCAGTGGGGGAAAGAAAGCCCAGGACGTATGCCCGGGCGACGAGTGCGGTGCGGTTGGGGGTGTGCAGGCGGCGGCCCAGGCGGGTGAGGTGGTAGTTGACGCCGTCGTCAGTCAGGCCGACGGTACGAGCGACCACGGATGTGGTGCAGCCCGCGGCGATCAACGCCAGGATGCGGGACTCCTGTGCGCTGAGGAGCGGTACGTCCGTCCCACGGTCCGGTGTGGGCGGCCGCTCGTCGATGTGCAGGGTGGCCAGCAGCGGCGGCGGGTCGCCGCCGGGGTCACTGACCGGCTCGATGGTGAGCTGCCCTGAGTGCGTCGCCGCGTCGGCCGTCCAACGTACGCGTACGGGATAGCGGGAGCGCCGCCCCTTGGCCAACGCCGTCTCGACCCTGGCCAGTTGACCTTCCTCGGTGGGGGTGAATAGGTCCAGGAGGTTACGACCCGCCAGACGCCCCGGAGGTAGGCCCCACAGTGCCGCGATGGCCGGATTGGCGACGGTGATCTCGCCTTCGGTGGTGCTGATCGCGGTCGGCGTGGGGATGCGGTCGAGCAGGTTCAGGAACCGGGTACGCCAAACGGTGGGATCCGATTCCGGGTCCGCCGGAGGAGAGGGCGTGGGCGGCCCGGGGGTGGGCGTGGCGGCCGGGACGTGGGGCGGATCGGGAGGGCACATGGTGGGAGCGGCCCCTTTCGTATGCCCTGCGTGTCTGCAGGGTCGCGGTGCGTCGTACCAGGCGGCTCTCTTTAGCACGATCGGGATGCGGGCGGGCGGAGCTGCGCGGCGCAGGCACGACCGCGGGGCAGGCCATCCGCCGCGCCGGCCTCGCCTTCCTGATCGGCATGTCCGTCATCGCGACAGCCTCCGGAGTACCCGGCTGGGCCGCCGTGACGATCATGATGACCGGCGTTGCGGTGCACACGGTGGGCTCGCTGTGGCATGCGGCCGGATCACTGGAGCTCCGCTTCCGGCTCGCTCCCGTGCATGCCCAGGGCCAGTACTCCGGGGTGTTCGGCATGGGCATGGGTCTGTGCTACGTCGTCGCACCGAGCCTGCTCGGCCTGCTCTGCGTGACCTGGGGGACGCCCGGCTGGCTCCTTATGGGTGCCATCTTCGTCGTGTCCGGTGTCGCCATGCCGTACGTGATCCAGTGGGCTGGCCGCAGCCGGGAGATAGCGGGTTTCGCCGGCTGAACTGCCGCCCAGGGCCTTGGTATTCCTCGATTCGATCGCCCCCACGCAGTGACGCCGGCCACCGCACCTCGCGTTCGAGCAGGAACCGGAATGACGCTAGATCGGGGAGACGAACTCTAGTGCCGGCCCGGCCCCGTTGGTGAGGGTGAGGCCCCGGGCCGGTGGCTTGATCGGTCGGCAAGTCTTGATCGCTTCCCAGCCTGCTGCCTAGGTTGGCTGGTATGGCTGACCCCAGACCCCTCGCCTGGCCGCCCGCCCCGATCAAGACCGAGCGGCTCGTACTCCGCGAGTCCGAGGCCCGGGACCGTGCGGCGTGCATCGAGCTGAACGCCTCGCCAGAGGTGGGCACCTACCTCGGTGGCCCTCGACCGCGTGCCGAGCTCGAACGCACGATGCCCGAGGTGCCGGGGCGGCGCCCTGGCTTCTACGTGGTCGAGCTCGACGGAGCGTTGATCGGCACGATCCAGCTCGACCCGCACGATCCCGAGCGTCCGGGTATCCGCCGTCCGGAGGCCGGGGAGACCGAGCTCGGTTACTTGTTCCTGCCGGAGGCGTGGGGACGCGGGTACGCCACCGAGGCGTGCACAGCGGCACTCGACTGGTTCGCCGGCGCGCTGCCCGGTGAGCCGGTGGTGCTCTACACCCAGACCGCCAACGCCCGCTCGATGCGCCTCGCGGCGAAGCTGGGGTTCACCGAGTTGGAGCGGTTCGAGGCGTACGGCGCCGAGCAGTGGCTTGGCGTGTGGTCTTCGGTCACGCCACCCGCTTGAGCTCGTGCTCGACAGCGCCGATCCACGGCGCCATCGAGCGGTCGTCGGCCTCGGCGCGGACAACAATGGCGTGGACGTTGGGGCAGGCCAGAGTTCCCGCCCGGGGGCGAGTGTCAGAGGTCGGTGGTATTCAGGTCCAGGCTGAACGGCTCCGGCAGGCGGATCGTGGTGCCGTAGGGGTGGGGGCCGTCGGCGCGGGTGTAGCCCAGGCGGCCCGGCTCGGCATACAGCGTCACCGACCGTTCCTGACGGTCCACCAGCAGGTACAGCGGCGCGCCGTATTCGGCGTACCGCTTGCGTTTGACGACGCGGTCGGTGTCGCCGTTGGACTCAGAGGTGACCTCGACGACGAGGAGGGTGTCGGCGGGCAGCAGGGCGCCGGCGCCCTTGGCCGCGGCCGCGGGGACGACGGCCAGGTCGGGGATGTACCAGTTGGGGGAGCCGGGCAGGTCGAGGTTGCCGGAGCCGATGACGCAGCCGAGTTCGCGGGCGCGGCCGCGGATCTGTTCGCGGAGGGTGTCAGCTACGGCTTCGTGGTCCCAGCTGGGCGGCACGGTCTCGATGACCCCTTCGATGATTTCGGCGCGGTCGTCCTTGAGGTGCTGGATGGCGTACTTCAGGGCTCGTTCGGGGTCGATGCCCTGGGCGTAGTCGGCGGGGACTTCACTCACTGGACCGTCCTTCAGCTGCGGCGGCGTGTGCTCTCAACGTAGCGTCCCGGCTGGCCGCGGGCGGGGTGGGCGGCTGGTGTCCCCCGGGTGGGCGACCTGACGGCGCTGTTGATGCCGCTGCGTGACAGGGCCTGGCCCACGCCGTTGAGCAGGCTGGTATCCATAGCGTCGGGCCCCGGCTGTGCTTCCCAGGGCCCGACGCCTGTCCTGCCGTTCTGGAGAAGCAACCGCGGCGGCTGGCCCGAGGCGCTCGCAGCCCGACCTCCGAAAATTCGGAGGTGACCAACGGCGTAGTCGTGATCGCGAACGACGAAGGTCCCTCCCCAGGGAGAAGGGGCCTTCTGATCGTCCGCGGCCGACGCCCGGCTCGGACGCACCACGGCGGAGGCGGTGCGGCGTCCTGCCGGGCGCATCAGCACGCGGCTGGTGACCGCCGCCGGCCGCCGGCCGCCGGCCGCCGCGGGACTTTCCGCAAAAGGGGGCGGTTCGCGTGTGGAAGCTGATGGGCGTGAGGCGCTGGGACGCTCGTGAGGCGGACTGACCGGCAAAGTCCATCTGTTGGCCGACGACCGGGCCCGCCCGCTGACCTGGCAGACCTCTCCAGGCCAGCGGGGCGACAGCCCCATGTTCATCCGTGTGCTGGAGGGCCTGCGGATCCGGCGGTGTGGACCGGGCCGACGGCGCAGCCGACCGGATCGCGTGCGCGGTGGCAAGGCGTACTCCAGCTACGACAACCGTGCTTACCTGCGATGACGGGGCATCAAGGCGACCATCGCCCAGCCCGATGACCAGCGGGCCAACCGCCAGCGGAAGGGCCGGGCCGGCGAACGTCCTCCGGCCTTCAACAAGACCCAGTACCGCCACCGCAGTTCCGTCGAGCGATGCGTCAGCAAATGGAAACAGCATCGCGCTGTCGCCAGCAGGTACGACAAACGTGACTACGTCTTCAACGGCACCCTGACTGTTGCAGCGATCATCATCTGGCTCCGAGACACCGTCCAAGAGCCATCAGAAGCACCCTAGGGGTTCCGGGACGCGTCCCAGGTCGCGGTCAACGCCTCAAAGCAGCCTCAGACATGAACCACGGTTGAGATCAAGCCACAACGACCATACGGGCCGCCGCCAACTACGGCTGGAGTTATTAGTAGCTGTTGTCTTTTCGATCTTGAGCAGTGCTGGTCGAACTCGGGTTCCCGGTTGGGTGATCCTGCCGTGGCGAGAGCATGAAGGTAGGGCCTCCTGAACAGCTCGTGGGTGTCGAATCCATAGAGCATCAGGAGGCCCCGGTGCCGCAGTCTTCCGTGTCGTTGGCCGGGCAGTCCAACTCGGCTGCTCTGTCGTGTGATTGCCTCGCGCACGTGTACGGCAACGCGGCTGACCGATCCGAGCGGCGGCGCCGGTATCCGACGGACATGACGGACGCGGAGTGGGCGGCCATCCGGCCACTGCTGCCGGTGCCGGGCTGGATGCGTGGCCGGGGCGGTCGGCCAGAGGCGTACTGTCATAGGACGATGCTGGACGCGGTTCGCTATCTCGTGGACAACGGCATCAAGTGGCGCGCGATGCCGGCCGACTTCCCGCCGTGGGACCGTGTGTATGCGTTCTTCCGTCGCTGGCGCGACCACGTGCTGGTCACGGAGTTCCACGACCGGCTGCGGGATCGCCTGCGCGAGACATTGGGCCGGGATGCCGAGCCGACCGCCGGGGTGATCGACTCGCAGTCGGTCAAGGCGGACGCTGTCGTCGGCTCGGACAGTCGCGGCTTTGACGGCGGGAAGCTGATCAACGGGCGCAAGCGGCACGTCGTGGTCGACACGCTCGGGCTTGTGCTCGGCGTGATGGTCACCGCCGCGGACACCGGCGACCGCGCCGCCGCCCAGGTGCTGCTTGAGCAGGTGACCGCCGCGCACCACCGGCTGGCCCTGGTCTGGGCTGACGGCGGCTACACCGGCAGCCTCGTCGAGTACTGCCTGGCCGCGCTGGCCCTGGTGCTGGCGATCGTCAAGCGCAGCGATGACATGCGTGGCTTCGTGGTGTTGCCCAAGCGGTGGATCGTCGAGCGCCTCTTCGCCCACCTGATGCGCACCCGCCGCCTGGTGCGCGACTTCGAGCGGCGCACCACCAGCGCCGAGGCGATGGTCTACTGGTCGATGATCCTGCTCATGACCCGTCGCCTGGCGAGGCCACGCCCTGCGCGAGGGTGAAGCGGCCCGGCGCCGGCTCGGCCAGCCAGCCGCGCGCGACCAGGCGTTTCGCCTTCGACCGTAGTGCCTCCACCCGCGCCGGCACCACGTCCATGCCGAACGCTTGGGTCATCTCCTGGCAGGTCAGCGGCCCTTGGCCGAGCCGGTGCCGGTCCGTGAGAGTCTGCAGGATGCGCTGGTAGTCCACGGACAGCGCCGACCAGGCCAGCCCTTGGTGCCACACCGGCACCTGCGACTTTGCCTTCGCCGCATCCCGGGGCGTCGGCGGCGCGTCCGCATTCTGTGGATCCGGGGTGACCTCCATGCCGGCGATGCTGCCGCCATCCGGAGCCAGCACCGTATCGACCCGCCTGCGAGCGATCACCCACTCCTGCCATTCCACTTCGGCCGCGGCGAGTTCGGCCTGGATGCGGTCGGCCTCCTCACGCAGCCCGTCGACTCGACGGCGAGCGGCGGCCTCTTGCTGTTCCAGCAGTCCGACGACCGACGGCATCCACAACCTCCCAAGGAGCAATGACACGACACGCCACCACTCCCACCGGACCGCCACTGCTATGCCCGACCAGCGAAAACGCCGCCCTCAAGCGCGAAAAGACAACAGCTTCTTAGACGTCATCTCATTTGGCTGCATCGGTAGACTGCTGGCTGTGGTGGGGATTGTTGAGCGGCTGGTGCCGGACGAGTTGTGGGAGTTGTTCCAGCGGGTGGTGCCGGAGGCGCCGATGCGTCCTCAGGGCGGCGGACGGCGTCGGCACGGCGACCGGGAGGTGTTGGCCGCGATCGTGTTCGTGGCAACGTCCGGCTGTACCTGGCAGCAGTTGCCGTCCGCGTCCTTCGGGCCGTCGGGAGCGACGACCCATCGGCGGTTTTCCGAGTGGAGCAGAGCCCGGGTGTGGGCGAAGCTGCACCGTCTGGTCCTCGATGAACTCGGCTCCCGTGGGGAGTTGGACTGGTCGAGGTGCGCGATCGACTCGGTGAACATGCGGGCGTTGAAAAGGGGGACCTGACGGGTCCGAATCCTGTGGACCGGGGCAAGTACGGCTCGAAAATCCACTTGATCACAGAGCGGACCGGTCTGCCCCTGTCCGTTGGGATCTCGGGGGCGAACCTGCACGACAGTCAGGCCCTCGAACCCCTGGTGCGGGGTATCCCGCCCATCCGCTCGCGCCGCGGCCCCAGGCGACGTCGGCCCGGAAAGCTGCATGCCGACAAGGGCTACGACTACGACCACCTGCGCCGATGGTTACGCGGCCGGGGCATCACCCATCGCATCGCCCGCAGGGGAATCGAGAGCTCCACCCGCCTGGGGCGGCACCGTTGGACTGTGGAGCGGACCATGTCGTGGCTGGCCGGCTGCCGCCGGCTCCACCGCCGCTATGAGCGCAAGGCCGACCACTTCCTCGCCTTCACCAGCATCGCCTGCACCCTCATCTGCTACCGGAGATTAGCCAAATGAGATGACGTCTTAGAGGTCATCTCACCTGGCGAGTCTGTGGTGGCAGATGACGCTATTCGACGCCGTACTCCCGGTCAGCCTGCTCGGGGCCTCCAAGACCTGAGGCTTCAGCTCCGTCCCGCCCAACACTTTCGCCAGCTCCAGGTTGGGCTGTTGGGGTGGTGCGTCTACACCTGTCGCGGTACAGCCACTCATTCGCCACGGCCCTGGATCCGGCGCGCCGCCGAACACCTGCGGCTTGTCTCGTATTAACCTCTTGTGACTGTAAGAAGTCGCAATATCACAGATTGCACCCTTCGACCATCGGAGAAGAAATGCGCAAGCTTCAGAAGGCCGCCGTCGCGGCTGTCGCACTCGGCAGCTTCGGCTTCGTCGGAGCCGGCACCGCCCACGCCGCCGGCGGGCGGGGCGGCACCGATTTCGACATCAGGCAGGGCAGCCAGTGCCGGTCGCACGACACGAACGTCGACGTCCTCGGCGAGGTCGGGGTCGCCAACGGCCTGCTGGGCAACGCGATCGGCGGCGAGGGCTCCCCGGGTGCACAGAGCACCAGGATGGGCTCCTCCGCGGGCTGCGATAACACCGCCGAGATCAAGGGCGGCGACGAAAACAAGGGCGGAGGCTCAGAGGGGAGAGAAGGCAGCAGAGACAAGGGAGACGACGCTCACAAGGGCGGAGGCTCAGAGGGCAGGGAAGGCAAGGAAGGCAGGGAAAGCACACAGAGCGAGGCAAGCCCGGTACGCGCGGAAGGCGGGGAACAGCGGGCAATGGCACCTGCGCCCAGCCTCCACTACACAGTTCGGACCGAGAGCCTTTCGACCTCGTAGGACCGGGCTGCGGGAGTCCGCCCGACCCGTAGTCGAAACGCAAGGCCGCTGGCTGGGCTCCTCTGGGAGGCTCAGCCAACGGCCGGAGTTCGAACCCGCTCAGCCCGCAACGTCGCCGGCGCGATCACGCGGCCCCTGTTGTCGGGCTGACGGCATATAGGCATGGGTTGATCGATGGAGCCACTCCCATGCCGTGACAAGCGATGTGGTACTGACGTGGCTATCGACTCACCAAATGAGACGATTCGCTAGGCGGCCATGTCTCGTCGCACAAGGGGTAGTTCGAGGAAATCGGCACGGCTGTATTGGGTGCTGCATCC
Organism: Streptomyces sp. RGM 3693; assembly: GCF_050471125.1. Taxonomy (NCBI): domain Bacteria; kingdom Bacillati; phylum Actinomycetota; class Actinomycetes; order Kitasatosporales; family Streptomycetaceae; genus Streptomyces; species Streptomyces sp. RGM 3693. The sequence goes on from NZ_JBMPPQ010000003.1 coordinate 929,819, forward strand.
AGTGCACCGTGGCACCGGGCGTGGAGATCGTGATGTGCAGGGTCCCGCCGCAGGGACATGCGGCGGTGATGCGCCGCTCGGGTCGCTCGCCGGTGGCTCGACGCTGGCAGGGTCGGGTGAGCGCCGCGACTTCGGTGGCGAATTCCCGGAACGCGGAGTGGTCGGTGGCTACCCATTCGAGGTTGTTGCGGAGTGCCTTTACGACCTGGTCAAGTTGTTGCTGAAGGCTGCTTTGCCACCGCGGGTGGGTCCAACCGAGGTGCTCGTGCCAGTCGACGAGCCAGGTCTGCAAAGCGGTGACGACGACGCCGCGGGCGCAACAGGCTGAGCGGTTCGAGGCGGAGCGGCAGCGGCGCGGTACGAGCACCTCCCGAGACACGGACGTCGCCGCTGCCAGCCCGGGGGGGCGAGGGCCCGGGCGAGTGAGGCGTACAGCCCGTGGGGGTCGGCGAGCGCTTCGAGGTTGTCATCGACGCGTCGTTGGCACGGGCGGCACGCTTGGCGGCCGAGTTCCGCCTCCCTCAGGTCCCGTCCGCAGACGGTGCAGGCTGGCCACTTGTAGTTGTCGTCGATGACAGCGTCGTTCATGGCGGGCTCCTCGTGGCGGGACCGTGACTATGTGGTGAGCTGTCGCCATTGTGCAGCGGGCGCCCGACAATCCCGGAGCCTGTCCGGGATGGTGAATTCGGTGCGTTTCACCTCCAACTACATTGCGTTGGAGGCAGAATGCCGATATGCCGACGGTGGTCTATACAGTGCTCGCCGACACCGAATCCGCAGCAACAGCCGCGCGGCAGCGCCTGTGTCGCGCAATGGACCTGACGCCCCTCGGCCGGCCTTCGATGGTCGTAGGCCGTGGAGCCGCGGCCCGCCCAACCCCCCAGTGGGAACAGGAGCCAGCCTGAGCTGTGGGCAGCCTGGGCCGGGTTGGGCTGATCTCGGACACCGGGCCTCGCGCATTGGCTAGATCGCACTCCGTGGCACCCAGACTGCCCAGGGCTCATCGCATAGGGTGACGGACTGGCAACGGCGAGGGTTCGATGGCGCACCCTCACGTACCAGGAGTACGAGAACAACGGGGAATCGGGGGAAGTATGTCGACCACGAACGTCGCCCCAGCCGCATTGCGTGCGACCGCTGGACACAGCGAAGAGATGCAAGCCGGTGTCGGAACTGCCCTGGGCAGTTTGAGCGCGCACCACCAGGCCGTGCCGGGGCAGACCGAGAACCTCGACATGGTTGCGGAGCTGCTGAAAACCCATCAGTCCTGGCACGACCGACTTGAGGATGTCAAAAAAGAATGCGGTGAGGTCGCACGATCACTAAGGGCGTCTGCGGGAAACTACGAGCACAACGACGAGCAGACTGCGAAGTCGTTCGCTCGACCGGCGGCGCAGCACACTGTCCGACAGGCCACCCCCTTTGGATGACGCCCAGTGACTCTGGCTATCCGCGACCTCGAAAACCTTCGCTTCTCCGCGCTCGAAAACGCCAAGCAAGAATAGGGACAACTGACCCATCGACTCGGAGGCTACAAAGGCCGAGTGGATGCCAACATGTGCCTTCCACTGAAGCACCCGAAAAAGTCCCCTTTCAGGCTAGGAGATAAAAATGGTGCGCCGAAAAACTTTTCCACTTATAGCCGTCATCACCATCCTCGCATTGAGCAGTCTCAGCGCGTGCTCTACATTGCGCGGCGGGGAACCCGAGCCGACTATCGGCGTACCGCAGGCCGTCAAGCAGGTCGACTCGCTTCTGGACAAAATCTTCAAGGCGGTACAACCCAACCTCAAATGGCGAGAAGGTCCGGCCCACATGTCGGAAGTGAAGAATTCCTTCACGAACAAGCCGACCGGCGAAGTACACGTCGGCAGACATCGCTATGTACGCACCAAAATCTCAGAGAAGAAGATGACTGAGCTGCTCACAGCCGTCAGTGAACACTGGAAGAAGGAGAGGTTCGAGATCAGCTCCTCAAACTCCCGAGCCCCTTCACTCTCCGGTAAAGCATCCGACGGCCGCGTCGTTGGATTTACGGTGGGCGGTGCCGGCGACGTAGACATTTCCGCTGGCATTGGCGCCCTGTCTGATGGGCCCAGCGGTGACATCGAAGGAGAGAAGGCGATAAGTTTCCCAAGGCTCCCAGCGAGGGTCCGGATTACACCCCGGATGTGCGTGACCCCTACTGGTCCACGTAACGCCCCCGCCGAGATACCGCGAGCACGATGACGTCCCGAGACAGTGGCCTCTGACCAGACAGGGCGTCAGGCGTCGACGAGTCGAGCTGGGCATGAACAAGATCGACGTAGCAAAGGCATCAAACGCCACGATCAACACCTACATGAAGGTCGAAGACGGCCGGCCCGTTCGAGACCTCACCTACGGCAAAGTCGAAAAAGTGCTCCAGCGGGCGCCCGGCTCAAGTCAAGAGGTCCTCCGCGGCGGTGAGCCCACCGCTACCACACCCCTCAGCGACAGTGCCGTCGCCTCACCCGTCGCCGATGGCGACCTGGAAGCAGATGTGGCGCAGGCCGTAACCAACGCCGCCATCGCCGTAGCGGACAGCCTCAGCGCCGCCGACATCCGCAAGCTGAAGCAACGCGTCATTGAGGAACTGCACCGAACCGGCCGCCTCCCAAAACGGGAAGCCTGACGCACGCTCACCTTTGCTGCGACGCACCCAGACCCGAACCCCATCGCCTCCGATCCGGCGAGTATTGAACCAACGCCATCTTGGACCATCATCACGAGACGCAACCCCTGGGCACTAACGGCAACCGCTTCAGGAGCGCGAATCTAGGCAAATCGGCATCAAGGAACTGTGGGGGCTTGGCGGAGAAGTTCACCAATGAGCGCGACTGAAAACTCGCAAAGTGGAAGCCTTCCAGGGGAAACGTCTGGGATTCCATCAGCGATCGGCCGGCTTGCCCTCTCACTCGCGAGAGATAGCCGCTCCTGAAACCCGATTGGCTTCAACTCGCCTATTTCCGCTAAAGTTTGAGGCGCACCATACAGGAAAGGGGCGCCAACATGTCCGTTAAAGAAACCATCCAGGTTGATGAGTCGCAGAAGGGCGAGCCGGGTGTTCAGGAGGTAATCACTCCCATTCCGGTCGGCAACCAGATCATCAAGAAGGCGACTTACTGGCGATCGATTCTCCAGGATGACCTCAATCCCGAGGTAACGGACGGCGTCTCGACGGTCCGGTTCGCTGTGCCTGCGATGGTGGACGAGGAGTACGAAACCGAGGAGATGAACGAAGACGGCACGAAGCAGATCGGCATCCGTCAGATCCTTGATCTCAAGTGGTATGAGGCTGACCTTGGCGCCGAAAACGTGGCCAGGCTTCAAGAAGCCGTCAAGCCATTCGTAGCCGGCGCACGCGAGTCCGAGGCTCCTATTTCGAAGCCAGCACGCAAGAAGCGCGCAGCCAAGTAAGGCAACAACGCCCCCTCCGACGAGGGGGCGTTCACGGCTCCACGGCCGGGCGCGGTTGTTCAGGAAAGATGGGCGACGCTGGCCGCCAGAGTGCGCGTCGCATGCCCGTCCTCAGCAAGCAGAGCAGCGCGTAACGTCGCCGAACCATCGCCGACCGTCGGGGGCCGGTCCGGCGTGGAACGAGCGTAATGCCCTCGCAGCCCGACTTCCTGACCCGTACCGCAGATCGACGCCGCAGCACCGGTGAGAGCCACCACGCCCTCATCCCTCTTTTGCCCGTGGATGGCGGCGTGCTCCCCATCCCTCCAGCCCGGCACTTCTCCGCGGGCACCTCCCGCGTCGACGACCGCCTCGCGGTATCGGCTCTGGTTTCCGGTAACTGACGTGAAGACAGCAGCGGGCGGTGCGGGGTTCGCGCGGCGGTGCGCCGAAGCGGTCCGGCGGGAAGGGGCTGCCGGACCGCTGTCTTCCGTGCGCAGGGGGCGGGAGTCAGGGAATCACGTGCCAGTGCGCTTCGAGGCGCCGACGGCCCTGGGGGTCCAGGACGGTGTGCCAGTGGGCGTGTGGGCGGGCGGGGCGCTCCTCGGGGGTGGGCTCGGGCACGGTCGTCAGGCCGCGGAGCGTATGCAGTACGGGGCCGTCGAGGGGGCTGTCGGCGATGCGTCGGACCACGATGGCGAGCGCGCCGAGGATGCTGTGGCCGGTGTTCCGGCCGTGGACGGCAGTGGCGGTGTGGCGGATGTGGACAGCGGTGAAGACGGACATGTGGGAGTCACCTCCGTAGAGTGGCGCGGCAGTCCAGGCGGACTGGCCGCGGGTGGGCGAACGGTTCGGCGGTGTGCGGGCTTACCGCGCCCGTGCGGACCTGATGGGCCCCGTGCGGCGCACGGGCCGTATCAGGTGCGGCTGGCCCGGGCGGCGGCTTCGGTGACGCGCTCGGCGGCCGGCAGCGGCAGGTCGGCGAAACGGGCGAGCCAGCGGGCGTCATGGCCCTGGCGGGCGAGGACGTACGCGAGGTGTACTCGCGGTTCGTACGTGGCGTGCGGGCCCTGGGGGCGCGGGCAGTTGCTCGGCCCGTCGAGGAGGTAGTCCCGCTCGGTGCCGTCGTGCAGGGTCAAACGGATCCGCGGGCAGATGTGGCCGGTGGGGCGCGGGCCGGGACGGTGGTTGGTGGTGGGGCGGGGGCATAGGGGCGACGCGATGGGTCGGGGGCCGGTGAGGTGCGGGAGCAGGCGCATGGGCCCTCCCTTCTTCGTACGGGGGTTTCGGTGGCGGCGGGTGGGGAGGACCCGCCGCCACCTGATCGGGTGGGTGGTCAGGCGCCCATGGCGAGTTGGACGATGCGGACGATCACCAGGGCCATGGCGACCAGCAGATAGGTGCGCAGGGCGGTCAGGCCGACCTTGCGGCCGGTGGAGAGGACGGGGGCCGGCAGTTGGTCCAGCGGGGGCATCCGCCAGGTTTCCCTGCCGGTGCGGTCGATGGGCCGGCCGCTGCTTCTCCAGCCCTTGCGTCGACGGCGCAGTTCCGCGTAGCCGAGGGCGAGCAGGCCGGCGACGCCGCAGATCGCCATGATGTCGAGGATCGCGGCGGAGGTGAGGTCGGGGAAGAGGACGGCGGCGGTCAGGATGACGGAGAGGGTGACGAGGACGGCGACCACGAAGGAGGTGAAGACGTTCATGGCCTTGCCGTTGACCCACGGGCCCAGTACGGCACGGTCGTTGCACAACAGGAGCAGGAAGACCGAGGCGGAGGGCAACAGGACGCCGGCGAGGGTCTGGACGCCTTCGGTGAGCAGGCCCAGCGGGGAGCCGGGGATGATCACGATGATCGCGGCGGTGAGGATGAGGCCGGCGAAGACGGCGTAGAAGCCCTTGGCGCCCTTGATGCCGCGGTGCAGGGAGTGCTTGAGGCCCAGGACGTCGCCGAGCGCGTAGGCCGTGGACAGCGAAACCGCCGAGGCGCCGATGATCGAGGCGTCGAGCAGCGCGATGGCGAAGAGCACGCCGGCGGTCTTGCCCGCGTACGCCTCCAGGCCGTGTGCGACGCCCGCCGCGTCGTCGAACTTCCCGAAGCCGCCGGTACCGGCGAACGTGACCGCGGTGAAGCCCATCATCGCCGCCGCGCCGATGACCACGATGACGATGCCGAGCCACAGGTCGGCCTTCTCGTAGCGCATGAAGCGCGGGGTGATGCGCTTGTCGATGACGTAGGACTGCTGGAAGAAGAGCTGCCAGGGCGCCACGGTCGTGCCGACGATCGCGATGATCAGCAGCATGACGTCGGAGAGTTGGGAGTGGGCCGGCAGGCCGGGGACGACGAAGTCGTGCGCCATCTGCGAGGTGGCGGGGTGGGCGATGAAGTAGATCGGGATCAGCAGCAGGGAGCCCAGGCACAGCAGGACCGCGGTGCGTTCGAAGCGGCGGAAGGACCCGGTGGAGGCAGCAACGATCACCACCGCGGCGGCGACCAGCACACTGGCGGTCTTCGGCAGTCCGAGGTAGCCGACGGCGAGGGTCACGCCGATGAACTCGGTGACGATGGTCAGCGCGTTGAGCAGGAACAGGTCGATGACCGAGAACGCGCCCCAGAACTTCCCGAACCGTTCCAGGATGAGCCGGGCGTGCCCCACCCCGGTGACGGCACCCAGCCGGAGCACCATCTCCTGGTTGACGTACAGGACCGGGACGAGCAGCAGCAGGGTCCACAGCAGGCGGGTGCCGTAGTTCTGGCCGGCCTGGGTGTAGGTGCCGAAGGCGCCGGCGTCGTTGTCGCCGACCATCACGATCAGGCCGGGACCGATGATGGCGAGCAGGGTCTTGAGCTTCGCGGACAGGCCGTGGCGCGGGGCGGTGTCGTCCTGCTTGATGGTGCCCAGGGCGCCGCGGATGTCGCCGACGTGGGCGTCGTCGAGGACGGCGGCGCGCGGTGCCGGAGTGGTCGGATTGCTGAGCGCGGTTTCGGTCATGGCAGGGCCTCCCGTTCCCCCGAGGGGGAGGTTTTGGGCAAGCGGGGGCAACCCGTTGCCCTCAGCGCGCAGGCCGACGACCCGCGGCGGCGGCAGGCCGCACGGGTGCCGGGGCAGGGGCGCGAGGAGCGCGCAGAGGGTGGTTACCGCGTGCCGGGACGGAGCGAGGGCAGGCGGAGGTCGGGCCTACTGTGGCCCGGACTATGAGGACCGCGGTCCATGTCTCTCGCCTCCTCCCGGCCGGGGCGCGCGGGGGCGCCGTACGACTCGGCAAGGAGCGGACCGGTCAACCCGACCGGTACACCCCAACTCGTCAGAGCTTTGGCACTGCACGGCGTGATCCCCCACGGGGGAAGCCACTTGGGGTCACCCCTTGGGCCGGGGAGACCTGTCCTGACCCTGGGCGTCTCTCGACGTCGTGGGGTCAGTGGCCTGTGTCCGTTGCAGACGCCTCACCGAACGAGGTGCCTTCTTTTGAACGCCTCAGAGTCTGCACCTATTTGCACATCGACGCAAGTAGAGCCGGCGCCCGACGGCCGGCGGGCGCTCCGACACCGACCTCGCACCCCCAAAGCCTTGGCCTGCACTTATCCATACATTTGCACGTATGCGCAAATAGCCCCAAGGGTACGACCATGCCGGCACCGCGTTTATTTGCGTATGGATGCAATAAGCGGCAGACTGCTCACGGCGCACGTCCCGCCGCACTTCGGATGCGGCATCTGGCCGGCGCCGTGGAACCGCATCACGGAACGGAGGCAGCCATGGGTCAAGACCCCCTCAGTCCCCGCTGCCTCACCGGCAGCCACTGACGCGTCCGCCACTCTCCCCGGCATCGACCCGGCATCCGTGGCCAAGCCCGTAGCGCCTCGCCCGTTCGTCTCGATCCCGCCGCACGCGCCGTGGCACGTCCCCTGCGGCAGGCGTCCTTCCCTGTCTGTTTTCTCCCACGCCGGGCCGGAAATCCGCCCCGTACTCGCACCATGGCCGTCCGCCACGGGCGCGGTGCGGGCGGTGTCGGGGCCACAGTGTGGTCGGAGGTTGATGTGATGTCGTCGTTCCCCACGCGCCCGGAGGTCGTGCGGGCCTCCCTGCCCTCCCGGGTCGCCGGCCGGATGTCCCGAATGAGCTGGGTGGACGTGGTGGTCGCCGCCGCGGTGCTGGTCCTGCTGTACGCCACCTTGCGGGTGGGCCAGGGCACCACGGTCCGCTTCGCCACCGGCCAGCACGTCAACGTCGACACCGACCCCGGCCAACTGCCCTACGACGCCGCACGCAGCCTGCTGCGGATGTTCGTCGCGCTCGCGGTCTCGACGGTCTTCACCTTCGTCTACGCCTACGCCGCCGCCCGCAGCCGCCGATTGGAGCGGATCCTCATCCCGGCCCTGGACATCCTCCAGTCCGTGCCGGTGCTGGGCTTCCTCACCGTCGCGGTGACCGGGTTCATCGCCCTGTTCCCCGGTTCGATGCTGGGCTTGGAGTGCGCGTCGATCTTCGCGATCTTCACCTCGCAGGCGTGGAACATGACCTTCGGCTTCTACCACTCCCTCACCTCCCTCCCACGCGAACTGGACGAACTCTCCCGCTCGTTCCGCTTCACCCGCTGGATGCGCTTCTGGAAGGTGGAACTGCCGGCGGGGGCGATCGGACTGGTGTGGAACGGCATGATGAGCTTCGGCGGCGGCTGGTTCTTCCTCGTCGCCTCCGAGGCCATCAGCGTCAACAACCGCGACTACGCCCTGCCCGGCGTCGGCTCCTACGCCGGTGCGGCCATCGCCGACGGCGACCTGGGAAAGGTCGGCTGGGCGATCGTCACCATGGCCGTCATGGTCATCGGCGTGAACTTCCTCTTCTGGCGCCCGCTGACGGCCTGGGTGGAGAAGTTCAAGAACGAGCAGTCCGAGGCGAGCGAGGTCCAGCGCTCCTACGTCCTGGACTTCCTACGCCGCTCCCACTGGCCCGCGCTGGCCGGACGCCTGCTGCGGCCCCTGGGGCGGGAACTGGCCCGGGCGGGCCGGATCTTCGGCACCGACGACCGACCGCTGCTCGCCGACCGGCGCCGGCAGCGCACCGGCGACATCGCCTTCGCCGTCGTGGCCGGCGGCATGATCCTTTGGGGCCTGATCGACCTCATCGGCTACCTGCGCGACCGCACCGGGCTCGGCGTCTTCGGTGAACCCCTGCTGCTGGGCCTGGCGACCCTCGCCCGGGTGATCGTGGTGGTCGCCGGTGCCACCCTGGTCTGGGTCCCCATCGGGGTCCGGATCGGCTTCTCCCCGAAACTGACACGCATCGCCCAGCCGTTGGTCCAGGTCCTGGCGAGCTTCCCGGCCAACTTCCTCTTCCCGCTCGCCGTCTGGTTCTTCCTCAGGACCGGACTGTCCCTCGACGTCGGCGGTGTCCTGCTGATGGCGCTGGGCGCCCAGTGGTACATCCTCTTCAACACCATCGCCGGAGCCATGTCCATCCCGACCGACCTCCGCGAAGCCATGGACGACCTGGGCATCCACGGCTGGCAACGCTGGCGGCGACTGATCCTCCCCGGCATCTTCCCCTCGTACGTCACCGGCGGCATCACCGCCTCCGGCGGCGCCTGGAACGCCTCGATCGTCTCCGAGATCGTCCCGTTCGGCGCCACCACCCTCACCGCCACCGGCCTGGGTGCCTACATCTCCCACGCCACCGCCCACGGCGACTTCCCGCACCTGATCGCCGGCGTCGCCGTGATGAGCCTGTACGTCGTCGGCCTCAACCGCCTCTTCTGGCGCCGCCTGTACCGCCTGGCCGTAACCCGCTACGCCGCCTGACCCGCCGCCCGACAGCCTTGGAGCCCCCATGGTCCTCAGCGCCCTCCGCAACCTCCGCACCCGCCGGACCGGCGGCACCCCGCAGACGCAGCACCGGACCCGCCCGGCCGACGGCGACGTCCTGCTGTCCACCGAGGCCCTGACCAAGTCCTACGCCGGCGCGGACGGCGAACTCCCGGTCCTCACCGGCATCGACCTCACCGTCCGCGCCGGGGAGATCGTCGCTCTGCTCGGCAAGTCCGGCTCCGGCAAGTCCACCCTGCTGCGCTGCCTGGCCGGCCTCATCCCACCCAGCAGCGGCAGCGTGGCCTACCGCGGCACCCCGCTGACCGGCGCCAACCCCGGCACCGCCATGGTCTTCCAGACCTTCGCCCTGCTGCCCTGGCTCACCGTCCAGCAGAACGTCGAAATCGGCCTCGAAGCCCGCGGCGTCCCCACCGACCAGCGCGCCAAGGCCGCCCTCCAGGCCATCGACCTCATCGGCCTCGACGGCTTCGAATCCGCCTACCCCAAGGAACTCTCCGGCGGCATGCGCCAGCGCGTCGGCTTCGCCCGCGCCCTCGTCGTCGAACCCGACGTGCTGATGATGGACGAACCCTTCTCCGCCCTCGACGTCCTCACCGCCGAGAACCTCCGCGGCGAACTGCTGGAACTGTGGGAATCGGGCCAGTTCCCCACCCGCGCCATCGTCCTGGTCACCCACAACATCGAAGAGGCCGTCCTGATGGCCGACCGCATCGTCGTCCTCGGCTCCCGCCCCGGCACCATCCGCGAAACCTTCGACGTCGCCCTCGACCGCCCCCGCGACCGCGACGCGGCCGCCTTCGAGGACCTCATCGACCGCGTCTACCGCACCATGACCGGCCGCCCCAAGGAAACCCGCCTCCCCGGCCGCACCGAGGCCATGGAACGCGAGAAGCGCACCTACGCCAACACCCCGCTGCCCACCACCAGCGTCGACGCCCTCTCCGGCCTCGCCGAAATGGTCGACCACCGAGGAGGCCGCTGCGACCTCGCCGACCTCGCCGAAGAACTCGGCCTGGAGATCGACGACATCCTGCCCATCGTCGACGCCCTCGACCTCCTCGGCCTGGCCAAAATCAGCCAGGACGACCTCGTCCTCACCGAACGCGGCACCGCCTTCGCCGACGCCGACGTCCAGCAGTCCAAGGCGATCTTCGCCCCCGCCGCACTGGAGATCCCCCTGGTCAAACTGATCACCACCAGCCTTCGGCAGAACCCGAACCGCACCCTGCGCGCCGGGTTCTTCCGCGACCTGCTCGCCCACCACTACACCAGCGAACAGATCGACCAGCAGCTGGACACCGCCACCGACTGGGGCCGCTACGCCGAGCTGTACTCCTACGACGCCGACCCCCAGGAGTACCGCCTCGACGACGCCGGCACCCCGTTGTGAGCCGCGGCCGCTACTCCGCCGTCGCGGGCCGCCGGGCCCGCGCCCGGCGACCGGCCGCCCGCGCCGGCTGCTCCTGCGCCACCGCGGCCGCCGCCTCCTGCCCGCTCACCGGCTCGGCGCCCTCCGACGGCGCCGCCGACGCCACCAGCGACGCCTCCTCCAGCAGTCCCCGCACATGCGGGCCGGCCACCCGGTAGTAGATCCGCGTACCCTCCCGCCGCGTGACCACCAGCCCCGCCGTGCGGAGCTTCGCCAGGTGCTGCGAGACCGCGGCCACGTGCGCGCCCACCATCTCCGCCAAGCTGCCGACCGGAAACTCCTGCCGGCTCAGCGCCCACAACAGCCGGTACCGCGTCGGATCGGCCACCGCCTTCAGCACCGCGATCGCCCGCTCGGCCCCAGCCGCATCCCACGCCTCAACTTGCGCTCCCATGCAAATACCCTAACCCCCGGCACCGCCGCGCAAACGGCTCGCCGGCAGCACACTGGCCGCGGTGGACGCGGGCTGAGACCGGTGACAAGAGTTGCCCATGACGGCTCCGAGGCCGTGATCACACCCGCCCCACCAAGATCGCCTCAGCTGCGACAACGGGGGGTGAAGTGGCCGCTCCGCCCCGGCGGTTGACTCGATCACTCATACCTGCTGGCCTCCTCCGGCGTCATCGTCCACGGAGGCGGGGAGCTCTCCAAGGCTGGGCACCCGTATCGCGGTCGAGGCGGATCTACCCCGTCTCGCAAGCAGCTGAGCAGCCGAACGCGTTGCATGGCCGTACCGGTGCGTCACAAGACCCGCCGTCGCAGTGGGCTCCGCACCCATCACCGAGGGGCGGACAGCCGTCGGCCCGCGCTCTGTGGCGGTGCACCACGGGAAGCAGCACGGAACCGGCGGTCGCCGCCCCGGAGGAAGCCAGAGGGCACTCGGCATCCGCTTCGCACGCCGCGTCCCGTGCACCGCTCGGGGTACGGCGCTCGGTACCGTGTGGTCATCAGTTGCCCGGCGGGCTGGGCGACGCGCTGATCTGCTTGGCGTAGGTCTGGGTGTACTTCGGGATCAGTGCCTCGATCCGGTTGACGTAGTTCTGTGTCTCGGGGATCTGCGGGATGCCCTGGGCCTTGAGCACCGCGCCGGGGCCTGCGTTGTACGCGGCGAGTGCGAGCCGTGTGGGGTCGCCGGGTATTCCCTTGATCTCCTTGAACAGGTGGCACATGTAGGCGCCCTGGGCCGGGATGGCGTCGGCGGGGTTCCACACATCGGCCTTGCCGTCGCCGGTGTAGTCCTTGCCCCACTCCGCCCAGGTCGACGGGTAGAACTGCGCGATGCCCTGAGCTTGGCCGGAGTCCGCCCGCGGGTTCCAGTGGCTCTCCGCGTCGAGTTGCGCGGCCAGCAGCGGAACGCTCAGTTCCGGGCAGGTCTTGGTGGCCGACTGAACGGTCGGCAGGTACTGGAGGGGAATAGTGGGCGGTGCGGGCGGCCGGAGCAGCCACCAGACGACGCCGAGGACGGCGGCGACTGTGAGTACGGCTCCGAGGGTCAGGCCCACCAGGCACCCTCGACGGCCGGTGCGCCTGATTCCTCCGTCCGCCGGAGAAGCGCGGTACGTCGTGGCGGGCGACGACACCTTCCAGGAGGGACGTTCGGGCTGCCGGCCTTGTCGCCGTACCCGGCCACTGTCCGTCGCTCCGGCTTGCTGTTCTTGCATGTGCCCAATCCGTCCGGTCGGCTCATCCGGCTGATGTGTCGTTGACCGGTGGGACGCATTGGGCTCCACGACAGTTGCAAGATCACGCAATCAAGCAGGCGTCTATGGGGATCGCCACACGAGGGAACCGACCGCGGCCGCCCGCCGCGATACCGCCACCAACGCCGCATATGGGCGGATTCCGGCACTAGTGGCCCTCAAGAGATCCCTGTTCGTGGCCTGGGGCATCTCGCTGAACATCGGCTCGGTGCTGCTGATGGCTCCGGGCGCGCAGTGGCGCACCCTGTTCCACGTGATCGTCGGGGCCTCGGCGATCCCCTCCCACCTGCGTGGGGCGATGACCGGCTTCCAGGTCGGGTGCCAGCGCCTGGACCGGCTGGCCGGAACCCCGTACGCGATGCGGCGCCGGCACGGCCGTGCGACCCATCGGCCAGTCAACCTGATAGAAGTCCTTCTCCTGCGAGACAGACGCCCTGCCGGGCCGCGCGAGGGGTTGCTGGCGCGCCGACGTGCTCGGTCACCGGGTGATCGATGAGGCCGACGTCGAGCTGGTCAGGGCGTACGACATCGAACTGAAGCAGCGGACCGAAGGGTGGTTGCTCACCTGCCTCGACACACACCGGCCGCCGCGCTTCCGGGGCGTGATGGGCGGACGGGGCGGGCAACCTGCCTGGCCCACAGACGGCCGGTCCTCGTCACGCTCCCGGCAGGGCGGCGCACCAAGGTGCTCACCCTGATGAGACAGCAGGTCGCCTCGTGCGGCGAACCCCGGTCAGGCGCCGGGAGTTGAGCAGCGCGCAATACCGCTAGTGCGATGCGCCAGAAATCCCGAGCTTAAGTCTGTAGCCTGTTTTTATGTCTCGAGGACCTCGTGCTGTCGAAGTTGCGCTGTCCGGTAGGGAACGCGCGGAGTTGCTGCGTTGGGCGGGCGGAGCGGTCGTGCCGCGTCTTGCTGAACGAGCGCGCATCGTCCTTGCCTGTGCGGACGGGATGCCCAATGCGCGCGTAGCAGCAAAGTTCAAGGTCACCACAGACACCGTGAGGAAGTGGCGTTCGCGGTTTGCCGCCCAGCGGATGGCAGGACTTGCAGATGAGTCGCGGCCAGGTCGGCGCAAGGCGGAGTTGGTGCTCAGCGAGGCCGAGCGGGCCCAGCTGACGCGCTGGTCGCGGCGGGCGAAGACTGCTCAGTTCCTGGCTCTGCGGGCGAAGATCGTGCTGCGGTGTGCGGAGGGCGGGACCAACAAGCGGGTCGCTGCCGAACTCGGCGTCGGCCACCAGACGGTGAACCGATGGCGAGCCCGCTTTATCGCCCATCGGCTGGACGGGCTGGTCGATGAGCCCAGGGTGGGCCGGCCACCGTCGATCCTGCTCGACCAGGTCGAAGACGTCGTCGTGGCGACCCTGGAGTCCACGCCAGGCAAGGACACGCACTGGTCACGTGCCTCCATGGCCGCCCACACCGGACTGTCAAAGTCCACCATCGGTCGGATCTGGAAGAGGTTCGACCTCAAACCTCACCTGCAGGACTCCTTCAAGCTCTCCACCGACCCGCAGTTCGTCGCGAAGGTCGTCGATGTCGTCGGCCTGTATCACAACCCGCCCGAGAAAGCCGTGGTGTTATGCGTGGACGAGAAGGCCCAGATTCAGGCACTGGACCGGTCCCAGCCGGTCCTGCCGATGATGCCTGGGATGCCCGAACGCCGCACACACGACTACCTGCGGCACGGCATTACCAGCCTGTTCGCCGCGTTCAACATCGCCGACGGCACCATCATTGGCGAACTCCACCGCCGTCACCGGGCCATTGAGTTCAAAAAGTTCCTGATCACGATAGACAAGGCGGTCCCCGCCGGACTCGACGTGCACCTCGTATGTGACAACTACGCAACCCACAACACCCCCCAGATCAAGGCATGGTTGGGAAGGCATCCGCGCTTCCATATCCACTTCACCCCGACCGGTTCCTCCTGGATCAACCAGGTTGAGCGCTGGTTTGCACTGCTGACCGACAAGCTCATCCGCCGCGGCGTCCACACCTCCGTCAAAGCCCTTGAAGCCGACATCAGGGCCTGGATCGACACCTGGAACGAGAACCCCAGATCCTTCAAGTGGACCAAAACCGCCGACGAGATCCTCAAATCCCTCGCCGACTACCTCACCAGGATCACTCCTCCAGACACCAACAACCAACAAGAAACTTAAGCTCGGGATTTCTGGCGCATCGCACTAGTGCGATGCGCCAGAAATCCTGAGCTTAAGTCTGTAGCCTGTTTTTATGTCTCGAGGACCTCGTGCTGTCGAAGTTGCGCTGTCCGGTAGGGAACGCGCGGAGTTGCTGCGTTGGGCGGGCGGAGCGGTCGTGCCGCGTCTTGCTGAACGAGCGCGCATCGTCCTTGCCTGTGCGGACGGGATGCCCAATGCGCGCGTAGCAGCAAAGTTCAAGGTCACCACAGACACCGTGAGGAAGTGGCGTTCACGGTTTGCCGCCCAGCGGATGGCAGGACTTGCAGATGAGTCGCGGCCAGGTCGACGCAAGGCGGAGTTGGTGCTCAGCGAGGCCGAGCGGGCCCAGCTGACGCGCTGGTCGCGGCGGGCGAAGACCGCTCAATTCCTGGCTCTGCGGGCGAAGATCGTGCTGCGGTGTGCGGAGGGCGGGACCAACAAGCAGGTCGCTGCCGAACTCGGCGTCGGCCACCAGACGGTGAACCGATGGCGAGCCCGCTTTATCGCCCATCGGCTGGACGGGCTGGTCGATGAGCCCAGGGTGGGCCGGCCACCGTCGATCCTGCTCGACCAGGTCGAAGACGTCGTCGTGGCGACCCTGGAGTCCACGCCAGGCAAGGACACGCACTGGTCACGTGCCTCCATGGCCGCCCACACCGGACTGTCAAAGTCCACCATCGGTCGGATCTGGAAGAGGTTCGACCTCAAACCTCACCTGCAGGACTCCTTCAAGCTCTCCACCGACCCGCAGTTCGTCGCGAAGGTCGTCGATGTCGTCGGCCTGTATCACAACCCGCCCGAGAAAGCCGTGGTGTTATGCGTGGACGAGAAGGCCCAGATTCAGGCACTGGACCGGTCCCAGCCGGTCCTGCCGATGATGCCTGGGATGCCCGAACGCCGCACACACGACTACCTGCGGCACGGCATTACCAGCCTCTTCGCCGCGTTCAACATCGCCGACGGCACCATCATTGGCGAACTCCACCGCCGTCACCGGGCCATTGAGTTCAAGAAGTTCCTGATCACGATAGACAAGGCGGTCCCCGCCGGACTCGACGTGCACCTCGTATGTGACAACTACGCAACCCACAACACCCCCGAGATCAAGGCATGGTTGGGAAGGCATCCGCGCTTCCATATCCACTTCACCCCGACCGGTTCCTCCTGGATCAACCAGGTTGAGCGCTGGTTTGCACTGCTGACCGACAAGCTCATCCGCCGCGGCGTCCACACCTCCGTCAAAGCCCTTGAAGCCGACATCAGGGCCTGGATCGACACCTGGAACGAGAACCCCAGATCCTTCAAGTGGACCAAAACCGCCGACGAGATCCTCAAATCCCTCGCCGACTACCTCACCAGGATCACTCCTCCAGACACCAACAACCAACAAGAAACTTAAGCTCGGGATTTCTGGCGCATCGCACTAGTGCGATGCGCCAGAAATCCTGAGCTTAAGTATGTAGCCTGTTTTTATGTCTCGAGGACCTCGTGCTGTCGAAGTTGCGCTGTCCGGTAGGGAACGCGCGGAGTTGCTGCGTTGGGCGGGCGGAGCGGTCGTGCCGCGTCTTGCTGAACGAGCGCGCATCGTCCTTGCCTGTGCGGACGGGATGCCCAATGCGCGCGTAGCAGCAAAGTTCAAGGTCACCACAGACACCGTGAGGAAGTGGCGTTCACGGTTTGCCGCCCAGCGGATGGCAGGACTTGCAGATGAGTCGCGGCCAGGTCGACGCAAGGCGGAGTTGGTGCTCAGCGAGGCCGAGCGGGCCCAGCTGACGCGCTGGTCGCGGCGGGCGAAGACCGCTCAATTCCTGGCTCTGCGGGCGAAGATCGTGCTGCGGTGTGCGGAGGGCGGGACCAACAAGCAGGTCGCTGCCGAACTCGGCGTCGGCCACCAGACGGTGAACCGATGGCGAGCCCGCTTTATCGCCCATCGGCTGGACGGGCTGGTCGATGAGCCCAGGGTGGGCCGGCCACCGTCGATCCTGCTCGACCAGGTCGAAGACGTCGTCGTGGCGACCCTGGAGTCCACGCCAGGCAAGGACACGCACTGGTCACGTGCCTCCATGGCCGCCCACACCGGACTGTCAAAGTCCACCATCGGTCGGATCTGGAAGAGGTTCGACCTCAAACCTCACCTGCAGGACTCCTTCAAGCTCTCCACCGACCCGCAGTTCGTCGCGAAGGTCGTCGATGTCGTCGGCCTGTATCACAACCCGCCCGAGAAAGCCGTGGTGTTATGCGTGGACGAGAAGGCCCAGATTCAGGCACTGGACCGGTCCCAGCCGGTCCTGCCGATGATGCCTGGGATGCCCGAACGCCGCACACACGACTACCTGCGGCACGGCATTACCAGCCTGTTCGCCGCGTTCAACATCGCCGACGGCACCATCATTGGCGAACTCCACCGCCGTCACCGGGCCATTGAGTTCAAGAAGTTCCTGATCACGATAGACAAGGCGGTCCCCGCCGGACTCGACGTGCACCTCGTATGTGACAACTACGCAACCCACAACACCCCCGAGATCAAGGCATGGTTGGGAAGGCATCCGCGCTTCCATATCCACTTCACCCCGACCGGTTCCTCCTGGATCAACCAGGTTGAGCGCTGGTTTGCACTGCTGACCGACAAGCTCATCCGCCGCGGCGTCCACACCTCCGTCAAAGCCCTTGAAGCCGACATCAGGGCCTGGATCGACACCTGGAACGAGAACCCCAGATCCTTCAAGTGGACCAAAACCGCCGACGAGATCCTCAAATCCCTCGCCGACTACCTCACCAGGATCACTCCTCCAGACACCAACAACCAACAAGAAACTTAAGCTCGGGATTTCTGGCGCATCGCACTAGTGCCGTAGCAAGCAACGTTTGCCCTGTTGTGATGTGACGCGCCGTCCCGGTGCTGTGCCGGGCGGCGCGTGGCCGTCACCCTGTCCGAGCGGCGCGAGATCAAGAAGATCGCGAAGTCCAAGCCGACCGAACACGACCTGCCATTCTCGACTTGGGGCCTGACCAAGCTGGCGGACTTCCTGGTCGCCGAGGGGGTGGTCGACGACATCAGCCACGAGGGCCTGCGCATCCTGCTCCGCGAGGAAGGCGTCTCCTTTCAACGCCTGAAGACCTGGAAGACCTCCCGCGACCCCGACTACGCGGCCAAGAAGGCCCGCGTCGAACACCTCTATACCATCGCCGACGGCGAGGTCATACCCGAGGCGGACGAGCCCGAAGTCGTCCTCTGCATGGACGAGTTCGGACCGCTCAACTTGATGCCCCACCCGGGCCGCCAGTGGGCCGAACACGGGGGCAAACACAAGGACCTTGACCGTGAACCACGCCGCAGGCGATGGGCGACCTACAACCGCTACGGCGGAGTACGGCACCTGTTCGCCGCCCTGGACCTGGCCAAGGACAAGCTCTACGGCCACATCAAGCCGGTCAAGAAGCGCACCCAGTTCCTGGAGTTCTGCCGCTACCTGCGAACCCTCTACCCGTCCGGGGTCCGTATCGCGATCGTCTGTGACAACTTCTCCCCGCACCTGACCACGAAGAAGTGCCAGCGAGTCGGCACCTGGGCCGCAGCGAACAACGTCGAGATCGCCTACACCCCGACCAACAGCTCCTGGCTCAACCGCATCGAAGCCCAGTTCACCGCCCTGCGCTACTTCACCCTCGACGGCACCGACCACGCCAGCCACAAGGAACAAGGCAGCATGGTCCGCCGCTACATCGTCTGGCGAAACCGCTACGTCGACGGCCGGCGCCTGCGCTCCGTCGTCGACAGGGCCAACGTCGCCTGAGACTCAGTCGAGTCTCTTGAGCATCTTCACCGAGGTCGTCTCGTAGCCGAGCGACTCGTAAAGGCCACGCGCGCCTGTGTTGAACCCAAAAACGCTCAGACCCAGGGTATGAGCGCCCTGCGCCCGGGCGTATTCCTCGCCGAGGAGCATGGCTATACGTCCGAGGCCCCGACCACGCTTGTCGGCGTCGATCACGATGTCCCAGATCCACCAGGCGCCGGCGTCGTCACTCGTGTCCGGTCCGATCCAGAGGTAACCGACGGTTACCCCGGCATCGTCGACCACGTCGAAGACCACGTGCTCCGGGGTCGGTGTCCCGGACGGAAAGGAGCGAGCCATGGTCTCGTCCGCATGCCGGTAGGCGTCCTCGGACGTTTGCCCCAAAGCAACGAGATCCTTGGCGTACTCGGCTCGACTGCGCTCCAGCCAGGCAGAGAAGTGTCGGGCGTCCAGGGGGCGGAGAGTTACAGGCACTGGCCCAGCCTCCCATACCGCCGACGCCGGAGAGGTGTCGCCCCTGGTCAGGGGTCACGGCACATCACCAACAGGGCAAACGTTGCTTGCTACGGCACTTGGGCCAGTCCATCGCGAAGTGCAACGTCTTTGCGGTACATGTCGATCGGTCGCTCGGAGGTCGCTGAACTGGGCAGACTGCACTGCACGAGACGAGGGGCCGCTGCGCGTGATGTGGCGTCCGGTCGTGGACGTAGTGCCTGACTGCCGTAGGAAGTGGCTTGTGAGGGCGGGACGCTGACTGTCCCAGGCAACCCGCACAGTGCGCCGGGACGGCGGCCTCCGGCGCGGGAGCGGCTCGGCCACGGAACGTCGCTCTCGCGCTCGCACGTCTTTGACCAGCACGTTTCCATGATAATTCTATGCAACAGTCGCGCACTGCGGATATGTCGCAGCCTCACACTGGAAAGCTCATCACGGGAGCCATTGCATGAACACCCAGGCATCCAAGTCACCGCACCCAGCACGGAAGTTCCGAGCCCTCGCCCCGATGGTGCTCGACCTGGTCATCCCCATCGCGGGCTTCTACGTCCTGCACCAACTGGCCGGCTTCAGCCAGGTCTGGGCGCTGACCCTCGCCGGCGCGGCGGGTGGCGTGTGGACGCTGATCCACACCATTCAGCGGCGCAAACTCGACGTCATCGGCCTGCTCGTCGTCCTCGAAATGGCGCTGACCGTAGTCTTGCTGTTCATATCCGACGACCCGCGCCTGGTCGCGGCCAAACCGTCCTTCTACACCCTGCTCGCCGCCGTCTACCTGCTCCTTACCTGTGTTGCCGGGCGGCCCTTGGTCTATGTGGCGGCCACCCCAATGGCCACCGACGGCGACCCCGACCGCACCATCGCCTATGAGCAGGCGTGGGAACGCTCCCAGCCGTTCCGCGCTCGTGAGCGCATGGTGACGGCGGCGTTCGGACTCGCCGCACTGGTCGACGCCGTGCTGCGCGTGATCGTCGTCTACAGCTTCGACGTCGACAAGTTCAACGAGTCGTTCCTGCTGTCCCAACTGCCTGGCATCGTACTGATCGTCGCCGTGCTGCTGTTCACCAAGTCCCAGATCAAGGTGCTGCACGGGCTCGTCGACGAGGTCCACGATCGACTGGCCGCCGAAGGCGTCATCGGCCCGCGCCCCCATGCCCGCCAGCACGCCGCCTCGGCGCTGAACGAGGCCACACGATGAGTACGCGTACCACTGTGCCCGGTCTGCCGCTGCGGACCACTGCACCGATGCCGCCTGCATCCCAACGCCGCGATCAACACCGTTCAGGCACGGCTTACTTGCCACTTGGCCGGAGGTCCGCTGAGACAGCAGACCGAACGACTGGGTTTGCTGAGTAGGCGCCTGGCACGGCCCGGCATTCGGGCCACAGCACACACGGTGCGCCGAGCAAGCCGCACGTCGCTGTCGCTCGTCGCTCGTCGCTCGTCAGGGACTGGCCTTCAGACCCGCGGCCCACGCGAACTTGCCCCCGTTACACGCCGCCAATCGTGGTCCAGATCCGATCAGCAGTCTGCGTCGGCTACGCACCAAGTCGGCGACGGAACGGTCCACGACCTCGGGTGCGGACGCGTGCGGCCCGCCGACCGGGCCCCTGACGTTGCGGCCCCGACCGGCGCTCGCTCGGCGGACGGCCGGACGGCTCACCGGGGTCATGGACCATTCCGCGGCGGCCGTCAGACCACATGGCGCACGAGGCCCGTGCGGTAGGCGAAGGCGACGAGCTGGGCCCGGTCCCGAAGGCCGACCTTGTGGCGGATGCGGTGCAGGTGGGTGCGTACCGTGCTCTCGCCGATGTACAGCTCCTCGGCGATGTCGTCGACCGAAAGCCCCTGGCCGACAAGGGAGAGCACCTGCCGCTCCCGCCCGGTCAGCGACCCGGCCTCCGGGCCGGGGTCGAGGCCGGGTGCGGCGCCGCCGTCCCGGAACCACTCGACGAGGCTGTCGACGACGTCCGGGCCCACCGCGATCCGTCCGCGCGCCACGGCGCGGGTGGCGGCGATCACTTCCGCGCTGGTGGCGTCCCGGTTCAGCAGGCCCCTGGTGCCGGCCCTCAGCAGTTCGGCCACGCCCTGGTCGTCGCCCCGGGCGTGGAAGACCACCGACCCGGGCACCGTGCACGGGGGGCGGGCCTCGTCGCCGAGGCGGCGCACGAGGCGTACGGCGGCCGCCACCTCGGACACGCCGATCAGGACCACGTCGGGCCTGCGCGTCCGGGCCAGTTGGAGCGTCTCCATCTGGCTCTGCGTGGAGGCGAGCACGTCGATGTCGGGCAACGCGTCCAGGAGCGTGTGCAACCCCTCTCTCATCAGCGGCAGTTCTTCGCAGACAAGAATGCGACTCAGCATGGCGGCGATCTTTTCGTCAGGTGGTTCTGGGTGTGGCGGAGCGGGAGCGGTCCGGCGTGAACCGGGCGCGGTGGAGTGCGGCGTACGTCCCTCCGGCGGCGAGCAGTTCGTTGTGCGTGCCCTGTTCGGCGATCGAACCGTCCGACATGACGAGGATCGTGTCGGCGTGGCGGACGGTAGAGAGCCGGTGGGCGATGACGAAGCGGGTACGGCCGACGGCCAGACGGCCCATGGCCTGCTGAACGAGGAGTTCGATGCGGCCGTCGACCGAGCTGGTGGCTTCGTCCATGACGAGGACCACCGGGTCGGACAGGAACGCCCGGGCAATGGTGATCAGCTGCCGCTCGCCCGCGCTCAGCCCACTGCCCTCTCATCGATCGCGGTGTCGTAGCCGAGGGGCAGGGTGCGGATGAGGCGGTCCGCCTGGGCGACGCGCGCGGCCCGCTCGACGTCGGCGCGGGTGATGTCGGGGCGCGGGGGACCGTAGGCGATGTTCTCGGCGATGGTGCCCCCGAAGAGCCAGGTGTCCTGCAGGACCATTCCGATCGCGGAACGCAGCTGGTCCCTGGGCAGCTCGGTGATGTCTGCACCGTCCAGAGTGATCCGGCCACGGGTCACCTCGTAGAAGCAAGACCACACTCGTGAGCCTGCTCATGAGGCCGGGCTCGGCCGTCAGTGACAGATTCTCGATCAAGGGCCGGTCCGCCGCGTAGCGGAAGGAGACCTTCTCGAACGAGACGCGGCCCCGGGCGGGCCGCGTCAGCGTGGCCGCCGGACGGGGGTCCGGGATCTGTTCCTCCGCGTCCAGGAGTTCGAAGACCCGCTCGGCGGAAGCGACGCCGGATTGCACCATGTTGGCCATCCCCGCCAGATGCGACAGCGGGGCGGAGAACTGGCCGGAGTACTCGATGAACGCCTGCACTTGGCCGATCGACAGCGAGCCGGAGGCCACTTGTACCGCCCCAGCGACCGCGACCAGCACGTAGCTCATTCCGCGAACTCCCGCGCCGACTGCCGCTCCCGGCCGAGGGCCTTCACGAGCAGATGGCTGCTGTACGTCTCCTCGGCGTGCACGGTGACCGCGCCCGTGGAGGCCCACTGCCGGACGAAGTAGGGCTGAGCCCCGGCTCCGACGCGCGAGCCCGAGGGTGGTGTCGGCGAGGACGGCATTCGATTGGCCGAATTGTTTCTGTTCCTGGGGGTCCTTGGCGAAGGCCCGGATCACGCGGATACCGCCGAGCTGCTCCCGCACCACGCGGTTCACGGCGTCCACACCTCGCCGCAATGCCTGGGAATGGGGGCGCATCCGGCGGATGACCACCGTCGTCAGCGAGCCGAGCACGGTGGCCACCGCCAGTACGATCACGGAGAGCTGCGCATCGTGGCGGACCGCCATGGCCACGCCGCCGATCCAGGTCGCCGGAGCCGTCGCCATGTACGCGAGGGCCATCGTCAGCACCCGCTGGACCTGATAGACGTCGTTCGTGGTCCGCGCCAGCAGGGACGGCGCGCCGAAGCCGGCGAACTCCTGGCAGGACAGCTCCTGCACCCGCTCGAACGCCGAAACGCGCAGGTCGCGGGCGGCTGCCAGGGCAACCCGCGCACCCGCGTAGACGCCTCCGACGGCCAGCACGACCTCGAGCGCGGCCAGCCCGAGCATGGCCAGCGCCAGACCGAGGACGTGACCGCTGGATCCGGCCATCACTCCGCGGTCGATGATCCGCGCGTTGAGGTACGGCAGGAGGAGGCCGGCGGCCGCCGCCGCGATCTGCAGGACGATCAGTAACGCCAGCGCCACGGGGAACGGGCGCACGGTGCGCCACAGGAACGGGATCACCGGCCGGATCCCGCTCCGCCGACGCCCGGACGCCCAGCCGGCACGGGACGGTTCCCGAACTGCGCGGCGGACGAAAGCCGAAGGTTCCCAGACGTGCCCATGCTCCCCATCCGTGGTCAAGAAAGTCCGAAATTCGATTCAGGGGCAGCGGTATTCCGGGACCGGGTCCTCGGTTGCTCCCCGCGATACGGGAAGTCTTGTCGGCGCGGCCCGCCATGGCCATGAGCTGCCGTGTCAGGACCTCGCCCGGACAGCAAGCTGCCAGTCCCCCCTAGCCCGCGAACGTCGTCGTTTGGCGGTGGCGGGTTTATCGGGTTGAAGTGGCGGGTTTATCGGGTTGAACTTGATCAACTGCTGGTTTATCAGAAGACGGTGCCGGGTTCGTCGTTGGACCTAGCCAACCGGGTTGCCAGGAGTGGATCACAAGGGGGATGTAAACGTGTTTGCGGAACTGGGCTTGGAAAGCAAGGCGGAAGCCGTCTACTGGGAGATACTCAAGGCCCCGGGGGCCGATGTCGAGCAGCTCGCGGACCGGCTCCGCCTAGACCCGCAGGAGATCCACGACTGCCTGGACGAGCTAGGCCGGCTGCTGCTGATCCGGCCTTCCTGGGAGGCCCCGGGCGAAGTGCGGGCGGTCGACCCCGAGGTCGGACTCGCGTCGCTGCTGGCCCGTCAGGAAGCGGACCTGCTGCGGCAGCAGAAGCGCATCTCCGCCAGCCGGGCCGCGCTGGAGGAGGTGATCGCCGAGTTCCAGCACACCAAGCAGGGCCGGCAGGACCCCGACGTCGAGCGGCTCACCAACATCGACAGCATCCGGTTCAAGATCGAGGCCCTCGCCGCCAAGTGCTCCTCGGAGATCATGGGCTTCGTTCCGTCCGGGGCCCAGACCGCGGCGAACATGGAGGCCAGCCGCCCCCTCGACAGCAGGGTGCTCGGCCGCAATGTGCGGATGCGCACGGTTTACCTCGAGAGCATCGTCAACGACCGTCCCACCCTGGACTACGCACGCTGGCTGGTGGACTCCGGTGCCGAAGTCCGCACCGCCGCCGTCCTGCCGCCCCGCATGGTGATCTACGACCGCCGCACGGCCATCGTGCCGTTGGACCCGGAGACGACCCAGGCAGGTGCACTGCTGCTGCACAGCACCGGTGTGGTCAGTGCCCTGTGCGACCTGTTCGAGCGGGTCTGGAAGGCCGCGACGCCGGTCGAAGCCGCGGCCCCGGCAACGGAGCAGGAGAAGGAGCTCACGCCCCAGGAGGCGGCGATCCTCCATCTGCTGGCCGACGGGCACACCGACGACACCATCGCCCGCAAGTTAGGCGTGTCCGTGCGCACCAGCCGCCGGATCACGGCGAAGCTGGCGGCCCAGCTCGGCGCCAAGAGCCGGTTCCAGGCCGGGGTACTGGCCACCGCGCGCGGCTGGGTCCGGTAGCGGACAGCGGTCCGCCGCCGGTTCAGGAGGGGAAGGCGCTCTCCCATTCGGCCACGCCGGCGGTGGACGCCTCCTCCCACGGATGGGTGTACGGCAGGGTCGTGGCGAGCCGCGCGAGGCCGTCCCGGTGCTGCCAGACCTTCTCGAAGGCGTCCGCGTAGTGGGCGAGCAGCGGGCCGGCGTCCGGATGCAGATGGGCCTTCTGAATGGCGAAGGAGTCCTCGATCACCCGGAACACCGCCGGGAACGCGTCGGGCCCACCCGGCTGCGGCCGGGTGCCGGCCAGCTTCCATGGCCAGGCGTCGAACCCGCTGTCGGCACGGAACATGTGCTGGGCAGGCAGCGGCAGGGACTGGTAGGGGGCGGCCGGTACCCCTTCCGCGCGCAGCGCCCGCTGCACCACCGCCCGCAACGGCCCGGCGTACCGGTCCTCCAGGCCGAATGCGGCGGGGACCACGCGGAAGCGCAGGATGTGCCAGGCATGGGTGCGGTCCGCGGAATGGTGCGGGGCGAGGAACCCGGGCAGGGACGCCACCCGGTCCAGGAAGGGCCGGATGTTCTGCTCGCGCCGCCGGCGGTCGGTGGGGAACCGGCGCAGCTGACTGCGGGTGAACGCGGCCTGGATCGCGTTGGGCTTGTTGTTCCAGCCGAGCACGTGGGAGATGTACGTGCGCGGGGTGTCCGCGCCCGACAGCTCGCCGAACTGGCGCAGCGCCGCGACCTTCCTGGCCAGACCCTCGTCATCGGTGGTGACCAGGCCACCCTCTCCGCACGTGGCCAGGTTCTTGCTCACGTTGAGGCTGAAGGCGCCAACGATGCCGAGCCCGCCCGCCGGACGGTCCCGGTAGTGGGCGCCGTGGGCCTGCGCCGCGTCCTCCACGACAGCGAGGCCGTGCTTGCGGGCGATGGCGTTGATCTCGTCCATGTCCGCGGGCAGGCCGTGCAGGTGGACGACGACGACGGCACGGGTACGGGGGGTGATCGCGGCCTCCACCGCGGCCGGGGTCATGTTGAAGGTGTCCGGATCGACGTCGACGAACACGGGGACCGCCAGCAGGTGCATGGGCGCCGCGGCGGTGGCCACGAAGCTGAGCGCCGGGACGATCACCTCGTCCCCGGGCTCGATGCCGACGGCCGCCAGCGCCAGGCTCAGGGCGGCCGTTCCGTTGGCGACCGCCACGCAGTGCCGGGTGCCGGCCTCCGCGGCCCACTCCTGTTCCAGGGCGGGTATCTCCTCCTCGCCGTGGGCGGCGAGGGTGAACCGGCCGGAGGCGAGGACGCGGCTCACCGCCAGCTCGTCCTCCTCGGTCACCACCGGCCACTTCGCGATGCGGGCGGTGCGCGGGACGGTGCGGGATCCGCCGAACATGGCCAGCTTGCCGCCTGCCGGTGTCGAAGGCTTCGTCGCGGGAGTCCCGGACGTGGGAGTCGTGGACGTGGGAGTCGTGGACGTGGGAGTCGTGGACGTGGGAGTCGTGGGCACTGTCTGGTCGCTTCCTGGGTCGTTCCGCGGTGTGCGGGGATGCGTGTACACGGAGGGGATCAGCCGGATGCGCGCGCCCGCGCCGGCCGGGGCACATCGCGTCGGCC
The DNA here is from genome assembly GCF_050471125.1 of Streptomyces sp. RGM 3693. Taxonomy (NCBI): domain Bacteria; kingdom Bacillati; phylum Actinomycetota; class Actinomycetes; order Kitasatosporales; family Streptomycetaceae; genus Streptomyces; species Streptomyces sp. RGM 3693. The sequence goes on from NZ_JBMPPQ010000003.1 coordinate 955,884, forward strand.
CGGCTCCGGGGTGCCAACGAGTACGGCGATGTTCCCGGAGGGGTGCTGGTTCTCGTACATGAGCTGGTGCACGTCGGCGATCCCGGAGAAGGGCACGGCGAGCGACATGCAAGGGTCCAGCCCGCCCTGGGCGGCGAGTTCGGCCACGGCGCGGAACTGGGCGGTGTTCGCGCCGTGAGACCCCTGGAACCGCTTCTGCCGCATCCACAGGAAGCGCAGGTCCACGTCGCCCCGGTAGCCGCTGGTGCCGCCGCACGTGACGACCATGCCGGCGTTGTCGCAGAGGTAGATGGAGGTGGGGATGGTGTCCTCACCGGGGTGCTCCAGGACGATCCGCGGCGACCGGCGTTCCCCCAGCACGTCCCAGAAGGCCCTGCCGAACGCGCGCATGCCGTTCATCCACTCCGCGTACGCGACGGGATCGTCGGCGGGGGGAATCCGGCCCCAGTGGCCGAACTCCTTCCTGTTGATCACGCCGCGGGCTCCGAGGCGGAGACAGTGCTCGGCCTTGTCCTCGTCGGACACCACCGCCACCGGGGTGCCGCCGAACTGCCGGACGATCTGGATGGCCATGGAACCGAGTCCGCCGGCCCCGCCCCAGATGAGGACGGGGTCGCCCGGTTCCACGGTGTGCGGCGCCCAGCCCCGCAGCTGGCGGTAGACGGTCGCCGCCGTGAGCATGAAGCAGCCCGCCTCCTCCCACGTCAGCCGCGCGGGCTTGGGGTGGCACTGGTACTCGTCCAGCAGCGTGAACTGGGCGAAGGATCCATAGTTGGACTCGTAGCCCATCGCCAGGGCGCTGGTCGAAGTCATCGGGTCGGCGCCGAGACGGATGTCCGCGGCGGTCTCGTCCCAGACGACGGGCGCGATGACCACCTGGTCGCCCACCTTGACCTGCTTGACGCCCTCGCCCACCGCCCAGACGATGCCGGAGCCGTCGGACCCGCCGATGTGGAAGTCCTCCGGGTGGCCGGCCTTGCGGCGGGCCGCGACGACGTCCACGGGGCTGCCGAGCGACGCCCACACGTTGTTGTAGTTCACACCCGCGGCCATCACCAGGACGAGCACCTTGCCCGGTGCGACCTCGGGCACGGGGACGACCTCCGTCGCGATCGCCCGCGAGGGCTCCCCGTAGCGTTCGGGCCTGATCAGCGCCGCGTGCATGTGGCTGGGCACCTCGCCCAGGAGCGGCAGCTCACCGATGTCGTAGAGGTCCTTCATCGTTCCGTGCCTTCCGACGCCACCGGCGTCTCGTCGAGGGTTTCGAGGATCTTGGCGATGGAGCCGGCGATGTCGGCGGCGGGACCGGGGTCCATCATCCGCGCGTGGGGGCAGGCGACGTGCATGACGTCGACCGGGCCCGCGCAGTACGGGTCCCAGAGCGGGACCAGATCGTCGGCGGACGTGTCCTGGTGCTCGGCCAGCACAAGGGTCATGGGACCTTCGCGGCGGCGGGGGCGGAAGCCCTGCCGGAGGCCGACGTTGTTGCGAGTGATCTCCACGAGCGCCTCCAGGTGGTCGCCGAGCAGCCGGCCGAAGGTGCTGTCGGTGTCGCGCAGGACGTCCCGCGCACCGTCCCCGTCGGGCCTCACGCCGTCGTCCGGGTCGATGCCGATCACCTCGAACAGGCTGCGGACGACGTCCTGCCGGTCCGGCAGTTCGGCACGCTCCTCGTCGACCGCGGGGAACGAGTCGAGGACCACCAGCAGTTCGGTCTCCTGCCCGTGCTCCGCGAGCTGCACGGCCATCTCCTGTACCACGAGTCCACCGAAGGACCAGCCGAGCAGCCGGTACGGGCCCTCCGGCTGGATCTCGCGGACCGCCCGCAGGTACGCGGCGGCCATCTCCTCGATCGACTCGGGCAGCCCGTCCGCGATGAGGCCGGATGCCTGGATCCCGTAAACCGGCTGCTCCTTCGGAAGATGCTGGAGGAACTCGGCGTACCGCCAGGCCAGCCCGCCGGCCGCGTGCACGCAGAACAGCGGGGTGCGGCTGCCGGTCTCCCGCAGCGGGAGGACGGTGCGGAACGCGAAGTCCCGGGCTACGGCTCCCTCGCCCAGCACCCCGGCGAGCGCGGCGGGGGTCGGGGCCGCGTACAACGTGCGCAGCGGCAGGTCGATGCCGAAGGCGGTGCGCACGTGGCCGGCCAGCCGCGCCGCCAGCAGCGAGTGGCCGCCGAGCTCGAAGAAGTTGTCGTGGATGCCGACACGCTCCACACCCAACACGTCCGCGAACACCTGGCAGAGCGTCTCCTCCTGCGCGGTCCGCGGGGCGGTGCGCACCGCCTCCGCCCGTACGGGGGCGGGGAGCGCCTCGCGGTCGAGCTTGCCGTTGGTGGTGAGCGGAAGCGCGTTCAGCACCACGTAGGCCGACGGCACCATGTACTCGGGCAGGCTCTGTTGCAGGTGGGAGCGCAGCGCCGTGCCGAGCGCCTCGTTCTCCTCGCCGCGGTCCCCGTCCGGAGTGCCACGACCGTCGGCCCGGGTCACGTAGGCGACGAGCCGCTTGTCCCCGGGACGGTCCTCCCGAACCACGACGGCGTGGTGGCCGACCGCGGGGTGGGAGGCGAGCGCCGCCTCGATCTCGGCCGGTTCGATGCGGAAGCCGCGCAGCTTGACCTGGGCGTCCGACCGGGCCACGAACTCCAGCGTGCCGTCGGCGCGCCAGCGCACCAGGTCTCCGGTCCGGTACATGCGCGTCCCGGCCGGCCCGTACGGGTTGGCAACGAAGCGCTCGGCGGTCAGGTCCGGCCGGTTCGCATAGCCGCGGCCGACCTGCTCGCCGCCGATGTACAGCTCGCCGGTCACGCCGATCGGGACGGGGCGCAGGGCGGTGTCCAGCACATAGGTGCGCATGTTGGGGATCGGGCCGCCGATGGGCACGTTGTCGGGGACAGTGTCCGTGGCCCGCATCCGGTGGTGCGTGGTGAAGACGGTGGCCTCGGTCGGCCCGTAACCGTCGACCACGACCAATTCGGGGCAGGCGTCGAGGACCTTGCGGACTGCCGTGGCCGGTACCACGTCGCCGCCGGTGCACACCTCCCGCATACCGGCGAAGGCGCGCGGGTGCTCGTCCGCCATGAGCCTGAACAGGCCGGCGGTCAACCACATGCGGGTGATGCCGTGGTCGGTGAGCAGGCGGGCGATGTCCTGGACACCGAGCCGGCCGGGTGGGGCCTCGACCACCTGGTGCCCGCGCAGCAGCGCCGTCCACAGCTCCCAGGTGGACGCGTCCCAGGCGTGCGGCGAGTGGAACAGCATGCGGTCGCCACGTCCGGGGGCGGGCTCGTACGGGTCCGCTTCGACCAGGCGCAGCACGTTGCGGTGCGTCAGCGCCGCGCCCTTGGGAACACCCGTGGAGCCCGAGGTGTACATGACGTACGCCAGCTGGTCCGGACGGACCCCTAGATCGGGCGCGGTGGCGGGCTCGGCGTCGAGGTCGAGCCGGGCGAACTCCAACTGCCGGACGCCCGGGGCGAGGTCCGCGCGCCAGCCTATGTCCTCCACGAGCGGGGCGGTGAGGAGCAGCTCGGCACCGCTCTCCGCGAGGACGGCGGACAGACGGACGACCGGTGAGCGGGCATCGAGCAAGAGGTACGGCGCGCCCGTCTTGAGGACGGCGAGCATGGACACGAGCAGCTCGGCGGAGCGGTCCATGAGGATCGCGACGGGACGCTCGGCGGCCTGCCCGGCGGCGGTTCCCCTGAGCCCCAGCAGCAGATGGGCGAGGCGGTTCGCGCGCTCGTCGATCTCCCCGAACGTGAGGTCGCCGCGTGTGGAGAGGTAGGCCGGCTCGTCCGCCCGTCGTTCGGCGATCTCGGCGAAGCGCCGGTGGATGGTGGCGTCCGCACCGGGCCTGCGGTCCTGGCGGGTGTTCCAGGTCGTGGTGAGGGTCAGCTGTTCTTCGGGGGTGAGGGGGGTGGTGTGGGTGAGGGGCTGTTCGGGGTGGTGGGCGATGGTGGTGAGGAGGTGGGTGAGGTGGTCGGTGATGCGGTGTGCGGTGGCTTCGTCGTAGGCGTGGGGGTTGTAGATGAGGCGGAGGCGGAGGGTGTCGTCGGTGGGGTTGTGGGCGGCGACGAAGTTCAGCGGATAGTGCACGCCGTCGTTCCCATCGCTTCCCGTCACCTTGAGCCCGCCGCTCTGTACCTGCGCGAGCGTGTCCGGCTGGGTGGGGTAGTTCTCGAAGACGAGTGTGGTGTCGAAGAGTTGGGGGTGGGGGGTTTGGTTGGTGATGGTGGTGAGGCTGGTGTGGTGGTGGTCGAGGAGGGTGGCCTGTTGGTTTTGCAGGCGGTGCATGAGGGTGAGGAGGGTGTCGTTGGGGTGGGTGGTGGCGCGGGTGGGGATGGTGTTGATGAAGAGGCCGATCATGTCTTCGATGCCGGGGATTTCGGGTGGGCGGCCGGAGACGGTGGTGCCGAAGACGATGTCGTTGTTGCCGGTGTAGTGGGTGAGGAGGAGGGTCCAGGCGGTTTGGATGGCGGTGTTGAGGGTGAGTCCGTGGGTGCGGAGTTGGGTGCGGAGGGTGTGGGTGGTGTGGGTGGGGAGGGTGGTGTGGTGGGAGTGGGGTGGTGTGGGGGTGTGGTGGGTGGTGTGGGGTGTGAGGAGGGTGGGTTGGGTGAGTCCGTTGAGGTGGTTGTGCCAGGTGGTGGTGGCGGTGTGGGGGTTTTGGTGGGTGAGCCAGGTGAGGTAGTTGCGGTAGGGGGTGGGGGTGGGGAGGTGGGTGTCGTTTCCGTTGGTTTGGTAGAGGGTGAACAGTTCGCGGATGGCGAGGGGTATGGACCATCCGTCGAGGAGGATGTGGTGGTTGGAGATGAGGAGGTGGTGGGTGGTGGGGGTGAGGTGGGTGAGGGTGATGCGGATGAGGGGGGGTGTGGTGGGGTTGAAGCGGGTGGTGCGGTCGGTGTTGATGATGTGGGTGAGTTGGGTGTGTGCGTGGGTGGGGGTGAGGTGGGTGAGGTTGTGTTCGGTGAAGGGGATGGTGACGTGGCGGGGGATGATTTGGATGGGGTTGTCGGTGCCGCGGGTGCGGAAGGCGGCGCGGAGGTTGGGGTGGCGGTTGATGAGGGTTTGGGCGGCGTTTTTTAGGGCGTTGGTGTTGAGTTCGCCTTCGAGGGTGAGTTCGAGCTGTACGGCGTAGACGTCGGGGGTGTTGTTGTCGGTGTCGTAGAGGGCGTGGAAGAGCAGCCCTTCCTGCAACGGAGACAGCGGCAGGATGTCCTCGATCTGGGACTGCGACTTGGACGGGGACTTGGACTGCATGATCAGGACACGCTCCACTCAGCTTCGAGCTGGTCGATTTCGTTTTGGTTGAGGGTGACGAGGGGGAGGTCGCTGGGGGTGTGGGTGGGGGTGGTGTGGGTGGTGGTGTGGGTGGTGATGGCTTGAAGGGCTTGGGTGTAGAGGGCCGCGAGCTCCTGGATGTGGGCGGGGTCGTGGAGGGTGGCCGGCCAGGAGTAGGTGGTGGTGAGACGGGGGCCTTCTTCGCCGTCGTGGGTGGCGGCGTTGATGGCCAGGGTGTGGGGGGTGGGCATGTGGTCGTGGGGGTTGTGCGGGTTGAGGCGGCTGGTCTCGGGGGCGGTGGCGAAGTGGCCGGCGCCGTCCGTGTTCTGACTGTGTGAATCGGGTTCGGGCTTGGTGTTGGTGCGGCCGAGGTAGTTGAAGCTGATGTGGGGGGTGGGGTGGGTGGTGAGGGTGTGGTGGGGGGTGAGGTGGCGTAGGAGGCCGTAGCCGATGCCGTCGTCGGGGATGGTGCGTAGGTGTTCCTTGATGGTTTTGATGGTGTGGGTGAGGTTGGTGGTGGGGGTGTGGATGTCGTGCCAGGTGGTGGGGGTGGTGGGTAGGCGGACGGGGTGGAAGGTGGTGAACCAGCCGGTGGTGCGGGTGAGGTCGGCGTTGGTGTGGGTTTCGTGGCGGCCGTGGGTTTCGAGGTCGATGAGGGTGCCGTGGGTGGCGGGGTGGCCGTGTCGGCGTCGCCATTCGGTGTGGGCGAGGTGGAAGGCGGTCAGGAGGATGTCGTTGATGCCGGCGTTGTAGGCGGCGGGGACGGTGGTGAGTAGGGCGTGGGTCAGGTCGGCGTCGAGGGTGTGGGTGTGGTGTTGCTGGGTGGCGGTGGTGTCGGTCGCGGGGTCCAGGGGGCGGGTGCCGGGTGTGGGGTCGGCGGGGGTGAGGACCTGGCTCCAGTAGCGGCTCTGGTTGTGGACGGGTTCGGTGGTGGCGAGGTGGGTGAGTTGGTGGGCCCACTGGCGCAGTGAGGTGCCTGCGGCATCGAGGTGGGGGGTGTGGCCGTGGTGGTGGGCGTGGTAGGCGGTGGCGAGGTCGGGCAGGAGGATCCGCCAGGACACGCCGTCGACGGCGAGGTGGTGGACGGTGATCAGCAGGCGGCCGCTGTCGTCCGGTCCGGCGTCGAAGAACACGGCCTGGACCATCCGCCCGCCCTTCGGGTCCAGGCGTGAGGCCGCGGCCTGGACGTGGGTGTCCAGCACGTCGACGCGGGCGTCGTGTCCGGCGGGCAGCTCGATACGGGACAGGACCTGGCGCTCGCTGGCGCGGGTGCCCGGCTCGGGCCGGGGTATGTGCAGGCGGTAGGTGTCCTGGCCGGTGTCGTGGTCCAAGCGGGCGCGGAGGCTGTGGTGGTGGTCGAGCAGACTCGTGAGCGCGCGGTCGATGGTGTCGAACGATGCCCCGGGCGGGGTGGTGACCAGGACGGACTGGTTGAAGTGGTCGATCGGGCCGCCCAGTTCGAGCAGCCAGTGCATCACCGGGGTCAGCGGCATGTCCCCCCACGGCTCCCACGCCTGCTGCGAGCCAGTGCCGGCGCTATCCGTTTCGTCGGTTGCGGCGGTGGCGAGTTCGGCGACGCTCTGGTGGAGGAAGACGTCCTTCGGGCGCAGCACCAGACCGTGCCGGCGGGCGCGGGAGACCAGTTGGATCGAGGTGATCGAGTCACCGCCCAGCTCGAAGAACCGGTCATGGACACCGACCCGGTCCAGTCCCAGCACCTGCGCGAACAACGAGGCCAGGATCTCCTCGCGCGCATTGCGCGGGCCGTCGCCGGCCGTGGCCGCACCAGGGGTTGCTTCGGGAGCGGGCAGGCGGTTGCGGTCGAGTTTGCCGTTCGCCGTCAGCGGCAGCGCGTCAAGGGTGACGAACGCAGAGGGGACCATGTAGTCGGGCAGGACCTCAAGCAGCGCCTGTCGCAGCCGGCCCGCCTCCACCACCGTTCCGGCGGACGGGACGACGTAGCCGGTCAGGCGTTTGTCACCGGGGCGGTCCTCCCGCACGATGACCGCGGACGCGGCGACACCCGATACCCGGGACAGTGCCGCCTCGACCTCGCCGGGCTCGATCCGGAAACCCCGGACCTTGACCTGGTCATCGGCCCGGCCCAGGAAGTCCAACGTCCCGTCCGCCCGCCACCGCACCAGATCCCCCGTGCGGTACATACGCGACCCGGCCGGCCCGAACGGATCCGCCACGAACCGCTCCGCGGTCAGCCCAGCACGACGCAGATAACCGCGTGCCAGACCCGCACCCGCCACATACAACTCACCCGCGACACCCACCGGCACCACCGACAACGACCCGTCCAGCACATACACCCGCGTATTCCCCACCGGAACACCGATCGGCGGCTTCGCCGATCCGCTGAGCGGGGCGCTCATGGACACGCACACGGTGTACTCGCTCGGCCCGTAGGCATTGATCATGCGCCGCCCGCGGGACCAGGTCTCCACGGCGTCGGCGGAGCAGGCGTCGCCTGCCACGATCAGGGTGAAGTCCGGCATCCGCTCCGGGGTCAGGGCCGACAGCAGGGCCGGAGGGATCAGCGCGTGGGTGACGCCCTCACGTGCGAGGAGTTCGGTGAGTGCCTCCGCGTCGTGCAGCTTCTCCGTCGGTGCGAGCACCAGCGTCGCGCCCGCCAGCAGCGAGACGCTGATCTCCATGAAGGCGGCGTCGAAGCCAGGCGACGCGAACTGGAGCATGCAGTCTCCGGGACTGACCGCGAATCCCTTGATCTTGCTGGAGACGAGGTTCGGAATGCCCTTGTGGGTGACGACGACGCCCTTGGGGCGGCCGGTCGAGCCCGAGGTGTAGATCGTGTAGGCCGGGTGGTCGGGATGGATCCGCACGCCGGGATCGGTCTCCGGCAGGCCGTCGAGGTCCGGCAGCGCATCCAGGGTCAGCAGCGGCCGCGCGTCCTCCAACATGTACGCGATCCGCTCCGCCGGATACTCCCGATCCACCGGCAGATACGCCGCACCCGACTTCAGCACGCCCAGGATCGCCACCACCATCTCCGGCGAACGCGGCAGCATCAACGCCACCGTCCGCTCCGGACCGGCCCCCCGACCGATCAGATAGTGCGCCAGACGATTCGCCCGAGCATTGACCTCCCCGTAACTCAGCGACACACCCTCGAACGTCACCGCGACCGCATCCGGACGACAGGCCACCTGCCCCTCGAACAGAGCAGGGAGCAGGAGGCGGGGTGCGGCGTTCGGTGTCGTGGGGCCCGTGCCGATCTCGGCGAGCCTGCTGCGCTCGTCGGCCGACAAGATCTCCAAGGTGTGGAGGGGCCTGTCGGGGTGTTCGGCGGCGGCGGTGAGGAGGCGGGTGAGGTACGTCGTGATCCGCTCGGCCATGGTGCGGTCGAACAGGTCGGTGGCGTACTGGAGGCCCCCGCTGATGCCGGCGGGCGCGGTGCCGTCGTCGTGGGTCTCGGCGATGTTGAACGCCAGGTCGAAGAGGGCCGCTGCTTCAGTGCCCGGTACGGCTTCGAGCTCCAGGCCCGGCAGTTCCAGGGTGGCGCGCGAGGTGTTGTGGAACGCGAGCATGACCTGGAAGAGGGGGTGGCGGGCCAGGCTCCGCTGAGGGTTGACCGCTTCGACAAGGGACTCGAAGGGCAGGTCCTGATGGGCGTAGGCGGCCAGGTCGGTGTCACGGACACGGGCCAGGAGATCCCGGAAGGTGGGGTTGCCCGCGGTGTCGGTTCGCAGAACGAGAGTGTTGACGAAGAACCCGACCAGTTCCTCCAGGGCGTCATCGGTGCGTCCCGCGATGGGAATGCCGATCGGGATGTCGGCACCCGCACCCAGCCTCGTCAGCGTCGCGGCGATCGCCGCCTGAAAGACCATGAACATGCTCGTGTTCGTCGATCGCGCCAGCGCAGCAAGACGGCGGTGCGTGTCCGCATCCACCTCGAACACGGTGAGTGCGCCGTCGTGGGAGGGCTCGGCCGGCCGCGGCCGGTCCACCGGCAGCGCCAGCTCCTCAGGCGCCCCGGCCAGGTTGTGCTTCCAGTACTCCAGCTGCTGCGCGAACAGGGACTCCGGGTCGGAAGGATTGCCGAGCAGGTCGCGCTGCCACAGGGTGTAGTCGGCGTACTGAACCGGGAGTTCATCCCAGCCCGGAGCACTGCCGTCCCGAAGACGAGCGGTGTATGCCTGCCCCAGGTCCTTGAGGAACGGTGCCGTCGACCAGCCGTCCGAGGCGATGTGGTGCATCAGCACCAGCAGCACCCACTCACCCTCCCCGATCTGGAAGAGCGTCACCCGCAGCGGAATCTCCGCCGCGAGATCGAACACGCGTAGGGACGCGTGCGCCAGACGATCCGCCAGCTCCTCCCGCGTGCACGGCAGCACCTCGAACAGAACGGGCTGTCCGGCCGGCCGGACGTCCTGGAACGGCTCCCCCTCCCCCTCACCGATCAACGTCCGCAGCACCTCGTGCCGGTCCACCACATCACCAACCGCAGCCTCGAGGGAAGCCACGTCCAAGGTGCCGGTCAGACGGATGACAGACGGCATGTTGTACGCCGAACCCGCCGCACCGAACCGGCCCAGGAACCACAGCCGACGCTGCGCAAACGACAGAGGAATCATCAGAACTCCACAGGAATCACGTGAGAGGGGGAAGAGCCGCGCCGAAGAGCCGTTACCGGGCTGCGGTGGGCCGGCGTCGCGCTGTCAGGGCAGGCCGCCTGGGGGCCTGCGGCCTGGCGATGTGCGAGGCGATGCCGACCACGGTGGGGGTGTCGAACATCGCACGGATGGGCAGCTCGACGCCGAGTTGGTTGCGGACGCGACTGACCAGACGGGTCACCAGGATCGAGTGACCACCGAGGTCGAAGAAGTCGTCGTCGATACCGACCTCCTCCAGCCCCAGCACCTCGGCGAACAGGTCGCAGAGGACCTCCTCGTGCGGGGTGCGCGGGCCCCGGCCACCGACCGCGGCGGGCGCGTGGCCGGGCACCAGAAGCGCCTTGCGGTCGAGCTTCCCGTTGGCCGTCAGCGGCAGCCGCTCCATGAGGACGAACGCCGAGGGCACCATGTAGTCGGGCAGCATCTTCTCAAGCCGACGGCGCAGCCCGGCTGGATCGGCCCCGCAGCCCTCGCCGGGGACGACGTACGCGACGATCCTCTGGTCGCCGGGGCGGTCCTCCCGCACGATCACCGCGCAGTGGACGACCTCGGAGTCACCGCCGAGCGCGGCCTCGATCTCGCCGAGTTCGATCCGGAAGCCGCGCACCTTGACCTGGTCGTCGGCACGACCGACGAACTCCAGGCTGCCGCCGGCGGTCCAGCGCACCACGTCGCCGGTCCGGTACATACGGCCACCGCCCGGGGCGAAGGGGTCGGCGACGAACCGTGTGGCGGTGAGCGCCGCGCGGTCCCGGTAGCCGCGGGCCAGGCCGGGTCCCGCGACGTACAGCTCACCCGCCACGCCGACCGGAACCGGGCACAGCAGATCGTCGAGCACGTAGGTGCGCAGATCGCCGAGGGCCCGTCCGATGAGGCTGGCGCCCCCGGCGCGGGTCATCTCCTCGGCCAACGACAGATAGCTGACGTGCACCGTCGTCTCGGTGATTCCGTACATGTTGACGAGGAGCGGAGCATCCGCCGGCCGGATCTCGTACCAGTCCGCCAGCCCGGGCAGTTCGAGCTTCTCGCCGCCGAACACGACTCGGCGCAGCACCAGCGCGTCCGCGAGGGTCCGGTTCTCCCGCGCCGCCTGGGTGAGCTGCCGGAACGCGGAGGGCGTCTGGTTGAGGACCGTCACCCCTTCGCCGACGAGCAGGTCGAGGAAGCTCGCGGGAGACCGGGTGACGAGCTGCGGAACGACGACCAGTCTGCCGCCGTGCAGGAGTGCGCCCCAGATCTCCCACACGGAGAAGTCGAAGGCGTAGGAGTGGAACAGCGTCCACACGTCGTCCGGACCGAATGAGAAGAGCTCCTGCGTGACAGCGAACAGCCGGCAGGCGTTCTGGTGGGTGACGATGACGCCCTTGGGGCGGCCCGTGGAGCCCGAGGTGTAGATCGTGTAGGCCGGGTGGTGCGGGTGGATCCGCACACCGGGATCCGTCTCCGGAAACCCGTCGTGGTCCGGCAGCGCGTCCAGGGTCAACAGCGGCCGGGCGTCCTCCAGCATGTACGCGATCCGCTCCGCCGGGTACTCCGGATCGATCGGCAAGTACGCCGCCCCCGACTTCAGCACACCAAGGATCGCCACCACCATGTCCAGCGAACGCGGCAGCATCAGCGCCACCGTCCGCTCCGCACCCGCCCCCCGGGCGATCAGATGGTGCGCCAGACGATTCGCCCGCGCATTCAGCTCCGCATAGCTCAGCGACACACTCTCGAACGTCACCGCAACCGCGTCCGGACGACTCGCCACCTGCCCCTCGAACAGGGACGGCAGGACGTCCGTGTTCAGTCCGCGGTCCGGGACGATCCCCTCCCCCAGGACCTGTCGGCGTTCCTGCTCCGAGAGGATCTCCAGGGTGTGGAGGGGGGCGTCGGGTTCGTGGGCGGCGGCGGTGAGGAGGTGGGTGAGGTAGGCGGTGATGCGCTCGGCCGTTGCACGGTCGAACAGGTCCGTCGCGTACTGGAGCGCTGCCTCGATGCCGGCGGACTCGATGTTGCCGCCGCGTTCGGCCACTGCGAAGGTGAGGTCGGTTTTGGCGGTTGTGGTGGTGGGCGGGAGGATGTCCGCGGTCAGGCCCGGGAGGGCCAGCTGGGCCTGGCTGTTGTTCTGATAGGCCAGCGTCACCTGGAAGAGGGGATGCCGCGCCAGGCTCCGCTGGGGGTTGACGGCCTCGACGAGGGATTCGAAGGGGAGGTCCTGGTGCGCGTAGGCGGCCAGATCCGTCTCCCGGACTCGGGTGAGGAGGTCGCGGAAGGTGGGGTTTCCGGTGGTGTCGGTGCGCAGGACGAGGGTGTTGACGAAGAATCCGACGAGGTTGTCGAGGGCGTCGTCGGTGCGTCCGGCGATGGGGATGCCGATGGGGATGTCGTTGCCCGCGCCCAGTCGGGTCAGGGTCGCGGCGATCGCGGCCTGGAAGACCATGAACATGCTGGTGTTCGTCGACCGTGCCAGCGCCGCCAGCCGGGCATGGGTGTCCGCGTCCACCTCGAACGCGGCAAACTCGCCCCGGTGCGAGGGCTCTGCCGGCCGCGGCCGGTCAGTGGGCAGCGCCAGTTCCTCCGGTGCCCCGGCCAGGTTTTCCTTCAGGTATTCCAACTGGCGGGCGAAGAGGGACTCGGGGTCGGCGGGGTCGCCGAGGAGGTCCTGCTGCCAGAGGGTGTAGTCGGCGTACTGGATCGGGAGTTCCTCCCAGCCCGGAGCGCTGCTGTCCCGAAGACGAGCGGTGTATGCCTGCCCCAGGTCGTTCAGGAACGGGGCCGTCGACCAGCCGTCCGAGGCGATGTGGTGCATCAGCACCAGCAGCACCCACTCACCCTCTCCGATCTGGAAGAGGGTCACCCGCAGCGGGATCTCCGCCGCGAGATCGAACACGCGTAGGGACGCGTGCGCCAGACGATCCGCCAGCTCCTCCCGCGTGCACGGCAGCACCTCGAACGGAACGCTCTGTCCGGCCGGCCGGACGTCCTGGAACGGCTCCCCCTCCCCCTCACCGATCAGCGTCCGCAGCACCTCGTGCCGGTCCACCACATCACCAACCGCCGCCCGCAGCGCACCCTCGTCGAGAGTGCCTGCCAGGCGGACCGCGAGGGGAATGTTGTAGGCGGCGCCCAGCGTCCCCAGGCGCCCCAGGAACCACAGCCGCCGCTGCGCAAACGACACCGGCACACACCCCGCACGCCCTGCCCGCCCCGCACGGGCAGCCGTCACCGGCAGCCGCTCACTGGCACCGCCGTCCATGCCCTGCACCAGGCCCGCCACCGTCGGCGCATCGAACAACGCCCGCAGGTGCATCTCCCAGCCCAGCACCGACCGCACCCGGCTCGCCAACCGCGTCGCCAGCAGCGAATGCCCGCCCAGATCGAAGAAGTTGTCATCGATCCCGACCCGCTCCACACCCAGCACATCCGCGAACAACGAGCACAGGACCTCTTCCCGCGCATCCCGCGGACCACGACCGCCGCCCTCACCCCCGTACTCGGGCACCGGCAGACCACGACGGTCCAGCTTCCCGTTCGCCGTCAACGGCAACGCGTCAAGCACCACGAACGCCGACGGCACCATGTACTCCGGCAACACACGCCGCACCAGCGCACGCAACTCACCCACCACACCCGAACCCGCAACACCACCGGCCGGCACCACATACGCCACCAGCCGCTTGTCACCCAGCCGGTCCTCACGCACCACAACCACCGCATGAGCCACCGACCCATGCCCCACCAACACCGACTCGATCTCACCCAGCTCGATCCGGAAACCACGCACCTTCACCTGGTCATCCGAACGACCCAGATACTCCAACTCCCCATCACCACGCCACCGCACCACATCACCCGTGCGATACATCCGCGCACCCGCAGGACCAAACACATCCGCCACAAAACGACCCGCCGTCAAACCAGGCTGACCCACATACCCACGAGCCACACCAGCACCCGCGACATACAACTCACCCACCACACCCACAGGCACCGGACGCAAACCCTCATCCAGCACATACACACGCATATTGGCCAGCGGTGTGCCGATCGAGATGCCGGGGTCGTGCGGCGTCAGACGACTGGCGGTGGCGACGATGGTGGTCTCGGTCGGGCCGTACAGGTTGTAGGCGCTGCCCTCGGCTGCTCGCAGCTGATCAGCGAGGGCCGGAGGCAGGGCTTCGCCACCGGCGAACTTGCGCAGGCCGTGCAGTGCCTGCGGCGCCTGGGCGACGATCATCTGCCAGGTGGTGGGCGTCGCGTGCATGACGGTTACGTCGTGGGAGGCGATCAGGCCGGCCAGCGCGGCGGGGTCCTTGGCCTCCTCCGTGGTTGCCAGGACCACCCGGGCCCCCTGGGTGAGCGGCGCGAACAGCTCCAAGTGCGCGATGTCGAAGGCCACGGTCGCCAGCGCCAGCCAACGGTCGGCGGCGGTGAGGGGCAGCCGCTGCTGACTGGCGGTCAGGACGTGGGCGAAGTTCGCGTGGGTGACGACGACGCCCTTCGGGCGGCCGGTGGAGCCCGAGGTGTAGATCACGTACGCCGGGTGGTTGGCGAGGATCCGCGTCCCCGGGTCCGGCTCCGGCAGGCCGCCGAGGTCATCGGTGTCGTCCAGGTTGCCGTGGTGGTCGACGAGGAGGTGGGCGGGTCCGTCCGGGCCGGGCGCCGGCAGGACACCGGTGTCGTGTACCTCGCGGCAGGTGAGCACGGCCTGCGGGGCGGCGTCGGCGAGCACGCCCCCGATCCGGTCGGCCGGGTAGCCCGGATCGACCGGCACGTACGCGGCGCCGGACTTCAGCACCGCCAGCAGAGCCACCAGCAGCCCTGGCGAGCGCGGCAGCGCCACCGCCACCAGCCGCTCCGGGCCCGCGCCCCGCGCGGTAAGCTGCCGGGCCAGTCGGTCGGCCCGCTCCGCCAGCTCCTCGTACGTCATCTCCTGATCGCCGCAGGACACCGCGACCGCCTCCGGCGCCGCCGCGACACACGCGTCGAACCGGCCGACCACCGACCCGGCCGCATCGGCCAGAGCCGTGTCGTTCCACCCGTCGAGCACCCGTGACCGCTCCACCGTGCCCAGCACGTCGAGGCCGTCGACCGGGAACGACGTGTGCTCGGGCGTGCCCGCGAGTTCGGCGGCCTGCTCCAGCACCCGGACGAGGCGTTCCGGCTGCGCCGCGGGGATCTCGCTCTCCAGCAGGCCGCGATTGACGTCGAAGTCGATGAGGAGCGGCCCGTCGGCGGTGCGGGTGTAGGTGGAGATCGACAGGCCCTCGACGCGCCGCTTGGAGATGTTGTGGGCGGTGACGGGGTGGCCGCCGAAGGTGAGCGAGTAGTCGAAGGGCATGATGTTGACGACCGGCCGGAGGCCGCTGCCGCGGCGCAGGTACTTGCCCCGGAACCGCTGGTGCGGGAGCACGCTCTTCACCTGGTCGGCGGTGTGCCGCAGCAGTTCGGGCAGCACCATGCCGGGGGGCAGGGTGAGCGTCAGGGGCACACCGTTCATCATCATCGCCGGGGTGTTCCGGGCGAGCGGCGTGGTACGGGCGGTGACGGGGAGTTCCATGGCCGCGCACCGGGTGCCGGAGGTCGCCTGGAGGTGGCGGCCGGTCAGGGCGATGAGCAGCCGGGACAGGCTGACGCCGAGATCCGCGCTCAGGGAGCGCAGGGAGTGGGTGACGTCGGCGGAGACGGTGGCGGTGAAGCGCTCGAAGTCCGACGTGCCCGGGAGCGGGGGCCAACTGCTGTGCTCCCGGGCCGGGTCGGCGTCGCGTTCCCCCTGCCAGAACTCCTCGTCCTGCCTGAACCGGTCGGAGGAGTCGTACTCCTTCTCCTCAAGGAGGAGTTCCCCGATCCCGCCGAACCGGCGTTCCGATGCCGCTTCGCCGCCGATCGCGGCCGTGTACAGCTCGGCAACCCGGCGCGCGAACAGGGCCGCTCCGAACCCGTCCATGACGATGTGGTGGTAGCCGTGGTACCAGAGGTGCCGGTCGGCCGAGAGCCTGAACAGCGCGAAGGAGAAAGGCCGTTCGATGAGGAGGTCGGGCACCCGGCCCAGGTCCTCGTTCATCCAGCGCTCGGCGGCCGCGCGCGGGTCGGGCAGTGCGCTGAGGTCGGCGATGTGGGCGTCCGCGTCCACGTGCGGGGCCACGTACTGCATGGGGCCGTCGGCCGATTCGACGAACTTCAGCCGCAGCGTCTCGCTTTCGTCGACGGCCTGCTGCAGGGCGGCCCGGAAGGCGAGCGTGTCGACGGGGCCGTGGATCTCCAGGTACTCACCCGGTCGGAAGAGGGGCTCGCCCGCGGCCAGCTTCTGCGCATACCAGATGCCGGACTGCGCGGCCAGCAGCGGCAGCAGAGAGTTTCCCATTCCGATGTCTCCCACGTTGGCGAAGAGGCCCGTTCGTCGATTGCCGGGGCCGAGTGTGCGGCGGAATCCCGGGCCTGCCGGACGGCACGGCTGCTTCGGGTCCTCGTGGCAGGAAGTCTTGTCGTCCGCCGGCGCGATCACCATGAGGGCGAGTTGTCAGGACGTCCCCCCGGCAACTAGCTGCCAGACACGGCCGGATGGGGACGGGTAGTGCAACGGGGCGCGGAGTGGGTGTCGACGCTGTGCTTACGCCGGGGTCCCGGATGTCGACACGGCGGCTCCGCTCGGGTTCATCGGGGCGGTGGACGTGGACGGTGTGCCGTGCGGGCTCTACTGGTGCTCGTTCGGCACGGGCTGGACACGAGGGCCGGCCGGCCGATCCGTGGATCCGGTCCGGACCACACCGACCACACCAACCACACCAATGGCAAGGAGTGACAAGTGATTGCGTGCCCTGAGTGCGAGGCGTCCGTCGTCGTCGGCGATGCGCCGCGGGTGAGCGAGATCGTCGAGTGCGGCGACTGCTCCACGGAGTTGGAGATCCTTTCGGTGGATCCGCTCCAGGTGGTGCTCGCTCCCGAGATCGAAGAGGACTGGGGCGAGTGACGGCAGGCGGTGGGGATGCCTCCTTCGCGATGGTGGCCTCCCGGGTCCGCACGGACGAGAAGCGGATACTCGACGCTTTCGACCGGCACGGGCTGCGGTGCGAGGTCGTCGACAGCCGGCGGCTCTGGCAGGCGCTCGACGCGGATCCGGTGCCGTCCCCCGGACCGGAGCGGACCCGCCGCGTGGTGCTCAACCGCGAGATCGGGCACGCCCGGGCCGTGTACGCGGCGCGGGTCCTGGAGTCGGTGGACGCGGTGGTCGTCAACTCGGCGGCCGCGACGGAGGTGTGCGGGGACAAGTACCGCACCTCGCTGGCACTGCGGGCGGCCGGGCTGCCCGCGCCCCGTACGGCACTCGCGCTGACGCCGGAGGCAGCGTTGGACGCCTTGGAGGCGATCGGCTATCCGGCCGTGGTGAAGCCGCTCACCGGATCGTGGGGGCGGCTCGTGAGCCGGCTCCCGGACCGGGAGGCCGCCGAGACGGTCATGGAGTACATCTCGGCCCTTCCCGGTCCGTCCTCGCACCTCGTCTACGTACAGGAGCTGATCGCCAAACCGGACCGGGACATCCGGGCCGTGGTCGTCGGCGGCCGGGTCGTCGGAGCGGTGTACCGGCGCGGCGGCGGATGGCGCACCAATGTCGCGAGGGGAGCGGAGACGGTGCCCTGCACGGTGACCGCCGAGATCGAGAAGCTCGCGGCCGAGTCGGCCCGGTGCGTGGGGGCGGACATCGCGGGGGTCGATCTCATCGAGGACGCCGACGGCGCGTTGTTCGTCCTGGAAGTCAACCACGGCGTGGAGTTCACCGGATTCCAGCGCGCTCTCGGCGACTCGGTGCCGGTGGCCGACGCCGTCCTGGACCATCTGAAGGAGAGGGCCGCCACATGCTGAGGGCAGCCATCGCCGGGGCTTCCGGCTACATCGGCGGCGAACTGCTGCGTCTGCTGCTCAGCCACCCGCACGTCGAGGTGGCGGCCGTCTCGTCGGACAGCCTCGCCGGCCGGCGGGTCGACGGCCCCCACCCGAACCTGCGGGGTCGCTCGGAGCTGCGGTTCGTCGCCCACGAGCGGCTGGGTGCGGGCGGTGCCCGCTACGACGTGCTGTTTCTGGCCATGCCGCACACCATGACCATGCTCAGGATGCCCGAGTACCTGGCGCTGGCGGACGTGGTGGTCGACCTGTCGGGAGACTTCCGGCTCCGGGACCCGGCCGTGTACGAGGCGTACTACGGGGCCGCGCACGCGCAGACCGCGCTGATCCCGGAGTTCACCACCGGGCTGCCCGAGTGGCACCGCAAGGAGCTGGCCGGCAGTGACCGCATCTCGGTCCCCGGCTGCATGGCGGCTGCCGGGATCCTGGCCGTGCGGCCGGTGGTCGAGGCGGGCCTGGTGCACGGCACGGTACGGGTGGACGCACGTACCGGTTCCAGCGGCTCGGGGGTGTCGGCGGGTCCGGCCAATCTGCACGCCGAGCGCAGTGGCGCGATGCGGGTCTTCGCCCCGACGGGTCACCGTCATGAGGCGGAGATCGCACAGGCCACCGGCCTGTCGGTGCGGATGACGGCGACCGGGGTGGAGGCGGTCCGCGGGGTGCAGGTGCTGGCGCGGACCCGGCTCGTGGACGAGGCGACCGAGGCCGATGTACGAGCCGCCTTCCGTTCCGCCTACCGGGACGAACCGTTCGTGCGCGTGGTGGCTCACAAGCGGGGCGCCTACCGGCTGCCCGAGCCGAAGATCCTCTCCGGGTCGAACTTCTGCGACGTCGGCTTCGCCGTGTCGGAGCGGAATGACGAGCTGGTGCTCGTCGGCGCTCTCGACAACCTCGTCAAGGGCGGTGCGGGCAACGCGGTCCAGTGCCTGAACGTGCGGTTCGGCTGGCCGGAGGAGACCGGCCTGGAATTCACGGGCCTGCACCCGAACTGAGCGGGCCGCACGGCGTGGACCGCACACCGTGGGCCGCGGGTTCGGGACCGATACGAGATCCGAGAGAACGGGCGATGCGACAGAAGACGATCGTGGTCAAATGCGGCGGCAATGCCGCCGTGGACCAGACGGCCGTGTGCCGGGACGTGGCGGCGCTGGCGGCCGAGGGGTGGGGCGTCGTCCTCGTGCACGGCGGGTCGGCCGACATCGACGCGCTCGCCGAGCGGGTGGGACTGCAGCAGCGGAGGCTGGTCGCCCCCGACGGCGTGTCGACCCGCTACACCGACGAGCCGATGCTGCGTGTGCTGCACATGGCGCTCGCGGGGGTGACCAAGCCGCGCCTGGTGACGGAACTCGCGGCGGCTGGCGTGTCCGCAGTCGGCCTCACCGGCGTCGACGGCGGACTGCTGCGGGCCCGCCGCAAGACGGCGCACCGGGCCGTGGTCGACGGCCGCCCCCAGGTGGTCAGGGACCAGCACAGCGGCCGGGTGGCCTCGGTCAACTCCGGCCTGCTGCGGACCCTGCTGGCCGACGGCCACACCCCGGTGGTGTCCCCGCCGGCACTGGCCGAGGACTTCCGCCCGGTGAACGCGGACGCCGACCGGGTGGCGGCGGCCATCGCCGCCGCGCTCGCGGCCGACGTCCTGGTGATGCTGACGGGCGCCCCGGGTGTTCTCGCCGACCCGGCCGACGAGACCTCGGTCCTGGCCGAGTGCCGGGTCCCGCTTGACGGGGCTCCGCCGCACACGGGCGGCGGTATGGGCCTGAAGCTGGTGGCGGCGCGTGAGGCGCTGGCCGGCGGGGTGCGGCGGGTGCTCGTCGGGGACGGCCGGGCTGTCGATCCCGTACGCTCCGCGCTCACCCGCGGTGTCACCCGGATCGTCCTCGACTCCCCCGGCACGAACGGAGACCAGAGATGATCGAGGTCGTCCCCGCACGCCGTGATGCCGTGCCCTGCCCGGAGCCGTACGCGATCGGTCTGCTGCGCAGCATGCTGCGGATCCCGTCCCCCTCGTGCGGGGAGGCGCCGCTCGCCCGGCACATCGTCGCCGCGATGACGGAGCTGGGGTTCACCGCGGCCCGCGTCGACGAAGCGGGAAACGCCGTCGGCGAGATCGTCCGCGGGGACGGACCCACGGTGATGCTGCTCGGCCACCTGGACACCGTCAGCGGCGGCGTTCCCGTCCGCGTCGAGGGCGACCGCCTGTACGGACGCGGCGCGGTCGACGCGAAGGGGCCGCTGGCGACCATGATCTGCGCGGCGGTCAATGCCGCAGGGTTCCGCGGCCGCCTATTGGTGATCGGCGCGGTCGAGGAGGAGACCCCGGGGTCGCGGGGCGCCGTGTTCGTCCGGGAGACCCACCACCGCCCGGAGGCCCTGATCATCGGTGAGCCGAGCGGCTGGGACACGGTCGTCCTCGGGTACAAGGGCAAGCTCGACCTGCGCTACCGGGTGGAGTGCCCCGCTACGCATCCGAGCAGCCCTGCCCCGCAGGCCGCCGAGCAGGTTGCGGCGGGCTGGCGCACCCTGCTCTCCGTCCTCGGCTCCGATCCCGCCGATCCCCGCGCGGGCGGTTTCGACCAGCCCACCGCGACGCTGGTGTCCGTCGCCGGTGATCCGGTGTCTGCGGAGGCTGAGTACAGCATCCGCACACCGCTGGGCTATGACTCCGACGGGCTCGTCGCGGAGCTGCGGCGTCTGCTGTCCCCGCAGGGCACCCTCGATGTCGTGGGTGCGGTGGCCGCCTGCCGCACTGGTCGCGGGGACCCGGTGGTGCAGTCCCTGTCGGCGGCCATCCGTGCGCAAGGGGCCAGACCGCGCATGAAGGTCAAGTCCGGGACCTCGGACATGAACACGCTCGCCGAGGCGTGGCAGGTCCCGATGGCCACGTACGGGCCGGGAGACAGCGCCCTGGACCATGCCGACGACGAGCACATCCTGCTCTCCGAGTACCTCAACGGCATCGGCATCCTCGCGTCGGCCTTGGAGGACATCGGGCAGCGGCTCGAAACCGGGCGGAACACCGAAGCATCCGCCCCCGTAACGGCGGTCGTCCCGGAAGGCGGCTCAAGATGACCACGACCACACCCCCGCAGACCGTCCGCCCGGACACCTTCGCGCCGGACGCGCTGCTGCGCGAGCACGCCCACCGGGTGCGCCGGCAGGTCGCGCAGATGTGCGCCAACCCGGAGGGCGGCCATCTGGGCGGCTCGGTTTCCATGGCCGAGATCCTCGCCACCCTCTACCACGCGGTGCTGCGCATCGACCCTGACGCTCCCGAGGCCCCGGACCGGGACGTCCTCATCCTCAGCAAGGGCCACGGGGCGCTGGGACTCTACGCCGCACTCGCCGGGCGCGGCTTCTTCCCCGACGAGCTCCTCTCCGGCTACGGCAGCCCCGACTCCCAGCTGACCGCACACCCCAACCCGTCGGTACCCGGGGTCGAGATGCCGACCGGCTCCCTCGGCCACGGGCTGGCCCTGGGCGTGGGAACGGCCCTCGACTTCCGCCTGTCCGGCACCGACCGCCGCTGCTTCGTCCTCCTCGGTGACGGGGAACTGCAGGAGGGATCGGTGTGGGAGGCCGCGATGATGGCGAGCGCCCTGCGCCTCGACCGGCTGGTCGCCGTCGTCGACGCCAACGGCCTGCAGATCACGGGTCCGGTCACGGCCGCCATGGGTGAGCCGTGCCTCGCGGAGCGGTGGCGCGGATTCGGATGGGTTGTGCACGAGGTCGACGGGCACGACCCCGCCGAACTGCGCGCCGCGTTCGGCACGGTGCCGCGCGGTGACGGGCTGCCGACCGTGGTGATCGCCCGCACCGTGAAGGGGCGCGGCTTCCCCCAGGTCGAGGGAGAGGCGCGCAGCCATTACGCACGGCTGACGGACCGCCAGGTGAAACGGGCGTTGCGTCTGCTCGACAGCGAACAGCAAAGGAGCTCAGCCCTGTGATGACGACGACCACGGTGCCGGTTGCCGGCCATGACCGGCAGGCTTCCCCCGCGGAGCGGGCCGCGCCCCGGGCAGGGCGGGAGATCTACCGGGATGCCTTGGTGGAGCTGATGCGGCGGGACGAGCGCGTCGTCTGTCTCGACAGCGACACCGGCCTGTTCAACGGTGTCGAGTGGGGGGACGAGGGCTCGCGCTACGTCAACGTGGGCATCGCCGAGCAGGGACTCATGGGTGTCGCGGCGGGACTCGCGAAGGCCGGTCGCATTCCGTATGTGAACACCATGGCGACGTTCGCCGCGACGCGCGCGCTGGAAGCCGTCAAGCTCGACATCGCCTTGAACAACCTGCCCGTGCGCATCGTCGCGACGCACGGCGGGCTCTCCGCGGGCCACCTCGGGGCGACGCACCATTCGCTAGAGGACCTCGGCGTGATGCGCATGCTCCCGAACATGACGGTGGTCACCCCCGCCGACGGACCCTCGACGCTGGAGCTCCTGTCTCAGGCGCACGCGCTCCCCGGCCCGGTGTACGTGAGGCTCGGGCGCAAAGCCACGCCGGATCTCGCCCAGGACGTTCCGCCGGTCGTGATCGGCCGTGCGCAGCAGCTCCGCGAGGGCGCGGCCGCCACGCTCGTCGCGGTGGGCTCCCTGCCGGTCCTGACGGCCCTGGATGCCGCGGACCGTCTGGCGCAGGAGGGCATCGAGGTGACCGTTCTGAACATGCACAGCGTCAAACCCCTGGACACGGAGGCCCTGACCACCGCGGCACGCAGGCCGGGCGGCATCGTGACCATCGAAGAGCACTGGGCGGCCGGCGGGCTCGGATCCGCGGTGGCCGAGTCCGTGTGCCGTCTGGTGGGCGGCTGCTCGGTGCGGCCGGTGGCGGTCAGGGACCATTTCGCCGCCGGCACCGGTGGCCACGGGCATCTGCTGGCCCGGAACGGGATCACCTCGGACGCTGTCGTCGCACACGTAAATACCGCTTTGCGCACCTCGCTTCCCGCTTGAAGAAGACTCTCATTCCAGTGGAAGGATTGGACCGGGCGGCCAAGTGGCAATGCTGTACGTGCCGCTTGGCCCGCGCGGTGCATTCCGACCGGGCCCTACCTCGGCCCGACGCTGTTCGCGCCCGTTTCCGGTCCACTTCGACCGGACCTTCCTCCACACCCCGCACTCCGAATGATCAGGTGTGGAAACGAGGCCGGCCGGCCACGGCCGCTTCGATTTCCTCTACATCACCCCTGTCATTCGCACTGTCTTCTGGATGAGCAAGGATCAGATGTACTTCGTTCAAGCCCATATGGAATACCTCGACGCGCCAGATGCCGAGAGCGTCAGGCACCGATTACGCGGGCACTCCACCGATGAGCACTACCTGCAACACGTCTTCGTGCAGTGCGAGGGAACGTACCTCAGTGCGGTGTTCTTCCTCATGGCTCCCGACCTAGCGCGCGCGGAGAGCTCGGCCCGGGCGCTCTGCCTCCTGGACCTCTACCCGGAACCGGCCCCTCCCCGGGGCCGGTTGCTGTCGTGTACGGCCACGTTCGCTCCCTCCTTTGGCCCGTGCTGGCCCGGGGGGCCGGGGGCAGGAGACACAGGCCCCCGGCAACACCCTGTCAACGAGCTGCCGTGACAGGACCCTGTCGCCGGAAACCCTTAACACCCCCTCGCTCGTTGCAAAGAATGCAGTCATCAGCGGGACACCGCACAATTCGAGCAACCACGGGGAACCAACATGACTGCCATCCACAAGCTCTTCGTCGTCCGAGCCGCCGTCGCCGCCGCGACCCTCTCTCTCACGGTGCTGTCGCAGTCGGCCAAACTGGACCACATGGCCACGACCGCCACGTCGAGCACTGAGCCCGCCGCCGACATGAAGAACAACAACGGCTGGCAGTAACCGGCAGTCCCCCGGACAATCTCACCGCGCCTTCCTTCTTCCTCTCTTCCTTCTGTGGCGATCTCTCGCCCGGCACTCTCAGTTTCAGGCGAACACTGCCCGGTCGGCATCCATGCGTGTGACAAGTGCAACCGGACTCTTCGTGTTGCCTACCAACGTATGGAGTTCTGATGATTCCTCTGTCGTTTGCGCAGCGTCGGCTGTGGTTCCTGGGCCGGTTCGGTGTCGCGGGTGCGGCGTACAACATTCCCCTGGCGGTCCGCCTGGCAGGCACTCTCGACGAGGGTGCGCTGCGGGCGGCGGTCGGTGATGTGGTGGACCGGCACGAGGTGCTGCGGACGCTGATCGGTGAGGAGGAGGGGGAGCCGTTCCAGGACATCCGGCCCATCGGCCAGAGCGTCCCGTTCGAGAAGGTGGCCTGCACGGAGGACGAGCTGGCGGGCCGGCTGGCCGAGGTCTGCCGGCACGTGTTCGACCTCTCTACCGAGCTCCCGCTGCGGGTGACCCTCTTCCAGGTCGCCGAGGGCGAGTGGGTGCTGCTGGTCCTCACCCACCACATCGCCGCCGACGGCTGGTCGACGGCCCCGTTCCTGAAGGACCTCGGGCTCGCCTACAGCGCACGCCTGGAAGATGGCGCCGCTCCGGTGTGGGAGGAACTCCCGGTCCAGTACGCCGACTACACCCTGTGGCAGCGGGACCTCCTCGGCGAGGCTTCCGACCCCGAGTCCCTCTTCGCACGCCAACTGGAGTACTGGAAGCACAACCTGGCCGGGGCGCCTGAGGAGCTGGCGCTGCCGGTGGACCGGCCGCGGCCGGCCGAGCCCTCCCACGACGGCGCACTCGCCCTGTTCGACATCGACACGGACACCCACGCCCGGCTCGCGGCGCTGGCACGGTCGACGAACACCAGCATGTTCATGGTCTTCCAGGCCGCCATCGCCGCGACCCTGACCCGACTCGGCGCGGGCAACGACATCCCCATCGGCATCCCCATCGCCGGACGCACCGACGACGCCCTCGACAACCTCGTCGGATTCTTCGTCAACACCCTCGTCCTGCGCACCGACACCACCGGCAACCCCACCTTCCGCGACCTCCTGGCCCGAGTCCGCGACACCGACCTCGCCGCCTACGCCCACCAAGACCTGCCCTTCGAATCCCTCGTCGAAGCCGTCAACCCCCAACGCACCCTCGCCCGCCACCCCCTCTTCCAGGTCATGCTCGCGTACCGGAACGAGCCTGCGAGGACGGAGCACTTCCATGGCCTCCGTTCAGACGTAGAGCGCCCGCCGGCCGGCCAGATGAAGTTCGACCTCGAATTCTTCGCGTTGGAGCGTGCACACGACGGGGGTGCACCGCACGGTGTGGAGTGCGCCCTGCAGTACGCCACCGACCTGTTCGACCGCGCCACGGCCGAGCGTCTCGTCGGGTACCTCACCCGGATCATCGCGGCCGTTGCAGCCGATCCCGACCGGCTACTGCTTGACGTGGACGTCCTCGACGCCGACGAGCGCCGGATGCTGACCAGCGAGTGGAGCACCGGCCACATCGTGTCCCTGGACGGCGAGCCGTCCGTCATGGCGTTGTTCGAGGCTCAGGTCGAGCGGACCCCCGACGCCCCCGCCCTCACCCACAACAACACCACCCTCACCTACGCAGAACTCAACACCCGCGCCAACCAACTCGCCCACCACCTCATCCACCACGGCGCCCACCCCGAACACCACATCGCCCTCAACCTCCCCCGCTCCATCGACCTCATCACCGCCACCCTCGCCACCCTCAAAACCGGCGCCGCCTACCTCCCCCTCGACCCCGACCACCCCACCGACCGCATCACCTACATGCTCAACAACACCAACCCCCTCCTCACCCTCACCACCCTCCCCAACACCACCCACCAACCCACCCACAACCCCAACATCCCCACCCACCCCCACAACCCCGCCTACACCATCTACACCTCAGGCTCCACCGGACGCCCCAAAGGCGTCACCATCACCCACCACAACCTCACCCACTACCTCCACAACTGCCGCACCCTCTACCCCAGCCTCAACCACACCACCACCCTCCACTCCCCCCTCACCTTCGACCTCACCGTCACCGTCCTCCACGGCACCCTCACCACCGGCGGACACCTCCACATCACCGACCTCGAAACCACCCCCACCACCCCCACCACCTTCCTCAAAGCCACCCCCAGCCACCTCGACCTCCTCACCACACTCCCCCCCACCCACTCCCCCACCCACCACATCGTCCTCGGCGGCGAAGCCCTCCACGGCACCAACCTCCGCAACTGGCGCCAAAACCACCCCAACGTCACCATCCTCAACGAATACGGACCCACCGAAACCACCGTCGGCTGCACCACCCACCAAATCAACCCCGACAACCCCATCGACGACGGCAACGTCCCCATCGGTCGCCCTGTCCGCAACATGCGTGCGTATGTGCTGGATGAGGGTTTGCGTCCGGTGCCTGTGGGTGTGGTGGGTGAGTTGTATGTCGCGGGTGCTGGTGTGGCTCGTGGGTATGTGGGTCAGCCTGGTTTGACGGCGGGTCGTTTTGTGGCGGATGTGTTTGGTCCTGCGGGTGCGCGGATGTATCGCACGGGTGATGTGGTGCGGTGGCGTGGTGATGGGGAGTTGGAGTATCTGGCTCGTTCGGATGACCAGGTGAAGGTGCGTGGTTTCCGGATCGAGCTGGGTGAGATCGAGTCGGTGTTGGTGGGGCATGGGTCGGTGGCTCATGCGGTGGTTGTGGTGCGTGAGGACCGGCTGGGTGACAAGCGGCTGGTGGCGTATGTGGTGCCGGCCGGTGGTGTTGCGGGTTCGAGTGTGGTGGGTGAGTTGCGTGCGCTGGTGCGGCGTGTGCTGCCGGAGTACATGGTGCCGTCGGCGTTCGTGGTGCTTGACGCGTTGCCGTTGACGGCGAACGGGAAGCTGGACCGTCGTGGTCTGTCGGTGCCCGAGTACGGGGGTGAGGGCGGCGGTCGTGGTCCGCGGGATGCGCGGGAAGAGGTCCTGTGCTCGTTGTTCGCGGATGTGCTGGGTGTGGAGCGGGTCGGGATCGATGACAACTTCTTCGATCTGGGCGGGCATTCGCTGCTGGCGACGCGGTTGGCGAGCCGGGTGCGGTCGGTGCTGGGCTGGGAGATGCACCTGCGGGCGTTGTTCGATGCGCCGACGGTGGCGGGCCTGGTGCAGGGCATGGACGGCGGTGCCAGTGAGCGGCTGCCGGTGACGGCTGCCCGTGCGGGGCGGGCAGGGCGTGCGGGGTGTGTGCCGGTGTCGTTCGCACAGCGCCGGCTGTGGTTCCTGGGACGCCTGGGAACTCTCGGCACCGCCTACAACATTCCCCTGGCGGTCCGTCTGACCGGCACCTTGGACGTGGCTTCCCTCGAGGCTGCGGTTGGTGATGTGGTGGACCGGCACGAGGTGCTGCGGACGCTGATCGGTGAGGGGGAGGGGGAGCCGTTCCAGGACGTCCGGCCGGCCGGACAGCCCGTTCCGTTCGAGGTGCTGCCGTGCACGCGGGAGGAGCTGGCGGATCGTCTGGCGCACGCGTCCCTACGCGTGTTCGATCTCGCGGCGGAGATCCCGCTGCGGGTGACCCTCTTCCAGATCGGAGAGCAGGAGTGGGTGCTGCTGGTGCTGATGCACCACATCGCCTCGGACGGCTGGTCGACGGCCCCGTTCCTGAACGACCTGGGGCAGGCATACACCGCTCGTCTTCGGGACAGCAGCGCGCCCGGGTGGGATGAACTCCCGGTCCAGTACGCCGACTACACCCTCTGGCAGCAGGACCTCCTCGGCGACCCCGCCGACCCCGAGTCCCTCTTCGCCCGCCAGTTGGAATACCTGAAGGAAAACCTGGCCGGGGCACCGGAGGAACTGGCGCTGCCCACTGACCGGCCGCGGCCGGCAGAGCCCTCGCACCGGGGCGAGTTTGCCGCGTTCGAGGTGGACGCGGACACCCATGCCCGGCTGGCGGCGCTGGCGCGGTCGACGAACACCAGCATGTTCATGGTCTTCCAGGCCGCGATCGCCGCGACCCTGACCCGACTGGGCGCGGGCAACGACATCCCCATCGGCATCCCCATCGCCGGACGCACCGACGACGCCCTCGACAACCTCGTCGGATTCTTCGTCAACACCCTCGTCCTGCGCACCGACACCACCGGAAACCCCACCTTCCGCGACCTCCTCACCCGAGTCCGGGAGACGGATCTGGCCGCCTACGCGCACCAGGACCTCCCCTTCGAATCCCTCGTCGAGGCCGTCAACCCCCAGCGGAGCCTGGCGCGGCATCCCCTCTTCCAGGTGACGCTGGCCTATCAGAACAACAGCCAGGCCCAGCTGGCCCTCCCGGGCCTGACCGCGGACATCCTCCCGCCCACCACCACAACCGCCAAAACCGACCTCACCTTCGCAGTGGCCGAACGCGGCGGCAACATCGAGTCCGCCGGCATCGAGGCAGCGCTCCAGTACGCGACGGACCTGTTCGACCGTGCAACGGCCGAGCGCATCACCACCTACCTCACCCACCTCCTCACCGCCGCCGCCCACGAACCCGACGCCCCCCTCCACACCCTGGAGACCCTCTCGGCCGACGAGCAGCAGGCACTCGTCTCGGCCCATGGCCACAACGCCGACGGGGCCACCGTGATCGAAGGATCGCTCCAGGCACGGTTTGCCGCGGAGGCTCTCACCCGCGCGGCAGAGATCGCCGTGGATTCAGCGGATGGCCGTGCGACCTTCGCCGAGCTGGATCTGCTGTCGAACCGGGTCGCGAACCGGCTGATCCGGGAGGGCGTGCGCGTCGAGGACCGCGTGGCCGTACTGGTGAACCGCTCCGTGGTGTCCGTTGCCGCGGTGCTGGGGGTCATCAAGGCAGGTGGCTCGTACGTGCCGCTGGACGACCGGCTTCCGACAGAGCGCATCCGTCAGGTTCTCGAGGAGACCGCTGCCCGGACCGTTCTCGTCGACCGTCCCGATCGGCTCGCCCCCTCGCTTCCGGTGAAGTCCGTCGTGTTGGACGGCATCAGCGGGCTGGCCGATGAGTCGGACTCCGACCCCAGGATCACGTCCGCCCCGGACCAGGTGGCCTATGTGATGTTCACATCCGGCTCCACCGGTGTTCCCAAGGGTGTGTCGGTCACGCACACCAACGTGCTGGCCCTTGTCGACGACCCGTGCTGGCGCGCGGAATCGCGCGCGAAGGTCCTGATGCACTCCCCGAGCACGTTCGACCCCTCCACGTACGAGCTGTGGGGTCCGCTGCTGACGGGTGGCGTCATCGTCGTGGCGCCTGCGGGCGACATGGACATGGAAACGCTCGCCCGGGCCATCACCGACCACGAGGTGACCGGCCTCATGGTGGCGGCCTCCGTACTGCGACTGCTGGTGGAGGAGCACCCTGCGTGCCTGACCGGCGTCCGGGAGATCTGGAGTGGCGGCGAGAGCATGTCGCCGCAGGTCGTCAAGCGCATCTTCGACGCAAGCCCCAGCATTCTCGTCACCAACAGCTACGGGCCCACCGAGACCACGCTGTGCGCCGTCCACCACACACTCACCGCCGTCTCCGACCTCGACGACCGCATTCCTATTGGTGTTCCGGTGGGGAATACGCGGGTGTATGTGCTGGACGGGTCGTTGTCGGTGGTGCCGGTGGGTGTCGCGGGTGAGTTGTATGTGGCGGGTGCGGGTCTGGCACGCGGTTATCTGCGTCGTGCGGGGCTGACCGCGGAGCGGTTCGTGGCGGATCCGTTCGGGCCGGCCGGGTCGCGTATGTACCGCACGGGGGATCTGGTGCGGTGGCGGGCGGACGGGACGTTGGACTTCCTGGGCCGGGCCGATGACCAGGTCAAGGTCCGGGGTTTCCGGATCGAGCCCGGCGAGGTCGAGGCGGCACTGTCCCGGGTATCGGGTGTCGCCGCGTCCGCGGTCATCGTGCGGGAGGACCGCCCCGGTGACAAACGCCTGACCGGCTACATCGTCCCGTCCGCCGGAACGGTGGTGGAGGCGGGCCGGCTGCGACAGGCGCTGCTTGAGGTCCTGCCCGACTACATGGTCCCCTCCGCGTTCGTGGTGATGGACGCGCTGCCGCTGACGGCGAACGGCAAACTCGACCGCAACCGCCTGCCCGCTCCCGAAGCAACCCCTGGTGCGGCCACGGCCGGCGACGGCCCGCGCAATGCGCGCGAGGAGATCCTGGCCTCGTTGTTCGCGCAGGTGCTGGGACTGGAACGGGTCGGTGTCCATGACCGGTTCTTCGAACTGGGCGGTGACTCGATCACCTCGATCCAACTGGTCTCCCGCGCCCGCCGGCACGGTCTAGTGCTGCGTCCGAAGGACGTCTTCCTCCACCAGAGCGTCGCCGAACTCGCCACCGCCGCCACCGACGAAACGGATAGCGCCGGCACTGGCTCGCAGCAGGCGTGGGAGCCGTGGGGGGACATGCCGCTGACCCCGGTGATGCACTGGCTGCTCGAACTGGGCGGCCCGATCGACCACTTCAACCAGTCCGTCCTGGTCACCACCCCGCCCGGGGCATCGTTCGACACCATCGACCGCGCGCTCACAAGTCTGCTCGACCACCACCACAGCCTCCGCGCCCGCTTGGACCACGACACCGGCCAGAACACCCACACCCTGCACATCCCGCCGCCGGCACCGGGAACTTCCGCGACCGCCCGCGGGATCCTGACCCGCACCCTCCTGCCCGCCGGACACGAGGAGCGGATCACCGTCCTGGACACCCACGTCCAGGCCGCGGCCTCACGCCTGGACCCGGCACAGGGCCGCATGGTCCAGGCCGTGTTCTTCGACGCCGGACCGGGCGACAGCGGCCGCCTGCTGATCACCGTCCACCACCTCGCCGTCGACGGCGTGTCCTGGCGGATCCTCCTGCCCGACCTCGCCACCGCCTACCACGCCCACCACCACGGCCACACCCCCCACCTCGATGCCGCAGGCACCTCACTGCGCCAGTGGGCCCACCAACTCACCCACCTCGCCCCCACCGAACCCGTCCACAACCAAAGCCGCTACTGGAGCCAGGTCCTCACCCCCGCCGACCCCACACCCGGCACCCGCCCCCTGAACCCCGCGACCGACACCACCGCCACCCAGCAACACCACACCCACACCCTCGACCCCGACCTGACCCACGCCCTACTCACCACCGTCCCCGCCGCCTACAACGCCGGCATCAACGACATCCTCCTGACCGCCTTCCACCTCGCCCACACCGAATGGCGACGCCGACACGGCCACCCCGCCACCCACGGCACCCTCATCGACCTCGAAACCCACGGCCGCCACGAAACCCACACCAACGCCGACCTCACCCGCACCACCGGCTGGTTCACCACCTTCCACCCCGTCCGCCTCCCCACCACCCCCACCACCTGGCACGACATCCACACCCCCACCACCAACCTCACCCACACCATCAAAACCATCAAGGAACACCTACGCACCATCCCCGACGACGGCATCGGCTACGGCCTCCTACGCCACCTCACCCCCCACCACACCCTCACCACCCACCCCACCCCCCACATCAGCTTCAACTACCTCGGCCGCACCAACACCAAGCCCGAACCCGATTCACACAGTCAGAACACGGACGGCGCCGGCCACTTCGCCACCGCCCCCGAGACCAGCCGCCTCAACCCGCACAACCCCCACGACCACATGCCCACCCCCCACACCCTCGCCATCAACGCCGCCACCCACGACCACCCCGACGGCCCTCGCCTCACCACCCACTTCTCCTGGCCCCACACGGTCATCGAGCCCGCCCACGTCGAGGAGCTCGCGGCCCTCTACACCCAAGCCCTCCAAGCCATCACCACCCACACCACCACCCACACCACCCCCCCCCCCACCCCCAGCGACCTCCCCCTCGTCACCCTCAACCAAAACGAAATCGACCAGCTCGAAGCTGAGTGGAGCGTGTCCTGATCATGCAGTCCAAGTCCCCGTCCAAGTCGCAGTCCCAGATCGAGGACATCCTGCCGCTGTCTCCGTTGCAGGAAGGGCTGCTCTTCCACGCCCTCTACGACACCGACAACAACACCCCCGACGTCTACGCCGTACAGCTCGAACTCACCCTCGAAGGCGAACTCAACACCAACGCCCTAAAAAACGCCGCCCAAACCCTCATCAACCGCCACCCCAACCTCCGCGCCGCCTTCCGCACCCGCGGCACCGACAACCCCATCCAAATCATCCCCCGCCACGTCACCATCCCCTTCACCGAACACAACCTCACCCACCTCACCCCCACCCACGCACACACCCAACTCACCCACATCATCAACACCGACCGCACCACCCGCTTCAACCCCACCACACCCCCCCTCATCCGCATCACCCTCACCCACCTCACCCCCACCACCCACCACCTCCTCATCTCCAACCACCACATCCTCCTCGACGGATGGTCCATACCCCTCGCCATCCGCGAACTGTTCACCCTCTACCAAACCAACGGAAACGACACCCACCTCCCCACCCCCACCCCCTACCGCAACTACCTCACCTGGCTCACCCACCAAAACCCCCACACCGCCACCACCACCTGGCACAACCACCTCAACGGACTCACCCAACCCACCCTCCTCACACCCCACACCACCCACCACACCCCCACACCACCCCACTCCCACCACACCACCCTCCCCACCCACACCACCCACACCCTCCGCACCCAACTCCGCACCCACGGACTCACCCTCAACACCGCCATCCAAACCGCCTGGACCCTCCTCCTCACCCACTACACCGGCAACAACGACATCGTCTTCGGCACCACCGTCTCCGGCCGCCCACCCGAAATCCCCGGCATCGAAGACATGATCGGCCTCTTCATCAACACCATCCCCACCCGCGCCACCACCCACCCCAACGACACCCTCCTCACCCTCATGCACCGCCTGCAAAACCAACAGGCCACCCTCCTCGACCACCACCACACCAGCCTCACCACCATCACCAACCAAACCCCCCACCCCCAACTCTTCGACACCACACTCGTCTTCGAGAACTACCCCACCCAGCCGGATGCCCTGTCCTCGCCGGCGCCGGGTCTGAAGGTCACCAGCACCAAAGCCCATGACGGCGTGCACTATCCGCTGAACCTCGTCGCCGCCCACAACCCCACCGACGACACCCTCCGCCTCCGCCTCATCTACAACCCCCACACCTACGACGAAGCCACCGCACACCGCATCACCGACCACCTCACCCACCTCCTCACCACCATCGCCCACCACCCCGAACAGCCCCTCACCCACACCACCCCCCTCACCCCCGAAGAACAGCTGAAGCTGACGCGTGAGTGGAGTGCCGGCAGCTCGACGGAGCCGGACGTCACGGGTGAGATCCGCCTGGACAAGGGCGAGTTGACGCTCATGGCGTTGTTCGAGGCTCAGGTCGAGCGGACCCCCGACGCCCCCGCCCTCACCCACAACAACACCACCCTCACCTACGCAGAACTCAACACCCGCGCCAACCAACTCGCCCACCACCTCATCCACCACGGCGCCCACCCCGAACACCACATCGCCCTCAACCTCCCCCGCTCCATCGACCTCATCACCGCCACCCTCGCCACCCTCAAAACCGGCGCCGCCTACCTCCCCCTCGACCCCGACCACCCCACCGACCGCATCACCTACATGCTCAACAACACCAACCCCCTCCTCACCCTCACCACCCTCCCCAACACCACCCACCAACCCACCCACAACCCCAACATCCCCACCCACCCCCACAACCCCGCCTACACCATCTACACCTCAGGCTCCACCGGACGCCCCAAAGGCGTCACCATCACCCACCACAACCTCACCCACTACCTCCACAACTGCCGCACCCTCTACCCCAGCCTCAACCACACCACCACCCTCCACTCCCCCCTCACCTTCGACCTCACCGTCACCGTCCTCCACGGCACCCTCACCACCGGCGGACACCTCCACATCACCGACCTCGAAACCACCCCCACCACCCCCACCACCTTCCTCAAAGCCACCCCCAGCCACCTCGACCTCCTCACCACACTCCCCCCCACCCACTCCCCCACCCACCACATCGTCCTCGGCGGCGAAGCCCTCCACGGCACCAACCTCCGCAACTGGCGCCAAAACCACCCCAACGTCACCATCCTCAACGAATACGGACCCACCGAAACCACCGTCGGCTGCACCACCCACCAAATCAACCCCGACAACCCCATCGACGACGGTGTCGTGGTGATCGGCCGCCCCATGGACGGCGTCCGGATGTACGTCCTCGACAAGCACCTGCGGCCGTCCCCCATCGGCATCGCGGGCGAGGTCTACATCGCCGGCGACCTGCTGGCACGCGGGTACACCGGCCGCCCCGACCTGACCTCCGAGCGCTTCGTCGCCGATCCGTTCGGCGAGCCCGGCACACGCATGTACCGCACCGGCGACCTCATGCGCTGGAACGCCGACGGCGTCCTGGAGTTCGTCTCGCGCGTCGACGACCAGGTGAAGGTCCGCGGCTTCCGCATCGAGCTCGGCGAGGTGAGCGCCGCCCTGATGTCGTACGAGGGCGTCGATCAGGTCGCGGTCATCGTGCGGGAGGACCAGCCGGGCGACAAGCGGCTGACGGCCTACGTGGTGCCGGGCGAGTCGGCTCCGGCCGTGGACCTGGCCCGCCTGCGGGAGCACGCGCAGGGCTTCCTGCCCGAGTACATGGTTCCGGCGGCGTTCGTCACGCTGGACGCGCTGCCGCTCACGGACAACGGCAAGCTGGACACGAAGAGGCTGCCGGCACCCGAGCAGGCTGGCGGCCAGGGCGGGGCGCCGCGCACGCCGCAGGAGGAGATCCTGTGCGGCCTGTTCGCCGACATCCTCGGCCTGCCCGCCGTGGGCGTCGACGACGACTTCTTCGGTCTCGGCGGCCACTCCCTCCTCGCCACCCGCCTCACCAGCCGGATCCGCTCCGTACTGAAGGCGGACCTCTCCATCCGTGCCGTGTTCGAGCGTCCGACCGTCGCCGCGCTGGCACGTCTGATCTCCGAGTCCGCCGCGGACACCGGGACGGCCCGCCCCTCGGTCGTTGTCGGCGAACGCCCGGCCACGCCGCCGGTCTCCTTCGCCCAGCAGCGGCTGTGGTTCCTCAACCAGCTGGACCACACCAGCGCCACCTACAACGTTCCGCTGGCACTGCGGCTGAGTGGCGACGTGGACG
Source organism: Streptomyces sp. RGM 3693 (assembly GCF_050471125.1). Lineage (NCBI taxonomy): Bacteria > Bacillati > Actinomycetota > Actinomycetes > Kitasatosporales > Streptomycetaceae > Streptomyces > Streptomyces sp. RGM 3693. The sequence continues at coordinate 990,767 of NZ_JBMPPQ010000003.1, forward strand.
CCGAGGCGCTGCGGGCGGCCGTGGCCGACGTGATCATGCGGCACGAGAGCCTGCGCACCCTGTTCCCGCAGACCGACGGACGTCCCTGGCAGCACGTCCTGTCCGAGGTCTCCGCGACTCTCCCGGTGACACAGGTGTCCGAGGAGGAGCTGCCCGCGGTGCTCGCGCAGGAGGCGCGCGGCGGATTCGACCTGGCCGTCGACATACCGGTCCGCGCCCGGCTGTTCACGACCAGCGCCTCGGAGGCCGTCCTCCTGCTGGTCGTGCACCACATCGCTGCCGACGGATGGTCCATGGCCCCGCTCGCCCGCGACCTGTCCACGGCTTACGCCGCCCGTGCCGGCGGCAGCGCGCCGGCCTGGGAGCCGCTGCCCGCGCAGTACGTCGACTACGCGCTGTGGCAGCGCACGCTGCTGGGCAGCGAGGACGACCCCGACAGCCTCGCGTCCACGCAGCTGGACTTCTGGAAGCGGCAGCTCGACGGGATTCCCGGAGGGATCGACCTGCCCGTGGACCGGCGGGGTGAGCGCATTTCGTACGACCGGGCCGGCTCCGTTCGGCTGCACGTGCCCGCCCACATGCACGCGCGGCTGGACTCCCTGGCGCGCCAGAACGGGACCAGCATGTTCATGGTCGTGCAGGCCGCCTTCGCGGTACTGCTGTCCAAGCTCGGCGCGGGCACGGACATCCCCATCGGCACGCCGGTGGCCGGCCGGAACGAGGACGCGCTCAACGATCTCGTCGGCTTCTTCGTGAACACGCTCGTCCTGCGCACAGACCTCTCCGGCAACCCCACCTTCGCTGAACTGCTGGGCCGCGTAAGGGAGTCGGACCTGGCCGCGTACGCGCACCAGGACCTGCCGTTCGAGCGCCTGGTGGAGGTGCTCAACCCGGAGCGGTCCCTCGACCGGCACCCGCTGTTCCAGGTCATGATCATGTTCCAGAACAACGCCCGGGCTTCCCTGGCGCTCCCCGGACTACGCGTGGGCCAGGAGCCGCTGGACTTCACGGTGTCGAAGTTCGACCTGTCGCTCGCGATCAGCGAGCGCCGCGGGGAGTCCGGCGACCACGAAGGCATGGAAGGCAGCCTGGACTACCGCTCCGACCTGTTCGACGCCGCCACGGTCGAAGCCATGGCCGAGCGCCTGGTCCACATCCTGAGCACGGTCGCGGAGGCCCCCGAAAGCCGTCTGGACGGGCTCGATGTGCTGACGGCGCGGGAGCGGTCGTTGGTTCTGGAGGGGTGGAACGACACGGCTCTGGCGGATGCCGCCGGATCGGTGACCGAACGGTTCGAGGCGTGTGCGGCGGCGACGCCGGACGCGATCGCGGTGTCGTGCGGCGGCCGTGAGCTGACCTACGGGGAGCTGGCCGGGCGGGTGGGCCGGCTGGCGGGGCGCCTGTCCGCGCTCGGCGCGTGTCCGGAGCGGCTGGTGGCGGTGGCGCTGCCGCGGTCGCCGGAACTGCTGGTGGCCGTGCTGGCGGTGCTGAAGTCCGGCGCCGCGTACGTGCCCGTGGATCCCGGCTACCCGGCCGAGCGGATCGCGGGCGTACTCGCCGACGCCACCCCGCAGACCGTTCTGACCTGCCGCGACGTCCTCGACAGCGGGGTCCTGCCGGCTCCCGGCCCCGACGGGCCGGCCCACCTCCTCCTCGACGGCCTCGACGGCCTGGGCGGCGTACCCGGGCAGGAGGTGACGGTGCAGAGCACGGCCCCGCTCCCGGCGGACCCGGCGTACGTGATCTATACGTCGGGCTCCACCGGCCACCCCAAGGGCGTCGTCGTCACCCACGGCAACCTCGCCAACCTCCTGACCGCCATCCGGCAGCGTGTCTCCCTCACCCCCGCCGACCGATGGCTCGCGGTCACCACAGTCGCCTTCGACATCGCGCACCTGGAGCTGCTCGGGCCCATCACACAGGGTGCCCGGGTGGTCATCGCCGCCTCCGAGGAGGCGAAGGACCCCGCTGCGCTGGCCAGCCTGATCACCTCCCACGACATCACGGTCATGCAGGCCACCCCCACCACCTGGCAGATGCTCACCGCCCACGCCCCGCACGCCCTCCACGGCCTGCGCAAACTCACCGGCGGCGAAGCCCTGTCCCCCGCCCTCGCCGACCACCTCCGCACGGCCGGCGAAGGCGACGTACTCAACGTCTACGGCCCGACCGAGACCACCATCTGGTCGACGGCGGATCGCGTGGCCGGCGAGGGCGAGGGCTCGGTCGCCGTGCCCATCGGCACGCCGCTCGCCAACACCCGCGTCTACGTCCTCGATCGGTCGCTGCACCCGGTTCCGGCAGGAGTCTCGGGTGAGCTCTACATCGCGGGCACGGGTGTGGCCCGCGGCTACCACCAACGCCCTGACCTGACCTCGGAGCGGTTCCTCGCCGATCCGTTCGGCTCCTCCGGCTCGCGCATGTACCGCACCGGCGACCTGGCGCGGTGGCGTACGGACGGACGTCTGGAGTACCTCGGGCGCACCGACCACCAGGTCAAGGTGCGCGGCCACCGCATCGAGCTGGGCGAGATCGAGTCCGTGCTGTCGGGCTCCGGTCTGGTCGAGCAGAGCGCCGTGGTGGTTCGCGAGGACCAGGACGGCGACAAGCGCATCACGGCCTACGTGGTGCCCCGCCGGAGCGGACGCGACCAGGACGAGGAGCAGCAGCAGATCGAGAACTGGTCCGCCGCGTACGACGCCTACTACGAGAACCCCGCGTCGACCTTGCTGGGCGAGGACTTCGGGATCTGGAACGACAGCTACGGTGGTGACCCGATCCCCGCCGACGAGATGCGGCAGTGGCGTGCCGCGGCCGTGGACCGCATCAGCGCGCTCCGGCCGCGCCGCGTGCTCGAGATCGGTGTCGGCACGGGTCTGATCCTGGCCCATGTGGCCCCGCACTGCGAGGCGTACTGGGGTACGGACATCTCCCCCGTGGTCATCGGCACCCTGCGGGAGCAGGTGGCGCGGGATGCCTCGCTGGCCGGGCGGGTGGAGCTGCGCACGCAGCCAGCCCACGACGTGACGGGGCTGCCGGAGGGCTACTTCGACACGGTCGTGCTGAACTCGGTGGTGCAGTACTTCCCGAGCGGGACCTACCTCGCCGAGGTGCTGGAGAGCGTCTCGCGCCTGCTCGCCCCGGGCGGTTCGGTGTTCATCGGTGACGTCCGCCACCGGCGTCTGCACCGCAGCTTCGCCGCCTCCGTGGCCCTGCACCACGCGGAGCCCGGGGCGGACGCGACGACGCTGCTGCGCGCCGTCGAGCAGGGCATGGCCCGGGAACAGGAGCTGCTCGTCGACCCCGAGTTCTTCGCGGGCTTCGCCGGACCGGGGGCCGTGGTGGACGTACGGACCAAGGACTGCGGGTACGACAACGAGCTCACCCGCTACCGGTACGACGTCGTGCTGCGACCGCAGTGCGTCGCCGCGGTAGCGGTGGACTCGGCGCCGCAGCTGCTGTGGGGCCGGGATCTGAGTGGTGTCGACGGGCTGGCGGCCGTGCTGGCCGACCGGCGGCCGGAGACCCTGCGGGTCGTCGACGTGCCCAACGCCCGGCTGGTCGGGCACCTCGCGGCGCTGCGGACCCTGGAGGCCGGCAACGCGCCGGAGGGTACTGACGGCGAGGCCGCCGGGGACCGTCCGGCCGCACCGACGCATGCGGAGCTGGAGGCCATTGCGGCGGCCCACGGGTACCGGGTGGCGGTCACCTGGTCCGCGACGGGCGGCGCCGGTCGGCTGGATGCGGTCTTCGTGTCCGGGGACGCCGCCAGCGGCGCGTCCGGGGACCTGGACCGGGCGTGGGCGGGCGTGTACAGCCCGGCCGCGGAGGTGGGGACCGGCACCTTCCGGCCGGACCTGTGGACGAACGCCCCGCACCGGGCGGTGGACACGGCACCGCTGGTCGCGGACCTGCGGACGCACCTCCAGCGGGTGCTGCCGGAGTACATGGTCCCGTCGGCGTTCGTCGCCCTGGACCGGCTGCCCCTCACCCCGAACGGCAAGCTGGACCGCAAGGCCCTGCCGAAGCCCGAGGTGGCTGCCGGCTCGGGTCAGAAGCCGAACGGGCCGCTGGAGGAGATCCTGTGCGGGCTGTTCGCGCAGGTGCTCGGCGTGGAGGGCGTCGGGGCCGACGACGACTTCTTCGCCCTTGGCGGGCACTCCCTGCTCGCGACGCGGCTGGCCAGCCGCGTCCGTACGGTGCTGGGCCAGGAGCTCGAACTGCGGGTGCTGTTCGAGGCGCCCACGGTCGCCGAGCTGGCGGCCCGGCTGGACGGCTCCTCGAAGGTGCGGATCCCGCTCGCGACACGGTCGCGCCCGGAGCGGCTGTCGCTGTCGTTTGCGCAGCGCCGGCTGTGGTTCCTGAGCCGGTACGGCGACGCCGCTGCGGCGTACAACATGCCGTTCGTCATGCGCCTGAAGGGCGTGCTCGACGAGACCGCCCTCACCGCCGCCGTCTGTGACGTGGTGGACCGGCACGAAGTGCTGCGGACCGTGATGGGCGAGAGTGAGGGCGCGCCGTTCCAGGACATCCGCCCCGCCGGACATCCCGTCCCGTTCAGCACGGTGGCCTGCTCGGAGGACGAACTGGCGGCCCGACTGGCCAAGTCCTGCCGGTATGTGTTCGACCTCGCGGCCGAGATCCCCCTGCGGGTGACCCTCTTCCAGCTCGGAGAGGGCGAGTGGGTGCTGCTGGTACTGACGCACCACATCGCCTCGGACGGCTGGTCCACCGCGCCGTTCCTCAAGGACCTCGGGCACGCCTACACCGCACGTCTCCAGGACGGCAGTGCCCCCGGGTGGGAGGAACTCCCGGTCCAGTACGCCGACTACACCCTGTGGCAGCGGGACCTCCTCGGCGAGGCTTCCGACCCCGAGTCCCTCTTCGCACGCCAGCTGGAGTACTGGAAGCGGAACCTCACCGGAGCACCGGAAGAACTGACGCTCCCCGTGGACCGGACCCGCCCGGCGGAGCCCTCCCACGACGGCGCACTCGCCCTGTTCGATATCGACACGGACACCCACGCCCGGCTCACGGCGCTGGCACGGTCGACGAACACCAGCATGTTCATGGTCTTCCAGGCCGCCATCGCTGCGACCCTGACCCGGCTGGGTGCGGGCAACGACATCCCCATCGGCATCCCCATCGCCGGACGCACCGACGACGCCCTCGACAACCTCGTCGGGTTCTTCGTCAACACCCTCGTCCTGCGCACCGACACCACCGGCAACCCCACCTTCCGCGACCTCCTCGCCCGAGTCCGGGAGACGGATCTGGCCGCCTACGCGCACCAGGACCTCCCCTTCGAATCCCTCGTCGAAGCCCTCAACCCCCAACGCACCCTCGCCCGCCACCCCCTCTTCCAGGTCATGCTCGCGTACCACAACACCTCGCGCGCCACCCTGGAACTGCCGGGCCTGGAACTCGAAGCCGCATCTGGTGCCGAGGCTCCCGCGCTGGTCGACCTCGCGTTCAACATCGCCGAGTCCCACGACGACGGCACCGCGCCCGCCGGCATCAGCGGCGGCCTCCAGTACGCCACCGACCTGTTCGACCGCGCCACGGCCGAACGGATCACGACCTACCTCACCCGGCTCCTCTCCGCCGCCGCCGAACACCCCGACACGCCCCTCCACACGCTGGAGATGGTTCCGGAGGCGGAGTTGATCCGGCTGACCGGCCTGGGTACCGGCCTGAACACGCCTGCCGGTGCCGCGGTGCCGTTGCTGGCGCAGGTCTTCGAAGAGCAGGTTCGGCGGACGCCGCAGGCGCCGGCCGTGACCTTCGAGGGCGTCACGCTGTCCTTCGAGGAACTGAACGAGCGTGCCAACCGGTTGGCCCACTACCTGATCGGACGGGGCGCCGCTCCTGAGCGGACGGTGGCGCTGAACATTCCGCGTTCGCTGGACATGGTGGTCGGTCTCCTGGGCACCCTGAAGTCCGGCGCGGCCTACCTGCCGATCGATCCGGACTACCCGGCCGACCGCATCGCGTACATGCTCGCCAACACCGAGCCGCTGCTGACGCTGACCTCGCTGCCCGACACCGGCGGCCTGCCCTCCGGGAACCCTGGGGTCCTCGTCCACCCCGACCACCCCGTGTACACCATCTACACGTCGGGGTCGACCGGACGCCCCAAGGGCGTCATGGTGACGCACGGCTCCCTCGCGAACGTGTTCCACAGCCACCAGGACTACCTTCACACCGAGGCCCACCACCGGCAGCCGGGTCAGGTGAACTCCGCGCTGATCGCCTCGATCTCCTTCGACGCGTCGTGGGATCCGCTGATGTGGCTGTTCAGCGGGCACCAGCTGCACGTGCTGAGCACCGACGTCGCGCGGAACGCGAAGAAGCTGGTCGACTACATCGCCGAAGAGTCGGTGCACTTCATCGACGTGACCCCGTCCTACTTCGCCGAGCTGGTGGAGTACGGGCTCCTGGAGGAGGGGCGCACGGAGCTTTCGATGGTGATGGTCGGCGGCGAGGCGATCGGTGACACCCTGTGGCAGGAGCTGCGGGACAACCCGCGGCTGTGCGGCTGCAACTACTACGCGCCGAGCGAGTGCACGGTCGACTCGCTGGGGCACCACACGTCCGATGGTGACCGCCCGATGCTCGGGTCGCCGCTGCGCAACACCCGCGTGTACGTGCTCGACGACCTGCTGTGCCCGGTCCCGGCTGGCGTGGCCGGTGAGCTGTACGTCGCCGGTGATGGCCTGGCCCGTGGATACGTGAACCAGCCCGGCCGGACGGCGGAGCGGTTCACGGCCGATCCGTTCGGGGCACCCGGGGCCCGCATGTACCGCACCGGTGACCTGGTGCGCCGGAACACGGACGGGACGCTGGAGTTCCTGGGCCGGGCCGACGACCAAGTCAAGGTACGCGGGTTCCGGATCGAGCTCGGTGAGATCGAGGCCGCGCTCGGCGCGCACCCGGCGGTCGCGCAGTGCTCGGTGATCGTGCGGGAGGACCGGCCCGGGGACCGGCGGCTGGCCGCGTACGTCGTACTGACGGACGGTCCTTCGCTCCCCCACCCGGAGGATCTGCGGAGCCTGCTGCGGGGGACCCTGCCGGACTACATGGTGCCTGCGGCGTTCGTGGTCATGGACCGGCTGCCGCTGACGGCGAACGGGAAGCTCGACCGCAAGGCGCTTCCGGTACCGGACTACGCGCCCGCGGCGGGCAGCGGCCGGGGGCCGCGGACCCCGCACGAGGAGGTCCTGTGCGACCTGTTCGCCGAGGTGCTGGGGCTGGCGAAGGTCGGCATCGACGACGACTTCTTCGAGCTGGGCGGGCATTCACTGCTGGCGACGCGCCTGGTCAGCCGGGTCCGCAGCCGGCTCGGTACCGAGCTGTCCATCCGGGCCCTGTTCGATGCGCCGACCGTCGCAGGCATCGCCCCGCACACCGCGGCCGCCCCGGCCGGGGCCCCCAAGCGCCCCGCCCTCACGCCTCGCCGCAGGCCCACCACCACGAGTTAAGGAACGACATCACATGACGACCTCGATACCTGTCCCCGCCCGCACCGGTGTGCACGAACTGGACCCGGCGGAGGCCGCGGCGGCCCGCGAGGTGGCGCTGCGCCTCGTGGCCACGGCCGACGCGGTGGTGGACGACGACAAGTGGATCTCGGCCGCGGGGGCGGCCTGGGAGGAGCTGCCGCTGTCGCTGCGGCACGCCGTGCGGACGTTCCGGCGGCATTCGGGAAGCCGTGGCACGCTGCTGCTGCGCGGGCTGCCAGTGGCGGTCGAGGAGCTTCCGGTGACGCCGGGCCACAGCGCGTCGGTGCAGCGGCAGGCGACCGTGCCGGCCGCGCTGATCATGGCGGTCGCGTCGGGTCTGGGTGATCCGATCGCGTTCGCGCCGGAGAAGTCCGGTGCGATGGTGCAGGACGTCGTCCCGGTGGCCGGCCAGGAGAAGTTCCAGGGGAACGCGGGCTCGGTCCGGTTGTCGTTCCACAACGAGAACGCATTCCATCCGCACCGGCCGGACTACGTGCTGCTGATCTGCCTGCGGCCCGATCACGACCGGGTCGCGGGGACCAGCACGGCGTGCGTGCGCGAGGTGCTTCCGCTGCTGTCGGCGGAGTGCCGGGAGGCCCTGCACGCGGCGGAGTTCACGACGGCGGCGCCACCGTCGTTCGGCGGTGGCGGCGAGCAGGCGCAGGCGCATGCCGTGCTGACCGGTGCCGTGGAGGATCCGGACCTTCGGGTGGACCTGGCCGCGACCCGGCCGCTGACCGGCCGGGCGGAACGGGCGCTCACCGAGCTCGCGGACGCCTTCGAGTCGGTCGGGCAGACCCAGGTGCTGACGACGGGGGACCTGGTCGTCGTGGACAACCGGGTAGCGGTGCACGGGCGGTCGCGGTTCACGCCGCGGTACGACGGTTCGGACCGCTGGCTGCAGCGGACCTTCGTCGCCGCCGACCTGCGCCGGTCCCGGTCCCACCGGTCGGACGCCGGGCACGTCCTGATCTGAACGATGCGGCCTGGCAAGGGCTGTTGGTGGCGCCGGCTGGCAGTTTGCTGTCGGCGCCACCCCCTGCCAGCGAGATCTCTTGGACGCCCGGTCGCGGCCTCGCAGAATCGATGGAGAGGGATGACGCGCCACGCGTGCCGCACTCTCCCTCCCCTTCTCCCCTTCTCCCCTTTCCGATTCCGAGTGACGGAGCATGACATGACGAACCCCTTCGAGGATGACGGCGCCGCCTTCTGCGTCCTGGTCAACGACGAGAACCAGCACTCGCTGTGGCCCGCTTTCCGCGAGGTGCCGGCCGGCTGGGTGGTGGTGTTCAGCGCGGACAACCGCAAGGACTGCCTGGACTACGTGAACGAGAACTGGACCGACATGCGGCCCAAGAGCCTCGTGGAAGCGATGCGGGGCTGACGTGCCTCTGCTGCAGAGCAACGGGGTTGTCCTGGAGTACGAGGTCCAGGGCGCCGGCGAGCCGGTCCTGCTGGTCATGGGGACCGGCGCCGACCGGCGGCCGTGGCACCTGCACCAGGTGCCCGCGGTCGTCGAGGCGGGCTACCGGGCGATCACGTTCAACAACCGGGGCATCCCGCCGAGCACCGGCGCCGCCGAGCCCTACACCCTGCACGACCTCGCCGGTGACGTGGCGGGCCTGCTCGAGCAGCTCGCCCCGGGGCCCTGCCGGGTGGTCGGCTTCTCGATGGGGGCCCACGTGGTACAGCAGCTCCTGATGGACCGTCCGGAGCTGGTGTCCCGGGCCGTGCTCATCGGCACGACGGGCCGCATGGACACGATGCGGCGGGCCATGCGCGAGGCGGAACGCCTCCTGTACGACCGGCAGGTGGATGTGCCGCCGCGGCAGAGGGCCGTTTCCACGGCGCTGGAGAACCTGTCCCGTGCGACGCTCGCCGACGAGTCGGCGGTCCGAGACTGGCTGGACGTCTTCGAGTACGCGCAGCCCGCCGGGCCCGGTGTCCGCGCGCAGCTGGACCTGGAGCTGGACGGCGACCACCTCGCGCGGTGCGCCCGGATCAGTACGCCCTGCCACGTCATCGCGTTCTCCGACGACGTCATCGCCCCTCCGGACCTGGGCCGGGAGGTGGCGGAGGCGATCCCCGGGTGCACCTTCGAGGAGGTGGCGGGCTGCGGCCACTACGGCTACCTGGAGAACCCGGCAGCGGTGAACGCCTCCCTCCTCAAGCACTTCTCCTGACCGGACCGGTCCTCCCCTACCGCACCCCCTCTCGCACGATTGGACGCAGAACGTGGACGACTCCGCAGCCCTGGCACCCCCGCCGGTGACGGACATACTGGTCGACGGGCACACCCTGTCCCTGAACACGGTGGCCGCTGTGGGCCGGGGCGTGCCCGGCCTGCGGGCCTCCGTGCCCGAGGAGGCGGACCGGCGCATGGCCGGCTCGCGGGAGCTGAAGCGGGAACTCATCGCCACCGGCATCCCCATCTACGGGGTGACCTCGGGGTTCGGCGACAGCAACACCCGTCAGATCTCCGAGGTGAAGACCCAGGAGCTGCAGCGCAACCTGCTGCGGTTCCTCGGCAGCGGGGTCGGCCCGGCCGCCCCGCCGGACGTGGTGCGGGCCACGCTGCTGATCCGCGCCAACTGCCTGGCGCGCGGTCACTCGGGGGTGCGGCCCGAGGTCGTGCGGCTGCTCCTCGACTGCCTCGCTGAGGACATCCTGCCGCTGATCCCGGAACGGGGTTCGGTGGGGGCCAGCGGCGACCTGGTGCCGCTCAGCTACATCGGCCGCGTGATGACCGGCGAGGGCGAGGTACTGCACCGCGGCGAGCGGACGGATGCGGGTGCCGCCCTGGCGGCGGCCCGGCTCCAGCCGGTGGTGTTGGAAGCCAAGGAGGGGCTGGCCCTGGTGAACGGCACCTCCTTCATGTCCGGTTTCGCGGCCATGGCGATGGACCGGGCAGCGCGGATCGGCTTCGCGGCCGACCTGTGCACGGCACTGACCAGTCAGGTGCTGCGCGGCAATCCGGCGCACTTCGCGGACTTCCTGTTCGAGCAGAAGCCGCACGCCGGGACCCGCGGGAGCGCGGCGCGGGTCCGGCGGCTGCTGAAGGGCTCGCAGTCGTTCGACCAGCAGACCGAGCGGGAGGCAGCCATTCCGGGCGATGTCGACTTCCGGGAACTGGACAAGCCGATCCAGGACCGGTACTCGATCCGCTGCGCGCCGCACGTGAACGGTGTGCTCGCCGACGCGCTGGTGTGGGCGGCTGAATGGATGACGACGGAGATCAACTCCTCGAACGACAATCCGCTCTTCGATGCGGAGGCCGGGGTGGCCCGCAACGGGGGCAACTTCTACGGCGGTCACGTCGGTGTCGCGATGGACTCACTGAAGACGGCGCTCGCTAGCGTGGGCGATCTGCTGGACCGTCAGCTGGAGCTCGTCGTGGACGAGAAGTTCAACAACGGGCTCACCCCGAACCTCATCCCGTGGATCGAACCCGGCGACGGCCAGGCCGGCCTGTTCCACGGCTTCAAGGGCATGCAGATCACGGCGTCCTCCCTGGTAGCCGAGGCCCTGAAGAACACCATGCCGGCGACGTCGTTCTCACGCTCCACCGAGGCACACAACCAGGACAAGGTGAGCATGGGCACGATCGCCGCCAGGGACGCGTACGCGGTGGCCGGACTGATCGAGCAGGTGACCGCGATCCACCTGCTGGCCCTGTGCCAGGCAGCCGACCTGCGGGGCGCGCAGCGGCTGAGCCCGGCGACCCGGGCGGCGTACGAAGCGGTCCGCGAGGTGTCCCTCTTCCTCGACGCGGACCGTCCGCTGGCCGAAGACGTCGAGCGGGTGGCCGGGCTGATCGCGTCCGGTCACCTGCAGGCCGCCGTCGCCGACCTTCCGTAACCAACCGGGCGGACCGCCGACGGGACGACCTCGCCGCACACCGCCCCCTTTCGTCGCCCCAGGAGCTTCCGTGCACACCGTCGCCTCCACAGCCGGCACCAGAGCCGAACTCAGTCCTGCCGCCGCTGTCCGCCGCCATGCCGTGCACCGCGGGGACGCCGTCGCGCTCGCCTACCGGTCGACCGCCTCCGGTAGCCCGGGATCCCCGACCACGGAGGTGTCGTACCGCGAGCTGGACGACCGTTGCGGACGGCTGGCCCGCGCACTGCTGGAAACGGGGGTCGGGGCCGGCGACCGGGTCGCCTACCTGGGCCTCAACAGTCCGGCGCTGATCGCGACACTGCTGGCCTGCTCGGCGGTGGGGGCGGTGTTCGTCCCGGTGAACCACCGGCTGGCCGCGGACGAGGTGGCGGACGTGCTGGCCGACTGTGATCCGCGGGTCCTGATAGCCGAGGCGGGGCAGGGGGCGCTCTCCGAAGCCGTCGTACCCGGTCTCGCCGTGAAGGCGGTGCTGGCCGTCGGCGAGGACGGCCAGGCGCCCGGGGCGTGGCCGCCGCTGAACACGGAGTCCGTCCCGGCCTGCGAGGACACGCTCGCGGCGCTCCTCTACACCTCGGGCAGCACCGGCCGTCCGAAGGGCGTCATGCTCACGCACGGGAACCTGTGGTGGAACTGCGCGAACGTGTGGTCGCTGTTGGACACGCGGCCGGACGACGTGGTGCTGGTCGCGGCACCGATGTTCCACATCGGCGGGCTGAACGCGCTCACCCTGCCGACGCTGCTGCGCGGCGGCACCGTGGTCGTGCACCGGGCGTTCGATCCCCGCGTGTGCCTGGACGCGCTCGTGACCCACGGCGTGTCCGGATTCTTCGGGGTGCCCGCCATGTTCTCAGCGCTGGCGGACCTGCCGGAGTTCCCCGCGGCCGACCTCTCCCGGCTGCGGTGCGCGGTGGTCGCGGGAGCTCCGGTCCCCCCGCGGCTGATCCGCCGGTACGCCGGGCACGGGGTGCTGCTCCAGCAGGCCTGGGGGCTGACGGAGACGGCTCCGTTCGCCACCTACCTGCCACCCGAGCAGACGGAGGCGCGGACCGGCTCGGCCGGCGTGGCCATGCCCTATACGCAGGTGCGGGTGGCCGACCCCGCCGACACTGCGCGGCCGGCCGCGCCCCTGGTGCGCGGCGAGATCCTGGTCCGCGGACCGAACGTCACTCCGGGCTACTGGAACAACGCGGAGACCACCGCCCAGTCGTTCACCGAGGACGGCTGGTTCCGCACGGGAGACATCGGCCACCTCGATGAGGACGGCTACCTGTGGGTCGTCGACCGGCTCAAGGAAATGATCATCAGCGGTGGCGAGAACATCTACCCCGCCGAGGTCGAACGTCACCTGGTCGAGCTCCCCGGGATCCGGGACGCTGCGGTCATCGGTGTACCCGACTCCACCTGGGGCGAGACGGTGGCCGCGGTGGTCGTGCCCGAGGTCGGCAGGCCCACGCTGGACGCCGTGCGCGAAGCACTCTCGGCCCGCCTGGCCCGCTACAAGCTCCCCCGGGTCCTGGTGACCGTTCCCGCCCTGCCCCGCAACGGCAGCGGGAAGACGGACAAGCCCGCGCTGCGCCGGTGGGCGCACGACGGCACCTGGCCGGCGGGGGCACGCACCGCGACGCTGTGCCGTCCGGCTCGCGCAGGTGAAACCCGTGCGGCCGCGGCAGCCGCCGGGTCCGCACACGCCGGCATCCCCCTCGACGATGAAAGGAACCCCCATGTCTCGCTGCCGGCTGAGGCCGTCACCACGAACCCAGAGCGGACGGTGCTCGACTATTACCGGCAGGTGGACGCCGGCAATATCCGCGGGCTCGTCGACCTGTTCGCCCCGGACGCCCTGTACCTGCGTCCCGGCTACGAGCCCATCGTCGGGCACGACGGGCTGGAGCGCTTCTACACGGAGGAACGCGTCATCGAGTCCGGGCTGCACAGCCTGGACCAGCTGATCGCCTCCGGGCGGAACGTGGCCGTGCACGGCGAGTTCCGGGGCCGCTTGAAGAACGGGCGGGACGCGTCCCTGCGCTTCGCCGACTTCTTCACCCTTACGGACAGCGGGCTGATCGCGGGCCGCCAGACGTTCTTCGACTCCCCGCTGGTGTGACGCGGATGAACGGGCCTTCGCAGGAACGGGACACGGCGGGTACCAGCCGGTCTTCCTGACCGCCGCGTACTGCCGGATGCCCTTCGCCACGTGCTGGTGCGCCTTCCGGCTCCCGGGGAACATCGGCCGCCGGGCGGAGGCCGCGTTCCGCCGTCGGCTGCTGCCCGTAGTCAAAGTGCACCCAAAAGCGGCATTCTTGACGGCCAGACATGCGAGGTCGTGGGCGGCCCCAGGGGGCGCGCTTGGACGGTGGGGTGGGCGGCGGGCACATTCGGCGGGTGGGAAGTGTGGTGACGGGCTACATGTGCCGTTGACCTGGGCGTTCCTATGGTGTGGCGACACGGATCGTCCCCGCCCCAGTCCGGAAGTGGTACTCATGGCCTCCTCTGCCACACCTTCCCCAACCACCGGCAGCATCAAGAGAGTCGTCGCCGCCAGTCTCGTCGGGACCACCATCGAGTGGTACGACTACTTTCTCTACGGCTCCGCCGCGGCCCTGGTCTTCGGGCACGTCTTCTTCCCGGAGTCGGATCCGTTGACGGGCACGTTGCTCTCGTTCCTGACCTATGCCATCGGGTTCGTCGCCCGACCGCTGGGCGCCCTGGTGTTCGGCCACTACGGCGACCGCATCGGTCGCAAGAAACTCCTGGTCGTCAGCCTGCTGATGATGGGTGGGGCCAGTGCGTTGATCGGCTGCGTGCCTGGCTACGACACCATCGGGGTCACCGCGCCGGTCCTGCTGACCGTGCTGCGCCTGATCCAGGGTTTCGCCCTCGGTGGTGAGTGGGGTGGAGCGGTGCTCCTGGTCTCCGAACACGGCGATGCCGAACGGCGTGGCTTCTGGGCCTCGTGGCCCCAGGGCGGCGCCCCGGCGGGCAATCTGCTCGCCGTCGGCGTCCTGTCGTTGATGACGACCCTGCAGAGCGATGCGACGTTCGCCGCGTGGGGTTGGCGCGTTCCCTTCCTGTTGTCGGCAGTGCTGGTCGGGGTGGGTCTGCGGATCCGCCTCTCCGTCGACGAGTCGCCGATCTTCCAGGAGGCGCTGGCCAAGGCGGAGCGGCGCAAGGCCGCGCAGACCGCCGAACAGCCGCCGCTGCTGGCGGTGTTGCGCCACCACTGGCGTGATGTGCTGGTCGCCATGGGGGCGCGGATGGCCGAGAACATCTCGTACTACGTGATCACGACGTTCGTGCTCGCCTACTGCGTCGAGCACCTGAAGGTCGAGAAGCAGGCCGCGTTGAATGCCGTGTTGATCGGCTCTGCGATCCAGTTCTGCCTCATTCCGCTGTTCGGGGCGTTGTCGGACCGGATCGGGCGCAAGCCCGTCTACCTGGCGGGGGCGGTCGGCGTCGATGGATGGGCGTGGGCCTTCTTCGCGCTGTTGGACACCCGGTCCTTTCCGGCCCTTGTCCTGGCGGTGACGGTCGGGTTGGTGTTCCACAGTGCGATGTACGCGCCGCAGGCCGCCTTCTTCTCCGAGATGTTCGCCACCCGCATGCGGTACTCGGGGGCGTCCATCGGCGCCCAGTTCGCTTCGGTGGCGGCGGGAGCGCCGGCGCCACTGATCGCGACCGCGCTGCTGTCGTCGTACGGCAACGCGACGCCGATCGCGCTGTACGTGACGCTGGCTGCGCTGCTGACCGTGGGTGCGCTGGTGGTCGCGCGGGAGACCCGCGGGCGTGACCTGGCCGATGTCGATGCGATCACTGACGGCTCGTCAGTTCCGCCTGCGGGGGAGACAGTTGCTTCGTCCGCCTGAGATCCTGCGGCGGGATGGGACGAGAAGTCCGGCCCCTCCCGTCGCCCGTCGCACTCCTTCCCCACCATGGCTCGCCACATGACCCCAGACACCACCGCCGCCGCTCCGTACCTGCGCCGCCTGCTCGATCTCCTCAGCGAGGGTGCCCCCGCCGAGGAGATCGGCGTGGTCGCCGCCGAAGCGCGCGTCGAGGGGGTCGGCGTGCGGGACCTGGCGGAGGTGGAGAGCGCCACCCGCACCGCCCTGCGGATCCGGAGCGTGCTGCGCCAGCACCGACGGCGCGAGGCGGAGCTCGCCGCGCTGTTCGACACGGCCGGCGACCTGGCCGGACTGCGCGACCTCGATGCCGTGCTCCAGTCGATCGTCCGCCGCGCCAGGACGCTGCTCGGCACCGACACCGCGTACCTCACGCTCCCCGACGCGGCGGCCGACGACACCTACATGCGGGTCACCGACGGTTCGGTGTCCGCGCTCTTCCAGGGGCTGCGACTGGGACTGGGCGACGGCCTCGGTGGCCTGGTCGCGCAGAACGCCAAACCGTACGTCACACCCGACTACCGCACCGACAACCGCTTCCGCCACACCCGCACCATCGACGCCGGGGTCCTGGACGAGGGGCTGGTGGCGATCCTCGGCGTACCGCTGCTCCTGGGGTCCGGCAGCGGCGGCGGTGGCGAGGTCATCGGCGTGCTGTTCGCCGCCGACCGCACACCCCGGGCCTTCTCCCCCGACGAGGTCGCCCTGCTGTGCTCGCTGGCCGCGCACGCCGCCATCGCCATCGACACCGCCGAGGCGCTCACCCACACCCGGGCCGCCCTCGCCGACCTGGCCGCGGCCAACAAGGTCATTCAGGAACACGCCGCCGCCATGCAACGCGCCGAGGACGCGCACGACCGGCTGACCGATCTGGTGTTGCGCGGCGGCGATGTGCCGGAGGTGGCCGCCGCGGTCGCCGGGCTCCTGGACGGGCCCATCACGATCCACGACCCCGAGGGGCGTGCCCTGGCCGCCGTGGGTCCCGGCGGTGCCACGTTCACCGGCGGCAGCACGGTGGCCAAGGTGGTGCCGGACGCCCGGACCGCCGGCCGGACGGTGTTCCACGACGGCCGTTGGACGTGCGCCGTGCTGGCCGGGCAGGAGGTGTTGGGGAGCCTGGTCCTGTACGGCCGGCCCGACCTCGACGACGCCGACAAGCGGCTCTTCGAGCGGGCCGGCGTGGTCACCGCTCTGCTCCTCCTGCAACGGCGCTCCGTCGCCGAGGCGGAGAACCGGATCCGCGGCGAACTGATCACCGATCTCCTCAACGCCCCGGACCGCGATCCCGCCGGCCTTGCGGAGCGCGGCCGCCGGCTCGGCTTCGACCTCGATCGCCCCCATCTGCTGCTGGTCGCGGGGGCGGATGCCGCATCCCGCCAGCGGCTCACCGCGGCCGCGCTGCGCTACCGCTCCGCCGGCGAGCGCATCAGCGCCGAACACGCCGGAGCCGTGGTCGTGCTGCTCATGGACGACGGCACCCCGCCGGGCGAGGCCGCCAGGGCCGCCGCCGCGCACCTCACCCAACTCACCGGAGCGCCGGTGACGGTGGCCGCGGCCGGACCCGCAGCCGGCCCCCAGGCACTGGCCGCCGCCCACGCCGAGGCGGCGCGCTGCCTGCGGGCGTTGCGCGTGCTGGGGCGGGTGGGCGGTGCCTGCGCCGCCGACCTGGGCTTCCTGGGGGTGCTGCTCGGTGACGAGAAGGATGCGGACGGGTTCATCACCAGCGTCCTCGGACCGCTGCTGCGGTACGACGACCAGCGCGGCACCGCACTCGTGCGCACCCTTGAGGCGTACTTCGGCTGCGGTGGGAGCCTGACCCGTGCCAAGGACGAACTCCACGTCCACGTCAACACCGTCGTGCAACGCCTCGACCGCATCCAGACCCTGCTCGGCCCCGAGTGGAACAGTCCCGAGCGTGCACTGGAACTACAGATCGCGCTCAGGCTCCACCGACTGGCCGAGAGCTGAGGGACGGTCGGTTCGGGACCGGCGGACGGCGCCTCGGCCGGCTTCCTCTTCCGCGCAGTACGCCCGTCTCCGGGGCGCGGGCCGGATCAGGGCCCTTGAGGCGGTTCGGTCGGCCGCGGTAGGCGGGCCGTCGTGGCCTCCAACAGCAGTTCCAACGCGTACGGGTAGCCGCTGCGGCGCATGTCGGCGGCCAACAGGGGTGCGGTGGCCGCGATGTTGGGGTGGGTGCTGGCCGCCAGGCGACCGTAACTGGCCTGCCAGACCTGGTGATCGGCGGTCCGCGCGGCGGCCGGCAGGGCCAGCGCGGCCGCGTCCAGGGCGGCGAATCCCAGGCTCTGGTCGACGAAGGCGTGATAGATCCGGACCGCTTCCGGGTCCGGGAAACCGGCCCCGCGGAGCACGCCGAGGATCGCCTCGACGGCGCGGGTCTCGTGGGTGCGCCCGGTGGTCCGGTGGGCGGCCAGCAGTGCCGCCTGGGGGTGTGCCTGGTACGCGCGGTGGATGCGCAGGCCGATCTCGCGCAGGTCGGCGCGCCAGTCACCGGTGGGTTGCCAGCCGTGCTGGGCGCGTCCGATGAGTTCGTCGGCGAGGGCGAGGAGGAGGTCGTCGGTGTTGCGGAAGTACCGGTAGACGGCGCTGGGGTCGGCGCCGAGCGCGGCGCCCAACCGCCGGACCGTCAGCGCTTCGGAGCCGTGCTGGCCGACCAGGCGAAGTGCGGTCTCGACGATCAATTGCCGGGAGAGCACGACGCCTTGTTTGGTCGGCCTTCTGCGCCGCCGCTGCGGCTCGGGAACCACTCGTTCGGCCATGGATCCGCACCTTACGACAACTTCATTGACCTGAGAAGTGTGCGGGGGCTTTCATGTCGAGCCAACCGGCCATCCGGTCGGATTCCTCACGAGTACGGCGGTGATCCATTGGCAGCCAAGGTCAAGGACACGAGCACACATCCGGGTATGGCCGACGGGCACCCCCCGTCCGGCCTGCCCAGGTCGGTCGGGGTCGGCGGCGCGGTGGTGATCGCCGCGTCGAGCACCGCGGCCACCTCCAGCATCGGCATCGGACTCGGGCTGATGGCCGGGGTCGTCGGCCTGCACCTCCCGGCGATCATGCTGGTGGCCTTCCTGCCGGTGCTCGCCATCGCCGGCGCGTACGGGCGCCTCAACCGCGTCGAACCCGATGCTGGCAGCAGCTACCGCTGGGTGGGCCGCACCCTCAACCCTTGGCTGGGCTTCCTGACCGGCTGGGTCAACGTCGTCGGTACCGTCGTCTTCATGGCCTACACCACCGCGGTGACCGGCTCCGCCGTTCTCCAACTGCTCGGCGAGGCCACCGTCCACCGCATCGGCGGGCTGACGCTCGACCCGGACTCCACCCTCCAGTCGACCCTCGTCGGTCTGACCGTCCTGATCGCCGCCGCCCTGGTCGCGGTCCGCGGGCTCGAACTGGCGGCCCGGCTCCAGCAGTACCTGCTGGTCTTCGAGTACGCCGTGCTGCTCGGCTTCTGCGGCTACGGCCTGTTCGCCGGCGACCAGCCGTGGTCGCTGGCGTGGTTCGACCCGTTCGCCATCCCCTCGCTGTCGGCCCTCGCCCAGGGCATGGTGCTGGCGGTGTTCTGCTACTGGGGCTTCGAATCGGTCTTCAGCGTCGGCGAGGAGGTCCGCGACGCACGCGACGCCTCCCGCGGCGGCTTCATCGCCCTCACCCTGATGATGCTGCTCTTCCTCTTCGCCGGAACGGCCTTCCAGCGGGTGCTCCCGTTGGGCGAACTGGCCGACAACGGCGCGCACGGGCTGACGTACTTCGGCACCAAACTGGCCCACCAGCCGCTCGCCGCCCTGCCGTTGATCGCCCTGACCTTCTCGGCGGCGGCGTCCCTACAAGCCTCGGTCATCCCCACCGCACGCGGCATGTACGCGATGGGCCGTGACGGCACAGTGGGGCCCGTGTGGACTCGGCTCCATCCCCGCCACCGGACCCCCGCCGTCGGCACCCTGCTCATCACCGCGATCGCCATCCTCCTGGCCCTGCTGTCGCTGGTCATCCCCACCGTCGGCGCGTTGATCTCCGCCGCGGTCAACGCCATCGGCATCGTCGTCGCGCTGTACTACGCCCTCACCGCGATCGCGGCCGCGGTGCGCTTCCGCTCGTTGCTGCGTACCGCGCCCGGCGAGGCGCTGCGGGTGGTCGTCGCGCCGCTGCTCGGCGCGCTCGTCCTGCTCGCCGTCGGCGGATACCTCGCCTGGGACTTCTACCGGTCGACGGACCACTTCGCACTCGCCGCGGACAACGGCTGGTTCGAGCTGGCGGTGGTCGCGTTGATGCTCGTCTCCGGTCTGCTGGTCGCCGCGTGGGCCCGCTGGCGCCGGCGGGCACCATATTTCCTGCCGCGCTCCGACGAGGACGCGACGATACCGAGCACCTGACCGACCACCACGTCCCCTGCCCCTGCCCCCTGCCCCCTGCCCCCGCGGATCGTTCGCGGACCCCGACCTGACGGGAGTACCCCTATGACCAAGGCCGACCTCCTCTTCACCCACGGCCCCATTCACACCGGAGACCCGGCCCGTACCCGTGCGAGCAGCCTCGCCGTGACGGGCGAACGGATCACGGCCGTCGGCCACGACGACGTCCGGGAGCTGATCGGGCCCGACACCGAAGTGGTCGACCTGACCGGCAAGTTGCTGCTGCCCGGCTTCCAGGACGCGCACATCCATGCCGTCTTCGGCGGCCTGGAGCTCGCCGAGTGCGACCTCACCGGAACCGTCGGTGTCGACGAATACCTGCGGCGCATCCGCGAGTTCGCCGACGCGCACCCCGAGCGTTCCTGGATCACCGGTGGCGGCTGGTCGCTGGAGAGCTTCGCCGGCGGACTGCCCACCCGCCAACTGCTCGACTCCGTGGTGCCGGACCGCCCGGTCTACCTCCCCAACCGCGACCACCACGGCGCCTGGGTCAACACCCGCGCCCTCGAACTGGCCGGCCTCACCAAGGACTCCCCCGACCCGGCCGACGGGCGGATCGAGCGCGAGGACGACGGCACGCCGAGCGGCGTCCTCCAAGAGGGCGCCACCGGCCTGATCACCCGGCTGGTGCCGCAGCGCACCGCCGCCGACCGCCTGGCCGCCCTGCTGCGCGCCCAGGAACTGCTGCATTCCCTCGGCATCACCGGCTGGCAGGACGCCCTGCTCGGCTCCTTCCACGGTCAGGCCGACCCCTCGGACGCCTATGTGACCGCCGCCCGCAACGGAAGCCTGACCGCCCGGGTCACCGGCGCGCTCTGGTGGGACCGCGAGCGCGACGCCCAGCAGATCCCCGAACTCGCCGTCCGAAGGGCCGAGTTGACCCACGGCCGGTTCCGGGCCGGCTCGATCAAGATCATGCAGGACGGCATCGCGGAGAACTTCACCGCCGCCATGACCAGCCCCTACCTGGACGCCTGCGGCTGTGCGACCGCCAACACCGGACTGAGCTTCGTCGATCCGGCGGCGCTGCGCGAGTACGTCACCGCACTCGACGCGTTGGACTTCCAGGTGCACTTCCACGCCCTCGGCGACCGCGCGGTCCGCGAGGCCCTGGACGCCATCGAGGCGGCCCGCGCCACCAACGGCCGCCGCACCGCCCGGCACCACCTCGCCCACCTCCAGGTCGTCCACCCCGACGACCTGCCACGCTTCGCCCGACTCGGCGCCATCGCCAACATCCAGCCGCTCTGGGCCGCCCACGAGCCCCAGATGGACGAGCTGACCATCCCCTTCCTCGGCCCCGAACGCGCCGGCTGGCAGTACCCGTTCGGCTCCCTGCTGCGGGCCGGCGCCACCCTGGCGGCCGGCAGCGACTGGCCCGTCAGCAGCCCCGATCCGCTCGCCGGCCTGCACGTCGCGGTCAACCGGAGGGAACCGGACAGCACCGACGACCGGATCTTCCTCC
This sequence comes from Streptomyces sp. RGM 3693, assembly GCF_050471125.1. Lineage (NCBI taxonomy): Bacteria > Bacillati > Actinomycetota > Actinomycetes > Kitasatosporales > Streptomycetaceae > Streptomyces > Streptomyces sp. RGM 3693. Next base: position 1,011,966 of record NZ_JBMPPQ010000003.1, read on the forward strand.
CCGAGCAGCGCCTCGACCTCACCACCGCCGTCGCCGCGTACACAGCCGGTTCGGCGCACGTCAACGGCCTCGACGACGCCGGCACGCTCCAGGTCGGCCACCTCGCCGATCTGGTGGTCCTGGACCGTGACATCTTCACCGCCCCGACCGAGGAGATCGCCCGGGCCGGCGTCCTCCAGACCTACGTCGGTGGCGCACGCGTCTACTCGGCCGACTGATCCCGCGGCGCACGAGCCGGCCCACCGGGGCCACCGCGGTCGCGCGGTGGCCCCGGCTCGGTTCGGTGCACCGGTGACTGGCGCGATACTCCATCGCGTACCGGGTGGTTGGCGCGCGCCGCTGCCTGGGCTCACCGTCGGGCGTCGAGGGGCGCCCGTGGCCGGTCTACGGCACTCTCCGGGAGACCACCGTCAACCTCATAGGCCAGGCGCTGGTCGCCCTGCTCAGTCATCCCGCGCACCTCGCCGCCGCCCGGTCCGGCGCGCTGTCCTGGGGCGACGTCGTCGAGGAGACCTTGCGCTGGCAGGCGCCCGTCCCCCTCCTCCCGATGCGGTTCGCCACCGCCGGCATCCCGGTGCCGAACGGAACCCTCATCCGCAAGGGGCAGGCGATCCTCGCCGCCTATTCCGCCGCCAACCGGCATCCCGCGCTGCACGGGCCGAGCGCGGACCGGTTCGACCCGACCCGCACCGACAAGACCCACCTCTCCTTCGGCCACGGCGTCCACCTCTGCCTCGGTGCCACGCTCGCCCGACTCGAAGCCACCACCGCCCTGCGGATGCTCACCGCCCGCTTCCCCGACCTCTCCCTCGCGGTGCCCGTCGACCGTCTCGTCCCCCTGCCGTCCTTCCTCACCAACGGCCACCAGTCCCTCCCCGTCCTCGTCCGCCCCGAGCGGACGGTGTGACCCGACGTTCCCGATCGCCGGGTCGGGCCGGGTCGGGCTGTGCGTGCGTCCGGCGCGCTCGGCCGGCGTGCCCGAGAGGCGATCCACGTGCCGTCCTGCGCGGGTGGGTGGTCCAGCGCGGCGAGCGGCTGCTGGACAGGACCGTGGCGATTCCCGGCTGGTATTGGTCTAGTCCTATCTTGGTCCAGTCCATTGACATGCCCCTGACCCCGGGGTTATCCCAGAGGCAATACCGCTGCTTACAAGGGGAATTGGCGGTCAACCTCCTCACACCCGGGACAGTCATGAGACGCAGGCGCACCCTCCGAGCAGTCCTCACCGCTACCGTCACCGCTGTGGCCACGGCCGGCCTGACCGCTCTGGGCGGTGGCGCCGCCCACGCGGCGACCCCGCTCCCAGCCCACGTGTTCGCTCCCTACTTCGAGTCGTGGACGGGCGAGAGCCCCGCCGCACTCTCCGCCCAGTCCGGTGCCAAGCACCTGACGATGGCGTTCGTCCAGACAGCCACCAAGGGCTCCTGCACCGCCTACTGGAACGGCAGCACCGACACCCCCATCTCCGCGGCCTCGTTCGGCAACGACATCAAGACCATCCAGGCGAACGGGGGTGACGTCATCCCCTCCTTCGGCGGGTACACCGCGGACACCACCGGCACCGAAATCGCCGACAGCTGTACCGACATCAACCAGATCGCCGCCACCTACGAGAAGGTGATCACGACCTACGACGTCACCCGGCTCGACATGGACATCGAGGCCGATTCACTGGACAACACCGCCGCCGTCGACCGCCGGAACAAAGCCATCAAGCTCGTCCAGGACTGGGCGGCGGCCAACGGACGCACGGTCCAGATCTCCTACACCCTGCCGACGACCACCCACGGGCTCACCGACAGCGGACTCGCCGTACTCCAGAGCGCGGTCCGCAACGGCGCACGCGTGGACGTCACCAACATCATGACGTTCGACTACTACGACAACGCCACCCACGACATGGCCAAGGACACCCAGACCGCGGCCCAGGGACTGCACGACCAGCTCGCACCGCTCTACCCGAACAAGACCCCGGCCCAGTTGTGGGCCATGGTCGGCATCATCGAGATGCCCGGCGTCGACGACTTCGGCCCGGCCGAGACGTTCACCCCGGCCAACGCCACCGAGGTCTACAACTGGGCGGTGGCCAAGGGCATCAGCACCCTGTCGTTCTGGGCACTCCAGCGGGACAACGGCAGCTGCCCCGGCGCCCCGTCCGGCGACACCTGCTCCAGCATCCCGCAGAACACCTGGGACTTCAGCCACGTCTTCGAACCGTTCACCGGCGGCAGCACGGCACCGGCCAACGACTTCTCACTGACGGCCAGTCCCGGCACCGGCTCGGTGGCCGCGGGCGACCGCGCCACCGCAACGGTGCGGACCGCGGTGACGACCGGCGCGGCGCAGCCGGTGGACCTCACGGTCAGCGGGGCCCCCGCGGGTGTCACCGCCGCACTGAGCCCCACTTCGGTGACGGCGGGCGGCTCCTCGACGCTCACCGTGACCACCACCGCGGCCGCCGCCTCCGGCACCTACCACCTCACCGTCACCGGTACCGGTCCGTCCGGCAGCCACAGCACGGCGTACGCGCTGACCATCACCGGCGGGAGCGGCAACCAGTGCACCGCCAGTCCGTGGGCCAGCGGCACGGTCTACACCGGCGGCCAGCAGGTCTCGTACCGGGGACACAACTGGAAGGCCAAGTGGTGGACGACCGGCGAGGAGCCCGGCACCACCGGTGACTGGGGTGCCTGGCAGGACCTCGGCAGCTGCTGAACCGCCCTACGGGCCGGTCGCGTTCGAGCCCGTGGACAGCCGCGGTCGCGCCCCCGGCGGGGTGCGACCGCGGCCGCGGTGGAGCGGATCAGGCGGGTTCTCCGGATGCTGCGGGAGCCGGCGTCGTCCGGGACGGCCAGCGGATCTGCGTACTGCACAGCGCCACGACGACCGCCGAGGCGGCGACGGCGCCCATCCCCCACACCAGGCCGACGGCGTTGGCGATGAAGCCGATGAACGGCGGTCCGGCCAGCAGGCCCAGCGTGCCCATCGCGGCGACCAGCGTCAGCGCCTGGGCGCCCTGCCCGGCCGCGGCCACGTAGACGCACGGGGTGACGGCCGCGACGCCCAGACCGACGCAGGCGAAGCCGATCAGGGCCGGCACCGCGCCACCGCTCAACAGGGCGAGCGCCAGGCCGACCCCGGCCAGTGCGCTGCCGGCACGGACCAGGGGCCCATCTCCCCAGCGGCCCCGCCAGCCGTCGGCGAACAGCCTGGCCAGGACCATCACGCCCGAGACGACGGCGATGCCCATGGGTGCCAGTTCCGCCGATGCCCGGGCGACGTCCTTCAGGTAGAGCGCCGACCAGTCGTTCATGGCACCTTCGGTCACCGTGCCGAACGCCATGGCGCAACACATCCACAGCGTCATACGGGACGGCAACACCCATCGGCCGCGACGCTTCGGCTCCTTGTGCGCCGCGGGCCGCTCATCGGTCAGCAGCCCCGGCCCGGCGTATCCCACCAACAGCAGCAGGACGGCCGCGGCCACCGCGAAGTGCGCGGCCACGGCCGAGGTCACCGCGGTCATCCCGGAAGCGAGGACGGCCGCGGCCAACGACCCACCACTGAAGGTCGCATGCAGTTTGGCCATCGCGTGGCGCTGGTGCCTGGCTTCGAGCGCGGCGCCCTGCGCGTTCATGGCCACGTTCAGACATCCCACGAGAACGCCGTCCACGCCCATGACCGCCAGGGCGGTCGGGTAGTTGGGCGCCGCCGCCAACGCGAACAGCAACAGGGTCAGGCCGAGCGCCGACAGCAGCGCCAGGCGCTTCGCCCCCAACCGGCTCATCAACATCGTGACCAGGGGGAACGACACCGCTGCGCCCACCCCGGTGGCCATCAGCAGCACCCCCACTTCCGCGGCGGTCAGACCGAGGTGCGCCTTGATCGTAGGGATCCGTGCCGCCCAGGTGGCGTACTGGAATCCCAGCGAGCAGAACAGCGCGGCAATCGCCAACTGCGCCCGCAGGAACGGATCGTGCACGCGGAACACCGGAATCATTCCCCTTTGTCGTCGTGTGGTGCCGGACCGCGCAACGCCGCGCCGGCCGGCCTCGGCCCGTCGGCGCGGTCCGCCCGCACCGGCCTGGACATGTAGACGGCCTGCCCGCCGTAGGCGCCCGGGGGGACCACCCCGTGGTACGGGGCGAATCCGTTCGCCCCCCAGAAGGTCTCGCTGCCGGCGACGGCGACCAAGGAGATCTGCTCGTACCCGCCGGCCCTGGCCGTCGCCGTCAGCTGGCGCAGGAGCCGCCTGGCGAGCCCCCGGCCGCGGAGTGGCGCGGCGATGACGAGGTCGTGCAGGTGGAGGTTGCGCGACGGGACGGCGAGCGCTTCCGCGGTCCCTTCCGGGCGACTCAGGTCCGGGTACTGGAACATCGGGTAGGGCAGCGCCAACAGGTAGCCCGCGAGCCGCTGTGGGAGGGCGAGCGCGAAGCACGTCGCCGGCGAGGCGTGGGCGCGGGACCGCAGCACGGCCGGCTCCTCCGAGAGGCCGAGGGCGGCATAGGCCCGGGACTCCAGCGCGGTGATGCCGTCCCAGTCACCATCCGCTATGTGTCGTATGCGGGCGTCGTGGCTCATCTACCGCCCACCTCCCGCGGACGCCCGGGCACGCGCCGGCGGCCCGGGTCGCCGTGCCCGGTCGAGTCCGGTGCCCGCACCGTGGATCCAGGTGTACGGGAGCGGGCGGAAGCCGTTGAAGCCCTGGGTCAGGTAGCTGATGGCGTAGGCGCCGCAGGACAGCACCCAGACCGGGTCACCGGAGGCAAGGTCCGTGGGCACCTGGACCAGGCCGTGCTCCGACCCAAAGGCGTCGTCGCTGTCGCAGGTGGGGCCCGCGACGACGGCCGGCAGACACCCGCTACCGGCGTGCGCGGGGAAGACCAGCCGGTACTGCAACTGGTCCATCTCGTACAGGCCGTTGAACTTCCCCACGCTCAGGTACAACCAGTGCGCCCGGGTGCCGTCCGGTTGCTCCCGGCTGGTCAGCCGGGTCACCTGCGCGCGGATGGCGCCGTGGTCCGCGACGAGGTAGCGGCCCGGTTCCACCAGGAAGTCCAGGTGGTGTCCGCAGACTTCCCGGAGGTGCGCCATGCCCTCCCGGATCACGGCGAAGATCTTGTCCACCGGCGGGTCGAGCGGTCTGCCGTGCCGGTCGGTGTAGCCGAGGGCCGGCAGACCGCCGCCGAGGTTGACGTGATCCACGGATATCGCCCGTCGGCGCAGGGCCGCCAGGGTTGCGGCCGTGCGGTCGAAGGCCCTGTGCCAGGCATCGGCCGTCATCTGTTGCGAGCCGACGTGGAAGGACAGTCCGGACGGGGTCAGCCCGGCGTCCCGTGCCGCGGCCAGCACCCGAACCGCATCGGCGGGCGAACAGCCGTACTTGTTGCTGAGCCCCCACAGCGCCCCGTCCCCGTCGGTGGCCAGCCGGCAGAACACCCGGGCGCCGGCGGCATGGTTGGCGATCGCCGCCACGTCTTCCAGGCTGTCCGTCGCGTAGTCCCGGACGCCGAGCCGGTGGGCCTCGGCGAGGTCCCGGTCGGACTTGACGGTGTTGCCGTAGTGGATCCGCTCGACCGGTACGCCGGATCGGAGGGCCTGGGCGATCTCGCGGGGACCGGCCGCGTCGACGCCCGCCCCCCGCTCGGCCAGACAGGCGAGTACGGCGTCCATGGGGCAGGCTTTCATGGCGAAGCGGACGGCGACCCCGGGCAATTCCCGTTGCAGGGTTGCGCAGTTGTCCGCGATGCCCGCCAGGTCGAAGACGATCTGGTCCTCGGTCGCGGCGGCCAGGGCGGCGCGCAGGGCGGCGTTGTCGTTGATCATCGGCGTGCTCGGTCCGGCTGCCGCCGGCACCCGGGCGGGCCGGCGGCCCGGCTCGCCCCGGTCAGTGGCGCCCAGGCTTCGATGAGGAGGGCGAAGTCCGCCATGTCCTGCCGGGCTTCGTGGAGCAGGTGCTCGCGGCGGGACGCCAGGACGTCGGCGAACGCGGCGTACTTTCCGCCGAGTTTGCGGTAGGAGGCGTCCAGGATGTCCAGTCGCTCGATGTTCTCCGCCGGGTCCAGTCCGGTGCTCTCCCGGACGATCTCGGCAATCGCCGCGGCCCGGACCTGCTGGTGGTCGTCGAGCAGTGCCTGGTTGGCGCGGGCCATCCGGTCGTAGACGAAGGAGAAGTAGAGCATCGAGAGGAAGAACTTCGCGAACCGTGTCTGGTACGCCAGGAATCCCGGACCGGTCCGGCGCTCGCCGGTGTAGAAGTTGACGATGTTGCGGTTGTGGAGGACGCCGGGCAACGTGGCGTCGTGCACCAGGTGGATGAGGAAGTAGTCGCTGCCGATGGTGTTGGTGGCGGGCGGCAGCGGTACGCGTTCGTGCACCTGGTGGAAACTGATGTTGCACATGTCCACCCGCATGGGGTCGACCAGGGTCAGGACGGAGTGGTCGTGGGTGAATGCTTCCGTGCCGGCACCCCGGAAGGACTCGTCGACGAGCTGCTGCTTGGCCTGGGCCGACCACTGACCGGGCGCCCACAGACCGACCACGTCGGTGTAGACATCGGGGTCGGTCCGGTGGATCTCGGCGATGTCCACGGACAGCTCGCCGACGAAGGAACTGCCCACCATGGCAACGGACTTGTAGGCGTGCCGCGGATCGAGCGTGGTCGTGGAGACGCCGTGCGCGGCGTCGCTCGCGCGCTTCCCCAGCGAGCGGAGTTCGTGGTGAATCGGGAAGACCGGCGTCCCGTTCAGGGTCTGGTAGCGGCTGTCGGAATCCCGGCGGTGGACGGACTCGCACCCGAGGGCGGCGGCGATCAGGAACGCACGGTTGGTGCAGGCCCCGTAGGAGGGCTCTGCCGGGAGCATCAGGTCCAGCATCAGTTCGGGCTTCGCGATACCGGCGTCGCGGATCACCCGCCGCAGGAAGTCCCGTTGTGCGGCCTCGCCGAGGTGGTGCACGACGACGTGCGGCACCGGGCGCGCCCCGCCTACGGCCTGTGCGTGCTCGGCGAACACCGGGGCGGCGCAGGAATCCAGGATCACCAGGTGGACCTCGACGTCGAAGTGCTCGGCCGCGTGGGCGGCCTCGGCGCAGATGGCCGTGATCATCGCGGTGCAGGCCCGGTTGGTGGGCAGGGTCAGACAGATTCTGCGCATGCGCCAGCTCCTATGGGCTCCGCGAGTTCCCGCCCGTGCCACGACTCCAGACCCAGGAGTCTGGCGCCCAGTGCGGTCAAGTCGGGCGTGCCGTATCTGAGGGACTCGTACCGGATCGCGTCGCCGAGCAGCGTCGTGTTCCAGTCCGGGGTCCGCAGGTGCCGCCAGGAATCGACCCGGGAGTCCTTGAGTTCCCGGTGCGATTCCAGCGCCGGCATCATGGAGAGGTACTGGACCGCGCGGACTCCGTCCTGCGACGTGTTGGCCGCGACCCCGTGTGCCAGCAGGCCGTTCCAGATCAGCAGGTCCCCGGCCGCCAACTCCGGCTGGATGACAGGGAGTTCCGTCCGGTCGAAGGCGGGTCGGATCGGGTCCCGGTCCGCCGGCTGAAGGGCCCGCCACCGCTCGAACCGGCGGAACAGCTCGGGCGCGCACTGGAATCCACCGCACTCGGGCTCGGTGTCGTTCAGGGCGATGATGCCCTGGACCCGTTGCGGCAGCGCCCCGAGGGAGGTGTCGACGTCCCAGTGGAGCGCGATGTCGAAGCCGCGTTCCGTCGGCGCGATGAGCGATCGGTCGCGGTTCTTGATGTTGGGCGGGTTCAGGTTGAGCCGGTCCAGGGTCACCCACAGCTCTTCGCAGTCCCACACGTCGACGAACGCGTCGTAGACCCGCTGTGTCTGGCGGCTGTCCCAGAGGAACTGGTGGTGGTACGCCTCGACGAATCCGTAGACGTGCAGGTCCCGGTCGAGGTCCGAGCGGAACTCCCGGTCCTGGTACCACGTGTCCGGCCGGTCCGGGTCGAGGCCCTGGAATTCCCAGGCGAAGTCCAGCAGGCGCCGGGCCGCTGACGCCGGAATCGCCTGCTTGACGATGACGTAGCCGTAGGTCTGCCAGAAGGCGAATTCCTCCTCGGACAGCACCCGGAGCTTCCGCGTCTTGGGTAGTTCGCGCAGGGGTGTTCGGGCCAGGTAGGTCTCGCCGTCCGTGCTGAAGTACGGCACGTCCGAGGCGGCTCGGTGCAGATATCCGTCAGTCGCTGGCATGCAGCGCTCCAAAGGTCGAATCGATGGGTGCCGGCGCGGAGGGCTCCTGGTCGGGTCCGCTGCCGCGGGACGCCTCGGTGGCGCCGGGGCCGGTGCGCCCGGCACCGCGAACGGCGCCCGCCCGCCGCGGTGCCTGTACGCAGCGGTGCCCGTACGCAGCGGTACCCGTAGCGCAGCGAGGAGGGCACGGCGCCGTCGCAGTGCGCTGCCGGTGGGAGCGTGGATCCGCGCTGCGGCGGATGTCGTTGCCGGAGGTGAACAAGAACGAGGGTCGGGGCGACCAGAAGTGAGGGGAGCGCGTCCATGCGCCCACCAGTCACCCGCGGAGGAGTGATGGTCTTGGCGAGTTCGACATCGGCCCGCGCATCCCCCGAGGACGGTCGCATTCGCCCCTCAGGCAACTCAGGCCACTTGCTTAACTCACGCCCCAACAAAGTGGACTAGACCAACTGGCCGTGTCAAGGGCGGAGTTGACGGGAGTCACGGATCGGATCCACCAACAGAAGCCGCTCGATCGGGAACGGGCCAGCCATCCCTTGACATCCCGGATTGGCCTAGGCCAATATCCGCTGGTCTACACCAAGGCACCGATCCATGCGTCGCCGCGACCCGGAAGGCCCCGTCGATGTCCTCCAGCAAGCACAGCAAGGAGTTGCGCCGACTCGCACTCTCCGTCCTCCAGCCGGGATTCGTGGGCACCGAGGCACCGGACTGGGTCCTGCGCGACATCGGCGACGGCCTGTCCTCCGTCGTGCTCTTCGCCCGCAACATCGTCTCGACCGAACAGATCGCCCGGCTGACCGATCAACTCCGCGCCGAAAACCCCGAGTTGATCGTCGCCATCGACGAGGAAGCCGGCGACGTCACCCGCATCGAGTCCGCGACCGGCGCCACCCGGCCCGGCAACTTCGCCCTCGGCACCGTGGACGACCCCGAACTCACCGCATCCGTCGCCCACGACCTGGGACGCCAACTGCGGGCCGCCGGCGTCAGCCTGGACTACGCGCCGAGCGTGGACGTCAACTCCAACCCCGACAACCCCATCATCGGGGTCCGCTCGTTCGGCGCGGAGGCCGCCCTCGTCTCCCGCCACGCCACCGCATGGATCCGGGGACTCCAGTCGGCCGGCGTCGCCGCCTGCGCCAAACACTTCCCCGGCCACGGAGACGTCGCCGTCGACTCCCACCACGGCCTGCCCAGCTACGACGCCGACCTCGACGAGATCGCCGCGCAGGCACTGCCCCCGTTCCGGGCCGCTGTGGAAGCGGGCGTGGGCGCGATCATGAGCGGCCACCTCCTGGTGCCCGCCCACGACCCGCACCTGCCGGCCACCCTCAGCCCCCGCATCCTCCACGACCTCCTGCGCAAGGAGCTCGGCTTCGACGGCCTCATCGTCACCGACGCCATCGAGATGGGCGCCGTCGCGGACCGCTACGGCATCGGCGGCGCCGCGGTCAAGGCCGTCGCCGCCGGCGCCGACGCGGTCTGCGTCGGCGGGGAGAACGCCGAGGAGTCCACCGTCGCCCTCCTCACCGACGCACTCACCGACGCCACCGCTCGCGGGGAGCTCACCGAAGAGCGTCTCGCCGAAGCCGCCGACCACGTCCGGGCGTTCGCCACGTGGTCGCGCCAACTGGGCCTGAACGTCCCGGTCGATCCGGTCCACGGCGACATCGGCTTCGTCGCCGCCCGTCGCGCCCTGCGGACCCACGGCCCGGTCGACGACACCCTCCCCCTGACCGCCCCGCCGCACGTGGTGGAGCTGGTGCCCTCGACGAACCTCGCGATCGGCGAGGAGACACCGTGGGGTGTCGCCGCACCGCTGCGCGAACGGCTGCCCGGCACCACGTTCGTGCGCGTCCCGCACCACCAACTCGCCACCCGCCCCACGGCCCTGGCGAACCACGCTCTCGCGCCCGCCGCCGGGCGCCCGCTGGTCGTCGTCGTCCGGGACGCCGCCCGGCACGCGTGGATGGGCCGCGCCCTCGCCGACCTCACCGCCGCCCGCCCGGATGCCGTCGTGGTCGAGATGGGCCTGCCGAGCGACTCCCTCCCCGGAGCGGTCCGGATCTTCACACACGGCGCCACCGCCGCCTCCGGCGTCGCCGCCGCGGAAGTCCTGGCCCACGGCCGCCCGGGCCGTGCGGCATAGGCCGCCGACCCGTCACCGGCAGCACCCCCAAGGTCCGATATTCACGCCTATACGGCCGAAAGTACGCAGCGGAGGCTGTTCGTCCCCTCTTACGATGCTCGCGGCTGGCGAAGCCAGTCACCAGGGGAGGGAGACAACCATGCGCACGATGATCCGCCGCGTCAGCGCGGTCGCGATCGCCAGCGTGACCTTGACCGCGCTGGCGGTCGGCACCGCCGACGCCAAGGCCGCATCCGGACCGTGGGCCGGCTGCCCGTACGGCGCGGTCTGCGTCTATCCGCAGAACCAAGACCCGGCCGCCACCCCCACCGACGTCTTCTGGAGCTACGGCGCGCACAACCTCAGCAACCAATACGGCTGGCACTGGATCCTCAACAACCAGTCGGACGGCGCGCACGCCCGCCTGTGCACCGGTTCCAACGGCGCTGGCTGCAACTATGACATGGCCGCACAGAACGGCGTCTGGGCCGACCTGACACCCATCAACTCGATCACCCTCGACCGGCCCTGAGGCCGGGCGCGGCAACCGCGTTCCCCGCCGCGCCGGGCGGGCACGGACCGCGTGGCATTCACCACCGGCGGTCTCGACCTCTCCCACCCGCGCGGCGGAGACCTGGCGCCTAAAAGCAGTCGCCGACCGTCCACTCCACCCTCCGGGGCAGCGGCAGGCTACGGCCGCCGCCCCGGAGCAACACCTGCCCGTGCCTCGACAGCCGCCCTACCCGCCGTCTCCATACCCGCGGCCCCAACGATCGCCAGACCTCCGACCGGCCGATCCCGGTTCGATTCCAGGGGCCCGATCTGACGGCCGTGGCGATCAACGATGCCGTGCCGGACGGCACTTGGCGCGTGGACGGATCCAGCACGGCAGGTACGCCCTGCGGGACAAAGTTGGACACCCTTGCTGCGGGTACCGAAGAGTCAGCCGCCTGCGGCAAGCCGCGTGACCATCGTGTCCGTGGCTTTTCGACGCCGGACGGCTGGCACCGGCAGGCCGGGGTCCACGACTCAGCGAACGTGTACTACCCGTTCGCCAAGAACTGGTCGAACGTACGCGGTGCACGTCCGATCAGGTCCCGTACCACCGTCGTCACCCCGGACATCAAGCCCGCTGCCATGTCTGCGTAGAGCTGCAGAAGGTCATCCACGAACCAGCCGGGCAGCCCTTCCGCCCGTAGCCCCTCAGCCGCCTGCCGGCGCGTCAGATCGTGGAAGGGTACGGCGAGCTTCGCCGCGATCTCCTCGTGGGTCAGTGCCTCCGGTCCGGTCAGGGCATAGGTTTCGCCGTCCCTGATCGGGCCTGTCAGTAGCACGGCGGCACAGGCGGCGATGTCGTAGGCGTCGATGTACGCCACACGTCCCGCGCCATACGGGCCTGTCAGGGCGCGGCTGTGGGTGAAGCCGCCCTTGCCGGTGAAGAAGTTCTGCATGTAGCCGGTGGGCTGGAGCGACGACCACCTCAGCCCGGACGCCTTGAGGTGCCGCTCGATCTCCCAGTGCGCGCGTACGGAAAGCTTCGAGTCCGGACCGGGATGCCACGCCGATACCTTCACCACCCATGAGACCCCGGCGGCCCGTGCCGCGTCGATGACTGCGGTTTGCTGTCGAACCATCGGCTGCCGCCCAGGCACAGGGAGCGCGCCACCGCTGTTGAGCAGAAGGCGATCAACTCCTCGAAAGGCGGTCGCTATTGACGCTGGCTCGTCAAAGTCCCCCACGACGAACTCGCAGCCCAACTCCTTGCCCTTGCGCGCGTCCCGGACCAGCGCTCGAAACGGCACGTCCGCCTGCGCGAGCTCCCGCACCAGGTACCGGCCAATGGTGCCGGTCGCACCCGTTACAAGAATCATCCTGCTCCCCACCGTCCGAGGCATCACGAGTCCTCACCAACCTTACCGGAGGGCTCCTCCATTTATCCGGAAGTCGCACGCAGAGCGCGGGACACACCACCACCACCAAGCGCAGCTCTACGTCATTACTCATGGACAGTGGGGCTCGGAGCCACCGGGTTCGGTTTCACGCCTGACCGTCCACACCGTCCACGCCAGATGCCTCAGGTGGTCAAACCGGAGCTGGTCAGCCAGACGTCATGTCGATTCCGGCGTGCTTGACGGCCTCATGCGTGGCCGGGGTCATGCCAGCCCTCACCAAGATCGGGGCCCGCTGGTGCACCTCGCTGTGCGCACCGGCTGGTGAGCTGCGGTGCTGTGCCGCGAAGTCACCCCGGTCGTCATCGTCCGCATCCGGCGGATCCTGGCCTGGTGGCCCGCGCCGCGAGTGGCCGGGTGGCCACGGACGGCCCCCGGGCCCGAGGGGGCCGACGCCGGTGTGCGGTGGGACGGCTGGCTGGAGATCACGAGGCGCGGTGACCAGCTCGCCCAGAGGTACGTCCGTGAGGTACGTCCGTGAGGCGCGTCCGTGAGGTGCGCGGCCGCGTCGGCAGCGGCGGCTTGCCCTTCGGCGGCTGGGAGACCATCGCCCCCGGTCAGGAGCGGACGGCCAGATGGGTCAGCCGGCTGGAACCCTGCGGGCGCACCGCGGCGTTCGCACTCATCAACCTGGGCGGGAAGCCGTGGGGCGCCCAACGCTTCCTGGAACCCCGAACCCGCGCCCCCGTCCTCCGCCACCGCAACGGCACGGTGCGGGTGGCGAACGTACGCCCCCGCCCAGAAGGCGCCTGGTGACGGGCCGGCCGAGACACGGTCCTCCCCGGGCGGGCCCGTGCCGACAACGTCGACGAGGGCCCACCGGTCCCGGTGCGGTCACGGTGGGTGACGGGCCGTTCCGGGCCGGCGCGGGGCGGCCGAGCGGCGCCGACGACGGACACGAGGGGCGGCAGGGCAGCGGTACTGCCCGGGGAGTGTTAGAAATAGCAGCATGGCCGCAGGGTCCGGCCGATACCGGCGCGCAACAGTACGGTCACTGACCGAACGACGCCCGCAGAGTCTCGCGGGGCAGGTCTTCCTGCTGCAACTCACCGTCGGACTGCTGCTCGTCCTGGGTGCGCTGGCGGCGCTGCTGCTGACCTCGCGGCACGACGCCGAGGAGGAGGCCCGCAACCGCTCGGTGGCCGTCGCGGAGACGTTCGCCCACTCCCCCGGCGTCCAGACCGCGCTGAAGGCCCCGGATCCGTCGAAGATCTTGCAGCCCCTCACCGAGACGGCCCGCAAACGGGCTGACGTGGACTTCATCGTGGTGATGAACACCCACGGCATCCGCTACACCCACCCCAAGCCCCAGGAGATCGGCCACCGGTTCGTCGGCAACATCGGCCCGTCGCTGGCCGGCCGGGTCCGCGTCGAGAGCGTGCACGGGCCGCTCGGCCACGAGGTGCAGGCCATCGTGCCGATCACCGATTCGCGGGGTTCGGTCGTGGGCCTGGTCTCCGCGGGCATGAAGGTGGCGAGCGTGAGCCGGGCGATCGCCGGGCACCTCCCGGTGATCTTCGGCATCAGCGGCGCGGCACTGGCGCTCGCCACGGCCGCAACGGCGGTGATCACCACCAGACTGCGGCGCCAGACCCGCGGGCTGGGGACCGTCGAGATGAGCCGCATGTACGAACACCACGAGGCGGTGCTGCACGCCGTGCGGGAGGGCGTGGTCATCGTCAGTGCCACCGGCCGTGTGCTGCTGGCCAACGACGAGGCCAGACGGCTGCTCACGCTGCCCGAGGACGCCGAGGGGCAGGAGGTGTCCCAGCTGCCCGGCCTCGCCCCCGGGCTGGCCGGTCTCCTGGCGTCGGGCCGGGCCGCCACCGACGAGATCCACCAGGCGGGTGGCCGGCTCCTCGCGGTGAACCAGCGGCCCACCGACCGGCACGCCGCCGGCATGGGGACGGTCACCACCATTCGCGACTCCACGGAACTGCGGCTGCTCTCCGGCCGCGCCGAGGTCGCCCACGAGCGCCTGCGGCTGCTCTACGAGGCCGGCGTGAGCGTCGGCACCACCCTCGACGTCGCCCGGACCGCCGAGGAGCTCGCGGAGGTCGCGGTCCCGCGGTTCGCGGACTTCGTCACCGTCGATCTGGCGGCCCCGGTCCTGCGCGGCGACGAGCCGGCCGGGAGCGGCACCCAGCAGATGCGCCGCACCGCCGCACACGGCATCCGCGCCGACCACCCCTTCCTCCCCGCCGGCACGTCGATCACGTTCGTGGACGACACGCCCCAGGCCCGCGGGATGGCCAACGGCCACTCCCAGGTCGTCCCGAACCTGTCGACGACCCCCGCGTGGCAGTTGCAGGACCCGGAACGGGCCCGGAACGTCCTGGCGTGCGGCATCCACTCGCTGATCACCACCCCGCTCAAGGCCCGCGGCAACATCCTGGGCGTGGCCAACTTCTGGCGCGCGCAGGAATCGGAGCCCTTCGACGACGAGGACCGGTCGCTGGCCGAGGAGCTGGTGGCGCGCGCCGCGCTGAGCATCGACAACGCCCGGCGGTACACGCGGGAACACGCACTGGCAGTGACGCTGCAACGCAGCCTGCTGCCGCGCACCCTGCCCGAGCAGAGCGCCATGGAGGTGGCCCACCGCTATCTGCCCGCCCAGTCGGGGGTGAGCGGCGACTGGTTCGACGTCATCCCGCTGTCCGGCAGTCGGGTCGCGCTGGTCGTCGGGGACGTCGTCGGCCACGGACTGCACGCCGCGGCGACCATGGGACGGCTGCGCACCGCGGTGCACACGTTCTCCACCCTCGATCTCACGCCCGATGAGCTGCTGGGCCACCTCAACGACCTCGTCGACCAGATCGACCAGGAGGAGGCGGAGACCGGCAGCGACACCGGCATCACCGGCGCCACCTGCCTGTACGCGATCTACGATCCGGTCTCCCGGCGCTGCGACATGGCCCGGGCCGGCCATCCGCCGCCGGCGCTGGTCCACCCCGACGGCACCGTCGAGTTCCCGGACCTGCCGGCCTGCCCGCCGCTGGGGCTGGGCGGCGTGCCCTTCGAGACCACGGAGCTGCGCCTGCCCGAGGGCACCCAGATCGTCCTGTACACCGACGGGCTGATCGAGGAACGCACCCGGGACTTCGATGTGGGCATGGAGCTGCTGCGCGGGGCGCTGTCCCATCCGGGCCGGTCCCCGGAGGAGAACTGCCGGGCGGTGCTGGACCGCCTGCTCCCGGACCGTCCGCGGGACGACGTGGCGCTGCTGATCGCCCGCACCCGCGTACTCGGCCCGGACCGCGTCGCCACGTGGGACGTGCCGTTCGACCCCGCGGCCGTGGCGAGGATGCGCTCCAGCCTCTCCGACAAGCTCACCGAGTGGGGTCTGGACGAGCTCGCCTTCGCGACGGAGCTGGTGATCAGCGAGCTGATCACCAATGCGATCCGCTACGGCTCGCCGCCGGTGAAGGCCCGGCTGCTGCGCGACCGCAGCCTCGTCTGCGAGGTGGCCGACGGCAGCAACACCTCGCCCCACCTGCGGTACGCGGCGACGACGGACGAGGGCGGGCGCGGTCTGTTCCTGGTGGCCCAGCTCACCGAGCGCTGGGGCACCCGCTACACCCCGCAGGGCAAGGTCATCTGGGCGGAGCAACCCTTGCCCCCGAACGGCCCCGCCGGGTCCGACGGGTCCCCCGCCCGGTAGCCCCCACCACCCTGACGTCCCGCAACCACTCAACACCCTTCCCTCTCAAGGCAGTTGAGCAAGCAAGCCCCCGGCGACCCTGCGTGCCCCGTGCGCGCCCGCCGCGACGGCTCGCGACTCACCCCGACGGCCGGGTGGGCGTGCGCCGCGCCGCGGCGCTACCCATGCTGGACCGGGGCCGGCCCACGATCCGGTGGTGCACCCGCACGCACGGCGACCGGGCGCCCGATCACGTCGCGGAGGAGCGGGGAGTTCATGAGGCTTGTCGTTGATCTCAACCGGTGTCAGGGGTACGCCCAGTGCGCCTTCCTCGCACCGGACGTGTTCACCATGCACGGAGACGAGGCGCTGATGTACGACCCGCAGGCCGATGACGCGCAGCAGGAAAACGTGCGGAGGGCGGCGGACGCCTGCCCCGTGAAGGCCATCACCCTCGACTACGCGGACCTGGACGGGGCCGAGGGGAAAGCGGGTGCGTCCCGTGTCGATTAACGGGTATCTGGAGGCGTTCCGGCGCGAGGGGCGCATCGTCGTCGTCGGTGCGTCGCTGGCCGGCCTGCGGGCCGCCGAGACGCTGCGCGCGGAGGGTTTCGCGGGCACGCTCATCATGGTCGGCGACGAGTCCCACGAGCCGTACGACCGGCCGCCGCTGTCCAAGCAGGTCCTGCTGGGCAAGGTGCCGGCCGATCACACACGCTTGCCGAGGCGGCGCCCGATCGACGCGCAGTGGCGGCTCGGGACAGCGGCCACCGGACTCGATCTGGCGGGCAAGCGGGTGCGGCTCGCCGACGGCGACGCGCTCGACTACGACCGGCTGCTGATCACGACCGGGGTCCGGGCCCGCCCGTGGCCGCACGAGCTGGAGGCCGACCTGGACGGGGTGTTCGTGCTGCGCACCCAGGACGACGCCGTGCAACTGCACCGCCGGCTGACGGCCGGTCCGCACCGGGTGCTGGTGATCGGGGCCGGCTTCACCGGCTCGGAGATCGCGTCCGCCTGCCGTGAGCGGGGCGTACCGGTCACCGTGGCGGAACGCGGGGCGGCCCCGCTGGTGGGCGCGCTCGGCGGGGTGGTCGGCGAGGTGGCCGCGGAACTCCAGCGCGCGCACGACGTCGACCTGCGGTGCGGGGTCCAGGTCACCGGGCTGGAAGGGGACTCCGCCAGCCGGGTGCGCAAGGCGCACTTCTCGGACGGCAGCGCGGTCGAGGCGGAGGTCGTGGTCGTCGCGCTGGGCGCCACCCGCAACACCGAATGGCTCGCGGACTCCGGGCTGGGCGCCGGCCCGCGGGGTATCGCCTGCGACGCCGGGTGCCGCGCCTTCGACGTACGGGGCATCGTCACGGACGACGTGTTCGTCGCCGGTGACGTGGCCCGCTCACCGCATCCGCTCTTCGGCTACCAGTTCCTGTCGCTGGAGCACTGGGGCAACGCGGTCGCACAGGCGGAGGTCGCGGCCCACAACATGGTCAGTGCCAGTGCAGAGCGGCGACCGCATCTGTGGATGCCGTCCTTCTGGTCCGCGCAGTTCGGGGTGAACATCAAGTCCGTCGGCGTGCCGCCGATGGCCGACCAGATCATCGTCACCCAGGGGTCACTCGCCGAGCACCGCTTCACCGCGGCCTACGGCCACCAGGGGCGGGTCATCGCCGCGGTCACCTTCGACCAGGCGAAGTGGCTGGACTTCTACGAACGGCAGATCGAGCAGGCCGCGCCGTTCCCGCCCGCGTTCGCCACCGTCGACCGGCGCCCGGAAGGACTCCAGCCGGTCCCGGCCGGCTTCCCGGACCCCTCGCAGCCCAGCCACGGGCCCACCGTCACCCTCAGCGGGTATTCCCCGACCGACCGGCGCGTCTCGTTCACCCCGCGACGCGCCTGACCCGGGTACGCCGACACGTCGCCTCCGGCCGCAGCACCTTGGAAGGAATCCCCCATGACGTCGGTCGCACTCCTGCACCGGATCCTCGACTACGCCAACCGTCCCGACCCGTACCCGCTCTACGCCGAGCTCCGCAGGACGCCGGTGGTGCGCGATGCGGCGGGTCCCTATCTGGTCAGCACCTATTGGGAGATCAAGGGTCTGCTCCACGACCCTCGGGTCAGTTCCGACTCGCGCAATCTGACGCCCGAGGCGGCCGAGGCCACCGGGCAGGACCAGGATCCCAACCTGCCGCCGTCGTTCCTCCGGCTCGATCCGCCGGAGCACGACCGGCTGCGCCGGCTGGCCATGCGCCCGTTCGGTCCGCCGCACACCCCGCGCCGGGTGTTCGACATGCACGGCGAGCTGGCCGGGATCGTCTCCGGGCTCATCGACGGCCTGCGCGGACGCGACACGATCGATCTCGTCGACGACGTGTCCTACCCGTTCCCCGTCACCGTGATCTGCCGGATCCTGGGCGTCCCGCGCGAGGACGAGTCGCACTTCCACGAGTGGGCCGACACCATCGCCGCCGGCCTCGACCCGGTCGGTACGGCCGAGGAACGCGCGGCCAGGGCGCAGGCCGTCCGGCAGGCCCGGGTCGACCTCGCGGGCTATCTCGCCGGGCTGATCGAGGAGCGTCGGCGGGCTCCCCGGGACGACATGTTGTCCGCCATGGCAGCCGACCACGGCCCGGACGGACAGATGTCGCCGGTGGAGATGATCACCACCTCGGTGCTGCTGCTGATCGCCGGCCACGAGACCACGGTCAACCTCATCACCAACGGGATGCTCACGCTGATGCGGAACCCGGATGTGCTCCAGCGGTTGCGTGCCGAGCCCGACCTGGTGGTGCCGCTGGTCGAGGAGTTGCTGCGGTTCGAGCCGCCCGTGCAGATGCTGCCGCAGCGCACGACACTGGCCGACATCGACGTCGCCGGGACCGTCATCCCCAAGGGCGCGTCGCTCTACCTCATGGTGGCCTCCGGCAACCGGGACCCGCAGCGCTTCACCGATCCCGACCGGTTGGTCCCCGACCGCCCCGACAACCAGCACCTGGGCTTCGGCCACGGTCTGCACAGCTGCTTCGGCGCTCCGCTCGCCCGGCTGGAGGCACAGCTCGCGCTGACCGAACTCGTCCGCCGGCTCGACGACCCGCAACTGGTCGAGGATCCGCCCCCGTACCGGCAGAACGCGGTCCTACGCGGTCCCCGGCACCTGCCGCTCACCATCGCCGGGGTCAGGGACTGAGCCGTCCGTGCGGGCCGTCCCACCCGGACGTGTCGTCACGCTGCCGGTCCAGGGCGTCGTCCAAGGTGGTGGCCGCCATGATGAGGGACAGGTGGGTGAACGCCTGCGGGAAGTTGCCCAACTGCTCGCCGCTGGGGCCGATTTCCTCCGCGAACAGGCCGACGTGGTTGGCGTAGGTCTGCATCTTCTCGAAGGCGTAGCGCGCCTGGCGGAGCCGGCCGGCCCGGGCCAGGGCGTCGACGTAGAGGAAGGTGCACATGCTGAAGGTGCCTTCGGAGCCGCGCAGGCCGTCGGGGGAGGCGAGCGGGTCGTAGCGGTAGACGAGGCTGTCCGACACCAGGGTGCGTTCGATCGCGTCCAGCGTGGACAACCAACTCTCCGTCTCGGGTGCCAGGAAGCCCACGCGCGGGAGCAGCAGCAGTGCGGCGTCGAGCACCGCGCCGTCGTAGTGCTGGACGAGCGCCTTTTGCCGCGGGTCCCAGCCGCGCTGCATCACCTGTTCCAGGATCGCGTCGCGGGCGGCGGTCCATCCGACGGTGTTGGCGGGCCGGCTGTATGCGGCCGCCAGGCGCAGTCCCCGGTCGAAGGCCACCCACGACATCATCCGGCTGAAGGTGAAGTTCTGGCGCCCGCCGCGGGTCTCCCAGATGCCTTCGTCGGGGCGGTCCCAGGAGTCGGCGAGCCAGTCCAGGGTCCGGGCGAGGTTCTTCCAGCCGTGGTAGCCGGCCCGCATGGCGATCTCGCGCCCCTCTGACAGGGCGTAGAGCGCCTCGCCGTAGATGTCGAGTTGCAGTTGGTCGGTGGCGGCGTTGCCGACGCGTACCGGAGCCGAACCGCGGTAGCCCTCCAGGTGGGACAGGACCTCCTCGGGGAGGTCGGGGTCCCCGTCCACCCGGTACATGATCTGGAGCGGTTCGCCGAAGTCGCCCTCCGGGGGCTGGAGGCGGTCCCCCAGCCAGCGGGTGAACTGTGCCGCCTCCTCGACGAATCCCAGGTCGAGGAGGGCCCGCACGGACAGTGATCCGTCGCGGACCCAGGTGTACCGGTAGTCCCAGTTGCGTTCGCCGCCCACCTGCTCGGGCAGCCCCATGGTGGCCGCGGCGACCGGTGCCCCGGTGGGGGCGTAGGTGAGCAGTTTGAGGGTGATCGCCGAGCGGTGCACGACGCCCGGCCACCGGCCCCGGTACCGGGAGGTGCGCACCCAGCGCTGCCAGAACTCCACGACCTCCCAGAAGCGCTCCACCACGGCGTCCAGGGTCAGCGGCGGCGGGGCCGGTGCGTTCGGTGACGCGTCGACGGTGAGGACGGCCGCGGCCCGCTGTCCGGAGTGCAGGGTGACGGCGCCCCGCACGTCGGCGCCGTCGCGGTGCAGCGGGAAGGTGCTCTGGAGGTGTGCGGTGCTGCCCGGCGCCCGGAAGGTGGCGGTGCCGTCCCGCAGGTCGCAGGTGTGGGCGGCCCGGGCGTAGTCGAAGCGCGGTCGGCACTCCAGGACGAAGCGGACCGTACCGCGGACCGCTCGGGCGCCTCGGATCAGCACGTGCCGGTCGGACGGCGTGCCGGTGCGGTCCGGCGGCATGCAGTCGAAAACCTCGCCGACGCCGTCGGGGGACATGAACCGGGTCACGAGTACCGCGGTGTCCGGGTAGTAGAGCTGTTTGCAGGTGCTGCCCCGGTCTTCTGGGGCGAAGCGGAAGTGGCCCCCGCGGTCGTGGTCGAGCAGTGCGGCGAAGACGCTCGGCGAGTCGAACCGGGGCGCCGCGAACCAGTCGACGACCCCCTCGGACGAGATCAGCGCGGCGGTCTGCAGGTCCCCGACGACGCCGTGATCCGCGATGGCTGGGTACCGTTCCATGATCATCCCGCTTCCGTGGGGCGCGTACCTCCACTGTCCGCCCCCGCCGACGGGCACGCGAAGGCGGCGCCCCCGGGCCGGTTCGCCCCGTGTGGGGCTCAGGCCCCCGCTGCCGCGGCCGGCCCCGATGGGCCGCCGTTCCGGTTGCTGCGCAGCGTGACCACGAAGACGTGGCTGCTGACGGCCAGCATCCACAGCGGGAAGACGACTTCGAGGTGGCTGGTGCCGCCGACGGCGAAGAGCAGCACCAGCGCGACCAGATAGCCCAGCCACACCAACCAGCGGGGAAAGATGCCGAGCCCGCGCCCGATGGTCGTGGTCGACACCACGAACACGGCGGCCATCCGCGTGGCGTAGCTGGTCAGCAGCTCCAGGACGAGGTGGCGTCCGTACTGCCAGAGCACCCGCTCCGCCGCCGAGGCCGAGGTCGACACGTCCGTCACCGCCAGGAGGCTGCCGGCGGTCGCGGCGAGGACGAACAGCATGGCCACGAAGAGCAGCCCGCTGCCGAGGAACAAGGTCGCGAAGAACCGGTCCTCGGCCTCGCCGACGAAGTCCCGGACCGCGCCCATGAACCACAGGAAGAAGATCCCGGCGAACGGCAGCAGGGCCAGTGCGGTGCGCAGGAATTCGCGCTGGGAGGTGTCACGGATCCAGTCGACGGCCTCCTCGGGGTGCTCGGGCACCGCCAGGCGCACGAGGAGGATGGCCGCGCCCAGCAGCACCGCGGAGACGATCCCGGCCACCGCCGCGACCCGCGGCGTCCGCAACCCCTGGGCCGGTGCCGTTGCCCCGTCGGTCGTTCGCATCACGTTCTCCCGCTGCTCGTCACTGGCTGCACCCGGCACGGCCGCACGACCGCACGGCATGCGGGCCGACCGGCTCAGCGAACCGGCCGGCGCACCGGACCGACCGGCGCACCGGCAGTTTCCGAAAACGCCTGACTGCCAGTTGTACGACCCGGCGACGCACCGCACCGATTCACCCGGGCCACTCGGGTGAGCACCCCGACCGCGCTCCGGCAGCGGCGGCGCGCACGGTCCGGAACCGCCGCGTCGCACCCGGTGCGGGCCCGCCCGGCGCCGTACGGGAGGGCCGGAGACCTCGTGTGGCAGTGCCGGGCCGGCCTTGCCACGCTGGGAGGTGCCGGCCGTCCCGGCGGACGCCGGTTCGGCGCGAGCCCCGCGCCGCGGGCCGCCTCTCGGTGCGGCGGGATGACCGTCCTGGTAGGGAGCGTGATGCCTCCGGCCGATGCCTTCGGGACCGTGCCGGACCGTGGCGGACCGCCACGGTCCGGGCCGCCGACCGCCCGTGCGTCACCACCCCCCGATGCCCCCGCGCCCCCGATGACGTACGCCGGGGAACCGCTCCTCACCGCGAAGTTCGTGCCCCCGGAGCGCCCGCACGCCTACGTCCACCGGCAGCGGCTGACCGACCGGCTCGCGACGGCCGCGACCGGTCCCCTCACCCTGATCACCGGTCCCGCGGGGGCCGGCAAGACCACCCTCGCCGCCTCCTGGGCCCGCACCGGCCCGCTCCCCGGCCCGCTCGTCTGGCTCACCCTCGACTCCTGCGAAAGCGCTCCCGGTGACTTCTGGGCGTACGTGCTGGAGGGCTTCCGGCGGACGCTGCGGACGACGCCACGGGAGCCCGCCGGCCACCGGGGATCCGGCGGTCTCCCGGTGGCCGGCCGCGTCGAGCACTCCCGCCTCATCCACCTCGCGGCGCTACTGGAACGGCTGCCCCGGCCCCCGGTGCTGGTCCTCGACGGCTTCGACCGGGTGCACGCCCGGGAGGTGGCGGTGGACCTGGAATTCCTGCTGGCGCACGCCGGGCCGGGGCTGCGCCTGGTGCTGACCAGCCGGGTGGATCCCCTGCTGCCGCTCCACCGCTACCGGGCCGAGGACCGGCTCGCCGAGATCCGCGCCGCCGACCTGGCCTTCACCCCGTACGAGGCCGCGGCGCTGCTGGACCGGCACCGGCTGAGCCCGACGCCCGCCACGGTCGGCCTGCTCACCCGCCGCACGGAGGGCTGGGCCGCCGGGCTGCGGCTGTGCGCCCTGGCCATGCAGCAGTCCGGCAATGCGGATGCGGTCGCCCGGTCCTTCGCCGCCTCGCCGCACGCCGTCGCCGACTACCTCCTCACCGAAGTCCTCGACTCCCAACCCGCCGCCCTCCGCGACCTGTTGCTGCAGCTGAGCGTCCTCGACCACGTCCACCCCGACCTCGCCCGGGCCCTGACCGGTCGTCCGGACACCGCCGAGCTGCTGGACCGGCTCGTCCGCCACAACGTCTTCGTGACGCGGCTGCCGGGCACCGTGTGGTGCCGCCTCCACCCGCTGTTCGCCCAGGTCCTCCAGGCACAGCTGCACCACCGGCGCCCGGGCCTGGCCCCGCAGCTCCACCACCGCGCCGCCCGCTGGTTCGCCGCCGCCGGCGATGCCGACCGGGCCGTCGGTCATGCGGCCGCGGCCGGCGACTGGCGTTACGGGGCCGACGAGGCCGTACGGACCCTGCTGCTCGGGCGACTGCTCACCGCCTCGGGGAGCGAGGGGCTGCACCGGCTCCTCTCCCGTATGCCCGCGGACGTGCCGGGCGCCGGCCCGGCCCTCGTAGCGGGCGCCTGCGCCCTGTACCGGCTCGATGCCGCCGGCTGCCGCGAACGGCTCACCGCGGCCGCCCGCCAGATGGGCGGCGGCGGCAGCGGCCGCACCCCGGAGACCGCACTCGTCCACGCCCTGCTCAGCCTGGTCTGCGCACCGCTCGCGCCCGGGCAGGACGACCGCGGGCTGCGCCAACGCGCGAACGAGGCGGCCCGGCAGGTCGGCGCGCTGATGGAGCGGGTACCCCGGCCGCTGGTCGAGCAGCATCCGGAGCTGGCGGCGCTGCGGTGTGCGGGACTGGCCCACGTCCTGTTGCGCACCGGGGAACTCGACGCGGCACGGCGCTACTTCACCCGGGCCACCGGACCCGACGACGGCCCGCACGACGACCGCGGGGCCGGCCGGTTGCGGCACACCGCACTGGGCCTCCTCGCCGTCACCGAGGGCCTCCGCGGCGAGCTCACGGCGGCGACCGACCACGCCACCGCAGCGCTGGCACTCGCGGACCGTGCCGGCATTCCACCGCACCGCCGCTCCGGCGCCGGCCACCTGGCGCTGGCCATCGTGGCGCACGGGCGCGGCGCCCACCAGGACGCGCAACGGCACCTCACGCGCGCCGAGCAGTGCCCCGACACCCGCCTCGACCCGACGCTGCACGTCGAGTGCGCCCTGCTGCGGGCCCGCCGCCACCTCGTCCGCGGCCGGTGGGAGGCCGCCCGGAGCGCGCTGGACGACGGTGGTCCGGCGCCCTCGGCATGGTCCGCGGAGCGGCTGGCCGCGGCCCGGTCCGCCGTCGCGCTGGCACGCGGGGACACCGCGGCGGCCCTCGCCGTCGCACCCACCGGAACCGGCGGCACCGCCCCCGCCGCCCTCGCCCGGGCCCGCGCGCACCTGGCCGCCGGTCACCCCGACCGGGCCCTGCGGGACCTCGACCCCCTCGACTACGCGGCACTGTCCCGACCCGACCGGATCGGATCCCTGCTGGTCAGGGCCCATGCCGCGGTCCTGACCGGGGTACCGGCCACGGCCCGCGAGCTGCTCGCCCGGGCACTGGACGCCGCACGGCCCGAGCAGCTGCGCGCCCCGTTCACCGAGGCCGGGCCCTGGCTGCGCGTACTCCTGGACGGCACCGGTGACCGGACCGGGTCGGCCACCGGGCACATCTGGTTCGGCGTCCGATGGGGCGACGGCCGGACCGCCGCGGGCGCGCCCTACCTCGTCGAACCGCTGAGCGGCCGCGAGCGGCAGGTCCTCGCCGGTGCCGCGCGACTGCTCTCCGCGGACGAGATCGCCGAGGAGCTGTGCCTCTCCCCCAACACCGTCAAGACGCACCTGAAGACCATCTACCGCAAGCTCGGCGTCTCCCGCCGCCGCGAGGCGGTCGACCGTGGCCGGGAACTCCATCTGCTGTGAGGCCCCGGACCCGCTGCCGGCCGGCCCCGGTCCGGTCGCGCCGGACGCCCGCGTCACCTCGCACGGGTGATGTCCGCCCGGCCCACGGACCCCAGCATGAAAGGGCTACGGACCACGGAGGAGGGTGATCCGGCATGCGCTACGAGTTCCGGGTCACCGGCCGCGTCTCGCCCTCCCTGGCCGGGGAGTTCCCCGAACTGGACACGGTGCCCGTCCCGGAGCAGACGGTGCTCTTCGGCTCCGTCTCCGACGAGGCGCACCTGTACGGCCTGCTGCTCAGGTTCCAGGACCTCGGCCTGCACGTCGAGGAGGTGCGACGACTGCCGGAATGACCGTCCGCTGCGCACGCTCCTCGGCGACCGGCCGCCGGTGGTCGGCCCGGTCGTCCTCGTCCCCGTCCTGGCGCGGCTCGCCGTCCCGGCCGCGGCGGCCGGGCCTCGAATCACCCGTATCAGGTGGTGCCCCCTGAGGCACCGGGCGGTGTGCTGGAGGACGGAGGGCGGCACCCCTCCGCGTAACGGTACCGAGAAGAGGAGAGAGCGATGGTCGGTCACCTGAACCTGGCTTACGACTACCCGGTGCTCGGCGCCTTCTGGACCGCGATGTGGGTCTTCCTGTGGATCATGTGGGTCATCCTGCTCTTCCGCGTCGTGTTGGACATCTTCCGCGACGACACGATGAGCGGCTGGGCCAAGACCGGATGGCTCATCTTCGTCCTGGTGCTGCCCTTCCTCGGCGTCTTCGTCTACGTCATCGCCCGGGGCCGGGAGATGGGCGGCCGCGAACGGCAGCACGCCCGGGCCCAGCAGGAGCAGGTCGAGCGGTACATCCGGGAAACCGCGGGCGCCGGGGCCGGCACCAGCGAAGTGGAACAGCTCGCCAAGCTCTCCGAAATCCGCGCCCGGGGCGACATCACCGACGAGGAGTTCGCCCGCGCCAAGGAGAAGATCCTGCACTGAGCGAAGACCCTGCACCGACCACCGCGGCCCGCCCCTGGTCGGGTAGGCCGCTCAGCGGCGGAGCAGTCGGGCGAAGTACCCGGTGCGCTCCGGGCCGGCGTACCGCAGCAGTGCGCCCAGCCCGTTGTCCAACACCAGTTGCCCGTGCGGCACCACGACCAGCCCCGCGCCCGTCCGCACCGCCGCCCGGATCACCGCGGCCCGAGCGGGCCCGCCACGGAAGCCGAGCGCACCGTACGGCTCCAGATCCGTGTCCGACGGATCGACCAGCGTCGCCCCTGCGCTCACCGGGAGTTGCTCCGGGAAGCGCAGCGGGACGTTGAGCAGCAGGGTGCCGACCTGGGAACGCCGCAGCGCGGCCACGACGTCGGGCAGGCCCTCGACGGCGCCGTGCCGGCTGGTCCGGCGGGCCCGGAACAAGTCGAGCCGGCCCCGGTCCGTCATCCGCAGCTGCCCCCGGAACGCCGCGGAGAGGTCGTGCTCCATCAGCGCCCGGCCCTCCGGGGCTGGATATCCGTCGCCACCGCTGGTGACCATGCGCTTGCGCCAGCGTACGGACAGGTGGTCGGCCAGCGCGTTGCGGGCCCAGGTGATCCCGCTGAGCACGATCGTCTCGGCGCCGGTACTACGGGCCAGTTCGGCGATGCCGTCGGCGACTTGCCCGGCCCCGTCGAGCCAGCCCACGGCGGGGCCGCTCATCCGGTGGCAGACGCCCGGCGCGACGGCGCTGCTCGGCCACGTCCCGGCCTGGTACGCCACCTCCAGTTCGTCGCGGTACGCCGCCTCCACTTCGTCCGGGGGCGCCGCCGGCGGGCCCGGGCGGCTGTGCACGGTGGCGGCGACGTAGCGGATGTCCGGCGCGTGCTGCACCGCCAGCGGCATCAGGTCGGGCAGCGCGGTGAACGTGGCCTCGTCGCGCACCGGCGGCTCGGGCAGTTCCTCGGTCAGGACCACCCGCCCATGGCTGGCGACGATCGCCTGTCCGTGCCGGCCGGCGATGTCCCGGTCACACCCCGCGACGGCGGCCACGGCCTCCACCGTGGCGGCGTCGGCGCCCTGTTCCGCGAGCGTCTCGCAGACCCGCCGTCTGCGGAGCGCCATCGCCCGGTCCGGCTCCATGGTGTTGCGTGACGTGTCGAGATAGGCGCAGACGTACGGTCCCCCGCTCGCGTACACCGCATTCAGGAAGGCCAGTTCCACGATGCCTCCACCCTCAGCGACGTTCCCACTCGCTCCTGGTCCTGCCCCCTCCCCCAGTACAGCCCGAAGGGAACCGCCCCGCGCGCCGAGGGCGGTCCTCGGCGCGCACGATCGGGCCGGAGCTGGTCTGCTGGAGGGCGGGGGCCGTCGCGCGCTCCGGGCCCGCCGGGCGTGCCGAGGAGAGCGCCCCCGTCGACCCTCCCGATCGAGGCGAACTTGAGCCATGACCACATCACGGGACTTGATGATCACCGCCCTGGACGTGGCGCCCGACCGCCCCGTCGAACAAGGTGACCTGTCGCTCGCGCTCGCCGGGGCCGAGGTGATCGACCTCCTCGCGGCCGAGGCCATCGCGCTGGACGACGATCGCATCGTGCCGGGCTACCGCCCCACCACGCCCGACCCCCTGCTGGACCAGGCCGCGGCGTCGCTGGTCCGCGAGACGCCGTACGAGTCGGTCGGCGACTGGCTGTGGCGCCGGGGCCGCGGCCTGTCCGCGGCCTATCTGGCGACCCTGGAAGCGGACGGGGTACTCAGTCGGCAACCGCGTCGCGGGGTGCATTTCCGGGCCGGTCACATCGTGCTGGCGGATTCCCCGGACCGACGCGCCGCGGCGCACCGCTGGGCCTCGGACGAGCCCATCCTGGCCTTCCTGGGGACGGCGGTGGGGATCCGCGGGGCGGACGGGGACGGCTCCGCGCACTCCCCGAGCGTGGACGACGACGGCGTGGACACCGTGCTCGCCGCGGTCCACGACGCGCTGATGCAGCTGGAGGCCCTGCGGCAACGCCGGGCCATCGAACAGGCCGCCTTCGACAACATCTGGCGCGGCGATTGACGCGCCCAGCCGGCTCACCGATCCGGTTCCGCGTCCGCTTCGGCTTCCGCTTCGGCTTCGGCTTCGGCTTCGACCCAGCGCGCGAGGTTGGCCAACGCCATGCGCGTACCCGCCTCGTTCGCCGCCGCGGGGACGGCGTCCGGGACCCCCTCGTGGACCATCACGACGGTGGTACCCGTACCGGCGGGGACGAGCGTGGTGGTGAGCGTCATCGTGCCGGCGAAGCACGCGTCGTCCGTCTCGAACCGGAGCACCTCGACAACCTTCTCGAAGGGCACCAGCTCCGCGAAGCGCCCGTGGTACGTGTCGGTGCGGTCCGCCGACTTCCCGGCGCCGGGCCGTCCGTCGTCGTAGCTGAGCGAGACCCGGAAGGCACCGCCGACGCGGACGTCGAACTCGTGCACCCGGCAGGTCATGCCGTCCGGGACCCGCCAGTTGGCGATGGCCCGGGCGTCGAGCAGTGCCCGGTAGACGGCGGCGGGCGGGGCGCCGATGTAGCGGGACGCCTCTGTCGCGTACATGTGCCAAGCCTAGGGCGGCGTTGCCGTCGGGGGCCTCGGCATTCCTCACCCCTGTCCCAGGGGGACCAGTGACGGCCCTGAGGCGCACAACCGCGGGCGTCCCGTGATCCCGTGCGCCACTGCCGTGCGCGATGTCCGGCGCGGTACGTTCGTCGTTCGACCGACGCACTGTGTGTGCAGTGCCCAGGCCCACACGACGAGCGCCGGGTCAGGACCGAGTCTCGTGCGTGGGGAGATCACCTGTGGCTGACCGACCCTATCCCTACCGAACCGCGCTGATCACCGGCGCCTCCAGCGGCATCGGAACGGCCATGGCACGGCAATTGGCGGCCCGGGGCGTCTCCCTGGTGCTCGTCGCCCGCCGGGAACGACTCCTGCGGGACCTCGCCGAGGAGCTGCGCGCCCAACACACCATCGAGGTGGAAGCGCTGCCGGCCGACCTCACCGACACCGGCCAGACGGCACAGGTGGAGGCCCGGCTCGCCGATCCGGCCCGGCCGGTCGAGCTCCTGGTCAACAACGCCGGTTCCGGGGCGTCCGGCGTCTTCGCCAACCTCCCGGTGGAACGCGAGGAGGCCACGCTCCAGCTGAACAACCAGGCAGTGGTGCGGCTCTCCCGCTCCGTGCTGTCACGGATGCGCACCGAAGGGCGCGGCGGGATCCTCAACGTGTCTTCTCTGACGGGCGAGTTGCCGTCGCCCTCGCTCGCCACTTATGCCGCGACCAAGGCGTTCCTCACCCATTTCTCGGAAGACCTGGCCATCGAGAACCGCGGCTCCGGCATCCACGTCACCGTGCTGCTGCCGGGCCTGACCAAGACCGACTACTTCGCGTCGAACGGCCTCACCCCCGCCTCGATGCCGGGGTTCTTCTGGCTGGAGGCGGACCGGGTCGCCGCCGCCGGACTCAAGGCCGTCGCGGCCGGCACCCGGCGCTGCGTGCCCGGGGTGCCCTACAAGGCCGTGGCCGCGCTGCTCCCCTTCACGCCCCGACCCCTCAGGCGGGCCCTCGGACGTTATCTGTGGCATCGGTGATCCGACTCCCCTCGCCAAGGGGCTGCGCATCGATGCCGATGCGGGCATCGCCATCGTTATGGGTACCGCTGTTGGCATTGGCACCGTTGCTGGCATTGGCACCGTTGCTGGCATCAGTGCCGTAGTTGGTGTCAGTACAGCTGTTGGTCTCGGTACAGCTGTTGGTCTCGGTACAGCTGTTGGCGTCGGTACAGCTGTTGGTCTCGGTACCGCTGTTGGTGTCGGCCAGGCGCTTGTCTATGGCCGCGGTGATCGCGGGGATCACCGCGGTCATGCGGGGCCGCCAGCCGGGCACCGCGTTGACTTCGCAGAGGGTGTGGCCACCGTCGGCGGTGAAGAGCAGATCGACCCCGGCGATGGTCAGACCGAGCGTCTCGGCGGCCCGGACCGCCAGGGCTTCGCCCTCCGGATAGCGGCCCAGACACAGTTCGGCGGAGGCTCCCCGGGCGAGGTTGGAAACCAACGCCCCGTCACGGGACGCGCGGATCTGGGCGGCCACCGGTTCGCCGTCCACGACGACCACCCGCAGGTCCCGGCCGTGGGAGGCGGCGACGTACTCCTGGAAGATCAGCGGCACCTCTTGGGCGAGGCTGCCCGACACCGCCTGCAACAGCCCGGTGTCGGGGACGAGGAACACGGACGCGCCGTTGCGTCCGTTGACCGACTTCACCACGCACGGCGTCTCCACCTGGGGACTGCGCACCACCCCGGCCAGGGGCGCGGTGGCGTACGACAGCGTGTCGGGCACCGGGAGTCCGGCCACGGCCAGTTCCTGTAGCTGCCAGACCTTGTTGCCGCACAGGTGGTGGGAAGCTGCCGAGTTGATGAGGACCGCACCCAGCCGTTCCAGGTGTCGGAGCAGCGTCAGTTCACGGTTCTGCACCATGGAGCCGGGCGTCTGCCGCACCAGGACGACTTTGGGCGGCGGCACGTCCTGGCCGCCGAGGGTCTGCAACACCAACCGGCCGTCCCGGACACCGAAGAGGAGTTCGTCGGAATGCCAGACGGCGAACCGCGGACCATAGGCCCGCTCCAGTGCTTGGCTCAGTGCGCGGGTTGCCCTCATCAACGGCGCAGGGTGTTCCCGCGCCAGCACCCAGACCTCGGCAGGATTGACGATCGCCGACGGCATCCACGCTCCTTTTCCGTAACTGACCCGCCCCCGAGGGTAGCGGTGACGCGCAACGCCATGCATGTCGTGAGGGGACCGCAGGCGTCCCGGACGCCTCAGGTGCTTCAGGTATTTCAGGCGCCCTCGTCGAGGCTGAGCACGGTGTGCAGCAGGCCGGGGAAGCGCTCGTCGAATTCGAGGCGCAGCGAGACCCAGCAGCGGGTGCCCTCCGGTCGGCTGCGGGTGATGCCGCCCTGCCGGAGTTTCTTCATGTGGTGGCTGAGCGTGGACTGTGCGACGCCGAGGTCGAAGTCGCCGGCCAGGTGTTCCCGGCTGTCGGTCAGCACGCGCACGATGGCGCGGCGGGTCGGATCGGCCAGCGCGGCGAGGGCGTCGGAGAGCGACACCGAGGAGAGCTGCGGGTGGTCGAGTGCGCGCATGGCGCCAGTGTACGCACTCCATCGATTATCGACGAATATCGATGTATGGTGGGCGGCAGGGAGCCCGGAGGCTTCGACGAAGACCGAGCACGACGACAGGGGAACGTCATGATCGTCGACCATCGCGTGTACACCGTCCAGCCCACCCGCGTCGCGGACTGGGTGGCGCTCTACCGGGAGAAGGGATACCCGCTCCAGGAACGGCACCTCGGCCGGTGCGTGGGCTGGTACGTCCCGGTCGAGGGCCGGCTCGACCAGGTCGTTCACCTGTGGGCCTACGAGGACCAGGCGGACCGGGAACGACGCAGGGCCGCGCTCTACGCCGACCCGGAATGGCAGGCGTACCTCGCCGAGATGAAGCGGGCGGGCCTGCTGCTGAGCGCGGAGAACCGGATCCTCGCGCCAACCGACTTCTCCCCGGTTCAGTGATGAACGCCCTCACCGACAGGGCCTAGCCGACGAGGGACTGGGTGCCGAGGGACTGGGTGCCGAGAACGGTCAGTAGGGCCAGGCGTTCGGCGTCCTCGGTGCCGGGCTCGGCCGTGTGGACCATGATGCGCAGGTCGCTGCCCGCCACCGTGAGCACGTCGCAGTCCAGCGTCAGCGGAGCGCGCGGCGGGGCCGGCATGATCGCCCCGGTCCGATGCCTGGACCGGGGCGACCCCTGGTTCCCGGGTGGGGGACGGTCGTGGTCCTGCCGGTCTCACCCGGCAGGGGCCATCGCGCCGCCCGCGGCCAGCGACGGCACGGCATCCGGCTTCGCCACGACCGGGGCGGTGCGGTCCGCGGCGGAGCCGGATCCGTGTTGCACGGTCCAGCCGGTGGAGCCGGTCAGGAGGGTGCGGAGGGCGGGGTCGCGGACCGCGGTGGTGCCGTCCGTGACGTTCGCCGTCAGCCGGTGGGCGCCACGTCCCAGCGCCAACCCGCGCGTCGGCACCCGGTCGCGATCGCGGTAGCGATGGAGTTCGCGCCCGTCGAGGAACCAACGGACGGTCACCTTGCCGTGGGCGGCGTCGTTCGTCCGAGGCAGGGCGAGGCGGGCCGTGGTGTGCCATGCCTGGGCGCGGTCGGTCGGGGCGGCGGGGGTGGCGTGCCGGTAGAAGCCGGCGATCATGGCCTCCGCACCGGGCAGGTTGAAGGGCTTGCCGAGGGTGCGCATCAGGGAGTCGTCGGTGGGGCGGTACAGCCCCTTGACGTAGTAGTTGCCGCCCTCGTACGCCCCGACGGTCCCGCCGTCGGGTGAGGTTTCGCCCAGCCAGCGGTACCACTTGGCGCGGGTGCCGGCCATGCCGTCCGCGTTCAGCACCGACGAGTTGGCCTCGGGCTTCTCGGGCCCGGTGTACTGCTCGTACTCGGGGACGCCGGGGTAGAAGTACTCGTCGGCGAGCTTGCCGAGGGAGTGGCCGGTCTCGTGGACGGCGACCTGACTGGAATCCTGGTTGTGGGCGGCGGCGGTGGCGATGCCGTCGTAACCGAGGGTCGGACTGGCCTCGTTGTAGCCGGCGCCGCCGTACTTGCTGCTGTTGGCCAGCACCAGCACCAGATCGGCTTGTGGGGCCTTGGCGACGTAGGCGTCGACCTTCTGCTGGTCGATGCAGAGCAGCCGCTCCAGGCCATCGCACCAGAAGTGCGCGCCGAGGGCGGTGTTGCGGGTGACGTCCTTGCCGGGGTCGCCGCTGACCCCGCTCTCCGCGGAGACGGCGTCAACGGTCCAGACGTTGAAGAGCTTCTGGTACGTGCGGTAGGGCTCCACACCGAGGAAGTCGTTCCACTTCTTCTTGGCATCCGTGTGGAACTGGTCCAGTTGATCGGCGGTGTAGCCGTCACCGATGACGACGACGTCGAGGCGGTCTTTGGTGTCGCCGTTGTCGATCACCTTGGTGACCTGACCGTCGGCCGCGTGGGCGGGCGCCGACGCAACGGCTCCCGGGGCGTGCGGGAAGCTGCGGGGGACGTCCCGGTAGCCGGATCCCGCCAGGCCACCGGCGGGGCCGGGGACTTCCACGCGGACCTGGGGGTTGGGCGCGGCCTCGGCGGGGCCGGAAAGGCCCGCGAGCGCGAGCACACAGGCCCCCACGACGGCACCCATCTGTCTGGTACGACGCCTGGGTATGTGCACGAAGTACTCCTCAATGTAGGCAAATTGACGGAGAGTTGGATAGGTGGATAGGTGGATAGGGATGAGCCAAGGGCGGGCCACGTGCGTTCCGGGTGCGAGCCGGATGATGCGAACCGGATGCGAACGGGACGCGAACCGGCCGGAACGCCAGGCAACGATGGCACGGGACGCCCCTACCCGCGCCGTGGTCGTCGCCCACCAGCGCGAAATTGTGAATCCGGGGTCGGAGTGTGAATACGGAGCGGCGCGCGGGAGCGGCCCGCGGGCGCCGAACGAGCGGTCCGGCGCCGCACGTTGGAAATTTCACAGGGGGTGCCCGCCGACCACCCGCCTCGCCCTTGTCTCGGCGCCAACCTTCGGAACGGGGCCCGCGACCGCACCGTCACGGCCGCTCTCACCTCTCTCGCAAAACCGCTGGCCCGCCCGGTCCGCCCCCTGACAGGGTGCCCAGCCGTGACAGACATCGACAGCATCCGGATCACCACGCTCGCCGAGCGGCCGTCGTTGATCCCTCGCCTCTACGAGATCGCCGAGACCTGGCCGGCCTTCATACCGCACGATCCGGTCGCGACCGCCTTCTTGGGCCGGGTCCCCGAGGACTTCCCCCAGTACTGCGTCGCGGCGACCGACGGCGACCGCGTCGTGGCCCGCGGGCTGAGCGTGCCGTTCGATGCCACGCCCGACGGTCGCGAGGAGCTGCCGGACCGGGGGTGGAACCAGGTCCTGACGTGGGCCTACCGCGATCGGCGCGACGGGTGCAACGGCTGCAAC
This sequence comes from Streptomyces sp. RGM 3693, assembly GCF_050471125.1. NCBI lineage: Bacteria > Bacillati > Actinomycetota > Actinomycetes > Kitasatosporales > Streptomycetaceae > Streptomyces > Streptomyces sp. RGM 3693. The sequence goes on from NZ_JBMPPQ010000003.1 coordinate 1,045,934, forward strand.
GGGTACGACGGCGTGCACCGGCACGGCCACCACCGGGGGCCTTGCCCCACACCCCGCACCGCCAGTGCGTTGGAGATCACGGTGGACACCGGATACCTCGGGCGCGGGCTCTCCTCCCGCCTACTGGCCGCGCTGCGGCACACCGTCGGCCAACAGGGGCACGACGCACTGCTGGCCCCCGTGCGCCCCACCGCCAAACACCGTGAACCGCGCGTCCCCATGGCCGACTACGTCCGTCGGCGGCGCGACGACGGGCTGCCGACCGACCCGTGGCTCCGCGTGCACGTGCGGGCCGGCGGCACCATCGAAAGGATCGCCCCGGCATCGATGACGGTCAGCGGGTCCCTGACACAGTGGCGGCGGTGGACCGGCCTGCCCTTCGACCGCGACGGACACCTCGAAGTCCCGGGCGCCCTCGTCCCGGTGCACTGCAACACCGCACACGACCACGCCGTCTACGTCGAACCGAACGTATGGATCCGGCACCACGTGGTGCGGCCGGATATCCCTTGTTCCTAGGCCCCCGCAGATCGGGGCGGGATGGCCGTGCGCCCGCCGGTCGGTCACCGCTGGACGACGAGCAGGGTTACCCCTGTTCGGCCACCCCACACGTCCCGTTCGCGGTGACATCGATCATGGGCAATCCCTGCCCGGCCTCGTAGCATGGCCCGCCGCTCCGGACGGGGCGGGCAGCTCTCAAAGGAACGGAAACCATGGCAGTACGGGCAAAAAGCAGGCTTGCGCTCTTCGGCACCGTGGGAGCACTGGCCGCCGCGGTCTTCGCGAGCAGTGCGCTGTGGCCGGGCGGCAGCGAGGCCGAGGCCGTCGGATCGTCGTCGCGGGTCGCCTCGGTGGAGCTGAAGCACTGGCCCGCGCCGGTGGCCGAGAAGCTCGGCAAGGTCATCACTGACCACGACCACAAGGGCGCGTACGCGGTCTTCGACGCGGACAACACCACGTACCGCAATGACTTGGAAGAGGCCCTGCTCCCCTTCTTGGAGAGGAAGGGCGTCCTGACCCGCCAGACCATGGCACCGTCCTTGAAGGTCATCCCCTTCAAGGACACGGCAACCCACAAGGAAAGCCTCTACAGCTACTACAACCGCCTGTGCGAGGTGGACGACCAGGTCTGCTACCCCTGGGCGGCGCAGATCTTCTCGGGCTTCACCCTGAAGCAGCTCAAGGGGTACGTGGACGAACTCCTGGCGTACCGCAAGCCGATCCCCGCCGAGTACTACGAGAACGGGAAGCTGACCAAGACGGAGGTGCAGGCACCTCGCTTCTACCGGGGCATGCAGGAGCTCTACAAGGCACTGCGCAGGCACGGGGTGGAGGTGTACGTGGTGAGTGCGGCCTCCGAGGATCTGGTGCGCATGGTGCTGAGCGATCCCCAGTACGGGTACGACGTGAAGCCGGAGAACGTCATCGGCGTCTCCATGCTCCTCAAGAACCGCAAGACCGGCGAGGTCACCAGCTCCCGCAAGGAGATCGCGGCCGGCCACTTCGACCCCGCGAAGCTCGCCGACCGTGAGTTGACCCCGACCCTGTGGGCCCCGCTGACCTGGTACGAGGGCAAGCCGGCGGCGATCAACACGTATATCGACGAGTGGAAGAAGCCCATCCTCGCGGCGGGTGACACCCCCAAGAGCGACGGCCCGATGCTCTTCCATTCCACGGACGTGCAGAACGGCGGCGTCCGGGTCTGGGTGAACCGCAAGGAGAGCTCCATGAAGGAGCTCGACGAGATGAAGCGCTCCAACGCCGAACGCCAGAAGGAACTTGGGCAGCAGGTCACGGCCGACAAGCACTGGCTGACGGTGACACCCGCGCAGATCGACTGAACCGTCACCCCGGTCCACCCCGCAGTTGGGCCGCGGCCGGCCGCGCCTCCGCCGTGTCGGCGTTCCCCCGCCCGGTCATGACGACAGGTCAGGCCGACTGCCGCGGCGGAGGTCGCACCGGCCGGCCCACCGGCCGCCCCCTATGCTGGTGGCCGCCCGGCCGAATCTGACCGAGGCGACGACGCGGGAGGGGTTTGTGGCAGCGCTGGATCCGGACGACCCACGTGCCATCGGCGGATACCAGTTGCTGGGGCGGCTGGGCGTGGGCGGCATGGGGCGGGTCTTCCTGGGGCGCTCGCCGGGCGGCCGGCAGGTCGCGGTCAAGGTGGTGCACGCCGCGCTGGTCGACCAGCCGGACTTCCGCTCCCGGTTCCGCAGGGAAGTACAGGCCGCCCGCGCGGTCAGCGGGGCGTTCACCGCGCCGGTGATCGACGCCGACCCGGACGCGGCCGCGCCCTGGCTGGTCACCAGTTACATCGCCGGTCCGTCGCTGGAGAAGGCGGTCGCCGACCGCGGACCGATGCCCGCGCCGCAGGTGTTCGCCCTGGCCGCCGGGCTCGCCGAGGCGCTGGTCTCGATCCACAGCGCGCACCTCGTCCACCGCGACCTCAAGCCCTCCAACGTGCTGCTCGCCGAGGACGGCCCGCGGGTCATCGACTTCGGGATCGCCCGGGTCGTCGAGGGCAGCTCCCTCACCGTGACCGGTTACGCGCTCGGCTCCCCGGGCTTCATGTCGCCGGAGCAGGTGAACGGCGAGGAGATCGGCCCGGCGAGCGACGTCTTCTCCCTGGGGACGGTCCTGACGTACGCGGCCACCGGCGGCAACCCGTTCGGCAACGGCCACCTGGCCTCCCTCCTCTACCGGGTCGTCCACGACACCCCCGACCTCGACACGGTCACCGACCCCGCGCTGCGCGCCCTGATCGCCGACTGCCTGACCAAGGACCCCGCCCGGCGCCCCACGCCGCGGGAGCTCCTGGCCCGGTGCGCTGCGGGTGCCGCGGCAGCCGCACCGGTCGTGGGCGATGACGTACCGCCCGCGACCGACCGCAGCAGCGGGACGCCGCACGGCACCACACCGGCCGGTCAGCAGCCCGGAGTCATATTCGACCGGGGCGCCGGAGCCAACGCCGGAAGCCCGGCCGGCTCCCGGACTCCGGTGCCGGCCCACCCTCGGACGGTGCCGGGCACCCCCGGGGTGGGGCCGACGGCCGTCGCCCACCACGAGGCGTCCGCCACTCCCCCGCCGGGGCCGGCAACGCCCCGTCCGGTTCCGGCCGCCCCGGCGGTCCGGCGCGGCACCACCCGCCGTACGCTCCTGATCTCGGCAGCCGCCGCGGTGGCCGTCGCCGCGGTAGGTGTCCCCGTGGCCCTCACACTCAGCCACGACGCCGCCCGGAGTTCCGCACCGACCCTGCCCACCAGCCCGCAACCGGTCGGGGCATGGCGACTCGACGAGCGGTCCGGCACGTACGCGGCGGACACGACCGGCACCCACAACGGCACCGCGTCCGATGTCCGTTGGGGCACGGGCAACAGCGGCGCCGCCCTCTTCAACGGCGTCAGCAGCCAGATCACCACGCGCGGCCCGGTGCTCAACACCGCCCCGGGGCACAGCTTCACGGTCTCCGCCTGGGTCTACCTCACCAGCGCGAACGGCTTCGCCACCGTCGTCAGCCAAGGCTCCGCCGACAGCAGCGCCTTCTACCTCCAGTACTCGGGCGCCGACCATCGATGGGCGTTCTCCCGGCCTGGCGTCCGCACACTCGCGGCCGAGCCGCCCGCCATGAACACCTGGACCCACCTGGTCGGGGTCTGCGACGCCGCCGCCCAGCGGCTCCACCTGTACGTCAACGGCACCCAGCAGGGCACCGCCAGCGACACCCGCCCCGCCACCACCGCCGGCTCCCTCATGATCGGCCGCGCCACCTTCGACGGCCGGCCCGCCGACTTCTTCACCGGCGGCATCAAGAACGTCCAGGTCTTCGACCAAGCCCTGTCCGCGGACCGGGTCGCGGCGTTGGACTAGGGGACGTCTCCCCGCTCGGGCCACGGGTGTGCGGCCGGAAACGGGAATTTTTTGGCTCCTTCGCGCGTTGCGGGGACGACCTGATCGTTTGATGTGTGACACGACGGCGGTGCCGTCGTCGGGAGAAGTGAGCAACCCATGGCCATGGTGGGCCTGTTCTGGATCGCCGAAGGCGACGTGTACGTGGGCGCGAAGCCGTCCGGTCTGGCTCCCGGGGTACGCCTGGCTCCCGAGGGCGTGATGGCCCTCGGCGACGGACAGTCCGGCTTCTACCTGTGGGAGGACCTGCATGCCGTGACGGTGGCGGGCGTCCCCGTGAAATCCCTGAAGCGGCAGGTCAGCGCGGTCAAGGACCTGGCGCTGGACACGGTGCTGAACTTGGCTCTGACCATGGGCCCAGGCCGGACCGGGGAGGCTCCGCCGATGCTGACGGTGCGCGTGGCATCACCCGACGGCGACCACGAGTTGACGGCTTACGCGGCCGCGGCCGTCGGCTACTCCCCGACAGAGGTCGACCTCTCCCAAGCCCTCCTGTCCCGCCTCACGGAGGGCGCCGCGACGATGGCCACGACGCTGGCGGCGATGTCGAAGTGGGGCCGCGCGTGGGAGGGCGGGTCGCCTCGGGGGACAGTGCGGGAGCGGTTGTTGCGGGAATGGGTGGGCTAGAGCTGCCGCTCACCAGCGGAGCCCGCTGGGCAATTCCGCTCGACGGTCACTTCCTTTGCATGGCTGTTGACCTCCTCGTGGGTGGGGCGGACCGCCGTGTCAGAAGGCTGATCGTGCTACTGACAACGCTGCCGACTCGGGGGCAATGGGGCTTGCCAGCCGTTGACTTGGCTGCCGAGGACCAGAAGGGTGCCGACGCCGTGCCGGGCCACGGCCCTGCCAGGCAGTGCGCTGGAAGGCGACCTCAGAGCCGGGTTGGGGTTCGGGGCGCGCCGAACCAACGGGTGAGCGCGGCGCGCAGGCCGTCCGCGTCGCCCTCCGGACCGGCCCAGCAGACATGCCCGTCCGGCCGGACCAGCAACGCCTCGTCGCCGTCGGCCGCGGGTCCGCGATCGAGACGGTCAAGACGGTCAAGACGGTCAAGACTGTCGCTGCGATCGAGACAGTCGAGGCGGTCGAGGCGGTCGACTCGATCCGCCCAACCATCCCTCGCGGCGGCGACCGCTGACGCGGCGTCGGCCAGCAGGGTTCCGCGGCCGGACGGCAGCCGGACTCCGGACGCCCGCGCACCGAGCAGCGGGTGCTCGGGCGCGCCGGGCATCGGGTAGCGGATGTCGGTGCCGGCGATCATGGCGGCGACGCGGCGGTTGGCCTCCGGCGCGGCGAGCAGGTCGGCGAGCAGGTCGCGCACCGCCACGGCGTCCGGGTCGGGGAGCGTCAGCACCATCTGAGCCCGGGTGTTGGCCAGCACCCGGGCGCCGACCCGGTGGCGCTCGGCATGGTAGGTGGCCAGCAGCCCGTCCGGGGCCCACCCTCGGACCACGGCGGCCAGCTTCCAGCCCAGGTTGAACGCGTCCTGCATGCCGAGGTTGAGGCCCTGCCCACCGGCGGGGGCGTGGATGTGGGCGGCGTCACCGGCCAGCAGCACCCGGCCGTCGGCGTACCGCTCGGCCTGCCGGGAGGCGTCGGTGAAGCGGGACGCCCAGCGGACGGCACGCAGTTCGCGCGGCGGGCCGGGGCAGCGGGCCAGTGCCGCGCGCACCTCGTCCGCGGTGACCGGGGCGTCGCGGTCGATGCCCTGCTGCTCGGGGCCGCCGAGGATGAGTCGGTGTACACCGTCGCCGAGCGGGAGCAGGAAGGCGACACCCTCGGGGTTCGGGCTGAGGTCGGGGAGGCGCCAGGACGTGCCGGGGTCGTTGGATTCCGGCTCCACGGCGGCGAGTTCGATGTCGGCGACGGCCATGCTGACCCGACCGTCCCGCCCCGGAAAGGGCATGCCCAGGATGCGGCGCACCGCGCTGCGTCCGCCGTCCGCGCCCACCAGGTATCCGGCCCGGACGGTGCACTCCGCGCCATCGGGCCCGAGGAGGGTGGTGGTAACGCCGTCCGCGTCCTGCCGGAACGACGTCAGCTCGCGGCCCCGCAGCACCGGGACGCCGTACTCGGCGAGGTGGTCCTCCAAGAACTCCTCGACCCGGGCCTGCGGGATGCCGACCTGGTGCGGGAACGCGGTGTCCAGTGCGCCGTAGTCAAGCGGCAGCCCGGCGAAGTGGCCGGCGGGGAGGAGGGCCAGCGACCGGTCCAGGACCGGCTCCAACCAGCCTCGGCAGTCCAGCACCTCGGCGGTGCGCGGCTGCAGGTTGAGTGCTTTGGACTGGCCGGTCCGGTGGGGCAGCCGCTCCGCGACGGCCACCCGCACCCCGGCCAGGCCCAGCTCGTTGGCGAGCAGCAGACCGGTCGGGCCGGCCCCCGCGATGAGCACCTCGACGTCGGTGTCCACGGCTCCCCCTACAGCTTCATGCCGTGGCGGGTGATGTACCAGTTGTGCCACCCGAGCAGCCCGCCGAGCATCACCAGCCAGAGCACGGTGCTGGTGAGCGGGAAGGAGTCCACCGGGATCGTGTACGCCAGCACCACCCGCAGCATCGCGTCGAGCAGGAAGACCGCGCCCCACACCGCCGTGACCAGCCGGAGGTGGTGACGGAACGTCGGCTCCGCGTCCCACCGCGCCTCCCATTCGACGAGTCCGGCCTCGCCGACCTTGGCGATGACGATGCCGCGCGAGGCCGTCATGATGAACGGACGCCTGGTGAGCAGTGTGCCGAGCACCCAGAGTCCGATCGCGGCGGTCAGCCAGCTGTCCCGGATCATCAGCACCCGCGGGCTGCCGGTGATCAGGGTCAGCAGCGTCCCGACCACCACCAGGCTCAGCGTGAACACCGCCATCGCCTCCACGCGCCGCTGCCGCACGATGCCGTAAGCGATCCACGGCAGCAACAGCAGGCCGCCGACGATCATCGAGAGCCACTGGCCGGCCCCGGCCGCACGCAGTCCGTAGTAGGAGCCGAGCGGGAGGACGAGCTCGAAGAGCAGCTGCGCGGCGAGCCGACGGCGCAGCGCCGCGGTGCGGCGGCGGGCGGGCGCTGCGGCGGCGGCCTCGTCCGTGTCGGTCTGTGGTGCCCGGTGCGTTGCCATGATGTGTTCCCCCGTGTCTGCTGTGGTCATGACGTGCTCCTGGTGGCGCGGTCGAACAGGTCGGCCAACTCGCGGCCGGCGGCCCGCACATCGAGATCGGGATCGTGGGTGGCGCGGCGCACCACGTCGTCGATGGCGGCGCGGATCGCCCGCATCATCACCCACGGGTCGAAGTCGCAGAACTCGCCCGCGCGCTGCGCCTTGCGGATCTGCTCCACCTGGACGGCGAGGTTCGCCTCGGTCGCCGAAAGGAAGGTGACCATGCCGGGGTCGCTGCCCCGGAGGTTGGAGAGGATCTCGGTGATCGCCGCGAGGTGGTTCGGGTACTCGGCGAACAGGTCGAGGTTGCCCTCGATGGAGGCGCGCAGGCGGCCCGCGTAGCTCTCGTGGGCCTCGATGCGGGGACGGATGTACCCCTCAGCGAGCCGCAGCACCTCGGTGACGACCTCGCTCATCAGGTCGTCCCGCCCGTCGAAGTGGTAGGAGATCATCCCCGTGCTGCTCAGCCCGGCGTGCTTCGCGATCTTCGCGAACGAGGCCCGGTGGTACCCGACTTCGGCGATGACGTCGATAGCCGCGGCAACGATCTGGGCGCGACGGCCCGTCTCCGTGAAGGAGGGCTTGGTCCTGCGTCCCGCCTTTTGCTTGGCTGCACTATCCCTTGCTTGCATGAGCAAGACGGTAGCGCGATTTGCTCACCCGAGCAAGAAGTGATGGCGCGACTGTCCCCGGTACGGCGCGGCCCGCCCCCGCGGCTCGCACCTCCCGCACCGACGCGATCGCCTCCTGCCGAAAGCACGACCACCCAGCACCTCAGCGCTCTTCGGCGACCCGGCACCCCGGCGACCCGGCGACCCGGCGACCCGGCACTGTCAGTGGCAGATGTAAGGATCGCCCGTATGAACAGTGGTCCCCTCTGCCCCCTCCACCTGCGACAGATCACAGCTCCTGATGACGTCACTGCGGAGCTGAGGCAAGCACTCACCGCATGCTGGATCGAGGTCACCAACGCCGGCGGGGCAGCAGGATTCCCCTTCCCGCCCATCGACGCGGGCCAGGCCGCGCCGGCCGTCGACTCCCTCGTCGCGGGCCTTGCTCGTGAGACGAGCCGCCTCGTGATCGCATCGATCGACGGCGACCTCGCCGGGTGGCTGAATGTTCGGCGTGATCCCTTTGAGCTCATAGCGCACTGGGGGACGCTCCACCACGTCCAAACGCGGACGAGTCTGCGAGGCCGCGGCATCGGGGCCGCCCTCATGCATCACGTTCGCGAGATCGCCCGCGACGAGATGGGGCTCGAACAACTTCACCTGGCTGCACGCGGTGGCGTCGGGCTGGAGGACTTCTACGGCCGCCTCGGCTGGAAGGAGATCGGCCGTTGGCCGGGCGCCCTTCGCCTCGCCCCCGGGGACGATCGCGACGAAGTCCTGATGATGCTGGCACCGCTCTAATACCGAGCGACGGCCTCAAGCCCGCAGCCACCGCAACGATCCGCGCCCACCTGGTCCACGTCCCCGCCCGGATCGCCCGCTCCGCACGCCGCATCACCATGCACCTACCGCACAACTGGCCCTGACAGCACGCCTGGACACAGCCGCTCGAAACGGCCCGCGCCCCACCCGAACCCGTCCGACAGCCCCTTGACCACCCCGCCCGCCAGCTCCCGACCGGAAGAGGGTGCCGGAAGACCGAAGGTCCTGTGCGGGATCCTGTTCGTCCGCCACACCGGCATCGCCCTGGCCATCACGTCGACCGGCGGCAACCGCAACGACGCCTCCCAGCTGATACCGCTACTGGCAGCCGCAGTGGCTCTCAGTCGCCGCGCCGCACCCGGGCCGCCTTGCGGGCCTCGGCGAGCATGCGGGCCTCACTGGCCTTGCGGGACTTGCCGCCGGTGCCGCGGGAAGCGTCCTTGCTGGTGCCCAGGCCACGGAAGGGGGCGTTGGTGTTCTTGGGTCGGGGTGTGGCGGGCCCGCCGTCGAGCGGAATGCCGGAGGGAGCCCTGGCCCCGGTGATCCGGCTCAGCTCCGCCTCGCCCGAGCGCACCTTGGTGATCGTCGGCTCGATGCCGGCCTCGGCTGTCAGCCGGCTCATCTCCCGGCGCTGACCCGACAGCACCAGCGTGACGACGCTGCCCGACTCACCGGCCCGGGCAGTGCGGCCCGCACGGTGCACATAGTCCTTGGGGTCGGTGGGCGGGTCGACGTTCACCACGAGATCGAGGTCGTCGACGTGCAGACCACGGGCCGCGACATTGGTCGCCACCAGGACGGTGACCTGCCCATTCTTGAACTGTGCAAGGGTCCGCGTGCGCTGCGGCTGGGACTTGCCACTGTGCAGGGCCGCGGCATGCACTCCGCTGGCCCGTAGATGCCGGGTGAGCTGGTCGACCGCGTGCTTGGTGTCCAGGAACAGCAGTACGCGGCCGTCGCGGGCGGCGATCTCCGTGGTGACGGCGTACCGGTCGGGGCCGTGGACGACCAGCACATGGTGATCCATCGTCGTGACGGCGCCCGCGGACGGGTCGACCGAGTGGACGACCGGGTCGTGGAGGTAGCGGCGGACCAGGTTGTCGACGTCGCGGTCCAAGGTGGCCGAGAACAGCATCCGCTGGCCGTCGTGGTGCACCTGGTCGAGCACCTCGGTGACCTGCGGCAGGAAGCCCATGTCACACATCTGATCGGCCTCGTCGAGAACGGTGATCCGTACCCGTCCCAGGTGGCAGGCCCTGCGCTCGATGAGGTCGTGCAGACGGCCGGGCGTGGCGACAACGACCTCGGCCCCGTCGCGCAGCGCAGCGACCTGCCGGCCGATCGACATGCCGCCGACGACCGTGGCCATCCTCAGCCGGAGCGCGTCGGCATACGGCGCGAGCGCCTCGGTTACCTGTTGGGCCAGCTCCCGGGTGGGCACCAGGATCAGGGCGAGGGGCTGCTTCGACTCCGCGCGCCGCCCGGCCGTCCGTGCGAGCAGCGGCAGGCCGAAGGCGAGCGTCTTGCCCGATCCCGTGCGCCCGCGCCCCAGGACGTCGCGTCCCGCGAGGGCGTTGGGCAGCGTGGCTGCCTGGATCGGGAAGGGCTCGCGCACGCCGCGCTCGGTGAGCGTCCGCAACACCTCGGCCGGCAGTTCCATGTCGGCGAAGGCGACCGGGGACACCGTCGGAGTGGGGGTCACTGGCCGGGCGAGGTCGCCGTGCGAGGTGCCGAGGCGGTCCGGGTGGTTCATGAAGAGCCTTCCGCATGGGGAACGTGCCGAGGAAGGCCCGGCAGGGATGAGCAGCCGACGAACTAGGGGAACCGCATGGACGGAATCGCCAGCCGTCACGGCCGTCCAAACGTTTGAGGCTAACACAAAGTGACAATTCGCCCCGACGCTGTGGTGCTGATCGCTCCGCCCGCATCGGTGACGCGACCCACGAGGCGACCCACCGGGCCCTCTACGTCCAAGGCCGCGGGAGCTCCGCCGCGAGCTGACCCGAGCCCTGGACACCGGACGGGCCATGCGCCGCCCGCACCGCCACGCCTACGAACGATTCGTCGTGCGCCCGCCATCCAGGCGGTCGGAGACCTTAGCCGACGTCCGGTTGCGGGAGACGCGCAGGTGGGGGCGTATGCGGTCGAGGAGGACGAGGACGAGGGCCAGGACGTAGAACGCCAGGCCGAAGACAACGGTGTTGGTGGCGATGCCGGCGTAGCCGTGGAGGTCGACGTCGAGGAAGGGGTAGGGGTACCGGCCGTCGGTGCCGGGGGCGAGGAGGGCGCCGCGGATCAGGGCGAAGGGGAGGTAGAGGAAGGGGTAGGCGAGCCACTGCCAGCCGTAGCGGAGCGGGAACGCGCCGGGGGCGGTGAGGACGAGCCAGTCGAGGACGGCGGCGAGGGGTGTCGCGGTGTGGAGGAGCTGGCTGGCGGCCGTTTCGAGGGGGGTTCGGTGGCTGGTCATGGCGAAGCCACTGGAGTCGTTCGACAGCACGAAGTGGAAGACGAGCCCCGTGATGCAGATGTAGAGCAGCGCCGCGCCGGTGATCCGCGGGGAGAGCGCGGGACGCCCGGTCCAGGCACGGTGGGCGGAGCAGGCGAAGACGACGGCCAGCAGGATGTTGGACTGGATCGTGAAGTAGCTGAAGAGCCGACCCAGATCGTGGGAGGCAATCACGTCCAGAACGATGCCGGTGACCCCGGTCAGGGCGGCGAGCGTACGGAAGGCCGCCGCGACGGGGCGGCGGGGCCGGGCCGCGGGCTCTGCGGAGGCAGCAGAGGCCGTGGAGGTCGTGGAGGGTGTCGAATCGAGCATCGGATCACCCTACGGCGGTGCTCTGGGACGACCTCATCGGGACTGCCGGAACGGAGCTCGTCTACCACCAGCAGTCGAAGAAGGCGATGGGATGGGGCACTTGATCCATCGACACTGACGTCGCCCGATCCACCGACGGTCATCGGGACCGGCCAGGCGACGACCGGTTCCTCCGCTACGACTTCCCATGCGTCTGGGGACCCAGTCAGCCCGCGTGGCCGCCCATTGCGGCAGGTCACCGGCCCGCCTGGGCTATCTCCTCCAGAACAACCGGCCTTGGCGTCGGCCGAATTCAAGGTCCACCGCCGCGGCAGTCACTTGGTGTGCCTGCCGCTGCGGTGGCTTCCGCCTCACCACTGCCCCGAGACGACCGCCCTCCCCACGGAGAATCTGGGGAGTAACTGGGCTGCTGGGGAGCGTGCGGGGAGGAGCGGCTGCCCGACGCGGCAAGTGCCCGAAAGACACTGAGAGACACGTCTGCGCAGGTCAGCTGCGTTCCGAGTCGGACCGTCGCAGGTCCAGGCAGCTGCCTGGGGCACTACGTCATACAGTTCGGCGGTGATGCCTGTGGCACCAGCGGGGAATCGGCCCGATGTTGGCGATGTTGCGTGACCACGTGTAGCGGCCATCGCGGAGCTTGTACCAGCGCGGATTGCCCCGGACGTTCTGGCCGTTCACCTCGCAGACGATGGTGACGGCCCTGCCGTGACGGAGTTCGCCCACCACCTTGAAGTGGGTCGATGGACCAGTGCGCACTGGCGCACCGGTCCTGGCGACAACGCGGCCCTTGTAGGGGCCATGACTGGCCTCGGTGGCCGAAGCCGGTCCTGCGGCGACGGCCGTGCCGCTGCCGAGGACGCCACAGAGGAGCCCGGCACTGGCCAGAACGGCGGCGCTCCGGCGGATCTGAGACAGGTACATCATGACCTTCCTCCCGATCACAGATATGGCTGTTCGGTGCGAAATTCAGACTTCACGAAACAGACCACCCAGACCAGAATCATTCGCCGAATTCATCATCACGACGGATGTAGCGAACAAATGACCTTCTCCGATCACGGCACACGGCACACGGCACACAGCACAGGCATCCGACAGGGCCAGGCACTCTCCGTAGTCGCAACGGGCTTCTGGCTTCCGCTACTCACCGGTCCGGTCCATGGTGACGAGCGGAGCCGCAGCCCGGCCCAGGAAGCGACGTCGGTGGTACTCCCGCGCCGACGTCCCGTACAGCGCGCGGAAACCGGTGGCGAGTCACCGGATCGACGTCGACGAGGCGCGGGGCCGGCGGCTGCCGCCCGCCGGCCCCTCTTTCCGTGTCTTACCGTGTCTTACCGTGTCTTACCGTCGGACCGTGCCGTCATGTCCCGCCGTCAGAACACGAACGGTCCCGGGGACTGCGGCGATGTGGCGTTGCAGGTCGCGGTGATGCCCAGCACCACCACCTGAAGTGACGAGCCTGCCAGTTGGTCGCCCGGCGCGACGGTGCCGGTGAGCGGCCCGGTGGAGACCGCGCTACCGGCCGGGATCGCCGGGTTGGAGCTGCCGCTGAACACCGTCGTGTCCGAGCCGTTCTTGGTCAGCGTGAGCTGCGACGTGACCGAGTTCGCCCCGAGGTCTATGGGCGACGTGATCGCCGACGTGGACACGCTGATGGTCGCGTCCGTGCCGTTCTGGGTGGCGGTGAGCGTGGCCGTACCGGAGCCGTAACTACCGCAGTCGAACGAGAGGGTCGCGGTATCCGGTGTCACCGCGGCCGACGCCGGCGCCATCGCGAGGGTGCCCGCGAGGGCGATGCCGACGCCGAGTAACGAGCCGATGCCGAGCTTGCCGTGTCTCATGGGAGTCCGCCTTTGTGAGGGGGTGCCCATTGAGGCACGCACCCCCGAAGAGAACAAGGCAGACAACTCATGATTTTTGGCGTGTCTATGCCAAGCCTGCCGTGCCTCCTCGGTCCGCTTGCGCGAGCGGTGGTGCGTCAGCCCTGCTTCAGATGCCGTCCACCTCGGCCACCGTGAACGGTTGCGGCGTCCCCTGGCCCATCGGGCCGCCCTTGTCGAACTGGGAGCGGACGACGAGCGTTCGGCCGCCGCCGTGGACGATCGTGGTGGGGATCTGGAGCGTCGGGTCGGTGATGCTGCGCTCCCGACGGGCGGACCCGCCGTCGCCGCCGACCTTCCACCGGCTGATGGTGTTGGTCATGTTGTGGACGACCCAGAGGGTGTTGCCCCGCATTTCGAGTCCGTCACCGTGCGATACGTCCCCACCGTGCAGGGTGACTTGGCGGACCGCGCCGGACGTAAGGTCGACGCGATAGAGGGTGCCTGCGGTCATGTCGACGGTGAGCAGGTAGCGGCCCGAGGGGTCGGCCACGATGCCGTTGAGCGTGACGGTGCCGGCCGGGGCGGCGGGGAGTACACCGGTCAGGTCGTAGGCCGCGGTCAGCTCGGCACGTCCGCCGTGCGCGGCAGCCCGCGTCAACTGCCCGGGCGTGACGCGGTAGAGGACACCCCGGTAGCTGTCGGTCAGATACGCGCTGCCGTCCGGGGCGATCGCCAGGTCGTTGACGAACGACTTGGCGCTCCCCGTCACATCGAAGCGGGCGATGAGCTTACGGTCGTGCAGGTCGTAGACGGCGACGCCGGCGGTCGAGTCGATGACCCACAGCCGGCCGGCCCGGTCGACCTTCAGACCGTTCGCGGTGGTGCGCCCGTCGGTGCCGGACGGCAGGAAGATCCGGGCGGCGTGGTGCCCGGGCGTCGCCTGGTAGACGGCGCCGGTCGCGTACGAGCCGACGTAGATGTCGCCGGTGCGCGGGTCGGCTGCGATGCCTTCCGGGTAGGCGCGGTCGCCGGGCAGGTCGTATGCGGTGGAGACACGGGCGCGGGACTCGTGCCTGGCGGCGGTGTCCGCGGACGGTGGTGTGTCTGTGGGCCGGGCGCTCGCGGTGGCGGCCAGCGGCACGACGACGGCCGTCAGGGCCAGGGCGGCCGAAGCGAGGGCGCGGCGGGTGATCGTTTGGGACATGGGTGGGTGCCTCCCCGTTCACGGCGCCTGCGGGTGTGCCCCCCCAGGCGATCGAATGAGCACGAACTTAAGTTAGAACTCTAATGATCGTCAAGACACTAATCTTCGCATGGATACTCATTGCCGAGTAAGGTCTTCCCTGCTATATGGCCGTTACGATGCGGGGATGACGTCCATGCCCGTGTCCGAGCGCCTCGGCTCCTCCATCAAGCGCGCCGAGCAGGCCCTGAACGGCGCCAAGCACGCGGCGCTGAAGCCGGCCGGCCTGACGGTCCCGCAGTACGCAGCCCTGCTGCACAGCTCCGAGCGACCCGGCATCTCGGCCGCCGCTCTGGCGCGGGCGTGCGGAGTGACACCGCCCACGATGAACACGGTGCTGAAGAACCTCCAGGAGCGCGGCCTCGTCGAACGCACTCCGCACGAATGGCACAAGAACATCCTGGAGATCCGGCTCACCGACGAGGGCCGCGCCGTCATGGAGAACGCCGACGCGCGGGCGGTGCGGGTGGAGCGGGCGCTGGCCGCCGAGTTCACCGACGAGGAAAGGGCGGCGTTGGTCGACCTGCTCGGCCGGTGCGCCACCCTGCTCGATTCCGTGCGGCCGGCCTGAGGTACTCGCGCAACGCACCTGGAGTCCACAGCGCGGGGCCACTGCCCTCTGAGGTAACGGGTGTTGAGGTAGCCGTCGGTGCGCCCTTCGACTGGGGCGGCGCAGCAGGCCAGGCAGCCTTGGACCTCAACTCCTCGCCAGGACAGGCATATTGAGACTCGGCAGGCCGACGTTGCCTGTCAGTACCCTGTCCTAGGCTCCCCGTATGAGCCCCCTGCCCTACGGCGAAGACCCGGCCCGCATCACCCGCGTGCGCCAGTCCGTCACCCAGATCACCCGCATACACCCGCCCGTTCCGGCCCACTACGACCGGCACACCATCACCCAGGCACCCGCCCACGACCCCGTACGCGCCCGGCAGGTCGTGAACGAACTGAGCACCGTCGCCGGCGTGGTGGAAGAGTTTGCTCCGGTGCGCCGCACAGACATCGGACACCCGCGGCTCCTGGAAGACCTGGACTACGTGGCCGTCGGCTGCTGGGGGACCGCGGTACAGATCACCGACCCCGCACTCGGTGAGGACGGCATCACGTCTTTCAACCTCGACATCGAGTTCGACGCACAGGTCAAAGGCCATCCCGACGCACGCGTCATCGGCGTCTGCGAGATGTCCTTCTCCGAGACCTACGCCAAGTACCTCGTCCATGTCCCCGGTGCCCCCCGCGTCAGCGCGGACGGCTGGGACGACATGGACCTCACCGGAGACCCCACGCGAACCCTCAGCGCCATCGGGATCACTCCCGGAGATCCCGCCACCTCGGACATCTCCCGCTACGACCTGGAGAACTTCATCTGGAGCGACTACGTGAACGCCCTCGCCTGCGGCCTCCACGTCCCCCTCGCCAGCGAGAAGCTGACGGTGTCCGTCTTCAAGGTCACCCGCTCCGAGGACACCCAGGACGCCATCGAAGATGTCTGGCACCGGGAGTGAGCGGACCGGCCACGACAGCGGCGTGGCGGCGAGGCTTCGCCGACGATCACCGGCCGCTCGCGCCACCGCCCCGCAATCCTCCGGGCCCGGCGCACTCCCCTGACCAACGTCCCCGGAACTGGCCACGTCCAGGTCGGCCCGCATCGGCCGACCTGGACGTGACCGGGTGATCAGGCGAGGTCGAACCGGTCGAGGTTCATCACCTTGTCCCACGCACCGACGAAGTCGCGCACGAACTTCTCCTTCGCGTCGTCGCTCGCGTAGACCTCCGCGACGGCCCGCAGCTCGGAGTTCGAGCCGAAGACCAGGTCGGCGCGGGTACCGGTCCACTTGACCGCACCGCTCGCATCGCAGCCCTCGAACTCGTCCTGCGCCGAGGACGTCGACTTCCACGTCGTGCCCAGGTCGAGCAGGTTGGCGAAGTAGTCGTTCGTCAGCGTGCCCGGGTTGTCGGTGAGGACCCCGTGCTTGGACTGCCCGTGGTTGGCGCCCAGGACGCGCAGACCACCGACGAGGACGGTCATCTCGGGGGCGCTCAGCGTCAGCAGGTTCGCCTTGTCGAGTAGCAGGTACTCGGCCGGCAGGCGGTTGCCCTTGCCGACGTAGTTGCGGAAGCCGTCCGCGGCCGGCTCCAGCGCGTCGAACGACTCGATGTCCGTCTGGTCCTGGGCGGCGTCCACGCGGCCCGGTGTGAACGGCACCTCGACGTCGAAGCCGCCGTCCTTCGCCGCCTTCTCGACGGCCACGCCGCCCGCGAGCACGATCAGGTCGGCCAGCGAGACCTGCTTGCCACCCGCGGAGTTGAAGGACCCCTGGATGCCCTCAAGCGTGCGCAGCACCTGCGCCAGCTCGTCCGGGTTGTTGACCTCCCAGTTGCGCTGCGGCTCCAGGCGGACCCGGGCACCGTTGGCACCGCCGCGCTTGTCACTGCCGCGGAAGGAGGAGGCCGAGGCCCAGGCGGTCGAGACCAGCTGGGAGACCGTGAGGCCGGAGCCGAGGATCTGCTCCTTGAGGGAGGCGATGTCCGCGGCGTCGATCAGCTCACCGGTGCGCGCCGGCAGCGGGTCCTGCCACAGCAGCACCTCGGAGGGGACCTCCGGGCCCAAGTAGCGTGCGACCGGGCCCATGTCACGGTGCGTCAGCTTGTACCAGGCGCGGGCGAAGGCGTCCGCGAACTCCTCCGGGTGCTCGTAGAAGCGCCGGGAGATCGGCTCGTAGATCGGGTCGAAGCGCAGCGAGAGGTCGGTGGTGAGCATCGTCGGGAGGCGCTTCTTCGACGCGTCGTGCGCGTCGGGGATGATCGCCTCGGCGTCCTTGGCCACCCACTGGTTGGCGCCGGCGGGGCTCTGGGTCAGCTCGTACTCGTACTCGAAGAGGTTCGTGAAGAAGCCGTTGCCCCACTGGGTCGGGGTGCTGGTCCAGGTGACCTCCAGGCCACTGGTGATCGCGTCGGCGCCCGCGCCGGTGCCGTACGAGCTCTGCCAGCCGAGGCCCATCTGCTCCATCGGGGCGCCCTCGGGGTCCGGGCCGACGTTGTCCGCCGGGCCGGCGCCGTGGGTCTTGCCGAAGGTGTGGCCGCCGGCGATCAGGGCGACGGTCTCCTCGTCGTTCATCGCCATGCGGCGGAACGTCTCACGGATGTCGCGGGCCGCGGCGATCGGGTCCGGGTTGCCGTTGGGCCCCTCGGGGTTGACGTAGATGAGGCCCATCTGGACCGCACCGAGCGGGTTCTCCAGCTCCCGGTCACCGGTATAGCGCTGGTCGTCGAGCCAGGTGGTCTCGGGACCCCAGTAGACGTCCTCCTCGGCCTCCCACACGTCCGCACGGCCACCGGCGAAGCCGAAGGTCTTGAAGCCCATCGTCTCCAGCGCGACGTTGCCGGTGAGGACCATCAGGTCGGCCCAGGAGATGTTCTTGCCGTACTTCTTCTTGACCGGCCACAGCAGGCGGCGGGCCTTGTCGAGGCTGGCGTTGTCCGGCCAGCTGTTGAGCGGCGCGAAGCGCTGCTGACCGGCACCGGCGCCACCACGACCGTCGCTGATGCGGTACGTACCGGCGCTGTGCCAGGCCATCCGGATCATGAGCGGGCCGTAGTTGCCGAAGTCGGCGGGCCACCAGTCCTGCGACGTGGTCAGCACCTCGGCGATGTCCCGCTTCACGGCCGCGAGGTCCAGGCTCTTGAACGCCTCGGCGTAGTCGAACTCCGCGCCGAGGGGGTTCGCCACGGCCGGGTTCTTGGCGAGGATCTTCAGGTTGAGCCGCTCCGGCCACCACTGGCGGTTTCCACCGCCTTGGGTCGGGTGCGCGGCGCGCCCGTGAACGACCGGGCAGCCGCCTGCGCCTTCTGTGGTGGCGTCTACGGCCTGTGCGTCATTGATCTCAGACATGGGAACCCTTCCGGATGAGGCGGATCACCGTGCTCAGCAACCGCCGGCAGTGGAACAGTCGGGAACATTCGGGGCGCAGAGCCCAGTTGGACGACCTTGGTCTCGTCAACGGTCTCGTCGACCGGGAGGCCGTTGTCGTCGGGTGCGGTCGGGCAGGGACCGCACCGAACGCGCGATCGACGCCGTCGCGGCCGGGTCGATGTCGGCCGGGTCGGTGTCGGCCGGTTGGATACCAGCCGGTTCGATGCGGCGGAGGGGTCCGGCCGCGGCGAGCGGGTGGCGGGCCCGTAAGGGGCTTGACGGCAGACATGGCCTACGTGACCGCATACCCCGGAGGCGATCGCCTCGACGCCGAGGTGGTCACCGTCCAGGCGCCGGCGCCGCACGCGTGGGCGAGGTGCTCGGGCCGCCGAAGGTCGCCGGCTCGCTGTGGTGACTGTCCGCGACCGGCACAACGGGATTCGGTGGTGAGCGGACCCCTCTGGTGAAGCGTCACGTGCTTTTCCCTGCGGTTGTCTCGTCCCTTGGCTACCGCCAGAACCGATCCTACGATGGACCAGATCCAAGTCAATATGGCGACCAGATCCGTACGAATTCTTTCGCCGGACGTTGCATTGTGAGGCTGGTGCGCATGAGTGACCTGCTGGAACGGCTTCGCGGACGCGGCTGGCGGATGACCGCCCAACGCCGCGTCGTCGCCGAGGTTCTCGACGGCGAGCACGTCCACCTCACGGCGGACGAGGTGCTCGCGCGCGCCGCCGCCCGGCTGCCGGAGATCGCCCGGGCGACCGTCTACAACACCCTCGGTGAGCTCGTCGCGCTCGGCGAGGTGATCGAGGTGACCACCGACGGCCGCGCCAAACGCTACGACCCGAACGCACACCGTCCGCACCATCACCTGGTGTGCTCACTCTGCGGCGCCATTCGCGACGTCCGCCCCGACGGGGACCCCCTGGCCGATCTGCCCGCCTCCGAGCGGTACGGCTTCACCGTCTCCGGTGTCGAGGTGACCTACCGGGGTCTGTGCCCCGACTGCGCCTGAGCCGGCCCGCGCCCCCTAGCTCCCCTACTCCGCTACTCCCCCGTTGATCACCGGCGGTTCGTCATCGCATGGACGCGTCACAACCCTGGCGTGCGGTGGGGTGCTCGCACGTCGGCGGTCGTTCATCGCTTGCGCGCCAGCGTCACCCCGTCCCGTACCGGCAGCATCACCGACTCCACGCGCTCGTCGCCAACGATCAGGTCGTTCAACCTGCGCATCGCGACATGGCGTTCCTCCTGATAAGCGGGGTCGAAGACCCGACCGCCGAGGAAGACGTTGTCCAGCACGGCCAGGCCGCCCGGGCGCATCCGCTGGATGATCTCTTCGTAGTAGGTGGGGTAGTTCGCCTTGTCCGCATCGATGAAGGCGATGTCGATGACCGGCTCCTTCGGCAGCGCCCGCAGGGTGTCGATGGCCGGGCCGAGCTTCAAGTCGATCCGGTCGGCCACGCCGGCCCGTTCCCAAGCCGGGCGGCCGACCGAGGTCCACTCGTCGCTGACGTCGCAGGCGAGCAGGCGGCCGCCATCGGCCAGGCCCCGCGCGATGCAGAGGGCCGAGTAGCCGGTGAAGGTGCCGACCTCCACGGCGAACCGGGCGTTCACCAGGCGGGTCAGCATCGTCAGTAGCGCCCCCTCGTCGTGCGAGACCTGCATCGCGGACGCGTTCCCGGTGGCCTCCCGCGTCGTGACGGCCAGTTCCTGGAGCACCTCATCGGGCGGGGTGCAGTGGGCCAGTAGGTAGTCCTCCGCCACCGGGTCGAGGACTGTCAGGTCCTCTCCCCTCGCAGGCTCGGCCCAGTCGACACTCAGGTCCTCCTGGGTGGCGAAGCGCACGAGGTGGCGGGCGATCACGTGCTGGACGTGGGCCAGCGCATCGGTGTCTGCGGCGGTGGCGAGCAGGCTCAGCCCGTCGGGCGTGGCACGGAGCACGCAGGTCCCGGTGTCGAGCCGGACGGTTCCCCGGCTGTCGCTGGTGAGCTGGGTAGCGGCCTTGTGGCCAAGGGGACGATCGGCTACCACGTGCGGGTACTGCGTGAGGCCGGCCTCGTCCGCCTGTCGGAAACCCGGCACGTGCGCGGCGGCACGGAGCAGTACTTCGCACTGGTGAGCCACGCCTTCACCTTCGACGAAGACGTCCAAGGCGGCCCCCAGTTCCTGATCAATGCCGCGCTCGGCGAGATGCTGCCCGCCCACCCCGGCCAGGCGGACCACACCGCACTGCGCCATCTCTGGCTCTCCCACGACGAGGCCCACGCACTGGCCGCCCGACTGCGCGAACTGGCCGCCGAGCCGCACACGGTCGACAGCTCCCGCGGCGAACCGTACGGCCTCCTGGTCAGCCTCTTCCCGGCAGACATCCCCACCCTGGATCGCGATACCCCCGCACCCGCACCCGACACCGACGAGGCCCCCGACGAGGCCCCCGACGAGGCCCACTGACCGACCGCGCTCCCCAGTCCCCTCGCGGGACGCTCCGCGTTGCGGCGTTGTGACGTTGTGGCGTTGCGGCGCACTCTCGGCAGTGCGCACGGCTCCCAGGGTGGAAGCTTCGGCGGTCAAAGACGTCTCGTTCCGGATGCGGTCCTACCGAGGACCCCGCCCTCGGCCCCCCTTGGGCGGGGCCCTCTCCAGATAGACAGTGTCTACCCCCCGTGGTAGACACTGTCTATGGAATCCGAAAACTCCCTACGCGAGCGCTTGGTCGACATCGGCGTGGAACTGGTGACCACCCAGGGGAGCGCCGCGCTCGGACTGCGGGAGATCGCCCGCAGGGCCGGCGTCTCGCACGGGGCGCCGCGCCGGTACTTTCCCACCCACCACGCGCTGCTCAGCGCCATCGCCCGACGCGGCTACACCGAACTGCAGGCCCGGTTCGACGCCGCCGTCCAGGGCCCGGCCACACCGCGCGAACAGCTGGCAGCCCTCACGGCGGCCTATGTGACCTTCGCCGTCGAGAACCGCGGCATGTTCGAGCTGATGTTCCGGCACGACCTGCTCAACAGTGAGGGCCAGGCAACAGACCAGCCACAACTGCGGGAAACGACACTGCCGTTGTTCCGGGAGCTCGTCGCGTTGGTCGCCCGGCACCAGGCACACGATGCCGTCGACCGCGTCGGCGAAGGCGGTGAGCCTGCCGTGATCGCCGCCGC
The DNA here is from genome assembly GCF_050471125.1 of Streptomyces sp. RGM 3693. Taxonomy (NCBI): domain Bacteria; kingdom Bacillati; phylum Actinomycetota; class Actinomycetes; order Kitasatosporales; family Streptomycetaceae; genus Streptomyces; species Streptomyces sp. RGM 3693. The sequence goes on from NZ_JBMPPQ010000003.1 coordinate 1,067,381, forward strand.
GCTGTGGTCGAACGTGCACGGCATCGCCCAGCTGTGGGCGTGGGGCAGTCTCCCGCTGATGCTGGACGCCCCACCACGCGACCCGGACCGCCTCGCTGAGCTCGTCGGCGCGGCACTGGACGCGCACCTCGGGCCGGCCCTCAGATGACTGCCTCCGCACGCCCCCGTCTCGCGCTGGCAGCCAGCGTCGCCGGGGCATGTGTCGTCGCGTTGGACGGCACCGTGCTGATGACTGCGCAACCCCGTCTGAAGCGCGAGTTGGCGGCGAGCATGACGCAGGTTCAGTGGGCCAGCACCGCCTACCTGGTTGCGGTCGCCGCACTCCTCGTCGTCGCCGGACGCCTGGGCGACCGCTACGGACACCAACGCACGCTCATCACCGGATTACTGGGCTTCGCGGTGGCCTCGGCGGGCATTGCCGCCGCCCCCTCCATCGGATGGGTGATCGGCCTGCGCGCCCTCCAGGGCGTCTTCGCCGCGCTGCTCCAGCCGGCCACGCTCGCGCTGCTGCGCACGACCTACCCGGCGGACCGGCTCGCCCGGCCGGTAGCCGTCCGGACCGCCGCCATCGGCATCGCCTCGGCGCTCGGCCCGGTCCTCGGAGGGGCTCTCGTAGCGCAGCTGGGCTGGCGCTCGGTGTTCCTGGTGAACGTCCCCCTCGCGCTCGGCACCGTCGCGCTGTGCCGCGCGGCGCGGATCCCGCCCGTCACACGCCGAAGGGAGGAGGGGCAGTTGGACCTGACGGGTGCGGTGCTGGTCGCGCTGGCGCTCGCCGCGTTGGTCGCGACGCTCACCGAGGGCCCGTCCCGCGGTTGGACGGCCCCGTCCACCCTGCTGGGCTGCGCCGCAACCGCGAGCGTCGCCGTCGCGGTGGTGCGCCACGAACGGCGCGCAGGCCAGCCGATCGTGCCCCGCGCGGTGACCCGGTCCAGGACCGTGGTCGCCTCCACCACGGTGCTGCTGCTCACCGCGGCGGGAGTCTTCGGCACCCTGTTCGCGGCCACCTTCTACTTTCAGGGCCAACTGGGTCTCGATCCCCTCGCCAGCGGCCTCCGCGCGCTCCCGCTCACCGGGGCCATGCTCGTGGGCGCCCCTCTCGCGGGCGCTGCGTTGAGCCGCATCGGGGCGCGCCGCACCACCGTGGGCAGGGTGTTCCTGACGGCGCTCGGTATCGCCGTCCTCTCCGCCCTGAGTCCGTCCAGCGGATGGGTGGGCCCAGTGGGCTTCACCGCCATCGGGGCCGGCTTCGCGGCCGTCATGGTCACCGCCACCAGTACCACCGTCGGCGACGCCCCCGCGCACTACGCCGGAGCCGTCGGTGGCCTCAAACAGACCGCCAACAACATCGGTTCCACGCTCGGCATCGCGATGGTCGCCGGCGTCGTACCACCCGCGGTGGCCGCCGCTGGTTCGCATCAGACGGCCACAGGGGCCGCCGTGGCCGCCATGGGTATGCCCATGCTCATCATGGCTGCTCTCACGGGCACGGCTCTGCTTCCGGCACTCCTCCTGCCTTCCCCTCTGTCTTCCCCCTTGCCTGCCCTCCTGCCTTCGCAGCAGCCCGCGCCCCCTGCTGGGGTGGGCGAGCCACCGGTGAACACCGCCTGGCCACGGCATTCCCCCGGGTCCGCTCACGCTGGCGCCCGCGGTGCACCGCAGCCGGGGAAGCTTGAACGTTGAGGGCCGGGCAACGCGTTGCAGGCCCGACGGAACGAGTGCCCGGCATCAGCCGCCCAGGAGCAGCCTCTCCAGCGCTGCCCTGGCCCGGGCGTCGGACTCGGCGCGGGCGGCGATGGCCTCCGCCAGCTCCCGCACCCATTCGTCCAGGGCCACCGGACGCCGGGAAAGGATCACACCCCGCACCTCCTTGCAGACTTCGCCGCTCGGGCGGCCGCCGGAGAGGTTGAGCACCAGCCGCTGCTCGCCCAGCGAGACGTCCAACCGAGCCACCCTGCCCTCCCGGCCGGCCAGCCGGTCGGCCATGCCGCGCTTGCGCTCGACCGCCACCGATCCCGGCGGCAGCGCGTCCGCCAGCGTCCCGGTGAGCACCTGGGCGTACACCTCAAGATCGGCGGCGTCCCGGCGCAGTGCGGCGGCGAGGAGTTCGACGGAGGCGGGATCGCCGCCGGGCTCGGACGGCACGGGGTGGTGGGAGGACATCAGCGTGGCGGCCTTTCGTTGCGGTCCGGGGGCATCAGGGGTCCGTGCTTCAGCCGTCCAGGCTCAGCACCATCGTCGGACGTTCGATGACATGATCGTCGCGCAGCGGCCGCACGGCCGTGCCGATGGCGAAGAACTCCGTGGTGTGCCCGCCCCAGCGGTGGTTGTGCGAGTTGAGTTGGACGCCGACGATGCCCTCTGCGTGCAGTTCCTCCGCCTCCCGCTGCATCCGCTCCATGGCCAGCTCCCGCGCGTCGTACAGGGCCTGCGTGAACGGTTCGATCTCCACGTTCTTGCCGATGTTGGAGAACATCGAACCGATCTTCTGGTGGGCGATGTGGTAGACGCAGGTGCCCATCACCATGCCCAGCGGGGCGTACCCGGCACGGACCAGGGTCCAGAAGTCCTGTCCGCTCAGGTCCGAGGTGAACGGCGCTCCCTTGGCGTTGCGCCAGCTGCCGTTGTCGCCGGGCGCGGGCGCGTCGGCCTTGACCGCGGTGCCGATGGCGATGAACTCGGCTATGTCGCTGCCGAACTCCCGCGCCTCGACCGAGAGCCGCACGCCCACGATGCCGTCCGCGCCGAGCTGCGCCGCCTCGGCCTCCATCCGCGTCATGGCCAACTCCCGGGCGTGGTACATGGCCTGGCTCAACGTGGTGAGCTCTTGGTTCTTCCCCCACCGGCCCAGCTGGATGCCCACGTGGTAGATGGAACTGCCCAGTACGAGGCCGAGAGGGCGGAACCCCGCCTCGCGCACGAGGAGGAACTCGTTGACCGACAGGTCACTGGTGAAGAGCGACCCCGGCTTGCCCGGCTGGAGTTCGGCCAGCCGCCGCATCGCATCGGCCGGTACGCCCTGGGCTGTCGGGTCGGTGGCGGTCATGAGCGGTTCCCCTCGTGGAAGTGCCTGGTGATGACGGGCGGGCGGTGATGGGCTGCATGCAGCGGTACGTCACGTAGCGCGCGCACGGCGCCGGTTGGGATCCAGCGACATCATGGTCAGCGTGCGCGGCGGCTCCTGGCGCACGGTGAACCCGGCCACCGCGGTGCCGACCAAGGTGGCCTCGGCGACATGGTCCTTCTGGTCGGAGTCGTTGTTGCCGCTGCGCGCTCTGACGCAGCTCTCCTGCCATATCCGCAGGCGACTGTCGCCCAGCACCACGCCGTCCGCCCCGGTGTGCCACGCCTGCTCGCCGATCCGTTCGCGAGCGTCATGGCGGGTCGCCGCGACCAGCTTGCTCCAGCCGGTGACCTCCTGATTTCCCGCCCCGAACCAGTTCTGTCGCCGTGTCGTCCAGTCATCGTGGCGGGTGCCGATGGCGAGCCCCACCAGCAGCTCGACCGGCACCCAGCCCGCGGCGATCAGCTTGGCGAAGCCCTGACCGTCCAGATGCGTGGTGAACGGACGCTTCGGCCGCACCTCCCCCTGTGCCCGTACGGCGGTGCCTATCACCTGGAATTCGAAGCAGTTGGGAGCGGACGGGAACGGCGCCATGGTGAGGTCGGCGGCGACCACGCCGTCGCCGCCCAGTACGGTGCACTCCGCCGTCATCCGCGCGAGCGCCGCATGCCGGGCCGCCAGCAGCACTTCGACCAGTGACTTGGAGGCGGCGCCCTGTCCGGAGACGGCGACCGGTGCGGGCGCCGCGCCGCGCCCGGACCAACGGGCGGACTGGTAGCCGCAGTCGTAGTAGCGCCGGGAGATCCCGCTGCCGGCCACGTGGTACACGGCCGTGCCCAGGACCTGCCCGACCGGTTCGAAGCCCACGGATCTGATCGCGGCGAACTCGCCCGTCGACAGCGCCGAAGACCAGGTGCCCCGCCGCCGTGCCTCGGCCGTGCGCGCCGCCGCCACCGGCGGCAGCCCTCCTGCGATCCACTCCCCGCTCATGGACACCCACCCCACTCCGTTCCCCCCGGGACGAGCCCTGTCAAAACGAGTCTAGGGCGCGGGTCTGATAGCAGGGGGGGTGACGGGAGGGAAGAACTCCCCCCGGGCCGCCGTACGCAGCTGCCGGGCCGAGCACCGGCCGTCGGCCGTCCCTGCGTGAACCGACATGAAATGACATGAACCGATGTGAACCGACACCAAGTGGCGGGGAAGTCTGACCGAGGCCGTGTCAGCGGTCGGTTTCCTGCCGGGCGAGAGTCGGTACAGGCCGTCGACGTTCCCCACGTTGTCCTACGTGCGCAGAGTCATCCGCGCCAAACGCCTTGTGCATGGCAAGGTGAGGCCATGTGCGGTCGATTCGTTGCCACCCGCAACCCACAGGACCTGACCGGCCTCTTCCACATCACCCGGTGGGATCCGGCGGACATCATCGCTCCGAGCTGGAACGTGGCGCCGACCGATGACGTGTGGACGGTGCTGGAGCGCCTGGACCGCGATACGGGGGCTGTGGAGCGGCAGTTGCGGGCGCTGCGGTGGGGTTTGGTGCCGTCCTGGGCGAAGAGCTTGAGCGTCGGCTCGAAGATGATCAATGCACGGGTGGAGACGGTGCACGAGAAGCCGGCCTACCGCCGCGCATTCGCCAAGCGGCGCTGTGTGCTGCCGGCGGACGGCTTCTACGAGTGGCAGGCCGTCCCGGCCCGCGAGGGAGCGAAGCCTCGAAAACAGCCGTACTTCATCAGCCCCGAGGACGGGCAGGTGATGGCGCTGGCGGGCCTGTACGAGTTCTGGCGCGACCCCGGTGTGGCGTCGGACGACGATCCTGCGGCCTGGTGGGCGACCTGCACCATCATCACCACCGAGGCCACCGACGCCGCCGGCCGCATCCACCCCCGCATGCCCCTGGCCATCGCGCCGGGCCACTACGACGCATGGCTGGACCCCGCGCACCACAACAGCGACGAACTCCGGGCTCTGCTGACCACTCCCGCGAACGGGAACCTCAACACCCGGGCCGTCGGCACCGCGGTCAACAGCGTCCGCAACAACGGCCCTCACCTGCTCGACCCGGCCCTCCCCCCGGACTGACAGCCTCGCCGCGCGCGAACGCCGCCATCCCGCACGGCACCACCACCGGCCGCATCAGGCCGACGGGCCCGCCACCCGGGCCCCCTCAGTCCGCGCTGCCGGACACGGTGCGCAGATCGATGTCCCATGCCAGTTGAGGGACCAGGGTGTCGTCACCGGGGCGCTGGGGGGCGGGTCCCCGGCTGGTGCGCGGCGGGGTGCGGGTGCCGCGGGAGATCTGCCCGCTGACGGTGGTGTTGTGCTCCACGCGTGGGCGGCGGTGCGCCTCGTAGAGGGAGAACGCACTGTCCAGGTCGGGCGTGTCCCGGAGGGACTTGGCGAGGATGACGGCGTCCTCCAACGCCATCGAGGCGCCCTGGCCCGTCGCTGGCGATGCCGCGTGTGCGGCGTCACCGATGATCAGCGTCCGTCCGGAGCGCCAGGGGGCGCCGGGCGGTAGTTCAGTGGCGTTGGTGGCCATGATGTCGTCGGTGGAGGCCGCGACGATGGTCGCCGCGGGGGTGGTGTCCTTGCTCAGCAGCTCGACGAGTTGCTGGCGCCAGAGGGCGGGCGTGGGGTGTGCGAATTCGTCGGCGGAGATGACCCGACCGCTGACGCGGGCGAACCAGTAGGTCTCCCGGTCCGGCGAAAGGGCGTAGCCGAAGGCGGCGGTGCTGCCCCGCACCATGGTGATGTGGCCCGTGTCCTCCATCACCGGGGTGCTGCGCGTGTAGCCGTAGAAGACGCACTGTCCCGCGTAGACGGGCTCTGTGCCGGGGGCGATCGATCGCCGGATGGTCGAGTTCAGGCCGTCCGCGCCGATGAGCAGATCTCCGGTCGCGACGCTGCCGTCAGCGAAACGCGCGGTCACCTGATCCGGGCCGTCCTCAACGGACACCAGTCGCGTCCCGTGCGTAAACCTGATGCCCCGGCGGATCGCCTCGGCCTGCAACGCGGCGTTCAACTCGCCCCGGCGCAGGCACCGGTACCGCAGGAGTACGTCGTCGGCCTCTCCCAGTGGCACGTGGGCCGCCTCGTTGCCCTGGTCGTCGAGCACCCGCATGGTGCGCAACGGGAAACCGATCGCGGTGACCGCATCCGAGGCGTCGAGCTGCGCCAAGGCGCGCATACCGTTGCTCGCCAAGGTCAGGAACGCCCCGATGTCCTCGGCCGTGTCGGGGTGCGCCTCGTGCACGGTGACATCGAATCCTGCCTTGTACAGCGCCATCGCGGTCGCCGTACCGGCGATCCCGCCGCCAATGACCAGTATGCGTGTCACGTTCCACTCCACTCTTGTGCGCAGATCCCTCAGGCGTTCAGATCGCAGATCCCCTCAGGCGTTCAGACCAATGATGGACCTTGGCCGGCTGGGGCTGCCCCGGTGAGTGGGACGAGGCCCGGTCCGTCCGCCGCGCAACCAACGAAGGCCGCTGACCTGCGGAACGTGACGTAATTCCGGGACGTACTCCTGGGACATACTCAGGGACGTACTTCGGGGACGTACTCCGGAAGAACGGACTCAAGGACGTACTCAGGGGCCGTGTTCCGGCTGAGCGGCTGCGTGTCACACACTGCCCAGCGCGTCGGTGAGGACGCCGCGGAGCCGCTCGATGAGCGGGTTGGTGTCGTCGGCCCGCCAGACCAGGTGCAGGGTGGTCGAGGTATCGGCCAGTGGCCGGGGGGTCACGCCGACGCGGCGCAGCGCACGGTGCGAGTCGGCGAGTACCGCGGCGCCGAACTTGGCCGCAACCAGGGCCAGGAGGGTCTGCACGCTGCGTCCCTCTGCGCTGATCCGCGGCACGATACCGGCGCCGTGGCAGAGCGCGATGATCTCGTCGTAGGAGCGGGGTGATACCTCCCGAGGCCAGATGACCAGGGGGATCTGGCCCAGTGCCGCGAGCGGGGCCGGTTCGGAGGGGTAGGCCAACGGATGGCCGGCCGGTAGGAACAGGGTGAGCGGTTCACGCCACCAGACCTGGGTGGACAGCCGGGCATCGCGCATCGGGAGGCGCTGGACCGCGAGGTCGTAACGGCCCTCCAGCACACCGGTCGACATCTCGGCGTCGTTGAAACTCTCCTCCAGTTGGAGGTCCACGCGGGGAAGTTCACGCCGCACCCGGCTCAGCGCGCCACCGAGCGGCCCGTTGATGCCCGAACCGGCGAAGGTCACGGTCAGCCGTCCGGTCATGCCCTGCGCGGCCAGCCGCACATCGTTCAGCGCGGCCTCCGCCTCGGCGAGCACGGTGACCGCACGCCGCACCAGAACCTGTCCGGCCTGCGTCGGCGTCAGCCCGCGTCCTTCCCTGATGAACAGCTTGGCACCCAACTGCCGTTCCATTTCGCGCAGTTGGCGGCTGAGTGTGGGCTGCGTCAGATGCAGTCGTCGCGCCGCGCCGCTGATGCTGCCCTCTTCCGCGATCGCGACCACATAGCCGAGTAGCCGTAGCTCCATCCATACCTCCCAGGCATGGGAAGTATAGCCAGTAATGCCCACGGAGCAGGTTCAGACGGTTTTCAGGCCAGGCTGAAGACATCGCACCGGCCGATCGGAGCGACTACCTGACCTGAGGAGACTCCATGAACCGCGAAGAGCGCTACGAGTACGGCATGAAGGTGCTGGAGCAGGTTGACGGCGAAGCGGGACAACGCATCGTCGACTCACTCGCAGACACTTCGCCGGAGTTGGGCCACCAGGTGGTGGCGTGGGCGTTCGGCGACATGTACTCCCGCCCCGAACTGACGCCGCGGGAACGGCAGTTGGTCACCCTTGGCGTTCTCGCCGCCCTCGGGGGCTGCGAAATCGAGCTCGACGTACACATCAACGCGGCACTCAACGTGGGCCTGACCCCTACCGAGATCACCGAGGCCCTGCTGCACTCCGCCGTCTACTGCGGCATGCCACGGTCGATCAACGCCACGCTCGTCGCCAAGAAGGTCTTCGCCGAGCGCGGCCTGCTCCCCCTCACCAACCTCGGCTGACCCTCCCGGCGCCGGCGTCGACCAGCTGGACGCGGAGAGTGCCGCCGGGCGGACGCCTGCGGCACTCCGCTCGGCAGGCATCCGCCCAAGGAACCCGCCCAGCGCGTGGACCAGCGAGGCGATCCACGGGTTCAACGGTTCTAACGGGCCTAACAGGTCTAACGGATCTAACGGGTCTAACGGGTCTAACGGGATTAGTTGTCGACGTACTTGCGCAGCACGGCCTGGTAGTCGGCGAATTCCGGCTCGGTGTGGAGCTTGTCGGTGCCCCTCTTGAGGTAGACCATCCCCGGGCAGTTGGGCTTCCCGGAGCCGCGCAACTGCTCGCTGCCGACCTCCTTGCCCGTCCTGGCCTCGTACACGGTGACGTCGTACACGCCGCGGTACAGCTTGATGCTGTCCGTGGTGAACTTGCAGTCGGTCAGGAACTCGCCCTCGTCGGGAGAGTCCAGGCAGGCGATGAGTTGGACCCGGTGCGGGTCAAGGGTGTTTCCGCTCCAGTAGTCCGCCGTGCCGGAGGTCGGGAAGACCTGCTGGGAGGAGCCGGACTCGCTGATGGTGAACATCGCGATCGGGTGCGGGCCCGCGCCGGTGTGGTCGGCCGCCTGCGGGAAGTACTTGCGGGCGATGCCGTCGCCGCAGCCGGTCTCGAAGTCGGAGACGCGGCTGAGCGCCTTGTCGTTGGCCTTCGGTTGGAACATCACCCAGTAGACGCCGTAGCCGACCGCCAACACCATGACCAGCGCGGTCGCCCGCAGGAGCAGCGTCCGCTGCCTGCGCTGTTGCGGCGGGTGCTGCGCGCCGCCGGCCTTGCCCCGGTTCGCCACGGCGTACCCGAGGTAGATGACCGGGGCGGCCGCCACCACGGCGAACAGGACGCCCACGAACGGATTGCCGCCCTTGAAGGCGATCACCGAGAAGATCACGGCGATGCCGATGAGCAGGACCATCAGCTTGGCCATGAACACACCTTTCCTTGGGGACCCGTAGCGAGCCCAAACTAGCGACGACGAGCGCGTTCGCCTCGACGTTTCGGCATCAAGGTCGTGACAGGTACGCAACGACTCTGCGCCTGCTGCTACGCCTGACGGCCAGTCCGGGCCGAGTCAGGCCAGGCCAGGCCAGGCGAGGCCAGGTCAGGTCAGGTCAGGTCAGGTCAGGTCAGGTTGAGCCAGGCTCGGACCAAGTCGCGCGGCTTACTGCCGCCGGCCTTCTGCCGTCTGACGCCAGCGGTAGGCGGTCTGCCGCCTACCGCAGACCGCCTACCGCCGCCGAATGGTCGGCTCAGTGCGCCTGTCGCCCACCTGTGGGATCTGACGCCGAAGTGTTCGGCTGCCCCTCGACCGACGCCTGCGCGGCGGCCTCCTCTCGGGCGGCCCGCCGCCTGCGTGCGGCCACGCTCAGAGCACCCACCAAGGCAATCAGCCCGGCGGTTATGGCCCCGGAAACCAGCTTGTGCAACAGATCGTCCATTGGGGCCCCGTTCACTCATTACGTGCGCGCACCCATGGATACGCGTCGAGGACGCGGATGCGCGACTGGTTGTTGGATGTGGTTTCCCAAGCCTCGTGGGAAGCGCTGAAATGCCGATGAAGTCTCGGTGAAGCACCGACAGGGAGGCTCCGCCGGGGTGGACGGGGACCCCTCGCGGCGGCTTCGGCTTGCACTGCATGGGACGAGGGCTTGGGCCCGCAGTGCTCGGGGCGGCACGGGCCCGGCGCGGCGCGGCGCGGGCAGGTACGGCGGCGAGAAGATGGCGGAACCAGAACCCCTTTCGGAGAGGGCCATCGACTCTGGCACCCCCTCGACGCCGTAGCGCCCACCTCGACGCCGTACGCCACGACCACACTCAAGGGACTCGGCGCATTCTGCGGCGATCGGCCTCGTCGGCAAACGATCGTGGACCGCCCCTGGATTTGGCGATAGGCCGACCCTCGCGCCAAGCGCTATCACCGAGGTGAAGCGATCTTTAACTGCCCGGAATTTTGTGTGAGTTGATTAGTATTCGAGTGGAGTGACGCTTTGCACAACGCTGCCCTGCTGTTCACTCAACTGGGCTTCAGTGCGCTTCGGGGCTGTGCCTTACTGGGTGCGCTACGCGCGTTGCGTGTTTCCCCCACTACGTCAGGAGAGTCCCGGTGAGCCCCACCCGCCGTCTCGTACCTGCCCTGGCCGCAGGCGCCTTGGCCGCCGTAGGTGCCCTCGTTCCTGCCACCGCCCACGCCAAAAGCACCTTCTCCCTGGTGATCCTTCCGGATCAGAAGGAAGGCGCGATCTACGACTTCGTCAATTCCGCGAAGAAGTCGGTCGACGTGACGATCTATGAGTTGCGTGACACCACCCTCGTCAACGCCCTGGTGAAGAAGCAAAAGGCGGGCGTGAAGGTCCGGGTGGTCTTCGACTCCCAGCACTCCGCCATCGACGGCGCCGCCTACAAGGCGCTGTCCGCCGCCGGCGCCGGGGTGACGTACTCCTCCTCGGCGTACGTGTACACCCACCAGAAGACCATCACCGTCGACGGCGCCACGTCGTACGTCAGCACCGGAAACTTCGACACGAAATACTATTCGACCTCGCGTGACTACGGCGTCTTCGACTCCGACAGAGCCGATGTCGCGGCAATCGAGAAGGTCTTCAACGCCGACTACGCGAAGACCTCCGTCACCCCGTCCGACGGCACCGACCTGGTCTGGTCGCCAACCGACTCGCAAAGCCATCTGCTGGCTCTGGTCAAGGGGGCTAAGCACACCCTCGATATCCAGCAGGAGGAGTTCGGCGACTCCGCGCTGGTGAATGCGGTCGTCGCGGACGCCAAGCGCGGCGTCACCATACGCGTCGTCGCGGAGAACCAGTCCTCGAAGTACAGCAAGCAGCTGAAGAAAGTCACCGCTGCCGGCGGCAAGGTGACCACGTACACAAGCTCCACGGGCTTCTACATCCACGCCAAAGCGATCGTCGCCGACTACGGTACGTCCGCCGCGAAGGTGTTCGCCGGCTCGGAGAACTTCTCCGACAACTCGCTCAACCACAACCGCGAACTCGGCCTCATCGTCAGCGATTCCGCGGTCATCAATGGCATCGAAAAGGCATTCAACGCCGACTTCAACAAGAGCTCCGGCACAGCCTGACGCCTGACCACCCCCTTCGCCGGCCGTGTGCCCCTCCCCGGCCGGCAGGGGCAGGCACTTCCGCATGAGGCCGCCGCCTCCCGCCGGACCCTGTCCTCACCCGGCACGGAAGGGGCGCCGCGGTCGGCCCCCCGGTACGCCCTACGTGCTGCCGAACGGCGGCGGCCTCACCCTGCCGCACCCACCACCACTCCCCCACTCCCCCTCCTTCGTTACCGCGCGTACGCATACGGTGATACCGCACGTGCCCCCACGCCCGTTCCACGACTGGCAGCCACCATCCGGCCCGAGGATGCTTGAGGTGTGGGAGAGCGCGACAGAGCGGGTGCGGGAGCGGGGACGTGAGGGCGCCGAGTGCGGTGCGCGCCGCCCTCGGACGCTGGTGTCTGCGCCACCTTCAGCTGCTCCCCGTCGTCCTGCTCGTCGGGGGTGCTCTCCTCGACTACTTCACTTCTCCGCACGTCAGCGCGGAAGCCTTCTATACGGCCGCGCCGATGACGGCTGCCGCGCTGTTGTCACTGCGTGCGACCGTGCTGGCGGGCATCGGAGCCTGTGTCACCGATATCGCGCTGCTCACTCACTTCGGCTTGATCGGGGATTCCGGTGGGTGGAGCGAGCTGGCGGCGGTCGTGACCGTCTCGGCCCTTGCCGTCGTCGTCAATCGCCTCATGCACTACAGCTACCTGAGGTTGCAGTCTGCCCGCAGAATCGCCCTCGCCGCCCAGCGCGCCGTACTGCCGCAGCCACCGTCCTCGATCGGGCCGCTGAGGATTGCGGTGCGCTACCAGGCAGCTGTCAAGGACGCACAGATCGGTGGTGACTTGTACAGCGCGCAGGACACTCCGTACGGCGTGCGCTGTCTGGTGGGCGATGTACGGGGCAAGGGCCTGGACGCGGTCAAGGTGGTGGCCGTGGCCATGGGGGCGTTCCGGGAGGCCGCCGAGGAGGAACCCACGCTCGTCGGGGTCGCCGCCAGGCTGGAGCGGGCGCTTTTGCGGGAGAGGGCGCGGCGGACGGGGCCCGAGCGCACCGAGGGTTTCGTGACCAGCGTTCTCGTCGAGATCCCGCCCTGCGACGATGAGCTGCGGCTGATCAACCGAGGCCACCCGGCGCCGCTGCTGCTGCACGCCGGCCAGGTGCACAGCGCGGAACCGTCCGAACCGGCCCTTCCCCTGGGACTGGCGGAGCTGGGCGCCGACCAGAACCGGACCGACACAGTGCCCTTCCCCTCAGGGGCCACTCTCCTGCTGTACACCGATGGTTTGAACGAGGCGCGAAACCGTGCCGGAGACTTCTACGACCCCGCAGCCGGACTGACCGGGGTCGAGTTTTCCGAACCGGATGCGCTGCTCGACGTCCTTCTCACCAAGGTGAACCGCCACACCGCTGGCCGCGTCACCGACGACCTGGCGCTGCTCGCGGTCACCCGCACAACGGCCGCACCGAGGGGCGGGGCTCACGGGCTCGCACGGCATCAACGGTGACGCCACGTTGTGGTTGTGCCACGACCAGGCCGAGACATTCGCAGCCCACGGTTCCCGCGTGATCATGTCGGACTTCCAAGGCTTGCGGCCCGAGGTCGTCACCAACCGGGTCGCAGGATGAAGGGTTCCCCTAACGCCTTCGTAGGGGCAGCGGTTGAAGGGCGGGCCATCGGGTGAGCATGCTCTGCCGGATGGCCACGGCGAGTTGCCCCAGGCCGTTGAGCTCACTGCCGTCGGTCATTTGGCTGACGGTTCCGAGTCGGTGAACGAGTCGCTGCCGGGCCGTTGCTGTGCCCCATTTCCAGTCCCGGTTCGGGATCTCGGCCAAGGGGTCGGCGGTTCCGCGGTAGGCGCGCTGGACCAGCGCGTCGCCTCGTAGCAGCCAGCCGACGCAGGCGTCGGTGAGGTCGCCTTGGGCCTCCGTGCCCGTCGCGTTGCGCCACGTCGCGCGGTAGGCGGTCTCCGCTGCGTGCAGCACGGGCTGGGCCGGGGCGGTGACGCACCAGCAGGTCGGGAAGCCGATGCGCAGGTAGGCAAGCTCCACGAGCCCGTTGCCCAGCGCGGCCTGTTCGAAGTCGATGAACCGAACGCCACTGCGGGTGTGCATGTCGTTGCCGGGGCAAGGGTCGCCGTGCAGGAGGGTATGGCCCGGTGCGGCGAGCAGGCGGTTCACGAGGTCGTCCAGCTCGGTTCGTACTCCGGCCTGCACCGCCACGCCGAGCATCCTGGCGAGCCCGAGGAAGGAGTCGATGTCGTCTTGGGTCGGGCCGGACCAGGCGGGGAGCATGCCTGCATCGTCGGCGCTGGTGGCCGCGTGGAGTCGGGCCAGCGCCGAGGCATAGTCGACCACCCAGTCCTCGCGGGGCCGCTGGTGGTCCAGGTGCTCAAGGACCAGGACCCGCTCCCCCGGATCGGTGCCGAGGAGGGCCGGCGCCACGGGCGGGTCGACCCGGGATGCGAGCTTCAGCGCGGCCACCTCGCGTGCGTACCTTTCGGCGGCCTCGGGCCCGTCAATGAGCTGCTTGACCACCACTGATGCGCCGGACAGCTCGGCCCGCCATACCCGTGACCGCGGGCTGCTGGCCAGTCGGCGACTCCGCCGAGGTGCGCCGAACTCGGCCCGCAGCTTCTCCCCGAACGGCAGTCTTGACCACATGACTTCATTCTTTCAGGTGTATGAACACTGTTGATTTTCAAGGGAGTTGAAACGAAACGTTGACCCGCGCGGCCGATGGGTGCGGGTGTCTGGTTGACCTGGTTCATGCGGCGACCGGCTCGGGGCGTTCGACCAGCTGACCGCGTTCGAAGCGGGCCCCCGCACGGACGAACGGGAAAAGCGGAACGAGCGGGACAAGGTTGGGTCGAGCGAGCCGAGGTGGGTCGTCCATCGTCTCCGCCCGCTTCAGCGTCACTTCCGTCACCGGCCGGACGGTGACGGCCGCGCTCTGCGCCGTGGCCGTCATCCCTCCATTCGCGCTATCCCTCCATCCGTCCCTCCGCCCCTCCGTCCCTCCACGCTGCCCGAGGAGGGCCGTGCCGGCCGCAATGCCGAGGTCCGGCAGGCGTCGCCCCCGCCGAACTCCCTTACAGATCAACTGACTTCGACCCCGCGGATGTTGTCCGGGAACCCCCCTTCTCGACAGGGCATGTGCAGGGCATCATGCCTCCGATTGGCCCAATCCCCACCCCCCACGGAAGGCCATGTCATGCCCCGGAAAGCCCTCGTGACCACGGCTGCGGCAGCGATGGTCCTGGCGCTCACGGCCCTGTCCCCGATGTCCCCGTCCGCCCTCGCCCGGGCGCCGCAGAGAACCGACGCGTCCGGCCGGCACACCGTGGTCGTCTACCGCGTCCCCACACACGACGGGCGGGACGCGCAGAAGCTGATCTCCTCCGGATACGACCTGATCGAGCGGCGCCAGGGCGACGACCTGTTCGTCATGGGCGACCCGTCGACAGCGGCCGGGCTGCGCCGGCTCGGCTTCGCCCCCACAGCCGTCGAGACGACGCAGAAACCGCTTCCCCACCAGCCGCGCACGGCCCGCCCGTCCGGTGGCGTCGACGACACCTACGACGGCGGCTACCACACCGTTGACGCGCACTACGCCCACCTCGACCAAGTCGCCGCCCAACACCCGGACATGGCCAAGGTCGTCACCTACGGGCAGTCCTGGCTCAAACAGAAGGGACGCGGCGGCCACGATCTCAAGGCCGTCTGCATCACCAAGATGAAGCAGGGCGACTGCCAGCTCGACCCCAACTCCACCAAGCCGCGCTTCTTCCTGATGAGCCAGATCCACGCGCGGGAGCTCACCACGGGCGAGGTCTCCTGGCGCTGGATCGACACCCTGACCAACGACTACGGCAAGGACCCCGACATCACCGCGCTGATGGACTCCACCGAGATGTGGGTCGTCCCGATCACCAACCCGGACGGCGTCGACATCGTCGCCCAGGGCGGCGACAACCCCATACTCCAGCGCAAGAACGCCGATGACACCCAAGGCGGCGGTTGCGGCGCGGACGGCCAGACCGGCGTGGACCTCAACCGGAACGCGGGCACCCACTGGGGCGGCGCGGGCACCTCCACCGAGCCGTGCAGCGAGATCTACCTCGGCCCCGCCGCCGACTCCGAGCCGGAGAACACCGCGCTGGAGGGCCTGTTCCGCCAGTTGTACCCGGCCGTGCGCACGGGCACCGGCGACAGCGACCCGGCGCCGGCCACCGCCAAGGGCCTGATGATCAGCCTGCACAGCGATGCGAGCATGGTCCTGCTCCCCTGGGAGGCCGACCACACCATCCACACCGGCAACGACGCCGCGCTGCGCGCCCTCGCCGGCCAGCTCGGCAAGCTCACCGGCTACCAGTCCGGGCAGGCCGGTGAGATCCTCTACGACGCGTCCGGCGGCACCGACGACTGGACGTACGACAAGCTGGGACTGGCCAGTCTCACCATCGAAATCGGTGACAGCGACGGCCGCAACTGCTCCGGTTTCACCCCGGCGTTCTCGTGCCAGGACAGCTACTTCTGGCCGAAGTTGAAGCCCACGCTCATTTACGCGGCGAAGCAGGCCGCGGCGCCGTATCGGACCGCGGTCCAGGGTCGCTGAAGAGCCCACACCGGTTCGGGGAGCGCGACGTCACCGGCACGCTGTGCCGTGCGCGCGCTCCTGCCGGGCCATGCCTTGACAGTCGATCCAGACTGGGCGGTCCCGCATCATGGGACGGTCGTACCCGCGGGTGGGCGGAGCGCCCGTCAGGCGGAGCCGGGGCGACATCGAACTGCCCAACCCCGCTCTCCCGCTCTCCCGCTCTCCCGCTCTCCCTCTTTCCCTCCCCCACGCAGCCATCTGGCCATCCGCATCGCCCGGTATACAGTGCAAGGAAGGAGAACTGACGGGTATTCAATTCGCATCCGCCGAACTCCGGCGCGGAAGCCGCCGGCCCGTCGCGATCTCCGCAACAATTTCTCATCGTTCTCCGAAGTTCATTGCCGTGGGGCGCCCTCCGGCACACAATGCGCATGACAAATCCGGAGCGGCGGAAGAGAACTGACGCCGCGGAAATCCGGACACAGAGCTGAGAGGACCCCCACATGTATCGACCTCTCGTCGGCACCCTGGCCACCGCCGTACTGGGAGCCGCCGCCTTGGTGACCGCCGCCACCCCGGCGGGCGCCGCCCCGGCGCACCACAAGCCCAAGCCCCCGCAGACCAAGGCCGTTGACTTCGCCGGCACGGTCGCGCTGGACGACTGCTCCGGATCGATCGTCAAGATGCCCACCTCGCAGCCGAACGACCCGGCGCTGGTGATGACCAACGGGCACTGCCTGGAGAGCGGGATGCCGTCCGCGGGCCAGGTGATAGTCGACCAGCCGTCCACTCGCAGCTTCACCGTCCTGGACAAGGCCGCCGGCGACCTGGGCACGATCCAGGCCACCAAGGTTACCTACGCGACGATGACCGACACCGACGTGACGCTGTACGAGACCGGCTCGACGTACGCGGAGATCGAGCAGAAGTACGGCATCAAGCCGCTGGAGCTGTCCACCGACCACCCCACCAAGGGTGCCGGGATCACGGTCGTCTCCGGCTACTGGAAGAAGACCTACACCTGCAGCATCGACGGGTTCGCGCCCACCCTCAAGGAGGGCGACTGGACCTGGAAGGACTCGGTCCGCTACACCCCGGAGTGCAAGGTGATCGGTGGTACCTCCGGGTCGCCGGTGGTCGACAACTCCACCGGCAAGGTCACCGCCATCAACAACACCATCAACGAGAACGGCGAGCGCTGCACCCTCAACAACCCGTGCGAGGTGGACGAGAGCGGCAACGTCACCGTCCACAACGGCATCGGGTACGCGCAGGAGACCTACACCATCCCCAAGTGCTTCGGCACCGGCAACAAGCTCGACCTGAACGCCGCGGGCTGCACCCTGCCCAAGCCGTCGGGCGTCCGCCACTGACCGCAAGCCGCTTGCCGTGAGCCGTTGTCCGTGAACCATTAATCGGACACCGCTGACGCGCGCCGCAAGGAACCAGGTCCCGTGCACCAGGTGCTCCACGTACGCCATGTGCACGGGACCGTACCGCCGTTACCGGGTCTCCGCGGATCCGTACCGGTGGCGAGCTGCGCCCCTCTCCATGTGCCACCGGAGGGTGCGGTCTACGGTGGCACATGGACGTTGGGGCGGTGCTGATCGCGGTGACTGGTGTAGCGGGGACGCTCGGGGGTGCGTTGCTCACCCAACGGGGTGCCGACCGGGCGAAGAGGCGCGAGTTGGCGATGACCCAAGCCATCCAGGAGGCCCGCGACAACCGTGAGCTGCGACGAAGCTGCTATTCGGAATTGCACCGGGATGCACGGCAGTTCGCCACGGCCCTCAGTCGTCACCTTTACGTCATGCGAGACCGTGCGCCCGCGGACGAGGACATTCGGGCGCTGGGAGAATCCAAGGACACCTACCGCAACCGCTGGTCCGAGGCCCTGATGATCGCCCCTAACGCTGTGGTTGCCCCGGCTCAGGAGGTGAACGAGACGCTGACCCGGGTTCACGGACAGGTCAAGCGCCTGGAGCAGGGGAATCCGCGGCCAGACGAAACCCTGAGAGGGCGGTTCGTGAGTCTTTGAGTCGCTCTGTGGTCGCCTGATGGTGTGGGGTTTGGTGGAGTCTGTGGGTCCGCGGTGCAGGTCTGCTGGGGTTGGCGGGGTGAGTGAACGGAAGCCGTATCCCAGCGACTTATCGGACGAGCAGTGGTCGTTGATCGAGCCGGTGATCACCGCGTGGAAGGACCGGCACCCTTCGGTCAGCGGTCATCAGGGCGCCTACGACATGCGGGAGACCGTGAACGCGATCCTCTACCAGGGGCGGACCGGCTGCCAGTGGGCCTACCTCCCGCACGACCTGCCGCAGAAGAGTGCGACGTACTACTACTTCGCCGCCTGGCGGGACGACGGAACCGACCAGGTCATTCATGAGCTCCTGCGCTGCCAGGTCGGTGAACGCGCCCGGCGATGAGAGGACCCGACCCTGGTGGTGCTGGACACGCAGAGTGTCCACGCGGCCGTCGGGGTCCCCGCCTCCACGACCGGCCACGATCCGGCCAAGCGTGTGTCGGGCCGCAAGCGCGGCTTGGCCGTGGACGTCCTCGGCCTGGTCATCGCGGTCGTCGTCCTCGCCGCGAACATCCACGACAACACCGCGGGCATCGTCCTGCTGGACCAGGTTGCCGAGTGCACGGGCGATATCGTCCGCATAGCCCTGGTCGACCAGGGCTTCCTGGCCCGTTACTACGAGCACCGCACCGCCTCGTCCGCCTCCCGCGTCTACTGGGCGAAGTCCCACGTCATGATCCGCCGCCTCACCGGTGCGAACACCTCCACCTGGCGCGAAGAGGCGGTGAGCGCATGAACATTCGCTCCCTCTTGGAGGCACTGGACCTCCAAGAGGACGCCGCCCGGGCCTTGGCCGTCGACCTTCGCGCGCAGGTCGACGACCTGCGGGCCCGGCTGCGGGAGGCCGAGACACGCCTTGAGCGCCTCGCGATCACCCGCAAGACCGTCACCGACCTCGCCGACCGGCTCCCCGCATCCCCGCATCCCCGCCGGAGACACCAGAGCACCCGGACTACCCGCGCATCCTCGCTGTCTTCAACGAGGCGACCGGCCCCCTGCGGGCCCGAGACGTATGCCAGGCCCTCGGCCACGAAGTGCTGCCGAAGAACGTCGAAGGCACCCGGGCGAAGCTGAAGCGCCTGGTCAAACTCGGCATCCTCACCGAAGCCGACACCGGCAACTTCACCAGGAAGCAGTAGCCGGCGCCGCGGCCAGCACCCCTGCCCCAAGCATCACCTGGAAAGGGACATCACTTAACGAACCGCCCTCTCAGAGCATCTTGGAGATCGGTACCGCGGTACCGACGGCTGAGGCTGACGTATACGCCCT
The DNA here is from genome assembly GCF_050471125.1 of Streptomyces sp. RGM 3693. Taxonomy (NCBI): domain Bacteria; kingdom Bacillati; phylum Actinomycetota; class Actinomycetes; order Kitasatosporales; family Streptomycetaceae; genus Streptomyces; species Streptomyces sp. RGM 3693. The sequence goes on from NZ_JBMPPQ010000003.1 coordinate 1,086,532, forward strand.
GGGCGTGACGTTCTTCATCTCGGCAACCGGCTGGCGGCACGTGTCCTATCCGGACGACGCAAGCCGAGAGGATCAGCGGCAAGCCATCGTGGACAAGCCACAGCGAGACACGCCCCAAGGAGCAACCGCTAGACCTCCCTTCGAGAGGGAATTAACACCGCCCTCGCGAAAGAGGGACCATGCCCGATTCAATCGAAAACCATCTCTGCACCGCGAGGAGAGTTGGATCGAGGATCAAACCTTGCGCGCACAGGGTCAACCACGATATGTGGTTAACGCTTCTAAGACCGTGTCCTATGTGGTGAGGCGCATGAGGTGCTTGGCAGCACAGGGCGGCAGCGAGGCCGATAAAGCCCAGGTTTCACTCGTTTACTGGCCGTTGGCGAGCCGACCCGGGAGACTCGACGCCGGGCTTTGCGGGATGAAGCAACCCTGCGGGCTAACAAGGTGCATGCTGGTCATGAGGCGCTGAAAGCGTGCGCGGAGAACCAGAATCACCAGATCAATGGCGACCACGGAGCATCTCCGCGTACGCGGAGCGGACGCCCTCTGTAGAGCGTCGTTGAAGCTCACAACATCTCCGGGCGGCGACCGGGCGTATCAGGGCATGATCAGCGCAGCGGCTTCAGCCTGCTCGGGCGGCTGGGCTGTATTGCCTCCGCAAACGCTCATCCCGGATCCACCGGCTTGATGCCCGTGGATGGTTCACCCAGAAGCGAAGAAGTGCCTTGCGACCTGCGATGTTGGGGTTTCTCTAGGACCACATCAGGCACGATCGGCAAGGCACTTCCGAGATGCAATCTTCCCATGCCGCGGCGGCGGTCTCATCCGCGTTCGATGATCCGGACCTGATCGCGTACGGCGGGCTGGAGCCGGTGGTGCGGCTGGCCGACCGGTGTGGTCTGCCCGCGCTGGTCGGGGAGACGGACCCTAGTACGGCTGAAGGGGTTGGACTATCCGTTGTGTGCTTCGAGCTCGGTCGCCAGCGTCTGTCGGGTGGCCGCCCACGACGCCAGGAGCGCCAAATTGTCAGCGGTCGGCGTGCCCGCGGGTGCGGTGTAGACGTTGAGGTGCAGGCCGGGTTCGGCGGGCAGTTCCAGGGACTCGACGTCCAAGTCGAGCCGGCCCACGATCGGATGGTGCACCCGCTTGCGTCCGGACCGGTGCAGCCGCACGTCCTGAGACGCCCACCGCTGCCGGAATAGCTCACTGCACGTTGACAGTTCGCCGACCAGGGCGATCAGCTCCTCGTCGTGCGGATTGCGGCCGGCTTCCATGCGTAGCTTCGCGGCCGCGTCACCGGCAATTTGGTCGTAGTCGACAAAGAAATCCCTGGCCGCCTCGGGGTTTAGATAGACGAACCGCGTCGTGTTCGCGGGCCGTCGCGGGTCGGCCAGCACCGGTGAAAACAGCGCGCGGGCGAGTTGATTCATGGCGAGCACGTCATAACGTCCGTTACAGATCCAGGCCGGCGCATCGGAGATCGCGTCGAGCACCTGCTGCAGCGTCGAGCGCACCGTCACGGCAGGCCTGCGCCGACGTGGGCCGCCGGGCGCCCTGGATCGGCGCGCGAGGCGGAACAGGTGGCCGCGCTCGGCCTCGTCGAGTTGCAAGGCAGAGGCCAACGCGTCGAGCACGCCATCGGAGGCACCGGCGAGGCCGCCGCGCTCCATGCGCACGTAGTAGTCGACCGACACCCCCGCCAGTAGCGCTACCTCCTCGCGACGCAGACCTTTGACCCGACGATTGCCGCCGTAAGCGGGCAGGCCCGCCTGCTCGGGTGTGATGCGGGCGCGACGCGAGCTGAGAAACTCCCGGATCTCGGTGCGTAGATCCATCGTGGCAGTCCCCTCACCGTAAGCCCGTTCCGCAGTCTACGGGGTACCCGTTGCGGTCGTCGCGATGCCGCCGTCCACCGGGATGATGGTGCCCGTGAGGTAGGACCCGGCCCGGCTGGCGAGAAACACGGCGATACCTGCCATGTCGTCGTCGCGGCCGAGCCGGCGCAGAGGGGCCGCCGCCGCGATCGTGTCGCCGATGGCATCGAGCGTGGACGCCATCATCTGTGACGGGAACACTCCCGGTGCTACCGCGTTCACCGTGACATGCTGTGGGCCCAGCTCTCTGGCAAGCACTCTGGTGAGTTGATGGAGTGCCGCTTTGCTGCTGGCGTACGAGTAGTTGGGCGACTGGGCGACGTGGATGGCGGCGATACTGCCGATGTTGATGATCCGCGCGGGATCACCGGCGGTGCCCGCCCTGCGAAGTGCGGGAAGCAGCGCCTGCACCAGCCAGAACGGCGACTTGAGGTTGAGGTCGATCACTGCGTCCCAGGCCTCGTCCGGGAACGTCGCCAGCGGCTCGCGCCACATCGCTCCCGCGTTGTTGACAAGGATGTCCAGGCGTTCCGAGTCGACCTTGACAAGATCAGCGAGGCGCTGACACTCGTCGTGCCTGGACAGGTCGGCGGGAATTGCTTGAACGTCGCCGAATTCGGACAGTAGATGCTGTGCCTCCGCGCACGCGTCTGCCTTGCGTGAGCTGATGACAACGCGGGCGCCCGCCTGGAGAAGGCCGCGCGCTATCATCATCCCAATGCCCCTGGTGCCGCCAGTGACAAGGGCGTACTTCCCACTCAGATCGAAAAGTTCTGTGCGAGTGGTGAATTGGGCGTCCGCCATTGATCTCCGTCCCTTCTGCCGTGGAACAATGCGCCGACACGGTCGCGCATTCGGGGCAGCTGAATTGAACTGATGGAGGTAAAGCTGCAGTGCGTGTCCATGGAGTGTTGTCGGTGCTTTCGACTCAACCAGGTTGACAGGCGTTTTGGACGTCTGGGAGACCCTGGTGATCCAGGTACTGTCAGAACCCCCTTGCCTGGTGCGCTGAGTCCGGATCACCCGGCTTGATGCCCGTGGATGGTTCTTCCAGAAACGAAGAAGTGCCTTGCGACCTGCGATGATGGGGTTTCTCTAGGACCACATCAGGCACGATCGGCAAGGCACTTCCGAGATGCAATCTTCCCATGCCGCGGCGGCGGTCTCATCCGCGTTCGATGATCCGAACCTGATCGCGTACGGCGGGCTGGAGCCGGTGGTGCGGCTGGCCGAGCGGTGCGGTCTGCCCGCGCTGGTCGGGGAGCACGTCAGGCTGCCCGCCTCGAAGGACGGCACCGGCGCCTTCCCTGCGGCGAAACTGATGTCGCTGGTGGGCGGCATGGCTGCGGGCGCCGACAGCATCGACGACATGGACCGGCTGCGGCACGGTGCGATGGGCCGCCTGTTCTCCGGAGTGCGGGCCCCGTCCACGCTGGGGTCGTTCCTGCGCTCCTTCACCCACGGGCATGTGAAGCAACTGCACGCCGTGGCCCGCCGGTTCCTGCCCGAACTGGCCCGTCACACCCCGCTGCTGCCCGGCGCGGACCAGGCCGCATACGTGGACATCGACGACACCATCCGCCGCACCCACGGCTACGCCAAACAGGGCGCTGGCTACGGATACAGCAAGGTCAAGGGCCTGAATGCGCTGCTCGGCGTCGTCTCCACGCCCCTGTCCGCCCCCGTGATCGCCGCCACCAGGCTGCGCAAGGGACCCTCGAACTCCGCGCGCGGGGCGGCGGCGTTCGTCGCTGAGACCATCCGCACCGCACGCGCCTGCGGCGCCAGCGGCCTGCTGGTGCTGCGGGCGGACTCCGCGTTCTACGGCGCCGACGTCATCAACGCCTGCCGGGCCCTGGGTGCCCGCTTCTCCATCACCATGCGGATGAACGCCTCCGCCAAGGCCACCAACGCCCGCATCGACGAGGACGCCTGGACACCGATCAAATATCCCCAAGCGGTCTGGGACGAGGAGGGCCAGTGCTGGATCTCCGACGCCGAGATAGCCGAGATCCTCTACACCGCTTTCACTTCCAAGCCGAAGAAACAGCAGGTCACCGCCCGACTGATCGTGCGCCGCGTCAAGCGCCTGAGCGCCGGTACCGTCCCCGCCGGGCAGGGCACGCTCTTCGACACCTGGCGCTACCACACCGCGTTCACCGACTCCCCGCTCGCCTTGAGGGATGCCGAGCGTGATCACCGCCGGCACGCTGTCGTCGAGCAGGTGATCGCCGATGTCAAGAACAGCGGCTTCGCCCACGCGCCGTCCGGTCATTTCCAGGCCAATGCCGCGTGGCTCGCCCTGGCGGCCCTGGCACACAACCTGACCCGCGCCGCCGGCGCCCTGGCCTCCGCGTTCCACGCCAGGGCGACCACCGCCACCATCCGTGACCGCCTGATCAACGTGCCCGCCCGCCTGGCCCGCTCCGCCCGCCGCCTCACCCTGCACCTGCCCGAACGCTGGCCCTGGAGCGAGGACTTCACCCAGCTGTTCAGCACGGTGCATGCGCCGCCGGCCCTCTGACGCTCCCTGACCGACCTGCCCGAAAGGGCCCGAGACCTGTGGACAAAGTGGAAGAGCTGGGCAGACCAGCGGCCACCCCACGCCCGAATCCGCAACTCAGCCCCAACACGGCCTGCACGACCCCGAAACGATCAACCGGGAATCAAGCCGGTGGATCCGGGCTCATAATGACGGTGACCGTTTCCAGGGCGGGCAAGCACTTCGGAAGCCCCCTGGGCCTGCACGGCACAGCCAGAGATCAAGAACTACAGCTGACCTGAGAGGTGTTTTCCGGAACAGCGAATTTGCGGTCGTCGGAAGACGGGGCAAGGATGTTTTTAGGCGAACGGCGGGGCAATCTTGATGCCGATGCCATCGGATCGGACCGCGACCTTCGGACCGTGACGCTCACCGGCCGTATGCACCGCCGTGGCGGAGAAGATCGAAACATACGGGTGCTCAGCCGGGGGCGACGGGTGGGCTGTCCAGCTGGGCGGCAGAGTCGGAAGGAGTCTGCCCATGCGGATCGCCGTGGACCTGAATCGGTGCCAGGGATACGCACAATGCGTGTATTTGGCGCACGAGGACTTCAGATTGACTGGCCAGGAGGCGCTCACCTACGAGCCGAACCCCGATGACGAGCGGCGCCTGCAGGTTGAGCGAGCCGCTGCGGCGTGTCCCGTGCAGGCGATCGTGATCGACCGCTTGGACGGCGCAGACGAGAGCGAGACGTCATGACCGTGCGGGCGACGGTCGCAGAGCTGGTGCGCGAGTTCAGGGCCAATGGCCGGATTGTCATCGTCGGTGCGTCCCTGGCCGGACTGCGGGCCGCTGAAGCCCTGCGTGTGGAGGGCTTCACCGGATCTCTGACCATCATTGGGGACGAGCCGTACGAGCCCTACGACCGTCCCCCGCTGTCCAAGCAGGTGCTCAAAGGCTGGGTGCCGGCTGATCACACCAAGCTGCCCCGCCTGCGAGAAGTGAATGCGCAATGGCGGCTCGGGGTGGCAGCCACAGGGTTGGACCGGGCCGCCAAGCAGGTGCGTCTGGCCGACGGCGAGCACATCCCGTACGACCGCTTGCTGATCGCCACGGGCACCCGGGCGCGACAGTGGCCGAACCCGGACGAGGCAGCCCTGGACGGGGTGCACACGATTCGGTCGCGTGATGATGCCGCCCAACTGCAAAAGGCGCTGGCCGCACCGCCGTCGCGGGTCCTGGTCATCGGCGCCGGGTTCATCGGGTCGGAGGTGGCCTCGGTCTGCCGGGAACTCGATCTCCCGGTGACCGTCGTGGAGCGGGGCTCGGCGCCGCTGGTCGGCGCGCTCGGCGGGGTGATCGCTGAGATTGCCGCGGAGATGCAGCGCGACCACGGCGTGGACCTGCGCTGCGGGCTGGGCGTGTCGTCGCTGGAGGGCGACTCCGGCGGACACGTGCGGCGTGCTCATCTCTCGGACGGAACCACCATCGAAGCCGACGTGGTGGTGGCCTCGCTGGGGTCGATCCGCAACGTGGAATGGCTGGAGGGCGCCGGGCTGGCCTCCGGTTTCTGGGGCGTAGGTTGCGACGCCGGCGGTCGCGCCTTCGACGTCAACGGCGTGGTCACCGACAGCATCTACGTGGCAGGGGACGTGGCGCGCGCGCCCCATGTGCTTTACGAGTACCAGTTCCTCGCGATGGAGCACTGGGACAATGCCGTTTTCGGCGCCGAGGTAGCGGCCCACAACATGGTGAACCTCGAGCCCCTCTATCGCCCGCATCTGCTGCTGCCCGGCTTCTGGTCCGGTCAGTTCGGCGTCAACATCAAGTCCGTCGGCGTGCCGCCTTTCGCTGACGAGATCGTCTTCACACAGGGGTCCATCAAGGAGCGCCGCTTCGCGGCCGCCTATGGCCGCCGCGGCCGCATCGTCGCCGCCGTCACCTTCGATCACGGCAAGTGGCTGGAGCACTACGGGAACCTGATCGAGCGATCGGGTCCGTTCCCGCCTCCGCCGCCAGGCTGGGACCAGCCTCCGGACATGAAGCCGATGCCAGCCGAGTTCCCGCAACCCGGCGTCCCGACGGCGATCCCCGACGTCGTCCTGACCGGCCACGACCCGAGCGAGCGGAGGGCCGAGTTCCGGCCACGCCCTCGTTGACGCGCCCGCCGGATGGGCGTGCAAGCGGACAGCATCGACAGGAAGAAGGAGGGGAGCCTCGTGGTCGAGGAAACCCCCTGGCAGCAGGCCCTCCGCTACGCCAACCGCGCCAATCCGTACCCCTTCTACGAGGAACTGCGTAAGACACCGGTGGCGCGGCAGCCGGATGGAACCTATGTCGTCAGCACCTACCGGGAGGTCGTCGCGCTGCTCCACGACCCCCGGGTCAGTTCGGATCCAAGAAAGTGTCCCGTCCCGGTCGCGGCCCAGGCAGAGGGCTCCGCGGAGCCGGTGGCCGAGCCGATCAGGGAGGCGCTGACCGAGCCGACCATCATCACCTGCGACCCGCCCGAGCACGATCGAGATCGCCGGATGATGATGCCGCACTTCGTCGGCCCTCCCCATTCACCTCACCTGATCTCCGACCTGGAGCCCGAGATCCGCCGCATCGTGGACGGCCTCCTGGACAGCATGCAGGGCAAGACCCGGATCGATGCCGTCGACGAGTTCGCCTACCCCCTGCCGGTGACCGTGATCTGCAAAATCCTGGGCGTGCCACTGGAAGACGAGCCACGCTTCCACAGCTGGATCGAGACGGCCCTGGACGCTTTGGATTTCGGCCCCGAGGCCGCCTCCGAAGAGATCCGGAGCCGACAGGCCGGAGGGCAGCAGGCCGTGCAGGAGTTCGGGCAGTTCGCAGCTGAGTTGCTCGACCGGTACGCCCAGCAGCCCGGCTCGGGCATGCTCTCGGCGATGGTGAACGAGGACGGCCCGGAGGGACGGATGTCCAAGGGCGTGCTCGCGAGCAACACCCTGCTCCTGATCTTCGCCGGGCACGAAACCACGGTCAATCTCATCGCCCACAGCGTGCTCACCCTGCTACGGCACCCCGAGGCGCTCGAGAAGCTGCGCCGCCGGCCCGAGCTGATCGTGCCCGGGGTCGAGGAGTTGCTGCGCTTCGAGTCGTCGGTCCAGTTCTGGCACACCCGCTCCGCCGTGGAAGACATCGACATCGCAGGCACCACCATCCCAAAGGGCGCGCCGATCTTCTTGGCATACGGCTCGGCGAACCGCGACCCGAAGCGGTTCGCCAACCCTGACGAGCTTGACCTCGAACGCCGGGACAACCAGCACCTCGGATTCAGCCAGGGCATCCACTTCTGCTTCGGCGCTCCGCTCGCGCGGCTCGAAGTCCAAGTCGCGGTCAGTGAGTTCGTCCGCCGGGTGGAGAATCCCCGGCTCGTAGAGGACCCACCGCCGTACCGCCACAACCAGATTTTCCGTGGCCCGCGCCACGTCCTGGTCGACATCGACGGGATCCGCGACTGAATCAGCGTGCGTGAGGGATCGCTATGCAGGCTTTTCAACTCGTCGGATGGCAGCAACCGCCCGAGCTGCGCGAGGTGCCGGTGCCCGAGCCCGGGCCGGGGCAGGTCCTGGTGAAGGTCGGGGGTGCCGGGGCGTGCCACTCAGATCTGCACATCATGGAGGCACCCGGACCACCACCTGGGTTCGCCACAGAACTGCCCTTCACGCTCGGCCATGAGAATGCGGGATGGGTGGAGAGCCTGGGGCCGGGGGCCACTGGGTTCGCGCCCGGAGACCCTGTGATGGTCTACGGTCCCTGGGGCTGTGGGACGTGCATCAACTGCCGGGAGGGCCGGGAGAATTACTGCCAGAAGGCCAGTGGCCAGGGCGGGGGCCTGGGTGGCGGTCACGACGGCGGAATGGCCGAGTACCTGATGGTCCCGGCGGCGCGATTCCTGATTCCACTGGGCACCCTCGACCCCCGCCAGGCTGCCCCGCTCAGCGACGCGGGGCTGACCAGCTATCACGCCGTCAAGCGATCGGTGCACCTGCTGGGGCCGGGTTCGACCGCGGTGGTGATCGGGGTGGGCGGGCTGGGCCAGATGGCCATCCAGATGGTCCGAGCGCTCAGCGCGGCGACCACCGTCGTCGCCGTGGACACCGATGCCGGCAAGTTGGAAACCGCTAAGCGCATGGGTGCGGACGAGGCTCTGCTCTCGGGCGAGGAGGCGGTCACACGCATCAAGGACATGACAGGACAACAGGGCGCTCAGCTCGTGCTCGACATGGTCGGCATAGATCCGACCTTGCGGATGGCTGCTCAGGTGTCCAGGATGCTTGGCCACCTGACCATCGTGGGTCTCGGCGGCGGAGCCCTGCCCGTCAACTTCGCGAGCCCGCCGCACGAGTGCTCGGTCGCCTCGCCCTACTGGGGCTCCCTTCCCGAACTGATGGAAATGATCACTCTCGCCCAGCAGCAAAAGATCAAGATGCTGGTCGAGCACTTCCCCTTGGAACGCGCCAACGAGGCATACCAGCTCCTGCACGACGGCAAGATCCAAGGACGCGCCGTCATCACCCCCCACCCGTGAGTACTGCCCTCAACGTGACCGGGCCGGTGCCGCAGGCCGTAACTGTCGGAGGAAACGTCATGGAGACGGTGACCGGTGCGATCGCTGGACCGGGCCGGTGGCCAACGACACAGTCAGCAGCGGGCGTAGTAACAGCAGTGTTCGTCTTCCCATTCTGGCCGCCGGGTGTTGCAGAAGGCCGTGTTCACGCTGGCTGAAGCGGTGTTCGGGCGTGCGCGGTCAGTCGCCGAGGGAGAGGTTGTGCAGGCGTTGTGCCTGTCGTCGGTGGCGGGCGGACCGGCGGTGTCAGTCCTCGCGGGTGGCGTAGCCGAGCGCTCGTTCGCCCAGCGTCTCCTCGACGACGTCGAGGAGTTCCAGGAGGGCTTCGGCGATCGTGGCGGGCTTCTCGCCCGCCACGATGCGCCGGCCGATCTCGCCATAGACCAGCGAGTGGAACCAGCCGATCTGGCTGGCGACCACGCGCGGTGTCTGGTCGTCGGGCGCGGCTCCGGCCTCCTCGGCCAGGACCGTGGTGAGTGCGTCGGTCATCTGCCGGCCGAGGTCCTCCAGGCGGGCGGTGAGTGTGGGGGCGGCCCGCATCATTTCGAATACGGGGCCGAAACCCGCGGTCAGGCCCACCTTCCGGTCACGGCGCCGCAGTTCGTCCCGTAGCCGGCCGAGCACCGCCCGTGCGGCGGACTCGCCGGGCTGCCGGGTGCGCACGATGTCGGCGAGCCGCTGTGGGGACGCCTCGTCCGGCGGCAGGACGAGGTCTTCCTTGGCCTCGAAGTAGTTGTAGAGGGTGTTGACCGAGACGTCCGCCGCCGCCGCGACCTCGACGATGGTGACGTTGTCGAAGCCTCGCGCCACGAACAGGCGGAGGGCCGCCTCGGAGATCCGCTGCCGCGTCTGCCGCTTCTTCCGTTCCCGCAGCCCTTCAGTCACGGCATCTCCTTGGGGAGCCATCGGGCGGACACCCGTGCGCGGGAGGCGAGGTGGGTCACGTAGGCGTCGCGGAGGTCGTCCGGGGTGCCGAACCCTGGCTCATCGGCCAGCCAGGCGTCCGGTACGGCGGCGACGACCCGGCGCAACAGCTCCGGGGTCACCTGGTGTGCCAACTCGGCGTCTGCCGCTGCCATGTCGAGGCCGGGCGAGCCGAGCGCGTGCGACCGGAAGTCGTACGCCTTGCCGACCGCGTCCGCCGCGCTTTCCCACCGGTGGTGGAACACCAGCGACGCGCCGTGGTCGATGAGCCACAGACGGGGTTCTTGGTGGCCGGAGGTCGGCCACGTCATGAGATTCGAGCTGTGCACCGTGCGGTCCACATTCGCGGTGAACGCGTCCAGCCAGAGGATCCTGGCGGACTCCACCGGGTCGACGTCCGGCACGCCCGGCGTGAAGTCGGCGGCTCCCGGCAGGTAGTCCATGCCGAGGTTGAGTCCCGCGCTGGCGTGCAGCAGGTCCTGCACCTCCTCGTGCGGTTCCTCGGCGGCGACCGCTGGGTCGAAGTTCACCAGCACCAACTCCGGTACGCGCAGCCCGAGATGACGTGCCAGCTCGCCCACGATGACCTCGGCGACGAGCGCCTTGCGCCCCTGTGCCGAGCCGGTGAACTTGACCACGTACGTCCCCAGGTCGTCGGCCTCGACGACACCCGGGACGGAGCCGCCGCCCCGCAGCGGGGTCACATACCGGACGGCCGTCACCGTGCGCAGCCCGTCCGAGGGTGTCTCCATACGTTCCTGCCTCTGCCCCGGTGGCTCGCGCCCGCCTCGCCTAAAAGTGAAATGCATTGCAAATATACAGCGCGCTATAGTTTTTGCGAGCTTCCACGGGAGGGGACGATGGCGATGACGGTGGACGGGCACGATGCCGCGGTGAGACGAGCCAACGCGGCTCTGGAGACGTACACGCTCTCGGGCGACGGCTGGCGCCGCAGTCCCGGCGAGACCCTGCAGCACGTCCTCGCCGACCTGCTGCACTGGTGTGAGGACACCCAGCGCGACTTCGACGCGGCCCTGGAGCACGCACGTGCCCGCCACGCCGGAAAGAACTCGCCGTCCGCATAGGCGCGGACCGTCCTGCGATCACCCGGCACGGGGCCCGGCCCGGCCCGGGAGATCGCAGGCTCGCGCGCCCGGTGGGGCGAAGGGCCCACCGGGCGCGCAGAGTGCGGGGGGTGCGGGGGCTTACGGGTGGTACTTCTCCTCGACGGTCTCGGCGGCACCGGACTTGGGGTTCATGGTGACGCGGACGGTGACGCTGCTGGTCTTCGCGGCCTTCTCCAGCTGGTCCACGGTGCACTTCGAGGTGCCGTAGCCGTCGTGGCCGATCGTCACGCGGCCGTCGTCGACGGAGCAGATCGCGGCCGCGCCGAGGATCCGCGTGGCGTTGGCGACGAAGAACGCCTGCTCCATGCCGCCGCCCTGGGGCTTGACGATCAGCTTGCCGGGCGCGAGGTACTGCAGCGTGCCGACGATCGTGCGGTGGTTACCCGCGTGCGCGACGCCGCCCCCGCCGGAGGCCGACTTGCCGCCGGTGCTGCCGCCGGTCCCGGAACCCCCGCCGTGGCCCGCGCCCCGGGCAGTGGACGGCGCCGTGGCGGACTTGCCGCCGTTCTGGCCCTGCGCGCCGGAGTCGTTCGAAGCGGAGCTGCTCGTGGGCTGGGTCGAGGGCGAGGAGCTGACAGCGGCCGCCGGCCCGGAGCCCTGCCCGCAGGCGGTGACCCCCAGGCCCAGCGCCGCGGCGGTGACGAGGGCGGCGGCAATACGGCGGCCGGCGCGGCCGCGGAGGCGGTTGGTGGCGGTGTTCATCTGGTCTCCCGTTGCTCTGTTCTCTCGTCTCGCTCCCGGACAACAATCAGCTTCGAGGAGCTGGTTGGCGTTCTACTAACGGACGACTAATGGCTATGCATCGGCGCATCAACTCAACCCAACGCGCCTACCGCCGACGGCATCTCAGGCACGGTCACCCGGCAAGCCCGGGCACCGACGCGGCTCCGGCCGCCCGGCTGGTCGCGGCTCCGGTCGCGAGCCTGGTCGCGGCTCGCTCCAGTCGCGCCGCTGATCGCAGTGGACCGCCCCCAGCGAACCCTGCGACACGTGGCCCGCGGGCTTCGGCCTTTCCGGCAGACTGCTGCGATGGACGTCTACGAATCCCTTGTCGACATGGTCGGCAACACCCCGCTGGTACGGCTCAACCGGATCACCGTGGGCCTTTCCGCGCCGGTCTACGCGAAGTTGGAGTACGTCAACCCGGGCGGCAGCGTCAAGGACCGCATCGCACTGTCCATGGTGCGGGCCGCCGAGGACGCCGGGCTGCTGCGGGCGGGCGGCACCATCGTGGAGACCACCTCGGGCAACACCGGGGTGGGCCTGGCCATGGTGGCGGCGCAGCGCGGCTACCGCTGTGTGTTCACCCTGCCGGAGAAGAGCAGCGCCGAGAAGGTGGCGGTGCTGCGCGCCTACGGGGCCGAGGTGGTGGTCTGCCCCGGCGACGTGCCCCGTGAGCACCCCGACCACCCCCGGTCGACGGCGCAGCGGATCGCCCGGACCACTACCGGCGCGTGGCTGGCCGACCAGTACAACAATCCCGCCAACCCGCGTGCGCACCACGGCAGTACCGGCCCGGAGCTGTGGCGGCAGACCGAGGGACGGATCACGCATCTGGTGGCGGGCGTCGGCACCGGCGGCACGATCAGCGGCACCGGCGGCTACCTCAAGGAGGTCAGCGGCGGCCGGGTCCGGGTGATCGGCGCCGACCCGGAGGCTTCCGTCTACTCGGGCGGGCCCGGCACCGCGTACGCGGTGGAGAGCATCGGCCTGTTCCGTCATCCCGAGACGGTCGACGACTCCTGGCCGGAGTCGTTCCACACCGATGTGGTGGACCGGTTCGAGCGGATCAACGACCGCGACTCGCTGTTGACCGCCCGTCGACTGGCTTGCGAGGAGGGGCTGTTGGTGGGCACGTCGGCGGGGACCGCGGTGGCCGCGGCACTCCGGGTCGCCGCCGGGCTCGGTCCGGACGATCTGGTGGTCGTGGTGATTCCGGACTCCGGCCGCAACTACCTGAGCAAGGTGTACGACGACGAGTGGCTGCGCGAGCAAATCGGCGACGACCTGCCGGCCGGCGGGGCGTAACAGGCCGGACTTCCGAGATGGCAGCATGCCGCTTCACGTCCCGGGCCGCGTCAGTTGACCTCATGGTGCATGACGGCGCGAAGTGGCACGAGCGGGCATCGTTCGCACTCCTTGGATGAGGGGGCCGAGAGTTCGCCTGATTCGCCGCAGCGGGCGGCGGACAGCGGACAGCCCGGGACGCTGTCCGCATCTTTGTGGCTTCTGCCAGTGCGACGGTCTGCCGGGGTGCGGAGAGACTGCCCGCCAGAGGCCGTGGCGTGCCCCGGGTGCGGGGAAGGCCGAGACCGGACCGCGCGTGCGGATCACGGCGCTGCTCGCCCCGCCGATCGGGTTCGTCACCACTCTCCCGCGCCACGAGGTCTACGAAGAGTGTCTGCGGACGGCCGGATTCGGCGAGTTGACTTGGGTCCCGCTGGAGGTGCCCGACGCCGGCGTGCGCAAGTTCGGTGCGGACTTCTGGGCGGACTTCCTCGCCAACTCCCCGCTGGAGATGCTGCGCTGCCGCGCCTGACCTCCGACCGGACGTCCGATATAGGTTCGTCCGATGAGGGGTGAACTACGGAGTGGGTGGCCGGGCGGACCGCGTGAGCGGTGGCGGGTGCTTCCGCGGTGGGCACGATGGGTGCTCGCGGCGTATGTGCTCGGGTTCTCCGAAGGGGCCTGCGCGCATTTCCTGGATCTTGCGCGCGGTGGGATCCACGTCTACGCGGCGTTCGCCACGGTGCCGTTGCAGGTGTTCTTCGTCGGCTTGACGGTGCTCGATCCGCTGGCCGTCGTACTGGTGGGACTGGTGCGTTCGGAAGGAATCCGCCTGGCGGCCGCCGTGATGACCCTGGACGTCCTCGCGAACTGGATCGTCAACTGGCCGCAGCTGCTTGCGGATCCGACCTGGTTGTTGCGCCCGGTGGGATTGCTCCCCCTCACCCTCTTCGGCCTGTTCGTGGTGGCGACCGCGGTTCCGCTACTCCGGGCTGCTGACAGACAGTGAAACAGGGTGCTGGGCAAGGCTCGGAGCGCGGGGCGCTGCGTCGGTGCGGGCCCGGGGGCACGGTGACCATTCGGGCGGTGTTGCGTTGGTCTTGGAAGCCAGTTGGTCCGGGAGACCAGTGGGTGAGGTCGGGGGCGTACGTCGCCGTGGTTGGGCCCGTCGTACGTCCCCGACAGGCGTCGGGGTGGTCGGCGTGCCCCTCGTGTCCGCGGATGCGCTCGGCCTCCGCGGACACCCGGCCCCTCAGATCTCAGTGGTCGCCTGGGCCCGTAGGCCGCCCGCGATCCGCTGCCACTTCGCGAAGACCTCCAGCAGTTCGTCGGCCGGCGCCCGACCCAGCTCCGCGTCGAATCGCCGGGCGAGAGACGGGCTGGCGAGCGCCTCACGAATACGTTCGATGGTCCATGGCACGGTGCTCATACCTTCCTCCCATTCCGGGATTGTGAAGCTGACAAAGATAGCGGGCCGATCGGGCCCTTGAATGCCTTTCCGCCCGCAGCAACCCGAAGTGGCGAACGGCCGGGCGAGCGGGGGCGCGGATGGTGTTGGCCGGTGCAGCCGTACCGGCCCAGGGGGTTGTCGACGGCCATCTGGGCCTCGACGCGGCGATGTAGCGGCTCGTCGACGCGGAGGGCGAGCGTGCGGGAGGTCCGGCCGGCCAGTGCGTAGTCGGCCGGCAACTGCTCGCCGCCGGTCATGGGGGGGGGTGGGCGGCTGGTGCTGTTGGAGGTGGACGACGACGTAGCGGGAGACCCTCCGTAGGCCCAAGCCCAGACACAGGCCCAACCCCAAGCCCAACCCCAAGCCCAGGCACAGGCACAGGCACAGGCACAGGCCGTAGCGGTCGTGAGGGCGGGCAGGGTGGTGGGGGCCGTTCGGTGGAATTCCGGCAGGAAGTCCAGGCGCAGGCGTTGCCCGTCTCCGGCCGGGACGTACCCCCTCTTCCGCCCGCCGCTCCCCCTCCGGTGCCGTGCCGACGACGGTTACCCGTCGGTGGGCCGCTGTGGTGGGCTCCGGTGCGCGGCCGTGCAGCGCTCGGGTGACGGTGGGAGCAAGCCAAGTCGGTCGGGGCCGGGGGCGCCATTCGGGGGAGTCGTTCGAGGGGCGTGGGCGGGCGGCTCGTGCGGGGGTGGCGCAGTGGGATGGCTTGTGCGGGGCGGGTTCCGTGGTCGGCCGTCGGGGGTGGGCGGGGACGTGCCGGAGGTGCGAACGGTCCCGGTGGCATTGATCCTGAAGCAGAGGTGTCGCACGTCGCGGCGACGACGCACCGGGCGACGGCACAGGGAATGAGCACTGCGCACCTGACGAGGCAGCGTGTCGCGGCACCGTCGTGACAGCGGAACGGACGCACATGAGCAACGGATTCACGGGTCCGGAGGGTGATGGCCCGGACTCGTTCGGTGACTTTCTCGCGCGGTTCTTCGGGCGTTCGGCACAGTCGCCCGGTGAGGAGGGAGGGACCTCGATGCCGCGGCAGGCCGATATCGCGCGGCTGATGAGCGGGCCGGCCCGGGACCTGGTGACCTCCGCCGCCGCGTACGCGGCCGAACACGGCAGTCCCGAGCTGGGCACCGAGCACCTGTTGCGGGCGGCGCTCAGCTCCGAGCCGACCCGGAGCCTGATGCGGCAGTCGGGGGCCGATCCGGATGTGCTGGCGGCCGAGATCGACCGCAATGCCGGGTCGGGGCCGTTGCAGAAGAGCGTCGCGGTGACCCCGGCGGTCAAGCGTGCGTTGCTGGGGGCGCACGAGCTGGCGCGGGGCACGGGGGCGTCGTACATCGGGCCGGAGCACGTGCTCGAAGCGCTGGCCTCGAATCCGGATTCGGCGGCGGGGCGGATCCTGCACCTCGCGCACTTCGATCCGCAGGCGGCGACGGGCGGGCACGGCGGGGTGGGCGCGCACCAGCCGTCGGGGTCGAGCGCCGAGCACGGTGCCGTACCGCATCACGAGACGCCCACGCTGGACAAGTACAGCCGGGATCTGACGGACCTGGCCCGGGCGGGTCGGATCGATCCGGTCATCGGGCGGGAGGAGCAGATCGAGCAGACCATCGAGGTGTTGTCGCGGCGGGGGAAGAACAATCCGGTGCTGGTCGGCGACGCGGGCGTGGGGAAGACCGCGATCGTGGAGGGGCTGGCGCAGCGGCTGGCCGACGGGGACGTTCCCGAGACGTTGGCCGGGCGGCGGATCGTGGCGCTGGACCTGACCGCGGTGGTGGCCGGGACCCGTTACCGCGGTGACTTCGAGGAGCGGATGAACAACATCATCGAGGAGGTCCGGGCGCACTCCGACTCGCTGATCGTCTTCATCGACGAGTTGCACACCGTGGTGGGGGCGGGTGGTGGCACCGGGGACGGCGGTGCGCTGGAGGCCAGCAACATGCTCAAGCCGGCACTGGCGCGCGGGGAGTTGCACGTCATCGGGGCCAGCACGCTGGAGGAGTACCGGCGGTACATCGAGAAGGACGCCGCGCTGGCCCGACGCTTCCAGCCGATCCTGGTGCCCGAGCCGACCGTGCCCGACACGGTGCAGATCCTGCGCGGGCTCCAGGACCGTTACGAGGCGCACCATCAGGTGCGGTATGCGCACGAGGCGGTGCTGGCGGCGGTGGAGCTGTCGGACCGGTACATCACCGACCGGTTCCTGCCGGACAAGGCGATCGACCTGCTCGACCAGGCGGGTGCCCGGGTCCGGTTGCGGTCGGCGACCAAGACGCCCAACGTGCGCGATCTGGAGCGCGAGGTGGAGCAGTTGGTCCGGGACAAGGACCAGGCGGTCGCCTCGGAGCAGTACGAGCGGGCGACCGAGCTGCGGGACCGGATCACCGCGCTCAGCGAGCAGATCAAGACCGTCCAGGACGCGCAGGGCGAGCGACCGGTGGGCGGCGACGGGCGGATCGTGGAGGTCACCGCCGAGGACGTCGCGGAGATCGTGTCGCGGCAGACCGGGGTGCCGGTGAGCAGTCTGACGGAGGAGGAGAAGGACCGGTTGTTGGGGTTGGAGGGACGGCTGCAGACGCGGGTGATCGGGCAGCGGGACGCGGTGACGGCGGTGTCGGAGGCGGTGCTGCGGTCGCGGGCCGGCCTGGCCGATCCGGACCGGCCGATCGGCAGTTTCCTCTTCCTCGGCCCGACCGGGGTGGGCAAGACCGAGCTCGCGCGGGCGCTGGCCGAGGCGCTGTTCGGCAGCGAGGACCGGATGGTGCGGCTCGACATGAGTGAGTATCAGGAGCGGCACACGGTCAGCCGGTTGATCGGTGCGCCGCCCGGATACGTCGGTCACGAGGACGCGGGTCAGCTCACCGAGGCGGTCCGCCATCACCCGTACTCCCTGCTGTTGCTGGACGAGGTGGAGAAGGCGCATCCGGACGTCTTCAACATGTTGCTGCAGGTCCTCGACGACGGGCATCTGACGGACTCTCAGGGGCGCACGGTGGACTTCAAGAACACCGTGATCGTGATGACCAGCAACCTCGGCTCGGAGGCGCTGAGCGGCGGCCGCGGGGTGCTGGGCTTCGGGCCGGCGGAGGCGGGCGTGGACGACGGTGCCCGGGAGCGGGCGCTGGGCGCTCTGCGCGGGCACTTCCGGCCCGAATTCCTCAACCGGCTGGACGAGATCATCGTCTTCCGCCAGCTGACCGACGAGCAGCTGCACCAGATCACCGGCCTGCTCCTGGAGGGCACCCGCCGCCGGTTGCACGCCCAGGACATCTCCGTCGACTTCTCCCCGGCCGCCGTGGACTGGCTCACCCGCCGCGGGCACCAGCCCGAGTACGGGGCCCGGCCGCTGCGCCGGACCATCCAGCGCGAGGTCGACAACCGGCTGTCGCGGATGTTGCTCGACGGGGCACTGTCGTCCGGGGACCGGGTGCAGGTGGACGTCACGGACGACGAGCTGGCGTTCCGGGCCGGCCCGGTGGAGCGGACGAAGTGAGCGGCGCGGCCGCGGGGACCCGGAGGAGTTGAACTGAACGGTCAGCGGGATGACGGCAGCGAGTCGGAGCTGATCTGGCCGCGTGGCCGCAACGAGACCGAGGAGCAGCGCGCCGACCGCCGGTGGAACGAACTCCTCCAGGAGGTGCGGGTCATCCAGACCGGCGTGCAGATCCTGTTCGGCTTCCTGCTCACCGTCGTCTTCACCCAGCGGTTCGCCACTCTGAGCGCGGCGGACCGGACGCTCTATGTGATCACCCTGCTGTTGGGGGCGTCCACGACCGGTGCGCTGGTGGGGACGGTGACCTTCCACCGGATGGTGGCCGGGCACCGGCTCAAGCCGCAGACGGTGCTGTGGGCGTCGCGCCTGGCGCTGGTCGGGGTGGTACTGCTGCTGGGCACGGTGGCGTCGGCGCTGCTGCTCATCCTGCGGCTGGCGCTGAGCGGGAGCGCCGCGCCATGGGTGGTGACGGGTCTGGTGCTGTGGTTCGTGGTGTGTTGGTTCGTGCTGCCCGCCTGGGTGCTGCGCCACTACTCGTCGTCGGAGTGAGTGCCCTGCGGGCCGGCGGGGGCGGTGCGACGATGGAGGAGGGGTGTGGGGCGCGCCGGTGGGCCGGCGGGCGGCTCCGCGGGCCCGGCGCCTCCCACGGAGCCGCGGAATGGAGGCATCACCATGACGGTCTGCGAGGTCTGCGGGAACGACTACGCGCGGGGCTTCGAAGTGCACATCGACAGCGAGGTTCATGCCTTCGACTGTGTGGAGTGCGCCGCGCATCTGCTCGCGCCGACCTGCGAGAACTGCCAGTGCCGGATCCTCGGGCACGGGCTGGAGGCGGGCGGCCGCTCCTTCTGCTGTGCGCACTGCGCGCGGATCCGGGGGGTCAGCGAGCTGGCCGACAGCGTGGCGTGACGATGCGGGGGTCCGGGCGACTGCCGCCCGGACCCCCGCCGTCCTTCCTGGCCGGTTACGAGGACTTGGCCGTGGCCCGCACTCCGAAGTGCACGTACCGGCTGCCGTCCGCGAGGGCGTAGAAGACGACCGGGATCCAGCCGTCATCGGCGTTGCGGCGGCCGGCGAAGACGGTCTTGGTCGGGGTGTCCGAGACCGGGACGAGGTTCCAGTGGAGCGGGTCGAAGGTGCCCGCCAGGCCGTCGGCGCCTTCGTAGGTCAGCCGGAGCACGCCTTCGCCTTCGGGGCGGTCGGTGACGGTCATGAGGAATCCCTCGCGGCGGTAGCCGCCGGTGAACGGCCGCGGGTCGACGGACACTTGCTCCTGGGACGGTCCGAACTCCGGCATGGTGACCCCGGCGAGTTCGGCGGTGAGTTCGCGGCAGAGCGTCTCGAAGACCTTGGGTGCGGCGGCCCCGCCGTTGGTCAGCAGCGCGATCGCCAGGCCCTTCTCCGGGAGGGCCCGCAGGTAGGCGAGCTGTCCGAAGGTGCTGCCGTCGTGGCCGAACCCGCGGACGCCGTCCCACTCGAACAGGCCCCAGCCCAGGCCCCAGTGGGCGCCGAGGAACCACTTGTCGGGCATCTCGACCTCGGGCGCCAGCATGGCTTCGACGGCCTCGGCCGAGAGCACCCGGGTGCCGTCCGGTGCGGTGCCGCCGTCGACGAACAGCCGGGCGAAGCGGGCCACGTCGGCGGCGGTGGCGCTGATCCCGCCGTAGGGGCCGGCCGAGCGGGGCATCATGTCCCACTTCGGGGTCGGCACCGGGTGCTCGCCCGGTTCGCCCATGTGTCCCATGGCGGCGCGGAACCGCAGCACTTCCTCGGGCAGGGTCATGGTGTGCGCCAGTCCGAGGGGCTGGTAGATCAGGTCCTTCAGGGCCTCGTCCCAGGTGGTGCCGGTGATCACCTCGACGATGCGGCCGAGGACGTTGTAGCCGGTGCTGGAGTAGGACATCGTGGCGCCGGGCGGGTTGGTCATGCCCACGGTCCGGGCGCTTGCCATGTAGCGGGCGAGGCAGTCGTCGCCGCGGCCGGTGTCCTCGACGTGGTCGCCCTGGATGCCGCTGGTGTGGTTGAGCAGCTGCCGGACGGTGATCGTGCGGGTGGCCTCCGCATCGGCGATGGCGAACTCCGGCAGGATGTCGATGACGCGTGCGTCCAGGTCCAGCTTGCCGGCGTCGGCCAGGAGCATCACCAGGGCGGCGGTGTAGCCCTTGCTGACCGAGCCGATCTGGAAGACCGAGTCGGTGGTCGTCGCCACGCCGGTCTCGCGGTGCAGGATCCCGCTGGCCAGTTCGTGGATCTCCCCGTCGACGAGGACGGCCAGGGTGGCGCCGGGGACGCGGTGGCGGTTCAGCAGGGCGTCGAGGCGCGCCTGCCACCGGGCGCCGTCGAACGCGGTCGCGGTCTCCTTCGACTCGGTGACCTCACGGTCCGTGCGCTCGACCGTTTCGCGGCTCAGGTTCTTCGACATGGCTTCTCCCCCACTGTGGCGTCGGTGTGACGGCGATCCGACGACGACGGTCTGTCGTTGTCGAGCACCGCTCGTTCTGTCGAACACTGTACGGACACCGAACGCTGTTCGCAAGTACGCACGTCGTACGGAGAACGGGCTACCCTGGTCCCCGAAGAGAGGAGCCGGTCATGGCGGCCAGCAAGGCCAACAACAAGCAGCCCGTCCCGTCGGTGTGGACGCGCCCGGAGCGGCGCAAGCGCGACCAGCCCGCGCTGAGCCGGAGTCAGATCGTCGCGGAGGCCGTCCGACTGCTCGACGAGGAGGGGATCGGCGCCCTGAGCCTGCGGCGCCTGGGAACACGGCTGAACGCCGGGGCCACCTCGTTCTACTCGCACGTCGCCAACAAGGACGAGCTGATCGAACTGGTCGTGGACGAGGTCTACGGCGAGATCGTGGTGCCGACGGCCGACACCCCCACCGACTGGCGGGCCGACACCGCCAAGTGCGCGCAGAGCCTGCGGGCCACCATCCTGAAGCACCCGTGGATGGCCTCGGTGCTAGGCGAGGTGGGCATGTCCCAACTCGGGCCGAACCTGATGCAGGTCTCCGAGGGGATGCTGGGCCTCTTCAAGGCCGCCGGACTGCCCTCGGACGAGGCCGACCTGGCGGTCTCCACCCTCACCGCGTACGTCATCGGGATGAGCATCAACGAGGCGTCCTGGCTGACCACGGTCGCCCGCAGCGGCCAGAGCGAGCGGGAATGGGTGGCGAACCTGTGGCCGTCCGCCGAGGAGGCCGCCGCGGACCACCCCGAGCTGCGCGAGCGGTACGCGGAGCTACGTGACCAGGACCCGCGCACGATCCGCGACAAGAAGTTCGCCTACGGACTGGAGCGCGTGCTGGACGGTCTGGCGGGCACGGTCGGGAACCGGGCCGTGTAGCCGGGCGACCGGTCCGGACACGCGATGCGGCGGCCGCCCCCCAAGGGACGGCCGCCGCATCCGCGCGCCGCTCACGCACCGGCCGTCGCGGGGCTCACCCGGCGCGGCCGCAGCAGCAGCGCGGCACCGGCCAGGCCGGCACTGAGGATCGCGAGCCCGACCGCCAGCAGCTCCGGCCACATCGAGGCGCCGCCGAGGCTGCTGCGCAGCTGGACCAGGACGCCGGCCCGGGACAGCGCGTGCAGGATGATCACGGTGACCGCGGCCGCGGCGCTCGCGGTCCAGACGGCCGCCGTGTCGCGCATCGCCAGGCAGCCGGCCAGCAGCAGGTAGACCACGGCGATGGCCATCGAGAGGGCGTCCGACGCGCCGCCCTGGGTCTCCGCGGCCCCCACCGGCAGGTGGCTCAGCCCGCACAGAGCCAGCGTCGCCGCGGCCGGCCAGCGCAGTGCGGACCGCAGGACACCGCCGACCGCGGGAGCGGGCGGTGCGGGCGCCCCGGCCGTCTGCCAGCCGCCGCCCTGCGGCGCGTTGGCACCCGGCCAGGGGGCGCGCTGGGGCCGCGGCGGGGCGTCCCAGTGGGTGGCGTCCCGCATCGCCGGCTCACCGGGAGCGGCCGACCCGTGGGCGGCATAGCCGTGGTCGGCCCCCGGGTGGCCGTAGGGGTCGGGGTACGGATCGGCGTAGGGGTCGCTGAGCGAGGGCAGGGTCGTGGTGGCCATGCTCGCGGTGTCGGCGTGGCCGTCGGGGAAGTGGTCGCCGTCCGAGGGTTCCGCGGTCGGGACGTGGCCGTCCTGGGCCCGGTCGAACAGCCTGATCAGCTCGGCGACCTCGTCGACGGATCTGCCCACGGCCGCGGCCCGCAGCGCCTCGTAGCTGGCCTCCGCGGTGTGCGGGGCCTCGCCGAGCAGGGCGAGTAGCGGCCCGACCTCGCTCACCGGGCGGGTCATCGCCGCCACCCGCAGCGCTTCGTCGCCGGGGTTGGGGTCGTCGCCACTGCGCTTGAGCAGCTCCACGAGAGCGGCGACTTCCTCTACGGGTCGGGTGGTGGCCGCCGTCCACACGAGGGTGCGGAACGAGACGTTCTCCTGGCTGGTGGGCGGAACGTATGCGCCGTGCTCCGTCGGGGACAGATCGGCTTGGCCCCCACGAGGAGCTGGTTCAGGTGACATGTAGCTACTCCACTGAACTAGGTGGGAGCGTCCGCACCGGAGGTGCCGGCGCTCATCGGGCGTTGTGCATGCTGGTTGTGCCTGCTGTGGTTAGCCAACGTCCCTCTTGGCCGCGGGCGCCAACGCTGGCGGGCCATCCGGTGGAGACACGCCGCGGGCCAGGGGAACGACCGGGCGTGTCGGCGGGGCGGAATCAGCTCTGGGAGAAGCCCTGCGCGGTGGCAACGGTGAAGAGACCGCCTTGGGGGTCGCGGATCACGGCCTCGCAGCCGCCGCCGTCCACCATCGGGGTCACCGGTAGCGTGAGACCGCCCGCGGCCACGGCGGCCGTGGTGACCTTCTCGATGTCGTGCACGGGGAAGTACACGTGCCAGCGGGGGCGGACGTGCGGGTCCGGGGCGGCTTCGACGGCGCCGCCGCGCAGCGCGGCCACGGTGTGCCCGCCGTCGTCGCGCACCACCACCTCGTCGTGCTCATAGGTGATGTCGCAGCCGCCGGGCCGGTCGGGGGCCCAGCCGAAGACCTCCCCGTAGAAGATCGCCGACTCGAAGGCGTCGCGGGTGCGCAGCTCCAGACACATGGGTGCCCCGCCCTGCCCGACGGCCCAGGAGAGCGTCTGGCCCTCCCAGAGGCCGAACACCGCACCGTCCCGGTCGGCGGCGAGCGCGGCGCGTCCCTTCCCGACTTCGAGCGGGCCGACGGCGACCGTGGCGCCGCGCTCGCGGATCCGGGCGGCGGTCTCGTTCGC
Source organism: Streptomyces sp. RGM 3693 (assembly GCF_050471125.1). Classification (NCBI taxonomy): domain Bacteria; kingdom Bacillati; phylum Actinomycetota; class Actinomycetes; order Kitasatosporales; family Streptomycetaceae; genus Streptomyces; species Streptomyces sp. RGM 3693. The sequence continues at coordinate 1,109,754 of NZ_JBMPPQ010000003.1, forward strand.
GCTTTCCACGGCGAAGTACGGGGTCCAGGCGATGGGAACGTGCCACTGGGGGGTCAGCGCGCCGATCCCGGCGACCGGCTGGCCCTCGGCCAGGGCGATGGCGAACTCGGCCTCCAGGGTGCCGGGGCGGAAGCGCCAGCCGAGGACCCGCCCGTAGAAGTCCTGCGCGCCCTTCGGGTCGTGCGTCATCAGGCTCACCCAGCACGGGGCGCCGCCGATGGCCGCAGTGGTGTTGCGGGCTTTGGTGGCAGGCATCGGACTGCGCCTACCCGGGGTGGCGGCGACCCCGGGTGCCGCGCGGGCCCGACGAGTGGCGGAGGAAGCCGATCAGCACGACGGCCACCAGGGCGAGGACGACGAGCCAGAGCAGTTTCATGGCGAAAGCGGCGCCCGCGAAGAGCAGCACGAGGAGCAGGACGAGGAGCAGAGGGGCCATCGGGACCCACCTCCGGACGGGCTGGTTCCCTACCTGGCCACCATTATGCGCTTCCGCGGTCCGCCCCTCTCAGGGTCGGACCCCACCCGGTCCGGTCTCCGTGACCGGGCGGACGGCGCAGCGTGACGCTTCGAGGTGCCGACGGCAGCGGGCCCTGTTTGGCTGGTAGCAGCGGCTTCCCGGGCGGGCGCCGGCCACGACGCACCTCCGGGAACGCCGGGTATCGGCACGCCGGGCACCGGCACGGGACGAGAAGGAACGGTCATGGGATCGGAAGAGACACGCGAACGCCTTCAGCACATGCGGGAGAAGGCCAAGGAGCTGGCCGACGCCGCGCAGCGCACCAGCGATCCCAAGGAACGGCAGCGGCTCCAGGAGAAGTCCCGCCGGCTACAGAGCCGGAGCGAGCAGGAGAGCGCCATGCGGAGCGGGGACATCTACCCCTCGGAGTGATCCCCCGCCCGGTGCCGGTCCCCGGCCGGCGGGGCGCGGGCATCGAGCCGGTGCGGGACAAGCGGTCCCGCAAGGCGGCCGGGCTCCCGGACGACTGACCGCGCCGCCGGCCGCGCGCCGCACCCGGCTGTTCGAGTGGCTTACGGACGGGTGCCGGTGCGCCACCCGCACCACCGGGAAGGAGGTGCGGCGGAGGAACGGCGGCAGGAGGCGGAAATGCACCGCAGGCGGCCCACCGTGGTCTACGTGCACGGCAACGGGAACAAGGTCCGTTCGGGATTGCTCAAGTCGCAATGGGACCAGGCGCTTTTCGGCCGGGACATGGCGGACACGTCCCGCATGGCGTACTGGGCAGCGTTGCAGTACGCGCACCCGCTGCCGGACTTCCAGGTGGACGCGCTGGACGGCGGGCCGGTGATCGAGGGGGAATCGGCGACCGCGGCGGCGTCCGGGATGTTCGACCCACCGGAGGAGTTCGTGACGCGGACCGTCGGCGAAGCCTGGCGGGAAACCGGCGCCGCGGGGCTGGAGGGCCGCACCCCCGAGGGCCCGCACGACGTGGCCGTCCAGGGCGCGCTGGTCGGCTGGCTACGGGAGATGACCTATCTCGCGGAGACCCTGGGCGAGGCGGAGACCGGCGGTGGCACCGCGGAGAACGGGGACCGCGGCGCGCTGCCGCTGGAGGTGCTGCCGCTGCCCCGGCCGTTGCGGACGGCGGCGTTCCGGGAGCTGGTTCGGCGTACTTTCAAGGATGTCCACGCGTACTTCTTCGGCGGCAAGGGGCCGGCGATCCGGCAGGTGGTCGAGGAGGCGCTGCCGCCGCCGGCGGACGGGCCGCTGGTGGTCATCGGCCACAGTCTGGGGTCGGTGGCCGCCTACGAGGTGCTGCGGGAGCACAAGCGGGAGGTGGAGTTGCTGGTCACGGTGGGGTCGCCGTTGGCGATCACCGAGGTGCAGGACCAGCTGGCGCGGCCGCCCGCGGTGCCGGACGGGGTGCGGGCCTGGCGCAACGTGTCGGACCTGCGGGACCTGGTGGCGCTCGGGCACACCCTGCGGCCGGAGTACACCCCGTCGGAGCTGATCACCGATGCGCTGGTCACCAACAACAGCGAGAACCACCACGGGATCAGCCAGTACCTGGCGCAGTCGGCGGTCCGGGAACCCGTCGACCGCACCTTCGGCCAGCTTGCCTGAGCGGGGACTTCCGACTCCGTGCCACGCCTTGCACCAGGGTAGACCGGATGTAAGCATGACAAACAGGACGATGGACGGGGAGTCAGGGAGCGGCCCGACGTCCTCTCCCGCGAGCCGGCCGGGTAGGTGCGGCATGCCGTTGAGCGAGACGGAATGGGAACTCGTCACGATGTGGCTGGAGAGATATCTCCTCAACACCGTCGACCCGCACACCCAACTCGTCCAGTACGGGTTCTCCGAGGAGTTCATCGGCGCCCTCCCCCTCACCCACGTCAGCGGGGACAACGCCCGGTCGTTGGTGTACGCCTCGCGCCGGACCATCCAGCGGCAGGTGAAGCTCGTCGAGGTGGTCAGCACGATCGATGAGTTGGTGGTCCGCCCGGAGATCCGACGGGCGAGGGAGTTCCTGAGCCGCTTGCGCGAGGACGCCCGGGTCCACGCCACTCAGGACACCTTCCGTACCTGTGTCCTCAAGGGCGGTACGGAGGCGTTCATCGACCGCGAGGACCTGCGGGAGACCCTGCGCCGCTTCCTCGCCGACCCGGAGAAGTCGGTGCTGCTGGTGGACGGCGAACCGGACAGCGGACGGTCGTACACCTACCACTTCCTGCGCCACGTCGGGCAGCACAACGGGTTCCGCCCGGCCCGGGTCACCCTGTCGCGCACCTCCACCGCCCGGCAGGTGCTCGCGCGGCTCGCGGAGTTCGTCACCGATGCGCACTCCGGGACCCAGCCGTTCGACCCCACCGCGCTCAACGATCCGTTGCCGTCGCTCAGCGACGCGGTGCACTGGGTGGTCGGTCGGGCCACCGCCGCCGACGAGCGCTACTGGCTGGTCCTCGACGAGTGCGACAAGCTCGATCCGCACTCCGACGTCTGGGACTTCATCGGCCAGTTGGCGCTGGCGATCTACGAACACGCCGCCATCCGCGGCGACCAGGCACCCCGCCTGGTCCTGCTCGGCTACGGCCGGGCGATGCGCCAACTCCCCTACGACCTGCGGGGCAGCCTGTGCTGGGACACCGCCCGGATCGTCGAACCGCAGGACCTGCACAGCTTCTTCGACCAACTCTTCCGCGAGGCGCCGCCCGCCCGCCTCGACGACGCCGACCCCGCGGAGATCTCCGGACTCGTCGAGGAGGCGGTGACGGAGGTGCTGCACGCCGCGCATGCCCGGGACGACGACGGCGAGAGCTATATGCGCAGGGTCTGCACGGCGACGGAGAAGGCCATCCATGTCTTCCGCTCCCTCTGACCCCGACCGCCTCGCCCGCTCCCGCTTGCGGGAGGAGTTCGGCGCCCGACTGCGGCGGGAACTGCGGACCGAGGAGCCGACCCCGAAGGCCGTCCCGGACGCCCGTCGGGCCTACCGGGAGGCGGCCTGCCTGCTCGCCTCGTTCGACCCGCGGCGGCTGCGGCTGCCCGGTGAGGACCGCCCGAGCGGCGGCGCGGTGCTGGCGCTGCTCGACGACTGCACCGCCCTGGGCGTCTGGGATCACACCAGGTGGGCGCTGAAGCCCGAGGTCAGGGAGACCGCGCTGGGCGGCATGTCCGGGCCGGCGGTCGCCCGGCACGCCCTGGAGGCCAACCGCGAGCAGTTCCCCACCGCACCCGGCGGCCCGGAAGCCCTCTGCCTGGCCTACCTCCAGGGCAACCTGCCCCCGACGGCCGACCGCCCGGCCCACTGGTCCGCCGACGAACTGGCCGACACCCTCCAGGCGGTGCTGTGGCTCTCCCGGATCCCCGGCGTCAGCGGCCTGCCGGACCCCGCCGAGCTCCAGGCGGCACTGGAACGGGCCCGGCTACTGGCGCCGCTCCGGCGGCTGGTGGCGTCGCCGTTCCAGGGCCGTTCCGGCGAACTGAGCCAACTGCGCGCCTATATCGACTACATGGACGCCTCCGGAGCCGACGGGGGGACGGCACCGGCCGACCGGCCGCGCGGCACGGACGCCCGGGCGGCCTTCGTACCGCCGCTGGTCATCCACGGGCCGGGCGGCATGGGCAAGAGCACGCTGCTGGCCAAGTTCCTGCTGGACGACGTGGCCGGGCCGGCCGGCGGGCCCCCGTACGGCGGGCCGGCCGCGTTCCCGTTCGCGTACATCGACTTCGAGCGGCCCACCCTCTCCATCCAGGAGCCGGTCACCCTGATCGCCGAGGCGGCGCGCCAACTCGGCGTGCAGTACCCGTCGTTCCGTGCCGAACTGGATGCGTTGGCGGACGAGTGCCAGCAGGCGGCCGCCACCCAGCGCGAGGAGCAGGAGCGGTGCGCCCAGCTGCGCCAGCTGGCCACCACTCGGGTGCTGGGCCGCAGTTCGTCGCAGGAGTTCCAACTGCTGGCCACCGAGCGGGAGACCGGGCTGGTCCGGCGGGTGGCCGACGTCCTGGTCCGCGCGGTGGCCGCGGCCGGTCAGCACGATCCGCCGTTCGTCCTGGCCGTCGACTCCTTCGAGGCGGCGCAGTACCGCGGCTCGCCGGTTCTCGGCCGGATGTGGGCGATCTGCACCTCGCTCCAGAGCGGCTATCCGCGGTTCCGGATGCTCGTCTCCGGGCGGGCGCCGGTCGGCCACCCGTCCCGTACCGTGGCGTTGGGCGAGATCGAGCTGCGGGAGCTGGAACGGCCAGCCGCGGTCGCCCTGCTGCGCTCCCTGGGCGTCGACGACCCCGATGTGGCCGGGGCGTTGGCCGAGCGGGTCGGCGGGCATCCGCTCAGCCTGCGGCTGGCCGCCCGGGCCGCGACGCTCGCCGGCAGCGCGTCCGAGCGGACCGGCGACCTGATCCGCAGCCTGCCCGAGCGCCGCGAGGAGGTCTTCCACCGCGTCGACCAGATGCTGGTCCAGGGCATCCTCTACGACCGGATCCTCAGCCACATCGCCAACGAGGACGTGCGGCGGCTCGCGTATCCGGGGCTGGCGCTGCGGGTGATCAGCCCCGAGATCATCCGGGAGGTGCTGGCCGGGCCGTGCGGACTGCAGGTGGCGACCGAGGAGGCGGCGCACCGGCTGTTCGCCGAGCTGAGCCGGCTGGACATGGTCGAGCCGACCGGACCGGAGACGGTGCGCTACCGCGGCGACGTCCGCGCCATCATGCTGCGGTTGCCCGGCGGGGACCGCACCGAGGTGATGCGCGAGGTCGAGCGGCGGGCGGTGGCGCACTATGCGGCACGGGACGGGGTGGAGGCGCGCGCCGAGGAGATCTACCACCGGCTGCGGTTGGACGAGGATCCGCGGTCGGTGGAGGAACGTTGGCTGCCCGGCGTGGAACGGTTCCTGGCCGGGGCGCAGCAGGACATGTCGCCCCGGGCCGCGGGGCTGCTGACCGCCCGGCTCGGCGGTGGGGCGCCAGAGCGGGTGGCCGCGGGCGCCGACCAGGAGGACTGGGAGCGGATCGCGGCCCGCGAGGCGGAGGACCTGTTGGCGCAGGGGTTCGCGGACGCGGCGCTGACCCGGCTGGGGCAGCGGCGGCCGTGGACGCCGTGCAGCCCGCTGCACTCCCTGATGGCGGACGCCCTCAACCGGCTCGGGCGGCGCGACGAGGCCCGGCGGACGGTGGCGGACGCCGTCGGGCAGGCGGAGCGGGCGGGGTGCGCCGAGCGGCGGCTGGAACTGCTGCTGCTCGCCGCGCGGCTGGCCGAGGAGGCCGGTGATCTGGCGGACGCGGACCGTCAGTTGCGGGTGGCGGAGGACGTCGCGGTCGACCTCGGGCAGGACCTCGAAGCGATGGGCGCCCGGCTGGCGCGGGCCAGACTGCCGGCCGCCACCGGCGACACCGCCCGCTCCGGCGTCCAGGCCGGCCACCAACTCGCCACGCAGCTGAGGGAGTTGCCCGACCGGGTGTTGGCCGATCAGCCGGCGCTGGTCCGTGCGGTCGCCTCACAGATCTACGGTCAGGACCCCGGGGCGCTCACCCACGCCCTGGACGTCGTGGGCCTGCCGACGGACGACGGGACGCTGGACACGCTGGGTGCCGCGATGTGTCGGGCGACCCGCCGGCAGCCGGCGCTGTTGGGGTCGGTGATGGAGATCCTGGACGAGGCCGCGGGGCCGTCGGGGCCACCCCCGTGGGCCGAACCGGCGGCGCCGAATCCCGCGCCTCCGGGCCCGCCTCCGCCTCGGCCGGGCCTCGGGGCGGGGGCAGGCATGCAGGCCGGCGCCGCGGCCCCCACCCACCCCGCCCCGGAACCGGCCTCCCACCCCACCGGCATCACCGGCATCCTGCGTCTGGCGCGCGACCGCGGCACCCTCAACGCGCTCGCCCGCCGGCTGCTGGCCGTCCCCGACCGCAGCGGCGAATTGGTGTCCGGGGTGGCCGCGGCGATGGGCGTGGGGACGCACGGCCGGACGACACCGCAGGGGGCCGCGGCACCACAGGCCGGGTGCCACCGGCCGGACGAAGGGAGCGGCCCGGCCGGGCCTGATCACCGATGACCTGCTACCTCTCCCAGGACGAGATCCTCCACCTACGGGACGCCGCACTGGAGAGCGGACTGACCGACCCCACCGTGCGCCCGCTGCTGCTCGACGGCATCATGCCCAAGTACCGCGGCACGCTGCCGATGTTGGCCGCGCCGATGCGTCAACTCCACTCCGACCTGGCCCAGATGAACCAGGTGGAACGCCTGGTGGACGGTTCGGTCCCGCTGGAGATCTGGCTGCGCAACGCGGTGGCGCAGACCACCGAGGCCGAGCCGCTGAAGGTCTTCCAGCGCGCCCTGGACGAGGTGGCCCGGCACGCCGGCGGCGAACCCGACGTCCTGGCCGACCGCCCGGCCCCCGAGCTCAAGGAACAGATCGTCCACCGCGACGACACCGTCCCCATCGGCTTCCTGCGCGGCGGCGAGCTGGCCGGCACCGCGGTCGCCCGGCTCAAGGTGCCGCCGTACGAGGACGGCGCCCCGCTCCAGCCGAACGGCTTCCCGCACGCCGGCACCGGCTGGCTGATCGCCCCCACCCTCCTGATGACCAACCACCACGTGGTCAACGCCCGTACCGGGACCGGCGCCGAACGGCCCCTGGCGGCCCCCGAGGACCTACGGCTCCAGGCCCGGCACACCCGCGCCCGGTTCGGGTACGACAGCGAGTCCGGCGACCCCGACGACACCGGCGTGGAGGAGGCCGAGGTCACCGAACTCGCCGCGGTGGACGAGGAGTTGGACTACGCGGTGCTGCGACTGTCCACGCCGCCCGACCGCCCGGTGCTGAAGCTGGCCCGGCGACCGCTGAGGGTCGCGGACGGCGACTACGTGGCGGTCAACATCATCCAGCACCCCGGCGGCCAACCCAAGCGGGTGGCACTGCGCAACAACCTGGTCTACGAGGCGGACGAGCACGACGTCCGCTATTTCACCGACACCCGTGGCGGCTCCTCCGGCTCCCCGGTCCTCACCGACGACTGGCGGGTGGTGGCGCTGCACCGGGGGACCCGGCGGGTGGAGGACGTGCTGTTCCAGGGGCGGACGACCGCGTTCGTCAACGTCGGCACCCAGATGACCAGCGTGCTGCATCACCTGGAGACCCATGCCCCGGACGTCCACGCCGAGATCACCGCGGCGCAGGGCGGCGGCGGGGGCTGAGCCGGCCGACGGGCCGCCGCACGGCCCCGCCGACCCGACCGAGGAGGACGAGATGGACAAGCGGAGCCGATCACCGGTGGCGACCAGGCCCGAGCGGGTCTTCTCCGATCTGCGCGCGGTGGCGGCGCGGGTGCGGGACCAACTGTCCTGGGAGGAGCCCGAGTCCGCCGTGGAACTGCCCGCGGAAGAGCTGCCGGCCGGGCAGATCTCGCAGTACGCCCGGCAGGAGCGCACCCGGGTGCTGTCGGCCGGCGCCATCGGCCTGGAGAAGCTCGCCGAGGGACGGGCCGACGACATCAGCGACGACGAGTCCTTCGGGATGGAGGCGATCGTCCTGCTCGAAGGGCGGCCGGCCATCCTCGTCCGGCACCAGGACTTCGCGCCGCAGCAGGGCGACTGGGCGCTGCTGGACGCCCACCGGGCGGCGATCCGGGAATCCCTGGCCCGGGTCGGCCGGGTGGAGGTCTCCGGGCACCTCAGCCTGGACTGGCTGGGGACGGGGTTCCTGGTCGGACCGGAGACGGTGATGACCAATCGTCATGTGGCGGTGGAGTTCGCCCGGACCGCGGGCGAGGGCTGGACCTTCCAGCAGGGGCTGAGCGCCGCCCTCGACCTGGGCGAGGAGTACGGATCCGGTCCGGAGCCCGCCGACGGCGGACCGTCGTACGAGGTCACCGAGGTCCTGGGGATCCACGAGGACGTCGATCTGGCGCTGCTGCGGATCGCCCCGTACCTCGGCGGCAGTGCGCTGCCCGCTCCCCTGGCGGTCGCGGCGGACGCGCCCCCGGACCTTCCGGGGCACCCGGTGTACTGCGTCGGCTATCCGGCCTGGGACGGGCGCCGCAACGAGCCGGAGTCCATGCGCCGGATCTTCATGGACGTCTACAACGTCAAGCGGCTCCAGCCCGGGATGACCACCGGCCTGGAACCGGAGGGGAACGTGATGCGCCACGACTGTTCCACCTTGGGCGGCAACAGCGGCTCACCGGTCATCGACCTCACCGACCACCGCGTCCTCGGCCTGCACTTCGGCGGCCGTTACGGACTGGGCAACTATGCGGTGCCGCTGTGGCAGTTGGTGGAGGACCCACTGTTGGTACGGGGAGAGGTCAACTTCGTATGAGCGTCCTGCGGGAAGACGCGGACGGGGCAACCGGGACGGACGGGGTGCCCGGTGGGGTGCGGCCCCGCCGGCGGGCCCTGCTCAAGGTGGCGCCGGCCGTCCTGTGGGGCGTCGAGGGATGTGCGGGCGGGGGTTCCGCGGGGGCGCCGTCGTCGGCGCGGCCGCGTACGACGACGACGGGGCCGGTGTCCCGGTTGCCGGAGGTCGGGGTGTGGCGGCCGAGCGCGGGGGACGTGCGGCCGGAGGTGAAGGTGCGGGCCGTGGGGCTGGTCCGGGCGATCGGGGCGTGGCCGGCCGGGGAGCGGGGCGCGGCGCGGGCGCGGGTCGGGGCACTGGGGCTGGCACCGTCGCTGGTCGACCAGGCGGGGCCGCTGCGGCCCGCGGGTACGGAGGCGGTGCTGGAGGTGGTGGACGCCCAGTACGGGGGGATCCTGGCGGACGCGGCGAGTGTGCTGGTGGTGTGCCGGCAGTGGGTGCGGCGGGCCGACGGGGCGGTGGTGGCGGGCGGGACGACGGTGGACGTCCGGCTGCGCCGGGCCCGGCCGCGGTGGGTGGTGACGGCGCTGCGTCCGGCGGCGCCCGGTGCGCCGTCGGCGGCGCCGGGCGAGGCGGCCCGGCGGGTGCTGGCGGCGGCTCCGGCGATCGAGTTGCCACCGGCGGCCGCGGCGGACGTGCGCAGCGGTGCGGTGCACACCAGCGTGCTGGAGGCGCTGCTGGAGCTGGCGCGGAAGCACCGGCTGGGGGTGAGCGTGGTGCGGTCCGGGCATCCGTTGACGGTGTTCGGGACCGACCGGCCCAGCGACCATCCGCGGGGGCGGGCGGTCGACGTGTGGCGGATCGACGGGCGTGCGGTGGTCGATCCGGCGACGCCGCGGCGGCTCGTCGAGTCGCTGATGCGTGCGGCGGCGGCAGCCGGGTCGTACAACGTCGGTGGGCCGTACCTGCTGTCGGGCGGGACGGCCGGCCAGTTCTTCTCGGACGACACCCACCGGGACCACGTGCACATGGGCTTTGGCACCTGATCCCGGCGGAGTTCACGCCGGCGACGCTTTCTGATGCACCGTCACTTCTTGACGAACTCGGTGGTGTAGGTCTTCTTCAGGTCGATGGTGGCGTTCTTGAGGGTGGGGTTGAACGCCTTGAGGACGCGTTCGACGGTGGCGGGGCCGTCGGCCGGCATCACCCCGTCCTTGGTGAACATCGGCAGGGTGTCCTTGATGGACTGGACGTAGAGCTCCTTGCCGCCCTGCGCGTAGTCCGCGGGCATCTTCTCCGCGATCTGCTCGGGGGTGTGGGTGGACATCCACTTCAGGGTCTTGACGAAGGCGTTGGCGAGCTTCTGGACGGTGTCCTTGTGGCTGTTCACCCAGTCGGTGTTCATGTAGAGGCTGGAGGACGGGTAGGGGCCGCCCAGCGCCTGCTGGGAGCCTTCGGGGGTGCGCATGTCGACGAGCACCTTGCCGATCTTCTTGTTGACGACCTGGGCGACGGTCGGGTCGGTCGTCATTCCGCCCTGGATGGAGCCCTGTTCCAGCGCCGAGAGGAAGGTCTGGCCGGCGCCGACCGCGACCGGGGTGAACTCGTTGACCTGGACGCCGTTCTTGACCGCCAGGTACTTGGTGAGGAAGTCGGTGGACGAGCCCAGCCCGGTGACGCCCAGCTTCTTGCCCTTGAAGTCCTTCGCCGAGGTCAGCTCGGACGCGGCCTTGTTGGAGACCACCTCCACCTCGCCGGGCGCGTGGGCCAGCTGCACCACCGATTCGACCTGCTTGTTCTTGGCCTGGAGGTCGAGGGTGTGGTCGTAGAAGCCGACGACGCCCTGGACGTCACCGGAGACCAGGGAAGTGGTGGCCTGGACTCCGGCGGGTTCGGTGAGCAGGGTGACGTCGAGGCCCTCGGCCTTGAAGTAGCCGAGCTGCTGGGTGAGTCGGGCCGGCAGGTAGATGACCTTGTCCAGGCCGCCCACCATGATCTGGAGCTTGCCGTCCTTGGCGTCCGCGGACGAGCCGCCCGTGGAACCGCCGCCGCAGGCGGTGAGACCGGTCAGGGCGAGCGCGGTGGCGGCGACCGCGGCCGAGATCTTGAGTGGGGTACGCATGGTCACGTCCTTGTGAGGTGGGGCGGTGCGGGTGTGGTGGGGGGCGGCAGCGGGGTCAGCGGTCGGCGCCGCTGTCGGCCGGCTTCCAGCGGAAGAGCCGCCGTTCGAGGAAGGCCAGCAGTCCTTCGGCGAGCAGGGCGACGACGGCGAGGATCACCATGGCGGCGTAGACACCGGCGGCGTTGAAGGTGCCCTGGGAGGCCGAGACCAGCAGGCCCAGGCCCTTGGTCGCGCCGATGTACTCGCCGACGATGGCGCCGATCAGGGCGAAGCCGAAGCTGACGTGCAGGCTGGTGAAGATCCAGGACGTGGCGGAGGGGATGACGACCTGGAGGGTGACCTGGCGGTTGCTGGCGCCGAGGATCCGGGAGTTGGCCACCAGGTTGCGGTCGACCTCGCGGGCGCCCTGGAAGGCGTTGAAGAACACCGGGAAGAAGACCAGGACGACGGCGGAGGCCACCTTGGAGGCCGGTCCGAGGCCGAACCAGATGAGGAAGATCGGGGCCAGCACGATCCGCGGCAGCGCGTTGAGGACCTTGATGTACGGGCCGAGGACATCGGCCAGGAAGCGGACCCGGCCGAGCGCGATGCCCAGGAGGACACCGCCGATGACGCCGATGATCCAGCCCAGCAGCGCCTCGTAGAGCGTGTACCAGACCTGCTCCCACAGGGTGCCCTGCGGGGTGCCGTTGAGCGCCCACTGGGTGATCTGGTCCCAGATCTTCGACGGCATCGAGAAGTTGAACGGGTCGATGACGGCGGCGCGGGCCAGCCCCTCCCACAGGGCGAGGAGGCCGACCAGGAGCGCGGCCCGGCTCACGTAGACGAGGATCTTGTGGTTGCGGGCGGCGCGGGCGCGGGCCTGGCTGCGCTCCCCCGTGGGGCCGGCCTTGGTGGTGGCGGCCGGTGCGGTGACGGTCTCAGGCGACATGGGCGGCACCCCTTTCGCGGGTGATCCGGACCTCTTCGCCGAGCGAGGACCAGATCTCCCGGTAGATCTCGATGAAACGCGGCTCCAGCCGCACCGACTCGACCCGGCGGGGCCGCGGGAGGTCGATCGTGAAGACCTCCTTGACGGTGGCGGGGCCGGCGGTCATCACCACGACCTTGTCCGCGAGGGCGATGGACTCCTCCAGGTCGTGGGTGACGAAGACGACGGAGGCGCCGGTGCCGGACCACAGGTCGAGGAGTTCGTCGGACATCAGGGCCCGGGTCTGCACGTCGAGCGCGGAGAACGGCTCGTCCATCAGCAGGATCTCGGGGTCGTTGACGAAGGTCGCGGCGAGTGCCACGCGCTTGCGCTGGCCGCCGGAGAGCTGGTGCGGATAGCGGTCCTCGAAGGCGGCGAGTCCGACCCGGGCGAGCCATTCGCGGGCCCGCTCCCTGGCCTCGGACTTGGGGACGCCGCGGAAGCGCGGGCCGGCCATGACGTTGGAGAGCACGGTGCGCCAGGGGAAGACGGCGTCCTGCTGGAAGACGAAGCCGACCTTGTCACCGATGCCGCGGACCGGCTCGCCGGCCACCAGCACCTCGCCCTCGGTGGGCTCCTCCAGGCCGCTGACCAGGGTCAGGGTGGTGGACTTACCGCATCCGGTGGGCCCGACCACGGCGACGAACTCGCCGCGGCCGACGGTCAGGTCCAGGTCCCGGACGGCGGTGTGCAGTCCGCCCGAGGGGGTGCGGAAGGTTTTGCTCGCCCCCCGTAGCTCGATGGCGGGGCTCGTGTGGCTGTTCATGGACCGGGAGGCTAGGAGTGAGCCGGGCCACAGCGGCAGCCTTGTGGGCGCAAGCTGTCTTTCTGCGCGCAAACCCTGTTGTGCCCATTTTGCTCACGCTAGAACAACAAAAGTTCGACGGGGGCTGGGCAGCCGGGCCTCGGCGGCTTACGTTGCGTTAACGCCAGATCAACAGGCAGCACCACAAACAGGCAGTGTCGGTTCCGCATCGTGCAGAGGGCCGCCGAGACAAGGGGGACCGCATGCGGATCCACTGGCCCCGTCGCGTCTTCGCGCAGGTCCTCACCGCCCAGCTGGCCATCACCACCGGCGTGATGGTGCTGGCCACCGGGCTGTTCCTGGCCCCGCTCAGCCACGCCCTGGACGACCAGGCGATGCGCCGGGCCCTGGCCATCGCCGAGACCACGGCCGCCGACCCGGACCTGGCCCGCAACGTGGAGGCCACCACGCCGGCCCCGCGCGGCCCGGTACAGACCACCGCGGAGCGCATCCGGCGGGCGACGGGCGCGCTGTACATCGTCGTGATGGACACCCACGGAGTCCGCTGGTCGCACACCAACATCGCCGAGATCGGCCACCACGTCTCCACCGACCCAAGCCGGACCCTGGCCGGCCAGGAGGTCCGCCAGATCGACACCGGCACCCTGGGCCGGTCGGCCCGCGCGAAGGTGCCGCTGCGCGACGACAGCGGCGAGATCGTCGGCGCGGTCTCGGTCGGCATCGCCTACGACAGCGTGCACGGGCTGCTGCTGAGCGCCATCCCGGGGCTGCTGCGGTACGCGGGCGCGGCGCTGGCAGCCGGGGTACTGGCCGCGGTGGTGGTCGCCCGGAGCCTGCGCCGCCGTACGCACGGCGTCGCCACCGCGGACATCTCGGCGCTGCTGGACGAGCGGGAGGCGATGCTGCACGGCATCCGGGAAGGGGTGGTGGCCTTCGACCGACGGGGCCGGATCCGACTGGTCAACGACGAGGCGGGGCGGCTGCTGGGCCTCGACGCCGGCGCCGCGGGCCGGGACCTCGACGACGTGCTGCCACCGGGTCGCACCACCGACGTGCTGGCCGGTCGGGTGGCCGGCAGCGACCTGCTGGCGATCAGCGGCGGCCGGGTGCTGGTGGCCAATCGCGTTCCGACCCGGGACGGCGGCGCGGTGGTGACCCTGCGGGACCGCACCGAACTGGAGCTGCTGGGCCGGGAGTTGGACAGCACTCAGGGCCTGCTGGACGCGCTGCGCGCCCAGGACCACGAGCACGCCAACCAGCTGCACACGGTGCGCGGGCTGCTCGAACTGAGCCGGTACGACATGGCGGTGGAGTTCGTCGCCGAGGTGGCCAGCGCCCACCGGGCGTCCGCGGAGCAGATCGCCGAGCGGGTGCACGACCCGCTGCTGTCCGCGCTGCTGGTCGGCAAGGCGGCGATCGCCGCCGAGCGCGGCGTCTCCCTGCGGGTATCGCCCGTCACGCTGCTGCCGGACACGGTGGTGGACCCGCGCGACCTGGTCACCGTCCTGGGCAACCTCATCGACAACGCGCTGGACGCCACCGCCGAGCGGCGCGGCGTCGAACCGTTCGTCGAGGTGGAGCTGCGCGCCGAGGGCACCACCGCGGTCGTCCGGGTCAGCGACACCGGGCCCGGTGTGCCGCCCGAGATGCGGGAGCAGATCTTCGCCGAGGGCTGGTCCACCAAGCGCGCCACCGTCGCGTCCCGGGGCCGGGGCATCGGCCTGGCGCTGGTGCGCCGACTCTCCGAGCGCTACGGCGGGATGGCCCGGGTCACCGCCCGTGCGGGCGGCGGCGCGGTCTTCACCGTCGTCCTGCCCGAAGCGCTGGCACCCGAACGCCTGGTGCGCCCCCAGATGACGGCGCTACCCGCCGGCTCGCCCTCCCGCCACCCGACCTCCACCCCCAGATGACGGCGCTTCGCGCCGGCTCGCCCATTCGTCAGCTCACGGCCACAGGAGAGTCACCGTGATCGATGTCCTTGTCGTGGACGACGACTTCCGCGTCGCGGAGATCAATGCCGCGTACGTGTCCCAGGTGCCCGGCTTCCGGGTCGTCGGTCGCGCCCACACCGCGGCCCACGCGCTGGCCACGTTGGAGCGCCACCACGTCGACCTGGTCCTGCTCGACCACTACCTGCCGGACGAGACGGGCCTGACCCTGGTGCGGCGGCTGCGCCAGATGGGCCACCACTCCGACGTGATCATGGTGACCGCGGCCCGGGACGTGGCCACGGTGCAGGCGGCGATGCGGTACGGCGCCCTGCAATACCTGGTCAAGCCGTTCGGCTTCGCGGGGCTGCGGGCCAAGCTGGAAGGCTACGCCGCGCTCCGCCGCACCGTCGAGGGCGTCGGCGGTCGGGGCGAGGCCGGCCAGGAGCAGGTGGACCGGATCTTCGCCGCGCTCCGCACCCCGGACACCCCGCACTCCGAACTGCCCAAGGGCCACTCGGCGGCGACCGTCGACCTGATCCGCCGCATTCTGGACGAGGCCGGGCTGCCGCTCTCCGCCCACGAGGTCGCCGAGCGCGCCGGGGTCAGCCGCTCCACCGCCCAGCGCTACCTCAAGCACCTCGAACGCACCGGCCACATCCGCCTCACCCTGAAGTACGGCGACACCGGGCGTCCGGAACACCGGTACGCCTGGGCGCGGGCGAGTTAGGGCTTGTCCGGTGGGTCAACGCCCGGGCGGGCCCACGGCCGCCGGGCGTCGTCAGCGGCTCGCACTGGCTGGGTCGTCGTCGCGGTCGGCCGCCGCGTAGCTGGCTTCGATCAGGGCGCGCAGACCGGCCCGCGGCGGGCCGGACCGCACCGCGAGGTAGGCCCGCATGGTGGGCGTCGGCTCGCGCAGGGGGCGGAACACCACGCCGGGGACCGGGAGTTGGTCGGCGTGCGGGGCGTAGAAGACCGTCCAGGACGGTTTGCCGTAGCCGATGGCGGCGAGGGTGTCCTGGGCATTGGTGAACTCCGGTCCCTGGAGGGGCTCATAGCCGGCCTCCCGGCAGGAGCGCATGACCAGGTCGTGGAGCGCGGGATTGCGGGCAGGCGGGGAGATGCGCAGCGGCAGTTCGGCGAGCCGGGCCAGCTCGACGGTCTCCCGCGCGGCGAGTTCGTGGCGCGCGGGCAGCGCCACCATCAGCGCGTCCTGCCACAGCGGCAGGAACTCCAGGTCGGGGTCGGTCCGTTCGCCGCGCAGCAAGGTGGCGTCCAGATCGCCGGTACGCACCTTCGCGAGGCGTTCCTCGGTGCTGCCGGTGACGAGTTCCAGGGGGGCGTGGCCGGCGAGCCGGGCGTACGCGGCCAGTAGGACGTCCAGCCGTGCGCCCAGTCCGGAGCTGGTGCCGAGCCGGACCGTCGCGGCCTGTTCGACGCGGAGTTCGTCGATGGCCTCCCGGGCGCGGGCCTGGAGGGCGAGCATCTCCCGGGCGTAGGGGAGGAGCCGGTCGCCGGCCTCGGTGAGGCGGACGACGCGGGTGGAGCGGGCGAACAGTTCCGTGCCCAGTTCGCGTTCGAGCCGGCGCAGCTGCTGACTGACCGCGGACTGCACGATGTGCAGCCGCTCGGCGGCCCGGCCGAAGTGCAGTTCCTCCGCCACGGTGAGGAAGTAGCGCAGCTGTCGGAGCTCCATGGCCCGTGGTCCCCCTGTTCGCCGTGACCGGCATTGATCACTGTTCGCGATCAGTGTAGGCGCGGATCGCTCATTGGTCGGCGGACCTGATCGCGGTTGGCTTGGCACATCACGAACCACGGGCCCTCCCGGACCCCTGAAGCGAGAAGAGGCCGCCATGCCGCACCTGGACGTCAACGACACCACCCTCTACTACGAGGACGAGGGCAGCGGCCCCGCGCTGCTGTTCCTGCACGGCTGGGGCACCAGCGCCCGGACCTGGGGCGCGCAGCTGCCCGACTTCACCCGGGACCACCGGGTGGTCACGGTCGACTGGCGCGGCTGCGGGCGGTCGGCCCGCCCGGTCCGCGGCAACACCACCGCCGGAGTGGTCAACGACCTGGTGGCCCTGATCGGCGCGCTGCGACTGGACCGACCGGTGGTTGTCGGCTCGTCGATCGGCGCGACCTTCGCCACCGAACTGGGCGTCCGCCGACCCGAGTTGATCAGCGGAGTGATCGCCGTGGACGGGCCGGCGTACTGGCCGTCCACCGGGATGCCGATCGCGGAGCTGAGGGAAGGTCTGCGCCTGGACCGGGCCGGCACGCTCGCCGACTGCGTGCCCGGATGGTACGCACCCGGCACCTCCCCCGCCCTCATCGACTGGACGGTCCGTCAGATCCTCGACTCCGGCGTCCACATCGACCAGCACTTCATCGCCGCCAGCAGCTACGACCCGCGGCCGATCCTGCCCGCACTCCAGGTGCCGATCCACTACATCCACGGCGAACTCGACACCTCCATCCCCCTGCAAGTGGCCCGGACCTGCGCCGCCCTGACACCCGGCGCCGAACTCACCGTCATCACCGGCGCCGGCCACATGCCCCACCAAGAAGACCCCGACCAGTTCAACGCCACACTGCGCGCCGCGCTCGCCCGGATCGCACCGGCCACCCACGCCACCGCCTGAACACCCGCCCCACCCCCGCCTGCCCGGGCCCCCGCACGGACGGTCCGGGCAGGCGGTCCGCACAACCCACCCAAGAAGGAGACCTCCCATGCCCGTCACACGGGTACCCCTCAGCGGCGGCGCGGCCAGCGTCGAGTACGACCGACCGGGACCGGCCCGGGACTGGTAACTGGTCCACGGCACTGGCGCCACCCGCCAGCAGTGGCTCCCGTTGACCGAGGCCGTCGCCGACCGCTTCACGGTGGTCGCGCCGGACTACTCGGGCTCCGGCGGCACCATCGACCACGGCGGCCCGCTCACCCTTCCCCCGCCCCCGATTTCGGTCCACTTTTCCCGCATTGGACCATGAGGCGGGGACGCACCCCCCGCTAGCGTCGGCCGCGAACGGTCCCGAAACGACGAACGGAGCGCACTGTGCATCCCCCTCTCGCCGCCGACCTCGCCACGCTGCCCGACCTGTTGGAGACCACCCGGCAGCAGGCCGCGGCCCTCCTCGACGGGCTCGCCGACGCGCCGGTCGTCCCCGCACGGCCGGCCCCGGAACCGCGGCCGTTGCCCGAGCGGGGCACCGGACTCCGGGACGCGCTGGAGGACTTCCGGGCGCGCTGGCAACCCGGGCTGTCGGCGAGCGCCGGCCCGCGCTACCTCGGCTTCGTCACCGGCGGCGTGACCCCGGCGGCCCTCGCCGGCGACTGGCTGACCTCCACCGCGGACCAGAACTCCATGTCGTCCCTGGACGCCACCGGAGCGCATCTGGAGGGGGAGACGGTGGGCTGGCTGCGCACGCTCTTCGGGCTGTCCGACGCCCATGAGGGCGCGCTGGTCAGCGGTGCCACCATGTCCAACACGGTCGGGCTGGCGATCGCCCGCGAATGGCTCGGGGAGCGGCGCGGCGTCTCCCCGGCCGAGGACGGGGTGGCCGCGCTCGGCCCGGTGCGGGTGCTCTCCGGCGCCCCGCACTCCAGCGTGGCCAAGGGGCTGTCGATGCTCGGCCTCGGCCGGTCCGCGCTGGTCACCGTCCCCACCCTCCCCGATCGGGAGGCGGTGGACCCGGCCGCCCTGGAACGCGCCCTCCAAGAGGCCGACGGCCCCTGCGTCATCGTCGCCAACGCCGGCACCGTCAACACCGTCGACTTCGACGACCTGCCCGCCCTCGCCGCGCTCCGCGACCGCTACGGCTGCTGGTTGCACGTCGACGCCGCGTTCGGCGCCTTCGCCGCGCTCTCCCCGCACCACGCCCACCTGGCCAACGGTCTCGACCTGGCCGACTCGCTCTGCGTCGATCTGCACAAGTGGCTGAACGTCCCGTACGACAGCGCGGTCCAGTTCACCCGGCGCCGTGACCTCCAGGCCCGGGTCTTCCAGAACGCCGCCGCCTATCTGGGCCCGCTGGGCGACACCCCCGATCTGGTCCATCTGACCCCGGAGAACTCCCGCCGACTACGGGCCCTCCCCGCCTGGTTCACGCTGCGCGCTTACGGGCGCGATGGCCACCGCGACATCGTGGAACGCTGCGCGGACGGCGCCCGCACCCTGGGCGAGGCGGTCGCCTCCCTCGACGGCCTGCGGCTGCTCGCCCCGGTCCGCCTGAACGTCGTCTGCTTCACCCTCACCGACTCCCCCACCGCCGCACGCCTCGCCGCCCTGGCCGACGCCCTGGCCGCCGAGGTCTTCCTGACCCCCACCGTGCATGCGGGAGTGCCCGCCCTCCGCGCCGCGTTCAGCAACTGGCGGACCACCGCCGAGGACGTCCGGCGGATCGTCACGGCCCTGGAAACCACGGTGCGGAAGCTGCCGACGCCGTGACGGAACCCCAGGTTGGACAGTGGACACGAGCCGACAGCGGGCCCCACTCGCCCCCGTCCGACACACCGGCACGATCCCTCGGACAGGCCCTAAGCTGCCGCCCATGCGACCCCTCATGATCAACGACCCCGAGAACGCCCCCGAGCCCGTCGTCCTGGACGCCCACGCGGTGCTGGCCGACCCCGAACTGGCCGCCGGCTTCGCCGAGTCGGCGCATCGGATACTCGCCGACCTGGTCGCCGAGGGCGCGCCGCTCGGCTGGGTCGACCCGCCCGGGCGCGACGAGGTGGCCGCACTGGTCGAGCGGGCGCTGGCCGCGGCCACGTCCGGCGACGGGGCGCTGCGGGCCGCCTACGCCGGGCGGACCCTGATCGGCCTGGGCTACTGGTTGCGCTACAGCCGCCCGACCAACCGCCCGCACGCCGATCTGGAGAAGCTCGCGGTGGCCGGCACCGCCCACCGCCGCGGCACCGGCCGGGCGCTGACCGCCGCGCTGATCGACGACGCCCGGCAGGCCGGCATCGAGGTGCTGACCCTGGACGCCCGTGCCGACAATGCGCACGCCCTGCGCCTGTACCGGTCGCTGGGCTTCCGGGAGTACGGCCGGCTCCCCGGCTTCGTCGCGATCGGCGAGCGCCGCTGGGACAAGGTCTTCTACCTGCTCGACTTCCGCTCGGAGGCGACCGGCCCGGAGGCGACCGGCTCGGAGGCGTCCCGCTGAGCGGGCAGCGCGGAGCCCCGGCGCCCCGTCGTACACGGTGCGCCGGGGCCCAGGGGCGGACGCCACTCAGCGGCGGGCGGTGACGCTCCCCTCGAAGGAGGCGAAGGCCGCCTCCTGCCGCCACTCGACGGCCGCCTTGGGGCTGGACGCGAGCAGGTGCCGGCAGGCGAGACCGGGGGTTCCGCTGCCGGGGAGCTGTCCGCGGCAGGCGGCGACCGGGTGGTAGCCGGACCGTGTCGGGTTGCCCTGCCACAGGCTGCGGCCGGAGAGGAAGGAGTACTGGAGGGAGGCCCGGGCCAGGTCCTTCAGCTCGCCGTAACCGAGGTGGTACGTGGTGGCGGCGTACTGGTACTCGTGGCTGATGTCGATGCGGGAGATGCCCGGGTCGTCGGTGGCCAGCACGATCGGCACCCCGTAGGCGCGGTAGGTCGCGAAGGGGTGCTCGGCGCCCTTCACCCCGAGGATCTGGGCGTTGCTGGTGAACGGGACCTCTACGGCCACCTGGCGGGCGGCCATGGTCCGCGCCAACTGCTGCCAGTCGTCCTCGTGGACCAGGTCCACGCCGTGACCGATGCGTTCGGCGTGGGCGACGTTGACGGCCTCGTTGATGTGGAACTTCAGGTCTGCCGGCTTGGCCAGGCCCGGCCACAGCTCACCGGCGTGCAGGGTGATGTGGGCGCGCGGATAGGTGCCGTGCAGGTAGTTGAGCATCCGCATCTGGAGGCTGTAGTCGCGCAGGGCGCTTTCGCCGTCCTCGGGCTGGACCAAGTTGACCGCGGTGAACCGCGGGTCCTGCTCGGCCAGGCGCAGTCCGACTTCCATCTGCGTGAAGACCCGCTCGGGGGTGCTGCCCCGGGAGACCTGGGAGTTCCACCGCACCGTCAGCCGACACCCGGGCGCGGGGTGGGAGGTGCCGCAGCGGGAGGTCTTGCGGAACTCGGCGTCGGCGTCGTCCGCTTCCTTGCGGGCCGTGGCCACCAGGCGGTCCAGCTTGCCGTCGGCGACCAGTGCCCGGTGCATACGGTCGAAGTCGCCGTGCCAACCGATCGCGTCGGCAACCTTCTTGGCTTCCTCGGAGGCGGGGGTGACCAACGTCTCCAGGTAGAACTGGTTCTGCCCGACGATGCCGTCGGCGACCCGCGACAGCAACTTGCCGCGGTGGCGCCAGGTCACCTCGCCGAACTTGCCGAAGGTGTCGAAGAAGTGGTCGTGCCCCGACTCGCCCGCCGGGAAGTCCTCCATGGACCAGGCCCGCACCAGGGCGTCATGGAAGGCCCGGTCGGTCCGGGCGTCCGCCGCCGGCCGCTTCCCCGGTCCGCACGACGGCGGAACCGCCGTCATCGTCTTCTCGTCGATGCACAGTCCGTCCTCGGCGGCGAGGGTGATCAGGTACTCGGTCGGCACCGCGCCGGAGAGGTGGTTGTGCAGGTCGCCGCCCTTCGGCAGCTGCCGGAAGAAGCTGCCCAGCCGCGCCGGATCCTGACGGACGGACTCCAGGTAGGCGGCGGTGCGCGCCTCGGCCGTGGTCAGCGGTCGGGCGGAAGGCGACTGCGGGAGGGGGGCGTTGGGCGACTGCGCGGCCGCGGGTAGCGCGGATATCAACGGCAATACGCTGAGGGCGGCCAGAGTGGTCCGGAGAATCCGGCGACGGCGCGTGGCACGAGGGTGATCATTTTTCACGTTCGCATCGTCACGTTCCGACGAAGTTCTGGCCAGGCACTTTTCAGCAATTCCGGCGGACGGGCCGGCAACGCCGGCCGCCGACCTGCGCCGATGCTCAGTCGGAGCAGGTCCGGGCCGCCTTGAGGTTGGCCTTCTTCACCTTGTTCCCACAGGTCGCCATGGAGCACCAGCGGCGCCGTCCGCCGCGACTGGTGTCCACGAACAGCCCGTCGCCGGCACCCGCGGACAGGGCGGCACCTTCCGCACGCCCTCCCTCGCGTGCCCGGCGCGGCACTATCTGGAGTTGGCAACTCCAGATAGTGCTAGTGTCAGGTCATGGACGGAACGGATTCATCCGCGCCCCGTGGCGCACGGCGCCTGAGACGCGATGCCGAGGCCAATCGGCAGCGCACCCTCGAAGCCGCTCGGGAGGTGTTCGCCGAACGCGGGCTGGGGGTGAACCTCGACGACATCGCTCGCCATGCCGGAGTCGGAGTGGCGACTTCCTACCGGCTTTTCGGCAACAAGCAGGCGTTGATCAACGAGCTGTTCGAAGAACGTGTCGATGCTTTGGTGGCGTGCGCCGAGCAGGCTCTGACGCATGACGACCCCTGGGAGGGGTTCGTCGGCCTGCTGACCATGACGTTGGAGCAGATGGCAGCCGATCGCGGACTGCGAGAAGTGGTGTTCTCCAAGGTCGGGGGCCGCCCCCAGGTGGCACATGCCCGCCGCAAGTTCGTGCCCGCAGCCGACGCGGTCATGCGCCGCGCCCAGGAAGCCGGCCCGCTGCGCGCGGACTTGGCGACGACCGACCTGCCCCTGATCTTCTACATGGTGAGCTGCGCGATTCAGCACACCCAGCCGGTCTCGAACGCGGTGTGGAGGCGCTACCTGACGATCGTCCTGGACGGTCTGCGCGTTCGCCCCGGGCTGACGGACATGCCGGTGGTCGCCCTCACGACCACCGAGGAAGAGCAGGTTGCCGGCTTGAACCCCGCCAGTTCCTGAGCGTTCTCGCCAACCCCGTGGTGCTCCATGCGGGTTCCGATGTCTCGCCCTGTGCAGGGGCCTTGATCTGCACGCAGTCGTGACCGCAGCGGTGTGAGACACCGCGTGCGGTCAAGGCCCCCTGCTGTCATGCCTGCGCGCGGCGGGCTGGCGTGCTGCGCCTGCCGGCTGGACTTCGCACGCCCGAAAGATCTTCACACGCCGTGGCGTACCGCGGCGTTCGCTCCGTCGCACTCAAACGTCTCGCTGTAGTGGAACGGCCTGGACGAAGGCGGGCGCTTCCCCTCCCTGGAGGTGCCGCAGGCATCCGTCGGAGAACTGCGTGCCGCACCGAGTGCGGCCGGCTCCCCACCTTCGAAAAGCACCCAAGGAAGCAACCAAGGAAAGGACCAAATCCGTTGAATCCGACAGTTCTTGAGGTCGACTACCTGATCGTCGGAGCCGGGGCCATGGGCATGGCCTTCGCCGACACCCTCATCGCCGAAACCGACGCGACGGTGGCCATCGTCGACCGCTACGACCAGCCCGGCGGTCACTGGACGGTCGCCTACCCCTTCGTGCGCCTGCACCAGCCCTCGGCCTTCTACGGCGTCAACTCCCGCAAGCTGGGCAGCGGCGCGATAGACCAGGACGGCTGGAACGCCGGACTGCACGAGCTGGCCTCGGCCAGCGAGATCCTGGCCTACTTCGACCAGGTGATGCACAAGACGCTCCTGCCGACCGGCCGGGTCTCCTACTTCCCCAAGTCGTTCTACGACGGCCCGGATCCACAGCGGCCCGACGTCCAGCGCTTCCACTCCATCGTCAGCGGGGCCGGCTTCGAGGTGACCGTCAAACGGCGGACCGTGGACGCCACCTACATGAACGTCACGGTGCCGGCCATGGTGCCGCCCACGTACGAGGTCGCTTCCGGCGTCCGCCTGATCACTCCCAACCAGCTGCCCGCCCTCCAGGACCAGCCGTCCCACTACACCGTCGTCGGGGCGGGAAAGACCGGCATCGACGCCTGCCTCTGGCTGCTCAGCCGCGGCACCGATCCGTCCGACATCACCTGGATCATGCCCCGCGATTCCTGGCTGCTCGACCGCGCCCACTGGCAGCCCGGGAATCTCGGCGGCGAAGCGGACGCGGCTCGCCTCAAGGCGGTGGCCGACGCCCAGACGGTCCAAGACCTGTTCGCACGGCTGGAGGACAGCGGCCTGCTGCTGCGACTGTCGCCCGACATCGAGCCGACCGCCTTCCGCTGTGCGACCGTCGCCCGCGCCGAACTCGCGCAGCTACGCCGCCTCGACGACGTCGTCCGCCACGGCAGGGTCAAGCGCATCGACGAGCACGCGATCGAACTCGACCAGGCCACCCTGCCCGCCGAGGCCGGGACCCTTTACATCGACTGCACCGCCGATGGCCTGGAACGACGCCCGGAAGTACCGGTGTTCGACCAAACGCGCATCACGTTGCAGGCGGTCGTTCCCTGCCAGCAGGTGTTCAGCGCCGCACTCACCGCCCACGTCGAGGCGGCTTACGCCGACGACGACACCAAGAACGCGCTGTGCGCACCCTCGCCGCACCCCAACTCCGCCCTGGACTGGATTCAGTTCTTCAGCGACATCCAGGAGCGGTTCAAGCGGTGGACCGCCGACCCGGCACTCGTCGAATGGCTCGGCACATGCAGGCTCATGGGCCGGCGGATGCCGGAGCTCTCGCCCGAGCAGTGGACCGCGCTCCTGCCCATGTTCCAGGCCCAGAAGCTGAAGCTGGAGGAACTTCTCCAGCAAGCCAACGCGGTCGCGGCGGTCGGCTGACCGCCTCCGCCCCCCCCGCACGCCGTCATCCCACGGCCGATTCCAAGCAGGGGAGGCGTGCCTGTGCAGCGGCGGCTGCCCGCGTTCCGTACCGCCATATCGGGAACGGTACGGAACGCGGGCAGCGCGGACCGCTAGCTGAGCCAATGAACCCCCGAAGAGGATCCCAAGCCGCTGCTGACGAACAGCCTTCGTCGGTGGCGGAGTTGCGGATCCTAGAGCCGGAGTCAGGCCACCGGCGCCGGGTAGGTCGGGTACTCCACCCCGGAGACGTACTGGACGACGCGGATGACCTGGCAGGAGTAGCCGAACTCGTTGTCGTACCAGAGGTAGAGGATCGCGTTGTCGCCGTCGACCTTGGTGGCGCCGGCGTCGACGATCGACGCGTGGCGCGAGCCGATGAAGTCGTTGGAGACCGCGTCGGGGGCGCTGGTGAAGTCGATCTGGCGCTTGAGCGGCGAGGTCAGCGACACGTCACGGAGGTAGTCGAGGACCTCCTCGCGGGTGGTCTCGCGCGCCAGCTGGAGGTTGAGGATGGCGATCGAGACGTCCGGCACGGGGACCCGGATCGAGCTGCCGGTGATCTTCGCCTTGAGGTCGGGCAGCGCCTTGGCGACGGCGGACGCGGCACCGGTCTCGGTGATGACCATGTTGAGCGGCGCCGAACGGCCACGGCGGTCCGACTTGTGGTAGTTGTCCAGCAGGTTCTGGTCGTTGGTGAACGAGTGGACGGTCTCCACGTGGCCGCGCAGCACGCCGTACTCGTCCTCCATCGCCTTCAGCGGCGGGACGATCGCGTTGGTGGTGCAGGAGGCGCAGGACAGGATCTGCTCGTCCGGCTTGATCATGTCGTGGTTGACGCCGTGCACGATGTTGGGCACGTCGCCCTTGCCCGGGGCGGTCAGGACGACCTTGTCGACGCCGGGGCGCAGGTGCTTCGACAGGCCCTCGCGGTCGCGCCATTTGCCGGTGTTGTCGACCAGGATGGCGTTCTTGATGCCGTACGCCGTGTAGTCGATCTCGGTCGGGTCGTTGGCGTAGATCACCTTGATCGCGTTGCCGTTGGCGATGATCGTGCTGTTCGCCTCGTCGACGGTGATCGTGCCCTGGAACTGGCCGTGGATGGAGTCCCGACGCAGCAGCGAGGCGCGCTTGACCAGGTCCTCGTCGGCCCGGCCGCCGCCGCCACGGACGACGATGGCGCGCAGGCGCAGGCCGTTGCCGGAGCCGGCCTTCTCGATGAGGAGGCGGGCCACGAGGCGGCCGATGCGGCCGAAGCCGTAGAGGACGACGTCGCGTCCCTCGCGGCACTCGATCTTGTTGGCGCCCGTGGCGCCGGCGACAGCCTCGGCGGTGAAGTCCGCCACCGACAGACCGCGGTCGTCGGACCGGTAGGTCGCGGCCAGCATGCCGAGGTCGATCTGGGAGGGGCCGAGGTCGAGCGCAGTGAGCGCCTGGAGGAACGGCAGCGTCTCGGTGACCGACAGCTCCTCGCCGGCGATCTGCCGGGCGAAGCGGTGGGTCTTGAGGATGCTGACCACCGACTTGTTCACCAAGGAGCGGCTGTGGAGGAGGACGGTGACGTCCCGCTCCCGGTGCAGCTTCCCGATGATCGGGATCATCGACTCCGCGATCTCCTCGCGGTTCTTCCAGTTGGTGAACGAGTCGTCGTTGACAGTCACAGGCTTATCTCTCGATCGAGCTAGGCGGTGCTCATATGCTAACCCCACTCCAGTTCGACCCCTCCAAGGGGTGCCCCCGAGGGGAGCGCCCGCCGAATGAACGCTCCGCGCGCTCGGGGTGAACCCGTCGCGTCCCCTCCCTTGACAGCTCCCCCGCCCGCGGCCGACGATCCCCGGGTGAACCTGTCAGACAGCCAGACAGCTGGCGACATACCCTCCGCCCCCGTCCCCCGCCGCGTGAGCGCGATGGAGGCCGTGCTGAGCCATCTGCGCGGAGCAATCGAGCGGGGCGACTACGCCGTCGGGGACAAGCTCCCCTCCGAAGCCGAGCTGTGCCGCCGCCTCGAAGTCAGCCGGCCGGTGCTCCGCGAGGCGCTCCGCGCGCTCCAGACGATGGGGCTCACCGTCTCCCGCACGGGCAAGGGCACCTTCGTCGTCTCGGACGGCGCGGTGGCCGATCCGACCTTCGGCGACTACACGGCCAGTGACCTGCTGGAGGTCCGTCGCCACGTCGAGGTCCCGGTCGCCGGGTACGCGGCGGTGCGTCGGACGCCGGAGGACCTCGACCACCTGACCCACCTCCTGGAGCGGATGGAGCGGGAGACCGACACCACCGCCTGGGTCGCCATGGACACGCTCTTCCACCTGACGGTCGCCGAGGCTGCCCGGAACCCGGTCTTCCGGCGGGTGATCGAGGAGATCCGGGACGCCCTGGCCCGTCAGTCGGCGTTCCTCAACGACGTCGGCGGGCGCCGCGAGCAGGCGAACCGGGAGCACCGGGCCATCGTGGAGGCCCTCGCCGACAGCTCCGAGCAGGACGCCGTCGAAGCGATGCAGCACCACCTCGCGCGGGTCGAGTCGACGCTGTCCACCATCGTCGGGACGGCGCACCGTGCGGCCCCCACCACGGACGGCACCGAAGGCGAGGAGCGCGGATGAACGAGCCCTCGGTACGCGAGACGGATCCATCGGGCGCGGAGCGGCGGCCTCCTACGGGTGGCGGGCACGTGGACGCCGGCGACGCCGGCTACCGCAAGTCGCTCACCTCCCGGCACATCAACATGATCGCCATCGGCGGCGCCATCGGGACCGGCCTGTTCCTGGGGGCGGGCGGCCGGCTCGCCACCGCGGGACCGTCGCTGGCCCTGGCGTACGCGCTGTGCGGCGTCGTCGCCTTCCTCGTCGTCCGGGCCCTGGGCGAACTGGTGCTGTACCGGCCGTCGTCCGGCGCGTTCGTCTCCTACGCCCGGGAGTTCCTCGGCGAGAAGGGGGCGTTCGTCGCGGGCTGGATGTACTTCCTGAACTGGGCGACCACCGGGATCGCCGACATCACCGCGGTGGCGACCTACACGCACTACTGGGGCATGTTCGCCGACGTCCCGCAGTGGGTGATCGCACTGATCGCGCTGGCGGTGGTGCTCACCGTGAACCTGATCTCGGTGAAGATCTTCGGTGAGCTGGAGTTCTGGTTCGCGATCGTCAAGGTCGGCGCGCTCACCCTGTTCATGCTGATCGGCATCTATCTGCTCGCCACCCACCACCCGGTGGACGGGCACTCCCCCGGGCCCTCGCTGATCATCGACAACGGCGGGTTCTTCCCGACCGGTTCGCTGGCGATGCTGCTGGTCGTCCAGGGGGTGGTCTTCGCCTACGCCTCGGTGGAACTGGTCGGGGTCACGGCCGGCGAGACCGCCGAGCCGGCGAAGGTGGTGCCCCGGGCGATCAACTCGATCATGTGGCGGGTGGCCCTGTTCTACGTGGGCACGGTGGTGCTGCTGACCATGCTGCTGCCCTGGAACGCGTACTCGTCGGGCGAGAGTCCCTTCGTCACCGTGCTCTCCCGGCTCGGGGTCCCGGCCGCGGGCGGGGTGATGAACCTCGTCGTGCTCACCGCCGCGATGTCCAGCCTCAACTCCGGTCTCTACTCCACCGGGCGCATCCTGCGCTCGATGGCGCTGTCCGGGTCCGCGCCGCGGTTCACCGGCGTGATGAGTCGCAGCCAGGTGCCGTACGGCGGGATCCTGCTCACCTCGGGCTTCTGCGTGCTGGGAGTGGGGCTCAACTACCTCGTGCCGAGCCAGGCGTTCGAGATCGTGCTGAACTTCGCGGCGATCGGCATCCTCAGCACCTGGGCCATGATCATGATCTGCCATCTGTTGTTCTGGCGGAAGGCCCGGGCCGGGCAGCTGATCCGCCCCGGCTACCGACTGCCCGGTTCCCCGTGGACCGAGCTGGTGACGCTGGTCTTCCTCGCCCTGGTGCTGGTGCTGATGTGGGCCGACGGTGGCGCCGGTCGGACCACCGTGCTGTCGTTGCCGGTGATCGCGGCCGCGCTGGTCGGCGGCTGGTTCCTGGTCCGCCGCCGGGTCGCCGCCCTCCAGGCCGGGGCCGAGCCCGGGCCCGGGAGTGGCGCATGAGCACGTGGCACGGCACCACCGCTGAAACGGTCGGCGGCACGGTTTCCGGCGGCGCCGTCGCGGGGCGGGCCGCGGGTGATCCGCCGCCCCTGCGCACTCCACACCACGTCCCGGTCGCCCAGGTCGTCCGCGACGGTCTCGTCGAGGGCGTCCACCACGGTTCGGTGGTGGTGCTGGCGGCGGACGGCACCGTGGCGTACCAACAGGGCGACGCCGAGGCCGCGTTCTACCCCCGTTCGGCGCTCAAACCGCTCCAGGCGGTCGGTCTGCTGCGGGCCGGGCTGCCGCCGCTGGACGACGCGGCGCTGGCCCTGGTCGCGGCCAGTCACTCCGGCGAGGAGCGTCACCTGACGACCGCCCGGCGCATCCTGCACGACGCCGGCCTGACCGAGGACGACCTGGGCAACGTTCCCGACCTGCCCTACGGGACCGCCCAACGGCACGCCTGGCTGGCCCGCGGTCTGGGTCCCAGTCGGCTCGCCCAGAACTGCTCCGGGAAGCACGCCGCCATGCTGGCAACGGCGCGCAGCCGCGGCTGGCGGCTGGACACCTACCTCGACCCCGGGCATCCGCTCCAGTGGGAGCTGGCCGCGACCGTGGAGGAGCTCACCGGGCAGGGCATCGCACGGGTCTCCGTCGACGGCTGCGGCGCACCGCTGTTCGCGGTCTCGCTGCTCGGTCTGACCCGGGCCGCGGCCCGGCTGGCCACCGCCGCCCCGGACACCGACGAGGGCCGGGTCGCACACGCCGTGCGCAGCCACCCGGAGATGGTCTCCGGCCATGACCGCGACGTCGCCCGGCTGGTCCGGGCGCTGCCCGGGCTGTTGGCCAAGGACGGTTTCGAGGGCGTGCAGATCGCGGCGCTGCCGGACGGCCGGGCGGTCGGCGTGAAGATCGCCGACGGCGCGGACCGCGCCCGGATGCCGGTGACGGCCGCGGCACTGGCCCGCTGCGGTGTGCCCGCCACGGTGCTCGCTCCGTTCGCCACCACCCCAGTCCTGGGCGGCGGGACGGAGGTCGGTTTTCTCCGGGCGATCGCTTCGCCGCCCGTCCGCCCCTACGACGACCACCCCCGTCCACGGCAGCCGGCCGCGTGACACACCCCCCTCCCCCTCACCCCTCATCCCACCGCACGAAGGAACCTCCCGTCATGACGTCCGGCCACCGCCGCGAACACGACCTGCTCGGCGACCGCGAGATACCCGCCGACGCCTACTGGGGCGTGCACACCCTGCGCGCCTCGGAGAACTTCCCCATCACCGGCACCTCGATCTCCGGATACCCGCACCTGATCGACGCGCTGGCCGCCGTCAAGGAGGCCGCCGCCCGCGCCAACGCCGACCTCGGCCTCCTCGCCCCGGAGCAGGCCGACGCGATCGCCGCCGCCTGCCGGGAGATCCGCGACGGGCGACTGCACGACCAGTTCATCGTCGACGTGATCCAGGGCGGCGCCGGAACGTCGACCAACATGAACGCCAACGAGGTGATCGCCAACCGCGCGCTGGAGCTGCTGGGCCACGCCAAGGGCGACTACGCGCGACTGCACCCCAACGAGCACGTCAACCTCAGCCAGTCCACCAACGACGTCTACCCGACGGCCGTTAAGGTCGCCACGGTGTACGCGGTGCGGGAGCTGCTGGCCGCGATGACCGTGCTGCGCGAGGCGTTCGCCGCCAAGGCCGAGGAGTTCCGGGACGTCCTGAAGATGGGCCGCACCCAGCTCCAGGACGCGGTGCCGATGACGCTGGGTCAGGAGTTCTCGGCGTACGCGGTGATGCTGGAGGAGGACCAGAGCCGACTGGCCGAGGCGGTCACCCTCATTCACGAGATCAACCTCGGTGCCACCGCCATCGGGACCGGGCTCAACGCGCCGAAGGGCTACGCCGAGGTGGCCCGCCGGCATCTGGCGGAGATCACCGGGCTGCCGCTGGTGACCGCGGCCAACCTCGTGGAGGCCACCCAGGACTGCGGGGCGTTCGTCCACCTGTCCGGCGTCCTCAAGCGGATCGCGGTCAAGCTCTCCAAGAGCTGCAACGATCTGCGGCTGCTCTCCTCCGGCCCGCGGGCCGGGCTCGCGGAGATCAACCTGCCGCCGGTGCAGGCCGGTTCGAGCATCATGCCGGGGAAGGTCAACCCGGTGATCCCGGAGGTGGTCAACCAGGTCGCCTTCGAGGTGATCGGCAACGACGTCACCATCACCATGGCCGCGGAGGCCGGGCAGCTCCAGCTCAACGCCTTCGAACCGATCATCCTGCACTCCCTGTCGGAGAGCATCACCCACCTGGGAGCGGCCTGCCGCACCCTCGCGGAGCGCTGTGTCGCCGGCATCACCGCCAACACGGAGACCCTGCGGGCGAGCGTGCAGAACTCCATCGGTCTGGTCACCGCCCTCAACCCGCACATCGGCTACACCGCGGCGACCGCGATCGCCAAGGAAGCCCTCGCCACCGGGCGCGGGGTCGCCGAACTGGTGC
The DNA here is from genome assembly GCF_050471125.1 of Streptomyces sp. RGM 3693. Lineage (NCBI taxonomy): Bacteria > Bacillati > Actinomycetota > Actinomycetes > Kitasatosporales > Streptomycetaceae > Streptomyces > Streptomyces sp. RGM 3693. The sequence continues at coordinate 1,140,508 of NZ_JBMPPQ010000003.1, forward strand.
TGGAGCGGGGGCTGTTGCCCGAGGAGCGGCTCGCCGCACTGCTCCGCCCGGAGGAGATCGCCGGGGCGAGCGGCACCCTGTCCTGATCCGGCCGGGGCCGAGGCGGCCGCCCGTCACCCCGGTTCCCCGTCGGAAGCCCGGCCCGCGTCCGTCGCGGGCCGGGCTTCCGCGTCCTGGCGGGGGGAAGCTGTGGCGCGGCGGCCGCACGGCGTACCGTCCTGGTCAAGGCGGCCCGCACGATTCCCGCGCGGGCCGCGGGACCGGACACGACGGGAGAAGGCTCCGATGCGTATCGCGCTGTGCCAGATGACCTCTTCGACCGAACCGAAGGAGAACCTCGCGCAGGTCGCGGACCTGGTGCGCCGGGCCGCCGCCGAGGGCGCGCGGCTGGCGGTGCTGCCGGAGGCGGCGATGGTGCGCTTCGGGGCGCCGCTCGGGTTGGTCGCCGAACCGTTGGACGGGCCGTGGGCCGAGGGGGTGCGGGCGGTGGCCCGGGAGACCGGGGTGACCGTGGTGGCGGGGATGTTCACCCCGGCACCGGACGGCCGGGTGGCCAACACCCTGCTGGCCACCGGGCCCGGAGTGGAGGAGTCCTACGACAAGATCCACCTCTATGACGCCTTCGGCTTCCGCGAGTCGGACACCGTCGCGTCCGGCGAGCGGGTGGTGACGATCGACGTGGACGGCGTCCGGGTGGGCCTGGCGACCTGCTACGACCTGCGGTTCCCGGAGTTGTTCCGGGCCCACGCGGACGCCGGGGCGACGGTGTCGGTACTGCCGGCTTCGTGGGGTGCCGGGCCGGGCAAGCGGGAGCAGTGGGACCTGCTGGTGCGGGCCCGGGCGCTGGACGCGACGGTGTGGCTGGCGGCGGTGGGCCAGGCGGCGCCGGACCAGGACGTCGATCCGGAGGCGCCCACCAAGGCGCCGACCGGTGTGGGGCACAGTGCGCTGGTCGGCCCGGACGGGACGGTGCGGGCGCGGCTGGGCGGTGCGCCGGGGCTGTTGCTGGGCGAGGTGGACCCGGCGGAGGCCGAGCGGGTCCGGCGGGCGGTGGCCGTGCTGGACAACCGGCGGCTGTAGGCGGGCCGCGCGGGCCCCGGTCGGAGGGATCCGGCCGGGGCCCGCGTCGTTCAACCGGCCAGTGGTTCCTGGGTGGTTGACGGGATGTCACGCAGGCCGAGGCGGAGGTGCTCGACGTGGTGGAGGGCCTGGTCGAGGAGTTCGGCGACGTGGTGGTCGTAGAGGGCGTAGACGATCGAGCGGCCGTTGCGTTCGCCGGTGACCAGGCCGAGGTTGCGCAGCAGGCGGAGCTGGTGGGAGCAGGCGGACTGTTCCATGCCGACGGCGGCGGCGAGGTCCCCCACCGAGCAGGGTCCCTCCTGGAGACGGGCGAGGATGCGCAGCCGGGAGGGGGTGGAGAGGGCCTGGAGGGTGGCGGCGACGTCCGCGGCTCCTACGGCGTCCAGGCGTTCGCGGGTGGTGGCGCTGCTCTTGTCATCAATTCCGTGGCCCATGAGAGCCATCCTAAGGATCCCGGTCACCAGAATGAATGAAGAGTTGTTCATTCATTCCTGTACGGTGATGGCGTCGCCCGTTCCTGCCCGCGAAGGGTCGTTCCGTCATGCCTGTAGCCACCACCCTGCAACCCCCACCACCGGTCACCGCCGCCCCCCGGACCACCCCGCGGCGCACCCGCGTATGGGCACTGGCCGAGGCCCGCTGGGCCGCCCTGGCCACCCTCGCGTTCCTGGTCGCCTTGCCGCTCCAGCTCACCGGCGCCCCCGCCTGGTCCTGGAGCCCGCTGTACGCCGTCGCCTATGCGGCGGGCGGCTGGGAGCCGGCCTGGGCCGGGCTCTGCGCACTCAGGGAGCGGACCCTCGACGTCGACCTGTTGATGATCGTCGCGGCGCTCGGGGCGGCGGCGATCGGCCAGCTGATGGACGGTGCGCTGCTGATCGTCATCTTCGCCACCTCCGGCGCCCTGGAGGCGCTGGCCACCGCCCGGACCCAGGACTCGGTGCACGGGCTGCTGGACCTCGCGCCCGCGACGGCGACCCGGCTGACCGGCGACGACGGCGAGGAGACGGTGGCTACCGCCGATCTGGTGGTGGGCGACACGATCCTGGTGCGGCCCGGTGAGCGGATCGGCGCGGACGGCCGGGTACTGGCGGGGGCCAGTGAGGTCGATCAGGCCACCATCACCGGTGAGCCGCTGCCGGCCCTCAAGGAGCCCGGCGACGAGGTGTTCGCGGGCACCCTCAACGGCCTGGGCGCGCTGCGGGTCCGGGTCGAGCGGGACGCCGGGGATTCGGTCCTCGCGCGGATCGTGGCGATGGTCGCGGAGGCGTCCGAGACCAAGGCGCCGACCCAGCTGTTCATCGAGAAGGTCGAGCAGCGGTACTCGGTGGGCCTGGTGGCCGTCACCCTGACGGTGTTCGCCGTTCCGCTGCTGCTGGGGGCGGAGTTGACCGGTGCGCTGCTGCGGGCGATGACGTTCATGATCGTCGCCTCGCCGTGCGCGGTGGTGCTGGCGACCATGCCGCCGCTGCTGTCAGCCATCGCCAACGCCGGGCGGCACGGGGTCCTGGTCAAGTCGGCCGTGGTGATGGAGCGGCTCGGGCAGGTGGACGCGGTCGCGCTGGACAAGACCGGAACGCTGACCGAGGGCACGCCCCGGGTGACCGCGATCCGGCCGTTGCCCGGCGCCGGACTGTCCCAGGACGCGCTGCTGACCTGCGCGGCCGCCGCCGAGCATCCGAGCGAGCACCCACTGGCCCGGGCGATCGTACGGGCCGCCCGCGACCGCGACGGCGCACTTCCCGGCGCCGAGGACTTCGCCGCCACTCCCGGCACCGGCGTCCGCGCCCGGGTCGACGATGTCCTGGTCGAGGTCGGGGCGCCGACCCGACTGCTGGCGGGCGGCGGACCGGTGGACGGTGAAGTCCTGGCGCTGGTGGACGAGTTGGAGGAGTCCGGGCACACCACGGTGCTGGTGGTGCGGGACGGCGCCCCGGCTGGGGTGCTGGGGATCACGGACCGGCTACGGCCGGACGCGGTGGCGACCGTGGGCGCGCTGCGGACCTTGACCGGGCAGACGCCGATGCTGGTCACCGGCGACAATCCGCGGGCCGCCGCCCGGCTCGCCGCGGAGGCCGGGATCGACGACGTCCGGGCCGGGCTACTGCCGCAGGACAAGGTCACCGCCGTCCGGGAGCAGGAGCGGGCCGGACGGAAGGTGCTGGTGGTGGGCGACGGCGTGAACGACGCCCCGGCGCTGGCCGCCGCACACACCGGCGTCGCGATGGGGCGGGCCGGGTCGGATCTGGCGTTGGAGACCGCGGATGCGGTGATCGTGCGGGATGAACTGGCCACCGTGCCGGCGGTGGTGACGCTCTCCCGGGCGGCGCGGAAGCTGGTGGTACAGAATCTGGTGATCGCTTCGGTGTTCATCTCGGGGCTGGTGGTCTGGGATCTGGTCGGTGAACTACCGCTGCCGCTCGGCGTGTTGGGGCACGAGGGGTCGACGGTCATCGTGGGCCTCAACGGGCTGCGGCTGCTGCGCGAGGCGGCGTGGCGGCGGGCCGCCGGCCGGGCCGGGTGACGGACTGCGGCCCGGCCGGGGCGCTCAGCGGACCGCGTCCTCCTTGATCAGGTCGGCGCACTTCTCGCCGATCATCATCGTGGTGATGCACGGGTTGACGCTGACCAGTTCCGGCATCACCGAGCCGTCGGCGACCCGCAGACCCTGCACGCCCTTGACCCGCAGGCGGGCGTCCAGTGGGGCCAGCGGATCGTCGTCGGCGCCCATCTTCACCGTGCAGGACGGGTGGTAGACGGTGTTGTGGGTGGTGCGGATGTAGTCCAGGAGTTCGTCGTCGGTGGTGACGTCGGGGCCGGGGGCGAGTTCGGCGCCGGCCCAGGCGGCGAGGGCCGGTCGGGCGGCGATCTCCCGGGCGAGGCGGAGGCCGCGGGTCATCACCCGGACGTCGTGGTCGTGGGTGAAGTAGCGGGGGTCCACCTTCGGCTTGTCGCGGAAGTCGCGGGTGCGCAGCCGGACCGTGCCGCGGGAGCGGGCCCGGGTGACGTTCGGGGTGAGGCAGAAGGCGTTCTCGGACGTCGGGTAGCCGTGCCGGGCGGTGTTCATGTCGAACGGCACCTGGCCGTAGTGGAACATCAAGTCCGGTCGGTCCAGGCCCGGTTCGGTGTCGTAGAACACGCCGATCTCCCACCACTGGCTGGAGGTGGTGACCATCGGCCGCTCGGCCTGCCACATGATCACGCCCTCGGGGTGGTCCTGGAGGTTCTCGCCGACGCCCGGCGAGTGGACCACGACCTCGATGCCGGTCGCGCGCAGGTGCTCGGCGGGCCCGATGCCGGAGAGCATCAGCAGTTTGGGGGTGTCGATCGAGCCGCAGGAGACGATCACCTCGCGGCGGGCGGTCACCGTGCGGGTGTGGATCAGGTCGGGGTCGAGGTAGGCGGCGCCGGTGCAGCGGCGGGCGGCGTCGATCAGCAGGTGCCGGGCGCGGACCCCGGTGCGGACCTCCAGGTTGGGGCGCTTGCCGAGGATCGGGTGGAGGTAGGCGACGGAGGAGGACTGGCGGGTGTTGTTCTCGTCGGAGTTGATCTGGAACCAGTTGGCGCCGCGCAGCACGGTAGTGCCGGTGTTGAACGGGGTGGTGGGGATGCCCCGTTCGGCGCAGGCGGCCAGCAGGGCGGTGCCGCAGGGGTCCTCGCCCTTGAGGGTGCGCAGGGTGACCGGGCCGGACCGGCCGTGGTGAGCACCGGGCGCGTCGTTGCTCTCCAGGCGCCGGTAGAGCGGGAAGCAGTCGTCCGCGGACCAGCCGGTACAGCCGTTCTCCGCCCAGGAGTCGAGGTCTTCGGCGGGGGCCCAGAAGGCGATGCAGGAGTTGTGCGAGGAGCAGCCGCCGAGCACCTTGGCGCGGGCGTGCCGCATCATGCTGTTGCCGTTCTCCTGGGGTTCGACGGGGTAGTCCCAGTCGTAACCGGATTCCAGCAGGCCCATCCAGCGGTCCAGCCGCAGGACGTTGTCGTCGCCGACGTCACAGGGGCCGGCCTCCAGTACGCAGACGGTCACGGACGGGTCCTCGCTGAGCCGGGCGGCCACGACGTTCCCCGCGGTGCCGCCGCCGACGATCACGTAATCGAACTCGTCGCCGGACGCTTCGTCGAACTCTTCGTGGGACATGGGGAGGTGTCCTCCTTACGGACGTACGGATCCGGGGCGGGCGGATCCGAGCGCGGGCGGATCAGTCGTGTGCCGGGACGGTGACCGGGGTGTCGCTGCCGGGCGGAGTGGCCGGCCGGGCCGCGTGGTCGGCGAGGACACCGGTGCGGTGGCGCTGGACGCACCAGTAGTAGGCGAAGCCGCCGACCGCGACGAGGCCGACGAAGAGCACCGCGCCCCAGCGCAGGTACCAGTGGTGCGGCGGGGCGGCGTTGTAGACGGCGTCGCGCGGCCAGGCCAGGTTGACGATCATGGCGGCGCCCCAGAGCACGGCGACGACGTTGACCGGCAGTCCCCAGCGGCCCAGGCTGAACCGGCCGCCGCCGGCCGGCCGCCACCGGCCACGCACCCTGGCGACCAGCATCGGCGCGGTGACCAGCAGGTACGCCGCGTAGATCATGATGATGCCGATGCTGGTGACGACCGAGAAGATCTGCGGCTGGCGGATGTTGAGGATCAGGACGGCCAGCGAGAGCACCCCGATGATCACCGCGGGCAGGACCGGGGTGCGGAAGCGCGGACTGACCCGGGCGAGTCGGGCGGCGAAGGGGAGGTTGGTGTCGCGGGCCATCGCGAAGGTGAGCCGGATGGCGGCGGTGTGCACGGCCAGCGCGCAGACCGTGACCGCGATCAGGACGCACCAGAGCATCGCCTTGCCGCCGGTGTCGCCGAGCACGTCCAGGACCACGTACTGGAGCCCGTCGGTGGTCAGTCCCTTGCCGTTCAGGCTGCTGACGCTCATCAGCCCGAGCAGCAGGATCAGTCCGCCGAGCACGAACGAGGCGATCAGGGCGCGGAGGATGGCGCGCGGCGCGTTGCGCGAGGGGTCCAGGGATTCCTCGCCGAGCGAGGCCGCGGTGTCGAAGCCGTACATCACGTAGGCGGAGGCGAGCGAGGCGGTGAGGAAGGCGCCGAAGTAGCCGAGGTGCTGGCCGGCTCCGGTGTGGTGGGTCTGGAGGAGCACGTCCGGGCCGCGCACGATGTGCACCGCGAACAGCACGATGAGGACGACGGTGGCGATCAGCTCGATGAAGACCCCGGCGGTGTTGATCCGGGCCATCAGCTTCACGCCGAAGGCGTTGACCAGGGTGGTGAAGAGGATCAGCACGGCGGCCAGCAGCACCGCGTTGGTCGCGGTGTCGTAGGTGCCGGTGCCGTCGCCGACGAACTGGAAGGCGGCCGATATCTGAGGGAGCGTCAGTTGGTAGGCGAGGGCCACCGCGGCCAGCGAGACGATGGAGGCGACCAGCATCATCCAGCCGGCCAGCCAGCCGATGTGCGGATTGCCCAGCTTCTTCGCCCAGTTGTAGACCGAGCCGGCGACCGGGTGGCGGGCGGCCAGTTCGGCGAAGGAGAGGGCGACCATCAGCTGGCCGACGAAGACCATTGGCCAGGACCACCAGTAGGCCGGGCCGCCGTGGCCGTAGCCGAAGTAGAAGAGTTGGAAGGTGCCGGTGAGGATGGAGATGTAGCTGATGCCGGCGGCGAAGGTGTGGAAATTGCCGAGGGAGCGCTGGAGTTCGGGGCGATAGCCGAATTCGGCCAGGCCGGTGTCGTCCTCCGATGGGGTGTCGTCGGGTGCGGTCAAGGGCCGTCCTCCTCAGTCGAACCAATGGAGCGCCGTGGGCGCGGTGTTGCGCCAGACGTGCTTGATCTCGCGGTACTCCGCGAGCCCGCCGGGGCCCAGTTCCCGCCCCGTGCCCGATTGCTTGTAGCCGCCCCACTCCGCCTGCGGGAGGTAGGGGTGGAAGTCGTTGATCCAGACGGTACCCAGGCGGAGCCGCGCGGCAACCCGGGCGGCCCGTGCCTGGTCGGTGGTCCACACCGCGCCGGCCAGGCCGTAGACGGTGTCGTTGGCCAGCCGTACCGCCTCGTCCTCGGTGCGGAAGCGCTCGACGGTGAGGACCGGACCGAAGGACTCCGCACGGACGACGGACATCGCGCCGTGGCACTCGTCCAGGACGGTCGGCAGGTAGTAGAAGCCGTCGGCGAGCCGGGGGTCGTCGGGGCGTTGCCCGCCGCAGCGGAGGACGGCGCCCTCGGCGAGTCCGGCGGCGACGTACGCCTCGACCTTGGCGCGGTGCGCGGCCGAGATCAGCGGGCCGGTGCGGGCCTGCTCATCGAAGGGGCCGCCGAGCCGGATGCCGCGGGCGCGGCGCACCACCTCGGCCACGAACCGGTCGTGCAGCCCGTCCTGGACCAACAGGCGGGCGCCGGCCGAGCAGACCTGGCCGGAGTGCAGGAAGACGGCGGTCAGCGCGTGGTCGACGGCGGTGTCGAAGTCGGCGTCGGCGAAGACGATGTTGGGGTTCTTGCCGCCGAGTTCGAGGGCGACGCGTTTGACGGTGCCGGCCGCCGCGGCCATGATCCGGCGGCCGGTGTGCAGCCCTCCGGTGAACGAGACCAGGTCGACGTCCGGGTGGTCGGCGAGCGGGGCGCCGGCTTCCGGGCCGGCGCCCAGCACCAGGTTGGCCACGCCGTCCGGCAGCCCGGCCTCCTGGAGCAGCCGCATCAGGCCGAGCGACGTGTGCGGGGTGAGTTCGCTGGGTTTGAGGACGAAGGTGTTGCCGGCGGCGAGGGCCGGGGCGACCTTCCAGGCGGTCTGCAGGAGCGGGTAGTTCCAGGGGGTGATCAGGGCGCAGACGCCGATCGGCTCGTGCACGATCCGGCTGTCGATCGCCGGATCGCCGGCGTCCACCACCCGGCCGTCGTCGGTGCCCGCCAGCCGCCCGAAGTAGCGGAAGCAGGCGGCCACGTCGTCGATGTCCGTCGCGCTCTCCACCAGTCGTTTGCCGGTGTCGAGGGATTCCGCGCGGGCCAGCGCCGCCCGGTCCCGGTCGAGGAGGGCGGCGACCCGGAGCAGCAGGTCGCCGCGCCGGGCACCGGAGGTGTGCGGCCAGGGGCCCTCGTCGAAGGCGCGGCGGGCCGCGGCGACGGCCTCCACGGTGTCCTCGCCGTCGCCCTCGTCGACGACGGCGACCAGGCTGCCGTCGGCGGGGCAGCGGATCTCCCGGGTGCGTTCGTGCCGTGCGGACCGCCAGTGCCCGCCGATGAACAGGTCAGCCACGCCCGCCCGCCAACTGCCCGGTGACCCACGCGTGGAACGCACCGATGTGGTGCTCGCTGGGCACCAGCACCCCGCCGTCGCGGTAGGCGCGGGAGTCCATGGCCGGCTGGGTGCGCTCGCAGGCGTCGAAGTCCTGGGTGTTGACGCGGTGGAAGAGTTCGACGGACTTGGCGGTGTCGGCGCCGGAGTCGACGACCTCGGGCAGGTACAGCCAGTCGCACTCGACCAGGGTGCGGTCGGCGGCGAGCGGGAACATCCGGTGCAGGATGACGTGGTCGGGGACGAGGTTGATGAAGACCTGCGGGCGGACGGTCACCGCGTAGTACCGCCGGTCCTGACTGTCGTCGATGCCGGGCAGCCGGTCGAAGCCGGCGCTGCCGTCCACGGTGAAGCCACGGGCCTCCTCGGCGAACTCCGCGCCGTGCCCCACGTAGTACTGCGCGGCGAAGCCGTCCGCGAACTCCGGGAGGACGTCGGTGAGTTCGGGGTGGATGGTGGCGCAGTGGTAGCACTCCATGAAGTTCTCGACGATCAGCTTCCAGTTGGCCCGCACGTCGTAGCTGATGCGGCGGCCCAGGGCCAGGGTCTCGGTGCGGTAGCGGTCGATGGCCGCGGTGTCGCCCAGCCGCTCGACGGCCGCGCCGATCACGGTGTCCTCGAAGGACGGCGGGTCGGCGGCCAGGCAGACCCAGGCGTAGCCGAGCCACTCCCGCAGCGGGACGGTGACCAGACCACGTTCGGTCCGGTCGATGTCCGGCATCTTCTGGAGGTTGGGGGCGGCGATCAGGCGGCCGTCGAGGTCGTAGGTCCAGGCGTGGTAGGGGCACTGGAGGTTGCGGTGGAGCTCGCCGGACTCCTCGGTGCACAGTTGCGCGCCGCGGTGCCGGCAGATGTTGAGGAAGGCGCGGAGTTCGCCGGCGCGGTTGCGGGTGATCAGGACGCTCTCCCGGCCGACCCGGACGGTGCGGAAGGCGCCGGGCCGGGCGAGGTCGGCGCTGCGGACGGCGCAGAACCACAGCCGTTCGAAGATCGCCTCCTGTTCCTGCCGGAAGACGTCCGGGTCGGTGTAGGCGCGGCCGGGGAGGGTGGGGATCAGGCTGGGTGCGGCGGGGGCGGGGGCCGTCGGTTGCGTCTCGGCGGATGTGGTCGTCATAGCTGCTCTCCTCAGGCGACCGGGGCGGCGGGCCGGCCAGGGGGCTCCCCGGCGAAGCGGCGGAAAGGGGCGAACAGGTCGATGGGGTGCGCGGTGGTGCCGGTAAGCGCGAGGTCGGCGACGATCTCGCCGACGACGGGGACGAACTTGAAGCCGTGGCCGGAGAAGCCGCAGGCGACCGTGACGGTGTCCGGGTGCGCCGGATGCCGGGTGATCACGAAGTGTTCGTCGGGGGTGTTGGAGTACATGCAGGTGGCGGCCTTCAGGAAGCGGCCGGGGAGGGTGGGGATCCGGGGGCCGAGCTGGTCGGCCATGGCGCGCACCTCGTGGTCGTACACGGTGCGGTCGATGGTCTCGGGGGTGCAGGTGGTGCCCTTGCGGAAGAAGGCGACCTTGGCGCCGCCGTCGGGGCCGTCGATGGCGGGGAAGCCGTAGATCTGGACGCCCTGGGCGTCCTCCCAGATGTAGATGGGGTGACGGGCGGGGACGAAGGGTGCGGTGCCACCGTCGGGGGCGAACCAGTACATGATCTGTCGCTCGATGGTGACCGGCACGCCGAGGTCGGCGAGCAGTTGGGGCGCCCAGGCACCGGGGCAGATCACCAACTGGCCGGCGGTGTAGGTGTTCTCGTGGGTGTGTACGCGGACCCCGGCGCCGCCGGGCAGTTCCTCCCAGCGGGTCACCGGCTCCTCGAAGTGCAGGTCGGCGCCGCCCTGGGTGGCCAGTTGGACATGGGCGGCGACGGTGTTCTCCGGGCGGACGAATCCGGCGCGCGCCTCGTAGAGGGCCACCTCGTCGGGGGCGGGGGTGAGGGTGGGGAAGCGGCGGCGGACCTCCTGGGCGTCGAGCATCTCGTGCGGGAGGTCCCACTGCCTGGCGGAGGCCAGGCTGCCGTGCACGGTGCGGCTGTCGGGGCGGCCGACCATCACGCCGCCGCAGAGGGTGGCGATCTGCCGGCCGGTGTCGCGCTCCAACTTGTCGTAGAGCTCGTAGGAGCGCATCAGCAGCGGGACGTAGGCGGGGTCCTCGAAGTAGGACTGGCGGGTGATCCGGGAACCGCCGTGGCTGGAGCCCCGGTTGTGGACCGGGCCGAACTTCTCCAGGCCCAGGACCCGGGCGCCGCGGGCGGCGAGGTGGTGGGCGGCGGCGCTGCCCATCCCGCCGAGGCCGAGGACGATGACGTCGTAGGTGGGAGCCATGCGGTCGCTCCTTCGTCAGACGGGCGGTCGGTGACGGGTGGGCGCCGGCCTACCGGCGGAGGCGCGCCATCTCCGGGTCGAAGAGCGGTTCCTGGGCGACGGTCGCGGCGACCTTCTCCCCGAAGTACTCGATGTGGACGGCGGTGCCGGGGACCGCCGCGGCGGCCGGCAGCCAGGCGTAGGCGATGCCCCGGCCCAGGGTGTAGCCGTAGGCGGCGGAGGTGACGTAGCCGGCCGGGGCGCCGTCGACGTAGACCGGCTCCTTGCCGAGGACGTTGGCGGCGGGGTCGTCGAGGGTGAGGCAGGTGAGCTTGCGGGTGGCGGTCTCCTCGCTAAGGCCCGTCAGCGTGGCCCGGCCGAGGAAGTCGCCCTTGGCGGGGCGGACGGCGAAGGCGAGTCCGGCCTCGTAGGGGTGGTGTTCGGTGGTCATGTCGTGGCCCCAGGAACGGTAGCCCTTCTCCAGGCGGAGGCTGTTGAAGGCGCTGCGGCCGGCGGCGATCACGCCGTGTTCCCGGCCGGCTTCCCAGAGCGTGTCCCAGAGCCGGAGCCCCAGGTCGGCGGTGGTGTAGAGCTCCCAGCCGAGTTCCCCGACGTAGCTCAGGCGCAGTGCGGTGACCGGGACGTGGCCCAGGTAGGTCTGCTTGGCCTTGAAGTAGCCGAACGCGCCGTGTGAGAAGTCGTCGCGGGTCAACGGCTGGACGAGGTCCCGGGCGAGCGGGCCCCAGACGCCGATGCAGCAGGTCCCGGAGGTGATGTCCCGGACACCGACGTCCTCCGGCGCGTGCCGCAGCAGCCAGTCGAGGTCGGCTCCGCTGTTGGCGCCGACCTGGAAGCGGTCGGGGGCGAGCCGGGCCACGGTGAGGTCGGAGCGGATGCCGCCGGCCTCGTCGAGGAGGAGGGTGTAGGTCACCGCGCCGGGCTTCTTGGCCAGCTGATTGGTCGTCATGCGCTGGAGGAAGTCCAGCGCGCCGGGCCCGGTGACCTCCAGGCGGCGCAGCGGGGTCATGTCGTAGAGGGCGACCCGCTCGCGGGTGGCGGCGGCCTCGGCGGCAGCGATCGGCGACCAGTGGCGGGCGGACCAGGAGTCCCGTTCGGGGAGCCGGAGCCCTTCGGCGAGCGGGGCGTTGGCCTCGTACCAGTGGGGACGTTCCCAGCCGCCGGCCTCCAGGAAGTACGCGCCGAGTTCCTGCTGGCGCGGGTAGAAGGGGCTGGTGCGCAGCGGGCGGGGTTGCGCCATGGGCTGGAGGGGGTGGATGACGTCGTAGACCTCGATGAAGTTCTGGGCGCCGCGCTCCTCTGTATAGGCGGGTGAGCGCTGGGCGTCCTCGAAGCGGGTGAGGTCGCATTCGTGGATGTCGGTGGCGGGCCGGCCGTCGGTCATCCATTCGGCGACGGCCTTGGCGACACCGGCGGAGTGGGTGACCCAGACCGCCTCGGCGAGCCAGAAGCCGCGCAGGGCGCGGGTTTCGCCGAGGACCGGCATCCCGTCGGGGGTGAAGGAGAAGACCCCGTTGAAGCCCTCGGCGACCCGGGACGCGCCCAGTGCCGGCAGCAGGCCGATGCTGTCCTGCCAGCTGGGAGCGAAGTCCTCCTCGGTGAAGGGGAGTGCGGACGGCATGACGGGGGCGTCGTCGAAGGCCGGCAGGGTGTAGGGGTCGACGGGCATCGGCCGGTGGGCGTAGGAGCCGATCCCGAGGCGGTCCGTGTGCTCGCGGAAGTAGAGGTCGCGGTCCTGGAAGCGGAGGATCGGCCTACTGGCTTCGGTGCGTGGGTCGTTGACGCCGTCGAGTTCGGGGAGCGGCGCGGTGGTCGCGTACTGGTGGGCTAACGGGAGCAGCGGGACGTCCACTCCGGCGAGGGCGCCGATCACCGGTCCCCAGAAGCCGGCGGCGGAGACGACGTGGTCCGCGGGGAAGGCGCCGCGGTCGGTGACGACGCCGGTGACCCGGCCGGCTGCGCGCTCGATGCCGGTGACGGTGTGCCGGCCCAGGAAGCGGGCGCCGCGGCTCTCGGCGCGGGCCTGCTGCGCGCGGCAGGCGAGCAGCGCGCGGGCCAGGCCGTCGTCGGGGGTGTGGAAGCCGCCGTGGAGCAGGCGCTCGTCGAGCATCGGCCAGAGCTTCTTGCACTGCCGGGGGTCGATGAGTTCGCCGCGGACGCCCCAGGAGGCGGCGAGGCCGGCCTTGCGGTGGAGGTCGGCCCAGCGGGCCTCGGTGGTGGCGACCTCCAGGCCGCCGACGGGGTTGAAGCAGGGCAGGCCGTCCACGTCGAGGGAGCCGAACTTGCGGACGGTGTAGGCGGCGAACTCGGTCATGGTCTTGGACGGTCCGGTCTGGAAGACCAGGCCGGGGGCGTGCGAGGTGGAGCCGCCGGGGGCGGGCAGCGGGCCCTGGTCGAGGACGGTGACCCGGCGCCAGCCGCGGGCAGTGAGCTCGTCGGCGAGCGAACAGCCGACGATGCCGGCTCCGATGATGACGACGCGAGCGTCGGCGGGGTTGCGCAGCGGACCGGTCACAGGACCACCACCGAGCGCAGCACCTGGCCGTCCCGCATCTTGTCGAAGGCGGCCTCCACGTCGTCCAGGGCGATGGTCTCGGTGACGAAGCCGCCGAGGTCGAGCCGGCCGCTGAGGTAGTGGTCGATGAGGACGGGGAAGTCGCGGCTGGGGAGGCAGTCGCCGTACCAGGAGGACTTCAGTGCGCCGCCGCGGGAGAAGAGGTCGATGAGCGGTAGCTCGATCTTCATGTCGGGGTCGGGCACCCCGACCTGGACCAGGGTGCCGGCGAGGTCCCGCATGGAGAAGCCCTGGCGGTAGGTCTCGGGGCGGCCGACCGCGTCGATGACCACGTCGGCGCCGTGCCCGCCGGTCAGTTCCCGGACCGCCTCGACCGGGTCGGTGCGGCGGGAGTTGACGGTGTGGGTGGCGCCGAAGCGGGTGGCGCCGTCCAGTTTGCGTTCGTCGATGTCGACGGCGATGACGCGGCGGGCCCCGGCGATCGAGGCGCCGGCGATGGCGGCGTTGCCGACGCCGCCGCAGCCGATGACGGCGACCGTGTCGCCGCTGCCGACCGCTCCGGTGTGGACGGCGGCACCGTAGCCGGCCATCACCCCGCAGCCGATCAGTCCGGCCGCCTCGGGACGGGCCGAGGGGTCGACCTTGACGGCCTGTCCGGCGGCGACCAGGGTCTTCTCGGCGAACGCGCCGATGCCGAGGGCGGGGCTGAGCGGGGTGCCGTCCAGCAGGGTCATCGGCTGGGTGGCGTTGCGGGAGTCGAAGCAGTACCAGGGGCGGCCCCGCCGGCAGGACCGGCACTGTCCGCACGGTGCCCGCCAGGCGAGCACCACGTAGTCACCGGGCGCGAGGTCGGTGACGCCGTCGCCCACGGCTTCGACGATGCCGGCCGCTTCGTGGCCCAGCAGGAAGGGGAACGCGTCGTTGATGGCACCTTCGCGGTAGTGCAGATCGGTGTGGCAGACGCCGCAGGCTTGGACGTCGACGAGCACTTCTCCCGGACCGGGATCCGGGACCAGAATCATCTGCGGACCGACGGGTGCGCCCTTCTTCGCCGCGACGACGGCATGGACTTCGTGTGGCATGCCCTACCCCTCAGTGTTGCGCCCTGCACGACTAGTTGCGCGATGGGAGACATACTGGGAACGGCGTATCGGCAGCGTCAAGAGGTGCGCGCTGGCGGTTTGTAAAGGGCTGGTTACGCATGCGGACGCACCACGCGCCGCCCGCGCACGCCCCGCGCACACGGAAGCGGGGCCGGGTGCCACCACCCGACCCCGCCACCGGACGACCGTCACCCGGCGGTCAGCGGACCCTGCGCCCGCTCCGCCCGGATCCCGTCAACAGGCGTACCCCATCCGCCGGGAGAGCTCCTCACCAGCGGCAACGGTGCGTTTGACCACCTCCGGCAGCCGCTCCTCGTCCAGCCGGTACGCGGGCACCGACACGCTGATCGCGCCGATCACCGAGCCGTCGTGCGCCCGGACCGGTGCCGCGACCGCGCGCAGCCCGAGCTCCAGCTCCTCGACCGCGACCGCGAAGCCCCGCTCGACCACCTCGGCCAACTGGCCGCGCAGCGCGACCGCGGAGGTCACCGTCCGCTCGGTCAGCCGGGGCAACTTCCGCGCCAGTACGGCCTCCTGGACCGGCGGCGGCTGGTACGCGAGCAGCGCCTTGCCGCTGGACGTGGCGTGCAGCGGGGTCCGTCGGCCGAGCCAGTTCTGGGCGGTCACCGAGGCCGGTCCACGGGCCTGCATGATGTTGACCGCGGCATCGCTCTCCAGGACCGCGATGTTGACCGTTTCACCCAGTTCGTCGGCGAGCGTCCGGCAGACCGCCGCGCCCTCCTGGGAGATGTCCAGCCGCACGGCCGCGGCCCCGGCCAGCCGCAACACCCCCGCGCCGAGGTAGTACTTGCCGCGCTCCTGCTCCTGGGCGACCAGACCGCGGTTCTCCAGCACGCCCAGCAGCCGGAACGCGGTCGACTTGTGCACGCCCAGCTCGTCGGCGATCTCGGTCACCCCGGCCTCGCCGAGTCTGGCCAGGATCTCCAGCACGGTCACCGCCCGATCCACCGACTGCACCGCGCTCACCGCACCTCTGGGCGGCTTTCCCGCCACGGTGTCGTGCGGCTTCGGGTCCGGCCTGCCCGCCGGCTGCTTCTCCGCCCGCGCCTCCGCCTTGGCCGTTTTCGTCATAGGTCCGTGTCACCACCCAGCTCGCTGCCACCATCCAGCGGCCCGATCGGGCCGACTTTTCCGGGGACCGCTTGACGCGCCGAGCCCCCGTCTGGATTCTGTTGCGCATAACGCTCTGTCGTGCGGATTGCGAAACTCGATAGTACCGAACAGTAACAGGGGGGCCCAGTGATACCCGTCTGCCACCTCGCTGATCTGCCCGCCGGCGAGTCCGTTCGCCTCGACATCACGCCTCCGATCGCCGTTTTCCACGCCGACGGAGAGCTGTACGCCATCGACGACACCTGCACCCACCAAGACGCCTCACTCGCGGACGGCTGGCTGGAGGGGTGTCTGGTCGAATGCCCGCTGCACGCCGCTTCATTCGATCTCCGCACCGGAGCTCCGACCTGCCTGCCCGCCCGTCGCCCCGTCCGCACCCACCCCGTGACGGTCGAGGACGGCATGGTCTACGTCCACCTCACCGCCGAGGAAGGCACCGCCGCATGAAGTCGGTCACCGTCATCGGAGCCTCACTGGCCGGGCTGTACGCCGCACGGGCGCTGCGCGCCCAGGGTTACGACGGCCGCCTCACGATCGTCGGGGCGGAACCGCACCGCCCCTACGACCGCCCGCCGCTCTCCAAGGAATTCCTCACCGCACCGGCCACCACCGCCGAGGACCCGTCCACGGAGGACCCGTCCACCGAAGACCTGTCCACCGAGGGTCAACTCGCCCTCACCGACGCCGAAGAGGTCGCCGGACTCGACGCGGAATGGCTCCTGGGCACCCGCGCCACCAGACTCGACCCCCGCCAGCGCACCATCCGCCTCGACACCGGCCGCACCCTCACCACCGACGGTGTCGTGCTGGCCACCGGCGCCGCCCCGCGCCGCCTCCCCGGCCCCGCCCCGGCCGGCTCACACACCCTGCGGACCCTCGACGACGCCCGGGCCCTGCGCGCCGACCTGACCTGCGGCGGCCCGGCCCGGGTCGTGGTCATCGGCGGCGGCTTCATCGGCGCCGAGGTCGCCGCGTCGTGCGCCGCCCTCGGCCATCAAGTCACCGTCGTCGAGGCCGCACCACTCCCCCTCGTTCCCCAACTCGGGTACGCCATGGCCGAGTTGTGTTCCCGACTGCACGGCGATCACGGTGTCGCCCTGCGCACCGGCACCGGCGTCCGGGGACTGCACAGTGCGGGCCGCGACGACCGGGTCACCGGCGTGGAACTCTCCGACGGCCGCCTGCTCCCCGCCGACGTCGTCGTCACCGGCATCGGCGTCCGCCCCGCGACCGACTGGCTCGAAGGCTCCGGCCTGCCGCTCGGCGACGGCGTTCGCTGCGACGCCGGCTGCGTCACCCCGATCCCCACCATCGTGGCCGCCGGCGACGTCGCCCACGTGGCCGGCGCCCGCGCCGAACACTGGACCAACGCCACCGAACAGGCCGCCACCGCCGTACACAACCTCCTCGCCGGCCGCACCGCCCGCACCCACCGCGCACTCCCCTACTTCTGGTCCGACCAGTACGGCGTCCGCCTCCAGTTCGCCGGCCACCACCGGCCCGGCGACGTACCGCGCATCGTCGAAGGCTCCCCGGACGACCGCAGCTTCCTCGCCCGCTACGAACGCGACGGCCGCACCACCGCCGTCCTCGCCCTCAACCGCCCGCGCCCCTTCATGCGCCTCCGCCGCGAACTCGCCCGCGCCACCCAACCCGCCCCCACCGCCTGACCGACCCGCGGCACCGCCGCCCCCGGCCTCTCCATCACGCCCCCCAGACGACTCGCCCGCCACCCGCGGCAGCCGCTACGGCCGGCGGGTGCCCTCCGCCGGCGAGCCCGGCGGCATCCGTTCGCGGAGCACCGCCTCCACCGCGTCCGGATCGTCGAGGGTGAGGAACGGCCGGACTTGACTTCCGCTCCCCTCCCTAAAGGGAGGAGATTCCTACCACGGTCTTCTGACCGTCTCGGTGGGTTCCTGGTTCATCGCGCTGTGCCGGGACGAGTCCCGGTCTTACCCGCGCTCCGCAGGCTGACACGGCCAGTCCGGCCGCCTTGGCGACGTTGACCGCCGCGTTGATGTCCCGGTCCAGGACGGCCCCGCACGCCCCGCACTCCCACACGCGGATGTGGAGGGGTTTAGGGCCGTCCTTGACGCCGCACTGTGAGCAGACCTGAGAGGTCGGCTCGAACCGGCTGATCTTGGCGAGGGTGCGCCCGTACCGGGCGGCCTTGTACTCCAGCATCGCGACGAACGTGGACCATCCGGCGTCGTGGACGGACTTGGCCAGGCGCGTGCGGGCGAGTCCCTTGACCGCCAGGTCTTCAACGGCAACCGCTTGGTTTTCGCGGATGATCTTCGTTGAGAGCTGGTGGTGGAACTCGCGGCGTGCGTCGGCCACCTTCGCGTGTGCGCGGGCGGCCTTGAGCCGGGCCTTCGTCCTGTTCCTGCTTCCCTTAGCCTTCCGGCTCAGGTCCCGCTGTGCCTTCTTCAGCTTCTTCTCGGCCCGGCGCAGGAAGCGGGGGCTGTCGATCTTCGTGCCGTCGGAGAGGATCGCGAAGTGTGACAGGCCCAGGTCGATACCGACCTGCCCCTCTGCCTCGGGTAGGGCCTCGCCGGGCCCGGTCTCGATGACGAACGAGCAGAAGTACCGCCCGGCCGCGTCCTTGACCACGGTCACCGTGGACGGGGCGGAAGGAAGGGGTCGGGACCACTTGACCCGCACATCCCCGACCTTCGGGAGCGACAGGTCACCACCCATCGTGATCTTCCAGCGGGCGTTCGCTGTGAACCGTACGGCCTGCCGGTTGTCCTTGCGGGACGTGAACCGGGGCGCGCCCATGCGCGGGCGCTTGCCCTTCAGCCCGTCGAAGAAGTTCCGGTATGCGGTGTCCAGATCCCGAAGGGACTGCTGGAGCACGACGGCAGACACTTCGCCGAGCCAGGCCCGTTCCCCGGTCTTCTTCGCCTCGGTGATCAACAGCTTCGACAGGTCCCCGGCCTTCGGGAACGCCTTCCCGTCGGCGCGGGCGGTCTCGCGAGCCCGAAGCGCATC
Organism: Streptomyces sp. RGM 3693; assembly: GCF_050471125.1. Classification (NCBI taxonomy): domain Bacteria; kingdom Bacillati; phylum Actinomycetota; class Actinomycetes; order Kitasatosporales; family Streptomycetaceae; genus Streptomyces; species Streptomyces sp. RGM 3693. Next base: position 1,158,918 of record NZ_JBMPPQ010000003.1, read on the forward strand.
GTTGTAGACCACCCGTGCGCATCCGAACGCCCTGGCAAGGCTTGAGCACTGAGGGCCGTTCGGATACATCCGGAAGGAGTACCGAAGCTGCATGTCGATCAGCGTACTACAGTTGGTTTATGGCTGAGTACGACAACATCCGCACTGGCAGGCACTGCGCGTTCGTCATGCACGCACACTTGGTTTTCGTGACGAAGTACCGGCATAAGGCCTTCAACGACCGGCACCTGACGCGCATGGAAGAGATCATGCGGGCGGTCTGCAAGGACTTCGAATGTGAGCTGGTCGAGTTCAACGGCGAGACCAACCACGTTCACCTGCTGGTGAACTTCCCGCCGAAGGTCGCCCTATCGAAGCTGGTCAACTCCCTCAAGGGCGTCTCCTCCCGCAGGCTCCGCCAGGAGTACCCCGAGCTGGTCCGGCACTACTGGCGGGCACAACGGCTGTGGTCCGGCTCCTACTTCGCCGGATCGGTCGGCGGCGCTCCACTGTCGACCGTACGTCAGTACATCGAGCAGCAAAACCGCCCGCTCTAGCCTGCGAGTCAGACCAGCGCTCAGAATCGCTTCCCCCCCCCCGCAAACGGGGGAGCACTGCGATTAGTCCCAGTAGCGGCCGACGTCGAGGACGAGCGCGGTGCTCTTCGTCATCCGCCGCGGGTCCAGGCCCGCCCAGTACCGGGGGTGCCCACTTCCCCAGATGCGGCCCTGCCCCGTCAGGACGCCCATCTCCACCCGCCGCACCGAGCGGATCGCGGTGTACGGGATGGTCTTGGTGCCCCACGGGAAGTAGTAGCCGCGGATCCGCAGCGCGTCCGGGGTGCAGGTGATCCAGCGATCCCGGTAGTAGGTGGTCGTCATATCCGCCTTCCTCCCTCCGGAAGTGGTCAACTTCCGGCTCCGGTAGGGCGAGCATACGGAGACCGACCGTGGCGGGGCGGACCGGGTGCCGGAGCGTCGGAGCGCGTCCCCGACGGCCACCGCAACAGGAGGAAAATCGAAGGACCGGCGGGGCCGCGGCGGACATAATCGACGCCATGACTGTGAACGTTCCCGACACCGCCCCCGGGCGGGTCACCCCGCAAGGTCCCTGGCTGGCGCCCGGAGTCGTGGTGATCACCGGTATCCAGGCCGCCGGCAAGTCCACCGTGGCGCAGGCCCTCGCCGAGCGCCTGCCCCGGTCGGTGCACCTGCGCGGTGACGGCTTCCGCCGCAACATCATCCGGGGCCAGGTCGGCATGACCCCGGACGCGGGAGAGGACGCCCTCGCCCAACTGCGGCTGCGGCACCGGCTGACGGCCACCTGCGCGGACGAGTACGCCCGGGCCGGCTTCACCGTCGTCGTGCAGGACATCCTCCTCGGCGAGCACCTCGCCCAACTGGCCGGCGACATCGCGACCCGCCCGCTCGCCGTCGTCGCCCTGCTGCCCGATCCGGAGACGGTCGCCGGGCGCGAGGCGGCCCGGCCCAAGACCGCGTACGGACCGGACTGGAGCGTGGAGGACCTGGACGTGCTGCTGCGGGCGGAGACGCCCCGGGACCTCGGGCTGTGGCTGGACACCTCGCGGCAGACCGTCGACGAGACGGTGGACACGATCCTCGACCGGGCGTGGACCGAAGGATCGGTGGCCTGACGGCCGGGGCGGGGCTTCCGCTCCCGCCGACTGTGCGTCAGCAACGCCACCGGCTCGGCCCACGCCGCGGCGCCGCGCGGGGCCGGCCCGATCACCACGGAGCGGGCCGGCCGGTGCTCCACCGTCGGTCCCCGCTCGGATCCCCGCTCGTCCAGCGGGGCCGGGCGGACCGGCCGCCGTCGTCGTGGTGGTGGCCGTGGACGGCCCGGGGGCGACGCCGTCCACGGCCACCGAACCGTCAGCGCACCGCCATCACATTGGTGGCCTTCGCACCGTGCACATCGAAGATGACCTGCTGACCGACGTCGGTGGTCTGCGTCTCCATCCCCGAGAACGGGAGCCGTTCTCCGCGCTCGTCGGCGATGATGCCCACACAGTCACTCTTGTTGAACAGCACGATGGTTCCCTGCGGCATCGCTTCCTCCGTGGACGGACAGATCTCGGCGGCGGGCCTCTCCCGCCGACTGCGGTGAGTAGGAAACTTATTACGGAACGTGCGCCAAGAGGGAAGAGAGTGGCGCCCCTCCGGCCACACCTGGCTGAAGTTGACCGAAAGTCAGCCCTCTTCGCTTCACTTTCGCGATGAAGCAAATGCCCTCGGCAACACCCGTCACACCGCCACCCGCTCAGCAGCCGTACCGGTCCTCCGTCAACTCCCCCTGCGCCGTGGCCAGCGTCCGGTCGTAGCAGGAGCCGGGACCGTGCACGCGGTAGCGCTCGCGCGAGACTCCGGTGGCGTGCCGCTGGTCACGGGGCACGTTCTGGTTGTACGCGGCGTCGCCGGTGTAGGTGTCGTCCAGCCGCGTCCAGTCGGTGCGCCGTCCGCCGCGCAGGGTGGCGAGGTCCGCGCGATCCCCCATGGTCATGGTCGTACGCAGCCGGTTGGCGGCGTCCACGGTCGTCGCACCGTCCATGGTGTACGTGCGCTGGGTACGGGTGGTGGTCGCGGGTCCCCGGCCGCGTACGGTCACCGTTTCCGCGTCGTGCCAGCGTGCCCGGAGCGCGTCGGTCGTCTCGTCCGCGTTCCAGCGGTGCGTGGAGCTCCCGGTGAGCCTGCGCGTGACGGTCGTGGTGACCCGACCGTGCGAGGTGTCGAGGTATCCCGCGACCGTGAGCGCGTGCCCGCCCTCGGCCGTCAACCGGCGCTCGGCGCCCGGCTCGTACGCGGTCTTGTTGACCGGGTCGCCCGCCTGGCTCGTGATGAGCGCGCCGGTCACACGGGCCGCCTTGGCGTCCTGCCAGACCAGGATGTTGGTGGGGGTGCTCCAGCCGCTCTGCCCGGCTGGCAGACCGGTGACCGACACCGCGACCTGGTGCGGACGCCCGTCGTTCAGCAGCCCGGCGAACGGCGTGAGGTCGTATTCCAGCGGCCGGACGTCGAAGGCCCGCGGGCCGGGGATCACGTACCACAGGAAGGGATTGGACCAGCCGCCCGTCCACACGGTCGGGAAGGGCGCCGCGATGCCGGCGAGCCGGCCGTCGATCCGCACCTGCACCTCGCGGTACGGGCCGTCCTTGGCCCGGCACGAATACGGCGCCGCGTCCGGCACCGTCAGGTACCAGAACTCCTCGCAGCCGCCGCCCGATCCGGTGGCGTACACCTCGGCGACGATGCGTTCACTGTTGCGCGGCGTGGTCAACTGCCCCTGGTACACCGCGTCCTGAGTGTGGGCGCCTTGGAGGGTGAGGACCTTGTCGGGGGCGGTGGCCGCCTTCACCCGGCCCTGCGCCGCGTAGAAGGTCAGCGTGACCTTGACCTTGATGACTCCGGTATAGGTCCCGTCGACGGTGTTGCCGATCAGCATCTCGACGGGCTGCTGCGTACGCAGCACGGAGGCGTACCGCGTGACGTCCTTCTCCACGTGCCAGGTGATGCCTTGGGGTGAGGGTTCCGGGGTCGAGGTGCGGAGGACCTCCACACCGCCGATGTGCAGATAGCCGAGGCGGTCGAACTGCCGCCCGGCCACGGATCCTTCGAGGCTCAGGACGACCTTGCTCCAGCGGTGACCGCACTTCCCGGCATGTCCGGGGTTTGCAGCGTTCTCGGGGTTTCCGGGTTTCTCGGGGTTTCCGGGGGCTCCCGGACTGCCCGGCGGTATGTAGGTGCCCTTGTAGGGCGTGTAGTCACGGAACTCGGTGTCGGCGACCGTGACGCGGCAGGAAGGCGTGTCGGGGACGGACACGGGTGGACCCGCGGTGATCGGGTCGTGCCAGCCGTTGCCGAACTCGGTGGGCGGCGTCGCGGCCACGGCCGGGACCACGCCCAGCACCAGTCCGACGACGGCGGCGCACAAAGCGAGAAGCGCTCGTCTCATGGATCAGGAGTCAAGCGCTTCGTACTGCCGTGCACCAGTGCCCTGTTGGCCTGATCCCTACGGGTGCCGTACCGGTCTCCCCCGCGACCTCCCCACCTCGGCGACCAGCCTCCGGCCGACCGTCGACACCCACCCGCCACCCGCGGCCCTGCCCGACCAGGGCCGACGAGCCGGGCCCGGGCCGCTGGTGCAGCGGCCCGGGCCCGTCCCCGTCAGCTTCGGCCGCGAGAGCCCTCAGTGGCCCCGCACAGCTCGTCCTGGTGCCGGCGGACGGCCTCCGCCGCCCAGTCGCACATCGTCAGTCGGGGCAGCGTCCCGACGTCGAACCAGTGCAGCAGCACGCCCTCGGTGAGGGGCAGCGCGGCCGCATCACCGTTCCAGTGCCCGAGGAACACCTGGATGCACCCCTGCACGGTGCCGTCCGGTGTCGAGCAGCGCAGCAGCGCGAACGGCACCAGGTCGGGCACCGTCAACTCGACCTCCTCGCGCAGCTCCCGGGTGACCGCCTGGTACGCGGTCTCGCCCGGTTCCGGAGCGCCGCCCAGCAGCGACCAGGTGCCGGGGTCGCAGATCTCCTTGTGCGCGTCCCGGAGGTGGAGGAGGTACTGCCCCCGGTCGTTGACGAGCAGCGCCGCGGTGCCGGTCACCTCGGGTCGGCGCACCTCGTCCACGGTTTTCGCCGGAGCCAGCGGGACCACCTCCGTGGCGACCGGCCCGTCCCCCTCGGGCCGGTGCACCTCCCGCGTGTGCTGGTAGGTCCACAGTTCACGGAACAGCCCCGGCTGCGCGACCAGTTCGGGGAAGGTGCCGTGCTGGACGACCCGGCCCTTGTCCAGGACCAGGATGCGGTCGGCCACCGCCACATTGGTGAGCCGGTGGGTGATCAGGACCACCGCCCGGGTCTCCGCGATCTCCCGCAGGCCGGCGAAGATGCGGTGCTCACCGAGCGGGTCCAGCGCGGAGGTCGGCTCGTCCAGGACGAGCAGTCCGGCCGGCCGGTGGAACGCGCGGGTGAGGGCGATCCGCTGCCACTGCCCGCCGGAGAGCTCCTGTCCGCCGAGCCAGTCACGGGCCAGCACCGTGTCGAGTCCGGACCGCAGTTCGGTGATCACCTCATCGGCACCGGACCGGGCGCAGGCGGCGCGAACGTCGGCGTCACCGCCGTCGGTGGGCCGGCCCAGGGTGATGTTCTCCCGGGCGGTCAGCGGCCAGCGCGCGTATTCCTGGGGAACCAGCGCGACCTGCGTCCACATGGCCTGCGGATCGAGGTCGTCGGTGCGGACGCCGTCCCAGGTGACCGCCCCGGTGGTCGGCAGGTACAGCCCGCTCAGCAGCTTGGCCAGCGTGGTCTTGCCGCTGCCGTTGTAGCCGACCAGGGCGACGACCTCACCGCGCCGCAGGGTGAACGAGACGCCCCGCAGCGCGTCCTGGGCCGCCTCCTCGTACCGGAAGACGAGGTCCGTCACGCGGATCTCGCGCGGGGCCGCGGGCACGGCGGTGCCGCGGCGCATCCGGAATCCGCCGGCCTCCGCCAGGAATTCCGACCAGTCGTCCATGTAGAGCCCGGTGCGCATGATGCGGGCGCCCCCGGCGACCAGACCGCGCAGCGCCGACCCGGCCGTCTGCAGCGCGAACACCGCGGTACCGGCGTGCCCGACGCTCATCCGGCCGGTGGCCAGCAGCCACACCACCGCGCCCCAAACCGCCGTCGACGCCAACCCGCCACAGACCGCGCCCACCGCGGACATCCGTGCCCCGGTGTTCGCCGCGCGCCGGTCGGCGCGATTGATGCGCCCGGTGATCTGGCGGTAGCGCCCAACCAGGAAGTCGGCCATGGTGCCGGCCCGGACCTGGTCGGCGGCGTACCGGTCGCAGACGTGCCAGCGCAGGATCGACAGCAGACGGTAGTCGCCCCCGGCGCGCAGCCGGGCCAGGTACCGCACCCGGGCCGCGCCCACCTGGGCCACCGCCTGGGGCAGACTGGCCAGCGCCAACAAGGGCAGCAGCGCGGGGTGCAGCGCCGTCAACACCGCCGCACCGGCGGCCAGGGAGGCGACCGAGGCGATCAGGTCCTGCCCCTCCCCGACCAGGTCCTGGACGATCTCGGCGCCCCGGTCCGCCGCCTCCTTGCGGTGCGTGAACCCGGGCGCGTCATAGGCCGCCAACTCGACCTCGGTGACCGCCTGCAACAGCCGGAGTTCGGCCTCCCGGGACATCTGCGGTCCCAATCGGGACGACAGCCAGACCACCACGATCCCGAGCGCCGCCCGCACCCCGGCGGCGACCGCCAACAGGAGCACCGACGGCCAGGCCCCGAGCAGCCGTCCGTAGATGTCCCCGCCGGACAGCAGCGCCGTGATCGTCCCGCTGACCGCCAACAGGCCGAGCGCCTGCACCGCTCCCGAGGCTGCCTGGCAGACCAGCAGTCCCAGGGCCGCCCAGCGGTCGATGCGCCAAGCCAACGCGACCGACCGCCGCACCAACTGCGGCAGCCGCCGCGCCATGTCCACCAGCCGGATCTGCCGCCCGGCCCGCTCCCGGCTGCCAGTCCGGTCGACGAACTGCAACTCCTCGCCGCCGGTCGGCTCCTCGCCGGTCACCGGCCCGGGTTTCTCCTTCCGCACCAGGCCGTCTCCCCCAACACGTTTCATCCGCATGGTTCTCGTTCCCCTTCCACGGTCATCGGCTCGTGCCCGCTGCCGGCGCGGCACCGCCGGGACGACCGGCCCGTGGGGTGGGCCGCTCCGGATCCCGCGGTGTCAACCGCGCGCCGCGCCCGGACGCGCCGCCGGAGAGGAATTCGAACGGAACCGGACCCCGCTCAGACACGGGCACCCGGCTCGCCCTCCTCTTCCGAGGCGCACGAGGGGCACAGGTGCCCTAAAGAACGGCCCGAACCGGCCCCCGTAACGGGTGATCCGGGGGCACACGATGAACAGACGTTCCCGCGCTCGCGGGAGGCCGTGGGGGACCTGACATCGGAGCGCCGACGACCACTCGAACAGCTCGGGTCACTCCTGCGGGGTATTGCGGGCGGGATCCGGCAGACGGCTTGCGGGCGGGTGCCCCACGGCCCCCGGGCGCGCCCGGCCGCGCCCCGCGGCCAGCGCGTAGCGGACCCGGCTGACCTCCTGCCCCATCGCCTCCGCGGCGTCCTCCACCGAGTGGCCGAGCACGTCGTGCAGGACGAACGCGTCGTATTCCAGGGCGGGATGACGTAACGCCGTCTGCTCAAGATGACGTAACGCCAGGTCCTCCAGGTCGTGCCCCGGGCCCCCGCCCCGCTGCCTTATGCGGGTGCTCACCAGGGTCCAGGCACAGGCGGCCGGGTTGGGTCGGCGGACGATGTCGGCCCAACGGATGACGACCTCCCCCATGGCCTCCCCCAGGACCCGGGGCGCGGCCGATTCCGCCACGTGGGCCAGGGCATAGCCGAGATAGCACGCGCAGTGCAGGGCGTAGAAGGCTTCGAAGGCGGGCGGCAGGGCGACCGCGGGCGGGGCGGCGGGCGTCGCGGGCCGGCGGTCGCCCCTGGCCGGCGCACGGGAGGGGGCCGGCGTCATCCGAACGCCTCGGCCCGCGGCGTACGCCGCTCGGACACCAATCCGCAGGAAAATCGGGAGAGTTGGGCGAGCCGGGCGTGGTCCCAGAGCGGGCGGATGTCGTCCGGACGGCCGTGCAGGACGCCGACGACCGCACCGACGGTCTCCCAGTCCGGGATCAGGGAGCCCTGCAGCAGACCCCTGACCTCACGCTCGGTGAGGGCGTGTCCGCTGGAGAGGCAGATCTGCGTGGGGTCCGGGCAGGCCGCGGACAGATACAGCCCGCGCAGCGCCGCGTGCAGGCTCCCGGCACGGGCCGGGCGCCGCCCGTGGGCGGCGTCCCACAGGGGGCGGACGGCCTCCGGGTCACCGCCACAGGCGTGCACCATCCGGCGGGTGACCTTCCAGGTGGGGCTGCGCTCGCCCGAGAGGATCCGGGAGATGTACGAGGCGCTCACCCGCGCCTCGTCCGCGAGGACCCGGAGCGTCTTGTCGCTGGCGCGTTGGAGGTGCGACAGCGCCGAGGCGAGCGCGGTACGGGAGTCCTGACCCGGTGGCCCGCTGTCCGGTCCGCCCGCTCTGCCCCCGCCTTCGCCGCCCTCGCCCTCCGGGTACGCGCGGCGCGACGGGGAGGTGCGGACGACGACGGCCCGGCGCCGCTCGACGTCCGTCCGGGCGGCGGGCGTCAGCGGGTCCGGGCGGGCGGGTGCGGTCAGTTGGTCCGGCCGGCCGGGGGCGGGCGGCGGTTCCGCACGGCCGGCGGGCTGCGGCAGCGTCGCGGTGCCGGTGAGCGCAGCGCGCCGCGCCCGACGCTTGGTGATCTTCCGGGCGATGCTTTCCGCCGTGTACGCCCGACCCACCTTGTCCACCGTGACGTGCAGGGCCTCGGCGATGGCCGGGCCCTTGTGCCCGCGGTCGCGGGCCTGTTGCACCACGGCGGCGGTCACACAGTCCAGGTCGCTGGTGAGCTCGACGACCTGCCGTAGCCCGGCGAGTGCGTCGCCGTCGCGTATCTGGGTCCGTAGCACGGCGATCCGGCAGGCCATGTCGTCGGCGACCTGGCGGGCTTCCTTGTCATGGGCCTCGATGTCCGGTGTCCGCCGTGAACTGCGGATCTTGCGGACGGCCCGACCGCAGGAGTCGCTGCAGTACTTCCGGCGCCGCCCGGGACCGGACCCGCTCTCCACCTCGTTGGGGCAACCGGTCCTGGCGCAGGGGACCGGTCCAGGATCCTTTGGAGTCATCAGCTGTAATCCTTCTGGGGGATGTGCCACCGTGAACTCGCCGCAGAATTGGGCGATTTGCGGTTTGCCGGCCGGCTTCGTGGCCGTGCGCCGCGGGCCGTCGGGCCCCGCGGCGCGACACCGGCACCGCGCCGGGTGGCCCGCCGTGGCACCGGAAGGACCTCCGGTGCCACGGCGGGCCCGGGTCTCGGACCACCGTCCGCGCGCAGTCCGCCGGGACCGGCGGCTACGCCCCGTACTGCGTCAGCCGGCGCGTCGGCGCTGGTGGCGGAGACGGGGACGGCAGGCCGCGATCAGCGCGGCCAGCGCCACGACGGGCACCCAACGGGCGTCGACACCGTGCACCAGGATGTTCCCGAGATACGGAATCGCGAGGAACGCACCCAACGGTGCGGTGAGTTGGACGTCGCACCGGATGCCGAGCCGGACCGCGGACCGGGCACTCACCGGCTCGTTGACCGGGAAGTCACGCCGGCCCCCGGTTTCAACCGGGCCCCTGCGAGGGATGTTAGCTTCGTAGCGCTTCAACTGGGCCGCCTTCGGGCGCCAGTGAGGTGTTCGGTCAGGGGGCATCTGTCCCTCCTTGATCGAGATGGATGCGAATGAGTGGCCCTGGCACCGGTTCCCAGCCTTGCCAGGGCCACCTCGTGTCCCGGGACGGTACATCGTCACAGAACCGATCCACCAACGCTACAGTCGGTTAATGGCACGATTGCGGTTGCCGTTGCGTTTCCAGTTGCGAATCCAGCTCCTGCTGCAACACCCGTTCGACCTTCTTCCGGAGGCGGGTGCATACCCCCTGTTGCCGCGACTTCCCACCCAACTCCCCCTCGGGAGAACTAGGGTGAACGGGTGAGCGAGACCTGGAACACCACCGATCCCGGAGTGCTCAAACTCCCCTCCGGCCGACTGATCCGCGGACGCGGCCTGCGCCGACCACTCCCCGACGGCCCGCCGCCCGCCTACGCCGTGTATCTGCTCGGCAAGCAGCCACCCCAAGTCCCTTGGCCGGCACGGTGGTTGCGCTGGCCGGACTTCCGCCTGCCGAGCGACCGCGCGGAGGCGGGGCGAGTGTTCCGCGAAGCGTGGGAGCGGTCGGCGACGGAACGGATCGAGCTCGCCTGCGGCGGCGGCCGCGGCCGCACCGGTACCGCCCTGGCCTGCCTCGCCGTCCTCGACGGCGTACCCGCGGACCAGGCGGTGGAATACGTCCGCCGGCACTACGACCGGCACGCCGTGGAAACCCCTTGGCAGAAGCGGTACGTCCACCACTTCTCGCCCTGACGAGCCCGCCGCACCGCAGGACGACGGAACGCGCACACGACGAGGAGGACGGCGCACATGGACAAGGTGAAGGTTCTCAAGGGGCTGGCCTGGGTCATGGGGGTGGCCTGCGTCGCGATCGGCGCCTACCACCTCGTGCTCGGCATCGCGTCGGTGCCCGGCGAGGAACTGACCGGTGCCACCGTCGACAGCCGGGAGCGCTTCTACAACGCAATCTTCCTCGGGTTCGGGCTGGCCTGGATCTGGGCGGCGCGGCAGTCACCGGTCCCGTCGGCGGCGGTGCGGCTGCTGACCGCGGTCTTCCTGCTCGGCGGGGTCGGCCGGGTGCTGTCACTGCTCGCCCACGGCTGGCCGCACTGGTTCCAGATCCCCCTGGCGGCCGTTGAACTCCTGCTCCCGCCGCTCTACTTCTGGCTCTCGGACGCCGACGAGAAGGCAGCCGCGGCGGGACGCGACTGACACGCTTCGCTGATGCGAAGGCGGGGCCACCGTCGGTGCGGGGCGGTATCCCTTCCGTCGTGCTCGGTACCGACCGTTGCGGGATGAACTGACACCTCGTCATCACCGGCGCGCACCACGGTCAGGATGGGTCAGGCGCAGAGCGGCCGACGCGGAGTGGTTCGGCGCCGCGCAGTCCGTGGGGCGTGGGTACGGGGACCGCGGCTGTTCGGCCGGGTCCCCGTCGGTTGTCCCGTCAGCGCCGGCGTCAGGGACGCGGGGCGGTACCGGGCATCTGGGCGGCACCGCCGGCGCGCACCGCGTCCAGCACCACCCGGTGGAACGCGTCGATGCCACCGGGCGGAATCCGGACCGGGCCGCCTTCGAGGTCGTAGTGCTCCTCGGCACCGGTGTAGTGGATGACGACGCCGGCGGTACCGTCGCCCCGGTCGGTGGTGGTGACGGTCAGGTCGCCGGTGATGACGCCGACCTGGACCGTCATCGCACCACCGGGGCCGGCCGTGACCCGGTCGGTGAGTGCGTCGTGCTCGGGGGTGGTCACTGTTCGCAGGTGTCCAGCATCTCGGTGAGCTTGGCCTTCTCCGGTTCGGTGATGTTCAGGTGGTAGAGGTGTTTGACGTCGGTCCAGGCGCGGGCGTAGGTGCACCAGTAGGCGTGCCGCGGCGGGGACCACTGGTCCGGTGACTGGTCGCCCTTCTGCCGGTTGGAGGAGGCCGATACGGCGATCAGCTGGGCGTGGACGAGGTCGTTGGCGAACTTCCGGCGCTCGGGAGTGGTCCACTCGTCGGCACCGGAACGCCAGGCGTTGGCCAGCGGCACGATGTGGTCGATGTCGAGCTGGCCGGAGACGTGGAAGACCTTTGCGTCGTACTCGCTGAACCACGTACCGGAAATGGCCCGGCACTTCTCGTCCTGTTTGACGTCCTCGCCGTCCCGGGCGAGGACCACCTCGCGGGTGTCGCATTCCCCGTACTGCTTGATCCAGTGCGGGAATTTCGCTCGGCTGTAGCCGTTCATCGAATGCGGGGCGGCGATGTGCAGTCCGGCGAGTTCGGTGCGCGCCACCGCCGCGGACGGCGGCTCGGGGAGTTCCGGCGGGACGGCGCCGAATGCGGTCGCGGCGGGCCGCAATTCGGGGGCGGGGGCCGGTCGCGGAACGGGATCGGCTATTGCGGTGGTCGATGCGACGGGGAGAACTGCGGCGATGATCAGGGCTGTTGTGGTGGCAGCGCGGCGCCACCAGGCATGGGTCGACACCTGGAGAGCATCACCAGGCGAAACGATTCCGCATCCCGACATTCACTCCTTTGTGGGTAAATTCGGGAGTCCGGCATTCCGCCGAGAATTCGGCCGAGTATGAAGCGCAGCCCGGCCACCGGAAATGACCGCGGCTCGGCACCGGGACGTACGACTTTCCGATGACTGGCCGTGGTTCCCCTCAAGTCGGCGACACCTCACCCGCTTGAGGGGAACTACTCCATCGCCGGCACCGGCACGGCACTCCGCCGGGCAACGCGGGCCCGTTCAGCGGCGGTTGGGAACGCGCTCCCACCAGGTCACGCAGCGCAGGCACCACTCCACCGGGCCGTACCGGAAGCGGGCCAGCCACCAACGGCTGAAGAGCGTCTGGACGATGAGGATCACCAGGGCCAACACCATGGCCGCGCCCCAGTGGAGGGAGTGCCGCAGCCCGAGCACCGGGGCGGCCGCGACGACGAGGAGGGTGGCGGTCAAGTAGTTGGTGAGCGCCATGCGGCCGAGCGGTTCCAGGACCGCGGACAAGGGCGTCCCCAGCGGGGTGCGCAGCAGCAGGAGCAGGGTGACGGCGTAGGCGACGGCGGCCAGAAGTCCGGCTTCGGCCGCGATCCGGGTGGCGTGGGGATCGGCGCGATCGACGGTGTGCTGCCACCAGACCGCCGCCGCCGCGAGCGGCGCGATCACCGTGAGCACCGCGGCGAGCCGGCCGGTGCGGTGGTCCAGGGCGCGCGGCAGGCCCAGACGGGCCACCGCCAGGCCGAGCAGGAACAGGCCCGGGATGGTGATGATGCCGCCCGAGGCGAGCGTCACGGAGGCCAGGGTGAGGGCGGCGCCGCCCGTGAGGACGAGCGGGGTGGGCAGCCAGGTGGCGGGCAACAGCACCATCAGCCCGATGATGGCGTAGGGAGTGAGCGCCTCTCCGGGGTGCAGCAGTTGGTGTGCCGCCCCGAGGACACCGAGCGCGACCAGGCGGCGTACGAGGAGCAGCCGCGGCCGGTCCGAGCGGCGGGCCGCACCGTCGAGGAAGAGCGCGAAGCTGATGCCGAAGAGGAACGAGAAGATGGGGAAGAAGCGTTCCTGGACGGTGAGGTCCAAGAAGGCGCGGATCGGGTGCAGGCCCCCGGTGCTCGGCCCGAAGTGCATGTCGGTGATCTGCGGGACGTTGACCAGGAGGATGCCGCACAGCGCGAACCCTCGGAGGGCGTCGAGGGCGCGGATGCGGTGCCGGCCTGGCGCCTGGGCCTGGACCGGTGCGGGCGGTGCTGCGGTGGAGGTCTGCTGCATGGAACCACGGTCGGCCGGCGGGGGTGCCCGGGGCCTCTGCCGTTCGGCCGGAGTCGCCCGGCCGCCCTCGGCCGAACGGCCGACCCGGCGCCGCCCCGGCACTCACCCCGGCGTCAGGCCCGGCAGCGGACGAGCGGCGAGGGGAGGTCGGCCGGCAGTGGTCAGCGGGACCGCACCGCGCCCGTTTCCCAGGCCCAGGCGGCGATCTCCACGCGGTTACGGACGCCCAGCTTGGTCTGGATGCTTCCGAGGTGTGTCTTCACGGTGCCGAGGGAGACGTGGAGCTCCTGGCAGATCTCCTGGTTGGTGCGCCCCCGGGCGACCAGTTTGGCCACGTCCATCTCGCGGTCCGTGAGCGGTCCTGCGGGGCGACCGTCGACGTCCGCGCCGGGTGCCGCACCCTGGTGCGGGCCGAGCTGCTCCAGCAGCCGTACCGTCACCGACGGCGAGACCAGCGCGTCGCCGCGGGCCGCGGCCCGGACGGCCTCGACCAGGAGGCCAGGGCCGGCGTCCTTGAGGAGGAAACCGCAGGCGCCGCCCTGGAGGGCGCCGTAGACGTAGTCGTCCTGGTCGAAGGTGGTCACCACGACGACCCGCAGCGGATCGGTGGCGTCCGGTCCGGCGAGGATCCGGGTGACGTCCAGGCCGTCCAGCTTGGGCATCCGGATGTCCACCAGGCAGACGTCGGGCCGCAGCCGCCGGGCGGCCTCCACGCACGCCGCGCCGTCGGCGACCTCGGCGATCACTTCGATGTCGGGTTGGGCGTCGAGGATCAGCTGGAAGCCGGTACGGACCATCTCCTGGTCGTCGGCGATGAGCACGCGGGTCGCGGGGGCCCGGTGCGCGGATTCCGGCGCGGCTGGGGACGTCGGGGAAGTGCTCACGGGTCCGATCGTGCCATGCCGGTGTCGGCGTCCGGCCCCTGCTCCAGCACCGGGAACGTCGCGGTGAGCTGCCAGCCGCCCTCCGGGGTCGGCCCGGCGGTCAGCGAGCCGCCGACCGCCTCGGCGCGTTCCCGCAGGCCGACCAGTCCGAAACCGCCGCGGCCCCCGGCGGGCGCGGCGGCGCGCTCGGCGGGCGGGCCGTTGCTCACCTCGACGGCAAGGTGCCCGGCGCGAAGGGCGGCGCGGACGGCCACCGTGGTCGCCCCCGGCGCGTGCCGCCGCACATTGGTCAGGGCCTCCTGCACCGCGCGTTGGACGGAGGTCTCCACTTCGGGTGCGAGGCGGGCGCGGCGGGCGGCGGCGTCGATCCGGACGGTGGCGTCCGGCCCGCCGCCCCGGGCGAAGTCGGCGGCCAGTTCGGCCAGTGCGGCGTAGAGCTCACCGGGGCGAACCGCGCGACCCTCTTCCTCGCGCAGGACCCGGACCAGGCGGCGCATCGAGTCCAGCGTCTCCAGTCCCGCCTTCTCGATCCCGAGCAGCATGGTGTCGACGCGCTCGGGGGCGATCTCACGGATCGTTCGGGCGGCTTGGGCCTGGACGACGATGCCGGTCACGTGGTGGGCCACGAAGTCATGGAGGTCGCGGGCGAGTTCCAGCCGTTCGCCCTCGCGCACGGCGACGACGGCCCGGGCCCGGCGGGCGTCCAGGGCGCGCAGGTAGCAGCCCAGGCCGAGCGCCGCGCCGACGGCGAGGGTGAGGAGGAAGGCGAAGTTGATGAATTCGCCGCGGTGCCAGAGGCGCAGCGGGGCCGCGACGACGGCGGTGCCGAGTGCGGTGCACAGGGCGACGGCGACCCGCGGCGGTTCGGCCCGCCGGGCGGTGAGCACGAGCAGGCCCAGCAGCGCCCCGGTCTCCGGCAGGCCCCACGTCCCGGCGGCGCTCCGGCCGGGCACGAGGGCGAGCGCGACGGTCACCGCCCACGAACCGGCCGCCGCGACCGCGGCCCGGCGCCCTACGGTCAGCCACCCGTCGGGCACCAGCAGCAGCGCCGCGAACAGCGGTGTGGTGGCGAGGGGGACGAAGTCCGCCGGACTGTGCGGATAGCCGGTCAGTGGTTGGACGCTCGCCCAGTCGGCCAGCCAGAACAGGGCGAGGACCAGGGACAGCGAGCCGGTGGCCAGCCACCGGGCACGACGTGGGAAGGGTGCATGACGTTCCACTCCGGCAGGTTACGTAAGCAGCGGCCCGCGACGAGTCGGCCGAATGGCCGATCTGCCGGCTGCCCGCGGTGGCAGGTCGCGGCGGATGGAGCACCAGCGAGACCCACAGGAGCCGGCCATGGCTCGTCCGCCACACCTGCATCACGACGTCCTTGCTGGGCAGCCGGTCAGGCGTCGTAGCGCTTGGTCACCACCATCGTCGTCCGCTGTCCCAGTTCGTCGCCAGCGAAGTTGGCCAAACCCTGTTCGTTGACGAGACCGAGCCGTTGTCTGGCACGTATCCGTGGCATTTTCGGTCACACAACGGCGGCGGCCCCATGGGCCGCGTAACCTCGCGCGCATGGGGGGATCCACGTCCGACGCAGCGCAGGACACCGACGAGGAGGCACGCCGGCGGCTGAACGTGTACACCTACCTCAGTGCGCCTGAGCGGCTGGAGCACATCGCGATCATGCGGGTCTTCTGTGGAACGCTGCTGGCGGATCTCGCCGTCCCGGACATCATGGCGAAGCTGCGCCAGGCCGATGGTTCTGCTGCAGGGCTCGACGCCGACACTCTCACGGTCCGGCTGGAACAGCTGGTGCAGTGGGGAAATCTGCTGCGCAGCAGTCACACGGTGAAGGCTTCCAGCATCAGTGAGTACCAGCGTTCCCGCTCTCGCTACCAGCTGTCGAAACTGGGCGAACGCATCCAGCGGGACGCTGATGGTGTCCTGGCCGAGGCCGACGCGGCCCGCGAGGTGAGCAACGAACTGCTGGCACTGGTCGAGCGCGGACTGCGGGAGCTGGCCGGCCTCGTGACCGTACCGGGCGGCATCGAGTCCCAGGACGGACTGGAGCGGATCAGTACGTTGTTCGTGCAGTTCACCGAATTCGCAGACTCCATACGCGACTTCTACGCCTATCTCGGCCAAGTGCTGTCCCGCTACGACCTGGACAGCGCCGAGTACCAGGGCTTCAAGGAACTGCTCCTGGACTACGTCGAGGCGATCACGGAGGACGTGGCGTTCCGCGCGCCCCGCATCTCGGCGGCGCTGGACACCCTGTGGCCGCACATCCCGGCTCTGCTGGACCGCCTGGACGCCCACGCCCAGGGGCTCACCGGGCTCTCAGCGCAGGGCGAGGACCGCCTGGAGGTCCGAGTCCAGCGCAGCCGGGGCCGCGAGCTCGCGGACTGGGAGGGTCTGCGCGGCTGGTTCAGCGACGCCGACGGTCAGGGCAGCCAGGTCGACCAACTACGGGACGCCACGCTGCGCGCGTTGCAGTCGTTGCTCGCCAACGCCAAGCGGATGCTGCGGTCGGCCACCGGGGAGATGTCCCGGCGCAAGGATCTGCTGCGGCTGGCCCGCTGGTTCGACGAAGCGGCACCGCAGGACGCACACGACATCGCCGTCGCCGCGTTCGGACTGTACGGCGCCCGCCATCTGGGCATACCTCCTGCCACCGACGAGGTGGTGCCCGCCTACACGAGCTGGTGGACCGGGCCGGTGGTCGAGGTGCCCGTGGCCCTGCGTGAGAGGGGCAGCCGCGCCCAGCGGGGCCGGACGTCCGCGGTGGAGGACCACTCTGCGCAGAAGCAGCGGCTTCGGGAGGCCGCCCGTCAGCGGGCGGCAGCCAGGGCAGCGGCGGCGGACGAACTGCGCAGCGCGTCTGGCCGGTTCGCCGAGGTGCACCTCACGTCGGCGGCGCTCGGGCTGCTCCTGGAGCTGCTGGCCACGGCACTCGGAAACGCCCAACTCAGGAGTCGCGCCGATACTGGCGGGGAGGCAGCGAGCTTCGCCCTGGACTCGGCGCGCAGCGAGGACGCCGAACTGGGCATCCGGCTCACCGTGCGTCGGGCTGAGGGCACACAGACGGTGCTGCACTCGGCCGACGGCGACCTGCTGCTGGATCACCTGGAGCTGGACATCGGTCGCATCTCCGTCGCGGGTGGAGGCGAAGCGAAGGCGAGCGTGTCATGACCCTTCCCTCGACTCACGACGTGGCTCTGGCCGCCGAGCGCCGCAGCGCCGCCCGACTGCTCCTTGCCCACCCCCTGGTGGCGTCGGACGGCCCCCATGCCGACCTCTTCCCTCTGATCCGCAGGCACGCCGACTGGCTGGGCAAACGGTTTCAGCAAGTTCTCGGCTACCGCCTACTGGTCGACAGCTCATACGCCCGGCTGTTCAAGGCGGGGCTGGGGGCGGGCTCGGGACACCGGTTGGAGCGCTCCACCGGCACCCCCTTCACCCCACACACGTACGCCTGCCTCGCGCTGGCCCTGTCTGTGCTCGTGACCGCTCCCGAGCAGATGCTGCTGTCGCAGTTGGTCGCCGACATCAGGGCCGCCGCGGCCGACGCAGGGATCGAACTGGAGGAGACGGGTCGGGTGGCTGGGAAGCGGACCCTGGTCGCGGCTCTGCGGCAGTTGGTCGATTGGGGCGTGCTCATCGAGACCGAGGGCCAGGTGGCCGCGATCGCGCAGGAAGCGGGCGGGGAAGCCTTGATCACGGTGGATCGCGAACTGGCACGCGTGGTCGTCGCCGGCCCGCTCGCACAAGCCCGGGACGGCGCCGAGCTGGTTCAGCGAGCAGCGGACCCGGGGTTCGGCGGACCTCGCACCTATGTACGCCGGATGCTCGTCGAGACACCCGTCGTCCACCTCGACGAGCTCACCGACGCCGAGCGCGACTGGCTGCGCACCCGGCAGCGCCGGGAGGCCCAGGCTTTCTCCGAACTCCTGGGTCTGGAAATGGAGATCCGTGCCGAGGGCGTGGCGCTGGTGGACCCTGAGGAGGAGCTGACAGATCTGCACCTGCCTGGCACCGGGACCGTCGCACAAGCCGCGCTGCTACTGGCGGAACGGCTCGTGGAACGGCTTCGGCCGCAGGAGCCGGGGCATCCTGCGACGGGCGGGACGCTCATGATCGGGGTGGCTGTCCCGGACGGCTTGGTGGACGAGGTGCTGGCCGGGCTGATCGCCGAGTACGGGCAGCGCAGCAACTGGCAACGTGGCTACCTGGAGGACCTTTCTTCCCTGCGCGAGGCAGTGCTGGACCTGTTGGTCCGCATGCGGCTGATGGCCCGTGGTGGCCGGCTGCGCGCTGAGGGAGAAGGACTGCCGCAGGGATACGTCGAAGAAGCGCCGGAAGGTCGCACGGTGACCGATGTCCATGGCGCACGGCCTGGCGGAGGTGGCTGCGTGCTGCTGGCCGCAGCGGCTCGCTACGCCACCCACGTCACCGTGCGCCCGGCCACCGCAACTGGCAAAAGTACGGACGTCCAAGAGGAGTTGCCGCTATGACTACCGACGCGCGTGGCCCCGTTCCGCTGCCGCGTGCCGGGGCCGCGACGACCACCGGCGCCCGCTTCCGGCTACACCGGGCGGGCATCCAGAACGTCTGGCAGTACGACGAGCAGGAGTTCTCCTTCGGCGACGGGCGGCTGCTTCTGCGTGGCAAGAACGGCGCAGGCAAGTCCAAGGCCCTGGAGATGCTGCTTCCGTATCTTCTGGATGGCGACTCCCGGGCACTGGACGCGACAGGCACCGGCCGCACCACGCTTGCCTGGCTGATGCTGGACGGATTCGAGCAGACCAACCGTCTCGGGTATCTGTGGGTGGAGTTCCGGGGCACGGCCGACGACGGCGGTCACCGCCACCTGACGCTCGGTGCCGCCATCCGTGCCTCGAAGTCGACGCAGAGGGCGCTGCCGACGTTCTTCGTCACCCCGCTGCGGATCGGTGAGGACCTGCATCTGGTCGAGGCAGGTAAGCCGCTGTCGGTCGACCGGCTCAAAGAGATCGTCGGCTCCGAGAACGCGACCGACCGTGCGGTCCTGCACCGCTCCCGTGTGGCCCGCGAGCTGTTCGGCATCGCCGACCCGACGCGCTACCGCAACCTCACCCAGCTCCTCCACCGGCTACGGCGTCCGACGGTCGGGGACCGCATCGAACACGGGGGCCTGGCCTCCCTGCTCAGCGAAACCTTGCCAGGGCTCGACGAGGACGTGGTCGAGAAGGTGGCGCGCAACCTCCACGACCTCGACGCCGTACGAGACGAACTCGGCCGCCTGGAGCGCACCGACGCGGCGCTGCGCACCTTCCTCACCAGTTACCGCGGCTACTTGTCCGGCGTCCTGCGTACCTCCGCGCAGAGAGTCGGTCACGAGCTGGGTGTCCTCGCACAGCGGCGCCGGGCTGCCGGAGACGCCGCACAGCGGACGAGCGACCTGAGGACGCAGGAGGAGGAGTCCGATGGCCGTCTGGAGACCCTGCGTGAAGAGGAACAGGCTGCCCGGACCGACCTGGCCGCCCTGCATACCAGTCATGCCTATCGCAGTCTGCGCGAACTGTCGGAGCGTCGTGGCACGGTGGAGGCTCTGCATACCGCCGCCGTGGCTGCGTTCACCACCCTGCGAAACGCACATGATGCAGAGGAGAGCTCGGCGGAACGGCTGGCCGAAGGCGTCGAACATATCGGAAGCCGGCTGGCCGAGTTGGGATCAGAACACCGGGGGCTGCTGACGCAGGCGGAGAAGGCCGGACTTCCCACCGGCCATCTCGGCGCGGCGGTGGCCCTGTCGCGCACGGTTCTCGCCCAGGCCACGGAGACTGAGCTGACGACTCCGGACGGGGAGGCACGCACCGTAAGACACGGATCGGTGGCCCGCGTGGACACGGTCACGACGCAGGAAGGGCTGCGGACCTGGCAGAACCAGTTGGAGGACGGTGAGGCGGTCGCGAGAAACCGGGCCCGGATGGCCCAGGAGGTGACCCGCCTCATCTCACGGGCGGACGAGGCCCGGGCCGGGGCGGCTCAGGCCGATGCCGAGCGGGAACGGCTGGAGGGCGAAGCGGAAGAGGCCGCCGGTCATCTCGACGGCAGCCGTCAGAGGGTCGCTGAGGAGAGCGGCGCCTACGCCCGCCAAGTCGCCGAGTGGGCGACGCACTCGCGGACTGCGCTGGGTCCCAACTGCCCGCCGCTGGACGCCGTCCACGCCTCGGTCAGCTGCGAGACCTCTGCCGACGCACCGTTCGCGGACCGCACGCTACCGCCCGACATCGACAGCCCGGCGTGGCGAACGGCTCAAGCCGCTTTGGAGCCGTACGGCGAAGAACTCACCGGACGCCGGGACGCCCTGGCGCTCGACGTCAGCCAGCTCAGTAAGGATCTGGACCACCTGACGGAGCAGAAACGGGACTGGGAGCAAACGACCGATCCTGAGCCGCCGGCCCCGCACCATCGCGTCGCCGAAAGGACGCCGGGCACGGGAGCGCCCTTCTACCGGCTTGTGGACTTCGCGGATGCCCTTGTTCCGGCCGACCGGGCGGGTCTGGAAGGAGCCTTGGAGGCCAGTGGAATCCTGGACGCATGGGTAGGCGCGGACGGTGTCCTTCTCGATCCCTGCACCCGGGACACCGTCCTGCGGCCCGGTCCCGTGCTGTCGGACGGGCCGACTCTCGCCTCGGTCCTGCGGCCGGCCCCTGAACCAGGTTGCGGCGTGACCGCCGAGCAGGTGGGGTGCCTGCTGGCCAGCATTGCACTCGCACCAGCACAGGAGACTTCCGCTCACAACACGGCTTTTCACGACGGCAGTTGGCGTCTGGGCGTGCTCGGCGGCCGTCATGACAAGGGCGACACCGAGTACGTGGGAGCCGCAGTACGCGCAGAGACGCGGCGGCGCAGCCTCGCCGAGCTGGAGGAACGGATCGCACAGACAGAACAGCGGCTGGCCGGCATCCGCGAGGAGCTCGACGTAGCCGATGCCATGCGCCGGTCGCTCACGTTCGCGGAACGGAACTTCCCCCGGCCACGGAGTCTCGCGGACGCCTGGAGCAGGACCGAATCAGCGGAGAGGACGCTGCGTGACCTGACCGTCAAGGCGACCCGGGCGGCACGGCTGGCCGAGGAGGCCCGCGCTCTCGCGGTATCGGCGCGTGCCGAGGCGGATGCCACCGCGACGGCCCACGACCTGCCCGGCGACCCCACCACCCTGGACCGCGCACGCACGCGCTGGCTGCCCTGCTTACCGATATCGGTCATCTGCGCAGGGCCATCAGCGGCACGGGCGAGCGGCTCGGCACCAACCAGACCGATGCCGATCGGTACGGACGCGCGCGAGAAGATCGCCTGGCCGCCGACGAGAGCTACCGGCTCCGTCTCGCCGGACTGCGCACCGCGGCACAAGACCTGCACACCCGCGAGCAGGCCATCGGTTCGTCCGAGGAAGAGATCCTCGTCCGCGAGCAGGAGGCCAAGCGGCGCATCGCGAACGCCGTCCATGCCCTCCCCGGGGCACAACGAGCCCGCGACGAGCTCCACGACCTGCGCGTGCGCGCGGAAGAGGACGAGAAGCGCCTGCGCGGAAACCTGGCAGACCAGGAGACGACGGTCATCGACACCGGCAGCGCACTTCGTGGTGCTCTCTGCCGACCTGAGGTGCTGCGCGGCGCCAGCCTTGACCGGTCCTCACTGCCCGCATACGTGTCGGACGATCCCGGCACGGACGTCCGCACCCGTCTGCGAGCACTGCGGGCACTCGCGGACGCAGTAGAACAGGCCCTCGGCCGCCCGAAGGGCGAAGTGTCGGACAGCACCCTGCTCAACCGCCATACCGAGCTGCGCGACCAACTGGCCGGCGGATTCGACGCACAGCTTGAAGAACGCGACGGGATCAAGGTGTGCCGCCTGGTCGACGACCACGGGTCCCATGACGTCGCGGCCGTGGGCGAGCGGATCGCGGTCCAGGCCGCGGAGGCCCGGGGCCGACTCACCGAGCGCGAACGTGAGGTATTTCAGAGGTTCCTGACCGGAGAACTGGGCGATCATCTCTCGGCGCAGGTCATCACCGCGGCGAATCTGGTCGCGGCGCTCAACGGCACCCTGCGGACCGTACGCACGTCCCACGGTCTCGGTGTCGAGCTGCTATGGAAGCTGGACGAAGACGTGGACGCGGATGTGCGCGCGGCCGTCGAGCTGCTGCGCAGTCCATCAAGCCTCAGGACGCGCGAGCAGACTGAGCAGCTGCGCGAGGTCCTGCAACGCCGGATCGAGGACGCCCGTCGTGCCGACCCGTCAGCCGGTTACGCCGCCCATCTGCGGACCGCGCTGGATTACCGCGACTGGTTCCGTTTTCACACCTTTGTGGTCGAGGACGCGGCCCCGGGCCGCCGTCGGAAACTGACCGGCCGGACCGGGCTCAGCCAGGGCGAGCAGCGGGTGCTCTCCTACCTCGTGCTCTTCGCCGCGGCTGCCGCCCACTTCAGCAGTCTCGCCGAGTCAGCACCGCACACGCCGCGGTTGATCCTCTTGGACGACGCCTTCGCGAAGGTCGACGAACCCACCCATGGACGACTGGGCCGTATCCTCGTCGACCTCGATCTCGACTTCGTCCTCACCAGCGAGCGGCTCATGGGAAACTGGCCCGAAGTTCCGTCCCTGCACATCTACGAGTGCCTCCGTGACCCCCATGTGCGCGGGGTGGCCACTCTGCACTACACCTGGAACGGTCGGCACCGGCGTCTGGTGTCCGTATGAGCGGGCTGCCCGCCGCAACGCGTGACTGGCTGACGGGACCTGGACTCACCCGGCTCTGGGAGGGGGTACGCAAGCGCCTGGAGAGCAACGGCGTACAGGCCACGGGTTCGCTCCGGCTGACCGCGATGAACGCCCAGGAACGCAACGACTTGTCCCTTCTGCTGGGGAAACCCCTCACAGGGCCGACCGTGACCGTGCGGCTCGACATGCTCGACGCACGGCTGAGGGCCTCGGCCGCCGGACTCGGCCTCAGGCAGACCCTGGAGGAACTCGGCCCGCCACTCACCGACCGCCGTGCCGCCCGCGCGGACGTGGCGGCACGGCGGGAGCAGGTGTGGTCGTCCCTCGCCATGTCGCTGGACGCCTCACCGCTCGCCGCCCAGGAATGGCCCCGGCGGTGGTACGACCTGTTGCGCCGCGCCGGTGTTCCGAGAGGAGTGTCGCCCGAAGCGGCCATAGGGACACTCCAGCAGGCGGTCCACGTCCTCACCACTCTCCTAGGGCCCCCGCGCGACGGCGTACTCGGCCGAGGAGAACTCGCCGCCATGGCGACCGGCTCCGCTCACGGCTTGGACGACGGCACCTGGCTCGCACGCCTCGTCCAACGCGGCGTCGCCCTTGCCCATGGCACCGAGTTCCCCGACGACGCGGCCGGTCGACGCGCCCTGTGGCGGCAGGTAGCCGTCACGCCGGACGAGGTCTCCAGCACGGTGCTGACCTACGGGCTGCGACCCGACGGCGAGGGCTGGCGGGAGCGTGCCCTACGGGAGCGAGCCGAGCATCACGCCGAAGCCCACCTCACACCGCGTGACCTGCACACTCTGCGGCTGCAACTCCCCACCGGAACGCTCATCCGCATCTGTGAGAATCCACGCGTGGTGGAAGCCGCAGCGGACGCGGCCTGCGCACAGCCCCTCGTATGCACGTCAGGCAGCGCCGCCACGGTGGTCTTCACTCTTCTTGACGCCCTCGCCGCCACGGGCTGCCGCTTCGCCTACCACGGCGACTTCGACTGGCCAGGGGTCGCTCTGGCCAACCGGGTCATCCGCCGCTACGAAGCTGTGTCGTGGCGCATGAGGGCCGCGGATTACGAACACCTGGCCGCGCGCAGTCAGGCTGAGGGCATCCCTCAACTGGCGCTCGACGGCTCGCCTGTCAGCGCAGATTGGGACCCGGATCTCGCCCCTGCCATGACCGCCCTCGGCATCGCGCTCCATGAGGAGGCCACCCTCGATCTCTTGGTGGCCGACCTGTCACGCCAGGCGTAGAGACGTCGGCGTCGTGCCGAACCTGGGGAGCCAACCTGCTCCGCAAGCCCCCTCCGGAACCGTATGTTCGTCACTGCTTGCCCTGTCAGTCCCCTTCGGCATGATTGGCGTCAACACCTGGTACATCACCGTGCCCGGGCGGGTCCGACCAGAGGCCAGGGGCGCGGTGTCGGAGATTGGAGTCCGATGGCCGCGGCGGAATCACGTACGTCTCTCCCCTTCGATTTCCTGCGCACCATCATCGCGCAGGCGTCCGACGACTCCCCGCCCACACGCATGGCCATCGAGGCGATACGGACGGCATCTCCGGGCACAGACCGGGACGGCCTGCTCACATCCCTGCTCACGGGACCGCTCGCGCAGTCGGCCCCCGAGTGGCTGTTGGCCACGGCAGTGGAGAGCGATCTCCAGCGCGAACCGCAGCCGCACATGACGGCCGACCGCATGGAGTTGACCCGCGTCGCTCTGTCGCACCCAACCTGCCCGGACACATACAGGGCGCGGTTTCTGCAGGAATGCAGTGAAGCGCAACTCGGTGTGCTTGGCCGGAGGGAGGGTGGGGCTGCGCTCATCCACGGCGTCGTCGCTGAGCTCCACCGCCGCTCGGCAACGGGCCTGACCATCACCCCCGAGCTGCTGACGGCTCCGACACCCGCCCAGGTCGTACTCGGTGAACACGGCCTGCACGAGGACGTGTTCGTCGCGGCCCTCGACTGCCTCCCGTTCGGGCCGGGCGAGTATGCCGGCGAAGAGGACATCGATGCGTGGATGGAGCGCGACCGTGCCGCATCCGAGGCATGGGACAGCATGTGGTCAGGCGTCCTCCGGGCGCACACCGGGCATTACCGCCGCCTACTGGCCTGGTCCGCGCGGCATTCCGCCGCCGATCGTGTGGTGCGCAAGCACCTGCTCGGCTCCTTGCCATGGCACGTCGAACCGGCCCTGTTGGAGGAAGTCGCCGCACACGACCTGGAGTCCTTCGGGCGAGCGGTCCTCGTCACCCGGATTTCCCGGTCCTGCCGGGACGGGCTGACGCCCGCGCAGGCACGGGAACGCTACGCCGACGAGTTGGCGGCCACGTCCCAGGAGGAGCGGGACTACGTGGAGCGATTCCTGGACGAGGAGATGCAGTCCGAGTACCTCCTGACCGTGCGCTGCCGCTCCGCTGTCGCCTGGGTGGAGCGGGCAGGCTGCCAAACCTGGCGGTTCCTCCTCAACCCCGGCGAGGCCCAGCGTTACGGCCGGCCCCAGAAATGGCTGGCGTCCCAGGAACTCGTCGCCGCTCTCGGCACCCAGTTCGCGACCATCTGCCTTACCGCTCTGAGCCTCTGGGAGCCGGACCCCGATTCGCGCTATCCGGTCGTGCGCGACCTCGGCTGGTTGCACGCGCTCCTCGTACATCTCCCCGAAGTCCCAGAGGAGGCGCGGCAGAAGGCGCATCTCGTGGTTCAGGAGACCCAGCGGGCCCTGTCTACCGGGTCCGGTGCGTACGGTTACCCCTCCAGCCATTCCGCGTGGGAGAAGAACCGGCGGGCCAAGGAACTGATCGCCACCATCATGCCGCTCGTCACCGATCCCGTCCCTGCCTTGCCGGGCCGACGCACGGCCTCCCTCGGCGACCCACAAGGCATCGGGTTCAAGAAGTTGGCCGACGCCGACGAGGACGTTCTCGTCGCCTACCTGGACCGGCACACGGGCAACGACACGCTCGTCGAGGAGACCCTGCTCTCCTTCGCCGCCCGCTCCTATCGAAAGTCCCTCACCTTCGACGACGTACTGGCCCGCCACTCCGCCCCGCAGCAGACACTGCTCGACCTCACGCTGCACCTGCGCAGGCGCCTGGGCGGCGGACCCGACCTGCGCGGAAGCTGGGCCGAGATCATGCTGGCCCGGCCCGAGTGCCCTCCGGAGCTGCTCCGGCTGCTGCCTGCCCGGTCAGCGCTGAAGGCCCGCGGCCCGCGCTACGACACCACTCATCCCGCAGTCGCCGCCTACGTCACCGAGGCGCTCGGCGACAGTGACGCGGCATGGCAGCGGTTCGCGGCGAGCCCCATGTCGCACGCCGGCCCAGGCGCCTGGTATCGGCTCGGCGACCTCCTCGACGCGGCAGTCGAGGGGACCGCGTGGCCGACGCCTCCACCGGGACGATGACAGCAGCCATGCCGATCAGTCCCAGCCTCGTGGACATGAACCCTGAGCGCCTGGCCAAGTAACGGCACGATTTGGACGATTGGCTCCTCAGGAGCCGTCGGGGAGCCACCCCGGTTCCGGGGCGCTTCAGCAGCGTCGATGTGAGCGGTTTGCGCGCGAGCGCAGAGACTCCCATGAGCTGCGACTTTCCCGGCAGATTCAGGACTCCTAACAAAAGTGGTGGGCTTGACCTGGTCAGCGGTCGGTGTCGTGCACGAGGCCGCCGGGTAGCGGGACGCGGTCAGCCGCGTAATCGCACGTGAGAAACCCGGCGACGTCGACGATCATCCCCGGGATACTGGTCGCCCATGGATGAGGTCAAAGTCGTCGTCGCCCATTCCGAGCGCGCGACCCTGCGCGTCGGCGATGTGTTTCTGAAGGTGGACGCCGATCAGGCGCGCATCGACGTCGAGGTCGAGGCGATGTCCCTCGCGCCAGTCCCAACCCCGGTGGTCCTGTGGCGCAAGCCGCCCGTGCTCGCGATCGCCGCACTCCCAGGGACGACGCTTGGACGCCTCGGCGGGCCGTCGACCGGGTCGCCGACGGCATGGGCCGCGGCGGGCGCCGCCATCCGGAAGTTGCACGATGCACCGCTGCCGCCCCGGCCGGGCCAGGCTGGCCGGAGCATCATCGCGCTGGTGGCGGAACTCGACGACGAGTGCGAGTGGCTCGTGACGAACGGCGTCCTGCCCGCGGACCTGGTCACCCGCAACCGCCAGGTCGCCGAGGCCGCACTCCGGCCGTGGACTCCGGCGTTCACACACGGCGACCTGCAGATCGCGCACGTCTTCGTCGACGGCGACGAGGTCACGGGCATCATCGACTGGTCCGAGGCGGGCCAGGGTGATGCCCTGTACGACCTCGCCACCTTCACGCTCGGACACGAGGAGCACCTTGACGACGTCATCGCCGGCTATGGCACCGACGTCGACCTCGACGTGATCCGCGCGTGGTGGTCGTTGCGAAGCCTGCTGGCGGTTCGCTGGCTGGTCGAGCACGGCTTCGACCCGTTCGCGCCGGGCTGTGAGGTCGACGTGCTGAGATCCCGCATGTGAGGCTGCGCGGGCCCGACTGCTGCGAGTGCGTTCTGACGCATCGAGCAGGCCATCCCCTCGGGTACATCGCCTGCCCTTACTCTCAACAGAGTGCGGTGCGCAGTCGTCGCCAACAGATGACGGCGCAGCCGAGGGTGACGAACGCGTGGTGGATGTCGTCGCGGACCTCCCAGCGGGTGCGCAGGCGGCGGAACCAGTACAACAGCGCGATCGCTCCTTCCACGACCCAGCGGTACACGCCCAGGCCGGAGCCGTGCCCGGTGCCGCGCCGGGCGATGTGCGGGGTGATCTGGAACCGGCGGACCTTGTCCCGGTAGACCTCGTGGTCATCACCGCGGTCGGCGTACAGGTGCTTGGGGCGGCGCAGTGGCTGACCGCGCTTGCCGCGGATCGGCGGGACGGCCTGGATCAGCGAGATCAGTTGGCTGACATCGTTGCGGTTGCCGCCAGTGGTGATTGCCGCGAGCGGGATGCCGTGCGCCTCAACGATCACGTGGTGCTTGCTGCCGGCCTTGCCCCGGTCCACCGGGGACGGACCAGTGGCCGGCCCGCCCTTCATCGCGCGGATGTGGCTGGAGTCGACCGCGGCGCGGGAGAAGTCCAGCAGGTCTGCGGCCCGCAGCTCGGAGAGCAGCAGCTCGTGCAGGCGCTGCCAGACCCCGGCCTCGTTCCAGTCACGCAGCCGTCGCCAGCAGGTCATCCCCAAGCCGAAGCCCAACTCCTGGGGCAGAAACCCCAGCAGATCCCGGTGTAGAGAACGAACAGGATCCCACACAGCACCTTGCGCCGATAAAGCACAAGCCATCCCGGGGGCCCACGCGCCCTTGATGCGCCCGCTCCCCACTCGACCGTCTGGCCTGCAAGGGCCAGGCAGCCTCTCATACCCGCCACCAGCCGCCCCTCAGAAACACCCCAACCCACCACCGGACGATCACCACCGATCCAACGACCGCCCGTGCCCCGGAAGATCGACGAGGCACCATTGGGCCAGCGCGGGCGCCATTCCCCGGAACCGCCCGCATCATTCATGCCCTGGGAACGCCCGCCCCGGTAGCCCTTCCCGCTCGTCCGGCGACGGCCCGTCCCAAAGGCAGTGCCGGCACCGGTCGCGAGAACGTCTCACCGCGACGCTGCCACCGACAGCCCGCCAATGGTGGTTCCTCGGCCGCCGTGATGTCTTGCCGTCATTGCGAGGCCCACCTCGGCCGAACACCGGCACGGCGTCCCACCACGCTGAAGCCCGGATCCCCATCAGATACCGGATCACGGCGATTGGCTACCGCCTGCGCGGCTGCCGGCGGACTACGGTCGGCGTATGGAGATCATCGTCGTGTACGAGCTCGACCAACCGGCGAGCACGACAGACACCAGCCCCGGCGAGGCCGGGGCCCGGGTCCGACGAGTGCACGCAGCGCCCGGCGCCCCAGGAGCGCCTTCCTCCCCCGGCCCACGGACCTTGTGCGGCAAGGACACCTTCGCCATGGAGGCATCCTCCTGGCGGCCCTCGGGACACCCGGGGTCACCGTGGTACCCGCAGGCGTACGCCGACCGGGTCTGCGGTAGCTGCGACAGTGCGATGGAAGACGAGACTTGAGCCAAGCCCACCGGATAGCACGCCGTCCTCCAGACGAAGGGCCCACTCAGCTGGTGTGCGGGACACAGCCAAATCTTCGGGCATTGTTGATGAGCCCTCACTCCGTACAGGGCTCAGCGAGATAGGTGCCGGCCAGCGTGCCCTCGTATCCCGCAGCCTGGGCTGCGGCCTCCAGGCTCGGGTAGTCCTGACCGATGCCTTCCCCAATCATCGTCAGGTAGTCCGCACAGGTCAGTTCGCGCTCGACCCACTGGTGTGCGCAGCGGCAGCGGATGAGCCGGCCGGCAAGACCGGGGGCTGAGCCCAGCCGGCTCTTACCCCGCTGAGGCTTCCCCAGCGAAATGATCTGCGGGTGGGCCACGAGGCTGGGCAGGCGTAAAGCCCCTGGTGGGACTGGTCTGCCAAGACCATGTCCGCTCGAACCAGAGGCTTCACGTTGGCCACCTACGCTGCCGCGCTCGGCGTCCCACGTCACATCGTGGAGTTCCTCGCCCGGCTGCTGGCCACCCACATCGGCACTCCGAAGGGCTCTCGCGCCCTGGGCCCGTTCCGCCAGGCGGTACTGGTGCTGCGCTGGTTCCGAGAACGCGGCTGCGTGCACTGCCTGGCCCGGGACGCCGGGATCTCACAGGCCACCGGCTACCGCTACCTCCATGAGGGCATCGGCGTGCTGGCCGCCCAAGCTCCCGAGCTGCACGAGGTGTTGGACCGCTGCCGCGCCGAGGGGATGCACACGTGGTGCTCGACGGCACGCTGATCGCCTGTGCCCGGCTGGCCGGGGTCCGGGAGAACGGCAATGACCCGTGGTTCTCCCAGAAGCACAAGAGCTTCGGCGGCAACATCCAGCTCCTGGCCGCGCCGGACGGCTCCCCGTTGTGGGTCTCTGACGTCGAGCCGGGTTCCACCCCGGACATCACCGCCGCCCGTATCCACGTGCTTCCCGCACTGTACAAAGCCGCCGCTGACGGGCTACCCACGCTCGCCGACAAGGGCTACATCGGCGCCGGCATCGGTATTCACGTGCCCGTACGCCGCCCCAAAAGCCGCTCCGAGACCGCCCTGGACCGAGGAACCCGCGCCACGAATGCGCTGATCAGACACGTGCGGGCGCGCGGCGAGCGGACCGCGGCGGAACTGAAGGAACGCTGGCGAACCCTCAAGCACGTCACACTCAGCCCCAGCAGAATCGGCGACATAGCCCGCGCCACACTCGTCCTCAACGGACACTGGAAATGATCTGCACTGAGAAAACCTCACTGGGCCATCGGGCCCTTGTCCTATATCGGGGCGAGGCGTCGTGTACGCGTGCTGTGTACGGAGCCGTCCTTGAGTGTGTCAACTACGGCGTCATCAGGCCCCAGAACAGTGCCCAGGGAACGAACACTGCGCTGGCGAGCCCCAGCAGCCCGAGACGGGCGTGGGTCCGGCCCCGTACCGAGGCTCTGGCCCGCCACCAGCCCAGTGCTGTTGCCGCGGTCGTGAGCGCCGTCCCGGCCGTCAGAAGTTGCAGCACGAGCCAGAGCACTGGACGGTTGCCGATCACCGGGCCGGGGGTCAGCGTCATCGCTACAAAGCCGAAGTAGCCCAGGAAGCCGAGCGCTGTAGCCAGTCCTGTCGTCGCCAGCCATCGCGGTGCCCGGCCAGCCCCAGGAGCGCAGGGGCGCCCGCGCAGGCGCCGTATCAGTTCCCCCAGCAGGTACGCGGCGAACGAAACGACCATGAACAAGAAGACTGCGGCCTGCGCCGCGGATGACTGGTATCCGGGGAGAGGGGCCAGAGCATGGCTCTGCCGGACCTGGCGGGGCAGGGCGTCGCTGGTCCGGTGTCCGCTTCCTGCCACCCAGGACGCCATGGTGGCGACATACCCGGGCGTCAATTGCTTACCTCGCTGGAAACCGTCGGGTGAGGCGTGCAGTTTGTGATCGGCGTGCGAGAAAAAGCGGAGCGTCACGTCGGTATTGCCGCCGTCGCGCAGTGCCTTCTCGATGGCGCTGGCGCTTTCCGCAGGAGGCGATTGCTGGTCGTTTCCCCACATGGCAAGCACGGGCTGGCGCAGCCGCCGCAGCACCGGCAGTGGGTCGTAATCCGCCTCGGGCAACAGACCGGCATCCCTGAGAAACCGCGTCCCGGTAACCGGAATGGTTTGCAGCAGTGATCCTGCGACGCCCTCGTGCCGAAGTTTGTTCTCCAGGTACCACGCTGACTGCCGGGCCGGGGACACCCCGGATGCTCCGATCAGTACCACGTACGAGACCTGCGTCGAGCGCGAGGCTGCCAGCGGAGCAACCCAGCCGCCCTCGCTGAATCCCCAGAGCCCGATCTTGTGGGGATCCACATCAGCTCGCCTGCTCAGCAACCGCACACCAGCCAGGGCATCTTCAGCGAGTTGGGCGTAGGACCGCTGTGTCAGCGAGTACCCCGTGGTGCGCTTGTCGTAGCTGAGAACCACGAACCCGGCTCGCGCCATGGCCTGGACCTCGGCCTGGTATTTCGCCCGCTTCTCGGGACCCGAACCGTGCACCAGCACGATCCCGGGCCGCCGTCCTGCCGCCCCAGCAGGTGCCGTGACCGTACCGTGCAGCGTCAAGCCCGCACTGCGGAACTCCACGCTCTCCCCGATGCCCTGCCCGGCAGGACGCGCCACGGCTACCCCACTTGCTACCGCCAGGGCGGCCAGCACCGCAATCAGACATATAGCCCACCGGACCCGCATACCGTCCCCCGATCTTCAAGAAACTCCCTCCCGAAAGCCTCGGTTGGGTACTTCTCGACGATCCTGCTTCGCGTGACTCCTCCCCCGGATAAATCCGGGGGGCTTCTCCTGTCGGTGGCTAGGCCACGTCGGGAAGGACCAGCCCGGCCCTGATGGCGATGTTGAGTGCGCCGACGTGGTCGGCGTTGGCGGTGTGTCCACACCGGGTGCACTCGAACTTCTCCTGCGTGGGGCGGTTCTCGCCGGACACGTGCCCGCAGGCGGGGCAGGTGCGGGAGGTGTTGCGGGGGTCCACCGGGATCAGTCGACGTCCGGCGCTTTCAGCCTTGTGCGCGAGGATGCCCAGGAACACCCCCCAACCCGCGTCGTGGATGCTCTTGTTCAGCCCGGCCTTGGCGGCAGCGCCGTTCGGCAGGAAGGCGCCTGGCTGCTCGGGATCGGGCTTGGGTTTGGGGGTGCGGACCATGTTCGCGATGCTCAGGCGCTCGTGGGCTATCGCGTCGTAGGTGCGGACCATCGCCAGCGCGGTCTTGTGCGCGTGGTCGGTGCGCTGACGCCGCACCTTGCGGTGCAGAGCGGAGACCCTCTCGATCGCTCGGCGGTGCTTGGCGGTGCGGTCCTCGCGCCGACGGCGGGGGAATGCCTTGAGGGCGCGCTGCGCGTCGGCGAGGGCGTCGGCATTGCGTTTGCCGTGCCTGGGGTTTGGCTGGTGTTCGCCCTCGGAGGTGGTCAGGAAGTGGGCTATGCCCATGTCGATCCCGGTGACCGCACCCGTTGCGGGGAGTGGTTCGGCGGGCACCTCGTCACAGGCGAGGATCACGTACCACTGCCGCCCCTCGCGCTTGACAGAGATCGTCTTGACGCGGCCCTTCACGGCGCGGTGCTGGTGCACGCGGACGTGTCCGACGCCTTGCAGGCGCACGCGGGTCACCGGTTCGTGCGGCGTGCCGTCCCAGCGGCAGCCGTCCCCATCCTTCGGGAACTCCACCGTGTCGAACCAGTTCACTCCCCTAAAGCGCGGGTAGCCGGGCTTCTCTCCGGCCTTGACCCGGCGGAAGAACGCCTGCATCGCCTTGTCCAGACGGCGAAGCGTGGCCTGCTGCGAGCTAAACGACCACCGCCCCTGACGCTCCGGATCGAACGCCCGGATGTCCTTGAGCTGGGCGGACTGCATGCCGTACTTGATGCTGGTCTTCGAGGCGTGACGGTAGGCGTCGCGGCGTTCCTGCAAGGCCCCGTTGTAGAGGGAGCAGTGATCCCGAAGCATCTCGCCGAGGGCCTGCGTCTGCCGGACGGTGGGGCGCAGGAGGAACTTATACGCCCGGTGCACGCCCGGCGTCCCCCTTCTGCTTCTTCGTCCAGGGGCGTTCCCACTGGGTGTTGATGTATTTCTCCACCGTGTCCGCCGAGACGGCGCCGACCGAGGCGACGAAGAACGACGACGACCACAGCGTGGGCATGCTCGACTTCAGATGCGGGAACTCCTGGCGGAGCACGCGCGAGGTCAAGCCCTTGAACTGGTTCGCCACGTAGGACGCGGAAGCCTTCGGCTCGTGCTTGACGAACAGGTGCACGTGATCGGGCATCACCTCAAGAGCGATGATCTCCCAGCCCTTCTCAGCGGCCTTGGCCTCAATCAGCTCACGCAGCCGGACCGCGACCCGGCCACCAAGGACCCGGCGGCGGTACTTCGGGCACCACACCACGTGCAACCCCAAGTCGTACACACCACCGGAATACCGGCGAACCTTCCGCGTCACAGTCACAACGATCACCATACGCGTGACACGCATCTAGTCGGCTGGGGTCAACAGTGCAGACCCGTGCGCACAGTTGAGGTCAGAGCAGCCCAGAGAAGCGATTCCCCCCACGCCTAAAGGCGCGGGTCCCCTCGCTAGATAGCTGATGGCAACGGCAACCCATCCAGCAGGCCCGCCAACTGTGATGGGGGTAGCACCCCTCACCTGAGGAAAGCTGCCGCCCAACATCGTCAGGTGAATGGGCGTCGGTGTTGTCGGCCATGGCGCCCTCCTGGACGGCGGGGCGCCCACGGTCGCCTGTCTGCTCTCGTACTCAGCCCGGCAGGCCCCGGACGAATCCGGTGATCAGCATCGCCACTGCTTCGGGGGCTTGCAGGACCATGGGGTGTCCCGCGTCGACCTGGGCGACCGTGATCGTCGGCCGGGTACGGGAGAGCTCGGCCAGTTCATGGGACAGCCCCCGTGCGAACCCGACGGTGAGGTCGGCGAACCAGTTCGCCGTGGGCCCCGGCGGTTGAGGACAGCCAGCCTGTAGCAGCAGGAGCGGGCACGCCACCCCTTCCAGCCAGGCGGTGACACCAGGCGCGCCGAGCCTGTCGAGCTCGCCGTACATCTCCAGCGCCGGCGCCCGCTCCGGCAGCGTTTGCCAGCAGCCATCGGGCAGCGGGCATCGGGCAGCGGCCGCACGGCGTTCTACGGAACCCGCCCTTATGCCCGCCTCCATGCCGAGTTCGAGCGGCGTCATCACGCCCTGCAGCAGGCCGGGGAGATCCCCGGCCCCCGCGAAGCCCAGATCGCACGCCTCAAGACGGAGAACGGCAAGCTCAAGGAACGGCTCGCCCAGGCGGAGCAGAGCATCGACGACCTCTCGGACTTCCGCACCGAGGCCCTGGCCCGGCTCGCTGCACAGTACGAGGAGATCGTCCATCTTCGGCAGACGACCGCTGGCGCGAGCCGCGTCGCCCGGCTCCGCTCCGCCCGGCCGTCAGCGACGGTCATTGGATCGTGCAGTTGAGAAGCCCACATCACCGTGATCAGGCCCTTCGGCCGTCGAAGACTTGCTCCCTTTGCGACCAGACACGGCCGCTGGTTGACCTTGTCCCTGGGGGAAGCCACAGCATCAGCGGGCCGGCTGAACCCCGATCCACCGGCTTGATTCCGGAGTGATCGTTTCGGTGGGTTCGGGTCCTTGAGGTTGGTTGATCCGGTGGAGGGTGTGGGGTGTCCGCTGGTCTGCCCAGCTTTTCCACATGTCCACAGGTGTCGGGCCCTCGCGGGCGGGTCGGATGGGGCGTCAGGCCGCTTGGGGTGGGGCGTGCACGGCGGCGAAGAGATTGTCGAACGCCTCCTTCCAGGGCCAGTGTTCGGGCAGGTGCAGCGTCAGCTTGCGGGCTGAACGCGCCAGCCGGGCCGGGGCGTTGATCAGGTGGTCGCGCAGGGTGGTGGTGGTCGCCTTGGCGTGGAAGGTGCCGGCCAGGGTGCCCGCGGCGCGGGTCAGGTTGAAGGCGCAGGCGGCCAGCGCCAGCCAGGCGGCGTTCGCCTGGAAGTCGCCGGAGGGTGCGTGCGCGAACGGCCCGCCCTTGACATCGGCGATCACCTGCTCGACGACAGCGTGCCGCCGGTGATCGGCTTCGGCCTCCACAAGCGGCAGCGGGGAGTCGGTAAACGCGGCGTGGTAGCGGTAGAGCGTGAACAGCTCACCCTGGCCCTGCGGGGCCGCGTCCGGGTTGAGGCGCTTGACACGGCGGACGATGAGACGGGCGGTGACCTGCTGCTTCTTCGGTTTCGAGGTGAACGCGGTGTAGGTGACCTCAGCGATCTCGGCGTCCGAGATCCAGCACTGCTCCTCCTGGTCCCACACCGCCTTCGGGTACTTGATCGGCCTCCAGGCGTCCTCGTCGATCGTCGCGATCGCCTTCTTGACGGAGGCGTTCATCCGCACCGTGATGGAGAACTTCGCGCCCAGGGACCGGCAGGCGGCGATCACCTCGGCGGCGTAGAACGCGGAATCCGCCCGCAGTACCACCAGACCACCGGCGCCGCAGGCCCTCGCAGCGCGGATCGCCTCAGCGGCGAACGAAGCCGCACCACGCACCGAGTTGGTCGCGCCCTTGCGCAGCCTGCTGGCCGCGATCACCGGGGCGGCCATCGGCGTGGAGACTACTGCCAGCAGCGCGTTGAGCCCCTTGACCTTGTTGTAGCCGTAACCGGTGCCCTGCTTCGCGTAGCCGTAGGTGCGCTTGATGGTGTCGTCCAGGTCGACGTAGGCCACCGTGTCGATGCCGAGCAGCAGCGGGGTGTGCGCGGCCAGTTCGGGCAGGAACCGCCGTGCCACCGCGTGCAGTTGCTTCACATGCCCGTGAGTGAAGGACCGCAGGAAGCTGCCCAGCGTCGAGGGCGCACGCACCCCGCCGAAGAGCTTCCCCATCGCACCGTGCCGCAACCGGTCCATGTCATCGATGCTGTCCGCCCCGGCCACCATCCCGGCGATCAGCGTCATCAGCTTCGCCGCGGCGAACGCACCGGTGCCGTCCCGGTTCTTCGGCAGCCGGATCAACTGCCCGGCCAGCCGAGGCAACCCGCACCGCTCCGCCAGGCGCACCACCGGGGCCAGCCCACCGTACGCGACCAGATTCGGATCATCGAACCGTGCGGAAACCCTCGCCGTGCTGTGAGAAGATCGCATCCCGGAAGTGCCTTGTCGATCGTGCGTGGTGGAAGCCTCAAGAACTCCCATCATCGCAGGTCACAAGGCACTTCCTCGTTCCCGGCCCCCGCCCGCCTCGATCACCGACCGGTGGATCGGGGCTGAAGCACCCGGCATGAGGAGGAGCGAGGATGGACATCGAGATCCATCAGCTGCGTTACCGCGAGCTGATTCGTGAGGCTGACCACTACCGTCTCGCTCGCGAGGCCATAAAGACCAAACCGCCTTCCCAAGTCGCCGCGACCAGCAAGCGTCGACCGAGTCGCCTGTGTGTGCTGAACAGGCACCGGAGATCACCGTGGAAGAAACGGCGCGTGATCGAGACCGCTTCACCCCCTCAAGAGTGGTTATCTACATCACAAAGTCGTCGCTGGAATGCAACACACATGTCGGTCGGCGTGACGAACGCGGCGTCCTCGGAATGACTGCTCAATGAGGTTTTCTCAAAGGTGTTATTTCCAGATTCCGTTGAGGACGAGTGCGGTGCGGGCGATGTCGCCGATCCGGCTGGGGCTGAGCGTGACGTACTGCAGGGTGCGCCTTCGCTGCTTGAGCTCGGCGGCGGTGCGCTCGCCGAGGGCTCTGACATGTCGCAGCAGGTTGTTGAACATGCGGGTGTCGACGTGAAGTGCCTGCTCCGACTTGCCCTTTGGGCGCCGTACGGGGATGAGGATGCCGATGCCAGCGCCGATGTAGCCCTTGTCCGCGAGGGTCGGCAGGCCGTCGGCTGCTGCCATGTAAAGGGCGGGCAGGGCGTGGAGGCAGGCGGCGGTAATGTCGGGTGTGGAGCCGGGCTCGACGTCGGAGACCCACAGCGGGGTGCCGTCCGGGGCTGACAGGAACTGGATGTTGCCGCCGAATGCCTTGTGATTCTGGCTGAACCACAGGTCGTTGCCGTTGTCCCGGAGGCCCGCGAGCCGGTCGGATTCAATCAGCGTGCCGTCGAGGATCACATGGGTCATGCCCTCGCGTTGGCAGCGGCTCAGGACGTCGTGCAGGTCGGGGGCCTGGTCGGCAAGGGCGTCGATGTCCTCGTGCAGGTAGCGGTACCCGGTGGCTTGGGAGACGCCCGCGTCGCGGGCCAGGCAGTGCACGCAGCCGCGCTCGCGGAACCAGCGCAGGACGAGCACGGCCTGCCGATAGGGGCCCAGTGCTCGGGAGCCCTTCGGTGTGCCGATCCGCCGCCGTTGTGCGGCCAGTAGACGGGCGAGGAACTCGACGACGTGGCGCGGGACGTCGAGCGTGGAAACATAGGTGACCAATGTGAAGCCTCTGGTTCAGCGGACGATCTTGCGCAAAAGACCATGGCGCCGCTGCTGGAAACCGGTCACTGGGTCGGATACACCGAGGCCGGCTACGTAGCCCTGGGCGTCACCGCTGGGGTGTGGCCTGCCGATCACCCTCAGTGTGATCAGCGAGGCACTCGCACTCCTCACGCTCGGCTTGGTCCGGCCATGGGGAGAAGTTCTCCCGCACTGGATCACCTTGCTGGCCCGTCACCGATTGCGCAGGGCTAGGTTCCTCCTGATGCCCCCTGGCGGCGGTCGCGGGCGACAGATCAGCCCTGGGGCCGAGCCAGTCGAAAAGGGATCGGTAGAGCCGTTGGACCGGTGCGGGGCGGTCGTCGCCGTAGAGGTCATCGGCGATGGGGTAGCCCCTGGCGTTAAGCAGGTGGGTGAGCATCCGGTAGGTGGGCCGCGCCCGGGCCAGGGCGTCCGGGTCGATGTCCAGGTGTGTTCCTGGCACGCTGGGGAGCAGGTTGTCCCGCTCATAGATGGGATCCAGGGAGACGATCACCCAGCGGCCGGTGCGCCGCTCGGCGCGGTAGAGGAGCCGTGTATGTGAGGTGAGGTCCACTTCCACGCCGTCGAGCTCGCTGCGCATGTGGATGGCGGCGGCCACCTCCACCACGGCCCTCGCGCCGAGAACGTCCACGGCGGGCGGGCCGAGGGTGTGGGCCGCACCGTCACCGCGGGCGGCCATCTCCCGCGACGCGGCCACGAAGTCGGCGCCGCTGCCGCGAAACCAGCTGAGGCGGACGGCCGCGTCGACTGCGAGGCACTCCCGCATGTGCGACCACCAGCCCCGATCGCGGCTTCGGCGCTCGTGCAGGATCAGCTGTGACACCTCGGTGACGTCATCCATGAGCGGACCTTTCTGCTGGACGGATTCGCGGTGGCGTGCCCACCGTGGAGGATTTGGCTCATTGGGCCCACGGCGGCGGGAAGGTGGCACCGCCGACGGTCGCCTTCATGCCGGCCGAGGTCACCGCCGTGACCGCCGCCGGGGCCTGCGCGGAGGCGTTGCGCAGCCGCAGGACGGTGTTGGCGGGGACGATGACGGCGTCGCCCGGCCCGGCGAGCACCTCCTCGCCCGCGATGCTGGCCGACACTTCTCCGTCGAGGACGACGAAGACCTCTTCGCGGTCCATGTGGTGCGGTTCGCTCCGTGCACCCGGTGCCAATTCCAGTGACCAGACGGCCAGTTCGGTGCTGCCCCGGGAGGGCACGGCGAGTGGACGGAAGGTGAAGCCGTCGCGGTCGAAGACCGGCGCACCGGCGAGGGGGGACAGGGGCATGGTGCTCCTCCAGGCGATACAGTCAACCCACTTGACCATTTGACGATATGCCGCACACAGAGACACGTCAACCTGGTTGACCAATTGAAGGAGAGGCCATGCCGACCAACCCCGATCTCGCCGAGCGCCGCCCGGGGCAGGTGCCCCTGCTGCTGGCCATCACGAACCGGGCGATGACCGACGACTTCCACAGCCGCCTGGCCGAACTCGGACGCGAACCACTACGTCCCGCGCACGGCTACACCTTCCGCTATCTCGCCGGCCACCCGGGCGCCACCACCGTCGATCTCGCTGCCCATCTGGGCATCACCAAGCAGGCCGCCTCCAAGGCCGTCGCCGAGCTCCAGGACTGGAACTACGTCCAACGCCAGCCCCACCCCCTCGACAAGCGGGCCCAGTCGCTCACCCTCACCGAGCGGGGCCGCGAGTACGTGCGCCTGGCCGACCAGCTGTGGGCGGAGGTGGAACAGCGGTTCGCCGAGGTCATCGGCCCCGACCGCCTCGCCGCACTCGACCGGGACCTGCGCGCCTACATCGACCACGTCTACGGTGATCAGCCCGTCCCGTTCCGCCCGGTGTGGTGAGCGCACCGGCATGTCCCAGCGAGGTCAGCCCACCCCCACCGAGGCCAGGGTGTGGCGCTGCCGCGGGGTGATGATGCTGGGCCAGGGCCGGTACCCCACGCCACCGGAGGCGAAGACGACCTGGCTGGAAGCGATGTGGCGCTTGGTGCGCAGTGGTGAGCGCGGCTGCATGCAGACGGCCGACGCCGGTTCCGGCGCCCGTTGAGACCTGCTTGTTCGCGTCCCCGCGCTCGGTCTGTTCGGCTGCCTGCTGAGCGGACTCCGCGTGCTTCTGAGCGTCCTTGGCTGCCTCTTCAGCGGCGGTGGCGTCCGCGTCGGCTCGATTGGCTGCCGCACGGGCCTCGTTGGCGGCCTGTTCCGCTGCGTCAGCGGCCTACTTGTCGCAGGCGAACCTCCCGGCAAAATGATGTACCCGCTCGTCCGTGAGCTGGCCGCCGCCGATGCCCCGTGCGGGTGCCGGTGGCGGTGACGTGCCGGGTGCTCGGGCTGGCCCGCCAGCCCTACTACCGGTGGCCGGCCCATCCGGTGACCGACGCCGAGCTGGCCGAGGCGTGCCGGGCCAACGCCCTGTTCCACGCGCGTCGCGACGATCCCGAGTTCGGGCACCGGTTCCTCCACGACGAGGCCCGCACCGTCGGTGAGGAAATGGCTGAGCGGACCGCCTGGCGGATTTGCCGGGACAACGGCTGAACGGCCCCGCCCAGCCCTGACGCGGCGGTTCGGGTGGCTGCTGATGCCCCGGCATGGAGCTGAACCGCATTCCTCCACGTATGAGTTGTGGGAGGCGGCAAGTCCGGTTGTCAGTGGCCGCCCGTAGAGTCGTCTCAGCATCCTGCTTCGGTTTCGACAGTGACGAGGGACCATGTTCGAAGAGCGGCTCGCCGAGTTCTCCCGCGAGCGACTGGACGGCCGTCCGATCCCGGACGACTTGCGCGCGATGCTGTTGGCTGAGTGGGGCGGCCGCACCGAGATAAGTGATCTGCTGGACCTCGCCTTTCTCGAAGCCGGGCAGCTTCACCCGCTCCTCGACACCAGCTACCTCAGCGAACAGGAACGCGCCGACCCCGAGATGCAGGCCGTGAACGCCGCGGCCGCGCAGATGGCCCGGTACGTCAAACTCGTCGCCGAGGGCGGCAAGGGCTGGATCGGCTACTGGCACCACCCCGACGAGCCGGCGGACGGCCCCACGCCCCTCATCGAGCTCGACACCGAGTTCACCTACTGGAGCATGGCCGGCCGCACCCTTGCCGAGGCATGCGCCGCTGACCAGGCCGAATACCATGACGATCCCGATGAACGGCGGGCGTTCGCGCTGCTGTCCGCCCAGCTCGCCGAGTTCGGTCTGCCGCTCGGCGTGACCGACTATGACGCCCTCGACGAGCTGGAGTTCACGGTGGACCCGGAGGAGCTGACCGACGAACTCATAGACGCCGAGCGGGCCCGCCGCGGTCTCGGCTGAGCGGCGGGGCCCGCACCAGGCCGGGGCGCCGGCGGTCAGCTGTCGTAGTGGAGCGTGCCGTCCTCGTCCATGGTCGGGTGGATCTTCGTCGGGCCGTAGTCGTCGACGTCCGACGGGCGGGGCGGCTCCGGGCCGTCGGGGCCGGTCCGGACCATCCGTTCGATGCGGCAGATCTGGAACGCCTTGTCGCCCACCCGCACCTCATTGGCGCGGCCTGCGGCCTTGAATTCCTCGGCGGCCTGCGCGTAGCGCTTCCGTTCCGCGTCGCCGAACTTGTACAGCTCGGGCCAGAATTCGACCATGGCGTCGACCAGCAGCCGCCGGGCTTCGTGCGGGGTCGGCATCAGTGCTCCCCTCGGTTGCCAGCCTCCGAAGCGGCGTTCGGCCACGCCGAAGCCGACGGGCAGCAGGACGACGTCGGGGTAAGCCGTGCGGGCGCGTTCGGACTCTTCGCGGACGGCGGTGGGGAAACGCGCCCCGGAGTAGGCGAAGCCCTGAAGCGCGACTTTCATGGCGGCGGCCATGGGGCTGGTCTCGCGGCCGGGGACGAGGGCGAAGTCCCGGTCCGGCGACGGGGTGGTGTCGCTCCGGCCGTCCCAGGTGCGGTCGACCGGTTCGAGGTCGGTGGGCCGGGGTGGTTCCAGACCGGCCTGGCCGGTGCGGGCGAACTCGTCGCCGCGGACGATCCGGTAGCGGGCGTCGCAGACCGTCAGTTCGTCGAGTGGTTCGCGTTCCAACCGCGCGACCGCGCCAAGCAGTTCGCGCCGCACGACGGGATCGTCGGTGTCGTCCTTGGCCTTGAACCACAGGTGGGAGTTGAGTGTGTCCCGGGTGTCCTGCGGCGTGCCGTCCGTGACGGGTTTCAACAGGCGCCATTCCGGCCCGCGTTCGGGTTTCTGCGCGGCATCTGCGGCATCCGTAGCATCCGCGGTGCCCGCGGGGTCGAGGACGGCTAGACCGAAGACCGGGCCGCGGAGCGCCAGGTCCGGATAGCGACGGGACGCGTCCACGGCATCCACCTCGGCGACCCACTCGGCCGGGTCGTCGCGCCGCAGCAAGTCCTGGTGGAGTCGATCGATCTGTCGCTTCCAGTCATCGGTCATGCGCGCATTGTGGCCGCTGTGCGCGCCGGGTTCGGCCGGAACGAGGGATGTGACCCACTCCTGTGGGTGAATGTGCGGGAAAGTGTTGCCGTCCCGGTGACGGGGCAGGTCGCTGAAGAACCGAGAAAGGGACGGGATGGGCAGCGGAACGGGCATGGGTACGGGTGCGGTGACCAGCCGACAGCGGGGGGACCGACCGCCGCAGGCACAGGCGGTGTTCGGGGTCGGCGTCATCGTGCTGGACGCGGACGGGCGGGTCCTGCTCGGTCTGCATCGCGCGGGGACCTGGGAGTTGCCCGGCGGCAAGGTCGATCCGGGCGAGGGCGTGCGGTCCGCCGCGGCCCGGGAGCTCCGCGAGGAGACCGGTCTGCGCACCGAGCCGGACGACGTGCGGGTCTTCGCGATGCTGCACGACGACGTCCACGGTCTGAACCGCATCACGATGGCGTCCCTCGTCACCCGCTTCGGGGGGACGCCGCACGTCGCGGAACCGCAGCACATCAGCCGCTGGGAGTGGCACTCCCCCACGGCGCTGCCCGGGCCGCTGTTCACGCCGTCCGCGCAGATCCTCACCGTGTGGCGCCCGGAGTTGGCGATCGTCGCTCCGGCGGCGCACCGGCTCGATGTGATGTGCGTCGGGACGATCTGACGGAGCCCCCGGCCGGCTGGGCGCCGGTGGGCCGGATGCGGTGGAGCGGGCGCCAGTGCGCCGGTGGTGCGGGCGCGGCCACCGTTGGCCGTGGGGTCGGCGGTGGCCGCCGGGAAATGGCTGCCGACGGCCGGCCGGTCCGGCAATCATGGGGGGATGCAGACGACCTCAGCGCATTCGGCGGTGCACCGGCTCGACCTGGGTTACTTCATCCGGCCGGCGTCGGAGACCGGCGGCCCGGAGCCCCGGGTGGAGCCCGCGCTGGCCTACCTGGTGGAGCACGACCGGGGTCTGCTCCTCTTCGACACCGGCATCGGCGCCGCCGACCCGGAGACCGAGGCGCACTACCGCCCCGAACGCCGCCCGCTCCAGGCCGCGCTGGCCGATGCCGGCGCGTCCCTCGCCGACATCTCACTCGTCGTCAACTGCCATCTGCACTTCGACCACTGCGGCGGCAACCCCCTACTGGCCGGGAAGCCGGTCCTGGTGCAGGACGTGGAGCTGGCCACCGCGCGGCGGGGTGGCTACACCATCGACGAGCTGATCGACTTCCCCGGGGCGCGCTACGAGGAGCTCGCCGGCGA
Organism: Streptomyces sp. RGM 3693; assembly: GCF_050471125.1. Classification (NCBI taxonomy): domain Bacteria; kingdom Bacillati; phylum Actinomycetota; class Actinomycetes; order Kitasatosporales; family Streptomycetaceae; genus Streptomyces; species Streptomyces sp. RGM 3693. The sequence continues at coordinate 1,201,800 of NZ_JBMPPQ010000003.1, forward strand.
GGCCGAGGTCTGGCCGGGCGTCTGGATCGTGCCGACACCGGGCCACACCGACGGGCACCAGTCGCTGGTCCTCCACCGCCCCGGCGGCACGGTGGTGTTGGCCGGTCAGGCTCATGACTTCGCGTCCCACTACGCCTCCGACCACCTGGCCCGCCGAGCCACCCTGGACGGCATCGCGTCGCCGCTCCCCGGCTACCGCCCCTGGCTGGACCGGCTCGCCGCGTTCGATCCGCGCCGGGTGTACTTCGCCCACGACTGCTCGGTCTGGGAACCGCCGCGCGCCGGATGACGGGGGCAACGGGGACGGGTGCCACCGGACGGCTACTAAGGGGACGGGTGCCGCGGGGCTGCTAAGGGGACGGGTGCCGCGGGGGAAGAGCCGTGGCCGCCCGCCCCGTTCAGGCGACCGGATCCCCGGCGTCGTCCCAGCCCGGCGCCGGCGGCAGCGGCCACACCGGCGGGACCGGCAACCGCCCGACGGGCATCGCCACCCCCGCGGCGGCGCCCTCCGCGGTGGGCTCCCCCGCCGACGGACCGCCCGGCCCAGCACCGGTCACCACGACCGTGGTGTCCGTGGCCCGGCCGCTGAGCCATCCCAACAGGACGTGGCCGGGGGCGGCGACCGCCGGGCCGGCCGACCGCGCCACGTGCCAGGTCCGCCCCAGGTCAACGGCCTCGACCCGGGCAACCGGGAAGTCCCGTGCGGCCAGCGCGGCCAGGGTGCCGTCCAGTGCCCATGTGACGTAGGCGGCGGGCCAGTGGGCCGTGCGGTATCCGGCGTCGAGGTCGACGTGGTGGGTCTCCAGTTCGCGCCAGCACCGGTAGAGCGTGTACCAGGCGGGATGGGCCCAGCCCGCCAGGGCGGTGACCCGCGTGTCCCACGCCTCGGCGGGCATCGCGCGGGCGTCCGCGACCAGCCGCGCGAGGGCGGACCGGAGCTCGGCGGCCAGTGCGTCCGCCGGGCGCACCGCCGCCTCCGCCACCGCCCGCGCCAACGCCTCGCGCCCGAGCCGGGGACCGGGCCCAACTCCGTTACGGGCGACGGCCAGCAGCCATGTGTACGCCTCGGCGCTGCACGCCACGTGGGCGAGGACCTGGCCGCGGTTCCAGCCGGGGAGCCGGGACGGTGCGCGCACCTCCGCGTCGCCCAGTTCGGACAGGGTCGCGTCGAGCCGGGCGCCGGACCGGGTGAGTTCGTCGATGAGTCCCGCCAGGTCCGCCGGTCGTGTCTGGGGCGCGGGCCGGGACGCGTGCGGGGGCTCGGCCCGGTCGGTCGGGTTCGTGGGCTTCGGCATGCTGCGGGACACGTCGTCCCCTCCTGAATTCGACGCGATTCCTCGTCGGTACTCTGCACCATGACCATCGACACCACTGTCATCCACCCCGTCCCGTACCACTCCCAGTGGGCCTCGCCCGATCTCGTCCCCGCGATCCTGGCCGGCACCATGTCGGCCGCAGCCGATCCCCGCTGGCCGGAATACGGGGCCGAGAGCCCGGAGGAATACGCCTGGTGGTCCTGGCGCCTGTGCGGGATGGCCTGTCTGCGGATGGCGCTGGAATTCTGGCGGCAGTCCGCTCCCCCCGCCATGCACCTGGCCACCGAGTGCCTGGACGCGGGTGCCTACGTGCGCCGTACGGACGGCCTGGACGGCCTGATCTACGCACCGTTCGCCGCCTATGTGGAACGTCGTTGGGGCCTGATCGCCGAGTCCCGGCCTGCGCTTCCCCGGACGGAGCTCCCCGCGCTGATCGGCGCCGGTCGGCTCGTACTGCTCTCCGTCCACCCCGCCGTCCGGGACGCCGACCCCGAGCCGCCGCAGCGGGGCGGGCACCTGGTCCTGGCTGTCGGCGTCACCCCGGACCACGTGGTGATCCACAATCCCTCCGGACTCCCCGGCCGTTCCCAGGAGTTCGCGCACGTCGACTGGCAGGCGCTGGACCGGGTGTACGCCGGGCGTGGGGTCGTTCTGGGGCAGCCGGAGTAGGCCCGGCGTTCGCCCGCCCATTCTGGTAATTGCTTGAGCAAGCAGTTAGGTTGGCGCCGTGAACGGGTTCGAGTCGATGTCAGACGGCGCCTACGCCGCGCCCGCCGGCGACGCGGAGGACGAACGCTGGTGCATGGCGGTGCGGTTGCTGGGCCGGGTAGAGAAGCAGCTCGACGCCACCCTCCAACGCCGGCACGGCCTGCCCCTGTCGGACTACCGGGCACTGTGCGCGCTCAGCCGGCCGGACAGCGGGCCAGCGCTGCGCATGGGCGAACTGGCCGACCGGATCGGGCTGAAGGACAGCACGGTCACCCGCCTGATCGGCCGCCTGGAGTCCCAGGGCCTCGCCCGGCGGGCCGCCACCCCCGGTGACGGACGCGCGGTGGCCGCCAGCGTCACCGAGGCAGGCCGGCAGCGGTACGCGGAGGCGACTCCCACGTACCGGACGGCGCTCGGCGGGGCCCTGGAAGCCTCGATGGCCAACGTCTACCTCGCCGATCTCGCGGCCTGGGTGCGCACCGGCGAGTCGGCGGTGGGAAGCACGCACCCGCTATCCGAAGGGAATCCGCAATGACCGCTGCCGTGGAGCACTACGCGCGTCTGCGCCAGTTTTCCGGCTGACGGAGCTGCGGAGGGGCCTGTGACCTGGGAAATAACATAGCGAACATGTCCGGGATGTGGAGTGCCGCGGGCGGTGCGCCGCTCGATCGAGTGACGAAGTCGACGGTGGCCGGGCGTCGGCGGCGGGGCGGTCGTGGTGCCCCGGCAGGAGCTGGTCATGAAAGGGCCGCCGTTTCGTGGGTGCCGAGTGCGGCGTCGAGGGCGTCGACGTGGAGTGACAGCGCAGCGCTGATCGACTCGGCACTGGGTGCGATGCCGAAGTGTGCGTCCGCGGCGTCGCCGACGGTGTCGTCGCAGGCGTCGAAGAACTGCTCGATCTCCCGCAGAAGTCGGCCGAGAGAGGCGACTTGCTCGCGGTCCAGAAAGACCGCGCAGGCGACGGCCTTCGAGGTCGTCCTTCCTGCTCCAGCGTCTGCGGAGGATTTGCTGCGACGGATGCCGCGGTCTGATCGGGGCCCGGATGTCACTGCGTCTCCTCGTCCTGGCTGCCCTGCTCGGCCGTCTCCTGGCTGGGGGCAGAGGTGCCGGCGTCATCGGACGCGGCCTCGGCCGGCCGGTGGTCGGCGTACTGGGAGGTCACCTTGGTGGGAACGTGGCCCAACTCGCGGCGGGTTGTATCCAGAGTGGACCCGTTGCGGATCAGGCTTTCGGCCAGCTGGCGGCGGGTGGGAGAGGTCACGACTGCTCCAGTTCGATGAGTTGGGCTTCGAGGTCGGCGATGCGTTTGTCGGCGAAGCGGACGTTGTCGCGAGCGGCGGCCAGCTTGTCGGTCAGCGACTTGTTCTCCGCCGTCAGCCGGCGGGTGCGGCGGGTGAGGTTGGCGTTGTCGGTGGTGAGGCGGACGATGTCCTCCTCGCTCCACTGCGTTTGCAGGTCCTTGACCTGGCCGAGGAGGTCACCGATCTGCTCGCGTTGCGCGCGGATCTCGTCGTGGGCGGCCTTGAGGGCTTCCTCCGTGTTCAGCGCGCGTTCGCGCCAGGCCACCTCGATCGCCTCGTGTTCGGCCTGGCGGTCCTGAACGCGGCGGCCGGCGGCCCGGCTGATCGCTTCCGCGACGAGAGTTCGGGCCTCGGCGTGCTCATAGAGGAACGTGCGCGAGACATCCGCGTGCCGGGCGACGGCGGCCATCGTGATGGGTGTCTTCGTCCCGGCCAGCCGTTCCAGGGCGGCCTGGATCCGCTTCAGCCCGGCCTGGGTCTTGCGGCGCCGGGCCTCCAGGGCGTTCGCGGTGCGGGCCGCGGGCACTGTGGTCGTCACGACTCCTCCTCGGACCAGTCGTCGTCGAGCGCGTCGCCGCCGGCGGCGGCCAGGTCCGTGGCCCTGAACGCGGTGCTCCAGACGCGGCCGAAGTAGTCCTGGGGCCGTCGCAGGTCCAGGGCGAGGGCCTGGTCGAGCAGGCCGAGGCCGGCCAGGGCCTTCTCCAGGCCGTCGATGGCCCGGTCGGTGGGCTCGAAGACCTGGTGCAGGTAGTCGGCGGTCGCGTCGTCCGGGGCCCGCTCGGCGATGGATCTCCACTGCTCGCGCTTGCGCCGCCAGTAGAGGAGGTCGGCGCCCGACATGACGAACTTGTCGCAGCCCTCGCAGTTGAGCTTCCACGGGCACTCACCGCCGTCGACGACGGGCTGGAAGGTGCAGAACCCGCCCTCGGCCGGGGTGGAACGGCGCGAGAGGTCCACGGCCAGGGCTTCCGCCTCCGTCCGGCTCATGCCGTCGCTGGGCGACGCGAGCAGCTTGCCGGGTGCGGGGGCGCCGGGGCCGGCCACCCAGACGTGCTGGAGGACGTCCTCGATCTCGGAGCTGGCGACCTTCGCGTAGTGCTCGGCCATCCGTACCGACACCTGGCCGAGGTACTTGCGGATGTGGTGGAGCCCGGCGCCGTGCCGCAGCAGGTTGGTCGCCAGCGTGTGGCGAGCCTGGTGCGGGACGCATGAGCCGAGGTCGAGCTGTTCGATCCACTGGGCGAAGCCGGAATGGAAGAAGGTGTAGGAGATCGCCCGCGTTGCCCGGAGGTTGCGGACGTGGCTGGGGAACAGGGCGAGATGCTTGCGCTCAGCGGGGGTGGGCGGGCGGCCGTGGCGGTCCTCGAACCTGCCGAGCGTGATCCGCTGGCGCTCGCGGAGCCGCTGGTAGATGCGTTCGGGGATCCGGATGGCCTCGTCGTAGTTGCCGACCTTCGTCTGATCGTGCCAGAGCAGGGGAAGGCTGCCGTAGCGGCCGACGCACTCCAGCCGCAGCTCCAGCACTTCCCCGCAGCGACGCCCGCTGAAGACCAGGGTTTCCCAGATGTCGCGTACTCCGCGATCACGGGGGTCGTAGTCGTCGGCCAGCTGCTGCAGATTGGCCTCGTCGGCCAGGGCCTGCGCGACGTCGTCGCTGAACGGGCTGCGCTGGCGCTCGGCCACTCCATTCCCGCCGCCGTGGGGCAAAGCGGTGATGAAGCCCCGGGACAGGCCGACGCGTTCGGCATCCCCGTTGTCCAGGGCCTCTCGAAGGACAAGCCGCCCGTAGTTGAACACGAACCGCAGCGAGACATCGGTGACCTTGCCGGGCTTCCCCTTGGTGGGATGGCAGACGCCCAGGTGCGGCAGCCCCTCCCGGGCGCGATTGCGATGATCGGCGACGAACCGCTTCATGTGTTCCTCGCCCAGCAGCCGGGGGTCGTGTCCGCCCTCCGGCGCGGCGATCTCCAGGAACGCGCTCAGCTCGACGCAGGCCCGGCGGCAGGCGTCGAAGGGGGTGTTGCTGCGCGAGCCGGCCGGGTCGTCCAGCCGGGCGGCAAGGTGGTCCCAGAGCAGGTCACGCAGCCACCGCTGGGAGACCTGGGTCAGGTCGAAGTGACTCAGGCGGTGCCGGAAGCGGACCCCGAAATGCTCGGTGTCGATGTAGCCCAGTTCCCTGCTGTCAGCGCGGGTGAAGTAGACGAGCTGAAGGTGACGCCGCATCTCCTGCAGCACCAGCTGGCCGCGCTGGGCCGGGTGGGAGATGGCCAGGCTCTCGTCGAACAGCGATGTGACGCGTTCGGCGCGGGCGGCATCCACGATGCGCTGCAGCCATTTCAGCGGCCACTCGGTGTGCTGCGAACGCTGAGCGTGCGCGATCATCCCCCAGCGGACCTCGGCCTGGACCAGCGGCGGAAGGCCGCGCAGGTTGATCTGACCCGCCCGGGTGGCCGCCTTCACCCGCGAGCCCCAGGAACGGAAGGCTGCCTCGTCGCCGTAGAACACCGGGACCGGGCTTCCGACCTGCTCGTGGCTGAACCACTGGTGCGGCAGTATCGCCTGGCCGGGCCGGCCGTCAGCCGCGTACTGCTGCTCGTGGGTCAAGCACAGCCCCAACGGGCCCCGGGCCCAGGACAGGCAGACCGCCGCGAGGCACTGGCCGTAGGCGGCGTAGGGCACCTCCCCGAGGAGCCAGGCGTCGAAGTCCAGCTCCGGGGCGGTGGTCCGGGCGAACTTCCACCGGCCGACGTGGCGTTGACACAGCTGCCGCAGCATGTTGGTCACCGGCCGATCCGGACAGATCCGGCAGTTGCGCGGCTCCGACGTGGACTCTGTGGAGTGCAGCGGGCCAGCAGTCCGCGCGTAGGCGAAGCGGCTCAGGTCGGGTTGTTCCCGACGGACGCGAATCCAGTCAATCTGATGACCGCTGCACAGATCCTTGGTCGTCGTGCGGGGCGTGCAGCAGACCTCCACCGCGCACTGCCAGGCGAAGACCTCGTGGCGGGGCGGGACACGGATCACCTCGTCGCGGTAGAACGCTTCGACCGCCGGCGCCTGGATGAGGGCTTCAAGCAGTTCCAGACGGTCCCGGAACTGGCGGCGCTCGGCGTGCTGGTCGACCACGGGCAGCAGCAGCCGCGGCGTCTCGGCGGTCATACGTGCTCACCCCAGACCGTGCGCAAGGCGGCGTCGAAGACCGGATCGTGGATGTCGACGTGCGCGTAGATCTCGTCCACGACCTCCGTCGAGGCCCAGCCGCCGGCGTCCCGGGCCACCACCAGGTTTCCGTTCGCCGCATCGAGAACCGAGGAGGCAAACGTGTGGCGAAATGCGTGGGGGCGGACTCTGCCCAGCCCAGCACGGGCGGCGGCCCGGCCGATCATCTTGCGGGCCCCCTCTGGCGCCCAGGGCATCCCGCGATCCGCGCCGTGCTGCTGGACCAGCAGCTGACCGTGCCCGGCGCCCCGCGGGTACTCACTCATCATGTACTCGAAGTAGGCGTGGATCATCGCCGGGCTGACGCGCTTGATCAGGCCGCCGCGGATGACGCCGTCCTCCAGCTCCCAGGGGTACTTCGTCTTCGCCCTGGCACCGTTGGCAAGCCCGTCGCGGTGGCAGACGTGCGCGTGCGGGGTGCGGCACTCTCCGCAGGCCGCCCCGTCCCGCAGGTGAAGGTCCGCCAGGTGCAGGCCGCAGAGTTCGCCGATGCGAAAGCCTCCGTCGCTCAGCCACTCCACCACCAGCCGGTCGCGAGCAGAGTTGGCCTCGTCCAGCAGAACCTCGCGGGCCCCCTCCGGCAGCATCTTGGGATGCCGACGCCGGATGCTCTTGGGCGCCAGCGGGTTGGCGGGCATGTCGCGCTTGAGGTGCCCCAGCAGCGAACGGTGCCGGTCAGCCTTGGTCGGCATCCGGCGCAGATTCAACTGCTCGGCCAGCGCGGCATTGACCCCCAGCGCGGCGTGGTGGAGGTAGAAGCCCTTCAGACACGAAGCGGTCGTCTTCAGCGCGCTGTTGCCGTACGACTTCTTGCCGACGCGCCACGGCGTGCCCAGCGGCATCGGGACACGGGCCCCGACCGCCCCCATGTACCGCTGCAAGTCCCGGAACCCGACGGTCTCCGGCTCCAGTCCCTCCTGCTTCATCCACCGCAGATGATCGACGAGCACGTACGCGTACGTCTTGTCCGTGCCCGCCCCCGCGTACTGGTCCAGGTACCGGTCCGCTGCCGGATGGACGCCCCCGCCCGGCTCAAGAATCGTGTACGAGCACCGTCCGTCCCGGTGTCGTACCTTCTGCACTCTCAGCTGGCCCATGAGCAGCCTGCGTGCCACTTGTCCTCCATACCGACTCGATGTGACGTGGCGAACATCCCGATCGCGGTAGGAAAACGAGACCGGGACGTCATGAGTCACAGGCACCGCAGACATCACGTACAGCTCAAAGAGAGGCCGGAAAACTCGCCGAGCACTACACCTGGATGCTGGGCGGCGATGTGCACGCCGCCGCCTCGGGCCAGCTCGCACTGTTGCGGAAGCTGGGCGTCCATGCGGAGTTCGGCGGGCCGGAGGGTCCGGGCGGTGCGGACGGCGGCAGCACCGCCGTCGATCTCGGCTGCGGCCCCGGGACGCAGGCCCTGGCACTGGTCCGCCTCGGCTTCTCGCCCGTCATCGCCGTGGACACCAGCGAGCGCCTGCTCGCCGAACTCGCCCAGGCACACGCGCGGACCGGGGGTGCCCCGGAGGCGCTCCGTCCCCTCCACCGGGACATCCGCGACGCCCTTCCCGAGGCGGCGCCCGTGGAATCGGTGGCGGCCGTGGTGTGCATGGGCGACACGCTGCCGCACCTGCCCACCAAGGACGACGTCGCCCGGCTCCTCCGCGACATCGCGCACGCGCTGCGCCGCGGCGGCCACTTCGTCGCCACCTACCGCGACCTGACGGCGGAGCTGCACGGCGACGACCGCTTCGTGCCGGTCCGCAGCACGGACGACCGGCTGCTCACCTGCTTCCTCGAATACGTCGATGCGGACACCGTGCTGGTCCACGATCTGCTGCACACCCGCTCGGCGACGGGTTGGGAGTTGCAGGCCAGCAGCTACCCAAAGCTGCGGATACCGGCGCAGTGGCTGGCCGGGCAGTGCCGGGCCGCCGGTCTGGAGGTCCGGCACGACGAGACCGGGCCGCGGGGGCTGCGGGTCCTGCACGCCGTCAAACCGTGACCCGACCTCGCGGGCGCGCTCCTGCCCCGTATGGGTGATGGTCAACTCCCCGCCCTGCAAAGGAACATGGAGGGACGTACGGAGGGCGGGGTGGTGGGTATGCGGGAGAGCGGCAGCGCACGGGACGGACGCCGGTGCGCCCCGTTGGGGGCCCTCGGGCTGGCGCTCGCGCTGGCCGCCAGCGTCGCCGGTATCGCCTGGGCGGTCGGCCTCGACGAGACCGGCGTGGAGGTCGCCCCACCCGGCATCGACACGCTCCGCCCCGCCGCCACCCCCGCTCCGGCACCGTCGCCCCCTCGCACCTCGCCGGCCCGTCCGTAGCGCCGGCGGAGCAGGGGACGCCCCGCCGGCGCCCGGCCGCGGCACGCCCGGCGCGGCGTTCCTGTTCTCCTCTCGACCGTCCTGAAGTATTGGGGCAAAAGGTACGTACGCCCACACAGGCCAGTGGGCGGATCGTCACCCGACGCACCCGACGCAGCAGAACGAGGGCACGCCCCATGGAGATGCACAAGCCGCCCGCACCCACCGCGCCCCGGAATCCCGGTCTGAAACGAGACATCGGGCTGATCGGGCTGATCTGGACCTCGGAGGGGTCCATCATCGGATCCGGATGGCTGTTCGGGGCGCTGTTCGCGGCGCAGGCGGCGGGCACCGCGGCGTTGGTCTCCTGGGGCATCGGGGCCGTCGCCATCATCATCCTGGCGTTCGTCCACGCCGAGCTGGGGGCGATGTACCCGGTCGCGGGCGGGACCGCGCGCTTCCCGCACTACGCGTTCGGCAGCGCGGCCGGTGCGTCCTTCGGCTGGTTCTCCTGGCTCCAGGCGGTCACCGTGGCGCCGATCGAGGTGATGGCGTCCCTGAACTACCTCAGCGTGCACGCCCCCTGGGTGCAGACCGGCAAGAACCACCTCACCCCGGCCGGGTACGGGCTCGCCGTCGCCTTCATGGCGTTCTTCGTGATCGTCAACTTCTTCGGCATCAGATGGCTGGCCCACACCAACAGCGTGGCGACCTGGTGGAAGGTGGCCGTCCCCGTCGTCACCATCATCGTGATGGGGGCCGCCGCCTTCCACCCCGGCAACTTCGGGTACCAGGGCTTCGCGCCCTTCGGCGCCAAGGGCATGCTCTCGGCGATCAGCACCAGCGGCATCATCTTCGCGCTCCTCGGCTTCGAGCAGGCCGACCAGTTGGCGGGCGAGAGCCGCAACCCGGCGCACGACATCCCGCGGGCGGTCATCGGCTCGATCCTCATCGGCGTGCTGGTGTACGTGGCGCTCCAGGCGGTGTTCATCGGGGCGCTCCCGCACAGCGCGTTCGCGCACGGCGGCTGGGCCGATCTGTCGTTCGCCGGCAAGGCGGGGCCGTTCGCCGGCCTCGCCACCTCGATCGGACTCGGGTGGCTGGCGACGCTCCTCTACATCGACGCGGTCATCTCGCCGTCCGGGACCGGCCTGATCTACGTGACGGCCACCTCCCGGGTCTCGTACGGGCTGTCCCGCAACGGCTACGTGCCGATGGTGTTCGAGCGCACCACCAAGCGCGGTGTGCCGTGGTTCGGTCTGCTGGTCGCCTTCGTCATCGGGCTCGTGGTCTTCCTGCCGTTCCCCACCTGGCAGAAACTGGTCGGCTTCGTGACGTCGGCGAGCGTGCTGATGTACGCCGGTGCCCCGCTCGCCTTCGGGTGTCTGCGGAAGCAGGATCCGGATCGGCCGCGGCCGTACCGCCTGCCCGGTGGGCTCTTCTGGGCGCCGGTGGCCTTTGTCGTCGCCAACTTGATCATCTACTGGGCCGGTTGGGACACGCTGTGGCGCCTCGGCGTGGCGATCGTCCTGGGCTATCTGGTCCTGGGCGGCTCGGCGCTGCTGAAACTCAACCCCAAGGCCCCGCACCTGGACTGGCGGCACGCGCAGTGGCTGCCGGTGTACCTGCTGGGCATGGGGGTGATCTCCTGGCAGGGCGGCTTCTGTAGCACCGGGCCGGCGTCGAAGGTGTCCTGCGGTGCGACCAACGCCCTTCCGCTGTGGTGGGACATCGCGCTCATCGCCGCGTTCAGCCTCGCCATCTACTTCTGGGCGCAGGCGGTGCGGCTGCCGGACGAGGCGACGCAGGAGTACATCGGGTCGGTGGAGGTGGTCACCGGGGAATGAGCCCTCCTGGCGTGGCGGCGGCACGGAAATCCGTTCGGAAACTGGGCCTGGCGCGGCGGGAATTGGCCCCGTGGTGGGGTGGGGCGGGGTGCTGGGCGGTGCTTCCGGTGGTGGTTGGCGGAGTGGGGCGGCGGGGCTCGGCGGGGCGCGTCGGAGGGGCCGTGGAGCGCTTCGGCCGACGGGTCCGACCTGGTCGTTCGGCGCGGTGACTCGTACCCTCGGCCGGCAGGGCGGCGCCGGGGAACCGGACCCGGCGGGCGGAAGGGACTCGGTGGGCGGATGGGTGCGGCAGGTGGGTTCGGGGAGCCGGAGCGGGCCGGCGGCGACGGGCGGGTGGAGCGGAACATCCGGACGGTGGAGGACGTACTCCGGCTGTTGGACGGGCTGTTCGCGCCGGCGGCCGACCGCTGGACGGCGGATGCGGCGGCCTGGTGGGACGGCTTCTACACCGACCGCGACCGTCCGGTGCCGTTCTTCGTGGCGAAGCCGGACGAGAATCTCGTCGAGTACCTGGACCGCGGGCTGATCACCGTCGGCCGCGCACTGGATCTGGGCTGCGGTCCGGGGCGCAACGCGCTGCACCTCGCCGCGCTGGGCTTCGAGGTGGATGCCGTCGACCTCTCCCCGACCGCCCTCTCCTGGGCCGAGGACCGCGCCCGCGAGGCAGGGGCCGCGATCCGCTTCCACTGCGGTGACGCCTTCGCCGCCCTCGCCGACCCGGGCGGCACCGCGAGCGGCGGGCCGGGCGGCCCGTACGACCTGATCTACGATTCCGGCTGCTTCCACCATCTGCCGCCGCACCGCCGGATCAGCTATCTCGCCCTCCTCGACCGGGCGTTGGCCCCCGGCGGCCACTTCGGCCTCACCTGTTTCGCGGCCGGGGCGATGGGTTCCGAGCTGCCGGACGCCGACCTCTACCGCGGGGCCGGGCTGCACGGCGGCCTCGCCTACACCCCCACGGCGCTGCGCACGCTCTTCGCCGGGCTGACGGAGGTCGAACTGCGCCGGATGCGGGACGAACCGCCGGAGTCCTCCTCGTTCGGGGAGGCTTTCCTGTGGACGGCGCTGTTCCGACGCAGCTCGCCCTCCGGCAGGCCGAACGCACCGACACACCGCACGTTTTCATAGTTGCGCAACTTTGCGGAGTACCCTCCTGCCTGTCGTGGCTCCGTCCGGACAGGAGGCCCTGGTGAGCGTCGTCAGCTTTCCCGTGCGCGGGACCACTCGCGCCAAATCGGCCTGGGGCCGGATCCTCGGGCGGGGGTCCCTGGTCCGCCGGCTCGACTGGATGTTGTTCGCAGCGGCCTTCGCGCTCTCCGCGATCGGGGCGCTGCTGGTCTTCTCCGCGACCCGCGGCCGGATGCAACTCAACCAGGGCGACCCGTACTTCTTCGTCGTACGGCACCTCATCAACACCGGGATCGGGCTCGCCCTGGGGGCGCTCACCCTCTGGTACGGCCACCGGCGACTGCGCGACACCGCGGCCATCCTCTACGCCGTGACCGTGCTCCTGGTGGCGCTGGTGCTGACACCGGTCGGCGCCACCATCAACGGCTCCCGGCGGTGGATCGTGATCGGCGGCGGCATGTCCATCCAACCCGCCGAATTCGTCAAGGTCGCGATCATCATCGCGATGGCGGTGGCGCTCACCGCCCGCGTGGACGCCGGCGACCTGACCCAACCGGACCGGCGGGGCATCGTCCGGGCGCTCGCCCTGGGCGGCTTCCCCGCGGTGCTGATCCTGCTCACCCCCGACCTCGGGCAGGTGCTGGGCATCGCGGCGATCGTGCTGTGCATGCTGATCGCGGCGGGCGCACCCAAACGGTGGATCCTGGGCCTGCTGGGCGTCGGTGTGGTCGGCTGCCTGGCGGTCTGGCAGTTCCACTTGCTGGACCAGTACCAGCTCAACCGGTTCGCGGCGTTCGCCGATCCCGCGCTCGATCCGTCCGGCGTCGGCTACAACACCAGCCAGGCACGGATCGCCATCGGCGCCGGCGGCCTGACCGGCTCCGGGCTCTTCCACGGGGCCCAGACCAACGGCCAGTTCGTGCCCGAGCAGCAGACCGACTTCGTCTTCTCGGTCGCCGGGGAGGAACTGGGCTTCCTCGGAGCGGGCCTGATCATCGCGCTGATCGGGGTGGTGCTGTGGCGGGCCTGCCGCATCGCGCGACAGTGCCCGGACCTGTACGGCACGGTCGCCGCGGCCGGGATCGTCGGCTGGCTGGCGTTCCAGGCGTTCGAGAACATCGGGATGAACCTCGGCATCATGCCGGTCACCGGCCTGCCGCTGCCGTTCGTCAGCTACGGCGGGTCGTCGATGTTCGCCGGGTGGGTCGCCATCGGGCTGCTCCAGTCGATAAAGACCCAGCGGGTGATGTCGGCCTGACCGTCCGGGCCGGTACGCCACGACCCGGCGGGGTGCGGAACCCCCGCCGGGACCGACTCGCACCGGCGACCTACCGGGCGGCGAACAGGGCGCGCAGATGGCTGCCGTTGGCGACGGCTATGACGCCCAGCAGGGCCAGCCCGCACACGCCCTGCTCCACCTTCAACCACACCGGGAACGGGCCCGGGACCGCGATGACGAGGGCGATGGCCGCCGCCATCAGGGTGGCGACGATCCGCAGTCTGCGGTAGGCCCCCCGGGAGCCGCGGGCCGCACGGACGGTGAAGGTGTACGTCAGCAGGGCGCTGACGGCGACGATACCGGCGCGCACCCAGACGGCGTCGTTCACGACGGCGGCGTCGCCGCGGAGCAGGTAGATGGCCACGAGGGTGAGCACGCTGAGCGCGACATAGCCGCCGACCAGCAGCTTCATACCTCGGAATGCCTTGAGGCTGCGGGGGTGCCGCAGCGCTTCGGCGGGAACCGCGGCGGGACGCGGGCTCCGGGCGTTCATGACAGGGGTCCCTTCTGCTTCCGGAGGAGCGGCGCGCCCCTCCCTGCGATCACCTCCAGCATCCGACCGCCGCGGCCGCCGTTCATCGACCCGGCGGACGACTCCGCCGGCGCCGTGCCTCAGGGGGCGGTGAGGGGCAACCCGTACGGGTAAGCACGACCGCGTCTCGGGGTCGCCGCGCTACGGGCCGGGAGCTGCCGGAACTCCTGCGGAGTTGACGGGACACCTACGACGCAACCGGGCGCACCGGGGTCTCAACCCGGCCGCATTGCAGCAGCGTTGAGACATTCCACGCCTCACTCCAGGCCCGGCTGCCTCTAGAATCCTGCGGTAACGCGAAAGGTGGCTCATGACGATCACGGGGGACGTCACCGTCGTCGTGCACGACGAGAACGTCGATGACCAAGAACTCGACGAACTGACCCGACAGTTGCACGAGGAACTGCTGTGCCTCGACCTGCCCGACGTCGAGCGCGGGCAGATCGCCGGTGCGGCCGGCGGCAAGAGCGGACTGCTGGCGTCGCTCGGCACGCTGGTGCTCAGCGGCGGCTTCTCGGTCGCCGTCCTGCGATCGGTCACCCGCGTCGTGCGGGACGTGATCCAACGCAGCGGAGCCCGCAAGGCCGTCCTGGTCAGCGGGAAGAACCGGCTGGAGATCCAAGGGGCGTCGAAGAAGACCACCGACGCGGCGGTGGAAGCCTGGATCCGGGCGGTGGCCGCCGGCCCCGACGCCGCGTCGGGCGGAGCGGCGGGGCCGTCGGCGCTGGAGGGCACCACGGGGGACGCCTGATGGCGCGGCCGAACGGCATCGGGGCGCGCACGGCGGCGCGGACCGCGGGAGGCTCCCGTGGGTGACCGCCGCGCCCTGCTGATCGCCACCGAGCGCTACCTCGACGACTCACTGCCCCAGCTGCGGTCGCCGGTCCACGACGCCCGCAAGCTGGCGGCACTGCTCGAAGACCCGGACATCGGCCAGTTCGACTCCGTGCAGGTCCTGGTCGACGAGTCCAAGGCGGTCATCGAGGAGGCCGTCGAGCGACTCTTCATGGACCGTGAGGTGGACCTCGCGCTGGTCTACCTGTCCTGCCACGGCCTGAAGGACCGTCGGGGGCGGCTGCACTTCGCGACCGTGCGGACCAACCGCGAGATGATCCGGGCCAGTTCGGTCTCGGCGGAGTTCATCAAGGAGTCGATGGAGTTCAGCCGGGCTCAGCAGAAGATAGCGCTGTTGGACTGCTGTTTCTCCGGCGCGTTCGGCACGTCGAAGGGTGACCTGGGCCTCGACGACATCCCCCGGCAGTTCGTGGACCACCGCGGCAGCTATGTGATCACCGCGGCCAACTCCGTCCAGGAGGCCATCGAGGACGCGACCCCGGGCGGTGGACCGGCCGAGTGGAGCTCGGTCTTCACCCGTGCCGTGATCGACGGCCTGAACACCGGTCGCGCCGACCTCGACGAGGACGGCTGGGTCACGGCGCAGGAGCTGTACCAGTACGTGTCCGACACGGTGGCCCGCACCCACGAGCAGAAGCCCACCTTCTTCGGCAGCGACATCCAGGGTGGCAGCCGGCTACGGCTGTCGAAGGCGTCCCCGCACGCGCACCGGCCGTTCCCCGGTCTCACCGAGACCGACGGCCCGTCGCCGCTCGCCACCGTGGACCAGTTGCTGCCGCCGTTGGTGGTGACCCACGACCGCGGCCTCGCGGCCGAGAACTGGCGCGACAGCGGGCAGTTGATCACGCCGATCGGCCGGTCGCACCGGGCCGAGGGCCGCCGGGTCCAGACCCACTACGTGGACCTCTCCGGCGGCGCCGGGCACGTGGCCGTGGCCGGGGGGCCGCGCAGCGGCAAGACCCTGCTGCTCCAGACGCTGGTGACCTCACTCGCCCTGACGCACACCCCGTATGAGGTCGAGTTCCACTGCATCGACTTCGGCGGCGGCGGGCTGCGCCGGCTCAAGCACCTGCCGCACGTCCGCGGCTTCGCCCAGCGCCAGGACCCGGACGGGGTGCACCGGATGGTCGCGCAGGCGGTGGCGCTCAACACCCGCCGGGAGAACGACTTCGAGCGCCTGCCGGCGATCGACTCCATCGAGGCGTACCGGGGTGCGCGGGCCGGCGGTCTGCTCGCCGACCAGCCGGTCGGTGACCTCTTCCTGGTCGTCGACGGATGGGCGGAGTTCGCCGAGAACTTCCAGGACCTGGCGGTGGCGCTGCGCGGCATCGGGACCACCGGCCTGCGCCACGGGGTGCACCTGATGGTGAGCACGTCCCGTTGGGCGGCCGTCCCCCGGCCGCTGCTGGAGGTGATGCTGACCCGCTTCGAGCTGGCGCTCAGCTCCCCCGACGAGTCCCTGATCCACCCCGAGCTGGCCGCCCGGCTGACGCCCGCCACGCCTGGTGTGGCGCTCTGCAACGACCGGGCCGAGAAGCGGTACGTGCACATCGCGCTGCCGCGTACGGACGGGGTGGCCGCGGTGCACGACCTGGCGGCGGCCGCGGCGGAGCTGGGCACCCGGGCCCGTGGCGGCTGGGCGCGGTTCGCGTCGGTCGAGCCGCCGTCCGCCGTCCGCTCCGGGCAGGACGAGCTGTCGTTCGCGGAGCTGCTACAGATCGGGGATCCGGGCGGCTTCGAGGCGTCCGGTCCGTGGCGGCGGCGGCGCGCGCCGGAGCACCGGCTGCGGGTACCGATCGGGATCGGACAGGACGGTCAGCCGGCCTTCCTGGACCTCAAGGAAGCCTCCCAAGGCGGGATGGGCCCGCACGGGCTGTGTGTGGGCGCCACCGGCTCCGGCAAGTCCGAGCTGTTGCGCACCCTGGTGCTGGCACTGGCCGTCACCCACTCCTCGGAGCACCTCAACTTCATCCTCGCGGACTTCAAAGGCGGGGCGACGTTCGCCGGCCTGGCGGAGCTGCCGCACGTCGCGGCGGTGATCACCAACCTCGCCGACGACATCGCGCTGATCGACCGGATGCGGGACGCGCTCACCGGCGAACTACAGCGCCGCCAGGAGCTGCTGCGCTCCACGGGGAACCACCCGAACATCACCGGCTACGAGCGGGCCAGGGCCGCGGGGGCGGCCCTGGCGCCGCTGCCGTCGCTGGTCATCGTGGTCGACGAGTTCAGCGAACTGCTCACGTCCAAGCCGGACTTCATCGAGATGTTTGTCCAGATCGGCCGGATCGGCCGCTCCCTCGGCGTGCACATGCTGCTCGCCTCGCAACGCCTGGAGGAGGGCCGGCTGCGCGGCCTGGACACCCACCTCTCGTACCGGATCGGGCTGCGGACCTTCTCCGCGGCGGAGTCGCGGGCGGCGATCGGGGTGCCGGACGCCTACCACCTGCCGAGCACCCCGGGCGCCGGCATCCTCCAGCACGGCAGCGAATCCATGATCCGGTTCATGGGCGCGTACGTGTCGGCCGCCTACCAGGCGCCCGGGGCGCCCCCGGGGGCCGGTGACCGCGTGGCGGCGCTCGCCGAGAGCGTGCTGGACGTCCTGGTCCAGCGGATGCAGGGCCAGGGCCCGGCGGCGCACCAGGTCTGGCTGCCGCCGCTGGACGCGCCACCCACCGTCGACCAGCTGCTGCCGCCGCTGGTAGCCACCGCCGAGCGCGGTCTGCACCCGGCCTCGTACGGCGCGCTGGGCCGTCTGGTGGTGCCCGCCGCGGTGGTGGACAAGCCGTTCGAGCAGCGCCGTGAGGTGCTGTACCTGGACTTCTCCGGGACGGCCGGGCACGGGCTGTTCGTGGGTGGTCCGCAGACCGGCAAGTCGACCGCGCTGCGCTCGGTGATCGCCGCGTTCGCGCTCACCCACACCCCTCGCGAAGTGCAGTTCTACTGTGTGGACTTCGGCGGTGGCGGGATGCTCGACCTGGCGGGGCTGCCACACGTCGGCGGGGTCGCCACCCGGATGGAGCCGGACCGGGTGCGCCGTACGGTCGCGGAGGTCGGCGGGATCCTGGAGCGTCGGGAGGAGTTCTTCCGCGCCCACGGCATCGACTCCATGGCCACTTACCGGCGCCGCCGGGCCGCCGGGGAGTTCCCGGCGGAGGCGTGGGGCGACGTCTTCCTGGTGATCGACGGATTTTCCTCCTTCCGGTCGGACTTCGAGCAGCTGGACGGCGCCCTCCTCGACCTCGCCGGGCGCGGTCTGGGCTTCGGCGTCCATCTCATGGTCAGTGTCGCCCGGTACAGCGAGGTCCGGCCGGCGCTGCGCGACCTGCTGCTCAACCGGGTCGAACTGCGGCTGGGCGACCCCATGGAGTCGGAGGTCGACCGCCGGCTCGCGAACAACGTGCCGGCCGGCCGGCCCGGCCGGGGGCTGTCGCCGGACCGGCTGCACTTCCTCGCCGCGCTGCCGCGGATGGACGGCGTCGCCGAGGGCGACAACCTGGGCATCGCACTGGGCGAGCTGGCGTCGGCGGTGCGTACGCACTGGTCGGGGCCGGTGGCGCCGCCGGTGCGGGTGCTGCCGGCGGTGTTCCCGGCCGCCGAGCTGCCGCCGCCGGCGGCGGGCTCGCCCGGCATCGCGTTCGGCATCGACGAGACGGCCCTCGCGCCGGTCCGCGTCGATTTCGAGGCCGATCCGCTGCTGGTGGTCTACGGCGACGGCGAGTCGGGCAAGTCGTCGCTGCTGCGGCTCCTGGTCCGGCAGATCGCCGCGCGCTACCCGGACAAGCAGGCCCTGATGGTGGTCAGCGACTACCGCCGGGGGCTGCTGGGCGACCTGCCCGACAGCCATGTCGCCGACTACTGCACCTCGGCCTCACGGCTGAAGGAGGTGGTCACCACGATCGCCGAGTCGCTGGGACGCCGGATGCCGGGGCCGGACGTCACACCGGAGCAGTTGCGCAACCGCAGCTGGTACGACGCACCGGACGCGTTCGTGCTCGTCGACGACTACGACCTGGTGGCGACCAGCAGCGGCAATCCGCTCCAACCACTGCTGGAGTACCTGCCGTTCGCCCGTGACCTGGGCCTGCGCCTGATCCTGGCGCGCCGCATCGCGGGCGCCGGCCGGGCGATCTACGAGCCGGTGATGCAGCGCGTCCTGGAGCTGGGGGCGCAGGCCCTGCTGTTCTCCGGCGACCCGGCGGAGGGCGTCCTGGTCGGCCCGCACCGCCCGGCGCAGCTGCCGCCGGGTCGGGCGCGGTTCATCAGCCGTAAGCGGGAGGCACGACTGGTGCAAACGGCCTGGTTGCCGCAGGGGTAGGTGCGGCCGGTAGCTGCTCGCGGGGGCAGATTTGCCCCGGGCCGGGGGCGGTGTGCGACAGTGGGTTTTCCGGCCGGCCGGGCGTTTCGTCCTGTACTGCGGTGGCCGCCGGAATTCCCGACAAACCCCATCCCTGAACGACGGTTACGGCCGTGCCCTGCACGGATCCCGCCCGTTCGTCCTCCCCTCCCCAGAGCGAATTCTTCCCCCGAGAGCGATGCAGGCGACGACTCTTCTCCCCCGGACCGCGGATCTGTTCACCCAGGGCCTGGAGCGGCAGGCCGGCTCCGCGCTGCTGCGTTTCGGCGCCGCACGGCCGCGGCCGGTCGGCCGGATCAGTTGGTCCGGCGACGGCGCAGTGGCCTGGCTCGACGAGCCGCGCGGCCATGTCTGGAGCGTCGGCGAGCCGACCGCGGCGGCCGGCCTCGTCCTCCGTGCCGCACATCAACTCCCGGACACAGTGCAGGAGTTCACCGGTCCGCGGGGTACCGATACGCTGCTCGGCCGCCATCTGGCGGTGGCCGACCGGATCGCCTGGGTGTTCCGGTGGACGCTCGCCGAGCCACCGGCCCATCCGGCGGAGGAGCGGGTGGTCACGCTGGGCGAGACGCACCACGACGAGCTCCTCGCCTTCCTCACCGAGCACAGCCCGGCGCACTCGACCGGGCCCGACTCCGCTGACGTCAGCCTGTGGGCCGGGATCCGCGGCGCGGACGGGCAGCTGGTGGCGTGCGGTGCGCTGAGCACGCTGCGGGACAACGGCGCCCCGCTGATGGCGTCGGTCGCCACCGACGCGGCCCAGCGCGGCCAGGGGCTGGGGGCGGCGTTGACCTCGTGGCTGACCCGGTACGCCGTCCGCCGGTACGGGTTCTGCACCCTGTGGCAGCTCGCCGACAACGCCCCCGCCGAGCGGCTCTACACCCGCCTCGGCTACCGCAACGAGGATCCGTGCGTGGCCGGGCGGTTCAGCGCGCGCTGACCACCGGGGTGTGCCGGCGGGGTGGCCGGCGGTGGAAGCGGTTCCACAGACGGCCGGTGCGGCGGCCGGTGCGCTCCGGCCTGAGCGGCGGGAGCGCGTCGGTCAGGAAGAAGAGGTAGGCCAGGACCTGGATCACCCAGCGGTCGAAGGCGAGCAGGCTGCGGAACTGGCGCCGGGGGTAGTGGCCGGTCCAGAGCAGCGTGGCGGCGGGCGAGCTGAAGATCAGGATCATCAGGGCGACCAGCGTCAGGATGGCCGACAGCCCGCCGATCCACCACACCAGCCGGAACGCCAGGCCGACGAGCACCAGGATCAAGAGCTCCGGGAAGGCGCGCAGCCTCGACAGGAGCAGGCCCGGGCCGCGGGGCAGGTGCTCCGGACGGTCGATGTACAGGCGGGCGGGGTAGTCGGGCACGGCGCGGAGGGTGAAGGGCGGATAGCGGTCGGTGGCCAGCGCCCCGTAGGAGTAGTAGGCCACCCGCCAGGCCCAGCGCAGCACGCCGCTGGTGAAGCCGAACAGCAGCCGGGGGTAGCGCCCGGTGAAGAAGATCACCGGGAATGCCAGCGCGGTGGCCAGCAGGAAGCCGATGCCCAGCGCGGTCAACATGATGTGGTGCGGGACGAGGAGCAGCCACTTCACTGCCCAGAGCCAGCGGGACAGCGGTTCGTCCAGTTCCGCCTCCACCCGTACCGGCTGGTAGTCCGCGGCGATCGACGACATGGCCGTCAGCTCCTTCCGCCCTAGTGGCCGGATCCGGCCGGAGCGTGCCCCCTCACCTCCAGCGTGACCGAGTCGGGCCGGTTTGGCAGCGCCCCGCGCCGACGCTCTCCCGGACGGCGTTCCCCCTGTTGGCGCCGGCCCGCCGGCCCGGCCCGTGGCGCCGGGCCGGGGGTGGGAGCGGCTGCGGTCAGTCGCGGACCATCTGCTCCGGGATGGCCGGGCGGCCGGCCTGCTTGGTCTCGGCGCCGTGGGCGAAACCGCCGGCGTCGCCGGCATCGCGGTGCGGGCGCTGCTGGGCCTGGAGGCGCGGCAGGACGCGGCGGAGGTCTTCGAGGAACAGGTCGCCGAGGTCGTGACCGAAGCCGTTGCGGATCACGACGCGGAGGGCGGCCAGGTCGGTGCGGTTGGCGGGGAAGGTGTAGGCGGGGACCTGCCAGCCGCGTTCGCGGAGGGCGGCGGAGACGTCGAAGACGGTGAAGTTGGTGACGTCGTCGCTGATCCGGAAGGCGAAGACGGGGAGTTGGCTGCCGTCGGTGAGCAGGGTGAAGGGGCCCATCTCGGCGATCTCGGCGGCGACCCGGGTGGCGACGTCCCGGCTGGTCTGCTGGACGGCGCGGTAGCCGTCGAAGCCCAGGCGCAGGAAGTTGTAGTACTGCGCGATGACTTGGGCGCCGGGCCGGGAGAAGTTCAGCGCGAAGGTCGGCATGTCGCCGCCCAGGTAGTTGACGTGGAAGACCAGGTCCTCGGGGAGCGCGTCGGCGTCCCGCCACAGGGCCCAGCCGACGCCGGGCATCACCAGGCCGTACTTGTGGCCGGAGGTGTTGATGGAGGCGACCCGCGGGAGCCGGAAGTCCCAGGCGAGTTCGGGGTCGAGGAAGGGGGCGATCATCGCGCCGGAGGCGCCGTCGACGTGCAGCGGGACGTCGATGCCGGTGCGCTCCTGGAGGTCGTCGAGGGCCGCGGAGATCTCGGCGACCGGCTCGTAGGCGCCGTCGAAGGTCGAGCCGAGGACGGCGACGACGCCGATGGTGTTCTCGTCGCAGAGTTCGACGGCCTGCTCCGGGGAGAGGATGAAGCGGTCGCCCTCCATGGGGACGTAGCGCGGCTCGACCTCGAAGTAGTTGGCGAACTTCTCCCAGCAGATCTGGACGTTGATGCCCATCACCATGTTGGGACGCTCGGTGGACTTGCCCTCGGCGCGCCGGCGGTGCTGCCAGCGGCGCTTGAGCGCCAGTCCGGCGAGCATCGCGGCCTCACTGGACCCGGTGGTCGAACAGCCCACCGCGGCATGGGAGTCGGGGGCGTGCCACAGGTCGGCGAGCATGTGCACGCAGCGCGCCTCGATCTCGGCGGTCTGCGGGTACTCGTCCTTGTCGATCATGTTCTTCTCGGCGCACTCGGCCATCAGGCGCTGGGCCTGCGGTTCGGCCCAAGTGCTGACGAAGGTGGCGAGGTTGAGCCGGGCGTTGCCGTCCAACATGAGTTCGTCGTGGACGATCTGGTAGGCGGTGTCGGGGTCCATGCCGTCGGCCGGCAGTTCGTACCGGGGGACGTGGACCGGTTCCCGGCTGAAGACCGGGTTGACGGCGAGGTTGCGGCTGGCGTCGCGGTGCTGGTGCGGGCGCTTGAGTGGCATGGTGAACGTGTCCTTCTCGGGTACGTGCCGGACCGTGCGGCGGACGGTCCGGTCGGCCCTCCCGCCCGGCCGGGCCGGTCCACACGCGGCGGCCAGGTTAACGGGTGCGACTGTGCGGGGGCGGTGGGTTGCGCCACTGCGGCGCGACCCGGCGCACGGGCCGTCAGCGCCGTGGACTACGACGGCCTGCGGGTCAAGGAGGGCATCACCCACCTCGACGGGCTGCACCGCATGATCGCCTGGGCGGCCTGGCACCGGCTCCCCGATGCAATGCACCCGAAGTCGAACTGGCCGAAAGCTGGTTCTGGGCGGTGTCGTGCAGGGGGACGGGGGACGTACGCGCCGCGCCACCACTTCGCGAGAAGTCTGTCGGTTCCATGGGACGGCACAAGACAAAGGCAAAAGCAAAAGCAAAGGCAAGGAGAGCGCTCTCCTTGCCACTCTCAACGTATAGCGCGCTGGGGGGCTTGCCGCAAGCCCCGGGTCACGGCGCAGAATCGTCGACCGATGCCACAACCTGCGGAAATGAGGGCACGACGGGCGTGTGTTGTTGTCGACGTATGGGGGGCGCGGTGACGTCGGACCGGTGGTGGGACCGGCAGTGCAGTTGCGGGGGCTCGGCACAGAGGTGCGGGGGTGCGCGCCGCCCGACCGGCCGCCCGGCTCAGCAGAGGGAAGGCGACCAGGGATGAGGACGTGCTCGACAAGAAGTTCGACAGAGGTGGCGGCGCCGGTGATGCGGTCGGCCACCGCAGTGCAACGGAGCACGGCTCCCTCGGAGGTATCGCAATGACGGAGCAGTACGTGTTGGATCTTCAAGAGGTCGGCGAGGGGCAGGTCGTGGTCGTCGGCGGCAAGGGCGCGCACCTGGGCGGGCTGTCGCGGATCGAGGGCATCCGCGTGCCGGGGGGCTTCTGCGTGACGACGGACGCCTTCCGGCGGATCATGGCGGAGGCGCCGTCGATCGACGATCGGCTCGATCAGCTCTCTCGCCTGACCCCGGACGACCGGGAGGCGATCCGCACGCTCAGCGCGCAGCTGCGTCGGACCATCGAAGGGATCGCCATCCCGGGCGATCTCGCGGCGGCGATCACCCGCGCGCTCTCCCAACTCGGCGAGCAAGCTGCCTACGCCGTCCGATCCAGCGCGACGGCAGAGGACCTGCCGACGGCCTCGTTCGCCGGCCAGCAGGACACGTACCTGAACGTCGTGGGGCCGACGGCGATCCTCCAGCACATCAGCCGGTGCTGGGCCTCGCTGTTCACCGAGCGGGCCGTGACCTACCGCCAGCGGAACGGCATCGACCACCGTACGGTCCACATGGCCGTGGTCGTGCAGCGGATGGTCCTCCCGGATGCGGCCGGCATCCTGTTCACGGCCGACCCCGTCACGGGCAACCGGAAGGTCGCCACCGTGGACGCCGGCTTCGGCCTCGGCGAGGCCCTGGTCTCCGGCCTGGTGAACCCGGACGTCTTCAAGGTGCGACACGGCGAAGTCGTCGCCAGGGCGATCGCCGTCAAACAGCGTGCCGTTCACGCCCTGCCGGCCGGCGGTACGCAGGAAGTGGCGATCGACTCGCAGCGGCAGGAGCAGCCGGCGCTGACGGATGCGCAGGTCGTGCGGCTCGTGCAGCTAGGGCGGCGGATCGAAGCGCACTTCGGCCGCCCGCAGGACATCGAATGGTGCCTGGTCGATGACGGCTTCCAGATCGTTCAGAGCCGGCCGATCACGACCC
This sequence comes from Streptomyces sp. RGM 3693, assembly GCF_050471125.1. NCBI lineage: Bacteria > Bacillati > Actinomycetota > Actinomycetes > Kitasatosporales > Streptomycetaceae > Streptomyces > Streptomyces sp. RGM 3693. Next base: position 1,225,673 of record NZ_JBMPPQ010000003.1, read on the forward strand.
TGTTCCCCATCCCCGAGACCGACGACCAGGACAATCACGTCTACGTCTCCGTTGGCCACGGGCAGATGATGACCGACCCCATGAAGCCCCTGGGGCTGTCCATGTGGCAGCTGACGGCCATGGTGCCGATGCACGCGGCCGGCGGGCGGCTGTTCGTCGACGTCACCCGGCGCCTGGCCTCGCCCGCGAGCCGCGCCGGCCTCCTGGCTGCTATGGGGAAGGGCGATCCGCTGATCAGGCACGCTCTGGAGACCGTCCTCGACCGCGACGGTTTCGTCCCGTCGCTCCCGGACGCCCCTCCCGGCAGGCCGCAGTCCGGCGGGCCGCCGGCCGGCGGTGCGTCCGCCCCGATCGACACCGATCCGGCCATCGTCACCGGGCTGATCGAGCGCAGCCAGGCGTCCATCGCCGCCCTGGAGCGCGACATCCGGACGAAGACCGGACCGGCACTCTTCGACTTCCTGCTGGATGCCTTCGAGGAGCACAAGCGAGTGCTCAGTGATCCGCTGAGCATTCAGGCGATCATGGCGGGCATGGAGGCCACGTGGTGGCTCAACGACAAGCTGCGGGAGTGGCTGGGCGAGAAGAACGCGGCTGACACGCTCACGCTGTCCGCCCCCGACAACGTCACGTCGGAGATGGGCCTGGCGCTGCTCGACGTCGCGGACGTGATCCGCCCGCAGTCGGAGGTGGTGGCGTTCCTACAGGGCGTCGAGTACGTCGAGGACGACGCCTTCCTGGACGAGCTGGCCAAGCTCGCGGGCGGGACCGAAGCGCGCGACGCCATGGTGGCCTACCTCGACCGGTACGGCATGCGCTGCGTCGGCGAGATCGACATCACCCGGCCGCGGTGGCGCGAGCGCCCCACCACGCTCGTGCCCGTGATCCTCGACAACGTCAGGAACTTCGAGCCGGGCGCCGCCGAGCGGCGCTTCGAGCAAGGGCGGCAGAAGGCGCAGAAGAAGGAACAGGACGTGCTGTCACGCTTGCGCGCCCTGCCGGACGGGGACCGGAAGGCAGACGAGACCAAGCGGATGATCGACCGGGTCCGCACCTTCATCGGGTACCGGGAGTATCCGAAGTACGGCATCGTCAGCCGCTACTTCGTCTACAAGCAGGCCCTGCTGGCGGAGGCCGAGCGCCTCGTGCAGGCCAACGTGCTTCCTGAGAAGGAGGACGTCTTCTACCTCACGTTCCAGGAGTTCCACGACGTCGTGCGCGCGCACCAGGTGGATGACCAGCTCATCCAGCGGCGCAAGGACGCGTTCCGGTCGTACCACGCGCTCACACCGCCCCGGGTGCTCACCTCGGACGGTGAGGCCGTCACCGGGGCGTACCGGCGCGACGACGTGCCGGCCGGCGCCCTGATCGGCCTACCGGTTTCCGCCGGGACCGTCGAAGGAAGGGCCCGCGTCATCCTCGACATGGCGGAGGCCGAGCTCGAAGCGGGCGACATCCTGGTCACGACCTTCACGGACCCCAGTTGGTCGCCGCTGTTCGTCGGAATCGCGGGCCTGGTGACGGAGGTGGGCGGCCTGATGACCCATGGCGCAGTGATCGCCCGGGAGTACGGCTTGCCGGCCGTGGTGGGCGTGGAGCAGGCCACCCGGCTGATCCGGGACGGGCAGCGGATCCGTGTGCACGGAACCGACGGGTACGTCGAGATCCTGCCTTGACCGACCACACCGGGAAGCCCCGGCCGTGGCTTCCGGCTGAACAACGCCAAGCAGGTGATGACCACCCGACGAACCGGATGACGTGTGCGCGATCAGGCGTCCAAAATCCTAGGACGTCCAAGTAGTTGCCGCGACTTTCGGACAGTTCCAGACAGGACGGATGTCCGCTCGTGGGCCGCGTCCGCCAGGAGGAACGGGCGCCGGGCCAGGGGAGGCGAGGCGGTGCCACCGGGCCCGGAACCGGCCGATCCGGCATACGTGTTCGTCCGGTTTTCGCCTCCCGGCTCCCTGTTACCAGGGTGAAAGGTGGGTCTACCGAGCCCCGTGAGGTGCTCGGGTGCATTCGTCCGGTTGTGTGGCTCGACAAACCTTTTGGAGGGAACATGCGTACCGAGATCGTTCTTCATGAGTTCGACGAGGCCGACCTCGACCTGGATCTGCGTATCTCCGATGTCTCGGACCAGGCCCAGGAGTTCGGCCAGGGCACCTACACCTCGCCGAGCAGCTATGCGATCGGCACCCGTTGTCCGACCTGCTGCTGACCTCGGGGTGAGCTCCGGAGCGGGGCGGACCCTGTCCGCCCCGCTCTCCCGTACCACCGCAGTGAATCCTGTGCCGCCGGCGACGTGGGGGACGAACCAGGTGCGACCAGATCTGGATGTGTTCGAGATCCGAGAGCCGGTGCTGGTGCGGATGGCCAGTACGCCGCGGGGGCCGTACCCCGGTGACCGCATCGACCCCGACGATCCGGCCACCGGGGTACGGCAGTTGGCCGGCGATCCCCTGCTGCGCCAGGCCGTCGAGGTGGCCAGCGGCAGCCTCGCGCACAGCCTGGACCGGCTGGACACCGCGGACGGCGCGGCGGCCCTCGGCCGGAAGCGGACGCTCAGCGCGGCACGGACACTCACCCGGTACGCGCGGCGGGCGGGCGGCCGGCCCACTCCCTTCGGCCTGTTCGCCGGCGTCGGCCGCGCCCACTTCGGCGCCGCGGCCAAGGCGGAACTCACCGGTCCGGGCGAGGTGGCGGCCCGGCTCGACGGCGGCTGGCTGCACCGCCGCGTCCTGGACTGGCTGACGGTCCCCGAGGTCCGGCGCCGGGTCGACGTCGTGCTCAACGACCTGTGCGTCCGCCGGGACGGGCGGCTGCTCCTGCACGCCGGCGAACGGGAGACGTCGGTGCGGGACAACGCGCTGGTGGGCATGGTCCGGGAGGAGGCGACCCGACCGGTGGCCTACGCCGCACTGCTCGACCGGTTGGCCGTGCGGTTCCCCGCCATCGCCCCGGAGCGGATCGACGCCCTGCTCGCCGGACTGGTGCAACACGGCTTCCTCCTCACCTCCCTGACCCCGTACCGGATCGACGACGCGCTGCTCGACCGGATCGAGTCCGCGCTGGCGGGGGTCGTGCCCGGTGGCTCGGAGGGGCTGCGGGCGGTCCGCGCGGCAGCGGCCGCCTACGCGGCGGAACCACCGGGCGAGGGCGGTCGGGCGTGGCAGGCGCTGCTGGCGGGCGTCCGCCGCCTCGACACTGGCGGGAACGAGAGCTGGAGCGGGAACGAAAGCGGGAACGGGAACGAAAGCGGGAACGAGAGCGGGGGCACGGCGGCCGGGGCCCGGGACGCCGAGGCCCGTCGCCCCGGACGGCGCGCTCCCGGTACCGCGGCCGTGGACGGCACGGGACGGCCGCCGGTCCAGGTCGACCTGCGGCTGACCGGCGACTTCGTGCTGCCGGAAGCGATCGGCGAGGAGGTCCGCCGGTACGCCGCGGCGATCTGGGCGATGACCCCGGAGTGGGGGACGCTGGCGTATATGCGGGACTATCGCGACCGCTTCATCGAGCGGTACGGAACCGCCTGCGCGGTCCCCCTCGCCGACCTGGTCGATCCGCACCGCGGGCTGGGGCTGCCGCCGGAGTACCACGAGCGCGGTGCGGCGGCGCCCGTACCCGACGGGCCCGGTGGCGGCGCTGGCGACCGGGCGCGCCGGACCGCCGTCGCCGAACTCGTCCACCAGGCGGTCCTGGACGGCGGCGACATCGAGTTGACCGACGACGACGTGGCGCGGTTGGCGGCCGCCGTCGGGCACACACCGGGCGGCCGGCCGCCCCGCACCCTCGAACTGTGCTTCCAGGTGCTGGCCGACAGCCCGGCCGCCCTCGACCGCGGCGACTTCCTGCTCCTGGGCAGCCCGCACATCGGGTCGTGGACGGCCGGCGCGACGGCGGGCCGCTTCGCCGCCGGCGCGGGTCTCACCGACGCACTGTCCCAACTGGTCGGCGGGCGGGACGAAGAGCCCGACGGCGTCCTGCGCGCACAGGTGGATCTGGCGCCGCGGGATCCGCGGTCGCTGAACATCGTGCAGGTACCGCCGCTGCTCCCGTACCGCATCCCCCTCGGGGTCGCCGACGACCGCGGCGACCCGCACTGCCTGGACTGGCGCACCCTGCTGGTCGCGGCCGGGGAGGACGGCCTGCGCCTGCTGCACGGTCCGACGGGACGTCAGATCGCGCCGGTGATCCCGCACATGCTCGCGCTCGATGCCCAGGCGCCCCCGGTGGCCCGCTTCCTGGCGGACCTGGCAGCGGCCCGTCCGCGGGTCTGGTCGGGGTGGGACTGGGCGGGCCTGGACGTGCTGCCGTACCTGCCGCGGGTCCGCTACGGCCGGGTGCTGACCGCCCCCCGCCGCTGGCTCGCCGGACGCCGGCTGCGGGACGCGGCCCGTACGCCGGGCGCCGCCGCCTGGGACGACGGCCTGCGCGCCTGGCGCCGCGGGAACCGGGTGCCGGACCGGCTCCACATCGCCCGCAACGACCAGATGTTCCCCATCGACCTGCGCGAACCGTGGGACCGGGCACTGCTCCGGGCCGAACTGACCGCCGTGGAACCGCGGTTTGTCCTGTACGAGGACCTCACCGCCGACGGCCGCGGACTCGGCTGGAACTCCGGTCACAGCACCGAGATCGTGGTGCCGCTGGCGAGCGCGGGCCGGACGAGAAGGAGCGGACCGCCCGCCGCACCCCGCCCCGCCGCCGGAGCGGAAGCGTCCCCCGCGGTGCGCGGCGCGACGGACGCGGGTGCGCCACCGGTCGCCGCGCCGCTCCGCCCCGCCCCCACCCGCGTCCATCTCCCCGGCGAGGACTGGCTGTTCGTCAAGGTCTACGCCGACCCGGCGACCCATGACGCGCTCCTGGCGGACCGGCTGCCCGCGCTCCTGGCCGAGGTCGAAGCCGATACCGACCGCTGGTTCTTCCTGCGCTACCGGGACCCGGAACCGCATCTGCGGCTGCGCTTCCACGGCACGCCCACGGAGCTGACCGGCCGGGTGCTGCCCGCCGTCGCCCGGCACGTGCGGGAGCTGATCGGGTCCGGGGCGGTGCGCACCATGACACTGGACGTGTACCGGCCCGAGACCGACCGGTACGGCGGCCCGGCGGCCCAGGAGACGGCCGAGCGGCTCTTCCGCACGGACAGTCGGTCCGCCCTGCTCCAACTGCGGGCGCGGCGGGCCGGGGCGGCAGCGGTACCCGACGAGGTGCTGGCCGCGGCCGGCCATGCGGTCCTGCTGGACTCGCTCGGTGACTGGGACTGGTGCGCCTGGGTGGACCGCATGTTCACCAAGGGGCCCGACCACGAGGTCTACCAGCGGCACCGTGCGCTGGCCGATCGGCTGATCCGGCCCGGGGAGACCGCCGGGGACACCGTCCGGCACGCCGCCCGGGCGCTCGGCATACCCGCACTGGCGGAATTGTGGACCGAGTCGCCGGAGCCGCGCGCCTACGGGGAGCTGCTGCGCGCCGCCCCGGAAGCGGACCGCGACGAGGCCGTCCTGTCCCTGCTGCACATGCGGCACAACCGACTGTTCGGCATCGACCGGGCGGCGGAGGCCCGCGGCTACGCGGTGCTCCGGGGTGCGGTCCGGACGCTGCTCGGCCGCCGGGCGCACGGGGTCGGACCCGGTGGCGGGCGACCGGACGGCACCGCCGGCCGGGACCCGGCTCCGGACGGTGACGCCGTCGGAGCGGGGGCGGCCCGATGACCACGACCGACCCGACCGCGCCCCGCGCACGCACCGCCCTGCGGGACCGCGCCGGCGTCGTCTCGGCGGAGCTCCTCGACCGGCTCGCCGACCCGGCCGCCACCATGGCCGCGACCCGGATACCGGCCGAGACGGCCGACGACGGCCGGCCCGAGGGCATCTGGGCGGAACTGACCCTCGGCAGCGGCAGCCCCGGCCTCTCCCTCGCGTTCAGCGGCGGCACCGGTCCGGCGACCGACCGCACCGCCCGCGCGCACCGCTATCTCGCCGTCGCGACCCGGGCAGCGGCCGACGGCGACACCGTTCCGAGCGGGATCTTCAAGGGCCCCGGGGCGCTGGCCTGCGCGGTCCTCGTCGCCCACCGCGCCACCGGCGGCTACGTCTCCGCACTGCGACAGCTCGACGCGTACCAACGCGACCTGGTCCGCACCGCACTGCCCGACGTCCCCGACGGCCCGCTGGCCACCATCGGGCACTACGAGGTGGTCCGCGGGATGACCGGCGTCGGCCGCTACCTCCTCGCCCGCGCCGACACCTGCACCGACGAACTGGGCGCCGTCCTTGGCTACTTGACGCGACTGGCGCTCGGCGACGTCGTACACCCCGAGGGCCACCGGGTGCCGCGCTGGTGGGCCCTCGACGCCCCGCGGATCGGCGCCGAGGCCGCGCTCCCCGGTGGGCACCTCAACCTCGGTCTGTCGCACGGTGTGGCCGGGCCGCTGGCGCTGCTCTCCCTTGCCTGGCAGCAGGGCGTCCGCCTACCGGGCCAGCGGGACGCCATCGAATCCGCGGCCGACCTGCTGACGCAGTGGGCCGTACGGGACGCGCACGGGGTGTACTGGCCGGGCCATCTCAGCCTCGCCCAGTGGCTGGCCGGCCCCGAGGCGTACGACGAACCGGCCGGCTGGCCCTCCTGGTGCTACGGCGCACCGGGCGTCTCCCGCGCCCTCCAACTGGCGGGACGCGCGCTGGGCAGACCGGACTGGACCGCACTGGCCGCGGCTTCGGTAGAACGGCTGCTGACGCTCCCTCTGGAGCAGTGGGGCATCACCGACCACGCGCTCTGCCACGGCTGGGCCGGCGCACTGCACCAACTGGGCCGACTTGCCGAGGACTTCACGGCCGGCCACGAGGCGCCCGCGGCCCGGCTCGCCGACCAGCACGCGGATCGCGCGCTCACCGACCGGCTCGCGATCCGGCGCGACGAGGTGGCGTCCCGTCTCCTCGACGCCTTCCGGCCCGACGTGCCGTTCGGCTACCGCTTCACCATGACGCGGGTGCCGTTCGCCTCCGATGTCTCCGGCTATCTGGACGGCGCGGCGGGCGTCGCCCTGGCCTTGGACGCCTATGCGACGGGCGGCGCTCCCACCGGCTGGGACCTGCCGTTGCTGCTGTCCTGAGTTCCCCGGTCCCGGGCGGTCCGGCCGGCCCGCACCCGGTGTGCGGGGTGGGCCACGGACCGCCGTCGCCCGCTCGGCGCGCGTGATCGGCCCGGAGCTGGTGTGCTGGTGGGAGGAGGCCGTTGCACCAGCACCTGACGGCGCCGGCAGGTGGCCGAGCCGCACGCATGCGGGAGCACGCACACGGCAGACACGTACACGGGAAGCACGTAGGGAAGCCGGGGCGGGAACCCGACGCGAGGAACGGCCGGTACGCGGGCGCGGGCTCGCTGGCAGCGGCAAGGTCCAGGGCGTGCGGGAGCCGGCTCGTACCGCTGCCGCACCGGCTCTCGCAGGTGGGAGAGATCCAGATGAGCAGCTACCGAGTCGCGCAGGTCGGCGCCGTCGGCGCACCCTTCGAGATCGTCGAGCGTGAGGTGCCGCGGCCCGGCCCGGGGCACGTCCGGATCGCCGTGGACGCCTGCGGGATCTGTCACAGCGACGCCATGTTCGTCAACGGCGCGCTGCCCGGCGTCCGGTTCCCCCTGGTCACCGGCCATGAGGTCGCCGGGCGCATCGCCGAGGTCGGCGAGCACACGGACAGCGGCTGGAAGGTCGGCGAGCGGGTCGCGGTGGGCTGGTTCGGTGGCAGCTGCCACCACTGCACCCCCTGCCGGCAGGGCGACTTCATCGTCTGCGAGCAGCTGAAGGTGCCGGGCTGGGCGTACGACGGCGGGTTCGGCGAAGCGGTGATCGCCCCGGCCGATGCGCTGGCGCGGATCCCCGACGGCCTGGCTGCGGCCGACGCGGGGCCGATGGCCTGCGCCGGGGTCACCACCTACAACGGGCTGCGGCGCAGCTCGGCCCGGCCGGGCGATCTGGTCGCCGTACTGGGCCTCGGCGGCCTGGGGCACCTGGGCGTGCGGTTCGCCACCGCGATGGGTTTCGAGACGGTCGCGATCGCCCGCGGCGCCGACAAGGCGGACTTCGCCAAGCAGCTCGGTGCGCACCACTACATCGACAGCACCGCCGGAACGTCCGTCGCGGACGCGCTCCAGTCCCTCGGCGGCGCCCGGGTGGTCCTGGCCACCGCCGCCAACTCCGCCGCCATCTCCGCGACCGTGGACGGGCTGACGCACCGCGGCGAGTTGGTGGTCATCGGCGCGGACATCGAACCGCTGGCGATCAACCCGACCCAGCTCCTGATGCGCGCCCGGGTCGTCCGCGGCCACCCGTCCGGCACCGCGCAGGACGTCCAGGACACCATGGAGTTCTGCGTGCTCCAGGGGATCCGCCCGATGATCGAGACGATGCCGCTGGACGACGCCAATGAGGCGTACGCGAAGATGCTCGCCGGGACGGCCCGGTTCCGGATGGTGCTCACCCACACGGAAGCCGGACGCGCACACTGACGCCGGGTGTCCGCACCCGATCCGTAGCCGGACGGGCCCCGCCGTTCGGGCACGGGCCTCGCTTGGCTGCCGGGGCGGCCCTCCGACGGTCCCCCCGCGCGGGTTCGGGGCTGGTCCCCCGGCGGACCCCTCCCGGGAGCCGGCCAGTCAGTGCCGTCACGCCCCGGTGCGAAACGCCCGGCGATAGGCCCCCGGTGTCGTCCCCAGTGCACTCAGGAAGCGTCTCCGCAGGTTGGTGGCGGAGGAGAGGCCGACCCGGCGGGCGACGGCATCCAAGGGGAGGTCGGTGGACTCCAGTAGTTCCCGGGACGCGGCGATGCGCTGGGCGAGCAACCACTGCCCGGGACTCGCACCGAGCTGGTCGGCGAACCGGCGGGCGAGCGTACGCGCCGATACGCCCTCGTGCGCGGCCAGTTCCTCGATCGGGAGCGGTTCGTCGAGCCGTGCGGTCATCCACTCCAGGAGGGGCGCCAACGAACCGTCCATCTGGACGGGGTGCGGTGGCGCTGTGTACTGGAGCTGGCCGCCTTCCCGGTGCGGTGGCATGACCATGCTCCGGGCGACCTGGGCGGCGTAGCCGGCCCCGTGGTCGGCGCGGACCAGGTGGAGGCAGAGGTCGATACCGGCCCCGGAGCCCGCGCTGGTGGCGACGTCGCCGTGGTCCACGTACAGCACGTCCGGGTCCACCTGGACGGCGGGGAACTGCTCGGCCAGTTGGCCGGCGCCGGCCCAGTGGGTGGTCGCCCGGCGTCCGTCCAACAGTCCGGCGTGCGCCAGCGTGAAGGCGCCGGAGCAGATGCTGACCAGCCGCGTTCCGCGGTCGTGCGCCCGGCGCAGGGCGCGGATGACGGCGGGTGCGGGCGGCTCCCCGGGAGGCAGCCATCCGGGGATGACGATGGTGTCCGCGCGGTCCAGCGCGGCCAGCCCGTCCGGCACGAGCATGTCGTACCCCGCGAGGGTGGTCACCGGACCCGGCCGTTCGGTGCACACCCCGAAGGCGTACCGGACCGGGACCCCGCGCCGCTCGATGCCGAACACCTCGGCCGCACAGCCGAGTTCGAAGGTCGATTGCGGCGGGTGGACGAGTGCGACCACCCGATGGACGACAGGCACGACAGACATGGCAGGAAAGTACCGCAGGATGTCTTTTCTGACACTCGGCTGGTCAGCGCCGTTCCGCGAGGCTGTCCCCATGGCAACGAAAGAGAACACAGGCAACGAAATGACCGGCTACGTATGGGCCTCCGTGGCGGAGGCACCGGTGCGCGAGCTGTTTCCCGGGATCCGGCTGCGTCCGCTGTGGAGCGGGGAGAACGGCGCCACGGCCCAGGTCGTGGAGCTGGACCCGGACACCTGCTGGGACGGCATCGACGTGCACGAGCCGGGCCCCGAGGAGGTGTTCGTGGTCTCGGGCGTCTTCAACGACGGCGAACGGGACTACCCGGCCGGCTCGTTCATCCACGCACCCGCCGGGTCCTGGCACATCCCGCAGACGAGGACGGGGTGCACGCTGTTCGTGTTCTATCCGGAGGGGTAGCTACCCGAGGGAGAGCGACGGGAGTGGCGCCCGAGAGCCGGAGCGGTCTACGGAGCGGCGCCCTGCGGGACGGGCGGCGCCCGTCACTGTCCGACGGCCGCCGCCCGCCCCGCCGCGGTGTCGATCACATCGTCCAGGACGTCCCGGGAGCGCATCAGATCCTTGATCAGACGGTCGATGCGGTCGCGCTCCTTGGTGAGGTCGGCGACCAGCCACGGGGTGGCGATCTCGGAGGGGCCGCCGTCCGTGTCCCGCATACAGGGCAGCAGTTGTGCGATCTTGGCGCTGCACAGTCCGGCGGCGAAGAGCTCCTGAATGCGGATCACCCGATCCACCGCGGCCGCCGGGTAGTCCCGGTGGCCGCCGGGGGTACGCTCCGCGGCCAGCAACCCCTGCTTCTCGTAGTAGCGCAGCGAGCGCTCACTCACACCGGTACGCCGCGCCAGTTCACCGATCCGCATGCCTCTCCCCGTCCACGCCCTGGACTGCGTCAGCCCGGGGCCGCGGCGCGGCAGTTGGCGCCCGGACTTGAATCTGACACCGATGAGATCCGCGCCACGGTCGCCGACTTCGCCGACGCCGCCCGCAACGCCCTCGCCGCGGGCTTCGCCGGAGTCGAGGTGCACGCGGCGAACGGCTACCTCCTCCACCAGTTCCTGGCGGGGGGCACCAATCGCCGTACGGACGCCTACGGCGGCTCGGTGGCCGGCCGCATCCGCTTCGTGGTCGAGGTCGTGCGGGCCGTCGTCGAGGCGGTCGGCGCGGAGCGGACCGGGCTGCGCATCTCGCCCGGACTCACCGTGAACGGCATCGAGGAGGGCGACACCGAGGAGCTCTACCCGGCACTGCTCGACGCACTGGCGGAGGCCGGCCTGGCCTACCTGCACCTCGTCTTCGCCGACCCGGACCAGCCTCTCTTCCAGCGGATCCGGCGGAGTTGGGCCGGCACCCTGATCGCCAATCCGGTCCTGCCGAGGGACCAGATCCCCGCCGACGGCGGCCGACACGAGGGCGAACGACTGCTGGCGGCGGGCGCCGACCTGGTGGCGCTCGGGCGCCCCTTCCTCGCCAACCCCGACCTGGTCGAACGACTGCGCCTGGGCGCACCCCTCAATCCGGTGCGCGACAGGTACCTGATGTACGTGGGCGGGGAGACCGGGTACACCGACTACCCCGCACTGGGCGACGACTCCCCGGCACCGGCCGGCACCCACGGGCAGCACCGCACGCTGGACGCGCTCGCGTCCTGAGCCCCTCCTCCGGCCTCGCCCAGGACTCCGCGAGCGCCGTCCGCACCGCCACCCATCCCCGCACCCGCCCTCCCGGAAATCACCCAAGCCGCCGTCCGAGCCATCGCTCGGGCGGCGGCGTTCGTGTGCCCCCTGCTAAGCAGGGCCCCACGCATGGCACCACGCGGCACCACCACTGACGCCACCGGCGCCATCGAGATCCCTGCAGCACACAACCCAGGCGCCGCAGCACATCTGCCGCCCACCGAACGCCACCCCACGCGCACCTGGCACGCCGCTCGACGCACCGAATGACGCGCCGATTGACGCCACTTCGGCACACTTATGGCGCACCTTCGCTCGCCATGGCGCCACATGTGTGCCATCATGGCGTCATGGACCTCACGCCATACGTCGACAGCCTCCGGCATGCCCTCGCGGCCGCCGCGGACACGGGCATCGACGAAGCCCGCGCGCCGAGTTCTCGGTGACACCACCCCAGCCAGCGAGTCAGCCAGCCAACGGACAGCCAACGGGCGATTCCGTCAGCCGGCGCAGAAGAAGCATGCGCACCCGCAGCAACACGTCCCTCCGCAGCCGCATCCCCATCCGAAGAACGGACCTGCCGTTATGGCACGTATGACCGCGGCACCAGCCGCCACGAACTCCACCGCACCCACCCCCGCCCGCCCCGCGGCGATCTCGGCCGTCGGGCTGACCAAGTCCTACGGCGACAAGGTGGTGCTCGACGGGATCGACCTGACCATCCCCGAGGGCACGATCTTCGCCCTGCTGGGGCCGAACGGCGCCGGCAAGACCACCACCGTTCAGATCCTCTCCACCCTCATCCCGGCCTCCGCCGGCCAGGTGCGGGTAGCCGGCCACGACGTCTCCCGCGATCCCGACGCGGTACGCACCGCGATCGGCGTGACCGGCCAGTTCGCGGCGCTGGACAGCCTCCTCAACGCCCGGGAGAACCTCCTCCTGATGGCGGATCTGTACCATCTCGACCGCCGCGAAGGCCGCCGGCGGATCACCGAACTGCTGCACCGCTTCGACCTCACCGACGCGGCGAGCAAGCCGGTCGCCACCTTCTCGGGCGGTATGCGCCGCAAGCTCGACCTCGCCATGACCCTGGTCGGCAATCCGCGCATCATCTTCCTCGACGAGCCGACCACCGGACTCGATCCGCGCAGTCGGCGGACGATGCAGGAGATCATCCGCAGCCTGGTCGTCGACGACGGCGTCACCATCTTCCTGACCACCCAGTATCTGGAGGAGGCCGACCAACTCGCCGACCGCATCGCCCTCCTGGACCACGGCAAGCTGGTCGCCGAGGGCACCGCGGACCAACTCAAGCGTCGGATGCCCGGCGGCCACATCCGCCTCCAGTTCGCCGACCCGCACGGCCTGGAATCCGCGGCCGCCCTCTTCGGCGCCGCCACCGCCGACCGTGACGCGCTCACCCTGCAGATCCCCGGCGACGGCCGGATCCACGCCGTGCGCGCCGTCCTCGACACCCTGGACACCGCGTCGGTCGAGGCCGAGTCCCTCACCGTGCACACCCCCGACCTCGACGACGTCTTCCTCACTCTCACCGGCCGGCCGCAGCAAGGGCAGCGGTCCCCGGAGTCCCTCCACTCGCCCACCGCCCGGACGGAGCAGGACCGATGAGCACCCCCTCGTACGCGCTGCGCGACTCGATGACGATGCTGCGGCGCAACCTCAAGCACGCACAGCGCTATCCGTCCATGACGATCTCGGTCGTCGCCATGCCGATCCTGATGCTGTTGCTGTTCGTCTACGTCTTCGGCGGCGCGCTCGGCAGCGGCATCAATTCCCCGGGCGCGGCCAACGTCCATGGTGGGTACGTCAATTACGTCGCACCGGGAATCATCCTGATGGCGGCGACATCGGGAGCGATCGCCACCGCGGTGTCCGTGTGCACCGATATGACCGAAGGGATCATCAACCGCTTCCGCACCATGGCGATCTCCCGCGGTTCGGTGCTCACGGGGCACGTGGTCGGCAGTGTCATCCAGACCATGCTCAGCCTCGTCCTGGTCATCGGGGTCGCACTGGCGGTGGGCTTCCGGCCGCACGCCACTGCGCTCGACTGGATCGCCGCGATCGGCCTGCTGGCCCTGCTCGCCTTCAGCCTCACCTGGGTGGCGGCCGCGATGGGCCTGGTGGCCAAGACCGTCGAATCGGCGAGCAACGCTCCGATGCCGCTGACGTTCCTGCCCTTCCTGGGCAGCGCCTTCGTCCCGCCGGAGTCCATGCCGGCCGGAATCCGCTGGTTCGCCGAGTACCAGCCCTTCACGCCGATCAACGAGACCCTGCGGGGCCTGCTGATGGGCACACCGATCGGCAACAGCGCGATGATCGCCGTCGCCTGGTGCATCGGCCTCGCCCTGGCCGGCTACCTGTGGGCGCGCGCCGCCTTCCGCCGCAACGTCCAGCGCTGACCCGGGCGGCTCCGCCCGCTCGCTCCACCGCACAACCAGCAGCCCACGACCGCCACTTCCGACCGGCACCCGAGCCGGTACGCCACGGCCGACAGGTCAGCGCCCCGCCTCCCGGCCCTTCGCCCCGGAATCGCGCGGCCCCTCACGCCACACCGTGACCACTCTGCGCAAGCGCCCAACTACCCGACTCGATGGAGGACTTGCACCATGTCGCACGAATCCTCGGCACCCACGCCCCCTGCCCAGCCCTCGGCTCCGCAGCCCTCAGCCCCCTCGACCCCCTCGGCCGCGGCGACCGGACGGCAGCAGCCGGAGCCGCTCACCGGACTGCCGGTCACCCGCCCCGAGGGATGCCCCTTCAGTCCGCCCGCCGAACTGGCCGGACTCCGGGCGGAGCAGCCACTGCGCCGGATGCGGTACCCCGACGGCCACCTCGGCTGGCTGGCCACCGGGCACGCCGTAGTCCGCGCGGTGGCCGCCGACCCCCGCTTCAGTTCGCGCTACGAGCTGATGCACATACCGTTCCCGGGCATGGCGGACGTGACGATCCCGCCGGCGCCGGTCGGCGACCTCACCGGCATCGACCCGCCCCACCACACCCGCTACCGCCGGCTGCTCATGGGGAAGTTCACGGTCCGCCGGATGCGCGAGCTGACCTCGCGCGTCGAGCAGATCACCGCCGAGCACCTGGACGCCATGGAGCGCCAGGGCCCGCCGGTAGACCTGGTCACGGCGTACGCACACCCCATCCCCGCGCTGATGATCTGCGAACTGCTCGGGGTGCCCTACGCCGATCGCGAGCGCTTCCAGCACCACGTCGCGACGATGGCCAGCACGGACGGGACGGTGGAGGACCAGTACGCCGCCATGACCGCGCTCCAGGAGTTCGTCGGGGAACTGGTGCTCGCCAAGCGCACCCGCCCCACCGACGATCTGCTCAGCGACCTGACCAGCACCGATCTCACCGATGAGGAACTGGCGGGCATCGGCAGCTTCCTCCTGAGCGCGGGGCTGGACACCACCTCGAACATGCTCGGGCTCGGCACCTTCGCCCTGCTGACCAACCCGCGGCAGGCCGACGCCCTGCGCGCGGATCAGGGCCTCGCCGCCCAGGCGGTGGAGGAGCTGATGCGCTACCTCACCATCGCCCACACAGGGGTACGGACGGCACTGGAGGACGTGGAGCTGGACGGACAGTTGATCAAGGCCGGCGAGTCGGTCACCGTCTCGCTCCAGGCCGCCAACCGCGACCCGGAGCGCTTCCCGGACCCCGACAGCCTGGACCTTCAGCGCAAGGCCACCGGTCATCTGGCCTTCGGCCACGGCATCCACCAGTGCCTGGGCCAGCAACTGGCCCGCATCGAAATGCAGGTGGCCTTCCCAGCGCTCCTGACCCGCTTCCCGACGCTGCGCCTGGCCGTACCTCCGGAGGAGGTGCCGCTGCGCACCGATCTGACCATGCACGGGGTGCAGCGGCTCCCCGTCACCTGGGACGCGTAGCGGGGCTCCGGCCCCGCCCGGTCTCCGGATGTGCCCGCCCGCCCGCAGCCAGCGGGCGGGCACATTGGTCCTCAGCCGGGACCGACCGGAAGCCGGGCGACGCCGTCCGGAATCCCGGCGGAAAGCGCGCGGAAGCCCGCGGGCCCGTCCCCCCGTAGCCCCGCCGGACGCTCGTCAGACGCCGAACGCCGCCGCGTACCGGATCACTCCGCTCGGCACGGGTCGGGACGCGTCCAGGGTGAGGGCCATCAGTGCCTCGTCGGGGACGTCGAACGGAGCCCGGATACCGAAGCGGGAAGCCGGGACGAAGCCGAACCGCGGGTAGTAGTCGGGGTGGCCGAGGACCACCACCAGGCTTTCCCCGTGCGCCCGGGCGGCGTCGAGCGCGGCCCGGACGGCGGCCGTCCCGGCGCCCTGGCGCTGGTACGCCGGCATCACCGCACAGGGGGCCAGGGCCAGTGCGGGCCGACCGTCGAGGTGGCAGCGGGTGAGCAGGGCGTGCCCGGCGAGGGTGCCGTCCGGTGCCTGGGAGACCAGGGAGAGGCCGTCGATCCAGGCATCGGGGTCCGCGCGCAGGGCGTCGACCAGGTCGGCCTCGTCGGCAGTAGGGAACGCGGCGAGGTTGATCGCGCGGATCGCGGCGGTGTCGTCGGACGTCTCGGAGCGGGTGCTCCAGATGGTGGTCATGGTGGTTCCGTTCTCGGGTGCGGAGCGGGGTGCAGCTCCGTGGGTGGGCGTCGCGTCGGGTACGGGCGCAGCACGTAGCCGGCGCAGAAGTCTTCCGTACCGTGTTCGCGGCGGAGGGTCGGCGCTTCGTCGAGTGCGGCGAGGGCCCGGTCCATGCCTGGCTGCGTCCGGTCGGCGGTGGCCGGCCGCTCGGCGAGCGGGGTGTCGTGCTCGCCCCACCCGTCACGATCGAGGAGCGGCCAGTGGGCCTCGATGTACGCCTGAGCAGGGCCGCCCGACGCGAACGCGGTCGGGCGGCCGCCGGCTGGCGGAACGCTCAGGTCAGACCCGGGGGCCGGGGACGAGGATGGTCCGGGCACCGCTCGTGGCGGTGGTCTCCGTGACAGTCATCAACTCATCTCCCCTTCGGTCCTCGGCGTACGCCCCTGGGGCGGCATGGCGGGCCGAAGCTAACACGCGCGCCGCGGGCCCCACCACCGTTTTTCCGTCCGGGACACCCCTCAGCAGTCGCAGCAGCAGCCATCACAACAATCGCAGCCGTCACAGCAACTGCCGCAACTGTTGCCCACGTCGCAGCAGTCACAGCAATCGCAGCTGTGGCAGCACCCCTCCCGCTTCTTGCCCGACCACGGCCCCTCGAACTCCGATGCGCAGCAGACCTTGCAGGTGCAGCACAGCCCGATGGCGAGCGCGCAGCCCGCCCAGAAACCGCGCGGCTTCCTCGGCTCCTGCGAGAAGTGCGGCGGCTGACCGTCGCCACCGCCCGATCCGCCACCGTAACCACCGCCGCCGGATCCACCGGGCGGGACCGGTCCGCCGCCGAACGGGGCCTGCGGGGCGTTCAGGTACTGCTGGCCGCCGGCGTACGGGCCACCGGCCGGCGGCTGGCCGTACGGGGGCGCCCCGTTGGGCCCGCCCCCGTACGGGTTCCCGTAGGGGTTCCCGCCCTGGGGGTCGTAGGGACCGGGTGCCGCCCCGGGGCCCTGGTGGGAGCAGGAGGACGTCCCGAACGCGCGGTCCACCGAGCGCCGCAACTCGTGCACCAGCAGCACGTGGACCAGGGCGGAGTCGGTGAACTCCACGTCGCGCAGCGCGAGCCGGATGCCGTGCAGTGCGTCGTCACACAGCCGGCGGGCCTCGGCCAGGCCGGCGCCGGTGGCGGTGATCGGGTTCCAGGCGCCCTCGGCGGCGTCCGCCGTCCGGTCCTCCACGGCGTCGAGGAGGTGGGCGAGCCGGCCGAAGAGCCGGCCGGCCTCGGCCAGCGGCGCGGCGTTGCCGGGCCGGCCGGCCAGTACCGCGGTGTGCGCGAAGGCGGCGGCGGTCGCCGTCTCGGTCGGTTCGGTGATCACCGTCAACGGCGTACCGGGACCGGCCAGTTGCTCGATGCCGACCTGCCGGTCGACCGCATCGACGAGGACGGCGGTGTCGAAGCCGAGCCTGGCGCCGGTACGCGCACCGGCTCGGTCCCAGCCCGCGGCGACCCGGCGTGCCGCGACGGCCATCGGGCGGCGGCGCAGCATCCCGTTCCCGTCGGCGACGTGGTCGCGGATCTTCGCCGAGGCGAGGACCAGGGAGACCGAAGCGGCCAGTCGTGCCCCCTCGCCCCGGGCGACCGAGGCGGTCCGCATCCCGCGCAGCGGGCAGGGGCCGGCGGTGCGGCGCCGGAGCTCGGCCCGGCCGGACTGGGCGTCCGTCAGCACGGAAACGATCAGTCCGTCGTAGTTGGTGACGATGCGGGCGAACTGCCCGTGGTCGGCGCGCAACGCGAGGCAGAGGCCGCACAAGTGGGCCATCCACTCCGTCTTGAGCCCTTGGGACAGGCGATGGGAACAGGGCCTGACGATTCCGAACATGTAAGAGCAAACCCCCGTGTGACATGAACATGAGCCGACGGCAGCGGCGGCAGGGAATGCTACCCATCGGCCCCGTGACCTGCGCACACACCCCTCTGGCCAAACGTCACCCAGCGCTTCGCGACGCCCCGACCAGGGCCGACGCCACCACCCGCCCCGTCGCCCGGCCCACACCATCCGTACCGACCCGGGGCACCGCCCCGACCCAAGTCACCCGCCCCTTCAAGTCCGCGGGCCTGGGCGCCGGTTGGCCAACGGCCGGGACGGAACCACCCGCCGCCCCGCCCTCTTCACCCTTTCTGCTGATACCGCGGCCTCGCCCCGGCTGAGAGCATGACCGCGCCGCGCCGCGGTCGACCGGGCCGCGAGGGGGACCGGCACCCAACCCGCAGTCTTTTCCTGGATTTTGGAGAGTCATGAAGGCGATGAGGTATCTGGCCGCGGTGTGTGTCGCCGGTGCGGTACTGGGCGCGGGAACGGTCTGCGCCGCGGCGCCGGCCGCCCACGAGGAGCACCCGGCCCCGACGGCCCACCGCGTCGCGCTCACCAACCGGGACGACGGCCGGGCGCTCACCGTGCACCGCGGGGACGTGGTCGAGGTCCGGCTCACCGGTACGCGCGACCGCGGTACCGCCTTCGCCTGGAGCGTTCCGGCCTCCGGCGACCCCGCGGTGCTCAGCCGGTCGGCCGCCGGTACGACGCCGACCGGGAGCGCCACGGGGCGCTTCACCGCGGCCGGGCGGGGCACCGCCGCGCTCACCGCGCGGCGGACCTGTCACGCCGCGCCCGGCTCACTCTGCCCGCACGTGGTCGTGGTCTGGAAGGTCACGGTCACGGTGGCGTGACCAGGCGTCAGCCCGCCGCCCCCAGCTGCCGGGTCGCCGCCTCGACGGTCTGGGTGAGGAGGGTGGCGATGGTCATCGGGCCGACCCCGCCGGGCACGGGGGTGATCAGGCTCGCGACCGCGGCCGCCGACGCGAAGTCCACGTCACCGACGTTGCCGGGGTTGTAGCCGGCGTCGATGACGACGGCGCCGGGCTTGAGCCGGTCGCCGTGCAGGAACCGGGCACGGCCCACCGCGGCGATCAGCACATCCGCCTCCCGGGTGTGGGCAGTGAGGTCGGCGGTGCGGGAGTGGCAGTAGGTGACCGTGGCGTTGCGGCCCAGCAGCAGCATTCCCACGGGCTTGCCGAGGATCGCACTGCGCCCGACGACCACGGCATGCTTTCCGGCCAGGTCGACGTCGTAGTGGTCCAGGAGGCTCATGATGCCGCCGGGGGTGCAGGAGGCGAAGCCCGTCATGCCCAGGCTCATCGCGGCGAAGGAGTGCGCGGTGACCCCGTCGACGTCCTTCTCGGGCGCGATGGCCTCGAAGGCGGCCCGCTCGTCGATGTGCGGGCCGACCGGGTGCTGGAGCAGGATGCCGTGCACACCCGGGTCGGCCGACAGCTCACCGATCGTGTCGACGAGTTGTGCGGTGGTGGTGTTGGCCGGGAGCGCGAGGTGCCGCGACTGGATGCCGGCCTTGGCGCAGCGGTTGCGCTTCATCCGGACGTAGGTCACCGAGGCGGGGTCCTCGCCCACGAGGACGGTGGCCAGGCAGGGGGCCTGTCCGGTGCGCGCGGTGAGCGCCGCGGCGCGTTCGGCGGCCTCTTGGACCATGTGGCGGGCGAGCGCGCTGCCGTCCATCAGGCGGGCGGTGGGGGACGTGGTCTGTGACATGGCGCCTCCTGAGCGTCGTACGTCGTACGGGATCGCCCAGGCGCACGGCATTGACCAAACAGGTCGAGCCGCTCCCCGGTGGTACCCCACCCAAGCGCCAGTCACGGCTCGCGCACCACTTTAGGCGATGGCCGCGCGGGGACGGGAACGGGCGTTCGTGCGCGGCGGTGCGGGCCCCGGAGGTCAGGGGGATTGGTAGCCGGGGCTGGTGTACGGCGACGTGGCGGCCTCCCACTGGCTGAGGATGCCGTCCCAGTCGTGCTGGGCGACGGTGACGGCACTGGGGTCCCAGGCAGGCGCCTGGGCCACCGGTGGTGGTGGGGACGCCCAGGGGTTGTGGGTCTCCTGTGGCGCCCAGGAGGCGTAGGGGTCCTGGGCCGCCGTCCAGGGGGTGGGGTGGCCGGGTGCCCCCCAGGAGGTGTGCGGCTCGTACGGGGGCGGGGGTGGTGGCGCCTCGGTGCGGGAGAGGTGGCCGGTGTCCGAGGGGGGCGCGGGTTGGACGTCGTTCATCCGGCGGTGGCGGCCGATCCGGTCCGGGGCGGGGGGCCGGGCGGTGTGGGACTCGACGGCGAGTTGGTGCGCGCGGGCGGCCAGGATCGTCACGTCCAGGCCCAGTTCGGCGGCGAGTGCGCTGAGGTCGGCGCCGCTGTGGTGACTGTGCACCAGGACCGCGTCCAGCGCTGGTGACCAGGCCGGCTCGGTGACGGGCGCGGGCGCGGGCGCAGGGGTGGGGGTGGGGGCGGGCGGAGCCGGGCGGGGTGGAACACGGGGGACGGTGTCGGGCGGGGCGGCCGGGGCGGCCGGAACGGAGGTCGCGCTGCCCGCGGTGGTGGCCCGGGGCCAACCGTTGCCGATCGCGGCCGCGGCCGCGGCGGCTGCCGCGGCAGCGACGGCCGGCGGGGTGGGGCGGGCCGATGCGGGCTTCTCCGGCTTCTGCGGTGCGTCGGGCCGGCGCGCGGCGCGGCGCTCCCGGGCCGACTCGTCGAGCAGGCTCTTGGCCACCGCCCGGGCGTCGTCCTTGCCGACGGTACGGCGGGCCAGGCGCACCTCGCGGGCGTCGAGGCCGAGCAGATCGGCGACCACTTCGTCGCTGCCCACAGTCACCGCGAAGGCGGCCAGGGTCCGCGAGCGGCGGGCCTCGGCCTCGTCGAGGAGTCCTTGCGTCCGGCGGACCTCGTCATCGCTGATGCAAAACGCCTGTGCGAGTACCGCGTGGCGCTCCCACAACTCCCTCGGTTCCATGTCAGCGACAACGGTTTTTGGCCGGTGTTGGTCCGGTTCTCAACGAGAGATCACTGTAAGAGGTGATATTCCCTGCATCGTGCGCAGTACTTTGGGATGTTATGAGAGGGACCGCGAGGGGCCGACCGGGGGCGTGCGCAGTGACCGATCGACAAGACGCATCGTTTCTACGGCCATGAGTGCTCCGTCATCCGTCACCGTTGCCGGCCATGGCCGGACCGCTTTCGTCCCCCGCCCGCCGGTGGACCAGCCCGCCCGCCCCGGCGCGGAGGCCGTCCCCGCGCCGCCGCGGATCAACGCCGAAGTCATCCGACAGACGCCCGTGTACGCGGGGCTGGTGAAGATCTGGACGGAACGGGCCGCGACGGTGCCCGGGGTCGCCGATCCGGAGTGGCAGCGGCTGGTGTCCTACCGCGCACTGATGGAGGAGACCGAACTCGCGCTCACCGCACTGCGGCCGCACCGGGCCCCTGACGTGCTGCCGGCGCGCCGGACGATTCCGGCTCCGGCCGCTCCGTACGCGACGGAACTGGCGCCGGTGCACGGCGGGTTGAGACCGATGGCCCACCCGTAAGGCCCCGGGGCGTCGGCCCGCATGCCGGTGGGCCCGGGTACCGGACCCGGGCCCACCGAGGTGGCGACGCTACGGAGCGCCTAGAGGATGCCGAGGAAGTCGAGGCCGAGCAGGCCGGTCCGGCCCAGGCCGTCGGCACGGCGCTCCTCCTCGTTGCCACCGCGCGAGTCGTCCTTGCGACGGTCGTCGTCCTTGCGACGGTCGTCGTCGTCGCGGCGGCCGTACCCCTCGTCGCCCCGGCCGGAGTCATCGTCGTCGTAGCGGCGGTTGTCGCTGCCGCGCCCGTAGTCGTCGTCGTAGCGGCCGTGCCCGTGCCGGCCCTCGTGAGTGACGCGGTGGACCTGTCGGCCCCCGTGGCTGCCACCGTGGGCGTGGCGACCCTTGTGGTGGCACTGGCTGTGTCCGGAGCACAGCGCGGCCGGGGCGTTGCCGGGGGCCGCGATCGCGGCGCCCGCCGTGGGGACCACCAGGGCGGCCGCGGCGAGGCCGGCCACCGCGAGCCCGCGGGGAATCGAACGAAGCATTGTTCCACCTTTACTCAGCTGGGCAGAAAAGGAACATTCTCCTGCAAGCGCGACAATAAGTCGGCCATCCGGCCCCGTGCGGCGACCCGCCGGAGGGTCACCGGAACGCAGCACGGTCCGGACCGCACCGCGCCGGCCCGGACGGCGTCACTCCGTCTTCGGCAGGCTCTCCAGCAAGGTGCCCAGGGCCTCCCCCACCAGTTGACAGACGGTGTCCGGATCGGCGCTGACCAACGGCTCCTTGCCGACCACCACCCGCATCAAGCCAATCCCCAGCAGCCAGGACAGCGCCAGATCGCCGCGCAGCGCACCGTCGTCGGCCCGGGAGAGGGTGGCCAGCACCTCGGCGTACTCGTCGCCAAGTCCCCGTAGCGCCTCGGCGATTTCGTCGCTGCCGCCGATGGAGCGGAGGCAGACCTCCAGCGACCGGTCGGCGCCGGGGCCGCGGCCCTCGGCGAGCATGCCGCGCAGGGCGACCTCGAACAGCCGCTCCGCGGGGGTGGTGCGCAGTTGCTCGTGGCCGCCGCGCGCCATCACCTCCCCGAACAGGGCCTTCTTCGAGCCGAAGTAGCGGAACAGCAGGGCCTGGTTGACACCGGCCCGAGCCGCGATGTCGCGTACCGTCGCGCGCTCGTAGCCGCGTTCGGCGAAGAGTTCCGAGGCTGCGTCGAGCAGCAGCCGCCGGGTGCCCTGTGCGTCCCGGCGGTGTTCGCCGGTGGTGCCGCTCCGCGAGGTCTCCCCCACTGCGCGCCCCATTGCCTCCGCCATCGCCACTCCTTTTCCGTCGGTCCGTCCGATAGTCGTCGTGCGCCGCCGCGGCCGGTCACGACGACGGCCGCAATACATCGTTGACCGCCTCGAGCGCGCGTCCTACGGTTATGTAAGCAGGTGCTTACACAAGGGAGGTCACCGTGACCACAGCCGACACAGCACCCCTCTCCTACCCCTTCAACATCGCTGAGAGCCTTGATCTTTCGGCGGAGTACGAACGGGTGCGCAACCGCCACGGTCTGCTCAAGGTCCAGCTGGCGTACGGCGAGCCGGCCTGGCTCGTCACGCGGTACGCGGAGGCCCGGTTCGTCCTCGGCGACCAGCGGTTCAGCCGGGCCGAGGGCGCCCGGCACGACGAGCCCCGACAGTCCGAGGGGAGCCGCAACAGCGGCATCCTGAGCATGGATCCGCCGGACCACACCCGGTTGCGCACCCTGGTGGCCAAGGCATTCACGGTCCGTCAGGTAGAGAAGCTCCGGCCGCAGGTCAGGGAGCTGACCCGGGAGCTGCTCGACGAGTTGGAGGCGGCCGGGCCGCCGGCGGACCTCGTTGACCGGTACGCCCTGCCCATCCCGGTGGCGGTCATCTGCCGGCTGCTCGGGGTGCCGACCGAGGACCGGCCGCAGTTCCGGGCCTGGAGCGACGCCGCCCTGTCGACGAGTTCCCTGACCGCCGAGGAGTTCGACACCAATCGCGAGGAACTCCGCGCCTACATGGGCAAGTTGATCGATCAGCACCGGCAGGATCCGCAGGACGACCTGATGACCGCGCTGATCGACGCCCGCGATGTGAACGACCGACTCTCGGAGCTCGAACTGGTCGACCTGTGCGTGGGGATCCTGGTCGCCGGGCACGAGACCACCGCCACCCAGATCCCCAACTTCGTACTGGCCCTGCTCGACCACCCCGACCAGCTGGCCGCCCTGCGGGAGCAGCCCGAGCTGATCGGGGGCGCCGTGGAGGAATTACTGCGCTTCGTCCCCCTGGGGAGCGGTGCGGGCCAGCCGCGATACGCCACCGAAGACATCCATGTCGGGGGCACGCTGGTGCGGGCCGGCGAGCCCGTACTGGTCGCGATGGGCGCGGCCAACCGCGATGCGCTGCGGTTCGACGGGCCGGGGAAGCTGGACGTCCGGCGGACCGGCATCCAGCACCTCGGCTTCGGGCACGGCGTCCACCACTGCCTGGGTGCGCCACTGGCCCGGCTGGAGCTCCAGGAGGCGATCTCGGCCCTGATCGCCCGGTTCCCCGGGCTGCATGTGGCCGGCGACGTGGAGTGGAAGACCCAGATGCTGGTACGCGGCCCTCGGGTCCTGCCGGTGGGGTGGTGACCGCGGTGGCGTGGAAGGTGGAGATCGATCCGGGGCTGTGCATCGCCTCGGGCTCCTGCCCGGCGATCGCGCCGGACCTCTTCGTCCTGGACGGCCCGCACGCCCGGGCGGCGCAGGAGGAGATCGCGGAGGACGAGCGGGCGCTGGACGCGGCCGAGGTGTGTCCGGCGATGGCCATCACGGTGCGGGACGCGTCCGGGCAGGTGATCGGGCCCCGACCGTAGGGATCCAGGGGTAGTTGACGGGGCGCGGCCGGGGCCGCGCCCCGCTTCGCGTGCGCGGGTGCGGGCCGAAGGCGGGGGGCGGTGATCCTGACGGTCGATCAGGATCCGGGTGGGCGAACTCGGCGCGCACCCCTTGCCAAGCCGAGATAGTACGTGTTCGGATTATCTCTGCCGGGATGCCGAGCACCATCGCATCACCGCAGATCAGAGCATGTCCGCAGGCCCTGGCGACGGGCCGGCAGCACGCCACCGGACGCGAGGAGGCGCCTCTCCCCCGACCGGTTCCCGCACGCGTCAACGACCACCCAGCCCCCGAACTCGTTTTCTGGAGGGTCCTCGTGTTCGACCTCTCGTCCGTCGATCTCCTCGACGCCTTCACCCGGCAGCTGCGGCTGTCCAAACTGCGCAGCGACGAACACGTCGTGGTGCTGGCCGAGCCGGACAGCCGCGGTGACTACGTCGCGGCCGCGTTCGGCGCGGCGAAGGCGTGCGGTGCGCACGTCATCGCGGCGACCGTACCCGGCGGCACCCCCGCGCCGATGCCCAGTACGCACACCGGCGCCGGCCCCGGCCTGACCTCGGTCCTCAACGACACCACCGCCCAGGACCTGCTCAAGTCCGCGGACCTGGTGGTCGACCTGACCCGCGAGGGCTTCATCCACGCCCCGGTCCAGCAGGAGATCCTGCGGACCGGCACCCGGATCCTCTTCGTCTGCGACGCGCCCGAGGTGCTGATCCGCAACCTCCCCAAGGAGCAGGACAAGGCCGAGGTGCTGCGCGGTGTCGAACTGCTCAAGCGGTCGTCGGAGATGCGGGTGCGGTCCACCGCCGGCACCGATCTGACGGTCCAACTCAGCGGATCCAAGCCGGAGTTCCAGTGCGGCTTCGCCGACGATCCGGGCCGCTGGGACCACTGGCCGAGCACCATGGTGCTGTGCTGGCCGGAGCTCTCCGACGGGCAGATCGTGCTGGCGCCGGGCGACATCCTGCTGCCGTTCAAGGAGTACGTCCGCGAGCCGGTGACGCTCCAGATCGCCGGCGGGCACATCGAGAAGGTCAGCGGCGGCGCCGAGGCCGACCTGCTCGGCACGTTCTTCGAGGACTCCGGGGACACCTGGGCGCGCAGCCTGTCGCACATGGGCTGGGGGCTGATGCGGACCGCCGACTGGTTCGCCACCGCGATGTACGGCAAGGACCAGCTGATGGGCATGGACGCCCGGGCGTTCGCCGGCAACTTCCTGTGGTCGACGGGCCCGCACCCGGTGCTGGGGCGCGAGTCGTACGCGCACCTCGACATCGCGATGCGCGGCTGCTCGGTGGCGGTCGACGGGACGGAGGTGGTGGTCGACGGCCGGCTGGCCGACGACGTCCGGGCCGCCGGCGGCTGACCGGCCGCCGCGTCCGCCGTCCCGTCGTGTGCGCGAGGAACGTCCTGGAGGAAGAGTGACGCCCAGCCAGTCCTACGAAGTCACCATCGCCGGCGGCGGCCTCGGCGGCCTGACCGCGGCGCTGGCCCTGCGCCAGCGCGGTCTGCGGGTCACCGTCCTGGAACAGGCACCGCAGCTCGGCGAGGTCGGCGCCGGCATCCAGACCGCGCCCAACGCCAGCCGGATCCTGCTCGGGCTGGGCCTGCGCCGGCAGCTCGAAGCCATCCACACCGAACCGCTCGACCAGGTGCGGCGCCGTTGGCAGGACGGCAGCGTGGTGGCGCTCACCCCGCTCGGCCAGTCCTGCAAGGACCGGTTCAACGCCCCGTACTGGCACTACCACCGGGCCGATCTGCACCGGGTGATCATGGACGCGTGTCTCGATCCGGCCGGTCCCGGCCCGGTGGTGGCGATCCACACCGCGAGTCGGGTCGTCGAACTGGACCGCACCCGGCCCGAGCGGCCGGTGGTGAGAACCGACGACGGGCGGCGGTTCGCCGGCGACGTGCTGATCGGGGCCGACGGCGTCCGCTCGCGGGTGCGGGAGCTGATGGGCGCGCCCGACACCCTGCTGTTCTCCGGCGAGATGGCCTACCGGGCGCTGATCCCGGGCGAACTGATCGCCGCCGACCCGGCCACCCGCTGGCTGGTGGACCGCTTCCAGAGCACCATCTGGTACGGGCCGGAGCGGCACCTCGTCCACTACCTGATCCGCGGTGGCGAGTACCTGAACGTGGTGGCCTGCGTGCCGTGCACCGACGAGGTCGCCGAGAAGTGGGCGGTGGCCGCCTCCCCGCAGGACCTGGTCGACGCCTTCCCCGACTGGGACGACCGGGTACCCGCGATGCTCTCCAAGGCCAAGGAGAACGTCAGTTGCTTCGCGCTGTACCACCGGCGGCGGGATCCGGTCTGGACGGACGGGCACGTGGCGCTGCTCGGCGACGCCTGCCACGCCATGCTCCCCTACCAGGCGCAGGGGGCCTCGCAGGCGATGGAGGACGCCGCGGTGCTGGCGGAGGAATTGGGGGCGGTCACCGTCCCGGGGGTGCCGGACGCGCTGCGCCGGTACGTCGACCGGCGCGCCAAGCACGCCGGGATGGTGCAGGAGGCGTCCTTGCAGAACAAGACCTTCTACCACTTCCCCGACGGTCCGGAGCAGCGGGCCCGGGACGCGCAGCTGCGCCGCTTCGACGGGGAGTCGGACCTGTCCTACGACTGGCTGTGGCGCGGCACCCCGCTCAACGACCCCGACCAGGTCGCCTTCTCCTACCCGTTCGCCCGCTGAGCCCCCCGCGCGCCCGCCGGGCCTTCGCACGCCCGCCGGGCCCCCACCCCGGTGTCCCCGGGTCCCCGCCCCGGTGTGCGCAGGATCTTCCTCATCGGTGGCCTCGGCTACCTCTTCGATGCGTTTGACTCCTCCCGCTCCCGAAGGAGGGGGATTCCTAGCTCACGTTGCCTGCGGCCCGGCGGGCGCGCAGGTGTTACACGATCAGCACCAGCCGGGTTGAAGACCAGCCCGGACCAGCATCACGCGAGCGGAGTTCTTGTCCCTGGGGGATACAGCTCCGCACGCGGTGCAGGCATACGTCCTTTCTGAGAGGGGGAGTGCGTGCTTGGTTCTCGCTCCGCACTGCGCACAGTCCATCGTGGTGTGCGCGGGGTGGACCAGGTGCACGATGCGCCCGTGCTTGCGGGCCATCTCGACCAAGGCCCGCTTCGTCGCGCCGATCGCGGCGTCGGCCGCCTTGCGGGCCATGGTCGACTTCGCAAGGAACTTCGGCTTGAAGTCCTCCACCGCGAGCTGGTCATGGTCGCGGACAACGCGCTTGGCCCACTTGCGGCCGGTGTCCTGACGCTGCCGGGCCACCTTCTTGTGAACCTGCGCGGCCTGCCGCTTCGCTTCCCGGTAGCCGTTCGAGGCGGCCTGCCCCTTCTTCGGCTTCCTGCGGGCCATCATCCGCTGGTAGCGGGCAAGCTTCTGCGCCGCTGTCTTGCCATGCTGGGCGTGGGCAAGGTCGTGGGCATCGGACGTGGTGGTCGCGGTCTCCTTCACACCCCAGTCGATCCCGATCACGGCCCCGGTCGCGGGAAGCTGCTCCGTCCTCGTCTCCGTGCCTCGGTCAGCATCTTCGCAAGCTGGACCGGCCCGCACGTGCGCTTGTCCTCGGGGTTGTCCTTGTTGTGCAGGTGGACGGCTTTGGATTTGGCCACGCATTCATTCCACACCCACCTGCACCGTGCCCACTCGGCTTCCAGTGCAGACCGCGCACCGGACGACACGCGCACACGGAAGGTGTACCGGGCATGCCTGGAACCCCCCGCCGTCTGCGCCACTGCCGTCATATCCGCCAACCTATCTGGGAGGACTGACAATTGAGAGTTCTTGATCGTTGTGGGCCGGCTCCCCCCCGTCGCGAGGTGGACGCCGGATCGCCCCGGAGGCGATCCGGCTTTCCCTACCCTGCTCCGCAGGAGCTTCGTTTCCTCCCCCACGCGAACGTGGGGGTTTCCACGAAGGAGGCGGGATGAAACCCGCCCCCTTCCGCTACCACCGGGCCCGCGACGTCCACGGCACCACCGAGCTGCTGGCCGAACTGGGCGAGGACGCCAAGGTCATCGCCGGCGGCCAGAGCCTGGTGGCGATGATGAACTTCCGGCTGGCCCGGCCCGACCACCTCGTCGACATCGGCGCCCTGCGCGAACTCGACCACCTCGGCGTCGCCCCCGACGGCGCCCTGCACATCGGGGCGCTGACCACCCATCACACCGTTGAGACCGCACCCGACGAGGTACTGGGCGCGGGGTTCGCGGTGCTGCGCCGGGCCATGGGGTGGATCGGTCACCTGCCGATCCGGACCCGCGGCACGGTCGGCGGCAGCCTCGCGCACGCCGACGCGACCGCCGAATGGTGTCTGCTCGCGGTCACCCTCGGCGCCCGGGTCGTCGCCACCGGACCCGGCGGTTCACGGCGCGTCCCGGCCGGGGAGTTCTTCCTCGGCCCGTACACCAGCGTCCTGGCACCCGACGAGTTGCTGACCGAGGTCGTCTTCCCGCGGCCGGCGCCGCACGCCGCGCTCACCGAATTCGCCGTACGCAAAGGGGACTTCGCGCTGGTGTCGGCGGTGGTGGACCTCGACGTCGAGGGGTTCCGGGTGCGCGGTGGCCGGGTGGGGCTCGGCGGGGTGGCGCCGGTGCCGGTGCGGGTGCCGGAGGCCGAGGCGGTGCTGGCCGACGGCGGCTCGTTCGCCGACTGTGCGGCCGCGGCCGCCGCGGCCGCCGACCCCCCGGACGATGCGGACGGCAGTGCGGCCTACCGCCGGCAACTCATCCGAGCCCTGGTCGAGCGGGCGTGCGCGGAAGCGAGCCGAACGACGGAGCCGAGGGAGGCGGGGTGGCGATGAGGCACGTCGAGGACGGTGCACAGGGGGACGAGGGGAAGCTGATCGGACGGTCCGTGCCGCGTCGGGAGGATCCCCGGCTGCTGACCGGGCGCGGCCGGTTCGTCGACGACATCGCCCTGCCGGGCATGCTGCACGCACAGTTCGTCCGCAGCACGGTCGCCCACGGCGAGCTCACCGCGATCGACCTGAGCGGGGTGCGCGCGGTGCCGGGCGTGGTCGCCGCGTACACCGCTGACGACCTCGCGATGGGCGAAATCACCGCCCAACTGGCCCGCCCGCCCGAGGAGTTCGTACCCACGGCGATGCCGGTGCTGGCCCGGGACCGGGTGCGTTACGTCGGCGAGCCGGTGGCGATCGTGGTCGCCCGGGACGCCTACGCCGCCGAGGACGGGATCGAGGCGGCCCGGGTCCGCTACGCCGTCCGGCCGCCGGTGACCGGTGCGGCGGCGGCGCTGGCCGACGACGCGCCGCCACTGCACGCCGCGGCCACCCGGAACACGCTGATCGACGTGGAACTGTTCGCCACCGACGGCATCGACGAGGTCTTCGCCGCCGCCGACCGCGTCGTCCGGGTCGAGGCCCGCACCGGCCGGCAGAACGCCC
The DNA here is from genome assembly GCF_050471125.1 of Streptomyces sp. RGM 3693. NCBI lineage: Bacteria > Bacillati > Actinomycetota > Actinomycetes > Kitasatosporales > Streptomycetaceae > Streptomyces > Streptomyces sp. RGM 3693. Next base: position 1,255,268 of record NZ_JBMPPQ010000003.1, read on the forward strand.
TGCCACTGGAGACCCGGGGCGCGGTGGCGCACTGGGACGACCGGGAGGAGCAGTTGGTCCTCCACACCTGCAGTCAAGTCCCGCACCAGGTGCGGACGGTGGCGTCGCGGTGCCTGCGGCTGGACGAGCGGGCGGTGCGGGTGGTGGTGCCCGACATGGGCGGTGGCTTCGGGTTGAAGTGCGTGGTGGGGCGGGAGGAGATCGCCACGGCGGCGGCCGCGCTCCGGCTGCGCCGCCCGGTGAAGTGGATCGAGGACCGCAAGGACGCGCTCTCGGCGTCCTTCCTGGCCCGCGAGCAGCACTACGACGTACGGGCCGCCTTCGACGCGACCGGCCGGATCCTGGCGCTGGACGCGGACGTGGTGTGCGACACGGGCGCGTACTCCTGCTATCCGTTCACCGCCGGCATCGAACCGCTGATGGCCGCGGCGGAGATGCCGGGGGTCTACAAAGTGCCCGCCTACCGGGTGCGCGGCCGGGCCGTCGCCACCAACAAGGCACCGACCGCGCCGTACCGCGGGGTCAGCCGGCCGCAGTACGTGATGGTCATGGAGCGGCTGTTCGAGCGGGCAGCCCGGGAGTTGGGCCTCGACCCGGTGGAGATCCGCCGCCGCAACCTGATCACCGCATTCCCCTACACCGGTGTCAACGGCATCACCTACGACCCCGGTTCCTACCGGGAGTCGCTGGACCTGTGCGAGCGGACGCTGCGCGCCGAGGGCTGGTACGAGCGGCAGCGCACGGCCCGGGCGGAGGGCCGGCACCTGGGCATCGGCTACTCCTGCTTCAGCGAGCGCACCGGCTACGGCTCGGCCGCGTTCGCCCAACGGAAGATGGCGGTCGTCCCCGGCTTCGACCTCTCCGAGGTGCGGATGGATCCCAGCGGGGCGGTGACCGTCACCACCGGGACGATGAGCCACGGGCAGAGCCACGAGACGACCATGGCGCAGATCGTCGCCGAACGCCTCGGCCTGGACCTGGACAAGGTGCGGATCCACCAGGGCGACACCGACCGGATCGCCTACGGCTGGGGCACCTTCGCCAGCCGGTCCATGGTGGTCGGCGGCAGCGCCGTCCGGCTGGCCGCCGGGCGGCTCGGCGAAAAGCTGCGCGCCATCGCGGCGGCCCGCTGGGACGTCCCCGTGGCGGAGACCGTCCTCGGTCACGGTGAGGTGCTGCGCCGCGGCGCCCCCGGCACCGCGATCGGCTACCCCGAGCTGGCGGAACTCGCCTACCTGCGCGTGGATCTGCTGCCCAAGGACATCGAACCGGGGCTCACCGCGACCGCCACCTTCGACGTCTTCAACGACGGGACGTTCTCCAACGCCACCCACGGCACCGTCGTCGAACTCCACGAGGACACCGGCCGGGTGGAGATCCTGCGCTACGTCTGCGTCGAGGACTGCGGCGTTGCCATCAATCCGCAGGTGGTGGCGGGCCAGTGCCGGGGCGGGATCGCCCAGGGCATCGCCGGAGCGCTGTTCGAGCAGGTCACCTACGACGCCCAGGGCGAGCCGTCGGTGACCAGCTTCATGGACTACAAGGTGCCCACCGCGCACGAGATCCCCGAGGTGGCGATCCACCATCTTCAGACGCCGTGCGCCTTCACCGAGACCGGCGCCAAGGGCACCGGCGAGGGCGGCACGATCGGCGCCCCCGCGGCCGTGCTCAACGCCGTCAATGACGCCCTGCGGCCCACCGGCGTGGAACTGGACGACACCCCGATCACCCCCGAGACGGTGCACCGTGCGCTGCACCGCCGGCACTACGAGGAGAGCGCCCGATGACGACCCGCCCCCAGCCACCCGCCGCCTCCCCGGACGCCGCCGCTCCCCCGGACGCCGCACCGCTGGCGGAGCGGGAACTCCAGCTGATGGTGCTGGACGTGAACGGTGAGCGGCACGAGGTGATCACCGAACCGCGCCGCACACTGGTGGACGTGCTCCGCCACGAACTACGGCTGACCGGTACCCATGTCGGCTGTGAGCACGGCATCTGCGGCGCCTGCACGGTCCTGGTCGACGGGCGGCCGGTGCGGTCCTGTCTGATGTTCGCGGCGCAGGCGGAGGGGGCGCGGATCCGCACCGTCGAGGCGCTGTCGGCGGGAGCGCCGGACGCGCCGGACGGTGTGCGCGATCCCGCCGGCCAACTGAGCGATCTCCAGCGCGCGTTCCGGGCCCGCCACGCCCTCCAGTGCGGCTTCTGCACCCCGGGATTCCTGATGCTCGCCGAGGGGTTCCTCGCCGAGCGGCCGGACCCCGACAAGGAGGAGATCCGCGAGGTGGTGGCCGCCAATCTGTGCCGGTGCACCGGATATCAGCCCATCGTCGAGGCGATCGAGGACTGCGCCGCGGCCCGCCGCGCCGAGCGGGCCGCCCGGTCGGACGCCCGGAAGGAGAAGTGATGCAGCTCAGCAACACGGTGCCGGTACAGGCGCCGCCGGATGCGGTGTTCGCGCTGGTCAACGACGTGGAACGGGTGGCGTCCTGCATGCCGGGCGCGGTGCTCGACGGTCGGGACGGCGACGCCTGGCAGGGCCGGGTCCGGGTCAAGGTCGGGCCGGTCACGGCCGCGTACGCCGGCACGGTGCGGTTCCTGGAGACCGACGCCGACCGCCGGCGGCTACGGGTGCAGGCCCGCGGGGCGGATGCCCACGGGAACGGTGACGCGGAGGCGGAGGTGACGCTGACCGTCGCCGAGGCGCCGGAGGGGGCGCGGCTGGAGCTGGTCACGGATCTGGTGATCCGCGGCAAGCTGGCCCAGTTCGGGAAGGGCGCGATCGGAACCGTCTCGACCCGCATCCTGGAGCAGTTCGCCCGGAACCTGGGCGGGCTGCTGGAGACGGAGCGGAACGGTGGCGCCGCGCGGCCACCGGAACCCGCATCCCCACAGGCATCGCCCCCGTCAACCACCGTGTCAGCGAAAGGAATTGATGGTTTGTCAGTTCTGGTCGGGCCCGCCGTCGGGCCGGTGCTGGTCAAGTACGGGCCGCTGGCCGCGGCGTTCGCGGTCGGGGTGTGCGAGGGGTGGTTGCTGGGGCGGCTCGCCGGGATGCGGCGGGAGCTCAAGACGCTGCGGCGGGGGCGCTCATGAGCCACTACGGAACGGCCACCGACCGTACCTATGAGCGGGCCGGGTTCGGTGCCCCGGTGCGCCGCGGCCGGCGGCCCGCGCTCATCGTCGTCGATCTGACCCGGGGGTTCACCGAGGACCGCTTCCCGACCGGTGCCGATCTGAGCGGGGTCGTCGGGGCCACCGCCCGACTGATCGAGGCGGGCCGGCCCGCCGGCGTTCCGGTGGTGTTCACCGCCCTCGCCTACGCGCCCGCCGAGGTGTCCGGCGGCCACCTCGCCTGGCTGCGCAAGGCGCCGGGGCTGGGCGCGCTGTTGGAGGGCAGCGAGGCGGTTGCGGTCGATCCGCGGCTGCCGCGGCGGGAGACCGACCCGCTGGTGGTGAAGAAGGGCGCCTCGGCGTTCTTCGGCACCTCGTTGGCCGCCACCCTGACCTCGCTGGGCTGCGATACCGCGGTGGTGTGCGGTGCGACTACCAGCGGCTGCGTGCGGGCCACGGCGGTCGACGCGGTGCAGTCCGGCTTCCCGGTGCTGGTCCCGCGGGAGTGCGTCGGGGACCGGGCGGTGGGCCCGCACGATGCGGCCCTCTTCGACATCCAGGCCAAGTACGGCGATGTCATCGCGCTGGAGGACGCGGTCGGCTACCTGGGCGGGCTGGTGGACGGTTGAACCGCCCCGCCCACCAGCCCGCCGCCCCCTCCCCTCCCCTCCCCTCCCCTCCCCTCCTCCGCTCTCGTGCTCCGTCAGGAAGGTGTCCCCATGCCGCACTCCGCACGGTCCGCCCCGCCTGCCCGGTTCGTGCGGCAATCCGCACTCGCGGACCTGGCCGACGTGCCCGCCACCAGCCGATGGGTGCGCTCGGGGGCCACCCGGCTGCACGTGCTGGACTACGGCGGTGGCGGACCCGCGCTGGTCGTCCTGCCGGGCATCACCAGTCCGGCCGTCACCATGGACTTCGTCGCCCGCGAACTCACCGAGCTGGTACGACCGTTGGTGGTCGACATGCGCGGGCGCGGGCTGTCGGACGGGAGCGGTGACGGCCCGGAGGACGGCGGTGGCGGCGGGTGCGACGGGTGCGGCTACGGACTGGAGGCGTACGCCGCGGACACCGAGGCGGTGATCGAGGGGTTCGGGTTGGCCCGGCCGCTGCTTTTCGGGCATTCCCTGGGCGCGCGGATCGCGGCGGTGGTCGCGGCGCGCGGCAAGGTGACGCTCGGCGGCAGCGTACTGGCCGATCCGCCGCTGAGCGGGCCGGGCCGCGGTCCGTACCCGACCCCGCTGGCGGCGTTCCTGGGGCAACTGGCGGAGGCCGAACGCGGTACGGACGCCGACGAGGTGGCCCGGTCGTGGCCGCGATGGCCGCGCCGCGAACAGGAGCTGCGGGCGCGGTGGCTGTCCAGTTGCGACCGGCGGGCGATCTCCGCCACCCACCGCGGTTTCGAGACCGAGGACTTCTTCGACTGGTGGCCGGGGGTCGCCGGGCCCACGGCGCTGTTGTACGGCGCACAGAGCCCGGTGGTCACGGCGGCGGGGGCCGCGGAGGCGCGGGCGCTGCTGCCGTCGGCCACCGTGACGGCGGTCCCGGACGCGGGCCACATGATCTTCTGGGACAACCCACCGGCCGCGCTGGGCGCACTGCGTGCGGCACTGCGCCGCATGCTGGCGTGAACATGATGACCATCCGCGGGGACCGGCCCGTCGCACCGTGATTGAGTTGCCCCATGGCTGACGAGACCACATCTTCCGCGCCCGGTTCCCCCGCGGCTCCCCGCACCGCCGATTCCGGGGTGGCGATTCCGCAGGCCCTGACGGCGGCGCCCGGCTATCAGGTGCGCCGGCTCTACCAGGCGTATCTGGCCGTGTGGGTGCGCGCGGTCGATCCGACGCTCACCGGGCCGCAGTTCGCGGTGCTGACCGCGGTGGACGCGACGCCGGGGCGGGACCAGCGGTCGATGGCCACGGCGGTGGCGCTGGACACCTCCACGATGGCGGACGTGGCCCGGCGACTGGAGAGCCGGGGCCTGATAGTCCGCCGCACCGACACCGCCGACGGTCGCCGCAAGCTGCTGTTCCTGACCGAGGACGGCAAGCGCACGCTGCGCGCCGCTCACGACCGGGCCCGGCGGTTGGACGAGCGGCTGTTGGCGCCGTACGACGCCGGGCAGCGCGCCGACGTGATGCACCTGCTGACATCCCTGGCCGACCACTGGGAGGGCCTGGCCGGGGACTTCTGACCGGCACCCGGCCCACCGTGCGGGTGCCTCGTCCCGGTATGGCCGCGTACGTCCGCGTACGCCGTACGTCCTGAGGAGGACCCCGTGACGGACCGTCACATCGGCCTGATCGTGCCCAGTTCGAACCTGACCATGGAGACCGAGCTGCCGCGGATGCTGCGCGACCGGGAGGCCGTGCACCCCGAGGACCGCTTCGTCTTCCACAGCAGTCGGATGCGGATGCGGCACGTCACGCCCGAGCAGCTGCGGGAGATGAACGCCCAGACGGAGCGGGCCGCGGCGGAACTCGCCGACGCCCGGCCCGATGTCGTCGCCTCCGCCTGTCTGGTCGCCATCATGGCGCAGGGGCCCGGCCATCACTGCACGGCCGAGGCAGAGATCGCCGGTGTGCTGCGCGCACAGGGTTCGGCGGCGCCGGTGGTCTCCAGTGCGGGCGCCCTGCTGGCGGGGATAGCGGCCCTGGGTGCCCGTCGGATCGCGGTGGTCACGCCGTATGTGAAGGAGCTGACGGCGCTGGTCACCGCGTACATCGAGGACGCCGGGGTGGAGGTGGTGGACGCACTGAGCCTGGAGGTTCCGGACAATCTGGCGGTCGCCCGGCTCGACCCCGGTGCGCTGCTGGACCACTGGCGGCGGCTGGATCTGCGGCGGGCGGACGCCCTGGTGCTCTCGGCGTGCGTCCAGATGCCGTCGCTGGCCGCGATCCAGCCGGTCGAGGACGCGGCCGGGCTGCCGGTGCTGTCGGCGGCGACCGCGACCGCCTACCGCGTACTGGGCGAATTGGGCCTGGAGGCCCGCGTCCCGGGGGCCGGGCGGCTACTGAGCGGCACGCCGGCCGGATAGCGGCGCGGGGCGCCGGGCGCGGCAGCCGCCCGGCGCCCCAACAGCCCGGTTCCGGCCGCTACTCGACCGGCTCGCGGGCCAGCAGATACGCCTGCCGGCCCTTCTCGTATCCCTCGGGCTCCCGCAGCACCCGCGTCCGCACCGCGAATCCGGCCCGGCGGCGCCTCGGCCGGGGGCGGGACGCGGGTGCGCATTCGGGCTCGCCGGGTGCGGGGCCGGTGCGGCGTCCGGCGAAACCGTGCGGCTCAATCGGTACTCACTGCACTCCGACGACCCGACCTCCGCATGCCTGATCTGGGGTTGGAAGGGCGAGCCGGGAACCGCAGAGTTCCGCTACCGGATCGACCTGATCATCAACTCCTGGCGCGGAAGTACCCGCGGCGGCCGGACCGTTCGGTCATCGACTTCACCGATCCCGACATCGCGCACGTCCCCTCGCTGAACGGGGGTGGATGGTCCTCCTCCATCCCCCTCGGGCGGCTGAAGGACAAGGGCTACGGAGCGGACCGCATCCCGGACCCGGCCCTGCGCGACCTGATCGACCTCGTCCTCGCCGTGCAGGCGAAGTACCAGCTGCAAAGCCTGCTGCTGGACCGCGAGTTCGAGCGTGTCGTCGAGACCCGGGGCCAGGAGGTCGAGTACCTGAGGGAGGCCGCCGCCAAGGCAGCTGCGGAAGCCGGGGGGAGCAGCTTCTGGGGCATTCTCGGGGATGTCCTCGGGATCGTCTCCGCCGTCGCCGGGGTCCTGGCGATGGTTCCGGTGCTGACCCCGCTGGCCGGGCCCGTCGCCATCGCGACGGCGGTCGGCTCCCTGGCCGCGCACACCGCGGACGCGGTCATCCAGGGCGACTGGGACGCCGGCACGGTCATCGGCCTGGGCGCCGACGTGCTCGGCGCCCAGGCCGTCGTCGGTGCGCTCGGCAAGGCCGCGCGGGCCGGCAACCTCTCCATGCGCTCGGTCGGCAGGGCGAGCGTGGCCTTCCGCAGCAGCGGGCGTGCCTTCCTCGCCGCGACCGGCGGCGCCGCCGCGGCCGAGGCGGGGACCATCGCCCACTACCTCGGCACCAAGAGCGCCACGTTCATCAACGCGAGCGCCAGGCAGGGCAAGGTCGCCGGGAAGGTGATCCAGGGAACGGTCGACCTGGCCACCCAGATCCGCACCGTCGTCGCCCTGGCGGGCATGGACGACACCGACACCGCGGAAGACATCGCCACCACTCTCGACTTCACCCAGGGCATGGCCGACAACGTCGGCGACTGGACCGAAATGGGCGCCGCCGCAGCAAAGAAAGCCGGCAAGATCTCCCTCGCCCGCTTCGCCGTCGCCTTCGCCTGACAGGCCGTCACCGCCGGTGTGCATACGCCACGGTAGAGCGACGCCGGCAACGGGCCATCAGACCGTTGCCAGCCACCTTTCGGTAACGGCTCACGCAGCCGTCGGGGAACTGCCGGTCCACGGCGGAAGTGCGAGTCGCTTCAGGCGAGGACGACCGGCTCGCCACTCAACGTCACACCCGCGCGACGCAGCTCGCTGATCGCCGTGCTGGTGGTGTCGGCGGCAACGCCGGCGGTGTAGTCGAGCAGCACCCGTACCGCGAAACCCGCTCGTGCGCCATCCAGCGCAGTGGCCTTCACACAGTGGTCGGTGGCGATGCCCACGACGTCGAGATTGCCGACGTCGTGGGCACGCAGCCAGTCGGCCAGTGACGTGCCGTCCTGGGTCGAACCCTCGAAACCACTCTTCGAGGCAGAGTGCGCCCCCTTGTAGAAGACCTCGTCGACGGCCCCGGAGTCGACGGCAGGCACGAAGTTCGGATGGAACTCGCCTCCCTCGCTGCCGACGACGCAGTGCACGGGGAAGGAGTTCTCGAAGTCAGGGTGCTCGGAGAAGTGGGCCCCCGGGTCGATGTGGTGGTCGCGGGTGGCGACGACATACGCGTAACTCCCGTCGGCGCTCCGAACCAGGTCGGCGATGGCGGCGGCCCTGTCCGCGGCGCCCTTCACCGGAATGCTGCCGCCCTCGCAGAAGTCCTTCTGCACATCGACGACGATCAATGCACGGCGCACGGCGAATCCTTTCCCGTCGGTGACCCCCTCGCCGGTATGGTCGCCCCCTCCAGCAGCGGCACGACGCAGCACTCGCCAGTCACTCACCCGACTGGAGTGCCGGGTCGGCACGCGTTACGTCTGAACCGAACACACGCCGCGAAAGGTCCTCTCCCCTGCCTTCACAGCTGCCCCCATGACGGGGCATGACCGTGCGGGCCCGAACAGCTGGAAGGTCTCCCGGGCGGCATAGCACTTGGTCGGAGGCGACGAACATGGTGTGGTCGCCGTCGCCGATGGAGGCATGCACTCAGCATCGACGACCAGCCCAGCCGTCCGAGCGGGCCCTGTGGCCGTTCATCGACCAGATGCCCAGGGCCGAGTTCCATCCCGTCGGGCGGAGCACCTGGCCGAAGGTCCGGGACACCCTGCGGCAGCGGATCGGGGCGGCGGTCGAGCCGGGCGGCGATCGGCGGGCGTTGCTGAAGACCCTCCAGAAGGCGGCGCAAGCGGCGGAGGCGGCTCGGCCGGCGGCAGCGCAGCCGGAGGACGTGGCCCCGTAGGGGTGCCGGTGCCCGTTGTGCGCCTCTTCCGCCCCTCCTGGTTCGCTTCCGGGGGCGAGGTGCGACGATGGGGCCTGTCATGGATGCGGGGCACGTTCTCAGGGGGCTGCGCGCCGCGGTGTTCGCGGCGGTCTGCGTGCTCCTGGCTGCACTCGGGCACGCGGTGATGTCGGATGCCGCGGTGCCCGGCTGGATGCTGCTCGCAGCCGGTGCGGCGACGGCGGCCGGTGCCTGGTGCCTGGCCGGACGTGAACGCGGTCCGGTGGCGGTGGGTTTGCTGACCGTCGGCACCCAAGCCGCCCTGCACAGCGCGTTCTCCCTGGGACAGGCGGTTGGCGGGACCGGCCCGGACCGGGCGTCCCTCGCCCGCGCCTGGGCGAACACCTGGCTCTGCGGCGCCCAGGGATTGTCCCTCGCCGACATCGACGCGGCGCGGGCGTTGTCGCCGATGGGCCAGATGAGCCAGACGAGCCAGATGGGCGCGACTGGTTCGATGGAGTCCATGGGGTCGATGGGGTCCATGGCTTCGATGGATCCCTCGTCCGGCATGTCGCATATGGGCATGCACGGCAGCGCCGGCGGCATGCTCGCGGCGCACCTGTTGGTCGCACTGCTCAGCGCGTGGTGGCTGTGGGGCGGGGAGCGGGCGGCGTTCCGGCTCGTCCGGAGCGTGTCCGCCTGGCTGTTCGCGCCGCTGCTCCTGGTACTGCGGGTGGCGCTGCCCGCCTCCGGCCCGGTCCCGCGCCCCGCCCGGCAGGAGCCGCGGTGCGCGGTGCGGCAGTTGCTGCTGGCCCATGCGATGTCCTTGCGGGGTCCCCCGCGTGAACCGGCTGTCGTCTGACAGCACGGTCGAATTCCCGAGCCGGACCGACGGTGGGCGCAGGGGCTGTTGCCCCGCGCCCGGTGTCCCGGCTCCGACTTCACCGGTCGTCCGCGCCGTCGCGCGGCGACCGGATCACGCGAAGGACTCCAGAGGACTCCAGATGATGATTCCTGTCCGGATGCCGGTGGCTCCGCTGCCCGCGTCCGTTCCCCGTCAGTGGGAGGGCCGTGGCGGGCGCCCGGCGCTCCCCGGCCGCTCAGCCCGCCCGTCGTCCCGGCCGGAGGCGGGCGAGCAGCGCCTCTTCGGCCGCCGGGTCGCCGTCGGCCGGGGACGCGGTGGCGTGGCCGAGGGCCGCGGTCAGCGCTCGCGCGCGGGCCTCCCATTGGCGGCAGTCGTGACAACCCGCGAGGTGGTCGTCGAGACGGCGGGCGGCGAACCCCGGGGGCAGCGCCTCTCCGTCGAGGCGGGCGGAGAGTGCCGTACGGATGCGCGAGCAGAGCATGCCCCCATCCTCCCCGAATTGGTCCGGACCGGCGAGGGGCGGTTCCGGAATGCGTGACGACGAGACGGTGACGGGCTGGGCGCTGGCCGCCCGGGACGGCGACGAGCGGGCCGTCGAGCAGTTCGTCCGGGCCACCCAACTCGATGTGCGGCGCTATGTGACGCACCTCAGCGGGGAGGCCCAGGCCGCCGACGATCTGGTGCAGGACACCTATGTGCGGGCGCTGCGCAGCCTGCCGCGGTTCGAGGGCCGGTCGTCGGCACGGACCTGGCTGCTGACGATCGCCCGACGGGTGGTGGCGGACCGGATCCGCACCCATGCGGTCCGGCCGCGGCTGTCGGCGACCGACGACTGGCAGACCGCCGCCGAGCGGGTCCAGCCGCGCGGGGTGCCGGGCTTCGAGGAGGGCATCGCGCTGGCCGAGTTGTTGGCGGCGCTGTCCGCGCAGCGGCGGGAGGCGTTCGTGCTGACGCAGCTGCTGGGGCAGTCGTACGCGGCGGCGGCCGGGGTGATGGGCTGTCCGGTGGGGACGGTGCGCTCGCGGGTGGCCCGCGCCCGGGAGACGCTGATCGCGCTGCTGGCGGAGGCGGAATCGGGGGCCGGGGGCGAGACCGGCGCCGGGTCCGCGGTGCGGGCCGACGGGGTCGGTCAGCACCGGAGCGCGACCGCGGCCCCGCGCGACGTACCGCACCGGAGACCTGGGCCGGGTGACCGGCAGCCGCGCCGGCTCGCCGCCACCCTGGTCTGATCGGCCGGACGCGGCAGGCCGACGGGGCCCACGGGTGGGCGATGGTCCGCCCGTGGGCCCCGGTGGCGGCGCGGCGCGCTCCGGTCCGCTACTGGCCGGGGCGTACCGCGCGGGCGTCAACGGTCAACGGCGGGCTGTCGCGGAAGTGGAGGGTGAAGGTCAGACGGTCTCCGGGAGCGAGCCGGGGCGGCGGGCTGATCATGATGTCGAGGGTGGTCGGGGACATGGTCAACGTGCCGCCGGCGGGGACGGTGGCGCCCTCGACCATGGCCATGGACCGGGCGTTGCGGCCGATGGCGACGTCGCGGCTGAGCATCGTGCGGTGACCGGGCGGGCCGGTGACGGCGGTGAGGACGTCGTTCGCCGTACCGGTGTTGCGGAGGGTGAAGAAGGCGGCGGTGGCGTCGTTCCCGGCGGGGATCAGTGCCCGGCCGTCGGTGGCGGTGAGCCGGGCCGGGGTGCCCGCGTTGCCGGTGGCGGTCCAGGCGGTGAGGGTGCCGAGGGTCGCCAGGCAGGTGAGGAGCGGCACGGCGCCGGCGAAGAGGCGTGAGCGGTTCATGCGGATTCCCAAGTGCCCTGATGGCGGGGCGGGTTGGTGCGGTCGCGGGGTGTTGTGGCCGGGCGGCGGGCGGTGCGGTTGGCGGTCGGCGGCTGCCAGGCGCGGAGCCGCAGGCTGTTGCCGACGACGAGGAGGGAACTGGCGGACATGGCGGCCGCCGCGAGCATCGGGTTGAGCAGCCCGACGGCGGCGAGCGGCACGGTGACGAGGTTGTAGCCGAAGGCCCAGAGCAGGTTGACGCGGATGGTGCCGAGCGTGCGGCGGGCCAGCCGTACCGCGTCGGGGATCGCCTGGAGGTCCTCGCGGACGAGGGTGACGTCGGCGGCGCCGATCGCCGCGTCGGTGCCGCTGCCCATGGCGATGCCGAGGTCGGCGAGCGCCAGGGCCGCCGCGTCGTTGACCCCGTCGCCGACGACCGCGACCCGACCGCCCTGTTCCTGAAGGGTCGTCACCAGTGCGGCCTTGTCGTGCGGGCGGGCCTGGGCGTGGACCTCAGTGATGGCGAGCTGTCCGGCGACGGCCCGGGCGGTGGCCGCGCGGTCCCCGGTGGCCAGCACCGGCCGCAGGCCCAGGCGACGCAGGTGGTCCACGGCCCGGTAGCCGTCGGGGCGCAGGCTGTCGCCGAGGGCGAAGACGGCTTCCGGAGTGCCGTCGACGGTCACCAGGACCGCGGTGCGGCCGGCGGATTCGGCGGCGCGGACCGCGTCCGGCAGCGGCGCCGGGAGTCCGGTGAGGTCGTCGGGCGGCCGGACGACGGTCACCATGCGCCCGTCGGTCACGCCGCGGACGCCGAAGCCGGGGGTGGCGGTGAAGTCGCCGACGGCGGCGGCCGGTTCGAGCGGCGCATCGGGCCGGTGATCGCGGACGTACGCGAGGAGGGCGCGGGCCACGGGGTGCTCGGAGCCCTGCTCCACGGTGGCGGCGAGCCGCAGCACGTCGTCCGGGTCGCGGCCGTCCGTCCGCGGCGTGAAGTCGCTGACGGCCATCCGTCCCGTGGTGAGGGTGCCGGTCTTGTCGAGGACGACGGTGTCGATGCGGCGCAGGCGTTCTAGCGCCCGCGGGCCGCTGACCAGGATCCCGAGCTGGGCGCCGCGGCCGGTGGCGGCCAGCAGCGCGGTCGGGGTCGCCAGGCCCAGGGCGCACGGGCAGGCGACGACGAGCACGGCGACCGCGGCGGTGATCGCGGCCTGCGGGTCGGCGCCGGCACCGAGCCAGAACCCCAGGACGGTGACCGCGATGGTCAGGACGGCGGGGACGAAGACCGCGGCCACCGCGTCCGCGAGCCGCTGGGCCCGGGTTTTGCCGGTCTGCGCGTCCTCGACGAGCCGGGTGATCCGGGCGAGTTGGGTGTCGCCGCCCACCGCGTCGGCCCGGACCTCCAGCAGACCACCGGAGTTGACCGCACCGCCGACCACCGCGGCGCCCGGACCGACCTCGACGGGATGGCTCTCGCCGCTGATCAGGGAGAGGTCCAGGGCCGAGCTGCCGGTGACGACGGTGCCGTCGGTGGCGACCCGTTCGCCGGGCCGGACCAGGAACCGGTCGCCGACCCGCAACCGGACGATGGGGATGCGGCGTTCGGTGCCGTCCGGCCCGGGCACCGACACCTCCTTGGCCGCGAGTTCGGCCAGCGAGCGGAGTGCGGCGCCGGTGCCGCGCCGGGCCCGGGCCTCCATCCGTCGGCCGGCCAGCACAAACAGCGGGACACCGACGGCGGCTTCCAGGTAGAGGTGGGCGGTGCCGTCGCCGGCCGAGGGCAGCAGGCTGAACGGCATCGTCATGCCGGGCGTGCCGGCGCCGCCGAGGAACAGTGCGTAGGTGGACCAGCCGAACGACGCGGCGACACCGAGCGACACCAGGGTGTCCATGGTCGCGGCGCCGTGCCGGAGGCCGCGTAGCGCGCGGGCGTGGAAGGGGGCCGCGCCCCACACGGCGACGGGGGCGGCCAGCACGAAGCAGAGCCACTGCCAGTTGCGGAACTGCCAGCCGGGCACCATCGACAGGGCCAGCACGGGGAGGGAGAGCGCGGCGGTCAGCAGCAGCCGGCGGCGCTCGGCGCGGGTGTCGGCGTCCTCGGCGTCCTCGGTGCCCCCAGTGCCCCCAGTGGCGGCGCGGCCGTCGCGGGCGGAGTGGTCACGCGCACGGTCATGGTGAGGGTCGTCGCCGCTGGGATCGTCGCCGTGGCCGTTGCCGTTTCCGGCGGTGGGCTGGTGGGTCTCGGCCGGGTGGGGCGCGGCCGGGGCGGGTGCGGGGAGGTGGGCGGTGAATCCGGCGGCTTCGACGGTGGCGATGAGGTCGTCGACGGAAATCGACGCGGGGTGGCTGATCCGGGCCCGCTCGGTGGCCAGGTTCACCGAGGCGGTGACGCCGTCCAGCCGGCCGAGCTTCCGCTCGACCCGGCCCACGCAGGCGGCACAGGTCATGCCGCCGACGGCGAGGGTGGTGGTGCGGCCGGGGTCCGCCGGCGGGCTCGGGGCGGCGGCCGGCGTCGGGGCGGGGCTACCGGCCGTGCGGGGGCGGGGCGCCTGGTGGTGCTGCGTCATCGCCGTGCTCCCCGTGCCGCGAGGACGGGTGCGGGGTGGGTCGCGGCCGTGCCGACCGCGGTTGCCGGCACGGCCCGCGCGGCTCCCCGGGCGTTCATGCCCGCCATCCCGGGCATCCCGCCGGAATCTCCGCCGCCGGGCGCATCGGGGTTCCCGGTGCGTGGGCGGTCGGCGGGATGCAGTCCGGGGGCGACCGGTCCGACGGCGCCGCCCACCGCGTACGAGAGGCCGAACAGCAGCGCCAGGAGCGCGACGAAGCCGAGGACCGAGCGGGCCGGCAGCAGCCGCCGGAGCGGGCGGAGGGGAGCCGAAGGTCCGGGGCGCCGGGCGCGGTCGGGTGGCGAAGCGGAGATCACGGGGGTGGTCATCGCGTCATCGTGGCAGGTGGGAACGGGGGTCAACGGACGATCGGGGGCCGTTCGGGGCGTGAGGTTTGTCCTGTCTATCCGACGGAACTCGGGGTCGTTCCGGGCCGACTAACTGGGTTTGCCCGCCGCCCACTTCGACGTGCCGAGGCCCCCGCGCACGGGAAATTTCCCGCTTCGCCGGGAACTGGGGCCGCCTTCCGCCCGACCTCTCAGACACCGCCGTGCCGGACCGGTGCGGTGTGTCTGCGGTGTGTCGAGGAGAGGACGGGGCGATGCCACGGGACCTGGCAGGAGCACAGGAGGAGCGGTGGGGGCTGGTGGCCGTCGCCGGGATCTGCTCGTTCCTGGCCATGTTCGATATGAGCGTGGTGGCGGTGGCGGTGCCGGGCATCGCGGCCGGCTTCGCCGTCCCGGTTTCCGTCGCGCAATGGGCGGTGCTGGGGTACCAACTTCCGGTGGTGGCCCTGCTGTTGCCGGCCGGGCGGTGGCTGGACCGGGCGCCGCTGCGGCCGGTGGTGCTCGGCGCGTTGGCCGGTTTCGGGCTGTGTGGTGCGGCGGCGGCCACCGCACCGGTCGCGGCGGTACTGCTCGCGGCGCGGCTGCTCCAAGGGGCCTGCGGCGCGGTGCTGTTCGTGCTGATGCCGCTGCTGGCGGTCCGTGCGGTACGCCCCGAGCGGCGCGGCCGGGCGATGAGCGTACCGGCCACGCTCGGGCCGCTCGGCGCCGTCACCGGACCGGCGCTGGGCGGGGTACTGCTGGACCACTGGGGCTGGCGGGCCGTGCTGTTGGTGAAGCTGCCGCTGTGCGCGGTCGCCTGGTGGCTGGCTCGGCGCGGGCTCGCCCCCGGTGGGCGGCCGGCCGCGCCGGGCCGGGCGGAATGCCGGGACGCCGCGGTGGCTGGCACCGCCGTCGGGGCCCTGCTGCTCGGGCTGACGCTGCTGCCCGAGGGGTGGGCCGGGGCGGTGCTGTGCGCGGTCGCACTGGTGCCGGGCGTGGTGTGGGCGCGGAGTACGGGCGGGCGCCGGGTGCGCGAGGCACTGCGGGCGACCCGTACGGGCGGGATCCACGGCGCCGTCCTCGGCCTCGCCGCGGCCTTCGCGGCGGTGCACTTCCTGCTGGCGGTGCAGCTCCAGCGCACGGCGGGCGTCTCGGCGTCGACCACCGGGCTGACGCTGCTCGCCTTCCCCGCCGGCATGGCGGTGGCGGGTCCGGTGGGCGGCCGCCTCGCCGACCGTTACGGGGCCCGACCGGTGGCGGTGGCCGGAGCGGCGCTGGTCGCCGTGGGCTTCGGCCTGCTCGCCACGGCGGGTGCCTGGCCGCCGTTCCAGGTCGGCTGGCGAATGGCGGTGGCGGGGCTCGGCATGGGGCTGTACGGCGGGCCGGTCCAACTGATGGTGCTCGATGCGGCAGGGCCGGCGCGGATGGCCACCGCCGGTTCGACCGTACAACTCGCCCGGAGCGCCGGCTTCACACTGGGGCCGGCGACGGCCACCGCCCTGGGCGGCCTGGGCGGTCCGCGCACCGGGCCGGCACTGGCCACCGCGACGGCGCTCCTGGCGACGCTGCTACTGGCCCGACGACCGGTGCGGCACGAGACCGCACCGGCGCACCGCTCCCCCGCCCCGCCGCCGTGAACGCGGGCCCCGCACCTTCCCCACTCCACCTCCCTGGAAAGGCAACCCCATGTGTGGCATCACCGGTTGGATCTCGTTCGGCGCGGATCCCGGTCACCGACCCCACGTCATCGAGCGGATGACCGCCGCCCTCGCACCCCGCGGGCCCGACGGTTGCGGTGTCTGGCGCGGTCCGCACGCCGCGCTCGGGCACCGGCGGCTCGCCGTGCTCGACATCGAGGGCGGGGCACAGCCGATGACGGCGGGCACCGCCGGCGCACCGCGGGCCACCGGCGGCCCGGACCCCGCCGCGGTCGTCCTCAGCTACAGCGGCGAGGTCTACAACCACCACGAGCTGCGGTCCGAACTCCGTGCCCGAGGCCGGGAGTTCGCCACCCGCAGCGACACCGAGGTGGTACTGCGCGGCTACCAGGAGTGGGGCGCCGGGCTCGCCGAGCGACTGGACGGCATGTACGCGTTCGCCGTGTGGGACGCCGAGGCCCGGCGGCTGCTGCTGGTGCGCGACCGGATGGGCGTCAAACCGCTCTACTACGCCCGCACACCGGACGGCGGACTGCTCTTCGGCTCCGAACCCAAGGCACTGTTCGCGCACCCCGACTGCGCCCCACGGGTCGATGCGCAGGGACTCCGGGAGGCGTACGGCCTGGTGTTCGGGACGGGGGCGACGCTGTGGGCGGGCGTCCGGGAGGTGCCGCCGGGCGGGCTGCTGGTCTTCGACCGCGACGGGCTGACCGAACGGTTCTACTGGCAGCTGACCGCGCGCCCGCACGACGACGCCGACCTCGCCGCCACCACCGCCGGGATCCGCCACCGTCTGGAGCACGCGGTCCGGGCCCAGTTGGAGGCCGACGTACCGCGGTGCAGTCTGCTCTCCGGCGGGCTCGACTCGACCGTCGTCACGGCGCTGCTCGCGGACGAACTCCGGCGCCGCGAAGGGCCCGGGGCGCGGCTGCGCTCGTACGCGGTCGACTACAGCGACCAGGCGGAGCGGTTCACCGGCGACGTGCTGCGCACCGGGCACGACGCGCCGTACGCCGTGGAGGCCGGCGCGTTCATCGGCACCGATCACCACACCGTCGTCCTGGACCCGCAGACGCTCCTGGACCCCGCGCACCGTGCGGCGGTGGTCGCCGCCCGCGACTCGCCCATCGGCGTCGGCGATATGGACACCTCGCTCTACCTGCTCTTCGGCAGGATCAAGGAGCACTCGACGGTGGCGGTGTCCGGCGAGGCCGCGGACGAGGTGTTCGGCGGCTACCCGTGGTTCCACGACCCCGCGGCACTGGCCGCGCCGACGTTCCCGTGGCTGCGGGTCACCAGCGACGAGGCGGCCATGCCGCTCCACCCGGACCTGGCCGCGACGCTGCGCATCGGGGAGTTCCAGCGCGACACCTACCGCACGGCGCTGGCCGCCGTCCCGCACCTCGACGGGGAGGGCCCGGACCAGCGCCGACAGCGCGAGATGCAGCACCTGTCGCTGACCCGCTGGCTGCGCCAGCTCCTGCACCGCAAGGACCGGCTCAGCATGGCGCAGGGCCTGGAGGTGCGGGTGCCGTACTGCGACCACCGGCTGGTCGAGTACGCCGTCAACGCGCCCTGGGACCTGCACCGTCACGACGGCCGGGAGAAGAGCCTGCTGCGCGCCGCCGGTGCCGGGCTCGCCCCGCGGTCGGTGCTGTGGCGGGCCAAGAACCACTATCCGGCCACCCACCACCCCGACTACAACCGCGGGCTCCAGGAG
The DNA here is from genome assembly GCF_050471125.1 of Streptomyces sp. RGM 3693. Lineage (NCBI taxonomy): Bacteria > Bacillati > Actinomycetota > Actinomycetes > Kitasatosporales > Streptomycetaceae > Streptomyces > Streptomyces sp. RGM 3693. The sequence goes on from NZ_JBMPPQ010000003.1 coordinate 1,272,942, forward strand.
CTCGCGCGCCAGGCACTGGACGCCGCCGGCGGGCAGGTGCGCGACCTGGTCGACGAGCGCGTCATCACGGCCGGCCTGACGACGGAACCGGAGCGGTTGGAGTGGGGCCACCGGTTGCGGCTGGAGCGGGTGGTGGACCTCGCGCTGTGGCTCGACCAGTACCGGCCGGAGATCACCGTGTGAGCCACCCCGCCCGTACGGGCCGCACCCCACCCCGTTCCCGGACCACCCCACCCCCTCGCGGAGGAGACCCCATGCAACCGCTCACCAACTCACCGGACACCCCGGACACCCCGGACATCGCCGACACGACCGGCACCACGGACCCCATCGGCGCCACGGACCGCACCGGTGCCACGCGCCCCACCGGCGCCACACACCCGACCAGAACCACGCATCCGAGCAGAACCACGGATCCCATAGCCCTGTACGGCACCGACTACAAACGCGACCCCTATCCCCTCTACGCCGAGCTGCGGGCCCGCGGGCCCGTCCACCGCGTCCGCTTCCCCAGTGGGGTGTGCGCCTGGCTCGTCACCGGGTACGACGCGGCGCAGCAGGCGCTGACCGACCCGCGCCTGGGCAAGCACCACTCGCGCGGCAACGCGGCCTGGCGGGCCCGCGCGTCGATCATGCCCGAGCCGCAGCACTCCCAGCTCCAGGTGCACCTGCTCCACCAGGACCCGCCCCGGCACACCGCGATGCGCCGGATGATCACCGACGCCTTCGCCCCGCAGCGGGTCGAGGCGCTCCGCCCCCGCTTCCAGGAGCAGGCCGATGCGCTGCTGGACCGGTTCGCCGCGTCCGGTCGGGCCGACCTCGTGGCGGAGTTCGCCGCGCACTTCCCCTTCCGGGTACTGGCCGAAGTGATCGGCCTGCCCGAGACGTTCGCGGGGCGCTTCGACCGCGACTGGGGGAAGGTGGTGCAGCCCGTCGGTCCCACGGATCCCGGCCGTCCGGCGTACGAGGCGCGACTGCGCGGGCTCCAGCAGTACATCGCCGATCTGGTCGTGCACAAACGGCGGGCACCGGGGGCGGACCTGCTGTCCCGTCTGGTGGTGGCGCGCGACGCGGGCGAGCTGACCCCGGAGGAACTGGACTCGATGATCTTCCAGTTGCTGGTCGCGGGGCAGGAGCCGGTCACCAACCAGATCACCACCGCGCTGGTCACCCTGTTGCGCCACCCCGACCAGCTCGCCGCGCTCGCCGCCCGCCCGGAGCTACTGCCCCGCGCCGTCGAGGAGTTGCTCCGCCACGACGCTGCCTTCGAGCTGACGACCTGGCGGTTCTTCGCCGAGGACAGCGAGCTGCACGGAACCCGGATCCCGGCCGGCGACTCGGTGATCGTCTCGCTGTGCGCGGCCAATCGCGATCCCCGGCGCTTCGCCGACGCCGACGTCCTCGACTTCGACCGCTCGCCCAATCCGCATCTCGCCTTCGGCCAGGGCATTCACTTCTGCCCGGGGGCCGCGCTGGCCCGCGCCGAGTTGCAGATCGCACTGGGCACCCTGGTGCGGCGGCTGCCGGCCCTCCGACTGGCCGTCCCGGAGGACGAACTCACCTGGATTCCCGCGGTGTTGGCCCGCGGCGTGAACCGCCTTCCGGTGACGTACGACCCTCAGTCCCCCGGCTGCCCGATGGCCGCATCCCGTGCCACGAACCCAACACCGGCACCGCACGCACCACACGCACCCCACTCACTGGAAACACCGCACGCACCGAGCACACCCGACGCACCGGAAGCAGCATGCTGACCCCGCCCGTCACCGCGGTCGCTCCCGCCGGACACGGTGCGTCCAGCCCCACCTCCGCGACCCACGCCACCTGTGAGGAGATCCTCCGCGTCCTCCTCCCCTACCGGCGCACCCTGGACGACCCCCACGGGGACACCCCGGACGCCTTCCCCCTCCAGGTGCGGCAGCTGTCCCACTGGGTCGCGGCGGGCCGGCCGATCCTGTTCACCCTGCCGGGTTTCCCCTGCAAATCCCCCAATCCCGCGAAGGTGCTGGGCCCGCTCCCCGATGAGGGCGAGCGGCTCGCGCTGCGCTTCCTGGACCGGCTGTGCGCCCGCATCACGGCCGTGTACCCGCCCGGTGCGCGGATGCTGATCTGCTCGGACGGACACGTCTTCAGCGACCTCATCCGGGTGCCGGACGCCACCATCGACGCGTACGCGGACGGACTGCGGGCGCTGATCGGCGACGAGGGGCTCGCGGCCCGACTGGACGTCTTCGACCTGCGCGCGGCGTACGGCGACCTGACGTACGACGAGAAGCGGGCCAGGATCGAGGCGGCGCACGGGCCGACGCTGGAGATGCTGCGGGCCGAGGCCCGGGCCGACGAGACCGCCCGGCGGCTGTACCAGGGGATCACCCGGTTCCTCTTCGAGGACACCGACTTCCGGGCGTACCCCGGTACCCGTTCGGCGCTCCAGCGCGAGTGCCGGGCGCGGGCCTACGGCGTGATCCGGCGGAGCCGGGCCTGGGGGGAGTTGATCGCCGACCACCACCCGGGGGCGGTGCGGCTGTCCATCCATCCGCAGCCGAGGGGGTCGGCCAAGTTCGGCATCCGGCTGCTGGCCGCGCCGGACGTGTGGATGACGCCCTGGCACGCCTGCGTCCTGGAACACGCCGACGGGCGACGGGAGTTGCTGCGCCGGGCGGACGCCGAGCGACTGGGCCGCCCGGTCCTGCGCCACGGGCGACCCAGCCACTTCGCGGCCCCTGCGGACCCGGCGACGGGGTGAACGACACCGGGCCCGCGCCCCGAAGGGTCCCTGGGGACCTCGGGGCGCGGGCCCGGTCGGCGGCTCCTGCGGGCCGGACCCGCAGGAGCCGTCAGGGGTGGGTCCGCCGGTGATCGAAGGCGATCAACGGGTCGCCGGTCAGCGGGTGTTCGGTCACCGCGGCGCGTACGCCGAAGACCTCCGCCAGCAGCTCCGGCGTCAGCACCGTACGGGGCGGGCCGGAGGCCACCAGTCGGCCGCTGTCCAGGACGTGCAGCCGGTCGCAGAGCGACGCCGCGGCGTTCAGGTCGTGCAGCGAGATCAAGGTGGTCCGGGCCCGGTCGCGGAGCAGTGCGAGCAGGTCGACCTGGTGGCGGACGTCGAGGTGGTTGGTGGGCTCGTCCAGCACCAGCACGTCCGGGTCCTGGGCGAACGCCCGGGCCAGCAGTACGCGTTGCCGCTCGCCGCCGGAGAGGGCGGAGAACCGGCGGGCGCCCTGGTCGGACATGCCGACGGCGGCGAGCGCGCCGGCCACCGTCTCCCGGTCGGTGCGGTCCTCGCCGGCGAAGGCCCGTTTGTAGGGCGTCCGGCCCATGGCCACCACCTCATGGACCGTCAGTTCGAAGTCGGCGGCGCGTTCCTGCGGCAGGGCCGCAATGTGGCGGGCGGTGCGCCCCAGGGAGAGGGTGCGCAGGTCGGTCCCGTCGAGCAGCACCCGGCCCGCGGTGGGCCGGAGATGGCGGTACACGGTCCGTAGGACGGTGGACTTGCCGCTGCCGTTGGGGCCGACCAGCCCGACGATCTCGCCGGCGGCGGCCATGAGGTGGACCCCGGCGACCACGTCCCGCCCGGCATAGCTGACCCGCAGCTCCTCGATGTCGATCCTCATCGCTCCGCCTCCAGCCGCCGGTCCAGGACGAACAGCAGGGCCGGGGCGCCGATCATGGCCGTGACGACCCCGACGGGGAGTTCCTGGCCGTCCATCGCCGTACGGCAGACCAGGTCGACCACCACCAGGAGCAGGGCTCCGGTGAGGGCCGCCAGCGGCAGCAGACGGCGGTGGTCGCCACCGAGAACCAGCCGGCACAGGTGCGGCACCATCAGGCCGACGAACGCGATGGCGCCGGAGACCGCGACGAGGACGCCGGTCAACAGGCTGGTCACCACGAACAGTTCGCGGCGCAGCCGCGTCACGTCCACACCGAGTCCGGCCGCCGTCTCGTCGCCCATGAGCAGCGCGTTCATCGCCCGGGCGCGCGCCTGGAGCACCAACAGACCGGCCGCGACCGCGAGGACCGGTAGCCACAGCGCGCCCCAGGTGGCCCCGCTCAGGCTGCCCATCAGCCAGAACAGCACCCCGCGGGTCTGCTGTTCGTCGCCGGCCTGGAGGACGAGATAGCTGGTGAAGCCGGACAGGAACTGGCCGATGCCCACCCCGGCCAACACCAGCCGCAGCGGCGAGAATCCGCCGCCCCGGCGCGCCATCGCCCACACCAGGGCGAAGGCGGCGAGCGCCCCGGCGAAGGCGGCCGCCGACAACCCGAGGCCCAGTGCCCCGCCGGCGCCCGCGCCCAACACGATCGCGGCGACCGCACCGAGCGAGGCGCCGTTGGAGATGCCCAACAAGTACGGGTCGGCCAGCGGGTTGCGCACCAGGGCCTGGGTGGCGGTGCCGACCAGGCCCAGGCCGGCTCCGACGCAGGCCGCCAACAGGGCACGGGGCACCCGGAGTTGCCACACGATCAGCTCGTCGGTGCCGGTCCGGGGCGGGGCGCCTTCGAGCCGCCGCAGGACCACGGACCAGACGTGTCCGGGCGCGATGTCGGTGGCGCCCAGGGACACCGCGGCGGTCAGCGCCGCGATCAGGGCGACGGCGAGGAGGAGGGCCAGTAGTCCGGTGCGTGGGGCGTGTGACCGTTCCCCCACTACTGCGCCGCCTTGAAGCGCGTCGGGTACAGGGTGTGCGCGATCTCCTCGACGGTGTCCGCGGTGCGGGTGCCGGGAAGGGTGGTGCGCTCCGAGCCGATCCGCAGGAACTTGCCGTTCCGGACGGCCGCCAGGCCCTTGGTGGCGGGGAAGGTCTTGAGGAACTGGGCGGCCTGGTCGTACGCCTTCGCGTTGGCCGCCGCGTCGCCGCGGTCGCGGACGCCCAGTTGGATCCAGTCGGGGTTCTTGGCGACCACGTCCTCCCAGGAGACCGGCTTGAAGTCCCCGTCGCAGTCCGCGAAGACGTTGCGGGCACCGGCCTGGGTGATCACGGCGTTGGCGACCTGCTTGCCGCAGAGGGCCATCGGCTGCTTGGTTCCGGCGTCGAAGTCGAAGAAGAAGTAGCGGGGCCGCTTCCCGTCCGGGACGTCCGCCAGCGCCTTGTGGACGGCGGCGACCTTGGCCCGCATGCCGGCCACGAGCTCACGGGCCCGAGGTGCGGTGCCGGTGACGGCACCCAGCCGGGTGAGGTCGCCCTCGACGCCAGACAGGTCGCGCTGCGGCCCCTTGGCCATCGAGGCGCAGGCGGTGGACGCCAGGTAGATGTGGCGGATGCCCGCCGCCGCGAACTCCTCCTCCGTCGGGGTGTCGCCCGCCCCGCCCATCGCGCCCATGGCGGCGAAGGTGTCGATATAGAGGTCGGCGCCCGAACCCAGCAGCTTCTCCTTCGGGATGACGGCCGTCCCGAGCACCGGCACCTTGGCGGCCCGGGCGCCGAGGTCACCCGGCAGGGTCCCCTTGCCGGGCGGGAACCCGGTGCCGATGACGCGGTCGCCGGCGCCCAGCCGCAGCAGCATCTCCAGGGCGGTGGCGTTGCTGGTGACGATCTTCCGGGGCGAGGCCGTGAACGTGGTCTCGGCGCCCTTGCAGTCGGCGACCCGCACGGGGAAGCCGTCGCGGCCCGGTGGGCCGCCGCCCGCCCCCGTTCCGCGCTCGCCGCCGGCTGAACCGCACGCCGTGGCGGTCAGCGCGACGACCATCGCGAGTCCGCACCATTTTCCTGGGCGCATGGGCCTTCTCCCCTACCACTGTGCCGCTCCGGCCGGTCGGCCGGGCGCGAGCCACCCTCGTGGCCCGGCACAGGTAGTCGGGCGGATACCGCATCCGGTTCCCGGGATCCGCACAGGTCGTGCCGCGGGTCACCGCCGGATGCCGCTCAGGGCCCCTCGCCGCTCCCTTGGGGGCCGTAGAGTTCGAGGAGGCGGGTGCGGGTGCCGTGCAGGCGTTCGGCGACGGTTTCGGCGACATAGCGGTAGACCGCGCGGCCCAGGAGCGGGTCCTCCTCGCACAGGGCGCGGACGGCGGCGGCGTCGAATTCGTCGGCCTCTACGGGGCCGACGGTCTCCCCGCCGAGGTGCCAGATGTAGGGCGGGAACAGCCAGGACCAGCCGAGGAGTTCGTCCCGGCCTAGGGTTTCGACGATCGCCGCCCGACGGCCGGGGACCCGCTGGTCGAGCGCGACCCGGCCGGAACGGATGATCCAGAACCGGTCGGCCCGGCGGCCCTCCTCGAAGAGGCGGGTGGCGCGGGGCAGCGCCACCTCGTGGGCGACTTCGGTCAGTCGACGGCGCCGGTCGGGGGGCATCGCGTCGAACAGGTGCTTGGCCTTGGTCATGGCATCCTCCATCCACCGCTCTCCGGCGCCTCGCACGATATGCGGCGGATTGCGGGGATCGGGGGAATGGACGGTCCGCCGGCCCGTGGACGGGGCGGGGTCAGGCCATCTGACGACGTACCAGGTCGTGCAGTCGGCCACCGGTGTCGGCGAGGAGTTCGGCCGGGGCGCCCTGTTCGACGATCCGGCCGTCGGCCATGACGAGGACCCGGTCGGCGTCCAGCACCGTGGTGAGGCGGTGCGCGATGACCACCCGGCTGGCGCTGAGCGCGCGGGTGCTGTCGATGACGATCCGCTGGGTCTCGTTGTCCAGCGCGCTGGTGGCCTCGTCGAAGAAGAGGATGCGGGGGCGGCGGACCAGCGCCTGGGCGATCATCAGCCGCTGCCGCTGGCCGCCGGAGATGGCGCCACCGCCGGCGATCATGGTGTGCAGCCCCATCGGCATCCGCTTGATGTCCTCGGCCAGCCCGGCCATCTCGGCCGCCGCCCAGACCTCTTCCTGGGTGAACGCCTCGGCGCCGCAGATGCAGTCGATGATCGAGCCGGTGAGCGGCTGGGCGTTCTGAAGGACCACCCCGCACTGGCGGCGGACGGCCGCCTGGTCGAGCGCGCCGAGGTCCTGGCCGTCGTAGAGGACGCTGCCGGAAGACGGCCGGTCGAAGCTGATGAGCAGGCGGAGCAGGGTCGACTTGCCGCAGCCGCTCGGGCCGACGATCGCCACGAACTCACCGGGCCGCACCTGGAGGGAGACGTCGTCGAGGACGAGCGGACCGTCCTCGCTGTAGCGGAAGGAGAGTTTGCGGGCCTCGATGGCACCGGAGAGCACACCGGGCTGGGAGCTGCCGCCGCGGACCTCCGGGGCCTCGTCGAGGACCGGTTTGATCTGCTCGAACAGCGGCAGTGCCGCGGCGGCCGAGAGGAGCGCGCCGGTGACCTGGGTGATCGAGGTGAGCAGCATGGTCACCGAGGTGTTGAAGGTCAGGAAGGCGCCGGCGGACAGCGTGCCGCGGGCCGGGCCGGCCAGCAGCACGAAGAACGCGAGGGAGCACAGCGGGAGGTAGACGGCGTTGAGGACGGTGGTGAGGTTCTTGATCCGGCCGGCCTTCTGCTGGAGCTCCCGGGAGCGGGCGAACTCCCGGGCCCAGGCCGCGTACGCGAAGGACTCCGCCGCGGCGACGCGCAGCTTGGGCAGCCCGCGCAGGGTCTGGAACGCCTGGTTGTTGAGCTTGTTGCCGAGTGTGATCAGCCGGCGCTGCCAGCGCAGTTCCCACAGTCCCAGGACGAGGAAGACCGCGCCGATGACGAGCAGCATGGCGACCGCGGCGAGGGCCAGGGGGACGCTGTAGAGGAGCAGCAGTACGAGGTTGACCGCACCGACCGTGGTGGCTTGCACGGCGATCGGGCCGACGCCGGCCAGCACCCGCCGGATGGCGCTGATGCCCATGGCGGCACTGGCCAGTTCGCCCGTGGAGCGGGCGGCGAAGAACTTGGTCGGCAGGCGCAGCAGCCGGTCCCAGACGGCGGGTTGGAGGATGCTCTCGATCCGGCCCTCGACGCGCAGCACGGTGAGGTTCTGGAGCAGGGTGAAGGCGGCCGCCACGACGCCGGAGATGATGACGGCGAGCGCGACCTGAACGATCAGGCCCCGCTCGGCGGCCGGTACGTAGACGCCGAGGACCCGGCCGGTGGCGAGCGGGACGAGCGCGCCGAGGGCGACCGTCACCAGTCCGCTGAGGGCGAGGTTGCGCAGGTCCGTGCGGGTGCCGCGGAGACTGAAGCGCATCAGCCGCCACAGCGTGAGCCGGCGCTCCGGCAGCGGCCGGTAGAACATCACCGCCTGAGGTTCGAACTCGTCGGCGTTGTCCTTGCCGATCCGGATCCGCAGCCCGGAGGACGGGTTGACCGCCTCGTACCGGCCGCGCCGCCACAGCAGTGCCACCGGAGCGCCGGACTTGGCGCGGTGTCCCACCAGGGGTCCGGCGTCGGAGCGCCACCAGCGGCCGTCGAGGCGGACCGCGCGGGTGCGGATCCGGGAGGCGAGGGCTATCCGTTCGACCGGGCTGATCCGGTCGCCGGCCGCGGCGCCCTTGGGGGGCTCGGTGAGCGGGATCCCGGCGACCTCGGCGACCTTCTGGCAGACCGCGAAGGTGAGGTCGTCGCCGGCCCGGTCGCGGCCCGCGCCCGCGCGTCCGGAGCGGTCCTTGCCGATGGAGGCCAGCAGTGCCTGGTCGGCGTGCTCCCGGACGGCTTCGCCGGCCTTGATGCCGGCCGCCGCGCGGTCCTCGTGGGCGCGTTCGAGCTGCTCGATCCAGCGGTCGACGGCGGACAGCAGCCGGAACTGCTGGTTGACCATCCGCTGCCACAGTGCCCCGTCGACGAGCAGGTCGGCGGCGGCCTCGGCACTGTAGGAGGCGCCGTACTGGACGCTGCCGGGCGGCACCGGCATCCACAGGACGTCGTCGTCGGCGACCGCCTCGTCGGTGGGCCGGCCGTCCAGCGGCGCCTCGAACAGCACGCCCAGTCCGCGGGCGGTGCCGAGCGCGAAGGCGTGCTCCAGGGGGGTGGCCGCCGGTGCGCCGTAGGTGTCGTCGTACCCGTACGCCTCGGGGGGCGCGCCCTGGTCGCCGTAGCCGCCGTGCTCGGGGCGAGGTAGTTCGCGCAGGGGGATCCGGCGCAGTCCGCAGTGCTGGGACGGGCGGCCGACGAGGGTGTGTTGGGGGCCTTGGACGGGACCGAGCAGCAGGGTGCCGGCTTCGAGGCGGCCGAGGAAGTGCCAGTGGCCCTCCTGGGTGGCGTCGACCGCGAACAGGTCGAGGGTGCCGCCGGTGACCAGCCAGAGGACGTGCGGGCCTTCGAGGGGCACGTTGCGCTGTCCGGTGCAGTCGACGGGGGCGCCGAGGCCGCCCAGGGCGTGCGTGACCGCGTCGGCCGCGCCGGGTCCGGTGGTCGATGCGGCGGCCGGTGCGGTGACCTGTGCGGTGGCCGGCTCCGTGCCGGGTCCCGCGTCCGGGGACGGGTGTACGGATGCCACGTCAGTGCTCCTTGACCAGCTCGGCGTAGGCGCCGCCGGCGGCGACCAGTTCCGCGTGCCGGCCGCGTTCGACGACCGCACCGTGGTCGAGGACCACGATCTCGTCGCTGTCGCGGACGGTGCTCAGCCGGTGGGCGATGATGACGCAGGCGCAGCCGCGGCGCCGCAGGTTGTCCATGATGACCGCCTCGGTCCCGGCGTCCAGCGCGCTGGTGACCTCGTCGAGGACGAGGATGCTGGGGCGGCGGACCAGCGCCCGGGCGATCTCCAGGCGCTGCCGCTGGCCTCCGGAGAAGTTACGGCCGTCCTGCTCGACGCGGCTGTGTATGCCGTCGGGGCGGCGGGCGATGACGTCGTCGTAGAGGGCCGCGTCCTGGAGGGCGGCGATCACCGCGTCGTCCGGGATGGAGGGGTCCCACAGCGCGACGTTGTCCCGGACGGTGCCCTCGAAGAGGAAGACGTCCTGGTCGACGAAGGAGACCGAGGCGGCCAGCGCGCTGCGCGGAATGTCCTCCAGGCGCTGCCCGTCGATCCGGATGGTGCCTTCCCAGGGGGTGTAGAGGCCGGAGATCAGTCGGGAGACGGTGGATTTGCCGCTGCCCGAGCCGCCGACCAGGGCGACCTGCCGGCCGGGGCCGACGGCCAGCGAGAAGCCGGTCAGCAGCGGCGCGTCGAGCGGGCTGTAGCCGAAGGTGATGTCGTCGAGGGTGACGTGGCCCTTGAGGCGGCGGGTGCCGGCGTCCGCGTCCGGGCGGGAGTAGTGGGAGTCGGCGGGGAAGCTCTCGACGTCCTTGAGGCGGGCGACGTCGGCGGCGAAGTCCTGGATCCGGCCGGCGACGCCGTTGAGGCGGGTGACCGGGGCGGTGAAGCGGGTCACCAGCGCCTGGAAGGCGACCAGCAGGCCGATCGAGAGGTGGCCTTCGACGGCGCGCAGCCCGCCGATCCAGAGGATCAGTGCGCTGTTGAGGGTGGCGAGGGTGGGGGCGACGACCGCCAGCCAGGCACTGGGGACGCCGAGTCGCTGCTGCTCCTCCAGGGTGGCGGCGTGCTGCCCGGCCCAGCGGCGGAAGTAACCGTTCTCGCCGCCGGTGGCCTTCATGGTCTCGATGAGCTGGAGGCCGGTGTAGGAGGTGTTGGTGAGGCGGGCGGTGTCGGCGCGCAGCTTCTGGGTGTGGGTGGCGCGCAGCCGGACCACGATCCGCATGGCGACGACGTTGAGCAGGGCGATCAGGACGCCGATGACGGTGAGTTGGGGGTCGTAGGTCCACAGCAGCACCGCGTAGAGGACGACGACCACGCCGTCCACGGCGGCCGCGGCCAGGTCGCGGGCGAGGGTTTCGGCGACCGCGTCGTTGGACTGGAGGCGCTGGACGAGGTCGGCGGGCGCGCGCTGGGCGAAGAAGGTGACCGGCAGCCGCAGCAGGTGGCGCAGGAAGCGGGCGCTACTGAGGGTGGAGGAGATGATCCGGCCGCGGAGCAGGTTGGCCTGCTGGAGGCCGGTCAGGACGGCGGTGAGCGCCACCATCGCGGCCATCGCGGCGAACAGCGGCCCCAGCAGCGAGGTCTGGTTGCCGATCAGGAACATGTCGATGTAGGTGCGGCTGAGCGCGGGCAGCGCAGCGCCGACGCCGACCAGCAGCAGGCTGGCGAGCAACGCGGCCAGCAGGGTGCCGGTGGTGCCGCGCAGCCGGGCCGGCAGGGCGCTGAGCACGCTGGGCCGGCGACCGCCCTTGCGGAACGACTCGGTCGGTTCGAAGACCAGGACCACGCCGGTGAAGCTGGTGTCGAAGTCCTCCACGGGCACGAAACGGCGGCCCTTGTCGGGGTCGTTGACGTGGACGCCGCGGCGGCCGAGGCGACGGCCCGCGCCGTCGTAGACGACGTAGTGGTTGAACTCCCAGAAGAGGATGGCCGGTGCCTGGACCTCGGCGAGGGCGGCCGGTTCCATCTGCATGCCCTTGGCCGCCAGGCCGTAACTGCGGGCGGCCTTGAGGAGGTTGCTGGCGCGGGAGCCGTCGCGGGAGACGCCGCAGGCGATCCGCAGTTCCTCCAGCGGGACGTGCCGTCCGTAGTGGGCGAGCACCATGGCCAGGGAGGCGGCACCGCACTCGACCGCTTCCATCTGGAGCACGGTGGGGGTGCGCACGGACTTCTTTGCCTTGGCGGCGGGGGCCGGCGGCCGGCGGCGCCGGGTGGGCGGGGCGCCCTCGGGGCGGTGCCGGCCGCGGCCGGCGGGGGGCAGGTGCTGCGGGGGCGCCGCTGAGGCGTCGGGGGCGGTCACGAGAGCAGCCAATCGATCGGGTGCTGCGCGGCCAGGTGGACGGCGGCGGTGGCCTGGGTCATCGAGTCCAGGGCGAACGGCGGCCCGTCGGAGGTGGACCAGGTGTAGCCGGAGGCGGTGGGTGCGGCGTCGAGCCGGACCAGGACGGCGACCGGCTGGCCGGCGCGGGAGAACAGTTCGCCGAGCTGGGCGCTGCCGAGGAACGCGGAGATCCGCTGGCGGCTCTGGGCGGTCCGGCCCACGGCCGCGACGTGGCCGCGCAGTACGCCGAACCGCTGGGTGGGCGCGGAGGCGACGGTGAGGTCCACGGCGGCGCCGGCGGGGAGGGTGGCGGCGCTCTCGGCCGGGACGTAGAGGGTGGCCGTCAACGGGTCGCGGCTGCCGGTGGTCTTCTCCACGGAGGCGAGGTCGGCGCCGGTGGTGACGACCGCGCCTATGGTGGCGACCAGGCTGGTCAGCCGGCCGGCGGCCAGCGCGCGGACGACGGTGGTGGTGCCCTGTGGGGTGCGTATCCGCACCAGTGGGGCGTCGGCGGTGACCTGCTTGCCCTCCTCGGCGAGGACCGCGGTCACCTGGCCGGCGACCGGGCTCTGCAGGACGTAGCTGCCGTGGCCGTGGGTGAGGATGCCGGGGGCGGTGAGGGTGGAGGAGACGGTGCCGGTGATCGCCCAGACGGTTGCGGCGATCATGACGAGGACGGTGACGGTCAGCACCAACCAGCCCTGGGGGCGGGCGAAGCGCACCGGCAGATCGAGTTCCTCGGGCGATTGCAGCTTGGAAAGGGCCTGTTGGCGAAACTGCACGACACTCTTCCCTCAACTGCGGGCACTGGTAGGGGTACGGTAGCGCGCCGCCGTCGCAGGGCCGACGGCGGACAGCCGGATGCCCCGGACCCGGCCTGAACCGGGTTGTCCGGGGCACTCGGCACGGCAGATCGGCAGGGAGGGGGCGCCGATTGCCGTCACGACCGTTCGTCACCGGCTGTGCCGCGCTGCGGCACAGGGGCGGCTCGGATCAGAGACCGGAGGTCAGGCCGCCCGCGACGCCCTGGAGGTTCAGGCCGGTGGTCTGCTGGACCAGGCCGGTGGCGGTGCCGAGGACACCGGAGACCGGGGCGACGGAGTCGACGGTGGTGGTGACGGTGCTCAGGACGCCACCGACGAGGCCACCGGACACGTTGTCCAGGTCGGCGTCGGAGATTTCCTGGGTCTGCACCTGGGCGTTGTTCATGATGTTTCCCTTCGGATAAATATCAAGAAAAAACTGCGTACGGGCCGTCCGGTGGGTGACCCGGCCGCGACCACGGTGGTCGGGTTCCCGATATCCGGAAACCCCGCCGACTGCCGCGGTGCGATGGATCAAAGCATGCAGGTGGGTTGCGCTGCTAATCGGATGAGCGGCGATCCCGGCGCAACTGCTCCACGAAATTACCGGACGTGTACGTGCGTCCATGACATGATCGAAGCATCTTCACAACTCCCCCGGTTTCTTCTCCGCCGAACCGTCGTTGCGACTTCCGCGGAATAGGGCATTCCGGAACCAAGCCACTGACCAGCGCGGTACCACCCCCACACGAAACCCCGGCCCGTGTGCCGGCTGCACATTCGGTGTGCAGATTTCCTGAAGGCGCTCGAACTTAACGTCCGGCCAGCGCTCCGCGAGGCCGAGAAGTCCGATTCGCGTTTCCGCAGTACAGCCGGGATGTTGCACAGGTTTTAACCGAACATGATTGCCCTCGACTTCCCGTGCACTAATGCCCGGAATCATCACCACTATCGCCCCGTCATTCCGATGGAAACGGATCGACCATCCAGAGAACGGACATATTCGCATAACTGCGGTAGGGGCCACTTGCGGGCCCGGCAGCGGTGGCAGCCGACCACCGCCCGGTGCACGGTGGGTACGTGGATCCCGTAGCGGCGCTGGAGCGGATCGCGTTCCTGCTGGAGCGGCAGGGGGCGGTGACGTACCGGGTGCAGGCGTTCCGCACCGCGGCGTCGGTGATCGCCGGGCTGCCCGCGGACGCCCTGGGCGAGCGGGCCCGGAACGGAACGCTGGGGCGCCTGAAGGGGCTGGGCCCCAAGACGACCCGGGTCGCCGAGGAGGCACTCGCCGGACAACGGCCCGCCTATCTGGCACGGCTGGAGGAGGAGGCCGGCGGCCCACTGGTCGAGGGGGAACAGGGGCGGGCCCTTCGGCGGGCGCTGCGCGGCGACTGCCATCTGCACTCGGACTGGTCGGACGGCGGCAGCCCCGTCGAGGAGATGGCCAGGACCGCCCGCGACCTCGGCCACGCCTGGTGCGCACTGACCGACCACTCCCCGCGACTCACCATCGCCCGCGGGCTGACCGCCGAACGGTTGCGGAAGCAGCTGGACCTGGTCGCGGAGGTCGCCGAACGCCTGGCGCCGTTCCGGCTGCTGACCGGGATCGAGTGCGACATCCTCGACGACGGCTCACTCGACCAGGAACCGGAGCTGCTGGCCGAGCTCGATGTCGTGGTCGCCTCGGTCCACTCGAAACTGCGGATGGCCAAGGGGCCGATGACCCGGCGGATGCTGGCCGCGGTCAGCAATCCGCTGGTGGACGTCCTCGGCCACTGCACCGGGCGGCAGCTCACCGGCACGCTCCGCCCGGAGTCGGAGTTCGACGCCGCGGAGGTCTTCGCGGCGTGCGCCGAGCACCGCACCGCGGTGGAGATCAACTGCCGCCCGGACCGCTTCGACCCGCCGCGCCGCCTGCTGCGGCAGGCCCTGGACGCCGGCGCCCTCTTCGCCGTCGACAGCGACGCGCACGCGCCCGGCCAGCTGGACTGGCAGATCTACGGCTGCGCCCGCGCCGAGGAGTGCGGCGTCCCGGCCGGCCGGATCATCACCACCTGGACGGCCCGCCAGCTGGCGACCTGGAAGCGCACCGGTCGCCCTCCGCGCGGCACCACGGCCTGACGGCCGCCAGCCCCCTTCTGGTGCACCGTCAGCCCGACGGGCGGTTCCGCCGGCTCACCCCTGCTCGGCCGCCGCCGTCCGCAGTGCCGCCAGCACCGGACGGAACAGCGGATGGTCCTCCGCGCCCCGCCGGACCGCGGCGAACACCCGGCGGGTCGGCGCCACCCCGTCGACCGGCCGCACCACCACACCCCCGAGGTCCATCCCGCGCAGCGCCGAGCGCGGCACCAGGGCCACCCCCACCCCCGCCGAGGCCAGCGCCACCACCGCCCGGAAGTCGTCCGAGGAATGCTCCACCCGCGGCCGGAACCCGGCGTACTCACAGGCCAGCACGACCACGTCATGACACGGATTGCCGGAATAGGGCCCGATCCAGGGGTCCTTGGCGAGCCCGGCCAGCGGCACCGCCGCCGCCCCGGCCAGCGGGTGCCCGGGCGGCAGCACCGCGTCGAACGGCTCGGCGTAGAGCGGGACGCGGGTCAGCCGGGGGTCGTCCGCGTCCGGTGCGCCCCGGTACTCGACGGCCACCGCCACGTCGACCTGCCGGTCCAGCACCATCAGCAGACTGGCGTCGCCCTCCGCGTCCTGGACCCGGACCCGGATGCCGGGCGCGGAACCGGCCAGTTCGGCGAGGGCTGGGGCGAGCACCAGCCCGATACCGGTCGCGAACGCGGCCACCGTCACGGTGCCCGCCTCGCCCTGGTCGTATGCGGCCAGCTCCGCCTCGGCGCGCTCCAGCTGGGCCAGGACGGCGTTGGCGTGACCGAGCAGGATGTCGCCCGCTGCGGTCAGTCGGACGCCGCGGGCACCGCGCTCGACGAGGCGGTGGCCGGTCTCCTGCTCCAGCGCGGCCAACTGCTGGGAGACCGCCGAGGGGGTGAGGTAGAGCGCGGCGGCCGCGGCGGTCACCGTGCGGTGGTCGGCCAGCGCACGGAGGATGTGCAGCCGACGTGCTTCGATCATGGTGCCAGTTTCGCAGGGTTCGCCCGGGTCGCGCCCCGCGGCCGTCCGGTCGGTCCGGTCAGCTCCCCAGCGCCGCGCGGGCGGCCACGAAGGCGTCCACCGCGCGGTGCACGTCCTCGGTGGAGTGGGCGGCGGACAGCTGGACCCGGATCCGGGCCTCGCCCTGGGGGACCACCGGGTACGAGAAGCCGATGACGTACACCCCGCGCTCCAGCAGCAGCTCGGCCATCCGGCCCGCCTCGGACGCGTCACCGATCATCACGGGCGCGATGGGGTGCTCGCCGGGCAGGATCGCAAAGCCCTCCTCGGTCATCCGCGAACGGAACAGCGCGGTGTTGGCGTGCAGGCGTTCCCGCAGGTCACCGGCGGACTCCAGGAGGTCGAGCACCTTCAGCGAGGCGGCCGCGATCACCGGCGCGAGCGAGTTGGAGAAGAGGTAGGGGCGGGAACGCTGGCGGAGCAGCGCGACGATCTCGGCGCGCGCCGCGACATAGCCGCCGGAGGCGCCGCCCAGCGCCTTGCCGAGGGTGCCGGTGAGGATGTCGACCCGGTCCATCACCCCGCACAGCTCGGGGGTGCCGCGGCCGCCGGCGCCGACGAAGCCGACCGCGTGCGAGTCGTCGACCATGACCATCGCGCCGTAGCGGTCGGCCAGGTCGCAGATCTCCCGCAGCGGCGCCAGGTAGCCGTCCATGGAGAACACGCCGTCGGTGACCACGAGGGTGCGCCGGGCACCCTGGGCCTCCTTCAACTGCCGTTCCAGGTCGGCCAGG
This sequence comes from Streptomyces sp. RGM 3693, assembly GCF_050471125.1. NCBI lineage: Bacteria > Bacillati > Actinomycetota > Actinomycetes > Kitasatosporales > Streptomycetaceae > Streptomyces > Streptomyces sp. RGM 3693. Next base: position 1,289,261 of record NZ_JBMPPQ010000003.1, read on the forward strand.
TCGCGGTTGGCGTAGCGGAAGCGGCGGGCCTTGGAGAGCCGGATGCCGTCGATGATGGAGGCGTGGTTGAGGGCGTCGGAGATGACCGCGTCCTCCGGGCCGAGCAGGGTTTCGAAGACGCCGCCGTTGGCGTCGAAGCAGGAGGAGTAGAGGATGGTGTCCTCCTGGCCGAGGAAGTGGGAGATCCGGCGCTCCAGTTCCTTGTGCACCTCCTGCGTGCCGCAGATGAAGCGGACCGACGCCAGTCCGTAGCCCCAGCGGTCCAGGGCCTCGTGGGCGGCGGCGACGACCTCGGGGTGGTCGGCCAGGCCCAGGTAGTTGTTGGCGCAGAAGTTGAGGACCTCGCCGGGGCGGCCGCCGGCGGTGACCGCGACGGTGGCGGACTGCGGAGTGCCGATGACCCGCTCGGGCTTGTGCAGTCCGGCGGCGCGGATCTCGTCGAGGGCGGTGCGCAGGTCGTCGCGTACGGCGTCGAACATGGGGGAGGTCTCCTTAGGCGCGAAGGGAGCCGGCGCTCAGCGCCGTCGTCTGGGGGTGGCGGGCGGTCCGGGCGAGGGTCAGGCGCTCCAGTCGAGGATGACCTTGCCGCCCTGGCCGCTCGCCGCGTCGGCGAAGGCGGCGTCGAACTCCTGGTACGGGTAGCGGCCGGTGATCACGGGTGAGAGGTCGAGGCCGCCTTCGAGCAGCACGGACATCGCGTACCAGGTCTCGAACATCTCCCGGCCGTAGATGCCCTTGATCGTGATCATCGAGGTGACGATCCGGGACCAGTCGACCGGGAACTCCTCGGAGGGCAGTCCCAGGACGGCGATCCGGCCGCCGTGCGTCATGTTGCCGATCATGCCGCGCAGCGCTTCCGGCCGGCCGGACATCTCCAGGCCGACGTCGAAGCCCTCGCGCAGGCCCAGTTCGCGCTGGCCGGCCTCGATCGAGGTGGCGGAGACATTGAGGGCGAGGCTCACGCCGACCTTGCGGGCCAGGTCCAGGCGCTGCTCGCTGACGTCGGTGATCACCACGTTGCGGGCGCCGGCGTGCCGGGCGACCGCCGCCGCCATGATGCCGATCGGCCCCGCGCCGGTGATCAGGACGTCCTCGCCAACCAGGGGGAAGGAGAGCGCGGTGTGTACGGCGTTGCCGAACGGGTCGAAGACCGCGGCGATGTCGAGGTCGACCGGGACCCGGTGCACCCACACGTTGGCGGCGGGCAGCGCGACGTACTCGGCGAAGGCGCCGTCCCGGCCGACGCCCAGGCCGACCGTGGCGCGGCACAGATGGCGCCGGCCGGCCAGGCAGTTGCGGCAGCTGCCGCAGACCAGGTGGCCCTCGCCGCTGACCAGGTCGCCGGCTTTGATGTCGACCACGTCGCGACCGGTCTCGACGACCTCCCCGACGAACTCGTGGCCCACGGTCAGCGGGGCGCTGACGGCCTGCTGCGCCCAGCCGTCCCAGGCGCGGATGTGCAGATCGGTGCCGCAGATGCCGGTGCGCAGCACCTTGATCAGCACCTCGCCCGGGCCGATCGACGGCTCCGGCACGTCCGTCAGCCAGAGTCCCGGCTCCGCCTTCTGCTTGACCAGTGCCTTCACCGCAACGGCTCCCGTACGTGAATGAGTGCTGTGACGTTCACGGGGCCCGCTGCGGGCCGCCGATCTCCGGCCAGAAATCTTCCCTACGGCGGCCTTCCGGTCCATCGAGGTTTTCTTAACCGCGCCCACAGCTCCCCTTTACGCCCCACCCGCACCGAGTGTGCACATCCGTCACGTCACGCCCGTCGGAGCACACCAGCACAGCAACGCCACGGGCCTTTCGGGCGGTATCACGCCCCCGGGCCGTTGCGGCCGCGCACCGCGGTGGCCTGCGGCGAGACCACTTCGTGCAAGGGGGCGCCGGCCCGGCCGCCACCGGGGTGTCGCGCCGACCCACCGTCGTCGATGCCGGTGGCGCAGTCCGTCAGCAGCGGGACACCCACGGCCAAGACAGGTTCGCCGAGAGCTCGGGGCACAGGGGGCCGAACCGTAGCTTCCGGCCGACGGGCGGTGGCACAATACCGGCCTTATTCGGAACCGGCCTCAGGGGCACCATGGCGCCGAACGAACTCGATTCCCAGATACCCGTCTTCCACGGGGCCGGGCATCTGCTCCGGCTGATCGCCGATCTCGTCCGCCGACCGCGCCGCAGGGAGTGTCCGGAACCCGTGCGGCACCGGGGCGTGGCGCAGGGCCGCGAGGGCCTCCCGGTCCTCTGCCTGGTCGCCGGCGACGACCACGCCCAGCTCGCCCGCGGCATCAACTACTTCCTCACCCACGCCGACCCCCGGCGGGTCCCGCACTGCCTGCACGACCTGACGGCCGAGCCGTCGTCCACCGACCCCGGGTCGGTGGAGGCGGTCCGGCGGACGCTGGAGCGGCTGGCACAGGGCTTCGCCCGCAGCGTCAACGGCGCCGACGGGCGGGTCCGGTTCCGCCGGTTCGGCCTGGTCAACTGGCTGGTGCAGACCGGTGCCGGCGGCGACCCGGGCGGAGCCGGCGACGTCGAGGGCACCGACCACAGCCTCCTCCAGGGGCTGCGGGAGCGGGAGTTCCGGCGCCGCCGACTGTTCGGCCTGCTGCGGGCGCCGGAGACCGAACTCGCGGTGGACGGCCATGTGCCCTGGTGGGTCTGGCTGTTCGCGGTGCACCTCTTCCCACTGGCGTGGTTCCGGGTCCGCCGCGGACTGGGCCGGGAGTACCGCTGGCTGCTCAACCAGCCCTACCTCGCCCCGCGCGACCCGGGCACGTTCATCGGCTTCGCGGAGCGGCTGACCGTCCCGCACAACCAGGTCGAGGACCCGGAGCAGTTACGGAAGTTGATGGTCAACGCCTTCCTGGAGGACCTGCGGATCGCGTTCCGCCGCCGCCCGTGGCGTCCGCGCTCGGCCCGCCGGACCGCGTACTGCGTCGCCCTGCTGGCCGGCGCGGACGCCGACAACTGCGGCTATCCGCTGCTGCGCACCGTCATCGACGTCCGCAACGAGACCGGCGCCTTCGATCCGCTGCTGGTCATCAGCTGCGGCGCGCAGCCGCCCGCGGAGGGCACCGAGATCCGCACCGACTGGGGGCACAGCTCACTGTGGGAGCTCTCCGACCGGCTCTACGGCGGCTGGCGGGACACCTTCCTGCACACCGGCCGGGCCCGCAACCGGGCCCCCTGGTACCTGCCGGTCACCGTACCCGCACTGATGCCGCCCTCCGACGACCCTGCGGCCAAGGCCCAGTACGAACTGACGCGTCGTCAAGAAGTGGCGCAGGACGCCCGGTTACGCCTTCCCGAGCCGCCGCTGTGGGCACGGCGCGTGGTCTCCGTCGCGGTCGCCTGCGCGGTGACCGCGACCCTGCTGGGCGCGGGCGGGCTGCTCTGGGGCCAGGAGGGCGCCTACCGCAAGGCACACTGCGGACTCGGCCGCTTCCAGGACGACGCCGACACCCTGCGCACCGTGGAGACCGGCGAGTGCATCGGCGTCTCCCGACACGGCTTCACCTTCCACTCCCCCGACGACGAACTCAACAAGACCCTGCGCACCATCGCCGACCAGAACGCCCGCGCCGACCAGATCCACCAGGCGTCTCCGGAACGCCCGCTGGTCACCCTCGTCCACCTCTCCGCGCTGCTCAGCAGCACCGGCAAGTCCACCGCCCAGCTCGCCTACGGGCGGGAGGCGCTACAGGGCGCGGCCAGCGCCCAGTCCCGACAGCTGCGCACCACCGGCAGCACCGAACCGATCCTGCGGATCTTCCCCGCCAACGCCGGCTCCGGCATGCGCTACGGCACCGACGTCGTCGCCATACTCCAGGAGTTGAAGGTCCAGGACCCGTCCATCGTCGGCGTCACCGGCCTCGACCAGAGCCGCGAGGCCACCAACCGGACGATCCGCAAGCTGACCGAGGCGGGGCTGCCCATGGTCGCCACCACCCTCTCCGCTGACTCCCTGGTACGACAGTCGCCGATGTACTTCCAGGTGTCGCCGCAGAACAGCCGGGAGGCCGAGATCGCCGGCGCCTACGCCGACCACCTCGTCAACGGTCGGACCCAACCCACCCGGCGGGTCCGGGTGATCAGCTCCGCCGACCCCACCGACACCTACAGCAAGACGCTCAGCGACGACGTCGCCAAGCAGTTCCGGGCCCGCGGCTTCGCGGTCGAGCGGACCGCCTTCAGCCCGCCGCCGCCCCCGGGCGACGAGCCGTCCTCGGACGCGCCGGGCGCCGGCTCGGTCGGCCAGCGCAGCTGCTCCTACCCGGGGCTGGTGTTCTACGCCGGCCGCGCGGAGGACTTCGAGACCTTCCTCGGCGGGATCAACGAGTCCTGCAACTCGGCCCCGCCGACCGTCATCGGCGGCGACGACGTGGCCCGCCTGGCCGCCGACCCGGTCCGCCGCGCGCAGTACCCCGGAATCCCCTACGACTTCCTGGACTTCACCCTCGGTTCGGCGCACTGCGAGGACTCCAGCGAGCTGTACTCGGAGATGTCCCGACTCTTCCCCGAGGAGTGCGTCAAGGTCCCCAACTCCTCCCTCGACGGCCACGCCGCACTCGGCTTCGACGCGGTGAAGCTGTACGTCAACGCGGTCAAGCAGTTGCGCGAGGACGCCGCGGGCATGCCGCTGAGCCCGCCCGCCGTCTGGCACGCGATCAGCGGGGTGCACGGGGACGGGGCGCTCGACGGGGAGAGCGGGATCATCAGCTTCGGTGGTGAGGTGGACCGTCAGGTCCCGCTGGACAAGCTGCTGTCGGTGCAGCACATCGACGGCGTCGGCAAGCCCACCCAGGCCGGCTACTGCGGCCGGATCGGCGGCCGCACCCAGTCCACGTGGTGCCCGCCCCTGCAACCGGAGCAGGGCGGGTGACGGAAGAACGGCGGACGCCCGGCGAAGCCCGGACGACCGATGACTGGAAAGGTATGGATAACTGATGTCTGGACAGGCACGGACGACCGATGACTGGGGAAGGGCGGGTGACCGGCGCCGGGCGGGCGTCAGGACGGCGTTCCGGGACCCGTCACGGTGAACAACCCACCGTCCGGGTCGCGCACCATCGCCCGGCTCCGGTTACCGTCCCGGGTCGACGTCACGGGGGTCGCGGTCCCACCGGCGGCCACCGCGGCCTCGATGGCCGCGTCAACGTCCGGCACCCGGAAGTGCACATGCCACTGCGGCCGCACCCGCGGGTCCGGGGCTGCCTCCACCGCGCCGCCGCGCAGCGCCGCCACCACGTGCGTGCCGTCGTGCACGATCACCTGGTCGTGCTCGTACGTCACCTGGCAGCCGCCCGGTTCCTCCGACGCCCAGTCGAAGACCTCGGCGTAGAAGATGGCCGCGGCGAACGCGTCCCTGGTCCGCAGTTCCAGGATCGCCGGGGCGTGGCCGGTCCCCACCGACCAGGCCAGCGTCTGCCCCTCCCAGAAGCCGAAGGTGGCGCCGTCCCGGTCGGCGGCGAGGGCGGCCCGCCCGGGGCCGAGCTTGAGCGGTCCGACGGCCACCGTGGCGCCCCGCTCGCGGATCCGGGCGGCGATGTCATCGGCGTCCGGCACCGCGAAGTACGCGGTCCAGGCCACCGGCACCTGGAAACTGGGCACCAGCGCCCCCACCCCGGCGACCGGCTCCCCGTCGTGCAGGGCCACCGAGAACTCCTCGCCCAAACTGGCCGGCCGGAAGTGCCAGCCCAGCACGGCCCCGTAGAAGCGCTGCGCGGACCGCAGGTCGCTGGTCATCAGGCTCACCCAGCAGGGCGCACCGCGGACCGGTGCGGTCGGGCGTGGGCACGGCATGGTCATCGGCCTCCTGTTGCGACCGGGCCCGGGGCCGGTCCGACGGGTGAGCGTGGATCAGCCCGCGCGGGTCGGCGCGGAGCGCGGCCGGGCCCCGGCGCCCCTCCCACTGTGCCAGCGACCGCCCGGCCCCGCACCAAGGGAGGCCCGCCCCGGCGGTCGCCCGCTCGGGGCAGGGCCGGTTGTGCGGGTGGGGACCGGGCTCGATGCTGGAGGTACTGAACCGGGCTGGATTGATGCCATGAACGCATGGAGCGCGGCGACGAGCGCCGACTTCCGTGGTCCCCTCGACGTCACCAGGGCGGCCACAGCGGTTCTGGACGCCCGGGGACGGGTCATCGGGTGGAGCGCGGCGGCCCGCAAGCTGCTGGGGTACGCACCGGAGGAGATCATCGGTCGGCCGGCCGGCACGTTCCTGCTGGAGCGGGCTCCGGACGGCGCGGCACCGTCGGCCGGGGAACCGACCCGCATCGAGACCCGCACCGCCCGGCACGCCGACGGCCACCAACTGTCGGTGGCGATCACGATGTGCCCACTGGCCGACGCCCTCCCCGACGCCGGGCCCGGACCGGCCCGGGTGCTGGTGGCGACGTCACTCGGCGACCTGCGCCAATGGGAGGCCCGGCAGGCAATGCTGCACGGCCTGGCGACCCAATCGCCGGTGGGCCTGGCCATCTACGACAACGATCTGCGGCTGACGTGGTTCAACACCTCGTACGGGCGGGAGGTCGGGCTGCCGCTGCGGGAGTTGAGCGGCAAGCTGGCGGACGAGCTGTATCCGGGCGAGTTCGTGACGGAGGGGTACCCGCACAGCCTGGACACGGTGATGCACCACGTGCTGGCGACCGGTGAGCCGTTCCTCGACCTGCACTTCGTCGGCGAACAGCCCACCGACCCGGGGACCGAGCACGTCTGGTCCTGCTCGTACTACCGGTTGCAGGACCCGGACGGGCGGGTGCTGGGGGTGTGCGAGGACTCCTTCGACATCACCGACCGCTACCAGGCGCAGCGCCGGCTGAACCTCCTGGTGGAGGCCGGCCGCCGGATCGGCACCACGCTGGACATGGTCGGCACCGCACGGGAGGTGACCGAGGTCGCGGTACCGCTCTTCGCGGCCACGGTCACCGTCGATCTGCTGCGGTCGGTGCTGGAGGGCGGTGATCCGGATCCGGGCGAGGGCGGCGGGCCGGACCTGATCCGGGTGGCCTCGCGCTCCTGGGACGACCCGCCGGACCGGCCGCCGGACCCGCCGTACCCGGTCGCGTACCGGCGGGGCACGCTCCCGTACCGGAGCCTGTCGTCGGGCGGGATGATCCGCACGGAGCGGACGATCGTGGTGCCGCTGCGGGCCGGTGGCACCCCGATGGGGCTGGTGACGTTCGACCGCGGGGACGACCCGGCGGTCTTCGACAGCGGCGAGATCGAGCTGGCCGACGAACTGGTCATCCGGGCCGCGGTCTCGATGGACAACGCCCGCCGCTTCGCCCGCGAGCACGCCGCGGCCCTCACCCTCCAACGCAACCTGCTGCCCCAGCGCCTGCCGCCGCAGTCCGCGGTGGACATGGCCTACCGGTACCTGCCCAGCGACGACCGGGCCGGGGTGGGCGGCGACTGGTTCGATGTCGTCGGGCTGTCCGGCACCCGGGTCGGCCTGGTGGTGGGGGACGTCGTCGGACACGGTCTCCAGGCCGCGGCCACCATGGGCCGACTGCGCACGACCGTCCGGGCGCTGGCCCGCATGGACCTGGCGCCCGACGAACTTCTGAGCCGGCTCGACGACCAGGTGGGACAGACCCCGGAGGAGCGCGCGGCGGGCACCGTCGCGGAACCCGCCCCGGACGACGTGGCCACCGGGGTGACCTGTCTGTACGCGGTCTACGACCCGGTGTCGCGGCACTGCACGATGGCCCGGGCCGGGCACCCGCCGCCGGCGATCGTGGACCCCGGGGGCGAGGTGTCGTTCCCGGACCTGCCGGCCGGTCCGCCGCTGGGGCTGGGCGGCCTGCCGTTCGAGTCGTGGGAGACCGAGCTGCCGGCGGGCAGCCTGTTGGCCCTGTTCACCGACGGTCTGCTCCGGGGCGGGAACCGGGACGTCGACGCCGGACTGGCGATCCTGGGCGACGTCCTGCGGGAGAACCGGCGTCCGCTGGAGGAGCTGTGCGACCGGGCGCTGGCGGCGCTGTTGCCGGGCGGGGCGGCGCCGGACGACGCGGCGCTGCTGCTGGTGCGGACCCGGGAGCTGGACGCCCGGCAGGTCGCCGCCTGGGAGCTGCCCGCGGAGCCGGCCGCGGTGGCCGCCGCCCGTGCGCTGGCCACCCGGCAGCTGGCGGAGTGGGGCCTCGCGGAGCTGTCGTACGCGACCGAGCTGGCGGTGAGCGAGCTGGTCACCAACGCCGTGCGACACGCCTCGGGGCCGGTGCACCTGCGCCTGCTGCGGGATCTGGCCCTGGTCACGGAGGTCTCCGACACCGGCCACACCTCGCCGCACCTGCGGTACAGCGCGAGCGACGACGAGGGCGGCCGGGGGCTGTTCATCGTCGCGCAGCTGGTGCAGCGCTGGGGGACGCGGTACACGCCGTTCGGCAAGACGATCTGGACGGAACAGGCGTTCCCGTCGCACTATCCGGGGGCTCCGCGGCCGGTGGGCTGAGCAGATGGGCCGGGGTACGCCGTGCGGGTCGCCGGCGCCGGTCCCATGATGGAACCAGCGAGGTCCCGGCACTCGGCGGGCGCGGACAGAGGAGGACCTGTGACGACCAATGGCAGTAAGACCCCGTCCGAGCGGCGGCCGGCGGAGCTGTACACCGGTAGCGAGCGGCCCTTCGACGCGGAGGACCTGGTCAGGGCGTCCGGGCGGGAACCCACTCCGCAGAGCTTGGCCTGGGCCCAGCGCCTGATCGAGGAGAAGGGGCGGGCCGCCATCGAGCGGTATCTGCCTTAGCGGCGGGGCTCCGCCGTCACACGCCGGTAAGGCCCGGGTGCAACGGCCCCCGGGCCGCGGCATACCGCGCGGGCGTCGACCGCTCCCCGCTCCGTTCCCCCACTACCCTCTCCGTACATGACAATCGAACGCCTCGATCCGCCCCGACGTGCCGGTGAGCGGGAGACGCTACGCGCCTACCTCGACTTCCACCGCGCCACGCTCGCCATGAAGGCCGAGGGGCTGACCGACGAGCAACTGCGGCAGCGCTCCATGCCGCCGTCCACGCTCTCCCTGCTCGGCCTGGTCAGGCACATGGCCGAGGTGGAACGCACCTGGTTCCGCCGGGTGGTCAACGGTGAGGACATCCCCCTGGTCTGGTCCGACGAGGGCAACTACAAGGCCGCGTTCGACGACGCCGACACCACCGGCGCCTCGGCCTTCGCCGCCTGGCAGGAGGAGGTGGCCCACTCCCGGCGCATCGAGCGGGCGGCCGATTCGCTCGACCTCACCGCCTACCAACCCCGGTGGGGCGAGGACGTCTCACTGCGCCTGATCATGCTGCACATGATCCACGAGTACGCCCGTCACAACGGCCACGCCGACTTCCTCCGCGAGGGCGTCGACGGAACCGTCGGCGCCTGACCCGCTACGCAACGAGGTCCCTTTCCATCATGGGAAAGGGACCTCATCCGGAGCGTCCGGCCGGCCTTGCACCTGCATCTCCCACCGGTTGGTGAACGTCTTGCCTTGGACCACGGATACGCGACTCCCGCCCGGAGGACCGGAGTTCGTCCGTGATCATAAGGACACCGCGGCACGCCTCCCCGCGATGGCCTCCGACCGATCCCGACCGAGGATCATGACGCCGGATCACGACGGCGGATCGCAACGCCGGATCACGAAGAACATGACGGAAAAGTCCCGGTCCACGGCAGCCCGTGCACACCTGGTCGCGGCGGGGTGCGAAGGTGTCCTGTCGAGCCACGACGGGCCGCGGGGGCCCGTCCTGACGAGGAGGAACAGGCATGGCTGCGCCACACGAAGAGTCCAACGGACGAGGAGGACTCCACGGCCAGCTGCCGGACGACACCCTGCCGCTCCGCACGCCCGTCCAACACGCCCCCGCCCCTCCCCGCACGGCTCCCACCACGTCCGAACCCGAGCCCGAACCCGAGCCCGAGCCGAAGGGCGGCACCGCCCGCCTGGCCAAGTCCAGCGCCCTGATGGCGGCGGGCACCATCGTGTCCCGGATCACCGGGTTCCTGCGCACGCTCGTCATGGCGGCCGCGATCGGCGTCGGCACCCTCAACGACTCCTACCAAGTCGCCAACGTCCTGCCCACGATGATCTACACGTTGGTCGGCGGCGGGGCACTGAACGCGGTGTTCGTGCCCCAGCTCGTCCGCGCCGTGAAGAAGGACAAGGACGGCGGCGAAGCGTACGCCAACCGGCTGCTCACCCTCGTCGTCGTGGTCCTCGCCGGCGCCACCACGCTCTGTGTGCTGGCCGCGCCGCTGCTGGTCCGCATGATGTCGCCGGACATCGCCGCCGACCCCCAACGCATGGCGCTCACCGTGGCGTTCGCCCGCTACTGCCTGCCCACCATGTTCTTCATGGGGATCCACGTCGTGCTCGGACAGATCCTCAACGCCCGTGACCGCTTCGGCGCGATGATGTGGACCCCGGTCCTCAACAACGTCGTCACCATCGCCGGCTTCGGCGCGTTCATCTGGGCGTTCGGCGGGTTCACCGCCTCCGGCGTCGGCCCGGCGACCATCACCCCCGAGGGGGTCCGGCTCATCGGCCTGGGCACCCTGCTCGGACTGGCCGTCCAGGCACTGGCCATGCTGCCGTACCTGCGGGACGCCGGCGTCCGACTCCGCCCCCGCTTCGACTTCCGCGGACACGGCCTGGGCAAGGCCGTCGGCCTGGCCAAGTGGACGCTGCTGTTCGTGCTCGCGAACCAGATCGGCTTGACCGTCGTCACCCAACTCGCCACCAAGGCGGGCGCCGCCGCCGAACGTGCCGGCCACACCGGCGCCGGCATCACCGCGTACAACTTCGCGTACCAGATATGGCAGATGCCCCAGGCGATCATCACCGTGTCGGTCATGACCGCCGTCCTGCCCCGCATCTCCCGCGCGGCCCACGCTGGCGACGCCACCGCCGTCCGCGACGACATCTCCTACGGTCTGCGCACCTCCGCCGTCGCCGTCGTGCCCTGCGCCTTCGCCTTCCTCGCCCTGGGCACGCCGATGGCCACGCTGCTCTACGCCAGCTCCGGCACCGAGGGCGCCCAGGGCATCGGCCACGTCCTGATGGCCTTCGGCCTGGGCCTCATCCCCTACTCCGCCCAGTACGTCGTCCTGCGCGGCTTCTACGCCTACGAGGACACCCGCACGCCCTTCTACAACACCCTGGTCGTCGCCCTCGTCAACGCCGCCGCCTCCGGACTGTGCTTCGCCCTGCTCCCCGCGCGCTGGGCCGTCACCGGCATGGCCGCCTCCTACGGCCTGGCCTTCGCCGTCGGCATCGCCGTCGCCTGGCGCCGTCTGCGCACACGACTCGGCGGCGACCTGGACGGCGCCCGCATCCTGCGCACCTACACCCGCCTGTGCGCCGCCGCCGCACCGGCCGCACTCGCCGCCGGAGCCGCCTCCACCGCCCTGCTCCACGCCCTGGGCACCACCGCCCTGAGCTCCCTGACCGCCCTCCTCGCCGGCACGGTCGTCCTCCTCGGCCTCTTCCTGGCCCTCGCCCGCCTCCTCAAAATCCCCGAACTCAACGCCATGTTCACCCTGCTCCGCAGCCGACTGGGCCGCTGAGCCGCAGCGACCCACCGCACGCGCACAGGCACGGGCGTGGACACGGGCGTGGGCACGGACACCGCGATGTCCGTGCCCACGCCCGCACCTCTTCCCGTTCCCGTGCCTGTTCCCGTGCCGGTACGCGTGCCCGTTCCTCGGAACGGTCCGTCGGCAGGGGCCGCATGCGACGTCATGCGTGCGCCGACGGGCCTTCGGGCGCGGCTGCCAGCACGGGCAGTTATCGATCTGGGTCCGCGTCGTAGTCCTGCCGGGCCCGTTCGACCTTGTCCAGGTTGCTGGCGGCCCATTCGGTGAGGTGGGCGAAGAGCGGGGCGAGGCTGCGGCCGAGTTCGCTGATCTCGTACTCGACGCGCGGGGGCACCTCCGGGTGGTAGGTGCGCACGATCAGACCGTCGCGTTCCAACTGCCGTAGCCGCTGGGTCAGCACCTTCGGGGTGATCTTGGCGATCCGCCGTTGCACCTCGACGAAACGCTGGCGGCTGTACGTATGAAGGGACCACAGGATCGGCGTGGTCCACCGGCTGAACACGATGTCCACCACCGGACCGATCGGGCAGGCGAGCTCCGGATCGGTGGCCGCGGACACCTGCCGTGCCATGACGCTCCCCATCAACTCCCCTTCGGGATAGTCACTTTCCTGTAGGTACCTACTATACGGCCGATGTTAGCGTCCCTCTGTCGCCCGGAGTTCACATCCTCCGAGGCGGTCACGCCCACATGGGCACCACCAACCCTCCACCCTGACAAGGGAGTTGTTCATGATCGTAGTGACGGGGGCGACCGGCAACGTCGGCCGTTCGCTCGTGCGGACGCTCGTGGCCGCCGGCGAGCAGGTGACCGCCACATCCCGGGGAATCTCGGATGCGGACGTGCCGCAGGGCGCCCTATCGCAGCACGCCGACCTCACCGACACCGCGAGCCTGCGGCCCGCCTTCGACGGCGCCGACGCGCTCTTCCTGCACAGCGGCGGCGCCCAGGCACACCTGCTGAGTCCGCGGGACATCCTGGACGTCGCCAAGGCCGCCGGTGTCGTTCGGGTCGTCCTGCTGTCCTCCCAAGGTGTCGCGACCCGGCCCGAGTCGGTCTCCCACGGAGGCACGGCACGCGCCGCCGAGGACGCCCTACGACAGTCGGGGCTCGCGTGGACGATCCTGCGGCCCGCCGCCTTCCATTCCAACGCGTTCGCCTGGGCCGAGTCGGTCCGCAGCCAACGGACCGTCCACGCGCCGTTCGGCGACATCGGGCTGCCCACCGTCGACCCGGGCGACATCGCCGGGGTCGCGGCGGTAGCGCTACGGAGAGACGAACACGCGGGCCGGATCTACGAGTTGACCGGGCCGGCGCTCACCACGCCCCGGCAGCGCGCCCGGGCGCTCGGTGACGCACTGGGCGAACCGGTCCACTTCGTCGAGCAGACCCGGGACGCGGCCCGCGCGCAGATGCTGCACTTCATGCCTGGGCCCGTGGTCGAGACCACGCTGGCCATCCTCGGCGCCCCTTCCCCCGCCGAGCAACGCCTCAGCCCCGACGTGGAACACGTCCTCGGCCGCCCACCCCGCACCTTCGCCGACTGGGCCCGGCACCACTCCCCCGCCTTCCGCTGACCCCTCTGCCACGGCCTCTCCCCGGCCCCGTCGACGCCTCCGCCCCCGGCCCCTCTCTGCCTCTGTTCTCCGCCTGCCCCCGTTCACGACGTCCGTCCCGAACCATCCACCGCTCCAGGGCTGCCCCCTCACCCTGAGGGGAGGGCCGGACTCGGTCGGCGGCCGCCCGGGGCCGCATCTGCCGGCGCCTCATGACTGGTGCCCCTCCCAGGTCATTTCCTTGAGCGCCATCCGGGCGGCCGGAGCATGGCCAGGGATGTCGGCCCAGTAAGGGTGCGTGGCGATCTGCACGGAGAGCCGCTGAAGTCGGCGGCGCAGCACGGTCGTCTGCGCGGGGCTCTTCTCCGCGGCGAGCTGTCGATAGGCGGCGTACCAGGCGGATTGGGCCTGTACGAGGTCGGGAGGAAAGGTGTAGTGCGTCATGAACCAAATTGCATCACATGTTCGAATTACGGTGCAGCACTCACAAGAGTGAACATGGCGTCGTGCGACTGGTGGCCCGAGCCATGCCCGGGCCATCGAAGTCCGCTCGTTGTCATCAGAGGCTGATGGCCCGTACGTTCGCCATCGAAGGTTGGGCGAGCAGGAACCCGGGGGGGGCAGTGCAGGACCTTGCCGATCCGCGCGCGACGGGGGGTTTCGTCTTCGTCAGTGACGCGTCCCCTGGCTGCCTGAAGACAGCGACGGCTGGCACGCGGGTGACGCTGCCCGTGCTCACTCCGCCGTGGATCGTGGTCCACCACGCATGGGAACGCGTGTCTGTCACGAGTTGGCCGGGGCGGCTATTCCGGGTGCGGGTGGTGCCTCCCACGACAGACGAGGAGCGTGCCGCGATGGCACGAGCCGCCGAGGGCCTGGCCTCGCACGCCGGCTACACGCGCGCCCTCGCCATCGACCTGCTGGAGGAGCTTTCCCCCTCGGTGCTCTTCGGCCCCCACGGCGACGCTGTCCGCCGCGTCATCGAGGCCGGAAGCGCCCTGGACGAGGCAGGTGCACGGGCCCTCGCGTCCGCTCGCCACCCGGCAGCCGAGCGGGAGTACGGCAAGGCATGGCACCGGTGGCTCGCCGAACAGCCAGCAGCCGCGCCGTACCGAAACCTCGATCACGCCTGGACCCTGTCGATCCCCGGGGCCGGCCCTTCGAGATCACCGATCGGGCACGGTTTCTCCCTGATCTGGAAGACGGTGAGCGCAAGTGCCCAGGACCGAGGCAGCCCGGGGTCCCTCACCCTCGATGAGGACGGCGATCAAGTCCTGGCAGACCCCTGGGAGACGGCCCTGGGCGCGCTGCTCGATGCCGCCATGGCCCTCGGCGCACCGCACTTGGTGGACCGCGAAGCCGTCACGGTGCTGACCGCAGCCTGGAACACGGTGTTCAACCCCTGACGGTCAGGGGTGGCGGTGGGACCTGTCGATACGGCGGGCGAGCGCCCGAACAGGCAGGGCGGAACATCGCAGTTGGCGGCTCTCCCTGTCGGCGCGCGGTGGTCGAGGCCGGAGCCGGTGCCCGAACGCCGGCCCGCCCCCGCACCGCATCGCGGACGTGCGCACGTCAAGGTCGCGTAGGGATCCGCGAGGCGACCGTCGGGGCACTTGGCGGACGGCGGATATAACGCAGGGGTGAAAGAAAAGCCCGACCTGTCGCCCAGTCCGTCGTTGACCGCCTTCGGCCTGCTCCTCGCCGCGGGCGTGCTCGCCCTGGCCGTCTGGCTGGTGTCGTTGGTCTGGGGCCCGTTCGCCTATCGCGCGGCCCTGACTGGGACGCCGGGCACGCTCACCGCGGCCCACTGCCACGTCACCGGCGGCGGCAAGTACAGCAGGCGCGATTGCACCGGCACGTTCGTCGCCCTCAAGGGCGCATTCACCGACCCCTCGGCACACGCCTACGAGGTCGCGCGCATCGACGACCGCCCCATAAGGCTGCAGCGCCGGTCCGACGGCGGATACACCCAACCCCTTTCGTCGCGCGCCGCGATGATCCTCGGCATCGTCTTCGCGATCGTGAGCGGCGCGGCGGCGCTGTTGCTCTTCCTGTGCCTGATGCCCCTGCGGGTCTCCTTCGGGGAGGGCGCACGGCTCGGCGCGAATCCGCAACCCTGGGGTGCACTGCTGTGGCTACTCAGCAGACTGTCCGCGGGGGCGGCGGCCGCGGCGGCCGCCTGCCTGGTGTTGATGGTGGTGCTTCCGTTGGCCCAACGGTTCCTCTGACGCCGGACGGACGCGACGGACGCGACGGACGCAGCGGGCACGACGGGCAGCCCCACGGACTCGGCCGGCGGCCGAAGTGCGGCGTCGAGCGGCCGTTCAAAGGTCGGTCTTGATCTTCTTCATGGTCAGGTGGGATTCCACCCGGAGGACGCCGCGCAGGCCCGTGAGCTTGCCGGTCAGGAACGCTTCGTAGGCCGCGTGGTCGGCGACCGCGACGCGGAGGAAGTAGTCCGGACGACCGAAGAACCGGCGTAGTTCGATGACTTCCTCATAGGACGCCACGGTGTTCTCGAACTCCTCGACGGTCTCGCGATCGGTGGCGTACACCTCGACGTCGACCAGGACCTCCAGGCCCCGACCGACCGCCGCAGGGTCGATGACGGCCCGGTAGCCGGCGATGACCCCGACCTCCTCCAGGCGCTTGACCCGGCGCAGGCACGGCGGCGGCGTCAGCCCGACGCGCTTGGCCAGCTCGACGTTGGTCAGCCGCCCGTCCTGTCGAAGATGAAACAAAATTTCTCGATCGATGGCATCAATGTCAATTTTATTGCTCACAAGGCGATTCTACGGGCATAATCAGCAACCATATAAGATCCATTTGGTCGTAAAATTTCGGCATGGCAATACCTTCGGCCACCGTCGACGCTCCCGCTCGGTCCGCGCCTCCCGCACCCTCACCCCGGCTGCCGCCCCAGGCCCGGGCCGCCTTCAAGGACTCCACCTCCGTGGGCCTCGGCCTCGTCCCGCTCGGCCTGGCCTTCGGCGTGCTCGTCACCCACTCCGGTCTCGCCTGGTGGTGGGCGAGCCTCTTCACCACCCTCATCTACGCCGGATCGTTCGAGTTCCTGCTCATCGGCCTGGTCACCGCCGTCGCGCCGCTGGCAACGGTCGCCCTGACCGCCTTCCTGGTCAACATCCGGCACGTCTTCTACGCGCTCTCGTTCCCCCTGCACCGCGTTGAGGGCCGGCTCGCCAAGACCTACAGCACCTTCGCGCTCACCGACGAGGCGTACGCCCTGTCCACCGGCGAACAGGCTCGGTCCTGGCCCGGCCGCCGCATTCTGTGGCTCCAGTTGTTCATGCACCTGTACTGGGCCGGCAGCGCCACCGCCGGAGCGCTGCTCGGCTCGCTGATCCCCGACGGCGTCACCGGGCTGGACTTCGCACTGACCGCCCTGTTCACCGTGCTGGCCATCGACGCCATCCGGGACCGTCGCGGTGACCTGCCCACCCCCGTCCTCGCCCTCATCAGCGCCCTGGTCGCCCGTTTCGCCTTCCCCGAGCAGTTGCTCCCGGCCGCCTTCGCCCTGTTCACCGCCGGGCTCCTGGCCCGCCACTTCGTCGCCGGCAGGAGGGCCGCCCGTGCCTGACACCCCCTACCTCATCGCCGCGGTCGCCGTCTCCGCCGCCGTCACCTGGGCCCTGCGCGCCCTCCCGTTCGCCGCCCTCGCCCCGCTGCGCGCGAGCAGGACCGTCCAGTACCTCAGCCGCCGCATGCCCGCCGGCGTCATGGTCATCCTGCTCGTCTACTGCCTGCGCGACCTGCCGGTGACCGAACCGCGGGCGCTCGCTCCCCTGGTGGCCCTGGCCGTCACGATCGGTCTGCACCTGTGGCGCCGCAACGCCCTGCTGAGCATCCTCGGCGGCACGACCGTCCACGTCGTCCTGGCCAGCACGGTCTTCGCCCACTGATCAGGCACGCCGCGAGCCGCTCACCGACGTTCGGGGGCAGCGCTCGGCACGGTCCCGGCCGTGACCGAACGCCCCTTACGGGGCGCCGGAGTTGTCCTGATCGCCCGGGCCCTCCCGCAATCCGTCCCCGTCCGCGCCGAGGAACGTGACCGTCTCGGGGAGTGGGGCCCGGTCGGTTCGGGCGTGCCTGACGGTGGTGTCCTCGTAGCCGATCGACATGCCGCAGAACAGGATGAGCTCCTCCGGCGGGGTGACGATCTCCGCGACGGTCCGGTGGTACGCCGACCACGCCACCTGCGGGCAGCTGTGCAGCCCCTCGGCGCGGAGCAACAGCATGACGGTCTGCAGATACATGCCGAGGTCAGCCCATTGGGTCGGCGCCCACCCGCGGTCGATGTAGCAGAAGAGCGCGGCGGGGGCACCGAAGCACTCCCAGTTCGCCGCGACGGCCCGCTGGCGTGCCGCGGTGTCGTCCCGTGCGATGCCGAGCGCGGCGTACCGCTGCTCGGCTGCGGCGAACCGGCGCTCTCGGTACGGCGACGCCAACTCGGCCGGATACATCTCGTACTCCCGCTCGTCACCGGCGTCGCCCGCGGCCAGTCGCCCGGCGGTGCGCTGCTTGAGTTCGGCGAGCGGTGCGCCGGTCAGTACGTAGTTGTGCCACGGCTGGAGGTTGGCGCCGGACGGTGCACGGGTGGCGGCGGACAGCACCCGTCGCAGCACCTGCCGGGGCACCTCCGCACCGGTGAAGCCACGCACCGCCCGCCGACTGGCGACCGCTTCGTAGACGTCCATGAGCAACTTCCTTTCCTGCGGACGGACTTCAGCCTCCGATGCGCTGATCTTTGGGGGCTCGGTGCGTCCGGTGGTCGATGGTCGGTGATCCCCCTGTAGGACGGTCAGGGGCGGGGGAAGGTAACCGGAGATCGTGTGCGACGGCTCACGAACCGGCCGGCGCGGGGCGGGGCGGCCCGGGCGCAGGACGCATGGCGGCGCAGGATCGGACCGGTGGGTGGGTGGTTAGGTCGGCGGCGGGGGCCGGCTTCGTCGACGTGGCTTGACCCTCCGGTTACCGGAGGCCCTACGGTCCCGAGACATGAAGATCATTGTTCACGACACGGCGTCCGCGATGCTCGACCTCCTCCAGCGCCCGCAGCAGGAGCGGCCCGACGCCCTACGAGAGATGCTCAGCCCGCTCCGCGGCCCGATGGCGGTGATGGGTGACGTGGATCAGGTCCAGATGCACCAACGGGGCAGTGGATTCCGCCTCGATCGCGAGGACCCGCGGTACGTGGCCGCCCTGCACCAGATGCAGGACGCGCGGGTGTGGAACCGGATCGAGGACTCGCTCACGGCCGCCTGGGAGCGGATCGGCGGCGCGGTGCCCGGGATCAGGCACGCCGAGACCCTGCACGTGGTCGTGGTGCTCGGCGATCCCGACGACCACCATCTGACGGTCCGCAGTGGCGGCTATCTCGGGCTGGGCGGGTTCCCCGGCGCGATCCACCTGCTGATGTGGCCCACCGAGACGAGCCTGGCGAAGATCGGCCATGCCGCCGCGCACGAGCTCCACCACAACGTGCGCTACGCGAACGTGGTCTGGAACCCGATGACCGTCACGGTCGGGGAACAGGTCGTCGCGGAGGGGCTGGCCGAGGCGTTCGTCCGGGAGATGGCCGGCGAGCAGGCCATGGGCCCGTGGGCGACGGCACTGACCGGCGCCGAACTGGACCGTGCGTACGAGAAGGTCACCGCCGCGATCGACCTTGCCGGCATGCAGAACCTGCCGCCGTACGTGTACGGCGACGCCACGGCACGGCTCATGGGGCACGAGCCCGTGGGGTTGCCGGACTTCGCCGGGTACGCGGCCGGGCTGCGGATCGTGGACGCCCACCTGGCGGCCTCCGGCCTGACCGCCGCCCAGAGCATCGCCCTGCCCTCGCGGGAGGTCCTCCTCAACGCCGGTGTGCCGACCGGCGCGTGACCGTCCCGGCACGAGCGCACCCACCGCCCGCCGGCGGACACGCGCCAGCGGCGTGGCGCACGACGGCGCTGCCGCGAACCTCCGGGGACTGAGCCCTGGAGAGTCCGCGGCAGCGGTCGGCCGGCGGGGGCGCGGCGGGGGGTCGGTCACCCCAGTTCGAGGCTGGTCACGCCGAAGGTGTGGGACGCGTCGACGGTCGGGACCGGGCCGGTGTACATGCGGACGGTGTGCGAACGGGGCGTCAGGCCACGGCTGGTGGCCAAGGTGTGGGCGGGGGTGTTGGGTTGGGGGATGTCGAGGCTGACCTCGTCGGCGGGGTCGAGGCGGAGGGTGAGGGCGTCGAAGAGGGCTCCGGCGGTCTGCGGGGAGTCGGCGAAGAGCGGGCCGATGCGGTAGCCGGAGTGGGCCGGGCGCAGCACGCCGTATCCGGCGACCTCCCCGTCGCGGAGGTGGACCCGGGCGGTGTGGCCGGGCGCGGTCAGCCAGCGGGCGACGAAGCCGCGTCGGTCGGCGGGGAAGCAACGGCGGTCGTAGGCGGCGATCGCGTCGAGGTGGGCGACGGTGACCGGGTGGGTGTCCGGGGAGGGCGGGGCGCCGGGGGTGGGGCGCCCGGTGTAGCGGAGGGTGTCGTGGGCGGGGGTGAAGCCCGCGCGCCGGTAGGTGTCCTGCTGGGCGGGGACCCCGTCCAGGCCCACGGTCCGGGCCCCGGCGTGCGGGAAGGCGGTGCGCCAGGTGGCGAGGCCGAGGCCCTGGCCGCGGAGGCCGGCGGCGACGAGGTAGTAGCCCAAGAAGGCGTAGTCGGCGGAGTAGTTGACGAGCGAGACGGCCGAGACGGTGCGGTCGCCGAGGCGGCCGAGGTAGAAGCCGTCGGGGTCGGTGGGGTGGAAGTGGGCGATGTCTCCGTCGCCGGGGTTCCAGCCTTCGTCGGCGGTCCAGCCGGCGATCTCGTGCCAGTGGTCCAACGGGGCTGCGGTGACGGTGAGTTGGCCGAAGTCCGCCGGGGTGGTGTGGGTGGTCGGTCGCATCGGGGGTGCGTCCCTTTCTGGTGGGGCTTCGGTCAGATCAGGTCCATCGCCGCGACCTCGTCGGGGCTGCCGTAGCTGACCGGCCCCTGGAAGCGGCGGCGGGCGGTGGCGAACCACCAGACCGTGGCGATCACCAGGACCACCGCCAGTGCGATCGGCGCGTAGTTGAAGGAGTCCGGGGTGACCGGGTAGTGCTGCGGCAGCATGAAGAGGAGGTTGCTGACGGCGATCCACAGGACGGCGATCGCGGCGACCGGCCTGCCGTAGCGGCCCAGGTTCCACGGTCCGGCCTGGAAGTCGGCCAGTCGCAGTCGGAGGAAGATCGGTACGCCGTAGGAGAGGAAGAGGCCCACGACGTTGACGCTGGCGACCGCGGTGAAGGCGGTCTGCGACCACCAGCCGGGGATGACCAGGACGAGTGAGCAGACGGCGGCGAGCCAGACGGCCTTGACGGGGGTGCGGGTGCGGTCGGAGACCGAGTGCCACCAGCGCGAGCCGGGCATCGCGCCGTCGCGGGAGAAGGCGAAGATCTGCCGGGTGTTGCTGGTCATGTTGGCGAGTCCGCAGAAGAGCATGGCGCCGATGACGATCAACAGCAGGAGCTTCGCGGTGTGTACGCCGAGCGCGTCGATGAGGATCGCCACCGGCGGGGCGTCGGCCTTCGCGGCGTGACCGTAGTCACGGATGGCGTACACCAGAGCGAGTATGAGGATCAGTCCGGTGATCGCGGAGCAGCTGATGGCCCGCATGATGCCGCGCGGGGCATTGACGGTCGCCTTCACCGTTTCCTCGGACATGTGGAAACTTCCGTCGAAGCCGGTGAACGTCCAGCTGGCGACGAGCAGACCGAGCATTCCGCCGTAAATGGCGTTGGTGAAGCCGGTGTTGTTGGCGAAGTGGGTGATGAAGGACGGTTCTTGATGATGCGTCGGAATCAGGGCGAGTGTGGCGACGATGACCACCATGCCGATCAGCAGCCACCACACGGAAATACGGTTGAGTACCGCGACCAGTCGCACGGTGTAGGTGTTCGCAAGGGCTTGCACCAGCAAAATGACCGCGGTGATGCCGACGGTCTGCGGCCCGGTGGGCACATACGAAGGCCATTGCATGGCGATGAACGCCTGGATGAAGGTGGCGGCGGCGAAGTTGGTGGCGGCGGTGCCACCGACCTGGCCGACGAAGTTGAGCCAGCCGGTGTACCAGGACCAGGCGCCCTGGTGGCGCTTGGCGAGCTTGCCGGCGGAGAAGTAGAGCGCCCCGCTGGTCGGGTACACGGAGGCGATCTCGCCCATGGCGGCGCCGACGAACAGCACCATGAGGGAGACCGCGATCCAGCCGAATATCAGGATGCGCGGGCCGCCGGCGTTCAGGCCGAAACCGAACGAGGAGAAGATGCCGGAGATGATGTTGATGATGGTGAAGGAGATGGCGAAATTGTCGAAGGGCCGGAATCTCCGGGTGAGTTTCCGCGGATAACCCATGGCATGCAGGGTCGCGTCATCATCGAGGGCGGCGGGGTCCACACCGTGCGGGATTTTCGAGCGGGTTTTGGCGCGGGGTGGGGAGGACGTACGATCGGACACTACCGAAACCTTTCTGTTGGTGGGGTCAACGGTTCGGCGGGAATGCGGTCAGTGCGTCACGGATCGTGCGGAACGGGGAGTCCGCACGCTCTTCGTGCTTTGGTCAATTGCTCTTCCGGATCACCGAAGGCACTCCAGGGCATCCGTGACGCATAAGGGCCCATGGCCGTCAGGACTTCGCGGGCCTCGAATTCGCACTTCGCCATGAACAGCGCATGGGCGAGATAGGCCAGGTCCACGACCGGGGTGAAGCGGTAGCCGGCCACGGTGGGGAACCAGTTGCGGTGGACGCCCGACGCGGCGGTGATCCACTGCGGCTGTTCCCAGGTGCGGTCGGCCAGCAGCGCGTCGGGGTTGTAGTCCTCGACGAGTGCCACCAGGGGCAGCAGCCGGAGCGGTGAGGAGGCCGCGGCGCGCTGGCTCAGGAAGGCGGCGACGTCCCAGCTGGCACTGGTCGAGCCGCCGTAGCGGGTGAAGAAGAAGGACAGGAAGCGGTGGTGGGCCTCGCGGTGCCAGGGGTCGAGCCGGAGGATGTGCGCGAAGAGGTACCAAGGCCCGGTGGGCGACGTCAGCAGTCCCTGGGGAGCGGCGTCCTGGGGGCGGTCGAGCCGTGCCAGGGCGAGCTGGGCGACCCAGGGGGTGGGGTCCTCGGGCGCCAGTTTCGCGGCCCGTTCGCAGGCGGTGCGCGCTATCCGGTCCAGGGCGCCGGCCCGCCGGTCGCCGGCGTCGGCCATACGCAGTGCCCGGAGCATCGCCACCCGCGCCCATAACAGGGCGGCGTCCGGTCCCGGTTCTTCGGCGAGCCACCGTTCCGCCAGGTCGGTACCGGCCGCTTCGGAGGCCAGTACCAGTGATCGGTGGGCCCGTAGCTCGAAATCCTGACGGGTCTCCCGCAGTACTTCATGAGCGCTGAAGTAGCGCCCGGTGCGGACATCCATACACGCTCGTGCCAGCGCCCGGTCATCGGCTGCTGGACTCCATACGTACTGCCCCTCGAATGAGCCGGCCGGCATGTTCCCCTCCCGGTGCACGCAGGTGTCTTGCGGCACCTGCGCATTCGTCCATGCCGAATTCGGCCGGACCGCCGCCGCTGGTCAGTCGGCAGCGGCCCACACCCTACTCATTTCGTCCTCTTTTCGAAAACAGTCGTCTGGAATATCTGGTTCCGCACCTTTTCGCCACACGGAGTTTGAAACGCAAACCACTGCGTCGGCAGCTTATGGCTGGCATATTCACTCCTTCCGGCAGACCAGCCATGCCACCAGTCCGCCGAACGCCGCGACCGCGCCCGCCACGAGGAACACCGCGCCCAGTCCGTCCGCGTACGCCGCCGGTGCGGCGCCCGTTCCCGTCCCCGGTACGGACCGGCGGAAGACGGTGCCCAAGAGGGCGATGCCCAGCGCCAGTCCGAGCTGCCGGGCGCTGTTGGCGGCCGCGCTGGCGACCCCGCTGTGGGCCGGTTCCGCCGCGGCCATCGCGAGCGCCGGCAGGACCGGTGAGACCAGACCGGCACCGACTCCGGTGACGATCAGGCCCGGTATCAACACCGGCCAGGTGGAACCGGGTTGCACCAGGAGCAGCAGGTCGCCGGCGGCCACCAGCAGGGTGCCGCCGCCGACGCTCCAGCGGGCGGGCATCCGGTGCAGTGCGCCGCCGGCCAGCGCGGAGGTGGCGAAGAAGGCGAGCGGCTGGACGGTGATGACCAGGGAGGTGGCGAACGAGCTGAGCCCGGCGCCGTTTTGGAGCCAGAGGGAGAGCACCGGCAGGAAGGCGAACGCGCCGAGGTAGTAGGCGCCGGAGGCCAACAGCAACCCGTTGAAGGCGGGGGTGCGGAACAGTCCGAGCGGCACCATCGGACGGTCCGCGACGCGCTCCACGACGGCGAAGGCGAGCAGCAGTACCACACCGGTGCCCAGGCCCAGCAGGGTCGAGCCATCGCCCCAGCCCGCCTCGCCGCCGCGGATGAAACCGAAGGTGATGCCGGTCGCGGCGAGACTGAAGGTGGCGATCCCCGGCCAGTCGATCCGGGCCGCGCTCCGGACCCGGTCGGCCGGCACCTTGGTGGCCAGCCACAGCGCCACGGCGCAGAACGGCAGCGCGCCGTAGAAGATCCACTGCCAGGACAGCAGTTGGGTGAGCATGCCGCCGGCGACGTTGCCGATACCGGCGGCGGCGCCGGCGACCGCGCCCCAGACGGCGAACGCGCGGGACCGGTCGCGCCCGGTGTAGGCGAGGCCGATCAGTGGGACGAGGGTGGCGAACATCGCCGCGCCCGCGCAGCCCTGCACGGCACGGGCGGCGATCAGCAGGGGGACGTTCCCGGCCAGCGCACAGGCGAGGGTGGCGACCGTGAAAATGGCGAGCCCCAGGACGTAGAGGCGTTTGCGCCCCAGGACGTCGCCGAGGGAACCCATCCCCAGCAACAGCCCGGCCAGGGCGAGGGTGTAGACGTCGGTGATCCATTGCAGGGCCCCGAAGTCGGCGTGCAGATCGCCGGCCATCCGGGGCAGCGCCACCGTCACGATCGTCGCGTAGACCAACAACAGGAAGGTGCCCAGGCAGGCCGCCACGAGGGTCAGCCAACTGCCGTGGTCCGGCGGGGTGTTGTCGGACCGGGAAGAGGGACAAGGTGGCCGGGCGGCTCGGGGTGCGTCCATGACCCCACCCTGTTGTAATGGTCTTATGCAGTTGAACCCTTACGGGGAGGACGCGGTCCGCTATGTGACCGACCTCACCAACTCCCCGCCGAGCAGCGCGAAGGAGTTGGCCGAGCGCTCCGTCGCGGCCGGCATGGTCCTGGACCGGCCGGTGACGGACGAGGATCTGGCCGAGGTGCTGGCGTACGTGGACCGCTGGGCCGAGGTCGTCGACGCCACCACCGACGCCCACCGGGCGGAACTGCTCAACGCGCTGCTCGCGGACGCCGCCAGGCACCCCCGCCTCACCGATCACGCCGACGGCGGCTGGCACATCCACTACCGCGAGGACGGCCAGAGCCTCGCCGGGGTACTGCGGGCGGTGGCCAGCGTCGGCACCGCGCTCCATCTGACCGGGCTGGGCATGCACCGGCTGGGCCGCTGCGCATTGGTTGAATGCGGCAATGCCTTCGGGGACTTCAGTCGCGCGGGCCGACAACGGTACTGCTCCCCCACCTGCGCCAATCGCGATGCGGTACGGCGACACCGCGCCCGGCGGGAGAAGGAGAAGGGTTCATAAGGGAGCCGTAAAGAAATCGGTGTGCAATACACCGCTTCCCGACCGTCGGCGACTCGACGCTTCGGGTCGCCGCCCACCCCGAAGCGGGCAAACATGAAATCGGCTCAAGAGCAACCGTAATTAGCGGAAGCTACTATCCGGAAGCGCGCGATCACATGTAGCGTTCGGTCGGACCGGTGACGTGACGGTTGTTCACGTCACGGCTGAGTCCGGGCACGGGCGCGAACGCCCTCCCTAACAGGGATGGGAGGGTGATTAGCCCGCTGGGCGCACCCGCATCACGAGTGCCGGTGCACCCGCCCGACTCCCCACCGGCCTGCGCAGCGATTGCGGCGTAACCGAACCGCGCGCCGCACGTCGAGCACCGCCATGTCTGTCCGAACACGCCTGCTTTGCAAGAGGAATGGGCCCAGATCATGTTTATGAACGCGTCGACGACCCCCCTTGCGTTGCGACCGGATGCCGATTTCGGACGGCCGGCAAAGGCCGGCCCCGGCGGAGGGCCACCCTTGGCGGTCGACCGGCTCCCCGACGGCAAGTGGCAACTCACCTTGCACGATTTGGAGCCTGTATCGGTTCATCGATTGACCTCCGACAAGCTCCACATCATCCTCGCGCCGCCCTGCACGCAGCCGCCCGCTCCGCTCTCCGGTACGCAGCCGTCCGGAGCGGCCGCCCCGGAGCCGATCCAGATCGACACCGCGGCCCGCACCGTCGCCATCGACGGTCGGCAGATCGACGTCCCCCGGCTGGAGTTCGACCTGCTGGCCCACCTGGTGCTGAACCCGCGGCGGGCGTTCACCCGGCAACAGCTGATGGCCGCGGTCTGGCCAGACTGCCGGTCCAGCGACCGCACGGTGGACGTGCACATCGCCCGGCTCCGGCGGCGGCTGGGACCGGGCCGACGGAAGCTGATCAGCACCGTCTTCGGCATCGGGTACAAGTACCTGCCGACGCCGTGAATCCGGCCGCGTAAGCGCTACGAGAGGAACGGGCCGGCGGCCGCACCTGCGCGGCCACCGGCCCGTTCCGGCCGAGTACGCCCGGTCAGCCGGAGGTGCTGCCCGTGCCGCCCGCGTGCGCCGCACCGGCGTTCAGGTACGCCGGTGTACCGGGCGAGGGCTCCTTGCGGACGAAGGCGCGGCGCAACGCGTGGTACGGGGCGTCCGGATCGAAGAACGTGCGCCGCATCCGGGCGAGTTCGTCCTCCCGGTAGGCGGCGAGCGGTCGCCGCGCCTCGTCGCTCTCCCGGCGGTCCTTCTTCGCGGCGATCCGGGACTGGACGCCCGGTGACGCGGCGAGTCGGCGGGCGAGCCGTCCGGTGTGGTCGCCGAACTCCTGCGCGGTGCCGTCGAGGATCCGGTCGACCAGGCCGAGCCGCTGCCCGCGGGCCGCGGTGACCGGCAGGGCGCGGGCCGTCAGGTGCCCGGCCGTCTCCGGCCCGACCCGGCGCGGCAGGGTGTACGTCCAGTACTCCGAACCGTGGAGGCCCATCAGCCGGTAGTGCGGGTTGAGGACGGTGGCCGAGCGGCACCAGACCTCGTCGGCGGCGAGCGCCAACATCGCGCCGCCGGCCGCCGCGTTACCGCCGAGGGCGGCGATCACCAGCCGGTCGGTGGTGGTGAGCACGGCGTGCACGAGGTCGTCGATGGCGTTGATGTTGGCCCAGGATTCCGCTGCGGGGTCGGCGGCCGCCTCGATGACGTTGAGGTGGATGCCGTTGGAGAAGAAGTCCCGCTGTCCGCCGAGGACCAGGACGGTGGTGGGCCGGGTGCAGGCGTAGCGGTAGGCGGCGAGCAGCCGCCGGCAGTGGTCGGTGCTCATCGCGCCGCCGGGGAAGGCGAAGCGCAGGAATCCGGCCGGTCCGTCCTCGTGGTAGCGGATGTCGGTCCAGGTGCGGGGGCCGGCGCCGCTCTCCAGGGGGGCCGGTACCTCGGGCAGTGGTGGGAGCCGGTCACCCAGGGCCGAGGTGGCGGGCAGTTTGACGGTGGCGGGCTCCCCCGGGGCGCGGGCCGGACGGAGTTCGGGGATCCAGACGGCGCCGTCGACGGTGGCCCGGCAGAGCGCGCCGTGGCGGGTGGCGAGCAGTTCGCCGGGGCGCCCGGTGAGGGTGTCTTCGGGGTGGCCGCCGTGCAGGAACCAGGTGCCGCCGAGGAGTTCGTCCCGTACGCCGGGGCGGGAATCGGCGGCCCGGAGGGTGCGCAGGACGGTCTCGGTCGGGTCGGCGGCCCAGTCGATGCGGCGGTCGGCCTGGCGGAGCGGGGGGCGGGGGCGGCCGAGGAGCCGGGTGGCAGGGAGGGTGTGCTGCGGTTCCGGGCGGTGAGTGCCGGAGGCGAAGCGGGCGACGGCGGTCAGCAACGCCTCGATGGCCGCGTCGGCGATCTCGTTGCGGTACAGGTCGCTCTTGCCGACGGCCGGGACCGGGCACTCGACCGTCGCCCAGATGTCGCCGGCGTCCATCTCGTCGTTGGCCTGGAGGACGGTGGCGCCCCACCGCTCGGCTCCCAGCTGCACGGCCCAGTCCACCGAGGACGGCCCGCGGTCGCCGAGCGGGCCGGGGTGGACGATCAGGCACGGCCAGGCGGACCAGACCTCGCGGGGGACGGCCGTGGTGAGCATCGGCGCGACGATCAGGTCGGGGGCGTGTCGCGGCACCAGCGTGGCAAGTGGGGTCCCGCGGGTGACCAGTTCGACGCCGAGGTGGTGTCCGCGGTCGGCGAGTTCGGCATGGGCGCGCTGGGTCAGACTGTTGAACGCGCCGGCGAGGAGCAGGATGCGCACAGCGGGCTCCCTGGGGTGGGGGAAGCGGTAGACGGTCGTGATCGTTCCCCGTGCGCGGCGGCCGGGCGGCGGACCCGCTGGGGAGGTCACCCGAACGCACCCGACCCGGGACCGCCGGGCGGCGGACCGTCGTGGTGTGGCGCCACACCGTCGAGTTGACCGCTCGTCAGAAAGTTCCGCGGCCGATCACCGCGGCGGGATCGCGCCAAAGTTGGCGCACCGTCCCTCGTTACCGAGCCCCCGGCATTGCCTTTCATTGACATTCACTTGGGGATCCTTTTACTTTCGTTGGGTCGGCATCGGCGCAGGTCAGCACCACGCCGCCGAGTGCCGCCCCCCTTCCCACACCTATGGAGGTCCCCATGGAGCAGCTCATCAAGAAGATGGCCCAGGACAACGTCTGGCAGAGCTGGGTGGCCGCCAACTCCGCGGGAGTGGACCCGCGGACGGCGAAGAACGGCTGCATCAGCGCCGCCCCCAAGGCCGGCTGCATCAGCGCCGCACCCAAGAGCGGCTGTATCTCCTGACGCCCGGCTGACGGCCCCGGCGGGCCGGCGGCGACCGTACCGCCGCCGGCCCGCCCACCGGCCCACCGCACCCGACGTCCCGGGCGGCCCCGCCCGCGCACACACCCGAGGGATCCCATGGAAGGCCAGCCGACCGCCGAGGTCATCGAGCAGATCCGCGACATCCCGATCTACCGCGCGTCACTGGCGAAGGGCCACTTCCCGGTGCTCGACAAGCCGGAGATCGCCCGCGGCTTCCCCGACAACTGGATGACTCCCCAGCTGGCCGCCGCGCTGGAGGCCGGCGAGGCCGAGTTCGTGCTCACCACGGGCACCAACCACGCCCGGATGCAGCTCATCCGGCCCCCGTACTTCCTGCTGCAGTCCTACTACCGGCTGTGGAGCGAGCACCCCGACCTCGCCGCCACCTGGGAAGCGGGATGCCGCCGCGTCTCGCTGACGACCGTCCTGGCGACGGAGCACGTCGCACGGGTCAACGCCGCCAAGCGCGGCGCCGCACCCGACCCCGTGCCCGGCCTCGACGACCGCCGGCTCGACGACCGCACGTGCTACCTGAACCTGCGGCTCGACCCGGCGCTGTGGAGCCGCGACGACGTGGTCCGCATGCTCGACGAACTCCGCACCGCCCAACAGGCGCACCCGCAGGGCTGGTACCACCTCGACTGCTCCGCCTACCACCTGGCACACCTGGTGCGGAAGGTCGGCGAATGGGGGCTGTGGGACGACTTCCCGCCACCCGCCAGCATCATCCACGCCTACGAATACACACCGGTCAACGTGCAGCGCTTCCTGCACCAGCACTTCGCCTGCCCCATCATCGACCTCTTCGGCAGCACCGAACTCGGCTACCTCTACTCCAGCGACCGCCGCGGCAACTACCGGCCGCACCTGGACAAGATGAGCGTCGAACTCCACCCGGTCGCCCCGGACAGCACCCTGTACCACCTCATCGTCTCCAGCGTGCGCAACCCCTACATGCCGTTGATCCGCTACCGCTCGGGCGACTGCGTGCGGACCACGGACGGCACCCCCGACCCGGAGAAGATCGCCCAGTTCTGCGGACGCCAGAAGGAACTCCTGGACACCCGGCACGGTCCGGTGGCCCAGGGCGACCTCGACCGGTGCATCGGCGAGACGACCCCACAGATCTTCGTCCACCAACTACGGCTGGTGGGCACCGCCGAGGCGCGACTGGCGTACACCACCTTCAGCGGCGCGCCCCTGGCGCCGGCGGACACCGCCGCGCTGGAGCGGAGCATCACCGAACTCACCGGCCGGCACTGCCGGCTCGACCACCGTCCGCACATCCCCATCGGCCGGTCCGGGAAGTACTCCTGGCTGGCGAGAGGAGAGGCATGACCCACCGGACCGCGCCGGCGACCGCGGCCACCGCACCCGCCGCGACAGCCCCGCACCGGTTGATCTCCGTCGAGGACCTCCGGGACCTCCTCGGCACACCGTTGCACGCCGAAGTCCTCGCCCACTTCGAGGAGAAGACCGGTGCGCCGCGGGAGTTCGTGGCGCGCCAGGTCACCGAATGCCTGCGCTACCTCTACCTCGTCTCCCACTACCGCGACCGGCTCAGCGGGCTGTTCCTCCCCGTCGAGCAGGACATCGACGAGATCTGGCACTACCTCATCCTGCAAACCCGCGAATACCGCGCGCTGTGCGAGGAGCGGCTCCCGGGCGGCTACTTCATCGAGCACCGCAGCATCGGCTACGAGGCGTACCAGCAGGAGCCGGGCCGGGAGCGGGCGCTCGACGAGGCGCTGCGCTGGATCCCGTTGTACTGCCGGGAGTTCGGCCCGTTCGACGAGGACGCGCTGCCGCACTGGACCATCGT
The DNA here is from genome assembly GCF_050471125.1 of Streptomyces sp. RGM 3693. NCBI lineage: Bacteria > Bacillati > Actinomycetota > Actinomycetes > Kitasatosporales > Streptomycetaceae > Streptomyces > Streptomyces sp. RGM 3693. The sequence continues at coordinate 1,319,279 of NZ_JBMPPQ010000003.1, forward strand.
CCGCTTCCTGCACCAGCGGATGGGGCTGTCCCTCGCGGAGATCGCGGCGCTGGAGCCGCTGGCCGCATGACCGGTACCGCGCCGCGGCGGCTCCTGGCCGTCCTGGTGTTCTCGCAGGTGCTCAGCGGGGCGGGCCTGGCGGCCGGGATCACGGTCGGGGCGCTGCTCGCCGAGGACATGCTCGGCTCCACCGGGCTGGCCGGCGTGCCGAGCGCCCTGTTCACCGCCGGGTCGGCGCTGGGCGCCGCGGGCATCGGCCGGCTCTCCCAGCGCCGGGGCCGTCGCTCCGGGCTGGTGCTGGGGTACGGGGCCGGGGTGCTCGGCAGCCTGGGCGTGGTGGCCGCCGCCGCCCTGGACAGCGTCCTGCTGCTCTTCCCGTCGCTGCTGGTCTACGGCGCGGGCACCGCGACGAACCTGATGGCGCGCTATGCGGGCGCCGACCTGGCCCCGCCGGACCGGCGCGGGCGCGCGGTGAGCACGGTGCTGTTCGCCACCACGCTCGGCGCGGTGGCCGGCCCCAACCTGGTGACGGTGACCGGGAACCTGGCCCTGGCCTGGGGCGTGCCCCGGCTCGCCGGGCCGTTCCTGTTGGCCGCCGCCGCGTTCGCTGCCGCGGCCGTCGTCCTGGCCTGCCTGCTGCGGCCCGATCCGCTGCCGGCGCACCGGACACCGGCGGCGTCCGGTGCGGGTGCGCCACCGGATGACGGGTCGGCCTCCCCCGCGGCCCCCGGCCTGACGGCCGGACAGCGGCACGGTCTGGCCGCCGGCACCGCGGTGATGCTCCTCACCCAACTGGTGATGATCGCGCTGATGACCATGACCCCGGTGCACCTGCGCGCGCACGGCCACGACACGCAGACGGCCGGACTGGTGATCGCGCTGCACGTCGGGGCGATGTTCCTGCCGTCCCCGCTCACCGGGCTGTGGGTCGACCGGGTCGGGCCGCACCGGGTGGCCGGGGCATCGGGAGTGACGCTGCTGGGCGCCGGGCTGCTCGCCACGCTCACCCCGCCGCATGCGGTGGCCGGGCTCGCCGTGGCGCTGGTACTGCTGGGCATCGGCTGGAACTTCGGGCTGGTCAGCGGTACCGCGCTGGTCACCGATGCGCTGCCGCCGGCCCGCCGCGCCACCTCCCAGGGGCTGGTGGACGTCGGGATCGCGCTGGCCGGTGCGACCGGCGGGATGGCCTCCGGGCCGGTACTGGCCACGGGCGGATTCCCGGTGCTGGCGCTGGTCTGTGGGGTGTTCGCGGCCGCGGTGGTCCCTGTGGCCGTACTGGCCGCCCGGGGGGACGGCGACGCCCGATATCCCTGAGAAACCACGCAACATGGCGTCATTTCTCGTTTTCATACTGGAAACCTGGATGCTGCACTATGGGAGCGCGGTTCCGGAACACGCGGTCGGCGCTGAGCGCACGCGGTCCGTACCACGTCCCGACGACCAAGCCCGGGTAGCACCGCGGTCGATCGCGCCGAGCGCGCGGCGGCCCCACCCCCTGCCGAACGACCGAACGGCCCCCGACAACACGGGGCGAAGCGGAGGACGACGATGCGGAAGGACACCGGGATACCGGGGGCGCGCCCCCGGATACCGGCCCTGTGCCGTCTGCCGCTGACCGCGCTCGCCGTCGTCCTGACGTTCCTGCTCGGCGCGGCGGCACCGGCGTGCGCGGTCAAGTCCGCGCGCCCGGCCGCCTCGGCGTCCAAGTCCGCCAGCGCACCGGCCGCCGCGAATTCCAGTTCCGAAGAGGAGAAACACTCCAAGCGCGAGACCGAGCGCAGCCGCCCCCGGCGGCTGACGCCGGCCGCGGAGGGGGTACCGCCCACCCGGCGCCCGCTGCCGCCACACCTCAGCGGTGCGACCGGCGACGATGAACCACCAGGACGGGGGCCGGCCACCGACGGTGGCCCAGCGGCGCCCAGACCGGCCCAACTCCCCGTTCTCCACTGCGTCTTCCGCTGCTGATCGGCCCCGTGGCGAGCAACGGCCACGCGCCGTGTCCCGCCACTTGAGTGCCGCACGCCCTCGCCATCCCCACGGTGGCACCACTCATCAGCAGGAGACCTCCTCGTGGAGACCTTCATCCAGCATGCCCGGGGCCTGACCGCCCGCATTGCCGCACAGCAGGAAGAACAGGAGACCTTCGGCCGGCTCGCCGCCGGGCAGTCGCCCCTCGCCCTGTTCATCACCTGCTCCGACTCCCGGGTCATCCCGTCCCTGATCACCGGGGCCCGTCCCGGCGAACTCTTCGAACTCCGCACGGCCGGCAACGCCGTGCCCGTCTACCAGGAAGGCATGGCGGCCAGCGCGGAAGCCGCCACCATCGAATACGCGATGCGGGTGCTCCGGGTCGCCGACATCGTCGTCTGCGGCCACTCGCACTGCGGCGCGGTCGGCGCCCGGGCCCGCGGCGAGGACCTGACCGGTGCGCCCGCCGTCCGCGACTGGCTGGCGCTCCAACTCTCCGACGAACTGCCGGGCGACGACGGGCCGGCCGTCACCACGGCCGTACAGCGCCACGTGCGCCAGCAGCTGGACCGGCTGGGCGACTACCCGTGCGTGCGGGAGCGGCTGGACGCCGGCGAAGTGCGGCTGCACGGCTGGTTCTACGAGGTGCACACCGGGTCGGTGTCCGTGCACCAGCCGGCCGTCGACGCGTTCCTCCCTCTGTGAAGGCGGGCTGTACGTGATGAAGCGATTCCCTTTCCTCCAGGCGGACTTCACCGCCTCCCTCGTGGTCTTCCTGGTCGCCGTCCCACTGTGCGTGGGCGTGGCGGTCGCCTCCGGCGTACCGGCCGAACTGGGGCTGGTCACCGGCATCGTCGGCGGGCTGGTCACCGGACTGCTCCCCGGCAGCAGCCTCCAGGTCAGCGGCCCGGCCGCCGGCCTGACGGTACTGGTCTTCGAAGCGGTCAAGACGTACGGCCTGGGCGTGCTGGGCGCCCTGGTGCTGACCGCGGGCGTGCTCCAACTAGCCATGGGCGCCCTGAAGTTGGGGCGCTGGTTCCGGGCGATCTCGGTCGCGGTGGTGCAGGGCATGCTGGCGGGCATCGGGCTGGTCCTGATCGCCGGGCAGCTCTACGCCCTGGCAGACGCCAAGGCGCCGGGCAGCGGTCTGGCCAACATCGGGGCACTGCCGCGGCTGGCGCTGGACACCGCACGGTCCGGCACCGCGCTCGCCGCGCTCGCCATAGGGGCCGGCACCATCGCCGTCCTGGTCTTCTGGCCCCGTTGGCGGCGTGCGGCGCGGATCCTGCCGGCCCCGCTGGCGGCGGTCGCACTGGCCACCACCTCGGTCTGGGCACTGGATCTGCCGGTCGCCCGGGTGCAGGTCAGCGGGCTGTTGGACGCGATCCAGCCGCCCGGTCTGGCCGACATCGGCCGGCTGACCGAACTCGGGGTGCTGGGCACGGTGCTGGCGTTCACCCTGATCGCGTCCGCGGAGTCGCTGTTCAGCGCGGCGGCGGTGGATCGGCTGCACGACGGGGCACGGACCGACTACGACAAGGAGCTGATGGCCCAGGGCGCCGGCAACGCGGTGTGCGGAGTGCTCGGTGCGCTGCCGATGACGGCGGTGATCGTGCGCAGTGCCGCCAACGTCCAGGCGGGGGCCCGGACCAAGGCGTCCCGGGTACTGCACGGGGCGTGGCTGCTGCTGTTCGCGGCGGCGTTCCCGGCGGCGCTGGGCGTGGTGCCGGTCGCGGCGCTGGCCGGTGTGCTGGTGCACGCGGGCTGGAAGCTGATCCCGCTGCGGGAACTGCGGCCGCTGTGGCGGGCGCACCGCGGTGAGGCGGTGGTGCTGTGCGTCACCGCGATCGCCATCGTGACGGTGAACATGTTCGAGGGCGTGCTGATCGGCCTGCTGCTGGCCGTGGCCAAGACCGCTTGGGAGACCTCCAAGGCGCACCTGGAGGTGCACATTCCCAGCGTTCCGGGCCCGGTGCGGGTCCGGGCCGTGGGCAACGCCACCTTCCTGCGACTGCCCAAGCTCCTCGACCAGTTGGAGTCACTGCCGGCCGACCGGGACGTGGAACTCGACCTCAGCGGGCTGCGCCACGTCGACCACGCCTGTGAGGCGGCCTTGGCGAACTGGGCCGAGCAGCACCGTCGAAGCCGGAGCCGGGCGGTCGAGCTGGTCTCCTGATCCGGCGCTCCGGACCGTGCTCCCGGCGGGGACCAACGACGTTCCCGGCCGGGAGCAACGGCACCGGACGGCGGGGCCGACCATTGATGCGGCGAAGCCGGAATGATCCCGCCGACTCCGTCGTTCCCCGAAGACCAGAAGTCTTCGACGAGAGGGCGGACGACATGCCCCTACAGGGAGAGTACGAACCGAGCCCGACCGCGTGGGTCCGCAATCAGGTCGAGCTGTACGAGGGATCCGGCGGCACGCAGGGCACGACGCTCCGTGGCCTGCCGGTGATCGTGCTGACCACCCGCGGCGCCAAGTCCGGCAAGCTCCGCAAGAGCCCGCTGATGCGGGTGGAGCACGCGGGGGTGTACGCCGCGGTGGCCTCCCAGGGCGGCGCGCCCAAGAACCCGGTCTGGTACCACAACGTGCTCGCCGATCCGCGGGTGGAGCTCCAGGACGGTCCGGTGCGCCAGGACATGACGGCCCGTGAGGTCACCGGCGAGGAGAAGGCCGCGTGGTGGGCGCGGGCGGTCGAGGCGTTCCCCGACTACGCCGACTATCAGGAGAAGACGGACCGTCAGATACCGGTCTTCGTGCTGGAGCCTTCGGGCACCCCGCACTGATCACCGCCCGGCGAACGGCGAACTGCGGGTGCCGGCGGCGGAGCCCTAGCCCAGACACCAGCCGCTCAGTAGCGAGCGCGCTGCGACTGGGGTTCGTAGTCCTAGCGCAGATACCAGGGAGCACGTAGCCCGCCGGTGGCTTTCAGGGCTGCGGGCGCCCGCCGAACCGATCCGGCCGTGGGCCCGCGCGCAGGCGAGTCCGTCGTTGGTGTTGGCCACGATCAGCTCGCGCTGAAGTTCGGCGAGGACGGACGGCATCCCGCACATCGCGCGGCCCGCCATGGTGGAGGTGCCGATGCCCTGTTCGATGACGTGCAGGTCGACGCCGGCCCGCAGCAGGGCGTCGATCTGGTGATCGGGATTCTGGTCCGCGGTCGAGCCCCGGGCGTAGCCGATGGGCAGGTGCCGGAATCCATCGGCCGCACCGTTCACCGACGTTGATTTCTGACGCGAGTCCCCCGACGCGCCACCCCGCCCTGCCGTCAGCCATTGGCAACTCGGGTTGACTAACTCCATTAGTCAACTACAGTTGCTTGCATGTCCGCCGCCGAGAATCCCCTCCCTCCAGAGCCCGCTGACGCCCTGGCGGCTGTCGTGGCGTTGCGGCGCCTGGCCGATCAACTGGAGGACGCCGCCGTCGAGCAGGCCATGCGAGCTGGCTGGAGCTGGCCGCAGGTCTCCGAGGCGCTCGGTGTCACCCGCCAAGCCGTACACAAGAAGCACGCCAAGCGGCTCATCGCCGCCGGAGTCAAGCTGAGGAGGCGCGGCGATGAGCGCGTTTGACAAGTACCTGCACGCGGTCATCATGCGGGCCATGTGCGAAGCCCAGGAGGACGGATCGGCGACGATCGACGCGCACCATCTCCTGTTGTCGCTCGCAGCCGATCAAGGGTCCACCGCACAGCAGGTCCTGGCCTCGGCCGGGCTCGATCGCACCGCTGTCCGCGAGGCACTGGATCGAGAGTTCGAGCACAGCCTGAGCACCATCGGAGTGTCTCCGGCCACCTATGACCTTCCCAGGCCGAGCCACGCTTCCCAGCAGCCCAAGATGGGCGCCTCCGCCAGACTCGCACTGGATCGTAGCTTCGCCACCGCCCGCAAGAAGGACCTGCGGTCAGCGCATCTGCTCCTTGGAATCCTGCAGGCCCACATCGGCACCGTGCCACGGGCTCTCGCCTTGGCCGGTATCGATCAGGCCGAACTGGCGGACCGCGTACGGCAGGCGCTCAACAGTCAGGATCAGTGACCACCCGCAACAAGTGACCACCGTCCCTGAGCCCCTGGTGCAAGCCGGTGGGCCACTGAAGCACGCTGTCGCCATGGGCCGGGCGGCCATCTGCGGGTCACACACCACAAGGAGAACCGCATGCACCAGCACACCGCTCCTACAGACAGCGGGCGCCTGAACACCGAACCAGCCAAGGCTGCAGGCGCGTTACCTGAATCCGCGCCGGCCGCAAGGGCCGAGGGCTACGAGGTGATCCAGCGCGTACTGGAGCAAGCCGTGACTCAAGGTGGCCTTCCCGGCATTCTTGCCGAGGTCCGCGACGGCGACCGGCAGTGGTTCGGGACCGCAGGAGTGGCCGGCACCGAAACGGGCCGCAAGCGCTCGCAGCAGGACCGGTTCCGCATCGGCAGCATCAGCAAGACGTTCGTGGCCACCGTCGTGCTGCAACTGGCGGCCGAAGGCAGGCTGAGCCTGGACGACACCGCGGAACAGTGGCTGCCCGGCGTGGTCCACGGACATGGTCACGACGGTGCCACGGTGACCATCAGGATGCTGCTCAACCACACCAGCGGGATCTTCAACTACACCGATGACCAGGAAGCACTGAACCGGTACGAGACCCACACCCCCGAGTTGCTGGCGCAGATCGCCGTATCCCACCCGGCCACCTTCACTCCGGGCTCGGGATGGGCGTACTCCAACACCAACTACGTCCTCGCCGGCATGATCATCGAGCGAGCCACCGGCCGCGCGCTTGCCGAGGAGATCGCAGAGCGGATCTCCCACCCACTCGGCCTGACCGGCACGTACCTGCCGCACGGCAGCGACCCGACGATCCACGGGCCGCACTCCCGGCACTACACGAAGCTGTTCCAGACCGACCCCGATGCGCCGGTCCACGACGCGACCGAACTCGACTCCTCCATGTTCTGGGCAGCCGGCGGCATGATCTCCACCGCCCGGGACCTCAACCGGTTCTTCGGCGCCCTGCTGGGGGGCCGGATACTGCCGCCGGACCAGCAACGCGACATGTTCACCACCGTGCCCACCCGCGACTGGATCTCCAACGCCGCCTACGGCCTCGGCGTTTCCTCGGTGACGCTGCCCTGCGGAGAAACGGTCTGGGGCATGGGGGGTGCGCTCTTCGGGTCGTGGTCCTACTCCTACGGTGCTCGCGATGGCGAACAGTTGGTCACCACCAACGTCAACGGCGACTGGTGCGACGGTGGTTGGGACGACCCCATCGGTATCTTCACCGATCTGCTACAGGCGAGGTTCTGCGGCCAGAGCGGTACCTGAACACCGGAGTCACGGTGTCGGCCGCGTGGTCCGCACTACGCCCGTCCGCGGCCCGGTGGGAACGTCGCACGGCCACGGGGAGGAGGTCCAGCCGTCTGCCCAAAGGGCCTCGCGGACCTGCTGACGGTGATACTCGGCGGGCCGACCGACCAGCATGTACTTCTCGACGTCGGCGGCCGGGACCTTCACGAGATCGGCGACGTACTCCACCACGACCGCCACGGCACCCGCGGGCTCCTTGCGGCTGGTGTCCGGGCCAGGACTCCGGGGCCGTGCCGATCACGCAGCTGACGCATCGTCAGAGCTTCACCAGAGTGACCTCGGTGGCCTTGACGCTGGTCCAGACGGCGGCGCCGTCGGCGAGCCCGAGTTCCAGGGCCGCCGCCGGAGTGATCTCGGCGACGAGATCGGGCGCCTCGGAGGAGGTGACGACGACCCGCAGTCGGCTGCCCGCGGCGGTGATCTCCCGTACGGTGCCGGGCCAGACATTGCGCGGACTGCCCGCGGGCTTGTCGAGGTGCACCGAGACCGCCTCGGGGGCGATCACCGCGAGCGCCTCGGTGCCGTCGGGGAGCGGGTCGGCCACCACCAGGTGGCCGCCTCCGGTGAGCGCGAGTCCGTCGCCGGCCGCCATGCCGGGCCAGGCGTTGCGGCCGAGCATCCGGGCCACCCAGGGGGAGCGGGGATTGCGGGTGACTTCGGCGGGCGGGGCGTCCTGCACGGCATGGCCACCGTCCAGGACGAGGACCCGGTCGGCGAGCGAGACCGCCTCGACGGGGTCGTGGGTGACGATCAGGCAGACCCCGCCGAAGCCGGCGAGATGGCCGCGCAGGGTGTGTCGGACGTGCGCCCGGGTGGTCTGGTCGAGGGCGGCCAGCGGTTCGTCGAGCAGCAGCAGCCGCGGCCGGGCGGCCAGCGCCCGGGCCAGGGCGACGCGTTGGGCCTGGCCGCCGGACAGCTGGGCGGGCCGGCGGTGGGCGAGCGGGCCGACGCCGAGCCGGTCGAGCCAGTGCTGTGCGGTGCGCCGGGCCTCGGCGCGCGGGACGCCCTGGGCCCGCAGCCCGTAGGCGGTGTTGGCCAGTGCCGTCAGATGCGGGAAGAGGGCCCCGTCCTGGGGGACCCAGGCCACGCCCCGGCGGTGCGGGGGCAGTGCGGTGACGTCGAACTCCCCCAGCCTGAGGGCGGCCCGGGCGCGCGGGGTGAGCCCGAGCAGGGCGCGCAGCAGGGTGGTCTTGCCGGCGCCGTTGGGGCCGACGACGGCGATGGTGGTCCCCGGAGTGGCCTGGAGGGCGAGTTCGGTGAAGCCGGTGACGTCGGCGTGCAGCGGCCAGCGCTCCCCGGGGGACGGGTCCGGTGCGGGCGACTCGCAATGCCCGGCGGTCGCGGCACCGACCGCCGACGGCGCGACGGTCCCGGCCGTCCCGGCTGTCCCGGCCGTCCTGGCTGTCCTGACTGCCCCGACGGCCCCGGCGGCCCCGGCGGCAGCATCGCCCCCGCAAGCGCTCGGGCCATCAGCGCCCGGGCTACCGGTGCCGGGCTCGCCGTCGCGGTCGGCGTCAGCACCGCTGGCGCGTCCGCTGCCGTCGGCGCCGTCGAGACGACCGGCACGACCGCGGCGGCCGGCACGGCCGGACCGGTCGGCGGGCCCGCCCGTCCACCGCCCGCGCAGGCACACCAGCACGGCCATGGCGATGGCGAGCAACAGCAGGGAGACGGAGGTGGCGGCTTCCGGGGAGTCCTGGAGCAGCAGGTAGACCTGGAGCGGCAGGGTCTGGGTGGTGCCGGGCAGATTGCCGGCGAAGGTGATGGTCGCGCCGAATTCGCCGAGCGCGCGGGCCCAGGTCAGCGCGGCTCCGGCGGCCAGGCCGGGGGCGACCATCGGCAGGGTGACGGTGCAGAAGACCCTCACCGGCGAGGCGCCGAGGGACGCCGCGGTCTCCTCGTAGCTGGGGCGGAGCCCGGCGAGGGTGCCCTCCAGGCTGATCACGAGGAAGGGCATCGCGACGAAGGTGGCCGCGACCACCGCACCCGAGGTGTGGAACGGCAGCACGATGCCGAAGGTGTTCTCCAGCCAGGGGCCGAGGAGTCCGCGACGGCCGAAGCCGAGCAGCAGGGCGACACCACCGACGGTCGGCGGCAGCACCATCGGCAGCAGCACCAGCGAGCGGACCAACACCTTGCCGGGGAAGTCGACCCGGGCCAGCAGCCAGGCCAGCGGGACGCCGAGGAGCAGCGACAGGCCCAGCGCCCAGCACGACACCAGCAGCGACAGCCGGAGCGCTTCGAGCACTCCTGGGCTGGTCAGATGGGTGCCTAGGTCGCCCCAGCTGGTGCGGGCGAGGATGCCGAGCAACGGCATCAGCAGGAACGCGATGGCGAGCAGCGCGGGAACGGCCAGGGCGACGGGGGTGCGGGCACCGGGCGCGCGGCGTCGACCGGCCGACGCCGGGGCAGGGGTGCGGGGGCGGCTCATCGGGAGTCCCTGGGATCGGGGCGGGCGTCGGGGCCGGGCGGGCCGGCGGACGACGACAGGTACGGCGGCGGGGTGGGGGCTGTCCACTCCCCCGAGCCGGACGGTCCCCACCCCGCAGTGGTCACGGCTTCTGGAAGCCCGCCGCCTGGAGGAGCTTCTGCGCCTCCGGGGTGCTCAGCCACTTCACGAACGCGGCGGCCGCGGTGGAGTGCTGGGACGACTTGAGCGTGGCCGCCGGGTAGGAGGCGACGGCGTTCTGGGCGTCGGGGATGTCGATGGCGTCGACCTTCTTGGGCGCGGTGGCGGCGTCCGTCTGGTAGACGATGCCGGCGTCCGCCTCACCGAGTTCCACCTTGCCGAGGACGGCGCGGACGTTGGGCTCCTGCGAGACCGGCTTGACGGTCAGCTTCTGGGCGTCCAGGACCTTCTTGCTGTAGCGGCCGACCGGCACCTCGGGAGCGGCCAGCACCACCTTCAGCTTGCTGTCCGCGAGGTCCTTGAGGGCGCCGACCTTCTTGGGGTTGCCCTTGCCCGTGGCGATGACCAGGCGGTTCTTGGCGATGACGGTGGGGGTGCCGGTGTCCGCCTTGAGCCCGTCCATGGTCTTGGTGTCGGCGGTGACCAGGGCGTCGGCGGGGGCGCCCTGCTTGACCTGGGCTGCGAGCTCCTGGGAACCGGCGAACGAGAAGGTGACCTTGGTGCCCGGGTGCTCCTTCTCGTAGACGGCGCCGGCCTTCTGGAAGACGTCGGTGAGCGAGGCGGCGGCGAGCACGGTGAGCTTCGTGGTGCTGCCGGACCCGGCGTCGCTGCCCTTCTTGGCGCTGTCACCGCTGCCGCCGGAGCAGGCGGCGAGCGGGACGAGGAGGGCGGCGGTGACGAGCGCGGTGGCGGCGCGGCGTCCGGTGAGGATGGAGGACATGGTGCGGGACTCCTTGGTACGCGGGGCGAGGGAGTCGCCCGAGCGGATGGGGACATAGCCGCGCCGTGGACGGGCGACGCCGCTGGATGGAGCGGCCGGTGCGGAGGGGACGTGGGGGCGGACCTCCGGGTGGTGGCGCGCGGAGGCTCAGGTGCGGTCGATGTGCACGCTGGTGGATTTCACCCGTGCGACGGCCTGCATACCGACTTCCAGTCCGAGTTCCTCCACCGCTTCGCGGGTGAGCAGGGACACCAGGCGGTGCGGGCCGGCCTGGATCTCGACCTGGGCGGCGACGTCGCCGAGTTTGACGGCGGTGACGATGCCCGGGAAGGCGTTGCGGACGGAGGTGTAGGTGTCGTCCTCCTCGCCGCCGGCGGACTGGCCCACCTCGATCGAGAAGGCGGCCAGGTCCCGGCCGTCGATCAGGCGGCGGCCGCTGTCGTCGCGGTGGGTGGCGACCCTTCCGGCGTCCGCCCAGCGGCGGGCGGTGTCCGGGCTGACGCCCAGGAGTCGCGCCGCCTGGCCGATTGTGTAGGACTGCATGTGCGACAAGATATGAGGTATTGGCTCGCATTTACAACCCTTTTGGCATTCCTCCACAGCAGATGCAAGGCCCATTGGAGGAAGGGACAAGCGCGAGTTCCGGCCACCGGAAATCCGGGCGGCATACGCGGGTCCCGCACCCGACAGGCCGCATCCCGCGAGGAATCCGCACCCGGAGCCGATTACAGTGCGAGGGACAGGAAGAACATTACGGATATCCCGCAGTAATCCGCGTTTGACCGCATTGCATCGCACTGCATCTCATTGCATCTCATTGCACTTCAATACACAGCTTTCCCGCCGCCGTACCGCATCTCGCCGTACCGCATCTCACTGCACCGCATCTCAGTACGTCGCATCCCGCTGCGCCGCTCGGCATTTCGCCGCACACTCCGCCGCACATCTCGTACCCGAGGAAGTGGGTTCCCATGAGCCTCAGCATCCGTAACCAGCTCCCCGGCACGGTTCTCGCCGTCACCGCCGGGGAGGTGATGTCGACCGTCGCGGTACGACTGGCCGGCGGCCAGACGCTCACCGCCGCGATCACCGTGGAAGCCGTCAACGACCTGGGCATCACGGTCGGTTCAGCGGTGCGCGCGCTGGTGAAGTCCACCGAGGTCGCCCTGTCCACCGGCGCGGTCGACGGGCTCAGCATCCGCAACCGGCTCCCGGGAACCGTCGTCGCGGTGGCCACCGGCGGCGCGATGGCCGGGGTCAAGGTGGCCGTGGCGGGCGGGGAGCTGACCGCCGCGATCACCAAGGACGCGGCGGCCGACCTGGGGCTGACCACCGGTTCCGAGGTGACCGCGCTGATCAAGTCCACCGAAGTCGCACTGGCCGCCGAACACTGAGCGATCCGCCGCGGGGCCGGCGCGGCCGCCCCGGCTCGGGCCATGGACGGCGCACGGGCCCGGGCGACAGTCGGCACGCGGGCCGCCCCACCGGCCGGCGCGGCCTGCGGCCTACCGCTCCCCCGGCACCGGGCAACTACCCACCCAGATGCCAGTGATGGCGCTGATGTACCGCGCGCCGCAGCGGTCGGACGGCACCACGAGCTGGCTGCCCGCAGCGTCCAGCGGTTCCCCGTCCATCGCCGTGGCCAGCAGTATCGGGGCGTCGCCGAAGTCGGCGTCGATCTCCGCCCAGGACAGCACGGTGTGGTGGCCGTCCCCGCCGGTCACGGTCAACAGGAAACGGGAACGGTCCTTGCGCCGCCGGGCATCGAAGACCGGGCCCGCCTCGTCCAGCACGTCCCGCAGCAGCGGGCCGTCGAAGGTGTGGTGCTGCGGGCCGTTGGTGGCGCAGTCGAAGACCACCGGAGCGTGCCGCTGCGGCCAGCGCTCCCGCAGGTCGGCAACGGTCAGCGTGAGCGGGCGGCGCAGCTGACCGCTGATCAGGAAGCGCCGGGCGGCGGGCGGGGCGTCACCGGGCGTGGCACGGATGGCAACGGGACGGGGCGGCGGGCTGAGTCGGCTCATTGGTGTCCCCCTGGAGACGGTCCACGCGGCGGCTGCCTCCCGGTGATGCCCCGGCGGCACATGACTCAATCACATATACCAACCAGCAACCCATGTTCCCCTTGCGTAAGTGAGTCGAATGCGGGCAAGAGGGTGGCAGTTCCGGGGCCCGCAGTGCCGCCCCGGAACTGCCACCCCCGCACGGGCGACCGGGCCGTGGTCACACGGAGCCCTCCCGCGACGGGTGCGCCCGGGCCGACCAGCCCTCCTCGCCGCCCTTCGCGCGGTGCTCGGCGAGGGCCAGCCACACCTTGTCCCGGAGGAAGGGCACCTCGGTGAAGCGCACCCCGGTGGCGTCGCGCAGCGCGTTGCCGAAGGCGGGGGCGACCGGGTTGAACGGGCTCTCGCTCATCGACTTGGCGCCCAGCGGCCCGATGGCGTCCGAGGTCTCCATGAAGTGCACCTCGGTACGCGGGACGTCCGCGTAGGCCGGCAGCCGGTAGCGGCGGAAGGCGGGGGTGAGGACCTTGCCGCCGGCGTCGACCAGGACCTGTTCGAAGAGGGTGGCGCCGAGCGCCTGGGCGACCCCGCCCTCGACCTGACCGCGGCACTGCATCGGGTTCATGACCTTGCCCGCGTCGGCCGCGTGGACGCTGCGCAGGATCTTGATCTCGCCGGTGTCGGGATCGACGGCGATCCGGAACCACTGGGCGTTGAAGGCCACCGAGCGCGGGGAGCCGCCCCAGTGCCCGGCCGCCGCCAGTTCCACGTCGCGCTCGCGGGCGGCCTCGTGCAGTTCCTTGAGCGGGACGGTCCGCCCGGCGCACTCCACGGCGTCGGTCAGCAGGTGGCACTGGCTGCGCGGGGTGCGGGCGTATTCGGCGGCGAACGACAGGATCCGCTCGGCCAGTCCGTTGGCCGCCCGCATCACGGCCTTGCCGGCCACGACGGTGCCGGCGGAGCCGAAGGCGCCGGTGTCGTGCCGGACGACGTCGGTGTCGGACTGTCGGATGACGATCCGGTCGACGGTGGTGCCCAGCGCGCCGGCGGTGATCTGCTTGTGGACGGTGGTGGTGCCGTTGCCGAACTCGGCGGTGCCGACGGCGATGTCGTAGGTGCCGTCCTCCAGGAGCGTCACGGTGGCATCGGCGTAGTGGCCGCCGGGCGGGCCGGTGGCAATCATCGACATCGCGGTGCCCTGGCCGACCAGCCAGCCCTCGGGGGCGTCGTCGGCGCTGCGGTCGGTGGCGATCGCGTCGCGGACGACCTTCAGGCACTGGTCCAGGCCGTAGCTGGCGATGTGGAGGTCCTCCTCCTCGCCGCCGGGGCTGATCATGTGCTCCCCGGGGCCGATGATGTTGCGTTCGCGGAAGACCAGGGGATCGATGCCCAGGCGGCGGGCCAGTTCGTCCATGGTCGATTCCACGGCGAAGGTGACCTGGCCCAGCCCGTAGCCGCGGAACGCGCCGGCCGGGACGCAATGGGTGTAGACGGAGTAGGCGTTGACCTTCTTGTGGGGGGCGCGGTAGACGGCCATCGACTCGCCGACACTGTGGAACATCACCGCCGGTCCGTGGTTGCCGTACGCGCCGGTGTTGGCGACCACCCGGAGCTGAAGGGCCGTCAGGGTGCCGTCCCGCTTGGCGCCGGCCTTGATGCCGATGGTGAAGGGGTGCCGGGTGGTGGCGCCGAAGAACTGCTCGGCGCGGGTGAACTCCAGCTTGACCGGCCGGTGCAGGCGCATCGCGGCCAGCACCACGATGTCCTCGGCCAGCATCTCCTGTTTGCCGCCGAAGCCGCCGCCGACCCGGCCGGCGACCACCCGGACCCCGTCCTCCGGCAGGTCGTACAGGGCGCACAGGGCGCGTCGGGTCAGGAACGGGACCTGGGTGCTGGAGCGGACCACGATCCGTTCGCCGTCGCCGTCCTCCTTCTCCTCGAAGTAGGCGACGGCGCCGTGGGTCTCCAGGCTGGCGTGCTGCACCCGCTGGGTGCGGAAGGTCTCCTCGTAGATCAGGTCGGCCTCGGCGAAGCCCTGCGAGACGCTGCCGATCTCGCCGTGCACCTCGCCGACGACGTTGTCCTGGGGGCGGGAGATCCGGCAGCCCTCCGAGTCCTTGGCGTGGACCACCGGGGCGCCGGGCCGCATCGCCTCCTCCGGGTCCAGGACGTGCGGAAGCACCTCGTACTCCACGGCGATCCGGCGGCAGCCCTCCTCGGCGGCGCCCTCGGTGTCGGCGACCACGGCGGCCACCCGCTGGCCGACGAAACGGACCACGTCGTCCAGGACCCGGGTGTCGTCGGGGTCCTCGGTGGGGTGCTCGTGGCGGGCGGAGGAGAACAGCCGCTCGGGGGCGTCGTGGTGGGTGAGGACGAGGCGCACGCCGGGGACGCGCAGCGCGTCGGTGGGGTCGATGGAGACGATCCGGGCGTGCGGGTGCGGGGAGCGGAGCAGCTTCATGTGGAGCAGCCCCTCGACCTCGATGTCGAAGGTGTAGCGGGCGGTTCCGGTGACCACCTGGGGGCCGGCCGGGGCGCCGAGGCTGCGGCCGACCGACTCGCCGGGGCGGGGCTCCTCGACATGGGTGACGCCGCGGATCGCGTCCTCGATGGCCCGGTAGCCGGTGCAACGGCAGAGGTTGCCTTTCAACGCCCTTGGGAGGTCGGCGAGTTGGTCCTCGTTCAGCTTGGCCGTGGTCATCAGGAAGCCGGCGGTGCAGAAGCCGCACTGGAAGCCCTGGGCGCCGAGGAACTTCCGTTGGACGGGGTGGAGTTCGCCGTCCGGTTCGGCCAGGCCCTCGACGGTGGTGACCCGGCGGCCGTCGGCGCGTACGGCCGGGTAGAGGCAGCTGTGCACCGGTTCGCCGTCGACGTGGACCGTACAGGCCCCGCAGTCACCGCCGTCGCAGCCCTTCTTCACCCCGAACCAGCCGCGGTCCCGCAGGTAGGTGCGCAGGCACTGACCGGGCCGCGGTTCGGCGTCGAAGTCCCGGCCGTTGACGTGAAGGGCATAGCTCATCGGACAACCTCCCTGGGGGACGGCGAGTGGGGGGTGAGTTCGGCGCGGACCTCCTCGGCGAGGCGGAGCGCCATGTGCCGCCGCCAGACGGGCAGGCCGTGGATGTCGTCGAACCATTCGGGGGCGGTGACGACCCCGTCGAGGGTGCCGCGCAGCACGGCGGAGCTGGGCGGGGTGGGGAACCAGAGGCGGAACGGGCGGACGGTGGCGGCGGTGACGGTGAGCGCCAGCGAGCCGTCCAGGGGGTCGAGGGCGCCGATGACCAGGGCGCCGGAGCGGCCGAGCCCGTAGAGGGAGACCTGGCGGAACGCGGTCCGGCAGGTCAGCGCGCGGGCGGGCAGGGTCACCGAGCGGAGGAGTTCGCCGGCGGCGAGGTCCTTGCGGCCAGCGCCGGTGATGAAGTCGGCGACCTTGATGCGGCGCCGGGAGCCGTCCTGGGCCTGGAGCAGACAGCTGCCGTCGAGGGCCGCGGTGAGCGAGATCATCGGCCCGGCGGGCAGGCCGTTGCAGAGGTTGCCGCCGACGGTGGCCATGTTCCAGATCTTGAACGAGGCCAGGAAGGCGCGGCAGCACTGCTCGAAGAGGGGCGCGGTCGGGGCCGGGAAGGTTGCCGCGAAGCGGGAGAGCTGGGCGATGGTGCAGGTGGCGGCGATCTCCAGGGAGCCGTCCGGGAGCTGGCTGATCGGCTCCCAGCCCATCCGGCTCAGGTCCACCAGGCGCCGGAGGTGCGGCTGCGGTTCGGAGAAGAGGTAGGTGCCGCCGCCCAGCCAGGCATCGCCGGTGCACCAGGGGGCGTGCTGCCGGGCATCCCGCACCTCCAGCACGGTGTTCAGGTCCATGCCACCGAGTGAAGCAACCCGGCGGCATGGCGCACGACTGGTCCGGAGCACGGAAAACGCACCAACGTCCGGGCCCGGATCTGGATGATCAACCAAGAGGTATACCGGCAAGAACGCCTGGCATTTACGATGCCAGAACCCACATTCACCTCGTGAATGTGAGATACCGGGGTTCCGTGCCCGGTAGCCGTCCAAGGAGCCACCACATGCACGTCCACGACCTCCTCCAGCTCGACGCGCTCGACCTGGCCCTCCTGTGGGGCGAGGACCCCCTGCTCACCCAAGAGGTCAGCGGCGTCACCGCCACCGACCTGGAGGACCCCGCGCGGTTCCTCCAACCAGGCGAGCTGGTGCTGAGCGGACTGGTGTGGTGGGCGCCCGGGGACGACCGGGAGAAGGTGGACCGCTTCGTGGCGGCGCTGGCGGACGCCGGGGCAGCCGCGCTACTGGCCGGGGAGGAGACCCACGGGAAGATCCCCGACGTCCTGGTCGAGTCCTGCCGCGCACACCGCATCGCCCTGCTCGCGGTGCCCGCACACACCACCTTCCGGGCCATCACCGAGGCGGTGTACCTGCGGCGGTGGGGCGACCTCAGCCGCCGCCCCGCCGGCCACTACGCCCTCCCCGAGAACGTGCGCACCGAACTCGCCGGGCTGCTCGCCGGGGACGCCGCACCGGACGCCCTGCTGGACCGGGCGTTCGCGCATCTGGGCGGCCCGGCCTGCTACCTGCTGACCGTCGCCGGCCGGGTGATCGCCCACACCCCCGACGCCCCCGAACTGACGGCCCGGCAGGCCCGGCGGGACCTCGCCGCCGGCGTCGGCAGCACGCTGCGCATCGAGGGGGACCCGGGGCCGTACGACGCCTGGTTCCTGCATCTGCGCGGCGCGGACGACGCCCCGCCGCGGGTGCTGCACGAGATCGCCGAGGTCATCGCGCAGTACCGGCACCACGACGCGGCCCGCGGGACCGCCGCGCGTCGGGCGACGGACTCCCTGTTGGCCCTGATCGCCGCGGGCGCCGCCGAGGGTGCGGCCCTCGACGCGGCGCTGCACGCCTGCGGGCTGCCCGCGACCGGCCCGTTCCACGTGGTGGTGGCCGCATCGGACGGTGCGGAGCCCGGGCAAGCGGTCCGGGCGCTGGCCGAGGCGCTGCGGCAGTCGCCCGGCGGGCCGTTCGCGGCCGGGCTGCTGCCGGGCGGCGAGGCGGCCGCGGTGGTCGTCGCCGGCGGCGAGGACGGGCGGCCGTCCCTCGGCGAGGTGTGGCCGGCGCTGCACGCATGCCGTCCGCAGGCGCCACTGCACGCCGGGGTGAGCGGTCCGGCGGCCGCCGGTGACCTCAACCCGGCGCTGGACCAGGCCCGTTACGCCCTGGCCGCGGCCCGGTCGGCGACCCCGGAGGGCGCCGAGG
This sequence comes from Streptomyces sp. RGM 3693, assembly GCF_050471125.1. Taxonomy (NCBI): domain Bacteria; kingdom Bacillati; phylum Actinomycetota; class Actinomycetes; order Kitasatosporales; family Streptomycetaceae; genus Streptomyces; species Streptomyces sp. RGM 3693. The sequence goes on from NZ_JBMPPQ010000003.1 coordinate 1,337,221, forward strand.
TGACCTCCGTCGACGAACTGACCACGCTGGGCGCGCTGCTCTCCGGGGTGCCGTCCGACGTCCGGGCGGCGTTCAGCAGCCGGGTGCTCGGCCCGCTGGCGCGCGGTGGCAGTGCCTCGCACCGGATGCTGCTGGAGACGCTGGAGGTGTTCCTCGCCCAGCACGGGTCATGGGCGCGGACCGCGGAGATCCTGCATCTGCACGTCAACACCGTGCACTACCGCGTCCAGCGGATCGAGACCCTGACCGGCCGCGACCTGTCGCGGCTCGACCACAAGCTGGATCTGCACGCGGCGCTGCTGTGCCGCTGACCGCCGCGGTCCGCGGGCGGGTTCAGCCGCGCTCGTCGGGCCGGTCCACGTGCACATGGGTGGACTTGACCCGGGCGGTGGCCTCGACGCCGACCTCGATGCCCAGCTGCTCGACGGCCTCCCGGCTGACCACCGACACCACCCGGTGCGGCCCCGACTGGATTTCGACCTGGGCGATCACGTCGTCGAGGGTGACCGCGGTGACGATGCCGGCGAAGGCGTTCCGGACGGAGGTGCGGACCTCGCCGGGCACCGGGTGCGCGCCGGCCGCCCGTTCCTTGGCGAACGCGGCCAGGCTCACCCCGTCGATCACGCGGTTGCCCGCCCCGTCCCGGTCCATCCGCAACTGCCCGCCGTCGGCCCAGCGACGGACGGTCTCCGAACTCACACCCAGCAGCCGCGCTGCCTGACCAATGCTGTACGAGGGCACGTCGGCACTCTAGGCCCTGTCGCCCCACGCCCGTCTGCCGGTCCGCCGGCTGGGAGTCGCTCCGCGCCCCTCAGCCCCGGGAGCTGCAGGTCCGGGAGCTGCAGGTCCGGGAGGAGGGCGCCGCCGCAGCGCCTCGGTCAGCTCCTCCAACGCCGGCAGCGCGTCCTGCAACCGGCGCTGCCGTGCGGGGGCGAGCCGGCCGATCTCCTCGGCGAGGACGCCGGCGGTCTCCCGCCCTACGGCGCACAGCAGCGCCTGCCCGGCGTCATTCAGGCTGATCAGGCTGGCGCGCTGGTCGGCGGGGTGGGGGCGGCGGGCGATCCAGCCGCTGCCGTCGAGCTGGTCGACCATGCGGGAGGTGGTGGAGAGCGTGATGGCCATCCGGGCGGCGAGTTCGCCGATCCTCAAGGGGCCGTGGGCGGCGAGCTCGGCCAGGGCGGCCAGCCGGCTGGGGGTGAGGTCCGGGTGCGGGCTCTGGCCGCGGAGCAGCGGCACCAGTTGTTGGAGCACCGCGCGCAGCCGGCCGGCCGCTTCTACCGGCCGGTCCGGCGGTCCGCCCGTGGAGCCGGGGCGGTCAGCCATCGGGGGCTCCCGGTGTCGTACGGCCCGGTGGCGGGGCGGTGGGCGGTGGGTCGGCGACCGGCGGCGGGGTGGGGGGCCGTTCCGGGACCGCGGCGGGGGCCGGCTGCGGGCTCCGGGTGCGGCGCTCCGGTCGGGCCAGGTCGTCGTGGACGTAGCGGCCGCCGCGCAGCAGGGAGGCGACGGCGGCGATGAGGCCGGCGGCGAAGGTGAGGTTGCCCCACCAGTCGGGTGGGGCCGGGGTGCGGATGCCGGTGTCCCGCAGCTTCAGGTAGGCCCAGACCGTGCCGAACAGCCCGAACGGCACGGACACTAGGAAGACCAGCCGCCAGTTCAGCGGGCTGAGCAGTCCGCCCAGCACCAGCCCCGCGAAGGATCCGGCGATCCCCGCCACCTGGTTCAGGCCCAGGGCGAGCCCGCGCTGGTCGGGTGGGAAGGCGTCGGTGAGGATCGCGCTGGCGTTGGCCATCAGCATCGCGCCTCCAACGCCCTGGCACAGCCGCATCGCGATCAGCCAGAGGGCGCCCGCGGTGCCGTGCTGCCAGGTGGCCGACAGCAGGAGGGAGAAGAAGGTGAAGACCGCGAAGCCCAGGTTGTACATCCGGGTCCGGCCGTACATGTCGCCGAGCCGACCGAAGCTGACCACCAGGACGGCGGTGACCACCAGGTAGCTCATGATCAGCCAGAGCAGCAGCCCGGTGTTGCCGGGGTTGAGGGGGTCCACTCCGATACCGCGGAAGATGTCCGGCAGGGCGATCAGCATGATCGACATGTTGATGGAGGCGATCAGCACGCCCAGCGTGGTGTTCGACAGCGCGACCCACTTGTTTCCCACGGCGCATCACTCCCACCGGGAGGTGCTTGCTTGGCCACAACCAAGTTTTCCACCATCCGATCTAGGGCGGCCCTGGTCGGTCGGCCAGGGTCCGGGAGGGGCGGTGGGCGGGAGGGGCGGGGGTGGCCGCTCCGACCGGCCGACACCTGCGGCTCTGCCGGCAAAAGTCACCGAACAGAGCAGTCCGGTTCGCGGCCGGCGCGACTTCGGCACCTCGCGCACGTGCTCGGCGAACGCCCGCGGGGCGCGGCGGATGACATTTTCAACTCCCTTGCATTGAAGTTGAGTTAGTGCGGACCGTGCGGCCGCTTCACTCAACGGGGCGCAATCGGCGCTCCCTCGACGGACCCGCATCATTGGAATAGTCCGGTTTGCGGCGATTTGTAGCGAATGCCAGCCTGGAGACCCATTCGTCGAAGGAGTTGATCGCATGGTTACGGATCGCACAGCACCGATCGAGACCACTGCTCTGTCCGCCGAGGTCGAGGGGCTGCTCAGCCCCTCAGAGCCCGACGGTGTCTACCGCGATACCCGTCGGTGCGGGGGCGGGCTGCTGCTGCTCGGCCTGCTGCTGATCTCGCCCCCCACCCCTCGCCCGAAGACCGGCGTTCGCTGAGGGGATTCGCGTTGGCTGAACAGACGCAGGGAGCAGTCCCGCTCAGCGCTGTGATCGCCGATGCCGCAACCGGGGTCGCCCTCGCCCTTCAGGGTGGGGGCGACCCCTATGCGCTCTCCCGGATCCTGCGTCAGGGCGACCCGCTCGCCCCGGCCGCGGTCCGGGTTCTGGGCGCCGACGCGCTCGCGCCGTACGCCTTGGAGCACCGGGCGGTGCCGATGGGTGCGGACGACGAAGCGGTGGTGCGGCAGACACTGGCGACCTATCCCCCGGGCGCGGACGCTTCCGAAGTATCGGCATGGAGCTATCGCGGCCTGGTCGAGGCCACGCACGCCTACCTCCCCTCGGGCGCGCAGCCCTGGCCGCGCCCTCCCGAGACCGGTGCCGAGTGGACCGGCACCGACCCCTGGCCCCGACTCGCCCACCGGGTCTCCCAACTCGCGGCACTGGCCCTCCCCGGGCTCGCGGCCGACCTGGAGGAACAACTGACTGCACGCACCGACGACTTGGCCCGCGGCTTCGTCCGGGCGGTACGCCGCCGGGACTGGCTACAGGCCGCCGGAACGGGCCGCTGGCTGGCCCGGCTCCCCAACGTGCCCCCCACCTTGGGGCTGGACGCGGGCCTCGCCTTCGTCCGGCAGATGGGTGGCGGTGACCCACGGGTGGCCCTGCACGTGGTGGCCGCCCAGCGGTTCTTCGGGCGGGGCTGGTGACCGCCGGCCGGGGCGACCCGGAGCTGCTGGACCGGATGGTCGGGGCCAGCCTGGGCTGGCTGGCACAGCGGCGGGACTTCTTCTGCCTGCCACCGGACGCGACCACCGACGCCGATCCCAACCTCACCCTCAAACCCCTCGGCGAACTGGCCGAACTGACCCACCTCATCGCCTCCTCGCACCCGCGCGCGGACCTCCGGGCCGCGGCGGAGGGACTGTTCGCCTTCGCCTGGCAGGAGACCCGCGAGGGCGAACTGTTCGCCGAGCTGATCCGCGGCGAGCCGTACGCCACCTACCCGGTGGAGATCTACGGCGCGTTCGCCCAGGCCGGGCTGCGCCATCCGGCCGTCGAGGAGCTGGTACTGACCACGACCGGGCTGCGCGGTTGGCGGGTGGCCCGCGAGGACCACACCCGCACGCTCGGGGTGCTCAACGCCGAGCGGCGGATCGGCTTGCCCCAACACTCCGATTTCGAGGCCGAGTTCGCGCTCACCGGGCTTGGGTTGCTGCCGGAGCCCTGGGCGCTGGACCGCAGGGCGGCGTACGGCCTGACCCACGACGTCTTCCACCTCACCGACTGGGGCCGCAACCGCCGGCGACTGGCCCCCGAGGCCGCCGGCTACCTGCGGCTCTGGCTGCCCTCCTGGTTGGCGAACTGGCAGGAGGAGCAACTGTGGGACCTGGTGGGCGAGTTGCTGGCGGTCGCGGCCTGCCTGCCGGCCACCCCGTACGACGCGGCGGCCTGGCAGCGACTGGCCGCCGCACAGGCCGCCGACGGCAGCGTGCCCGAGACCGGTGCCGCACCGATACCGACCGACCCGGCCGAGACGTTCTGGGCCTGCTACCACTCCACCCTGGTGACCGCGTTCGCCGGCACCCTCGCCCGTATCGCCTCGGACGAGGCCGAAGCCGGCCCGATGCGGGTCGGGGACACGGCGGCGGTGGCCGGGCGGACCCCCATCGAAAGCGAGGCTGCGCTGTGACCGTGACGGCTGCGTCCCTGGCCTCCCCGGCCTCCCCGGCTCTGCTGCACCGGGTCGGTGACCGGGCCCTGAGCTGGCTCGACGCGCACCGCGACTTCTTCCGACTGACGCCCGAGGACCTTTCCACGGGCAGCGCGACGATCGAACGGCTCAAGCCCATCGGCGAACTGGCCATCAACATGCAGGTGCTGTTCCGGGAGGGCGTGGCCGGATCCCGGCAGCGCACCCGGGCCGGTGCGCTGCTGGACTTCGCCTGGCGGGAACTGCTCGACGGCGGCAACGTACTGGCCACGCTCCAACACCACGAGCCGCACTCCCCGGTGCCGCTGGAGGTCTACGCGCCATTGCACGAACTGGGCCACCGCCACCCGGGCCTGGAGGCGGCACTGAAGGTGTCCCGACGGACCACGACCTGGACCGCACTGGAGATGGTGCCCAACCGGCGGCTCGGGGTGCTCAACGCCGAACGCAAGGTCGGACTGACGCCCAGCGCCGACTTCGACCAGGCACTGGCGCGCACCTGGTTGGGCCGACTGCCCGAACCCTGGACGGTGCAGCTGCACATCGCGTACGACATCACCCACACCGTCTTCCACCTCACCAACTGGGGCGAGGCGCCGGACCGGATCCCGCCGGACGTCGCCGACTACCTCACCCGGTACCTGCCGGCCTGGCTGGACGACTGGGCCGACCTCGAACACTGGGACCTGCTCGGGGAACTCCTGGTCGTGGACGCCTGCCTGCCGCGCCCCACCCTCGACGCCCGGCTGTGGGAACGGTACGCCGCGGCCCAGGCGGAATCCGGCGCGATGCCCATCCAGTACGGGATGCCGGAGGGCGATCCGGACGTGGTCTTCGACCAGGTCCACCACCCCACCCTGGTCGCCGCGTTCGCCTCGGCGATGGCCACCTCCCGCGCGCTGACCACCTCCGCCGGCTGATGCGGGCCGCATCCGGCGGGCCCGGGCTCGCAGACCGGCTGGCGGACGCGGTGACCCGGATCGACGCCCCGGACGTCGTCCTGGCCGTCACCCGGCAGGGCCGGCGCACGGTGGTCAGCGGCGGCACCGCACTGGCGCCGCCCACCCCGCGCCCGGCCCTGCGCTACGAACTCGGTTCGCTGTCCAAGACGTTCAGCGTGTTGCTGTTGGCGGACCTCGCGGTGAACGGGGTGCTCTCCCTGGACGATCCGGTCACCGCCCGGCTGCCGCGGCTACCGCTGAGCCATCCGTGGTCCGGCCGGATCACCCTGCGCCACCTGGCCACCCACACCTCCGGACTGCCGCGGATCCCCACCGACCTGCTGCTCGGCGCGCTGGTCCGCCCGTACGAGAACGGCTACTCCGGCTACGACACCGAGCGGCTGCTGCGCACCTTCGCCCGGACCCGACCCCGGCACCGGCCCGGCACCCGCTGGCACTACTCCAACTTCGGGCTGGCGCTGCTCGGCCCGGCAATGGGCCACACGACCGGGACCGACTACCCCGACCTGCTCACCGCCCGGGTGCTGAAGCCGCTCGGCCTCACCGGCACCACCCTGGCGCCCGGCACGACCGGCACCGACGCCGTCGGCCACCGCACCAACGGCACCACCCCGGTCCGCAGCACCGACATGGGGGCATTCGCCGCCGCCGGCGCGGTCCGGTCCACCCCCGACGACCTCCTCACCTACGTGGAGGCGCACCTCTTCCCGGAGAGCAGCCCGCTGGCCGGGGCGCTGCGCGAGGTGCGGATCCCACTGCTGCGGCGCGGCTGGCGGCACCGCAACACCCACACCCTGACGTGGTACCAGCACCCGGCGGCGCGCGGACCACTGCTCTTCCACGTGGGCGCGACCTTCGGCCAGCAGGCGTTCGTCGGCTACCACCCGGCGTCCGGGACCGGGCTGGTCGGGCTGGCCACCCGCCGCGGCCGCACCTGCCGGATGGTGACCACCGCCTACGAGCTGCTGTACGCGCTGGCCGGCGACGACGGCTGAGGCCGGACAGCCGACGCGGTGGTCACAGCTCCCCGTCGAGGATCCGGGCGAGCAGCACGTCCGGGTTCTGCTCGGCGGCCCGGTCGAAGACCGCGGCGTACGCGTCGTCACCGATCGCCGCGCGGGCCCGCCGCTCGCACTGCTCGCGCATCGCGCGGAGTTCGGGAGTGCCGCGCTGCGGGTGGCCGACCGTGCGCCAGATGGCCTGGCCGCTGCCGTAGACCTGGGCGGCGACCGCGCCGTCGCCCTGGGCGGCGGCCGCGGCGGCCAGCACGTCCAGGCCGAGCGCGATCCCGAAGTTGTCGCCGATGCGCCGCTTGGCGGCGAGCATGGCGCGGGCGTGGCCCGCGGACTCCTCGGGCCGGCCCTGGAAGAGCGAGACCAGGGCGAGCTGGTAGTCGGTGTAGGAGCGGGACCAGTACTCGCCGCGCTCGACGCAGCCGTGGCGCAGCGCGGTGGCCACGTCGCGCGCCTCGTGGAACCTGCCGAGGGCGGTGAGCGCGAAGAGCCGGACGAGGTGGCAGCGGAGCCGGCCGGCGGAGTCGAAGGGGTCGTCCGGCGCCGGGCCGAGCACCTGCCCGGCGACGGTGTGGGCGGTCAGCGGGCGGCCGGCCATCAGGTGGGTGAGGCCGATGAGGTAGCCGGCGGCGAGCGTCGCATCCCGGTCACCGGCCTCCCGGGCGGCGCGGGCACACTCCCGGCCCAGGGTCTCGGCGGTGTGCAGTTCGCCCTGGAGGAGGACGGCGACGCCGAGCGCCCACAGGGCCCCGCTGCGGGCGGCGCCCTGGGCGTCCTGGGTGCCCTGCGCGTCCTGGGCGGCCAGGGCGCGCTCCAGGTAGTCGCGGGCCTCGTGCAGATGGCCGCAGCAGGTCCAGAAGAAGCCGATGGCCGCGGAGAGCTCCTGGGCGCGGGCCGGGGCGCTGCCCAGGAGGTGGTCCAGCGCGGTGCACAGGTCGACGTACGACTCGGCGACCCGCCCGTACCAGGTGACCTGGTCGGGGCCGAGCCAGCCGAGTTCGGCGCGGCGGCCGAAGCCGACGAAGTGGTCGGCGTGCCGGTCGGCGACGACGGCCGCCTCGCCGAGTTCGGCCAGCCACATCCGGCCGTACTCGCGCAGGGTGTCCAGCATCCGGAAACGGTTACCCTCGCGGCTGACCACGGATTTGGCGGCCAGGCCGGCCAGGGTGGTGCGCACCCCGTCGGGGGTGAGCGGGCCGTCGGCGCAGACCGCGGCGGCGGAGCCGACGTCGAAGGTGCCGCGGAAGACCGAGAGTCGGGCCCACAGCAGCCGCTCCAGCGGTGCACACAGCTCGTGGCTCCAGCCGATGGCGGTGCGCAGGGTGCGGTGGCGCGGGGTCCAGGGCATGCCGGTGCCGTCGAGGGTGTCGAGGCGGGAGCCGAGTCGTTCGGCGACCTGGGCGAGCGGGCGGTGCGCCAGTTGGGCGCCGGCCAGCTCCAGGGCCAGCGGGATGCCTTCGAGGCGCCGGCAGATGAGGGCCGCGGCCTCGGCGTTGACCGGGTCGGTGAGCCGGAGCTCGGGAGCCGCGGTGCCGGCCCGCTCGGTGAACAGCGTCAGCGCGTCGTTGTCGCCGGTGCAGGGCAGCGGGCCGATCTCGGTGAGCGCCTCGCCGACGATGTCCAGCGGCTGGCGGCTGGTGACCAGGACGGTGACGCCGGGGGCGGCCGTCAGCAGGTCGCCGACCAGGTCCCGGCAGGCGTCGACGAGGTGCTCGCAGGAGTCCAGCACCAGCAGCAGGTCCTTGTCGGCGAGCCATTCGCAGAGGGCGGCCACCGGTGTCCGGGCCGAGTGGTCGGCCAGCCCGACCGCGTCGCAGACGGTGGCGACCAGCAGCTGGTCGCCTTGTAAGGGCCACAGCGGGGCCCAGCGGACCCCGTCGGGGAACCGCGCGGCGGCGGCTCTGGCGGCCCGCACCGCGATCCGGGTCTTGCCCACACCGCCGGGGCCGGTCAACGTGATCAACCGATGCTGCGTCAACTCACTGGCCAACCGCCGAAGTTCGACTCGTCGGCCGACGAAGCTCGTCGATTCCTGGGGAATGTTGCTCGCCACCGGCCCAGTTTGCCCCACGCCACTGACCGCCCGCGTCCGCCGTGGGAGCGGACCGGATCAGGGCGTGACGATGGGAAAGTTGGGGTCCGGGGCGCTGAGCAGGCCGAGCAGTTCGTGAAGGGCCGCACCGGGCTCACCCTCCTGAGTGACGGCGGTCGGGACGCGGCCGGCCAGCAGCTCGCGGAGCTGGGGTTTGGTGAGGCTGAGGGTCAGGTCCGGCCGGCTGTCGGGGGCGGGGACGCCGGGGGTGCTGAGGTGGGTGAGCGCACCGTTGGAGAGCGTCAGGTGCCAGGTGCGGTCCTCGTCGGCGAGGTAGAGGTCGAGGGTGAGGTGTTTGTGCCAGGCCCGGGGCCCGTCGACGCGGATGGCGAGCGAGTCCAGGAGCTGGTCGACGCTGCGGGCCCGGACCAGGTCGGGGGCGGGGGCGTCCGGGCCGGTGGTGTCGGGCCGGGCGGCGGCCGGAGTGCCGCGCAGTTCCATGGCGGCGGTGAGGTAGTAGTTGCGCCAGGTGCCGTTCTCGCAGCCGTGACCCAGCCGCTCGTAGACGGTGGCGAGTTCCCGACGGGCGCGCAGGTCGTGCGGGGCGGCGAAGACGGCGTGGTTGAGCAGGGTGGCGGCGAACCGCAGATCGCCGTCGGCGGCGTACCGCTTGCCGGCGTCCACGGTGGCCGCGACGCCGCCCAGGGTCTCCACGTAGCGCCTGGCCTGCTCGGTCGGTGGGTGCTCCCACAGGTGGGCCGGATTGCCGTCGAACCATCCGAGGTAACGCTGGTAGATCGCCTTGACGTTGTGGCTGAGCGAACCGTAGTAGCCGTGGTGCGCCCAGAGCCGTTCCAGGCCCGGGGGCAGCCGCAGCTCCTCGGCGATCTCGGGGCCGGTGCGGCCCTCGTTGAGCAGCCGCAGGGTCTGGTCGTGCAGGTACGCGTAGAGGTCGCGCTGGCCCGCGAGCAGGCGGCGGATGCGGGCGTTTCCCCAGGTGGGCCAGTGGTGGGAGGCGAAGGCGACCTCGGTGTCGGCGCCGAAGAGGACCAGCGCCTCGTTGAGGTAGTGGGCCCAGCGCCGGGTGTCGCGGACCACGGCACCGCGCAGGGTGAGGACGCTGTGCATGGTGTGGACGGCGTTCTCTGCGGTGCACAGCGCCCGGTGGGACGGGGCGGTGAAGTTCATCGCGGCGGGGGCGTCGGCGCCCGGGGTGAGCTGGAAGACCAGGCGGACCCCGTCGACGATCTCCTCCTGGCCGGTGCGGGTGACGTCCACCGTCGGCGGGACGAAGCTGCGGGTGCCGGCGGAGGGGAGGGTGCCCAGGCCGCAGCCGATCTGTCCGTCCGGTCCGACGGGCAGCTGCGTCCCGTACATGTACACCGCGCGCCGGGCCATCGCCGGGCCGGTGTAGAGCTGCTCGCCGACCGCGCTGTCCCGGAAGCCGGCGGGGGCCAGCACCGGTACGGGGTGGTGGCCGGCCGGCAGGACGCCGCGGGCGCCGCCGAAGTGGTCGGCGTGCGCATGGGTGTAGAGCAGGCCGGTGACCGGCCGGTCGCCGCGGTGCTTGCGGTAGAGCTCCAGCGCGGCGGCGGCGGTCTCGGTGGAGAGCAGCGGATCGACGACCAGGACACCGTGGTCGCCCTCGATGAGGGTCATGTTGGACAGGTCCAGGCCGCGGGCCTGGTAGATGCCGTCGGTCACCTCGTACAGGCCCTGCCGGCTCACCAGCCGCCCCTGGCGCCAGAGGCCCTGGTCGGCGGAGTCGGGGCAGTTTCCGGCCAGGAAGGCGTGGCGCTCGGCGTCCCAGACCACCCGGCCGTCCGCAGCGGTGATCCGGGGCGGGTCGAGCGAGGCGATGAAGCCCCGGTCGGCGTCGGCGAAATCCTCGTGGTCGTCGACGGGCCGGGCGTCATCCACGGGCACAGTGGTCACGGCGCGCCACCTCTCGGGGACAGCGGGCCATCACGGGCGCATGGCCCACACGTTCGATTTAACCGAAGAAGTTCGGCCGCCGCACGTGTGGAGCGGGCGCAGTCCGTTCTGTGCCAGGGAACGCCGAGTGCGCGCCATCGACGCTTGAGTGACATGGATCACTAAAGATCTACGTGCCGCACGCAACTGCGACCCGTGCCGTCACTGTCTGACAAGGCGTCGGGCCCCCTCAGGGCCGGGGAGCGAGAGAGCGGGGCAGGCCGTGGGGCGGCGCAGGGACGGCATAGGGATCGCACTCGTCACGGTCGCGATGCTGGTGGGCACGAGTGCCTGCGGCGGGGGCGGCAGTGACAAGGCGAGCGGGGACGACGCGAAGGCTTCGGGAAAGGCGAGTGCGAGCGCCTCGCCGTCACCGACGAAACCCGCGGGCCCGCCGATGCTGCTGGACACGCTCACCCCGCAAACGGGAACCACGGTCGGCGTGGCCATGCCGATCTCGGTGGTTTTCACCAACCCGGTGGCGGCGAAGGCGCGAGCCACGGTCGAGAAGCACATGAAGGTGAGCGCCTCGCAGCCGGTGGCGGGCGCCTGGCACTGGATGAGCGACACGCGCGCCGACTGGCGGCCGAAGACCTACTGGCCCTCCGGTACGAAGGTGAAGATCGACGCTGACATGAAGGACGTCAGCAACGGCAACGGACGCTACGGCGTGAACGACTACACGCACACCTTCACGATCGGCGACGACGTGCGCGCGGACATCTCGGTGACCGGCCACACCATGAAGGTGACCCGGAACGGCAAGGCGGTACGCACCCTGTCGATCAATGCGGGCAGCGCCCAGTATCCGACGTGGAACGGCACGATGGCCGTCATCGACAAGCAGGAGAAGGTCCACATGACCTCCTGCAGCGTTGGCATCAGCTGCGACAAGGGCAGCCCCAACTACTACGACCTGACGCTGCCCTGGGACATCCACCTGACTCAGTCCGGCACGTACGTGCACTACTCGACCGGCGACCCCACTCCGGGCAGCGGCAGCGCCCGCGGCTCGCACGGCTGCGTCCATCTGTCCATGTCGGACGCCAAGTGGTTCTACGGCCAGGTCAAGCAGGGCGACCCGGTCACCATCACCGGCTCCCCCCGCGCCAAGGCCCCGGCTGACAACGGCTACGCCGACTTCAACCTGGAATGGGGCCAGTGGCTCGCGGGCAGCGCGTCCGGGGAGCAGACGACCGCACAGCTGTGAGGCGCTGCGGCGGCGACACCGGTCAGCGGCACCCGTGTCCGTTCTCCATGAGGTTGGTGGACCGGAAGAACTCGCCGCCCACGCAGCCACAGCCCTGCCCACAGCCTCCGCGGCACAGGACACCGGACGTCACCAACGGCGGGCCGCTGGCTGGCTATCGTGGCTCCGCATGACCCACGCCGAGATCGAGATCACCGCGGAACTGGTCCGGGATCTGTTGCGCGACCAGCACCCCGACCTAGCCGATCGCCCTGTGCGGCTGGGCGCGCGGGGCTGGGACAACCAGCTGTGGCGGCTCGGCGACGACCTCGCCGTCCGGCTGCCCTGGGCGACGATGTCCGCGGACGCGCTGCTGCGCAAAGAGCACGCCTGGCTTCCCGGCCTCGCCCCGCACCTTCCTCTGCCGGTCCCCGTTCCGCAGCGCCTCGGCGAGCCCTCCGAGCGGTTTCCGCGGCCTTGGATCGTCACCACCTGGGTGCCGGGAACGCCCGCCGACCGCGTCCCCGCCACGCGCGCCGCGGAGGCGGCCGACACCCTGGCCGCCTTTCTGACCGCGCTTCACCGACCTGCCCCCGAAGGGGCGCCGACCGGCCGCGACCGCGGAGGGCCGCTGACCGGCCAGGCCGAGGCGTTCGCCCAGGCTTTGGCCTCGGCCACCGAGTCAGGGCTGATCCCTGACCCGGACGCCGTCCGCGCCGTCTGGGAAGACGCCGTTGCCGCGCCCGACTGGACGGGGCCGGCACTGTGGCTTCACGGGGATCTGCATCCGGCCAACGTCCTCACCGCGGACGGCACCTTCTGCGGCGTGATCGACTTCGGCGATCTCTTTGCGGGCGACCCGGCCTGCGATCTCGCTGCCGCTTGGATACTGCTGCCGGACGGCGCCGTCGACCGCTTCTACGACGCCTATCAACCGGCCCCGGACCCAGCGACCCGACGCCGCGCCCGCGGCTGGGCGGTGTTGAAAGCCCTTGCCTGCATCTTCATCGGAGAGGCAGGCATCCACGGCCGTCCGGGTGGCAAGCGCACCTGGGGCCCACCTGGCCACGCCGCGCTGCGACGCCTCACCACGACGATCCACCGCTCCGATTCCCCGACGCCGAAGAGGTGACCCGAGCCGCTCGAACCGCGATGGCACTGCTCTTGTAAAGCGAAGGTCGTCGGTTCGAATCCGACAGGGGGCTCTGTTGGGGTCCAGGTCAGATAGCCTCTGACCTGGATCTTTGCTCTTGCTGTGATCATTCGGCGGCAGCGGAGCGGCGCTTCATGGAAGCCATGATCGCTACCGGTGGACAGGCGTGCAGCAAGCGTGCAGAGCGATGCACAAGCGGGTGATTGCCGTTGGGTGATGAGTGGACGATCCACGGGGCGCGTCCACGGTTCACCAAAGGCAAGTGGTCGAGGGCCTCTTGGGGGGTTCCCATAAAACGGGCGTGAGGTCCCGTACCGGCACAGCAGCGCCGGTACGGGACCTCACGCGCGTATCCGCGGAGGACGGGATGCAACGCGTCGACGTGACCAACGCCGTACCGCGATGTTGGCCACGGTGTACTGGCTGACCTGGTGCACCGGCTCTAGGCATGAGTGAGCAGATTCCGCAGGAGATCCGGGATGACGTTGTGCAGTCGGTACGTGACTTCACCGATGCCGAAGTCGCTCTCGCGGAGGCCGAGCGGCGGCTCGTCCTCACGCGGCAGGGCGTGCTGGATCAGGTCGCGCGCCTGCGTGGCGAGGCGGAGGCTGTTCATGCCCCGGTTCTGATCGCGGTGCTGCGGCACTTGTACTGGCAACAGCCCGGCATCCATGGCCGTCCTCTGGCCAAGGCTGCGGCCTCACCCTCAACGAGATGCTCACAGCGATCGGCCCGGCACCTTCTGGGATCTTCTGCACGGACTGCGTGTCAAGCCCCGGGTTTGGTGGAGGCTGAGTTAGCTGGTTTTCTGGAGTGACGCAGGGGGTTCGGCCGTGAGGTAGTGGGCGGCCTCGTGCTCGGCGGGAGTGACGTGGCTGAGCTCGCCGTGGAGGCGTCGCTGGTTGAACCAGTCGATGTACTCGGCGACGGCGACCTCGACGTCGTTAATGCCGGTCCACGGGCCCTTGTTGCGGATCAGTTCGGCCTTGAAGAGACTGTTGAACGCCTCGGCCAGGGCGTTGTCGTAGGAGTCGCCTTTGGAGCCGACCGAGGCCACGGCGGCCTCCTGTTCAAGGCGTTCGGTGTAGCGGAGAGCTCGGTATTGGACTCCGCGGTCCGAGTGATGCGGGAGAAGACGTCGATGACGAAGGCGGCGTAGACCCAGCCGGAGAAGGTTTTGATGTAAGTGATGTCGGCCACCCACAGCTGGTTCGGTTCAATATCGCGTTCGCCCGCCACAGTTCCTTCACCTCCCGTTCCAACTCCGCGATCCGGGCGGCGTCCTGGCTGGTGGTCCCGGGCACGATGCCTTCGTCGGTCTCGGCCCGCTTGACCCACCCCCGCAGAGCCTCGGGGTGCACGTCCAACTGATCGGCGATGCGCTTGATCGCGCCGGCCCGGCCGACCAGGTCCTTGCGGGCCTCGACCGCCAGACGCGTCGCGCGTTCACGCAGTTCGTCGGGGTACTTACGGGGAGCAGACATGATCGGCATCCTTCCGGGGCTTCGATGTCTCCATCAAACCCGGGGCGATTCAGGGCGTTCGGCTGGCCGTGATCAGTGCCGCCGCACTTGAGGGTGCGGCTGTGCTAGCCGAACGACTGTCGCCGGAGGGCCCGTCAGGCGTTGTGCGCTACTGCAGGCCACATTTCTCCCCTGCATTCGCCTGCTTTGGCCGACTCGCATCGGAGGCCCCTCGGGGGTCTGCGGGGATCTTCGACGGTGGTGGGCCGGACCTTGGTCGCACGCCAGGTCAAAAGATGGCAACGGTTTTCATGTTTGATTGATGTGAAAATCATTTCCATCTAGCCTGTGGCGTGTCGCTATGTGGCCGGATCACGTCGCTCCGTGTCCGGCATTTGCCCGAAGGAGCCTGTATGTCCTCCGTCCCTGTTTCCGCCCCACGTTCTGTCCGACGCCCCGTGCGCATCGTGCTCGGTGCCGCGATGGCAGTCGCGACCGCCGCGACGGCCACGGCCTGCTCGACCTCCTCGGCGAAGACCGGCAACGCCGCCGCCTCCGGTGGCGGCTCGGGCAAGACGATCCAGGTGATGGCGGGGGAGAACTTCTGGGGCAGCATCGCCTCCCAGCTCGGGGGCAGCCACGTGAAGGTGACCAGCATCATCACCAACCCGGACACCGACCCGCACGACTACGAGCCGACCGCCGCCGACGGCCGCGCGGTGGCCGGTGCCCAGTACGCGATCGTCAACGGCATCGGCTACGACGCCTGGGCGGACAAGCTGCTCGCCTCCAACCCGGCCAGCGGCCGCAAGGAGCTGAAGGTCGGCGACCTGGTCGGCGTGAAGCCTGGCGGCAATCCGCACCGCTGGTACTCACCGGCCGACGTCCACAAGGTGATCGAGAAGATCACCGCTGACTACAAGAAGCTCGACCCGGCCGACGCCGCCTCCTTCGACCAGCAGAAGGCGACCTTCGAGACCAAGACGCTCGCCGGCTACAACAAGCTCATAGCCGACATCAAGGCGAAGTACGCGGGCACCCCGATCGGTGCTTCGGAGTCGATCGTCACGCCGCTCTCGGAGGGGCTGGGGCTGAAGATGCTCACCCCGGAGACGTTCCTGGACGCGATGAGCGAGGGCTCGGACCCGACGGCCAAGGACAAGGCCACCATCGACCAGCAGATCACGGGCAAGCAGATCAAGGTCTACGTCTACAACTCGCAGAACTCCACGCCGGACGTGCAGGCGCAGGTCAAGGCGGCCAAGGCGGCAGGCATCCCGGTCGCCACGGTGACCGAGACCCTCGCCCCCGCCGGGGCGACCTTCCAGCAGTGGCAGACCACCCAGCTCCAGGGCATCGAGCAGGCCCTGGCCAAGGCGACCGGGAAGTGACCTGACGCCATGAATCCGATAGCGAAGGTCCGCGAAGCCGCCGCCCACAGCGACCGTGGCGGCCACACCGTCCCCGCGCCCCGAACCGGCGGCACGGCCGCAGCAGCCGGAAGCGGCCCGGTGGTCGCGCTGCGCGACGCCGCCGTGCGCGTCGGCGGCCGGACTCTGTGGGCCGGCGCGGACCTTCGCGTCGGGCCCGGCGAGTTCACCGCCGTCCTCGGCCCCAACGGGGTCGGCAAGTCCACCATGATCAAGGTACTGCTCGGCACACTGCCCGCCGCGGGCGGCGAGGTCCGGGTCCTCGGCGCCCGTCCGGGGCAGGCCAACGACCGCATCGGCTACCTGCCGCAGCGCCGCAGCTTCGACGCCTCGATGCGCATCCGCGGTATCGACGTCGTCCGCATGGGCCTGGACGGCGACCGCTGGGGCGTGCCCCTGCCGTTCCCGACCGCCCGCCGCCGCGCCGAGCGTGAACGCGTCGCCGAGGTCGTCGAGCTGGTCGGGGCGTCGGGGTATGCGCACCGGCCGATCGGGCAGTGTTCCGGTGGTGAGCAGCAGCGGCTGCTGATCGCGCAGGCGCTGGTCCGCAGGCCCGAACTGCTGCTGCTGGATGAGCCGTTGGACAGTCTGGATCTGCCCAACCAGAGTGCGGTGGCCGCGCTGATCGGCCGGATCTGTCATCAGGAGGGGGTGGCGGTGGTGATGGTCGCCCACGATGTGAACCCGATACTCCACCACCTCGACCGGGTCGTGTACCTGGCAGAGGGCGGCGCGGCAGCCGGCACCCCGCAGGAGGTCATCACCTCAAAGACGCTGACCCGGCTCTACGGCACCCCGGTCGAGGTGCTGCGGACCTCCGCCGGGCGGCTGGTCGTGGTCGGGCAGCCGGAGGCGCCCGCTCGCCACACCGACCGGCACGAGACGTCCGGAGGCGGCCGTGCTGCTGGCTGACGCCAACTCCCCGGTGTGGTCATGGAACCTCATCGCCGACTTCCAGCAGATGTGGGCGTTCCCGTTCATGGTCAACGCCTTCCGGGCGGGGGCGATTACCGCCGTGGTGTCGGCGGTGGTGGGGTGGTTCGTGGTGCTGCGGCGGCAGACGTTCGCCGCGCACACCGTCTCCGCGGTCGCCTTCCCCGGTGCGGCCGGGGCGGTCCTGCTGGGGGTGAGCGCGGTCTACGGGTACTTCGCCCTGTGCGTGGCCGCCGCACTGGTCATCGCGGCCCTGCGCGGCAGCGGAGACCACGAGGATTCCGCGCTCACGGGAACCGTGCAAGCCTTCCTCCTCGCCTCCGGCTTCCTCTTCATCGCCCTGTACAAGGGGCTGTTGGAGGGGCCGCAGACCATTCTGTTCGGTACGTTCCTCGGCATCACCTCGACGCAGGTGACCGTGCTGGCGAGTGTTGGCACCGGGGTGCTCGCGGTGCTGGCGCTCATCGGGCGCCCCCTGCTCTTCGCGTCCGTCGACCCCCAGGTCGCCGCCGGGCGGGGAGTCCCGGTCCGCGCTCTTTCGCTGCTCTTCCTTGCCCTGCTCGGCGCGGCGACCGCCGAGGCCAGCCAGATCACGGGGACCCTGCTCGTCTTCGCCCTGATGGTCATCCCCGCCGCCACCGCCCAGACCCTCACCGCCCGTCCGGGACTGAGTCTTGCGCTCGCTGTGCTGCTGGCGTTCGCGGCCACCTGGCTCGGGCTGACCGCCGCCTACTACTGGCCGTATCCACTGGGCTTCTTCGTGACGTCGTTCGCCTTCGCCGGCTACGTCATCGCCCGGGGCGGGCACGCGCTGTACGCGATCCGCGGCCGGATCAGGCCGTCCCTACCGGCCACGGAGGTCACGGCATGACTGGTCTGTTGGCCGCCTCGCCGCTCGCCCAGCCCTTTTTCCAGCACGCGCTGCTGGCGGGGACCGCTATCGCGGTGGCTTCGGGGCTCGTCGGCTACTTCCTCGTCCTGCGCGCCCAGGTCTTCACCGGCGACGCCCTCAGCCACGTCGCCTTCACCGGAGCCATGGCCGCCCTCGCCTTCGGCTACGACCTCCGCCTCGGACTGTTCGCCGCCACCATCGCCGTCGCGCTGCTCTTCGGCGCCCTCGGCCGCACGGCACGAGCCGACGACGTCGTCATAGGGAGTGTCTTCTCCTGGATCCTGGGCCTCGGCGCGTTCTTCACCACCCTGTACACCACCTCCCGCAGCACCACCAACGGCAACGCCGGCGTCAGCGTCCTGTTCGGGTCGATCTTCGGCATCTCCGCGGGCAGTGCGGTCACGGCCGCCCTGGTCGCCGCCGGCATCTGCCTGACGGTGCTGCTCATCGCCCGCCCGCTGCTGTTCGCCACCCTCGACGAAGCCGTGGCCGCCGCCCGCGGAGTGCCTGTCCGCCTGCTTGGCTTCGGCTTCCTCGCCGTCGCAGGCATCAGTGCCGCTGAGGCCGCCCAGGCCGTCGGCTCGCTGCTCCTGCTCGGCCTGCTGGCCGCCCCCGCCGGCGCCGCGACCCGGCTCACCGACCGCCCCTACCGCGCGCTCGCCCTCTCCGCCGCACTCGCCGTACTGGAGATCTGGGCAGGGCTCTTCGCCGCCCACGCGTTCCCGGAGATTCCGCCGAGTTTCGCCATCATGGCCGCCGCCACCGCCGTCTACGTCGCCACTTTCCTGATACGACGGCCCGCCACCCGCACCCCCACCTCAGCCCCCGCGGGGGCGTGACCGAAAGCCCGGTGATGGCAACCAACCGACCGCACACCGCCGCACCGGCGCAGGAAGTGGCGCTGATCGGCCGCCTCACCCAGCAACGCGCCATCGTGCTGGCGGCCCTGATGGCGGTGGAAGGCTTCGTCGGCGCCCAGGCACTGCACAACCAACTGGCCGACGACGGAACCCCGGTCGGCCTGTCCACGGTCTACCGCACCCTGACCGCCTTCGCCGAGGCCGGCCGCGCCGATGTCGTCCGCGACAGCAACGGCGAACGCCTCTTCCGCTACCGCCCCGGCCCCGACCACCGCCACTACCTGATCTGCACCGAATGCGGCCTCAGCCTCACGGTCGACTCGGAACCCGTGGAGAGCTGGGCCGAGAAGACCGCCCGGACCTCCGGCTTCGCCAACGTCCGGCACACCGTCGAGCTCACTGGCCTCTGCCCCGACTGCAACCAGGAGCAGGCGCCCGTGCGGTGACGACGCGGGCGCGGGATAGCCAGAGGTGCACCATGGGAGGCAGACGCTCAGCGGCGGGCCATGAGAAGTGGGCCACTGAAGCGTAAGAAGATGCCCTTGAGCGTGTGCCCTGGCCGCCGGTGGTATCGGGCGCTGCCCATCGGCGCGAGACCGGTGACCCGACGCGGCACCGAGCCTCCACGGCGCTCCGTGTGCCATGTGCTCGTGGCGGCCTTTACCCCCGGCTGTCCTTGACCCCGAGTGTGCGGTGCCTGACGTGGTGGACCGCCTCGTCGAGGAGTTGGGCGACATGGTTGTCGTGGAGTCGGTAGACCATGCGACGCCCCGACCGTTCGCCGGTCACCAGGCCGAGGATGCGCAGCAGCCGGAGCTGGTGGGAGACGGCGGACTGTTCCCGGCCGATGGCGGCGGCGAGTTCGGTGACGGAGCGTGGCTCCTGCCGGAGTGTCGTGAGGATCCGAAGGCGGGAAGGGGCCGCGAGGGCTTGGAGGGTGGCGGCGACGGTCGCGACCGTGGCTCCGTCCATGGGGGCCGTCGGACCCGCACTCGGCCGGCTCGGTTCCCTTACGGCCGAGGCGTTGTGCGCCGGGCACTCGGGCCATGGGCACTTGGCGGCGAGCCGACCGGCCGCAGTCTCACCTGCGTGCACGGCCCCGCCCGCGTGCACGCTTGCGTATCTCGCCCGGCGGGCGGATGAACTGCAGCTCCAACGTGGGCGGTGGCTCGGCGATCCCCGGACCGCCGTCGGCGGCCCACCGCACGATGTCATCGGTTGCGGCATCGCCCATCGCCCAGCCGATCCACGTGGCGCGCCCGCCGCGGCGCCGCCCCTCGCCGGAGGGCTGGACCACGATGACGTTGGCCTGGTCGCAGGGGCCCAGGCAGTCCGTCGTACGGACCGTGAACCGACCGCTGGAGTCGGCAGCCGCCGCGTACAGCCGGTCCAGTTGCCACTCGTGGTCGCTGCCGGGGTGCTTGCGCGGGTTGCCGCAGCAGCATCCTCGGCAGACCACCAGGGCGACCGGGCGGGCCTGGGATGCGCCGACCACCCCGTGCGTGGTCACAGAGCGGTCCGGGAGGGCAGATGGTGGGCGCGGACGCGGCCGTCGCGGTACGCGGAGACGAGCAGTTGCGGCCCCGCCCAGGCGAGCGCCGTCACCGCGGCATCGCCGTCAAGGGTGCGCGCGGGGCGGAGCCGGGTTTCTGGCCGTCCTGCGGTGGCCCGCCACAGGGCGATCGTGCCGTCGTCGCCCCCGGTGGCGAGGTGACCGTCGGGACCGGGCCGCCAGGCCAGGGCCGTGACGGTTTCGTGGCAGCGCAGCGAGCGTGGTGCGGTGCCGGCCGGGCCCTTGCCGCGGAAGTCCCACACGGTGACGTCGGGGGCGCCGTCGGCGGCGAGCCAGCAGCCCGAGTCGTCGAAGGTGAGACGCGAGACCTTCTCCGGGTAGCCGGACATGGTGAGTTCGCCGGCGTCCCGGGTGCGCCAGATGTGGATCGAGGCGTCCTGGTTGCCGCTGCAGATCCACCGGTCGGTGGGGGCGACGGCCAGCGCCAAGTGTGAGCCGATGTAGGAGTAGGTCCGCACCGGGGCGGCCTGGTGGCGTTCGTGGCAGCGCACCGCACCGTAGGCGGCGACCGCCAGGCGTCGCCCGCCCCGCATCCAGGCCAGGTCGGTGACGGTACTGGCGGCCGGTTCGGTGGCCCACAACTCCTCGCCCATCGTGTCCAGTACGAGGGCGCGGCGGCCGGAGGCGACGGCGAACCGCTCGGCATCGGCCCATCGGGCGGCCGATGACCAGGCACCGCTTTCCCTGACGGTGGTGCTGCCGTCTTCCCGCTGCCAGAGCGCGTATCCGGTCGGCCCGGTGGCCACCAGGTGCCGGGCGTCGGGGGACAGCGCCGCATGCAGTGCGCCGCCGGGGAGTTCGACGGTAGCGGTATGGGTGCCGGTGGCGGTGTCCAAGATGCCGGTGGTGCCCTCGGCTCCGGCGACCGCGACCAGATCGTGTTCGGTACTGAGTGCCACCGGGGCGTCGTCGAGAGTGATATCCCAGGCGATCCCCAGGTCGGCGCCGGGTGCGGCGATGCTCATACGGCGACTCCCGCGACGGCCAGGCAGCCGGCGAAGCCGCGTTCCAGTTCGGATCGGTCCAGGTTGCGGCCGATGAACACCAGCCGGTTGCCGCGGAGTTCCCCGTCGTTCCAGTCGCGGCCGAACTCGCCGACCAGCAGCATGTGCACCCCCTGGAACACGTACTGCTTGGGGGCGCCCGCGATGGCCAGGATGCCCTTGGAGCGGAAGATGTCGACGCCCTTGGTGCGCAGCAGGGTGCCGAGCCACTGGTTGAGCCGGTCCTCGTCGAGTTCGCCGGGCAGGTCGATGCCGACGGAGGTGACGGTGGTGTCGTGCTGGTGCTCGGTCTCGGTGAGGAAGGACGGGTCGTCCCTGAGCACGCGGTCGAGGTCGAATGCGCCGACGTCCAGGACCTGTTGCAGGTCGATCTCGGCGCGCTGGGCGGGGATGATCTGGACGCCGGTGTTGATCGCGTGGATGCGCGAGACGACCTCCGCGACGGTGGCCTCGTCGGCGAGGTCGGTCTTGTTGAGCACGATCCGGTCGGCGAAGGCGATCTGCTCGACGGCCTCGTTCTCCACGCCTTCGGGCTTCACCTCGTCCAGGTGCTGCAGGACGTGGGCGGCGTCGACGAGGGTGACGATGGCGTCCAAGCGCAGCTGGGCGGCGATCTCGTCGTCCATGAAGAAGGTCTGGGCGACGGGTGCGGGGTCGGCGAGGCCGGTGGTCTCGATCAGGATGTGGTCGAACTTCTCCCGGCGGCGCATCAACGCGCCCAGGATGCGGATGAGATCGCCGCGCACGGTGCAGCAGATGCAGCCGTTGTTCATCTCGAAGATCTCTTCTTCGGCGTCCAGGACGAGGGCGTCGTCGATGCCGACCTCGCCGAACTCGTTCTCGATGACGGCGACTCGCAGGCCGTGCTGCTCGGTGAGGATGCGATTGAGCAGGGTGGTCTTGCCCGAGCCGAGGAACCCGGTCAGTACGGTCACGGGGACGCGGTCGTCCACGGCGTCGGCGGTTTCTACGGCCTGCGGTGTCCGGTCGGCGGTGTCGGTCATGACGGGTCAGGCTCCTTCGGGTGCGGTGGCGAGCAGGCGGCACAGGTCGCCCTCGGTGACCTGGTCGGCCGGGCGGTGCAGGGTCCAGCGGCGGGCGGGGCCGTCCATCGGCAGGACGGCGATGACCGTCTCAAGCGGCGGGCAACCAGGCTCGGTGCAGGCGAGTTGGCGGATCACCACGGCGCTGTCCTCGTCGAGGCCGAGCAGACGCCGCACGGCCTCCTTCAGTTCGGGGAACTGCGGCGGTCGCGCTGACAGCTGGCCGGGCAATGGCATGGGATCTCCTCGACGGACGTCTTGAGCACCGAGCCGCATGCATGGGCGAACGCACCCGGAGCCACAGTGTGTTGACGCGTTCCTGCTGATCGTGGTGGTTCCTCGCTTCCGTGAGCTCGCTTCTGTGAGCTCGCTTCTGTGAGTCCGTCCGGCGAAGGCACAGGCAGGCAGTGCGGTCACATGCCGGTGAGCCGGTGCTCTGCGTCCACGGCTCAGCAGCGGTTCCGCCCACGCTAGATGAAAATGAATTCCATGTCTATTTGTGCCCGCGGAGTGCACCGGGGATCGGAACCACCCTGATTCCGGCCGACCTCCGGCGACTTTTGCGAATGCCAAGCTTGGTTAACACTGAAGGTGCAGGCTCTCCCGTCGGAAGAGATCCGTTGACGCGGGGGGAGAGAGCAGGGTTTGCCATGCTGACCAGTGCGCACACTTCTCACACGAACCACACGCACCAGCACGGGGCGGGATGCGGGCACGTCGCCGTCCCGCACGACGACCACGTCGACTACGTACACGACGGGCACGTGCACCGGATCCATGACGACCACGCCGACGAGTGCGAGCCCACAGGCCACACGGTCCACCAGGACCACGACCACCAGCACCGGCCCGGATGCGGCCACGTCGCCATACCGCACGCCGACCATGTGGATTACGTCCACGACGGGCACCGCCACGCCCTGCACGACGGGCACTGGGACGACCACTGATCCCGTGCCGTGCGCCGCCCGCAGAGGCCGCGGTCAAGGTTGCGTCAAGGGCTTGCACGATCAGGCAAGAGCGAGGGTAGGTTTATTGGCCGTTGGAAACGAATGAATTCAGACACCTCGTTCGGTGAGGCGTCTGCACGGTCACCGGCCACTGGCCCCATGACGTCAAGAGACGCCTAGGTTCAGGACAGGTCTCCCCGGCCCAAGGGGTGACCCCAAGTCGCTTCCCCGGCACGGGGATTGCGCCGTGGAGTGTCCAAAGCTCTGACGAGCTGGGGTGAACCAGCCATGGTGGGCCGGTCCGCGCTTTGTCGTGTCCGTCCGGCGCTCGTGCGTCCCGGCCGCAAGGAGGCGAGAGACATGGACGGCCACTCCAGAAGTCCGGGCCACAGTCGGCCCGCATTCGTATGTCTTCTCCGACCTCCGGTACGCGGTAACCGCCTCCCCTGCGCGCTGTAGGCGCCCCTCCCCCACACCCATGCGGCCACCGGCCGTGCCGGGTCGCCGTGCTGCGCCCTCGCAGGGGATCGCTGCTGCGCACCCAACCTCCCCCGCCCCTCAGAAGGCCGACACCACCACCGTCTCCGCTGCGGGAGACGCCTGCGCAGGAAGCACAGAGCGGCTGTGCCGGCCCGTCAACTCCCCACCGAACACGCTCCATTGGCCGACCCGCTCGGGAGGTGCCCGCATGAATCTCCTGCACCGCCTGCTCCACCGGCGCCCCAGGACCGTTGTGTGCCCTGTGCTGACGCACTGCACGCTCCAGGCCGTGTGCGACCGCCGCGTCGAGAAGAAGATACGCGCCCTGTGCTTCCTCGCATTCGCAGACACCGACACGCGTCTGCACAGTCTCCACACCATCCAGTCGGACGGCAGCGTCCATGTGCTCCTGCAGATGACGCTCACCGCGGACAGTCCCGCCGCCGCTGCCTTGGAACGACTGGCCGTCCGGCTGACACGCGAACCCCAGGTGCGTGATCTGCGCTGGCAGCTGCACACCCCGGCCACCAGCGGCGACAGCGCCGACCGCCCCATCAGCCCGGGACGGTTTTCCCATGAAACTTCTGTCCGGCCCTCTCTTCCGACGCCCGAGGACTCCCATGGAACCGAGAGTTCCTGGCTCAGAACATGAAGGAGGACTGGCTCCGGCAGGGGCCGCAGCCAGTCCTCCTTCTCTTTACTCCCCCGGTCTGGTCGGTAGATCGGGGGCGGTGTCCGGTGAGCTTCCGGGATTGCCGGTCACCCACCGGGCATCGCATGGGCTATGCCCCGCGCTCCTGCTTGCCGGCACGGGAGCGGGCCAGGCCGAGGACGCCGACCGCCAGGCCCGCGATGCCCAGATTCCGGGCCGTGGAGTCGTGGGCGTTCGCGGGCGCGGCCGTCGGAGTCTTCGGTGCCGCAGTCGGCGCGTCGTCGGGGGCCGCCGCGGTGAGCTTCAGCGTCGGGGCCGGGTTCTCCGGCTCGGGCTGGCCGGGCCGCTTCGCCTCGATCCAGCGGACGATCTTGCCGTCGGAGTAGGTCTGCAACGCCTTAAAGGCCAACTGGCTGGCTCCGGTGAGCAGTTGCCCGAAAGCGACGGTGAAGTCCTGGTAATTGCGGGGGTCAATCTTGCCGCCGGTCCAGATGATCTCCGAGACGGCGTCGGTGATGTCGCCGTCGCCATGGCGCCGTAGGTGAGCTTGACGAGGGCGTCCCGGACCTCGTCCGCACGCCGGTACTGCTGGGGTTCCGGGTGCGGGCGGTGCTGCTGCGACTGGTCGTCCGACATGGTGGAGCTCCTCTCCGGTGATGTCCGGTCAACGGCGTTACGCACGGGGCCCGGCAGGGCACAACAACGCCTGAGTGCCGTTGCGCACCACACCTCGGGCCCTGTCGGCCCGATCTTCGATGCAATGCCCCATCCACCACCCTGCCCGTTCGGCGTGACCGGCAGCACCACCCGGGAGAGGAGGGACCCTCCCTGTCCCCCGACGACGATCAACTCCGCGACCTCGCGGAACAGCTCCCACCCGACGCCGCCCCCTACCCGCCCGTCCGCATACCGGCGGCTCCCGCGGCACCGTTCCGGCGCTGGGCGGTCTGGCTGATACTGGCCACCGCAATCGCAGTCCTGGTCACCGGCGTGGCCCTGGCGCACGGACTGCTCCTGGCCGGCGGACTGGTGCTGGCCGGACTGGCCGGACAACACTTCACACCACCCCGCTCCGCCACCTCCGGCCGCGACCACCGCCGGTAGCCGGACGGGGACCGGACCAGCGCCGGTAGCCGAATGGGGACCGCCCGTACGCCGCCGGACGTGCCCGGCCCGCTTGCCGTCGCTTGGGGACTCCGAAGGGCAAGCGGGCCGGTGGTTTTCACGCGCCCCCGCGGGAGCGCGCCTCACGTGACGCGGCGACTCCTCGATGCCACGGCGATACACAGCGCACCCAGCAGCAGGGTCAGGGCGCCGATGGCGATGTTGTTCCAGATGACCCCCATGTCAGGACCGCGTCCAACGATCCAAGGCGACACGATCATCCAGGCGCCGATCGCGCACATCGCGCCGCTCAGGCCGTACATGCGTTCCGGAGTGACGGTGAACCCGATCGCCAGCAGGGCGATCGCGATGCCGACGATGAGGTTGTGGTTCACCAGCGCCGGTTGCGAGGCCGTGTAGTGCACGATCCAGGGTGATGCCGCGCAGTACAGACCGACCAGGAACACCGGCCCGTCGACGAACACCACGTCCCGCCCGCCGAGCGTCCGCTCGAACCGGGCCCTCATCTCGGAAACGTCAGGGTGACCAGCGAGATCTCCCCTGGGGTGTGAGACGTCGGCCATACGACTCGCCTCCTTCGGTCACGCGTCGGGGCCGCATCACGTGGCATCGACCACTCATCCTTATTTTGCTCTTATGTCGCCTTTATGTGTAGATGCTGAACCAGGGAAATTCGACCGGATCCGGTCGACCGGGCCGCCGCCCTCTCCTCCGCCGCCCCTCCCTCGCAGACCGCACCGCGCCGGCCGCTCACCCGTCCGCGGACCGTTCGACGACCGCCGTACGGACAGAAGGCGACCGACCCCCGCGACGCGGCGGACACGGCGGACGGCGCGGACTGGGTGGCCGGCGGCGGGCGTTCCGCAGCCCGGTGCCCCAGCGGACCAGCAGCACCCCGGCGCCGGGCAGACTCGCGGCCAGGACGAGCACCCCGTACACGACGGCGGTGGCCAGCCCCTGTCCGGCACCCAGCCCGGCGGCGGCGAAGGCCCAGGCCGCGACGCCCTCCCGGGGTCCCCAGCCGCCGACGTTCAGCGGCAGGGCCATGGCCAGCAGCGCCAGCACCACCAGCGGCACCAGGTCGGCGGCCGGCGCCCGTACCCCGGCGACCCGGGCCGCCAGCAGGAACGTGCCCACGTAGCCGACGAGGACGGCCGCCGACGACCCGACGACGCCCGGCCAGCGCCTCGCCATGACCCGCCGGGCCTCGGTCAGCGCGGTCCGCAGCCCGCCGCCGGTCCGAGCGGCCGGACCGCCCCGGCGCCGGCGGGCCCGGCCGAGCGACACGGCCCCGAGAACACCGGCCGCGAGCACCACGAGCACCAGCCCGGCCGCCGGGGTGGTGAGCGCCCGGGCGACCGCCCCGCGCACCGGCGACGGCCGGACGGCGAGCACCCCGGCCCCGGCCACGAGCAGGATCACTTGTCCGGCGGCCCGCTCCAGGACGACGGCGCGCACGCCGCGCCCCACGTCCCCGGCGGCCCGGCCGTGGTGCACCGCCCGGTGGACGTCGCCGAGCACACCGCCGGGCAGTGCCGCGTTGAGGAACAGCGCCCGGTAGTAGTCCGCCACCGCCCGCCCCAGCCGTAGCCGCAGGCCCAGGCCGCGGGCGACCAGACACCACCGCCAGGCGCTGCACACGGTCGTCAGCACCCCGATGCCCACGGCGCCGAGCAGGGTGCCGGCGTCGATCCGGCGCAGTCCGTCCAGGAAGGCCCCGGAACCCAGGTGCCACAACAGGGCCGCCAGGATCGCCAATCCGCCCGACATGCGGAGCCAGGACCATGCCTGACGCTTCATCAGTTGAGGCGGGGAGTGGGGATCCCGGCCGGATCGGGGAGCGCCAGCAGGTCGGTGTGGTGCACCGTGACCCCCAGTTCCCCCGCCGCGCACACCTCCAGGCGCCGCCGCAGATACCGGTCGGCCTCGGCGGCCAGCTCCGGCCGCTCCTCCCGGGCGGCGGCCACCCAGCCCCGCAACCACCGCTCGGCCAGCCCGCACTCGGGCCCGCCCAGCCGCCAGGGACTGGGCCGGGTCAGCACCCGCGCACCGCGCAGGGTGAACGCCTCGACGGCCACCGCGACCGCGTCCGGCCCCAGGCGCCGGCGGCCGCCCTCCGTCCGGCGCTGGTGGGCGTTGAACGCGGCGGAGATCTCGGCGTCGAGGGGGTCGGCCGGGGTGAGTTCGACCCGGCCGGTGACCGAGAGCGCCAGCAGCGCCGGGCAGCCGGCGCCCGCACAGGCCGCGACGACGGTCTCCAGCTCGTCGCGGGTGAGCAGGTCGAGCAGCGCGGAGGCGGTCACCAGGGACGTCCCGGCGAGGACGGCGGCGGTCAGGGCGGCCAGGTCGCCGCAGGCGGTGGTGGACGTAACGGGCCGGCCGTCGGCGGCGGTTGACGGCATCCGGCCGGCGGCCCGGGCGAGCAGGGCCGCGTCGTGGTCCTGGAGGACCCAGTGCTGGGGGCCGGGCAGCCGGACCGCGAGCCAGCGCCCCATCGAGCCCGTACCGCAGCCCAGGTCGCGGATCACCAGGCCGTCGGGGCCGTCGGTGCGTTCCCGAGCGGGGGCCGCGGCGAGCCGGTCCCGCAGTGGATGCAGTAGCTCCGGCGCGCGGGCCGCGGCGTCCGCCCGCTCCCGCAACTCCAGCCACTGCGGGCAGAACCGCGGTCGGCCGACCGCCCCCGTCACGGGCTCCACGGCGCGTTCCGCAGCCGTTCCAGCGCTCCGGCCAGACTGTGCGACGTCATCTCCCACCCCTCCAGCATGGCACGGCGACCGCGCGCCGCGGCCGTCAGCCGGCACCGCAATTCCGGATCGTCGAACCAGGCGCGCAGCGCCCCTGCCAGGGCGGCCGGCTCGCCCGACGGGACCAGCAGTCCGGGCACGCTCCCATCGGGGGCCCGCCCGACCGCTTCCGGCACCCCGGCCACGGCCGTCGCCAACACCGGGATCCCGCGCGCCAGCGCCTCGGTGAGCACCATGCCGTACGTCTCGGCGTACGAGGCGAGCAGCACCAGATCTGCGGCGGCGTAGCGGGCAGCCAGTGCCGCGCCGGTTCGTGGGCCGGCGACCCGGATCCGGCTCTCCAGACCCAACTGACCTATCTGTGCCTGGAGTTGCGTGACACAGTCCGGGGCGTGCCGGGTGCCGCCGACGAAGGTGCAGGTCCACGGGGCGTCGGTGACGGTGGCGAGGGCGTCCACCAGGCGGTGGTGACCCTTGCGCGGGGTCACCGACGCCACGCACAGCAGCCCACCGGCGCCGTCGGTCCCCGGGGCGAGCGGCGCCGGATCGACGCCGGGCCGGGCGACCGTCACCGGCGGCAGCCCCGGCCCGTGGTGGGTGCGGATCCGGCGGGCCGCCCAGTCGCTGGTGGCGATCACCGCCCGGACGGCGTGCAGGGCGCGCCGTTCCCGGGCGTCCAGGGCCGCCGCCATCCCGGGGGCGAGCCCGGTCTCGTCGGCGAGCGGGAGATGGACCAGGACGGCCAGTCGCAGCCGGGCGGCCGCGGGGCGGAGGACGTCGGGCACTCCGCACGCCACCAGTCCGTCCAGCAGCACCACCGCACCGTCCGGCAGTCCGGCCAGCAGCCGGGCCAGTGCGGCCGTGGCGGCGGTGTCCGGTTGCGGCCAGTCGCCGGGCACCGGATGGCGGTGCACCCGCCAGCCGAGGGCCGCCAAGTCGTGGCAGACCCGCAGGTCGTAGCCGTTGCCGCCACTGGGTGCGCAGGTGTCGGCGACGCCGCCGGGCAGGACGGCGTGCACCACCCGCGCACCGTCCGGGCCCGGGCCGGTCACCGGGTGCGCCCGCGCCGGCTCACAGTGTGCGCTCGTAACTGGCCCAGGCGAGGTGGGATTCGTGCAGGGTGACGGTGATCCCGCTCAGTTCGCGGGCGCCCTCGCCGAGGTTGCCGGCGTGCACCCGGTCGGCGATCCGGTCGGCGATCACCTTGGCCAGCGCCTCGGTCGAGGTATTGATCCCGGCGAAGGCGGGTTCGTCGTCGAGGTTGCGGTAGTTCAGCTCGGCGACCACCGCGCCGAGTTCCTGGGTGGCCAGGCCGATGTCGACCACGATGTTGTCGTCGTCGAGCTCCGGCCGGCGGAAGGTGGCGTCCACGATGAAGGTGGCGCCGTGCAGGCGCTGCGCGGGCCCGAAGACCGCGCCGCGGAAGCTGTGCGCGACCATCAGGTGGTCGCGAACGGTGATGCTGAACACGGGTGTTCCTCCAGAGGTGTCGCCGACGGAAGGTCGCGGACGGAGAATCGGGGGCAGCGGGCGCGGACGGGGCGTCACACCGCACCGGAGGCCGGGGCGCCGGCCGCCGGGTAGCGGATGCGGTGGCAGAGCGCCGGAAGCGCGCCGGAGACCAGCCGGGGCAGCACCGACGGCAGGTCCTCGAAGGGGGATTCCCCGGTGATCAACGCGTCGAAGGCGGGGTCGGCGAGCAGGTCGAGCGCGAGCGCCAGGCGGTCGGCGAAGGTGCGCCGGCCGCGCCGGGCCGGGGCGACCGCGCCCACCTGGCTGCTGCGGACGGTCAACCGGCGGGAGTGGAAGGACTCCCCCAGCGGCAGGCTGACCCGGCGGTCGCCGTACCAGCTCAGCTCGATCACGGTGCCTTCCGGAGCGAGGAGTTCGAGGGCCCGGACCAGGCCCTCCTCGGTGGCGCTGGCGTGGACGACGAGGTCGCAGTCGCCGCGGGCGTCGGCGGGCAGCGCGAACGGGACGCCGAGCGCCGCGGCGGTGGCGGCGCGCGCCGGATCGGCGTCGACCAACTGCACCCGCGCGGCCGGGTATCGGGCCAGCAGGGCGGCGACCGCGGCCCCGACCATGCCACCGCCGACCACCGCGATCCGGTCGCCGAGCAGCGGCGCGGCGTCCCAGACTCCGTTCACCGCGGTCTCGACGGTGCCCGCGAGGACGGCGCGCGCCGCGGGCACGGCGTCCGGGACGGGGGTCACCGCGTCCGCCGGGACGACGTAGTGCGTCTGGTGCGGGTAGAGGCAGAAGACCGTGCGGCCGCGGAGCGCGTGCGGCCCCTCCTCGACCACGCCCACGTTGAGGTAGCCGTATTTGACCGGCGCCGGGAACGCGCCGTCCTGGAACGGCGCCCGCATCGCCGCGTACTGGCTCTCCGGGACGCCGCCGCGGAAGACCAGGCTCTCGGTCCCCCGGCTCACCCCGGAGTAGAGCGTGCGCACCAGGACCTCGCCGGCGGCGGGCCGCGGCAGCTCGACCGTGCGGATCTCGCCGCGACCTGGAGCGCTGAGCCAGAAGCTCTGGGCGACGCGCGGCAACGAATCCTCCTGGACGGTGCGGCGATGCGTCGGGAATGCTGAGGGACGCATGCCGGGGATCATGGCGACGCCGTCACGATACGCGGCGCCCCCCGGCTCCGCCACAGGGTCCCGGGAGGCACGATGGCCGTACAAGGACGGTACGGGGCAAGGCCGTTCGGCCCGGACCGGGCGGCCGGCGCGGTCGCGCAGCTGGTGCTGTTGGAGGTGTTGTGCCGGGCGGTCGGACTGGGTCCGGCGGGCTGGCTGACCGGGTTCGCGTTCGCGGTGGCCACCTGGGCCGCGCTCACCCGGGCACTGCACAGGTCCTGGCTGCGGTCCTTCGGGCCGGCCAACCGCGTCACGCTGGCCCGGGCCACTCTCGTCGGCGGGGTGACGGCGCTGGTCGCCGACTCCTTCGGCAGGCACGCGCCGGTGGCGGTGCTGGTCGGGCTGGCCTCGGTCGCGCTGGTCCTGGACGCGGTGGACGGCCAGGTGGCGCGGCGCACCGGGACGGCGTCGACGCTGGGCGCGCGGTTCGACATGGAGGTCGATGCGTTCCTGATCCTGGTGCTGTGCGTCTACGTGGCGGTCCCGCTGGGGCCCTGGGTGCTGGCCATCGGCGCGCTGCGCTACCTCTTCGTCGCGGCGTCCTGGGCTCTGCCGTGGCTGCGGGCGCCGCTGCCGCACAGCATGGCCCGCAAGGCGGTGGCCGCGGTGCAGGGCGTCGTGCTGGTGGTGGCGGGCGCCGGGATCGCGCCGCGGGCGCTGGAGCGGGGCGCGGTGGCGGGGGCGCTGGCGCTGCTGGTGTGGTCGTTCGGGCGGGACGTGGGGTGGCTGTGGCGGGCCAGGGCGCGCGTGACCGGCGGGGAATCCGTGGCGCGGGCGGCGGACGGCGGGTCCGTGGGGCGGAAGAGCGGTGGGCGGTCCGTGCCGGGTGCGGGGTGAGGCCGGCGGGGTGCGGTCGGGGGCGTCAGGTCCCGGCGTGCCGCCCCAGGTAGACGACCAGCGCCAGGAACACCAGCGCCAGGTTGGTCACGGCGATGTAGAGCAGCACCCGTATCCACAGGCTGCGCCGGGCCGCCTCGTGGGCCGCGGCGCGGTGGGTCACCAGGACGGTGGCGGGCAGCCGCGCCAGCCGGGTGCCGGGGCGGACCGCGGTGGCCCGGGCCCGACGGACCCCGCAGCGGAGCGAGTGCCGGTGCCGGGCGGCGATCTCCGGGCAGGTGCGCCGGTGGCCGCGGGGCGGGCGGAGCGGGCCCCGGCCGAGGTGGCGGCGGCCCCGGCAGGCCCGTGCGGAGGCGGTGGGTATGCAGGTGCGGGAACGGACCGCACGCCACGGCGGCGGTCCCTTGCGTCGCGGTGCGCCGGACATCGGTGGGTCACCCGGCTCCGGCGTCGGATGCGGTGGACCGCCGGCGTGGCGCGCCGCCACGCACCCGTTCCCGTACCGACTCGGCGAAACCGCCCACGCATGCCCTCCGCGTTCGGGCCGACCGGCCATCGCGTTGATCCGTTGAACAGGGGAATTCCTCAACTGTAGACGACGGCCCCGCCGGGTTGAACGGGCGGGGCGGGACCAATGGGTCCGTTCCCGGTACCGAATCGACGGCCCGGGCCGGGCACTTGCCGCCCTCGTATCCCCGACTGCGGGTGCCGCCGGCGGGCCGGGTCCGGGGCCTCGGACGTCGGGCGGGTGCCGGACCGCGCGGACGCCGCGGCGGGAGCGGCTGGCGCAGGGCGGACGCCGAGGCGGGAGCAGTGGGAACGGCCGGCGGCGCCCAGGGCGTCGGTGGCGGTGCCGACGGTGGAGCGGGAGTTGATGAGCCGCTGGGACTCGGCGGCCACGGTGCCGAACACCAGGGAGGATTTCCCGGAACCAGAAATTCCGGTGAAGAGCGCCAGTCGGCGTTGGGGATATCGACTCGGGCCTCGGCAAGGTGCTCCTCCCGGGCGCCCCCGGGCGCCCCGGACCTCGACCGTCTCGTGGCCGTCCGCACCGGTACCGCTGCCC
The DNA here is from genome assembly GCF_050471125.1 of Streptomyces sp. RGM 3693. Classification (NCBI taxonomy): domain Bacteria; kingdom Bacillati; phylum Actinomycetota; class Actinomycetes; order Kitasatosporales; family Streptomycetaceae; genus Streptomyces; species Streptomyces sp. RGM 3693. The sequence goes on from NZ_JBMPPQ010000003.1 coordinate 1,369,723, forward strand.
CGGAAGCACCCCCGGTCCCCCGCCCCACTCGGATTCCAGGGCCCTCCCCCTGTACCCTTACGGCATAAAGAGTTCGATCGGAGACACCGACTTTACGCCCTAAGGAGTAGTGCGTTGGTGGCATTCGCGGGCCAGGGCGATCCCCGCCGTTCGCTGTCCCTGCTGTGGCGCACGGAGGATTCCGGGGCGGGCCGCCGGACCCGCCTGCCCCGGGGCCCCAAACCAGCGCTGAGCGTGGACGCCATCGTGGACGCGGGCATCGCGGTGGCCGACGCGGAGGGCATGGCCGCGCTGTCGATGCGCACGGTCGGCGAGCGGCTGGGCCGCACGGCCATGGCGCTGTACACCTACGTCCCCGGCAAGACCGAGCTGGTGGACCTGATGTACGACCGGGCCCTGGCCGAGCTCCCCACCAGCTACGACCCGGCCCCCGGCTGGCGGTCCGCGGTGACGTCCTGGGCCACCGACACCTGGGAGTTCGCCCTGCGCCATCCCTGGGTGCTCCAGGTCCCCCAGACACGCCCGGTGCTGGGCCCCCACGAGTACACCGCCCTGGAGGCCCTGCTGCGGGTGCTGTACGCCACGGGGCTGGACTCCGCCTCGCTGCGCCGGATCGTCGACCTGCTCCTCCACTTCGTCCGGGGGGCCGCCCGGACCGTCACCGAGTCCCGGGAGGCGTCCGCCGCCACCGGCGTCAGCGACGAGGACCGGTGGCACTCCCGCGCCGGCACACTGACCGAGGTCGTCCCGGACTTCGCGGAGCGCTTCCCGCTGTTGGTCCGCCTGGAGACCGAGGGCGCCGCGCCGCCGCCCGAGGAGGGCGCGGCGGGTTCGCCTCTGGAGCGCGAGGCGCGGGCGACCTTCGAGGCCGGGCTCGTCGTCATCCTGGACGGCATCGAGGCCGCCATCGCGCGGCGGGCCGCGGGCCACTAGCCCCTTGGAGTGATGAAGCGGGCGGGACCGCCCCGGGCGGGTGTCGTCGGGGTGCGGGACGGCGTTGAGCAGCCGTGACCGTCCCCCGCCTCCGTCCGTGGTTCCTGCCGGCCAGCCTCGCGGCCCTGTTGACGGAGGTCCTGCCGAACGGTCCGACTGACGCCCCGTCCGATCCCGGGCCCGGCCCGGCGGCTGATCCGGGGGCGGACGCCGGGCAGGTCCGACCGCCGCCCGCCGCACCGCGTCCCCCCGGCGCCCCGGCCCCGGAAAGCTGACCCCTGCACGCACTGTGGTCATCGGGCTACCACATGTGGCGGGGTCGGGTGATCGCCCATAGCTTCGCTTCATGGCGCTACGACAGATGCCCCACGGGGCACGGCGGATGACCTACCTGGGGTGCGCGACGGCGGTCCTGGCCGGCACACTGGTCACCGCCCCGCCGTCCCGGGCCACAGCGGACCGAGACGACAGGGTGCTCGTCGTCCGGCCCGGGGAATCCGTCCAGCGGGCGGTGGACGCGGCCCGACCGGGCGACACGGTGGTCCTGCTGCCCGGTGTGTACCGCGAGAGCGTGCTGATCAACAAGTCGCACCTGATGCTCCGTGGGACCGACGGGGAAGCCGTGCTCGCCCCACCCGCCACCCAGGCGGAGAACGCCTGCGGGCAGACCGGTGACGGCATCTGCGTCACCGGTGGCCCCGGTGGCCCGCTCACCGACGTCCACCTGCGGTCGCTGACCGTCGAGGGGTTCCGGCGGAACGGCGTCTGGGCCTCCGGCACCGAGGGACTGACGCTGCACCACGTCACCGCGCGGCACAACGGCCAGTGGGGCATCGGGCTGGAGAAGTCAGTGCACAGCCTGCTCCACGACAACATCGCGTCGGAGAACGGCGACGCCGGGATCTTCCTGGCCAACGTGGTCGCGGAGGAGGGCGGGGCGCTCGACACCCGGGGCACCGTACTCGTCGAGAACCGGCTCGGCGGCAACCGCATCGGCATCACGGCCCGGCGCCTCCGCAACCTCCTGATCGCCCACAACACCGTGGTCGGGAACTGCGCCGGGGTGTTCGTGGTCGGCGACGAGGGTCACCCCAAGGCCGGCGCGCTCACGGTCCGGGACAACGAGGTCTCGCGGAACAACAAGTTCTGCCCGGCGACCAAGCGCCTGGCGTTCCTCCAGGGATCCGGTGTCGTCCTCACCGGCACCGAGGACTCGCTCGTCCAGCACAACCTGATCCGGGACAACGTTGGCAACTCACCGCTCTCGGGCGGTGTGGTGCTCTTCCCGAGCTTCGTCAAGGCCACCAACGACCGCAACCTCATCAGCGACAACGTGGTGCTGCGGAACGCCCCGGCGGACCTGATCAACGCGGATCCGACCGGGCAGCGGAACGTCTTCCTCCGCAACACCTGCCGGACCTCCAAGCCGCCCGGCCTGTGCGGATAGCGACGCCGGCCGCGGAACAGCAGCGCCCATGCACAAGCCACACGAACGTCAACGGGAGAAAGAGGCGGAATGACCACCGTGAGCCCCACCCCCCAGCCCGCCATGCGGCTGCGGGAACTCATCTTCGGCGCCGCGTGTGCGGCAGCCGTCCGGGCGACCGCACGGCTCGGAGTCGCCGACGCGCTGGGCGAGCAGCCCACCACCGTGGAGGAGCTGGCCGCATCGGTGGACACCGAACCAGGCCCCCTGCAACGGATGTTGCGGGCGCTGGCCTGCTACGGGATCTTCCAGGAGACCCCGGACGGGAAGTTCGCCCACACCGAGATGTCGCGGCTGCTGCGGGACGACACCCCGAACAGCCTGCGCTACATCTCGCTGTGGTGCACCGAGCCGTGGACGTGGGAGGCGTGGCCGCGGCTGGACGACGCGGTGCGCTCCGGCCGGAACGTCTTCGACGACCTCTACGGCAAGGGGTTCTTCGACTACCTGCACCAGGACGCCCAGGACTCCGCGCAGGTCTTCAACCGGGCGATGACCACCTCCAGCAAGCAGTCGGCCCGCGATATCGCCGAACTCCTCGACCTGACCGGGGTGTCCTCGGTGGCGGACATCGGCGGCGGGCAGGGGCACGTCCTGGCCGGCCTGCTGGAGAAGTACCCCTCGCTGCACGGCGCCCTGCTCGACCTGCCGTCGGTGGTGGAGAATGCCGACCCCCGCCTGCGGGACGGCGGTCCGCTGGCCGACCGGGCGCGGATCGTGCCCGGCGACTGCCGCGACGACATCCCCGTCGAGGCCGACCTCTACATCATCAAGAACATCCTGGAATGGGACGACGACAGCACCCGCCGGACGCTGCGGAAGGTCGTCGAGGTGGCCCGGCCCGGTGCCCGGGTCGTGGTCATCGAGAACCTCGTCGACGACAGCCCGTCGATGAAGTTCACCACCGCCATGGATCTGCTGCTGCTCCTGAACGTGGGCGGGGCCAAGCACTCCAAGGAGAGCCTGGTCCGCCACATGGCCGAGGCCGGGCTGCTGGTCCACGACATCCTCGTGGTCAACCCGTATCTGCACGCCTTCGAGTGCACCGTCCCCGCCGGCTGAGCCGACATGGTGCACGGGCGGAGCCGGCCGGGTCCGGCCGGCACGGTGGCGGCCTCCCCGCAGGACATGGCAGGGAGGCCGGCCACCGTGCACCGGTCCGGATCAGCCGGCGCCGTCCCGGTCCCAGCGGTAGAACTCCTGGGCCATCGCGTCCTTGGGACTGCGCCAGGTCTCCGGGTCGTACGCGCTGACGTAGGCGGAGAGTTTCTGGCTGACGGCCTGGAACTCCGGGTGCTGGTGCACCTTGGCGATCTCCGGGCCGGGCGGGAGGTCGGACTCGATGAGGTGCAGGTACACGTCACCGAACTGGAACAGCTTCCGCCGGTTGACGCCCACCAGGTAAGGCAACTCCGTACGGTCCGAGGCCGCGAAGACCTCGGCGATGTCGGGAGCCGAGCCCGGCTTCATCCGGGCGACGATCAGAGCGTGGTGCATCGAGAGGTTCCCTTCGTTGCCGCCGGGCGGCGGTCCGGGGTCGGGCTGAGGGTGCGTCAGCTGGTCGGGGTGGCCGCGCGGAGCTCGCGGTCACGCTGCTCGATCCGGTCCCGGATGAGCTCCAGCTGGATCCGGGAGTTGCGGTTGATGTGCGCGGTCATGCCCTTGTCGTCGACCGGCGCCTCGGGCTTCATGGCGAAGTCCTGGGTCCAGTGCATCGACGTGCCGCCGGGGATCTCCTTGTACTTCCAGAAGATGTCCATGAACTTGAACGGACCGGTCTCCACGCGGCGGGCACGGACCGTCAGCGCCCCGCGGTCCGGGGTCCGCTCGGAGACCCAGCTCCAGACCTGGCCGTTCTCGTCGGGGTGCATGGTCAGCCGGAAGGTGGTCGTGTCGCCCTCCCGGGAGAGCACCTCGACGGCGGCGTACTCGCTGAAGAGCCGGGGCCAGTTCTCCAGGTCGTTGGTCATGTCCCAGACGAGGCTGAGCGGGGCGGCGATGGTGATCTCGTTCTCGGTGTGGCCGGGCATATCAGGCTCCTGTCGTAGTGACGGTGTCGGTGTTGACGAGGTCGAGGAAGTCACGTGGCGTCTTGGCGCGTTCGGCGTCGTCGGGCAGCGGCCGTTCGTAGCGGTTCTCCAGTTCGCCCACGATGCCGAGCAGGCCCAGCGAGTCCAGCCCGTACTCGGCGAAGGTCACCTCGGGCCGGTTCGCCATCTCCTCCGGGTCGACGGTCAGGCCGGCGGCCGACTTCATCAGCGCGGCCAGTTCGTCGAGGGTCAGTTGAGCGGTCATGGCAATCTCCTCTCAGGAGGGGGACTTCTCGCACCGGCGCAGCACCATCGCCGCGTTGGAGCCCATCAGTCCCCGGCTCAGCACCAGCGCCGTCTGCAGCTCGGCGGACCGGGACTTCCCGGTCACCACGTCGAGGTCCACGGTGACGTCGACGACGTTGGGGGTCGGCGGCACGACGGAGCCCTCCATGGAGAGCACCGCGGCCGCGATGTCCAGGACGGGGGCGCCGCAGTACGCCCTGCCGATACCGGTCTTGGGCGCCGTCACCGGGACCTCGACGGCGTGCCGGCCCAGGGCGTCGGACAGCGCCAGCGCCTCGGCCCGGTCCGCCGAAGCCACCCCGAGGGCGTCCGCGAACACCACGTCGATCTCCTCGGGGGCGCACCCGGCATCGGCCAACGCGCCCTCGATCGCCCGGGCCAGTCCCTCCCGGGACGCCTCCCAGAGGGCGGCGCCGGTGAAGGTGGCGGCGTGGCCGGCCAGCACGGCCCGGGGCCGGGAGCCGCGCTCCTCGGCTGCCGACCGCTCCTCGACGACCAGCATCGCGCCACCCTCGGCGGGCACGAACCCGCACGCCGCCCTGGTGAACGGGCGGTAGGCGCGGTCCGGTTCGTCGGACCGGCTGAGGTCCTCGTACCCGAGCTGGCAGACCACCGAGTACGGGGCCAGCGGGGCCTCGGCGGCGCCCACCACCACGGCGGCGGTGCCGCGGCGGATGGTGCGGGTGGCGTGCGCCAGCGCGTCCAGTCCGCCCGCCTCGTCACTGGCCACCACACCGCACGGCCCCTTGAAGCCGCCGCGGATGGAGATCTGGCCGGTGCTGGCCGCGTAGAACCAGGCGATGGACTGGTACGGGCCGACGTGGCGCGAGCCCTGACCCCACAGGTGTTGCAGCTCCCGCTGGCCGAACTCGCCGCCGCCGGAGCCGGCCGCGGTCACCACCCCCACCGCGAACGGGGAGCGGTTGTAGTCGGCCCGCCCCAGCAGGGCGTCGTCCAACGCGAGGTTGGCCGCGGCCATCGCGAAGTGCGTGAACCGGTCGGTCTGGACGAGGAACCGCTCCTCGATCAGCTCGCCAGGATCGAAGTCGCGGACCTCTCCGGCCACCTTGAGCGGCAGGTTCTCGCACCCTTCGCGGGTGACCGTGTCGAGAACGCTGATGCCCTCCTTGGTGGCCTTCCAGAAGGCTTCGGTGTTGGCCCCGTTGGGGGCGATCACGCCGATGCCGGTGACGACGGAACAACGTTCGTGCGGGGAGTTCATCTCGGCCTCCCACCCGGCCTGGTCAGGACCACGGCTGACTGGAACCCGCCGAATCCGCTGCCCACGGACAGCACCGACCGCAGCGGCACTTCCCGTGCGGTCTTCGGCACGTAGTCGAGGTCGCACTCCGGATCCGGGTTCTCGTAGTTGGCGGTCGGCGGGACCACCTGATGGGTCAGTGCCAGGACGCAGGCGACGATCTCGATCGCCCCGATCGCGCCCAGCGAATGGCCCACCATCGATTTGATCGAGCTCATCGGCACTTTGTAGGCGTGGTCGCCCAGCGACTTCTTGACCGCGGCGGTCTCGTGACGGTCGTTCTGCTGGGTGCCCGAGCCGTGCGCGTTGACGTAGTCGACCTGGGTGCGGTCGAGCTGCGCGTGGCCCAGCGAGCGGTTGATCGCCTCGGCCATCTCCAGACCTTCCTGGGTCAGGCCGGTCATGTGGTAGGCGTTGCCGAAGGTGGCGTAGCCGCGGATCTCGCAGTGGACGGTGGCACCGCGGGCCCGGGCGTGCTCCAGCTCCTCCAGGACGAGGACGGCGCCGCCCTCGCCCATGACGAACCCGTCGCGCCGGGCATCGAACGGCCGGGAGGCGTGGGCGGGATCGTCGTTGTTCGCGGAGGTCGCCTTGATGGCGTCGAAGCAGGCCACCGTGATCGGGGAGATCGGCGAGTCCGAGGCGCCGGCGACGCAGACGTCGGTCCGGCCCTCCTCGATGGAGTGGAAGGCGTAACCGATCGCGTCGAGGCCGGAGGTGCACCCCGTCGAGACGGTCTGCACCGGGCCGTGCGCGCCGATCTGCTCCGCCACCGCGGACGCCAGCGAACTGGGCGAGAACGCCCGGTGCAGATGGGGCTCGGCGGGCCGGTGGTCCACGTCCCAGCGGCGGCCGGACTCGCTGACCGCCACGTAGTCGTGCTCCAGGCGCGTGGTGCCGCCGACCGCGGTGCCCAGGGACACCCCGACCCGCCACGGGTCCTCCCGCGCCATGTCCAGACCGGACTCCCGCAGCGCCTCCGCGGCGGCGACCAGCGCGAACTGGACGTACCGGTCCGACTTCGCCACCTGCTCCTCATCCAGCCCGTGCTCGGCCGGATCGAAATCGCACTCGGCGGCGATCCGGGACCTAAAGCCGGTCGGGTCGAAGAGGGTGATGCCACGGGTGGCCGTCCGCCCGGTGGAGAGCAGGTCCCAGAAGGCCGGGATGCCCACGCCGCCCGGGGCGACGATGCCGATGCCGGTGACCGCCACGCGGCGGGTCATGACACCGGCTCCGTGCGTTCGGGTGGGGCGGCCGGTGTGCTCTCCTCCGTGCCCTCCGTGTCCACGTGGCCCAGCTCCGGACGCGGGGCCAGCGGGCCCAGGTGGAAGACCATCCGGGCCTCGGTGTTGCCGACGTTGCGGAAGCGGTGCCGCATGTACGGCGGGATCATCAGGCCCTGGTCCGGCCGCAGCGCGAGGGTCTCCCCGTCGAGGTCGACCTCCAGAGCGCCCTGGACGACGTAGACGAACTCCTCGGAGTACGGGTGGTAGTGCTCTCCGATGCGCTCGCCGGGCTGGACGAGTGCCATGCCCATGAAGCCGCTCGTGGCGCCCACCACGCCAGGTGTCAGCATCGCGCGCAGATCACCTCCGCGCCGGCGGTTGGGCTGGGTCTCGCTGAGGTCCACGATGCGTGGGCGGTGCGTGGTCATGGCTGTTTCCTCCAGGGGCGTGATGCCGGCGGATGAGAGACGGTGCGGCGGGTGGGGCCTGGTGCGGCCCGAGGGCCCGGCGGTCGGCGACCGGTGCGGTCAGGCGTCCGGTGCCCGGCGGTCGGTGATGAGGTCCATGTCGGCGCGGGCCAGGAAGTGGGCGAGCTCGCGGTCGGTGGTCAGACCGCCGGCCACGTCGCCGTCGAGCAGCCGCCGCAGCACGGCGAGCTTGCGGGGGCCACGGGCGCCGAGGGACACCAGCGGGTCACGGTCGATGGGGGCCCGCAGGTCGACGAGGCGGACGACGATGTCGTCGCGCTGGAAGACCGTGCTGCCGTAGACGGGGGACGCCGGGTCGTCGGCGGCCGCCTCGTCCTGATGGGCCAGCATCTTGGCCAGCGTCATGCCGAAGCCGGGCTTGGCCGGGTAGAACAGCGCGTGCCGCGACACGTTCTCGGGCTCCTGGCCACCGGCCGCCACGTGGTGCACCGCGGGCAGTGCGGCGCGGGTGAAGAACACCCGGGCGGAATTGGGCTCGTTGAGGTCCCGGTCCTGCTCCAGGTAGGGGTTGATGGCCTCCTCGACGGCCCGGACCTCGGGCTGCTGGGAGACGTGGCGCAGCGCGGCGATCAGGTCGCCCTGCACCTCGATGGCCCGCACGACGCGGTTACCGTGCATGAAGAGGGAGGTGCGGCGCAGCCGGGTCTTGTCGTCGACCCGGGCCGCCGGGGAGGTGTAGCCGGAGAGGATGTCGGCCACCGTCGCTTCGCTGCCCGGCTTCACGGTGAAGGTGAGGGCGTGCCGGACCACTCCGTCCCCGACGCGGGGGTTCGCCTGCAGCCGGCCCTTGACGGGCTCGGGGGCGACGACGGCGTCGTTGGAGGTCTCGCGCAGGACGCTGAAGCGCAGCGAGCGGGTGTCGCGCACGCAGCCGTGCAGCGGCTGCACCATCTTGACGTGCTCTTCGCTGTTGACCCAGGCGAGGAACGGCGGGGCGCTCTCCCATTCACTGGTGATCAACCACTGGGAGGGGTTCTCGATGGACTGGCACAGCTGGTCGGTGATGTGCCCGGGGACGGAGGCCACCTGGTTCCGCAGCTGCTCGTAGGCATCCAGGAACTGTTGCTGAGCCCCTTCCTGCAGGTCCAGCAGGAGGACGACCCGGAGCCTGGAACCGTCGAAGGCGGACTGCGATATTCGTTCCGACAGCGTTGTCATCATCTACGCATCTCCTCCAGGGCACGAGGCCCCTGTGGTGCGTCGTCAGTTCCGGCGCGATCCGGGATTCCGGTGCCTTCCGTTACTCCCGATGCGATCCGGTCGACTGAGCCGGATGGGCGGACCTTCGGCCCGGCGTGTCGCGGGGGACGGTCTGGATTCGATCGTGGCCAAGACCCACGGTCGGCGCGAGATGTGTGAGCCATGCAGGTGAACCGTGATGGAAGGGGCCACGGGCCGGGCATGCGTTGCTCCATCTCCCGTACACGCCGCTGGAGCTGGAGCACGCACATGAATCCCAAGGCCGAAGACCGGGTGCCGGTCCTCATCGTGGGCGGGTCCCTGGTGGGTCTGTCCGCCTCGCTGTTCCTGGGGCGCCTGGGCGTCCCACACGTCCTGGTCGAGAAGCATGCGGACACCTCACGGCATCCACGCGGACGGGGGAACAACGTCCGCACGATGGAGCTGTACCGGGGCGCCGGCGCCGAGGCCCGAATCCGGGCGGCGGCCTCGGTCCTCGCCGACAACCACGGGATCCTTCAAGCCCGTTCACTGACCGGTGACGAGCAGGAGTGGCTGTTCCGGGAGATCGACCCGGGCGGCGGACTGGCCAAGTTCAGCCCGTCCGGATGGTGCCTGTGCAGCCAGAACGACTTGGAGCCGGTGCTTCTGCGCTGCGCCCGCGAGCTCGGCGGCGACCTGCGGTTCAGCACCGAGCTGCTCAGCTGCGACCAGGACGCCGACGGGGTCACCGCGGTCGTCAAGGACCGGGACACCGGTGAGCACAGCACCCTCCGCGCCGAGTACCTGATCGCCGCGGACGGCCCCCGCAGCCCGGTGCGGGAGCGGCTGGGCATCGGCCAGAACGGCCCCGGCGACCTCTTCCACAACGTCAGCATCACCTTCCGGGCCCCCGAGCTGGCGGACGCGGTCGGCGACCGCCGCTTCATCGCCTGCTACCTGACCAACCCGGAGGCCGACGGGGCCCTGCTGCCGGTGGACAACCGCGAGCAGTGGGTCTTCCACGCGCCCTGGCACCCCGACCGGGGCGAGACCCTGGAGGACTTCACCGACGAGCGGTGCGTCGAGCACATCCGGCGGGCAACGGGCGTGCCCGACATGGCGGTCGAGATCACCGGCAAGGCGCCCTGGCACGCCGCGGAGCGGGTCGCCGAAAGGTACTGCGTGGGCCGGATCTTCCTCGCCGGCGACTCCGCCCACGAGATGTCCCCCACGGGGGCGTTCGGCTCGAACACCGGCATCCAGGACGCGCACAACCTCGCCTGGAAGCTCGCCGCCGTCCTCGACGGCTCCGCGGCCCCGGCGCTGCTGGACACCTACGAGGACGAGCGCCGGCCGGTGGCCGAGGTGACCAGCGCCCGCGCCTCCGCCCGGTCGGCCGAACACAGTCACCCCGGCTACGACCCGGCGCCCGGTGGCGGCGGCCGGCAGCACGGGGTGCTGACCGTGGCCCTCGGCTACTGCTACCCGCGGGGCGCGGTCCTCGGCGCCGACCCCGACCTCCCGGTCGTCCCCGAGCGGATGCGACTGACCGGTGAGCCGGGCACCCGGGCCCCGCACCTGTGGGTGCGCACGGGCGGGGAGCGGCGCTCCACCCTGGACCTCTACGAGCGGTCGTTCGTCCTGCTGACCGGCACCGAGGACGGCAAGATCTGGCGCGCCGCGGCGGAGGCCGCCGCCGCGCACTGGTCGGCCCGGCTGGACCACTACCGGATCGGCACCGGCGCCGACGCCGACCTGGTCCCGGAGGAGGGCGCCGACTGGGCCGAGGTGCACGGGGCGACGCCGGAGGGCGCGGTGCTGGTGCGGCCGGACGGCTTCGTGGCGTGGCGCGCGGAGGGGCGGGTGGCCAACCCGGAGGGGGCGCTGCGGGAGGTCCTGGGCGGTCTGCTCCGTCGGGCCTGATCCCGCGGGGCCCAGCGGAGCCCACCGACGGCACACCAGGGCCGGCGGGGCGGTCAGCCGCCCGGCCGGCCCTGGAACGTATCTTCTGACCTTCACCGGCCCAGGGGCATCTGGTGCGCGGACCGGCCCGGTCCCGTACCTCACGGGGCGAATTGGTGTTGAGTCCGGGCATGGACGCCAAGAAGACCCCGCGACATCCCTTTCAGCGCATTTCGCTTCCGCACCAGCCGCCCCGGCTTCCGCCACCCGTCGCCCGCCGCCGCGTCGAGGAGGACACACCGATCTTCGACCAGTTGCTCAAGGAGTGGCGGGCGGGCGCGCTGCGGCCGATGGTCACCTGGCCGGTCGACGATCCGGGGAAGACCAGGCCGGGCACGGTTGTTGCAGGCGAAGACGGACGCCCCCGTCCGCGGAACCGCACTGAGGAGCCCGAGCATGAGCCTGTACGACATCCCGCTGCGCACCCTGACCGGTGAGCCCGCTTCCCTCGCCGACTATCAGGGCAAGGCCCTGCTGGTGGTGAACGTGGCGTCCAAGTGCGGGCTGACCCCGCAGTACACGGGGCTGGAGCAGCTCCAACAGCGGTTCGCCGACCGCGGTTTCAGCGTGCTGGGCTTCCCCAGCAACCAGTTCGCGGGCCAGGAGCCGGGCACGGCCGAGGAGATCGCCACGTTCTGCTCGGCGACGTACGGCGTCAGCTTCCCGCTGTTCGAGAAGACCGACGTCAACGGCGAGCACCAGCACCCGCTGTACGCCGAACTGACCGGCACCCCGGATGCCGAGGGCGCGGCCGGCGACGTCCAGTGGAACTTCGAAAAGTTCGTAATCGACGCCTCGGGCGCGGTGGCCGGCCGCTTCCGGCCGCGGACCGAGCCGGAGGCGGCGGAGCTGGTCGCCGCGATCGAGGCGGCGCTGCCCGCCTGATCGTCGGCTTTCCGGCGCCGGGCCGGGGCGGCAACGCGACCGCCCCGATGTCATCCTTCCGGGCGAATTAGACTGGTCGCAGCCGTTCCGTGTCCGCACCGTGTCAGCCCGGGAAGCCGCCTTCATGCCGCATGCGCCGCCGTCCCCCGAGCCCGCCGACCCGCACGGGGCTGCCGGGGCGGAGGGTTCGGCGGCGGAGCTCGCCGAGCGGACCGCGCAGAGCCTGCGGCACCTGGCCGGTGGCCCGCTGTCGCGGCTGCCGCAGTTGCTGGAGGCGATGGTCGCGATCGGCTCGGACCTGGACGTGCACCGGGTGCTGCACCGGATCGCCGAGACCGCGGCGTCGCTGACCGGCGCCCGTTACGCGGCCGTGGAGGTGCTGGACGAGGACGGCGACGGACTGCGCGACCTGATCACCCACGGCAGTCCGCCCGAGGGCCGGCCGACTGCCCCGTGCACGCTCCGGGTGCCGATCAAGGTGCGGGGCGAGCTGTTCGGGAGCGTCTTCCTGGCCGGGAAGCCGGACGGCGCGGCGGCCGACCCCAGGGTGGGTTCCGGGGCGGGATCCGGGTGGTTCGGCGAGGTGGACCTGCAATTGGTGCGGGTGCTGGCCACCGAGGCTGGGATCGCCATGGGCAACGCCCGGATGCACGCCGCGGCCCGGCAGCGCCGGCGCTGGATCGACGGGGCGGCGTCGGTGACCACGGCGCTGCTGGCCGGCCCGGAGACCGGCTCCACGAAGGAGCACGCGCTGACCGTCGTCGCCGAGAAGGGCCGGGAGCTGGCCGAGGCGGCGACCGGGGCGGTGCTGCTGCCGCAGTCCGACGGCGCGATGGAGGTGGTGGCGATCTCCACGGTGCTGTCCGAGGCCGTGCGGACCGAGACGTACGGGGGCACGATCCCGGCTGCGAGCCCGGTTCTGCACCAGATCAGCGCCGGGCTGGCGGTCTTCTCCGACGACTTCGCCGGCGATCCCCGCTCGATCTCCCCGCTCTCGCGCCATTACGGGCCGACGATGCTGCTGCCGCTGCGCAGTGGCGGGCGGGTGTTGGGCGCGCTGGCCCTGTGCCGGGCCTCCGGCGACCCCCGCTTCACGCATCTGGAACGGACGCTGGGCACCCAGTTCGCGTCCCAGGCGGCGCTGGCGCTCGTCCTGGCCGACCGGCACCGGGACCGCGAGCGGCTCGCGGTCTACGAGGACCGCGACCGGATCGCCCGTGATCTGCACGATCTGGTGATCCAGCGGCTGTTCGCCACCGGGATGCTGTTGGAGAGTGCTCAGCGCACGGCCGTCCTCCCGGAGGTCAAGGAGGGCGTGGGGCAGGCGGTGGACGAGTTGGACGCGACGATCCAGGAGATCCGTACCGCGATCATCGCGCTCCAGCAGGGGCCGCCGGAGGCGCCGGCCGGGCCGCGCACCCGGATCCTGCGGGAGGCCGGCGCGGCCACGGTGGCGTTGGGCCACCGGCCGTCGGTGCAGTTCGTCGGGCCGGTGGATGCCCGGGTCGGCCCGGAGTGCGCCCGGGCGCTGGTGGCGGCGGTCGGGCGGGCGCTGACGGACGTGGCGCGGACGGCGGCCGCGGTCCGGGTCGTCGTGGACGCCACCGTCACCCTGGCCGACGGCCAGGAGGGCGTGCGGCTGACGGTGACCGGTGAGGGCGATGACGGCGATCCGGCCGCGCCGGTGGTCTGGGAGCGGCCGCTCCACCCGTAGGCGGCGGGTCAGCCGGCCCGGCGGACGAACGGCAGGTCCCGTGCGGCCACCAGGGAGCGCGGCCCGGCGGCCCGTAGGACGGTGTCCAGGGCCGCCTCCGGGTCGGCGGTGTAACTCCCGCTCGCCCAGGCCGCGTTGGCCTCGATGACGGCCCAGTGGCCGTCGGTGCGGCCGATGTCGACGACGATCGCGGAGGGCAGGGTCGGGCCGCGGCGGGCGAGGAGTTCGGCGCCGAAGGCGGCCGCGTCCGGGCCGAGCGGTCCGGGGGCGAAGCGGCCGTCCTCGGCGTACCGGCTGCCGGTGCGGACCTCGCCGTCCAGGACGTACAGCCGGTACTCGACGGTGAAGGCGACGATGTCGGAGACCAGCACACGACGGTGTCGGGGTCGACCGCGTCGGGGCCGGGCAGCCGGGAGCCGTCCGCGTAGACCATGGCGCGGATGCCCTTGTCATTGGGGGACTTGGCGAAGACCGGGCGGCGCAGGGCGTGGGTGGCGTGCAGCGGCAGGGCGCGGACGTCCCGGCGGACCAGGTCGCGGGGGAGTTCGGCGAGCCAGTGCGGGGGCGCTTCGAGCGGGGCGATGCCGAGCGGGGCGGCGACGGCGTCGGCGAAGGTGGGTCCGGCGTGCAGGTGGGTGGCGCGCAGCCCGTCGGGGAGGGCGAAGGAGGCAGCTGGACGGTGCGCAGTCCGCGCCGGCGGGCGGTGTCGCGGAGCCGGGCGGCGGAGGCGGTCAGACGGGGCGGCAGCAGGAGGGTCGGCGCGGTGTCCAGGTCCGGCGTGCGGTGCTCTCCCCCGTGGCGCATGGCGGTCATCGTAGTGGCGGCCGGGGTGGGGATCGTGGGCGCGGTCCGGGTAGCCACAGGGGTGACGGCGAACGGAATCCCTTGACCTCAAGATTGGTTTAGGTTCTAGATTCTTTCGTGTCGCCGGTCACTCACGGCGATCCCGTGACGACCCCGGCAAACAGGAGGCCGCGATGGACATGGAAGTCACCGCCTGGCATTCGCTGCACAGCACGATGACCGCACAGCAGGGGAAGCGCCGCCTCTCCCGCGGGACGCTGCGCCGGATCGCGGCCTTCGCCCGCCCGCACCGCCGGATGCTGGTGTGGTTCCTGGTGCTGAGCACCGTCACCGCACTGCTCGCGGTGGCCACCCCCCTGCTCGCCGGACGAGTGGTGGACGCGATCGTCGGCGGCAAGTCGACCGAGCTGGTCCTGGGGCTGTCCGGGCTGATCGCCGCCATCGCCGTGGCCGAGGCCGGGCTGGGGCTGCTGACCCGCTGGCTGTCGGCGAGCATCGGCGAGGGGCTCATCCTCGACCTGCGCACCACGGTCTACGACCACGTCCAGCGGATGCCGATCGCCTTCTTCACCCGCACCCGTACCGGAGCGCTGGTCAGCCGGCTCAACAACGATGTGATCGGCGCCCAGCGGGCGTTCAGCGACACCCTGTCCGGAGTGGTCAGCAACATCGTGACGCTGCTGCTCACGCTCGGCGTGATGCTCACTCTGTCCTGGCAGATCACGCTGATCGCGCTGGTGCTGCTGCCGGTGTTCGTGCTGCCCGCCCGCCTGGTGGGCCGGCGGCTGGCGGCCCTGCGGCGGGAGGGCGCCGACCACAACGCCGCGATGGGCACCCAGATGACCGAGCGGTTCTCCGCGCCCGGCGCCACTTTGGTGAAGCTGATGGGCCGTCCGTCCCAGGAGTCCGCGGAGTTCGCCGCCCGGGCCCGCCGGGTGCGCGACATCGGCGTCCGCTCGGCGATGGTGCAGACGTACTTCGTCACCGCGCTCACCCTGGTCTCCGCACTGGCACTGGCCGTGGTCTACGGCCTGGGCGGCTACCTGGCGCTGCACCAACAGCTGGAGGCGGGCGCCATCGTCTCGCTGGCCCTGCTGCTCACCCGGCTCTACGCCCCGCTGACCGCGCTGTCCGGCGCGCACATCGAGGTGATGAGCGCGCTGGTCAGCTTCGAGCGGGTCTTCGAGGTGCTGGACCTCAAGCCGCTGATCACCGAGCGGCCGGACGCCCGGCCGGTGCCGGCGGGCCCGGTGGCGGTGGAGTTCGACGCGGTGCGCTTCGGCTACCCGGCCGCCGACAAGGTGTCGCTGGCCTCTCTGGAGGAGGTCGCCACGCTCGACACCCGGGGCGGCGAGGAGGTACTGCACGATGTCTCCTTCCGTGCCGAGCCGGGCCAGATGGTGGCTCTGGTCGGTTCCTCGGGCGCCGGCAAGTCGACCATCGCCCAGCTGCTGCCACGGCTGTACGACCCGGATTCCGGGGCGGTGCGGCTGGCCGGGGTGGACGTCCGCGAGCTGACCGCCGCCTCGCTGCGGGACACCCTGGGCATGGTCACCCAGGACGGTCACCTCTTCCACGACTCGATCCGGCAGAACCTTCTGCTGGCCAACCCGGAGGCGACCGAGGACGGGCTGTGGGACGCCCTGCGCCGGGCCCGCCTGGACGCCCTGATCGCCTCGTTGCCCGACGGGCTGGACACCGTCGTCGGCGAGCGCGGCTACCGGCTCTCCGGCGGCGAGCGGCAGCGGCTGACCATCGCCCGGCTGCTGCTGGCCCACCCCCGGGTGGTGATCCTGGACGAGGCCACCGCCCACCTGGACAACACCTCGGAGGCGGCCGTCCAGGAGGCGCTCACCGAGGCACTGGACGGGCGGACCGCCCTGGTGATCGCCCACCGGCTGTCCACCGTCCGGGCCGCCGACCTGATCCTGGTGGTCGAGGGCGGGCGGATCGTCGAGCGGGGTACGCACGAGACGCTGCTGGCGGCGAGCGGGCGGTACGCCGAGCTGTACCGGACGCAGTTCGCCGACGGGCCGTCCGGCGCGGCGGACACCCTGGACGCAGCGGACTCGCCGATGGCCGTCGGCACCGCACCGGACGACGGCCCGGACCTGTCCGCCGAACCCTCGCTGGTGAACTGACGACACCGGCCGTCCCACGGGCACCGGCCCCCGTCCTCTTGGGCGGGGGCCTGCGCGTACCCCTGACGGGAGCGGCAGGACGGGTGCACGAGAAGTGGCGGGAGCCGGGGACGCCTGACAACCCTTGAACGTGGCAAGAGATATCGACGGGACACCTCGACGGACGAGGGGACAGGCACGGCGACAGGGAGCCCGTATGGACATACCGCTCGGCCACCGGACGCGTTGGTCCGACTCGCTCTGGACGCGCGGCCCGGCCGCCGCGCTCGCCGGTGCGCTGCCCGCCCTCGCCTTCCCCGCGCCGTCCTGGTGGTGGCTGGCGTATGTGGCGCTGGTGCCGTGGCTACTGCTGGTCCGGTCGGCGCAGACCGCCCGGCGGGCGGCGCTGTACGGCTGGTTGGGCGGCGCCGGGTTCATGCTGGCGGTGCACCACTGGCTGCTGCCGAGCCTGCACGTCTTCATCCTGGTCCTGGCACTGCTGCTGGGGGCGCTGTGGGCGCCCTGGGGGGTGTTGGTGCGGGCGCTGCTGGGTGGGGCGCCGGGTCCGGGGCGGGCCGCCGCCGCGCTGGTGCTGGTGCCGTCCGGCTGGCTGATGGTCGAACTGGTGCGGTCCTGGGAGTACTTGGGTGGGCCGTGGGGGTTGTTGGGTGCCAGCCAGTGGCAGGTGCCGCCCGCGCTGCGGCTGGCGTCGCTCGGCGGGGTGTGGCTGCTGAGCCTGCTGATCGTGGCGGTGAACACCGCGCTGGCCGGGCTGATCGCCATCCCGGTGGCCCGGCTGCCCGCCATGGCCGGGCTGCTGGTGTGCGCGCTGGCCGGCACCGCGGCCTGGCTGTGGGCACCGGTCCCCCGGCCCGCGGGGACGGTACGGATCGCGATCGTCCAGCCGGGCACGGGCGGCACGCCCACCCAGCGGCTGGCCCACAGCGAGGCGCTCACCGGTGCGTTGGCCGGCCGCGGAGTGCGGCTGGTCGTCTGGGGCGAGAGCAGCCTCTACCAGGACCCGGCGGACCATCCGGCGCTCGCCGCCAGGCTGGCCGCGCTGTCCCGCCGCACCGGCGCCGACCTCCTGGTGAACGCCGACGCACCGGACTCCGGCCGGAGGGGCATCTCCAAGAGCGCGGTGCTCATCGGCCCGCAGGGCCTGACCGGGGACCGCTACGCCAAGATGCGGTTGGTGCCGTTCGGCGAGTACATACCGGCCCGGTCCGTGCTGGGCTGGGCGACGAGGGTGGGCAAGGCCGCCACCAGCGACCGGCGGCGCGGCACCCATCAGGTGGTGATGGCGATCCCGGCCGCGGCCGGTCTGCGGGTCGGTCCGCTGGTGTGCTTCGAGACGGCGTTCCCGGACATGAGCCGTCATCTGGCCGCCGACGGGGCACAGCTGCTGGTCGCCCAGTCCTCGACCTCGACGTTCCAGGACAGTTGGGCGCCCGCCCAGCACGCCTCCCTGGGCGCGCTGCGCGCCGCGGAGACCTGGCGCCCCATGGTGCACGCCACGCTCACCGGGGTCAGCGCGGTGTACGGCCCGCGGGGCGAGCGGATCGGCGAACGGCTGGGCACCGACCGCAGCGCGGCCGCCGTCTACGAAGTACCGCTGGCCCGCGGCACCAGCCCGTACACCCGGTGGGGCGACTGGGCGCTCTACGGGGCGATCGCCGCGCTGCTCGCCTACGGGCTGGCCGGAGCGGGACGGGCCATCAGGCAGCGCGGCGTCAGCCCCTCCGGTGGATCCGGCCTCAGCGCCGGGCGGCGGCCGGCGCGAGGGCGTCGGTGACCGGTGGGTCCGGCTGCCCGTTCGCAGTGTCGGAGCAGACGGAACGCTCGGCACGAACGGAACGGACGGCGCCCCGACCGCCGTCGCACCCGATCCGCCGACGCCTCGGCACCAAGGCGCCCCGCCCTGCTTCGGCCGACACTGTTGGTTTATTCGGGGGCAGCCTCTACTCGGCCCCGCTGAGCTTCGGCTCGGCGGGGCCGAGTGTCGCGAAGTGGCTGGTGCGGGTGCGGGCTCTGGGGGTGCCGGTGAGCCATGCGTTGATGCGGGCGAGGTTGATGGCGGCGCCGGTGAGCTGGTGCTGGAGGCTGGTCTTGGCCAGCCCTCTGTAACGGGATCTGCGTAGGCCGCAGCGCTGGACACCCTGGGAGATGGTGCCTTCGACGCCGGCGCGGACCTTGTAGCGCTCCTTCCACTCGTCGGTCTGCTGGAGCGCGCGTGCCTGCTGGAGTTCCTCGTGGGCGGGCTGGGGGCGCAGGGTAATGGCCCGGCCCTTGGCCTTCAGGGCCGGGACGCAGTCGTGGACCACTGGGCAGGGACGGCAGTCACGTGCGGAGAACTGGGCGCGGACCACCGGGAGCCCGTGCTGGGAGCGGTCTTCGCGCCAGCCGGTGTTGGTGCGCCCGTTGGGGCAGATCACCTGCTGGTTGTCCCAGTCGACGGTGAAGGCGTCCTGGCCGTAGGCGGTTCCTGACCGGGCCTGTGAGCTGGTGACCGACTTGAGCGGTCCGTGCAGCGCGACGCCGTGATCGCGGGCATCGGCCAGGGCAGCGGCGTTGGCGTATCCGGTGTCGACCCAGTGCTCGCGCGGCAGCAGGTCCCGCCCGGCCAGGCCAGTGTGCACGACGGCCGCCATCCGGTCGTCGGGGACCGTGGCCGCGGTGGTGACCACGTTCGTGATCAGATTCGGGACATCCGGCTCGCAGGTCTCGGTGAGATGGACCTTGTAGCCGTGCCACAAGGTGTCGCGCTTGACACTGCCGCGGGCCTCGCTGTCATAGGGGGTGACCAGGCGCGTCGCGCCCGGCGGCCGGTCTTTTGGGTCCCGTCGCCTCACCTGCCCCTCTGCCTGATGGAAGCACTGGACCCAGAGCCGGCGCAGGGTCTGAACCTGTTCCAGGAACCGCAGTTCTTCGGGGGCCCCGGGTGAGAAGACAGCTTCCAGCAGCCGCGTCCCATCCGCACCGATCCGCAGGCCGACTTCGTCGCGTTTGGCGCGGGACTTGGGGAAGCGGGACTCTTCGGCCCTCGTCGCGTAGTGCTGGAACCAGTCCGGTTCCGCGACGGTGAGCAGCCAGCCGGGTGCCGCCCGGGCGATCTCGTTGAGTGCCGCCCGCAGAGTTTCGCAGACCAGCTCCAGCCAGCTCAGTTCACGCGCCGACGACAGCACATGCGTGGAGTCGGTCCGTGCCCGGCCCGCTGTCTTCAGCAGCCTCTTCTCCCCGGCTGCGGCCAGGATGCCGTCCAGCACCCGCCGCCCGGCCTCCGCGTCCACCAGACGGTCCCGGAACTCCGAGAGCACCGAGAAGTCGAACCCGGGGTCGTCCAGGTCCAGGCCCAGCGCATATTTGAAGTCGATCCTTGCCCGCACCGCTCCGCGGCCTGCCGGTCGGTCAGCCCCTCCACGAACTGCAAGACCAGCACCATCGCCAGCCGTCCCGGTGACCAGGCCGGTTTACCCCGCGCAGGGAACAGGTCCGCGAACTCCTCATCGCGGAACAGCGGCCCCAGCTCGTCCCTGACCCGGATCGCCAGACTCCCCTTCGGGAACGCGGCCCGCGCCACCCGCACCGTCTCCGCCGCAATCTCCCCAGATCCCTTCGGCTGCATCGACACCCGCACCCACCCCATACGACAACGTCGGCCTTCAAGACCACAACCAGGTCTCGAAGGCCGACGTCACGCGCAGCCTCGAATAAACCAACAGCGTCTGCTTCGGCCGGGCGGGGCGCCTGGTCGTTCAGGTCTGCTCATCCACCTCGCCCTCGGCCACGCTCAACTGGGCCGGCGCCGACACCCGTCAAGCGCAAGGTTCCGTCCCCTACACGCCACGTCGCCCGCTGTCCCCTCCGTCGCCGGCAGGTTGCGGATGTGGTCCCGAGCCTCACCCAGCGGTCCGGGGACGTCTCCGCCGAGAGGTACACGGGTAGCGCTGCGCGAGGTGCCGACGGAGTGGCGACGGCGGGTGAACCGCCCCTCCTGCCTCAACGGCGAAGCAGCACCCACCGCCACCGCTCTCGCCCTCGCCGCGGCCCGCGCCCGGCGCGATCATGCCTGACGTGAGAGGTTGGGATCGTTGTGAGACTGGGCACGGAAGGGGTGATCCCCGTGTCGGACCTACCGCACGCGGCCGCCGGTCCCGACACAGCCGTCAACGAGAATCGGCTGGAAGAACTGATCATCGAGGCACAGACGGCCCTGCCGTTCGAACTGCCCGCCCTGGCGAACCGGTGCGCCTCAGCCCTCGGCCTGGACACTGCGCTGATCTACCTCGTCGACCTGCAACAACGGCTGCTCATCCCGCTCGACGAATCCTTGGAGACGCTGCCGGTGGACCGCTCGTCGGCCGGCTCGGCGTACCGCACGCTCTCGTCGCGGGTGGCCGAGGCCGACGACGGCGTGATCGTCTGGCTGCCTCTGGTGGACGGGGCGGAGCGGCTGGGCGTGCTGGCGGTGCGGACCGCCTCGCTCGACGGAGCACGGATGCGCCGCAGCCGGATGCTGGCCCATCTGTTCGCCATGCTGATCACCTCCAAGCGCGCCTACAGCGACTGGCTCGCCGGCCTCACCCGCACCGCCACCATGCGATTGCCCACCGAGATGCTGCGGGCCTTCCTGCCACCCCACAGCGTCGGCAGCACCAGGTGCGTCTCGACCGCGGTGCTGGAACCGGCGTACGACGTCGCCGGTGACGCCTACGACCACTCGGTGGTCAAGGACGTGCTGCACACCATGATCCTCGACTCCATGGGTCACGACCTGGTCTCCGGACTGACCACCTCGGTCGCCATGGCGGCGGCACGGAACGCCCGCCGCGGCGGTGGCGACCTGGCCGACGTCGTCGGCTCCGTCGACCAGGCGCTCGCCCAGTGGTTGCCCGACCACTTCTGCACCGGCGTGCTGTGCCGGCTGGACGCCGTCACCGGGGTGCTGCAATGGGTCAACTGCGGTCACCCGCCGCCGCTGCTGATCCGTGCCAAACGGGTGCTCGCCGGTGGGCTGGACAGCCCCCCGCAGCCGCCGATCGGCCTGGCCGACCAATTCGCCCCGGCCGCCCGGCAGGTCCACGAGACAACACTGGAACCGGGCGACTGTGTCCTGCTCTACACCGACGGTGTCGTGGAGGCTCGCGACGCAGACGGTGCGGAGTTCGGCCTCGACCGGTTCACCGACTTCATCATCCGCTCCTCCGCCGCCGGTCAACTCCCGGCCGAGGTGCTGCGGCTGCTGACCCACGCCATCCTCGATTACCAGCGCAACCAACTGCGGGACGACGCGACCATCCTGCTCTTCGAATGGCGTCCGCAGAACCGGTGACGCGGCCGCGCGTGGGCCTCCCCCGAAGGTGGTCGAGGCGTGCCATGTCGGCCTCGTGCCGATCGAGAAACCGAACGTACCGCCGTTCTCTATGGCCCGGCCTCCATGGCCCGGCCTCCTTCATGCGTGGCGGGCCGGACCGCTGCCCGCGCCGGAGACCGTGATCGCGGTGGCGATCTCCTCGATGTCGGCCCCAACTCCCTTGAACTGGGCCAATGGTGGCCGACCTCCCGTCTCCGCAAAGACCGGGTCGGGGCGCTGATGCGACGCCCCGGCCCACCGTCTCCCCAAGACGGGCGGGGCAGCGGCACTCAGCCGTCCTGCGTCACCTCGCGCACGATGCGCTCGCAGAGTTCATGGGTCTCCAGGGCGTCAGCGGCGCTCACCACCTTGCCGGCCCGTACCGATGCGAGGAACGCGAGCACGACCTGCTCGATGCCGCGCTGCCGGGCGACCGGCTCCCAGTCGCCGCGGCGTCGGATGGTGGGCCGTCCCTTGTGGTCGATGACCTCTGCGAGGTTCACGACCTCGCGCTTTGTGTCCTGTCCGGACACTTCGAGGCGTTCTTCGACCGACCCACTCCGGCGGTTCATGATCCCGATCGCCGTGAACCCGTTGCGTCCGGGAGAGCGACTGTCGCCGGACAGTTGGAGCACCACCTGGTCCATCAGCCCGTCCCGGATCCGGGCCCGGACGTCGATGTGCTCGATCTCGCCCGGCGCGAGGAACCGCAGGGTGTCGACGACGTGGATGAAGTCGTCCAGGACCATCGTGCGCGGGTCCTCGGGCATCCCTGTGCGGTTCTTCTGCAGCAGGATCAGCTCGCGGGGGTGCTCGCGGCACTGCGCGTAGCCGGGGGCGAAGCGGCGGTTGAAGCCGACCGCCAGGCCCACCCCGCGCTGCTCGGCGAGGGCGACGATCCGCCGGGTGTCGTCGATCTCGTAGGCGATCGGCTTGTCCACGTAGGTCGGCACCCCGGCCTCGATCAGCCGGGTCACGATCTCCGGGTGGGCGACCGTCGCGGCGTGCACGAAGACGGCGTCCGGGGCGGCGGCGAGCAACGAGTCCAGGTCGGCGTGGAGCTGTGGTGCGGTCAGCCGGTAGGTGTCGCCGGCCTGTTGCAGGGCGACCGGGTTACGGGTCGCCAGATGCAGCTCGATCCCGGGCTGCGTGCCCAGCACGGGGAGGTACGCCTTCCGTGCGATGTCTCCGAGTCCGATACAGCCGACCTTCACGCAACTTCTCCCTTGGTTCCGCGGTCCCGGTGCCCGGGCCTCGGGGGCGTCCGGGCCCCCGGTCACCGCAGCTTACGGGGCGGCCGGCGGCCGCCAGTCGGCGATCCCGTCCAGGCCGCGCAGGGCCAGGTCGGGGGCCAGCCGGGCGGTGGCCGCGACCAGGACGCCGCGCAGGGCGCAGGCGGGGCGGGACCGCCAGGTGGTGAGCCGACCGATCCGCCCCGACCGGCGGACCACGGCCATGGTGCGGGGCAGCCGCTGCCGGGTGTAGGCGGCGAGCGCGGTGGCCAGGGCGGCGTCCGGCGCGGCCTCGTGGGCGAGGACCACCGCGTCCTCGACGGCTTGGCAGCCGCCCTGCCCGAGGTTGGGGGTCATCGGGTGCACCGCGTCGCCGAGCAGCGCGACCCGGCCGCGGTGGAAGGCGGGCGGCGGGGCGGCCGCGGCGTGCACGTCGTTGCGGAGGACGGCGGCCGGGTCGACGACGGCCAGCAGCTCGGGAACGGGCTGGTGCCAGCTGCCGAACCGGCGCCGCAGTTCGGCACGCTGGTCGGCGCCGTCCCGCCCGCCGCCGGGCGGGACGGCCGCGGTGGCGTACGCGTAGATCCGCCCGTCGTGCAGCGGCAGGGTGCCCCACAGCCCGCCGGGTCCCCAGGTCTCGTGCGCGGTACCGGGGTCGGCGAGTCCGGCGGCGTCGGCGGCGGACACCACGAAGCGCCAGGTGGTGAAGCCGGCGTAGCGGGGCGCCGGGTGGCCGGGGAAGAGCGTCCGGCGGACGGCGGAGTGGATGCCGTCGGCGGCGACGACGAGGTCCGCGGTCAGGTCCGTCGGTGCGCCGTCCGGGGCAGTGGTCCGTACCCGGGCGGGCCGGTCGGCGCGCAGCGGATCGCCGGGGTCCACGAGGGTGGCCGGGGCGCCGGTGCGGACCGCGGCGGCCGGCAGCCGGTCGGCGAGCAGGGCGATCAGATCGGCGCGGTGGGCGATCACCACCGGTCCGCCGAACCGTCGGACGGCCGCCGCGTTGTCGGAACGGGCCAGCAGTCGCCCGTCGGGCCGGCGGATCTCGCCGGCCAGCTGCCGGGAGGCCATGGCGCGGACCGCGTCGCCCACGCCGATGGTGTCCAGCGCGCGCTGGGCGTTGGGGGCCAGCCCGATGCCCGCGCCCACCGGCTCCAGGGCGGCGGCCCGTTCCAGGACGGTGACCTGCCAGCCCCGTCGGTCCAGGGCCACCGCGGCGGTGAGCCCGCCGATGCCGCCGCCGATCACGATCGCGGTGCGCTGCCGCATGTCGCCGCCTTCCTGCCGCCGCCGGGTGCCTAGGCACCCATGGCGCGACTACACCTGTAGTTCCCGATAACCCGAGACTACACCCGTAGTCACCAGTGCCCGGTCCCGCTACGCTCACCTGCATGAACGCCCGAACGGCCGCCGCGTCCCCCGCCCCTCTCCCCCGGCACCGGCTGATCGCCGACACCGCGCTGGAACTACTCGCCGAGCGCGGGATGCGGGGGCTGACACACCGGGCCGTCGACGAGGCGGCCGGGCTGCCGCAGGGCTCCACGTCAAACCTCGCGCGGACCCGGGCGGCGCTCCTGGAGGCCGCGGTGCGGCGGCTGGCCGAACGCGAGGCGGCGGTGCTCGCACCCCGTGAGATGCCGGGCGTCACGGATCCGGCGGCCGCCACCCCGGCGGCGCTGGCGGACGCCCTCGCGCTCGCCCTGCACCGCTACCTCTCGCACCACCGCGCACTGCTGATCGCCCGCTACGAACTGGCGTTGGAGGCCACCCGCCGGCCGGAGTTGCGGGAGGTGTACGACCGGGCGGGCCGGGCCTTCCGGGAGCCGGTGGCGGCGCTGTTGACGGCGGCCGGCTCCGCCGCGCCGGAACGGCATGCGCTGAGCCTGGTGGCCTGGTGCGACGGGGTGCTGTTCTCCTGCGTCGCGGGGCAGTTCCACGCCGCGCCGCCCACCCGCGACGCGCTACGGGCCTCGTGCGCGGAACTGCTCGACGGGATGCTGCGGGGGAGCTAGCGCCGTTCCGCCCCGATCGACCGGACCGGCCCGGACCGGCCCTGGGGCGGCGGGCCCGCGCGGCACCGCCCCTACCGGGAGGGGCCCGCGGCGCCCTCGATCCGCAGTTCCAGGCGGACGATCGCGTCCGTGAGCCGCCGCCGGTGTTCGCCGTCGGCGAGGGCACGCACCGAGGCGCGGGCCCGCCGCAGCTGGGCGTGGGCGTCGGCCGGGCGGTCGAGTCCGGCGTAGTCGGCCGCGAGGTTGAGGTGGAGTGCAGGGAAGAACGCCCGGAGGGCGGCGAGCGGGTGGCGGGGGCCGGCGCCACCGGCCGGCCCGGCGCCGGTGGGCTGGGCGCGCGCGGGCCGCTCCGTGACGAAGCCCTCCGCCGCCTCCAGAGCGCGCAGGTCCCAGTCCAGCTCGTCCCGGGGGTCGTCCTGGGTGTCGGCCAGGTAGTGCGCGAGGGCGCAGCGGTGGAAGGCGTCGCCGCGCGGGCCGATCTCCTGCCAGAGCGCGGCGAGGCGGTTACGGGCCTCTTCGCGGTCGCCGGCGCGGTGCAGCATGATCGCCTGGCCGAGTCGGGTCGGCACGCCTTCCTCGGGCTCCGCCGCCCGCCGCTGCTCCGCCACCGCGCACTCCCCGTCCTCGCTCGCCATCACCGGCTCCCCCGACGCTAACCGCCGCGGGGACGCTCCGCGCGGTGTGCGCGACCCGCCGGGCGGCCGGTCAGCCCAGGTCGGGTACGCGCCAGTCGATCGCGGCGTGGCCCTGGGCGGCGATCGCTTCGTTGATCTGGGTGAAGGGGTGGGAGCCGAAGAACTTCTTCGCGGAGAGCGGGGAGGGATGCGCGCCCTGGACCACCGCGTGCCGCTCCTCGTCGATCAGCGGGAGCTTCTTCTTGGCGTAGTTGCCCCAGAGGACGAAGACGGCCGGGTCCGGGCGGGAGGCGACCGCGCGGATCACCGCGTCGGTGACCTTCTCCCAGCCCTTGCCCTTGTGGGAGTTGGCCTCGCCCTCGCGGACCGTGAGCACGGCGTTCAACAGGAGGACGCCCTGCTGGGCCCAGGGCATCAGATAGCCGTTGTCCGGAATCGGGTGGCCGAGCTCCTCCTTCATCTCCTTGTAGATGTTCCGCAGCGACGGCGGGGTCTTGACGCCGGGCTGCACCGAGAAGCACAGTCCGTGGCCCTGGCCGGCGCCGTGGTACGGGTCCTGGCCGAGGATGAGCACCTTGACCTGGTCGTAGGGCGTGGCCTCCAGCGCCGCGAAGACCTGCTCGCGGGGCGGGTAGACGGGGCCGGCGGCCCGCTCCTGCTCGACGAAGTCGATCAGCTCCTTGAAGTAGGGCTTCTCCAACTCCTCGCCCAGGACTCCGCGCCAGGACTCGGGCAGCATGTCGGTGACCACGTCAACAACCTCCGGTGTGCGTTCCGTTCTCATCTCAAGAACCTACCGGCGACCACTGACAGTCCCCGCCACGGGCCGCCCGCCGGGGCGCACGGCAGGATCCCCCGGCGCCTCAGGCGGTGTCCAGCCGGGCCCGCTGGTACGGGTCCAGGGCGAGGTCCAGCGCGGCCAGACACTCGTCCAGCTGTGCCACCGAGCTGACGCCGAGGACCGGCACCACCGGCACCGGGCCGCCCATCAGCCACGCCAGCACCACCTGGTTCGCGGTGGCCCCGCACTCCGCCGCCACCTCCGCCAGCACCCGCATCCGGACCACCGTCCCGTGGTGGTCGTAGCGCTCCGGGAGGGGCTTGTCGGCGCGGGTGTAGGCGCCCTCCATCAGGGGCGAGTAGCCGAGCAGGGTCAGATCGGGGTACGCGGCCGCGTAGTCGAGGAGTTCCTCGTCGGTCTCCCGCTGGAGGCCGGCCGGCGGCTCGGGGCGCGGCCGCAGGTAGGTGTGCCGCTGCTGTACGGCGCGGAAGCCGGACAGCCCGTGGGCGGCGGCGTGCTGCCGGGCCTCGGCGAGCCGCCAGGTCGCGTGGTTGCTGGCCCCCAGGACGCCGACCCGGCCGTCCCGGACGAGCCCGGCCAGCGCCTCGACGGTCTCGGCGAGCGGGACGGTGCGGTCCTCGACATGTGCGTAGTAGAGGTCCACCCGGTCGGTGCCCAGGCGGCGCAGGCTGCCGTCGAGGGCGGTGCGGAGCGCACCGGCGCCCAGGCCCTCGGCGTTGGCGGGCCACCGGGGGCCGCGGGCCGGGTCGGGCCGGGCGCCGGCCTTGGTGGCGAGCACCGTGCGGTCGCCCGCGCGGCGGCTGCGCAGCCAGCGTCCGAGCACCGTCTCGCTCTCGTCGCCGGTCGCGCCGGGCACCCAGCAGGCGTAGTTGTTCGCGGTGTCGACGAACGTCCCGCCGGCCTCGGCGAAGCGGTCCAGGATGGTGAACGAGGTGCGCTCGTCCACGGTGGTGCCGAACGGCATCGCGCCCAGGCAGACGGCGCTGATCCGCGGCCCGTCGCCGCCGCCGAGCGTGCGGTAGTGCATGGCATGTCTCCCTGGCAGGTCCGCCGGTACGAGTGATGCCGGCCCCCGAAGGGACCGGCACCACGGACTCTGCCTCTTGGAGCGCACACGAAGGCAAGCCCGCTCAGGGGCCGCCCGACCCGGCGGGCCCGCGGGCGGTCACACCCCGGCGTTCAGGAACAGCCCACCGTCCACGACGAGCGTCTGCCCGGTGACCCAGCCGGCCGCGTCGGATAGCAGGAAGGCCGCGGCCCCGCCGATGTCCTCCGGGACGCCCAGCCGCCCCATCGGGTAGCCGGCCGCCGCCTCCTCCTCACGGTTCTCGTAGAGGGCCGCGGCGAACTTGGTCTTGATCACCGCGGGGGCGATGGAGTTGACCCGTACCACCGGGGCGAATTCGTGGGCCAGTTGGAGCGAAAGGTTCACCATCGCCGCCTTGCTCATCCCGTAGGCGCCGATGAACGGCGAGGGGCTGACGCCGGCGATCGACGCGATGTTGACGATCGCGCCGCCGTGGTCCTTCTGCCAGGCGTGCCAGGTGCGCTGCGCGAAGCCCAGCGCCGAGACGACGTTGGTCTCGAAGACCTTGCGCGCCACGTTGAGGTCGAGGTCGGCGATCGGGCCGAACACCGGGTTCGTCCCGGCGTTGTTGACCAGGTAGTCGATCCGGCCGAAGGTCTCCATGGCCTGCTCGACGGCGGCGGCCTGGTGCGCCTCGTCGTGTGCCTTGCCGGCGACGGTGAGCACCCGGTCGGCGCCCAGCTTCCCGGCGGCCTCCTTGAGGGCGTCCTCGTTGCGTCCGGTGATCACGACCCGGTCGCCGCGGGCGATTAGGGCCTCGGCGATGCCGTAGCCGATACCGCGGCTAGCTCCGGTGATCAAGGCCACCTGGCCGGAGAGTGCGGGGAGCCCGCTGTCCTGCTCTGTCATGTCCAGTTCTCCTGCTCCTGTGCTCCTGCGGTCGGTACGGCGGTCAGCAGAGCGGGCCGCCGGCGACGTACAGGACCTGGCCGGAGACGAACCCGGCCGCCTCTCCGGTGAAGAAGGCGACGGCGTTGGCGATGTCGTCGGGGTTGCCGACGCGCTGCACCGGGATCTGGGAGGCGGCCGCGGCCTTGAAGTCCTCGAACTCCATCCCGACCCGCTCGGCGGTGGCGGCGGTCATGTCGGTGGCGATGAAGCCGGGGGCGACGGCGTTCGCGGTGACGCCGAACTTGCCGAGCTCGATGGCGAGGGTCTTGGTGAAGCCCTGGAGACCGGCCTTGGCCGCCGAGTAGTTGACCTGGCCGCGGTTGCCGAGCGCCGAGCTGGAGGAGAGGTTGACGATCCGCCCGAACGTGGCGTCCACCATGTGCTTCTGACAGGCCCGCGACATCAGGAACGCGCCGCGCAGGTGCACGTTCATGACGGTGTCCCAGTCGCTGTCGCTCATCTTGAACAGCAGGTTGTCGCGGAGCACGCCCGCGTTGTTGACGAGGACGGTGGGTGCGCCGAGCTCCGCCGCGACCCGCTCGACCGCGGCCGCCACCTGGTCGCTGTCCGAGACGTCACAGCCGACCGCGAGGGCCTTGCCACCGGCCGCGGTGATCTTCCCGACGGTGTCCTTGCAGGCTGCCTCGTCGAGGTCGAGTACGGCAACGGCACGGCCCTCGGTGGCCAGGCGGACGGCGGTGGCCGCGCCGATGCCGCGGGCCGCGCCCGTCACGATGGCAACACGCTGCTCGGTGGTGGACATGCGGGTTCTCCTCACCCTCGATCATCGAAACCTCGAACACCTGGACCGGCGGTCCGCCCCCGATCCGGGTGAGCAACCGCTTAGTAGCCTCAGCAGAGCTGACGCTAGAAGCCCGGCCACCCCCTGTCAACGCCCCACCACCGCACACCGGCCGCAAACCGCGCGCTCATCCCGCGCTCACCGCACCAGCAACTCCAGCAGCCGCTCCGCCTCCACCGTGGGATCGGCGGTCAGCCCGGTGTGCACCGGGCCCGGTTGCACGATGGTGCTGCGCGGCGCGATCAGCCACCGGAAGCGCTGCCCCGGGTCCTCCCCCGCCGCCTGCCCGGCCCGCGCGCCGCCCTCGCAGATGCCCTCCACGGCGCACAGCGCGGCCCGTACACCGGCCACGTCCACCGTGGGGTCCAGCGCCAGCAGCCGGGCCTCGTCCAGATGCGTACGGGCCTCGACGAACCGCCGCGCACGGCAGTACACCACCACCCCCGCGTTGATCATCTCCCCGCGCTCGACGCGCGGGACGACCTTCAGCAGCGCGTACTCGAAGACGTCGCGCCCGTTGTGCAGTCCGCTCACTTCACAGCCCTCCGCGGCAACTTCCCCGTCAGCCACTGCGGCGCCTGCGACGGCTTGTCCTTTGTCGGCTCCCCGACGGTGATGTGGTCGCTGATGGTCCGCGCCCGGGCCAGCAGCGTGCGCACGTACGCCCCGCGCAGTTCGTCCGGCGAGTCGAAACCGGGCTCACCGTCCAGCCACTCGTCGGGAACGGCCGCGGCGATCTCGGTCAGCAGCTCCTCGGTGATCCGCGGGGCGAACTCGTCGGCCGCCGCCGCGACATCCGGACCGAACGTCGCCAACGCGTGATCGGAAGCGTCGTACGGCCGGGCCGAAGACCTTTCCGCGGTCGGCCAGTTGTGGTGCCAGATCATCGCCGCACCGTGGTCGATCAGCCACAACTCACCGTGCCACACCAGCAGATTGGGATTACGCCAGGACCGGTCCACGTTATTGATCAACGCGTCGAACCACACCACCCGGCCCGCCTCGCGCGCACCCACCTCGAAGGCGAGCGGATCGAACCCCAGCGACCCCGGGAGGTAGTCCATGCCTAGGTTCAGCCCCCCGCTGCCCTTCAGCAGCGCCTGGACCTCCTGGTCCGGCTCGCTCAGCCCGATGACCGGATCGAGCTGCATCTGCACCAGCTCCGGCACCCGCAGCCCGAGCCGTCGCGCCAGTTCCCCGCAGATGACCTCCGCGACCAGCGTCTTACGCCCCTGCCCGGCGCCGGTGAACTTCATGATGTAGGTACCGAGGTCGTCCCCCTCGACGAGCCCCGGGAGCGACCCACCCTCACGCAAGGGCGTGACATAGCGAGTCGCAACCACCTCCCTCAAAGCTTTCTCAGGACCCACTGGCAATTTTCCTTAGATTCAATGGCTGGCGTCAAAGGGGTTCACGCCCGGCAATCACCCCCGATTGGCCCTGGGGAGAATCAGCTCGCGCTCCGATTCACCCGTCTCGCCCGAGCAGCCCGTCGATGGCGGTTCGACCTTTGCTTCCAGCCTCCGGCATGAAGTGGG
Source organism: Streptomyces sp. RGM 3693 (assembly GCF_050471125.1). Taxonomy (NCBI): domain Bacteria; kingdom Bacillati; phylum Actinomycetota; class Actinomycetes; order Kitasatosporales; family Streptomycetaceae; genus Streptomyces; species Streptomyces sp. RGM 3693. The sequence continues at coordinate 1,400,451 of NZ_JBMPPQ010000003.1, forward strand.
CATAGTAACCGAGCGTGATGGACGGGGATGAGTGCCCGCGCCACCGCACGACCGTCACCACGGACTCCCCTGCCTCCAACAAGAGGGAGGCGTAGGTGTGCCGCAGCACGTGAAACCCATCCTTCGGCGCCGCCTGCCACTGCCACGGCTTCACCCCCTTGGGGCGCAGCGTGATGATGCCCGCTTTCCAGCCCCCCTCCGGCCTTCCCTACGGGAGCTCCACCTCCGCCGACGAAAACCTATCTGCATGCTCCATAACCTATCTGCATGCTCCATCAGCTCCTATGCGACAGAGGAGGTCATGTCTGCGGTACGAGTCTTCCCGCCCTTGGGGAGCGCAAAGTACAACTTGCCGCCGATGGATTGCACTTGGCGACGCACATGAAGCACGCCCCTGCCATGGTCGATGTCCTCCGGGCTCAGCCCAAACACCTCGCCCTGACGCAGGCCGCACCCAAGACCAAGCATGACGGCGATCCTGTTCCGCGGGCTGATCACGTCACGAACTCGCAGCGCGGCCTCCAACAACCAAGCCTCGCGGCGTTCCTGAGATGCCTTGGGCCACTTCACGGACTTCGAATGCATCGGGGTTCCTGGCAAACCGCCTGTCGTCAACGGCGGCCTCCAGGATGCTGGACAGCTCCGACAGAATGCCTCGCTGGGAACCGACCGAGGCCATCGTGGCCTCCAACTTTGCCGTGTACGCACGGAGGTCCGCTGCCGTGATGTTCCTTAGCGGGACCTGACCCAGATGCGGAATGATGTGAAGTCGAGCCCTCCGCTCCTGGTTCGTTGTAGGTGCCCGCGTACCGCTTGTCGGCCTTGGGGTTGGCCTGGTTCTCCTCCCAGGAGAGCTTGGAGTGCTCTGGAGTGCCCCAGTCGTAGTCCTTCTTCGTCTTCCCCTCGGGAATGTGGATCTCGCCCGGGTCTTGCAGGTCCCCGTACCCGAGCGCCAAGTTGTCATAGGGGTAGAACGTGTCCGGGGCACCCGGGGTGTTCCACTGGCCCGGTCCCGCCGGCTTGTAGCCGGGCAGCGTGTACCGGGCCGGTGGGGTCGCGCTCGTGCCGTAGCGGTCCATGCAGCGGTCCGGGGCCGCCGCAACGGCCACGCCGGTCCCATCCGGAACGGGAAGCGGGCCTGCGGTCAGCACGGTCACGCCGAGCACGACGGCCGCCGCACGCAGCCAGAACCGGCTGCGTGCGCGTATCGCAAAGTGCATTGATCGGTCCCTCATGGGGGCAGAAAGTAGAGCGCCAGGGCGGTACGTGGCCTCACCGGGCGGGCGTGGTGCACGGCCCCCGTTGCTGCACTCACGCCCCAGCCCCCTGACCACCAACACCCCGCGAACAACACCAGATCCACGCCCCGCCGCGCGCCCAACACCGCACCTACACAACCCACTTGGGGTCCAGGGCCCGGCCCGTAGGGTTAGGGACCATGACAACGGACCATGGCCGCGACGGCGGCGACAGCGATCTCCTGGCCCTCTGGCTGATGCGCCGGGACGTCGAAGTCGGCAAGCTCCAGGCCGCCGACGGTCCCGCGCTGCCCGACGGTTTCCTCTTCGACTACAGCCCCGCGAGTCTTCCCGTTCTGGAAGACGCCGCCCTGGCCTACCAGGCGCAGACGGCGGCCGAAGGCCACGGATCCAGGATCGCCTTCTACACCCTGGCTCTGGCCGCCTACCTGGGCGAGACGATCCTGCACACGGCCGGAGGCCACTGGGACTGGGAGGGCAGCGAAGAAGACGGCACTCCCCTCGTCCTGGTCGACCCGGTCCTGAAAGCCGGACCCGTACGGCTGCGCGACATCGTCGAGAGGGCCCTCACCGAAGCCACCGGCGGCGTGTTCGCCGAAGAGCACGGCTGGATGCAGATCGCCGCCGACGCCCAGCACCAGAGTGACCCCGCCTGGCGGCCGGTACAGGCCGAAGGCGGCACACACCAGGCCGGACCGCAGCGGTGACCGAACCCGAACTCCCCGAACGTCCCGAATTCCAACTGCGCGCAGGAGCCGACCTCCTCAACCACGCGCTCGGCCGCGCCGGTCGCGCGGTCGTCTTCCAGCGGATCTTCGACGACGCCGGGATCACCGATGACGACATCGCCTACTTCCGCGTCCATCCCTCGCGGTGTGTTCTGGAGCTACGGCTGAAGGTTGCGATGCGCCGGCGCATCATGCAGCTGGTCAGACAGGAGCCATTATCGGAGCGCAGGCGCGAACCCCTCGGGACGCTGCCCCACAGGACGAGGGGGCGGTCCGCACGCGATCTTGAGCCGGGACACGGCGGGTACGTGAATGCTGCCGGCGACTTCGTGGCCGAGGGGGATTTCGATGCGTTCGCAGGGCTCGATGGGGATGAGGATCCGGGCCTGTGGGCTGATTGAGGAGGGTGGCGGTTCGGGGTGGGGCGGTGTCGGGCCGGGGTTGGCGGATACGGCTCGTACCCCTGAAACGGAACGGCATAAAAGGGTCATATCTAGCGAATCGTGGTGGACTCCGGGGTGATTTCGGCGGTAGGCCGCGGCCAGCCTGGCCACTCCCGGTTCGGTGCCGTCGCCCAAGATGCCGACGGTGATAGTCGCGACGCCGGCTGCTGCGCTCACGCGTACCCGGACGCGGTCGGCGTGGTCGAGTAGGGCTCGCGCCTCGTCGAGCAGCACCGCGCCCACCGGAGTGAGCGTGACGCCGGTGGTCGAGCGGGCGAAGAGCAGAGCCCCGACCTCGGCTTCCAACTGCTTGATCGCCCGGCTCAGCGGCGGCTGGCTCATATGCAGTCGGGTGGCGGCCCGGCCGAAGTGGAGTTCCTCGGCGACCGCCACGAAGTAGCGCAAGGTTTGTAGCTCCACGCTGCACCGATACCCATGAGGTATCGGCTCTGCTGAATGGGTCTTGGACACCGGCGAGGTCCCGGCGGTGCACTCGTGAACATGACCGAAAAAGCGAAGACCAGCGAGCCGCAGGCCGACCCCGCCGTATCAGTGGTGGGTCCCCGCGACGGCGAGACGATCGTTCTGGGCACCACGCGCATGCGCATTCTGGAGGACGGCAGCCACACCGGGCACCGCCTCGCGATCGCCGAGTCCGTCCTCGCCCCGCACACGCAGGGTCCGCCGCAGCACCGCCATGGCCAACACGACGAGGGCTTCTACGTCCTCTCCGGCACCGTGCGGTTCACCGTCGGGGACGAGGACTACGACGCCACCGCGGGGACGCTCGTCATCGTTCCGCCCGGCACCCCGCACACCTTCGCCAACCTGACCGACCAACCCGCCGTCATGCTCAGCACATTCACCCCCGACCTGTACGTGCAGTACTTCCGAGACCTTCAGGAGGTGCTCGCGTCCGGCCAGTCGCTGACGCCACAGGCCAACATCGACGCGATGAGCCGCTACGCGACCGAGCCTGCCACCGACCTCGTCTGAAGCCGACGGCACAGCCCGCCCGGCCACCCTCTTTTCGACCGGCAGGCGGTAGCGCTGCCGCCTTTCGGCGCCCGTCCGGGTCCCTCGGACGACGGGCCGGGCCTTCACCAGCGCTCTTCTGGCAAGCGACGCAATCGACGGGTCCCCGTGAACCGGTGGCCCATGAACGGGAACCATGAACATCGCCTATTGGATCGTCGCGGGACTACTCGCGCTCCTCTACTTCTACGCAGGCACGCTGAAGGTGATCCGCAGCCGCGATCAACTCCGACCGATGATGGCCTGGGTCGACCGCATACCCTTGCCGGCCCTCAGGGCGCTGGGGACGGTCGAAATACTCGGCGCGACCGGCCTGATCCTCCCGCCGCTGACCGGCATCGCTCCCTCGCTGGCGCCGGCCGCGGCCATCGGCTTCGTACTCCTGCAGACCGGCGCGATCACCGTCCACCTGACTGGCGAGGACCGCCGGATCGCACTCAACGCCGGGCTCACCGTTACCGCGGCCGTGACCATCTGGCTGGCCACCAGGCCGTGATCGTGGATCAGTCCTCGACCGGCGGAGGCGACTGCTGGGCCGGCCGCCTCACGGCCGCTGTCACTTCTCATGAACATCGAACACGCCGCCGTCCACGCGCTGCTAGGTGCGATGAACATCTGCTGTCGCAACTCGTGGACAGAGCCAGCCGGCCGACCGCCTGTAGCTGGGCGCGTATGGAACTGGCGTACAGCAGCGGATCGACGTCGGCTTGGTGGACGAATCCGGACGCGTCGAGCACCCACTTCGTGGGCAGCGGCAGTGCCGCGCTGTCTCGGCAGGCCGCACCCTCCACCTAGTGGAGAGCGCGGATGAGAGCACCGTGCAGCCACCGGTAAGAGCGCGCAGCAGCGACTACAGCTTTCGGAAGAGCGTCTCGCAGTACCCGAGGGGAACTGTCGCCTGGTACGGATCGCCTTCCGCCGCGTACTCAGCTGCCATACGCAGCATCATCGTGATGCTGTTCAGCGTCTCGCCCTCGCCGCCGGCTGCCGCCAGGCGTTCGGAGAGGACGCGGTGCGCCTGGTCCAGGACCTCGGGCCACCCGCCGGAGCACGTCGCCGGATCCACCCCGGTCACCGACGTGAGCCACAGGTCAGCATGCGACTGGAGGACTTGCTCAGTGGTCCGGTAGTCCAGTACGCCCCCGCACGACAGCGTCAGCGGGTCCGCGGTGTCGGCCACGGCCCCGGGCCAGTCCGGTAGGTTTCGGAGTGCTCAGAAGCTGTTGTCTTTTCGCGCTTGAGGACGGCGTTTTCGCTGGTCGGGCATAGCAGTGGCGGTCCGGTGGGAGTGGTGGCGTGTCGTGTCATTGCTCCTTGGGAGGTTGTGGATGCCGTCGGTCGTCGGACTGCTGGAACAGCAAGAGGCCGCCGCTCGCCGTCGAGTCGACGGGCTGCGTGAGGAGGCCGACCGCATCCAGGCCGAACTCGCCGCGGCCGAAGTGGAATGGCAGGAGTGGGTGATCGCCCGCAGGCGGGTCGATACGGTGCTGGCTCCGGATGGCGGCAGCATCGCCGGCATGGAGGTCACCCCGGATCCACAGAATGCGGACGCGCCGCCGACGCCCCGGGATGCGGCGAAGGCAAAGTCGCAGGTGCCGGTGTGGCACCAAGGGCTGGCCTGGTCGGCGCTGTCCGTGGACTACCAGCGCATCCTGCAGACTCTCACGGACCGGCACCGGCTCGGCCAAGGGCCGCTGACCTGCCAGGAGATGACCCAAGCGTTCGGCATGGACGTGGTGCCGGCGCGGGTGGAGGCACTACGGTCGAAGGCGAAACGCCTGGTCGCGCGCGGCTGGCTGGCCGAGCCGGCGCCGGGCCGCTTCACCCTCGCGCAGGGCGTGGCCTCGCCAGGCGACGGGTCATGAGCAGGATCATCGACCAGTAGACCATCGCCTCGGCGCTGGTGGTGCGCCGCTCGAAGTCGCGCACCAGGCGGCGGGTGCGCATCAGGTGGGCGAAGAGGCGCTCGACGATCCACCGCTTGGGCAACACCACGAAGCCACGCATGTCATCGCTGCGCTTGACGATCGCCAGCACCAGGGCCAGCGCGGCCAGGCAGTACTCGACGAGGCTGCCGGTGTAGCCGCCGTCAGCCCAGACCAGGGCCAGCCGGTGGTGCGCGGCGGTCACCTGCTCAAGCAGCACCTGGGCGGCGGCGCGGTCGCCGGTGTCCGCGGCGGTGACCATCACGCCGAGCACAAGCCCGAGCGTGTCGACCACGACGTGCCGCTTGCGCCCGTTGATCAGCTTCCCGCCGTCAAAGCCGCGACTGTCCGAGCCGACGACAGCGTCCGCCTTGACCGACTGCGAGTCGATCACCCCGGCGGTCGGCTCGGCATCCCGGCCCAATGTCTCGCGCAGGCGATCCCGCAGCCGGTCGTGGAACTCCGTGACCAGCACGTGGTCGCGCCAGCGACGGAAGAACGCATACACACGGTCCCACGGCGGGAAGTCGGCCGGCATCGCGCGCCACTTGATGCCGTTGTCCACGAGATAGCGAACCGCGTCCAGCATCGTCCTATGACAGTACGCCTCTGGCCGACCGCCCCGGCCACGCATCCAGCCCGGCACCGGCAGCAGTGGCCGGATGGCCGCCCACTCCGCGTCCGTCATGTCCGTCGGATACCGGCGCCGCCGCTCGGATCGGTCAGCCGCGTTGCCGTACACGTGCGCGAGGCAATCACACGACAGAGCAGCCGAGTTGGACTGCCCGGCCAACGACACGGAAGACTGCGGCACCGGGGCCTCCTGATGCTCTATGGATTCGACACCCACGAGCTGTTCAGGAGGCCCTACCTTCATGCTCTCGCCACGGCAGGATCACCCAACCGGGAACCCGAGTTCGACCAGCACTGCTCAAGATCGAAAAGACAACAGCTACTCAGTGCACAGGAACAGGAGCCAGTCCGGCGCCTGGCCGGGCTCTGCGGCAGGGCCCTGCCGCAGCACGGTAGCTGTGCCCTTGCAGGGGATCGGGTGACGCAGGGCGGTGAGCTGCCGGCCGGCGTTGAGCTGGGTGAGTGTGGTCGGCACGCGGGCTCCTTGGGCAGCTAGTACTCCAGCAGCGGTTCGTGTCCTGAGCTGTAGTTCATCGTTGACTGGGCATGGTGGGGATGACGGATGGTGCGGCCTGGGCCGCTGAGTTGGAGTCGGTGTTTGCTCGGGTGGCGGGTCGGTTCGCTCGGGCGGATCTGCGGTGGCGGATGCGGGACTACCTGCGTGGACTGCTGGCTCCGGTGGCCCGCAAGAACGGCTGGCAGCTGGCTGAATACGCAGGTCACCGTAGCCCGGACGGATTCCAGCGGCTTTTGAACTCGAGCGTCTGGGACGCGGATGAGATCCGTGACGATGTGCGGGACTACGTTGCCGGGAAGCTCGGCCCCGGCGGTGTGCTCATCCTCGACGACACCGGATTCATCAAGAAAGGCACCACGTCCGCGGGCGTGGGACGGCAATACACCGGCACATCCGGAAAGATCGACAACTGCCAGATCGGAGTCTTCGCCGCCTACGCCACCGAGCATGGACGGGCCTTGGTGGACCGGGAGTTGTATCTCCCCAAAGCCTGGACGAGTGACCGGGAACGCTGCCGGGCGGCGAAGATCCCTGACGAGAGAGGGTTCGCAACCAAGGGCGAGCTTGCGAAGTCGATCGTGATCCGTACCTTGGCAGCGGGCCTGCCTGCCCAGTGGGTAACGGCGGACGAGGCCTACGGCCAGGAGTGGAAGTTCCGGCGCTTACTTGAGGAACTCGGTGTCGGCTATGTGGTCGCGGTGCCCAAGTCGCAGCAGGTCAAGTCCCTGGCGGGCTCCTGGAGGATCGACGAGCTCATCAGGCAGGCTCCGGAGGATGCCTGGCAGCGGCTCTCCTGCGGCAACGGTGCAAAAGGCCCGCGCCGTTACGACTGGGCGAGTGCCAGACTTCCGGCCATCAGCTTCTTCGACGGTGATGAGCCCACCCATCACCGCTGGGTCCTGGCCCGCCGAAGCCTGACCCGCCCGGACGAGATCGCCTACTACTTCGCCTACGCCCCAGTCGTCTGCACTGTCGCTGATCTGGCCCGGGTCGCCGGTATGCGTTGGACGATCGAGGAGTGCTTCCAGGCCGCGAAGAACGAATGCGGCCTGGACGAGTACGAAGTCCGCCGCTACGTGGGCTGGTACCGCCACGTCACCCTGGCCATGCTCGCCCACGCCTTTCTCGCCGGCCTCGCCGCCGACGCCTCAAAAGGGGCTGCAGAAACGACCTCACCAGCAGAACCATCCCACTCACCGTGGCGGAGATCCGCCGGCTCCTGGAACATCTCCTGCCCCACCGAACACCACACCGCCATCCACGAGATCACGCACTGACCTGGTCCCACTGGCGCAGACACCGCCAGGCAACCGCCCAACACTGCCACTACAAAAGAAGAAGCAGCCCAGGACACGAACCGCTGCTGGAGTACTAGGCCGTTTCTGATGGCTCTTGGCAGTCAGGGTGCCGTTGAAGATGTAGTCACGTTTGTCGTACCTGCTGGCGACAGCGCGATGCTGTTTCCATTTGCTGACGCATCGCTCGACGGCACTGCGGTGGCGTCAGCGGCGGTGCCGTTCACTGTGCGGTGATCGGCCCACTGCCCTCCGGGCTTGCCGTTGGCGGGCAGTAAAGCCTCGATCTTCTGCCACTGCGCATCCGTGAGCTCATGTCGCCGCACCAAACGACGCACCTGCCCAGCCGGAGCACCGATCCACCACCCCAGCAAGAGCCGTCAGAACGCCCTAGCGGGAGCACTTTGATGGTCCGCGGTGACAGCAGCCGATGAGTCCGTTGTTCCGTTGTGGTGGCCCACGGGTGCGTAGGCATGTGGGCCGCCTGCGCGCCCTTGCCCGCGGCTGGGACGTGTGGGTGTCGGGTGGGGATGGCCTACTGGCCTACAGGTGGTGGAAGGGGGTGGTGCTGTAGGCCGCGGCCGGTCCTGCTGCGGTTCGTCGTCCACCTCGCACGCCGTGTCTGCCCTCCCGGCCGCGCCCCCGCCGGTCGTGCGTTGTCGTGGCCGGGCCGGCTTGCGGCCTGTGCCCTCACGCTCCGAGCCTGGCCCCACGTCAAGCAGCCGCTCTTGGTGGTCGTCGTTGTTCTGGCCTCCGCCTCCCTCCGACCCGCATTGGACAGGGGCGGCCGAGACGCTGCCAGAAGGGGATGGTCAAGCGCTGATCAGCTCGGCCAACCCTCACCTGCTGATCACCTGCTGATCCCCTGCGCGAGGCATACCGCCGGTGGCCCGCATCGCCCCTACCCTTGGCCCTACCGACATCGGACTGCCGTCCGATGGGCCGGCATCAAATAGCGGGTGCCGAAGACTGGAGGCAACACCTGATGTTGATCGCTCAGCGTCCCTCTCTCACCGAAGAGATCGTGGAGGAGTGCCGTTCCCGGTTCGTGATCGAGCCGTTGGAGCCGGGCTTCGGCTACACCCTCGGCAACTCCCTGCGCCGGACCCTGCTCTCCTCGATCCCGGGTGCGGCGGTCACGTCCATCCGTATCGACGGTGTGCTGCACGAGTTCACCACCGTGCCGGGCGTCAAGGAAGACGTCACCGACCTGATCCTCAACATCAAGCAGCTGGTCGTCTCCTCGGAGCACGACGAGCCGGTCGTGATGTACCTGCGCAAGCAGGGCCCGGGTCTGATCACCGCCGCCGACATCGCGCCGCCGGCCGGCGTCGAGGTGCACAACCCCGACCTGGCGCTGGCCACGGTGAACGGCAAGGGCAGGCTGGAGATGGAGCTGACCGTCGAGCGCGGTCGCGGCTACGTCTCCGCCGTGCAGAACAAGCAGGTCGGCCAGGAGATCGGCCGGATCCCGGTCGACTCGATCTACTCGCCGGTCCTCAAGGTCACCTACAAGGTCGAGGCGACCCGTGTCGAGCAGCGCACCGACTTCGACAAGCTGATCGTCGACGTCGAGACCAAGCAGGCGATGCGCCCGCGCGACGCGATGGCCTCGGCCGGTAAGACCCTGGTGGAGCTGTTCGGCCTCGCCCGCGAGCTGAATGCCGAAGCCGAGGGCATCGAGATGGGCCCGTCCCCGACGGACTCCGCGCTGGCGGCCGACCTGGCGCTGCCGATCGAGGAGCTGGAGCTCACGGTCCGCTCCTACAACTGCCTCAAGCGCGAGGGCGTCCACTCCGTGGGTGAGCTCGTGGCGCGCAGCGAGGCGGACCTGCTCGACATCCGCAACTTCGGTGCGAAGTCGATCGACGAGGTCAAGGCGAAGCTGGCCGGCATGGGCCTTACGTTCAGGGACAGCCCGCCCGGATTCGACCCGACCGCTGCCGCCGACGCCTTCGACGCAGGCAACGACACGGGCTTCGCCGAAACCGAGGAGTACTGAACCGCTCCGGCGGCATCGTCCCGCGGCTCATTCTCGGAAGGCCGTGATCAGCGTCCCGCTGTCGCACCGGCCGCAGGTGATGCTGCCGCCGGTGCGTGGAGAGGACACCGACCGTGGTAGCGCCCCGTCAGGACCCGACGCGATCGCCTACATCTACAGCTACGTCGACGTCTACGACGATTGGGGCCCACGGCACGCGCATGAGGAAGCGGCTGTGGCCGAGGCGGCATGTCGTGCAGGAGCTGAAGCTGCTGACTGGGATCGATGGCCGGTGCTGCGCCTGCCCCGGCGGCGGATGCAGAACCAGGCGGCGTAACGGCACTGACGGTTCGAGGTCGGCGCAGTTGGGCACCCTCCCCGTCATCGAAGGGACCGTGATCCATCTGCGGGTCGACCGCCTGCCCAGCGGCGCCACCCCGAAACCGGTATGGCTGTGGTGGTCAGGCACCGACGCCACCACCGCCCAGGTCGACCTGCTCTGGCAGGCATTCCTGAGGCGCTTCGACATCGAGCACACCTTCCGGTTTTTCAAGCAGACCCTGGGTTGGACCTGCCCGAAGATCCGCACTCCTGAATCCGCAGACCGGTGGACCTGGTTGATCCTCGCGGTCTATGCCCAACTCCGTCTCGCTCGGCCATTGGCGGCCGATCTGCGTCGGCCTTGGGAGAGGCCCAGTGAGCCGCACAGGCTGACCCCCGCTCGCGTCCGCCGCGACTTTCGGCACCTGCGTCCCAAGGCCGCCTGCCCAGCCAGAGCACCGAAATTCACCAGCCCCGGCCCCGGACGGCCACCAGGCCGGAAGAACACCCGCCCCACCCCACGCCACGACGTCCACACAGTCCGCAAAACAGGCACAAACAAACCCCGGGCGAAGAAGCCAACGACCCCTCGACCACACCGCAAAGGTTAAAGATCAAGCTAAAGGCTGTCCCGTAATGCCTGTCAGGGCAGAAGGTGCAGGTCTGCTGTCCTCTCAGGTCTGCGAGGACAGCAGCATGGTCGAATAGCCAGACGCCGTGAACGGGCAACGGAGCTCCTTACGGGACAAGCCGTCTTGGACGGCTGCCTGTACCAACGAGCTCCGTTGCTCCACACCGGCAACCCGTCAACACCCCTTGCGTGACCTGCGCGAACGTCGACTATCCGGCCTTGGGGTGCTCCCACCTGCACCCCCTCACGAGGGTGGGTCAGGTCGGGTCGACGTTGTCCAGGACCGCGCGTAGCAGGCCGGGGAAACGGGCCTCGAACTCGTCGGCGCGCAACCGGGCGCTCTGCTGCTGGCCTTGGTGGGTGCGTAGGAGGATCCCGCACTCGCGCAGTACGCGGAAGTGGTGCGAGGCGTTCGACTTGCTGATGCCCAGGGCGTTGTAGATGTCGGAGCATTCGGTCTCGCCCTGGCGGGCGAGCAGCCCGACGATCCGGAGTCTGAGCGGATCGCTCAGACCGTGCATCGCGTCGGCAAGGCTGACGTTGGCCAGCTCGGCGTGGAAGGTGTCTCGCATGGTGGTCGGCCTTCTTCGACCTCCTGGCGAGGTCGTGTGGTGACGGGCGCGGATGCTGTCGGGTGTATGCCGGAGCGTGCGCGGCGGGCGGGCGGACTTCAAGGTAACCATGTCCATCACCTTTGCTGTCATGGGCCCGCGACCTGCACGGCGGTGCGCGGACCTTGACCGCACGCGCAGTTCAGCCCTTCCGCCCACTCGCTCAACAGCCTTTGGCGTGCGCGATGTTGGGATCGCCTGAGCCGTATCCAAAGGTTCAAGAACTGTTGTACCGTTGGCTCGTGAATCCACGAATCTACCTCTTGGCCCTCGGTACGTTCACAGTAGGAACCGAAGGGTATGTGATCGCCGGTGTGCTGCCGGACGTCGCGCACGACCTGCATTCGACGGTCTCCGTGTGCGGGCAGATGGTCACGGTCTTCGCAGTCGTGTACGCCCTGGCCGGGCCGCCGTTAATCGGGCTGTTCCAGAACGTGCGGCCCAAACGGCTGCTCATCTGGGCCGCGTTGGGATTCGCCGCAGCCAATCTGGCAGCCGCGGCCTCGCCCGATGTCGCGACCCTGGCCGGAGCGCGGGTCCTGGCCGCGCTGGGTGCCGCGCTGTTCGCCGCCCCGGCGGCCGCGGCGGCCGCCGCCCTGTGCCCGCCCGAGGAGCTGCCTCGGGCGATCGCCGTGACGGCCGGCGGAAACGCGATCGCCCTCACCCTGGGCGCTCCGATCGGCACCCTCGTGGGCGCGGCCTTCGGCTGGCGGGCCGCGTTCGGCTTCGTCACCGCTCTCGCGCTGATCACGGCGGTCGCCGTGTGGGCCTGGCTCCCCGAGGTCCCCACCTCCACGGCCGCCACCGCCGGACGGCTCAACCTCCTGCGCCAAACCCCCATCAGATGGGGCCTGTTGACCACGCTCGGGCTCTTTCTGGCCGCGTACACCGTGTATACGTACCTCTCGCCCGTGGTGCACAGGGCGACCGGCCTCGGCAGTGACGGCGTGGCCGCCCTGATGATCGCCTTCGGTGCGGGCGGATTCCTCGCGGGGCGGCTGATCGGCCGGGTGCTCGCCCGGCATCCGATCGCGACCGTGCTGCGCGCCGCGCTGCTCCTGATCACCCTGCTCCTCGCGGTTCTGACCCTCATGACGTATGTGCACGTGCCCGCCGTGTCCAGGGTCGTCTCCTTCCCGCTGCTCTTCGCCGTCGGCGCGGCCTGGTGGTCGGGCGGCATCAGCCAGCAGACGCGGCTCGCGGGACTCGCGCCGCAGCAGCGGTCCCAGGCCCTGGGCCTGCACTTCTCCGCCCAGTTCCTGGGGGTCGCGATCGGCGGTGCGGTGGGCGGCCTCGCGCTCTCGGCGGCCGGGGAGGGGACGGTGCCCGTGGTCGGCGGTGTCATCGCGCTGGCCACCGTCCTCAGCGTCCGCCATGTCCTCCCGGGCGCGCGCAAGGACGAGGCCCCGGCCGGGGAGCGGGCGCCGTCCGGCGACTCCGCGTGCGTGTGATCCCTGAAGAGCAGGACCATGGAGGAACGATGGAAGCCCCTCGACGTGACTGGCTGTTCGGCGCCGGTGCCACACCTACGGAGAAGCTCCTGGCCCACGGGACGGCAGCGCTCGGCACGCTGGCCCTGGGCGTGGCCAACCGCCATGCGGGCTGGGCCTGGTGGCAGTGGCTGCTCGCCGTTTCCCTGGTGTGGGACCTGGTCGGGGGAGTGGTGGCCAACGGGCTCGACACCGCGAAGAGCTTCTACCACTCGCCGCTGCCCGCGGGCACCCCGAAGCACATCCGCTTCGTCCACCACCCGGTGGGATTCACCGGGCTCCACATCCAGCCGGTCCTCGTCGGCTTCCTCTTCCCGGGCGGCAGTTGGTGGTGGGGAATGCTCTGGTACGGCTGGGCCCTCGCCGGAGCCGTCGCCGTCGAGGCCGCGCCCCAACGGCTGCAGCGGCCGATCGCCCTGGCCATCGTCGTGGCCGGCGCGATGGTCTCTCCGCTCCTGTCCGGCCCGGACGGTCTGAACTGGCTCCCCGTCGTGCTCCTGCTCAAGTTGGTCCTGGCGCATGGAGTACCGGAGGGGAAGGGGGACCCGCAACGCGCGATGGCGGCTTGAATGACGAAAGCCGGGCTTCACCGAGCGGGACGGAAGTCCCCCTCCAGCAAGGGGTGTTCGGACACGATCCCGGAGCCGGTGTCCGAACACCGGAGCCATTGCCAAGGCGGTTGGTCAATCGCGGAAGAGCCCATAAATCCAAGTGTCCTTTCCCGACCGCCCCGGTAGCGTGCGCCGGCATGACATCGGAACTGGAACGCCCCCCGCTCCAAGCGGACGAACGCACCGCGCTCATCGGCTGGCTGGACCTGCAGCGGCAGATCCTGCGCTGGAAATGCGAGGGGCTGAGCGACGAGGACGCGCACCGCCCGGTCATCCCGACCTCACCGGTCATGACGATGGCCGGTCTCATCTCCCACATGCGCTGGACCGAGCACCTGTGGCTGGAAGTGCTGTTCCTCGGCGGCGACGAGAAGCAGCACCCGTTGTTCGACGAGTCGAGCGAGGATGCCGACTGGCACACCGACGGCCGCCCCCTCGCCGAGCTCCTAGCGGAGTACGAGGCCCAGTGCGCCCGCAGCAACGAGATCGTCGCCGCGGCCTCCCTGGACGACGTCGGCCGACACCCTGACTTCCGCTCCGGCAGTGCCAACCTCCGCTGGATGCTGATCCACCTCGTCGAGGAGACAGGGCGGCACGCGGGGCACGCGGACATCGTCCGGGAGTTGCTCGACGGCACGAAGGGCTATTACTAGCGCGGCTCCGAGTAGCGGTCCCTTGCCTCAGGAGCCAGGCCAACACGCCTCGTGACCAATCGCGGGAGAGCCCGTAAGAGTTGTCCTGTAACTGATGGTTATGAGTGAGGTGACTGAGCGCCTCGGGAGTTGGCGGGTCGTGCACTGAGTCCCTTGGCGTGGCGGGGCTGCACTCGTCGTGTGGGTGGTACTCAACACCGTCACGGTCGGTATGGCCGCGATCGGGATCGCGTTGGCGCTTGCTCTGGTGCGGCCGTGGGGGATGCGGATACCGGGGGCGCTGGTCGCGTTCTGCGCGTGGGTGGGGTCGGGGCTCCTCGCCTCGATACTGCCGTTCGGCGTGCTCGGTGCACTCCTGGATGGGGGCGGCGGCTCACAGGGCGGCAGCGAGGATCCGGCCATGCCGGTCTGGGAAGGCGTACTGGTCCAGTTCAGCTTTCTGGGGATGGGGCTGGGGCTGGCCCTCGTGGTCCCCGCGTGTCTGAGGCGCCGCTGGCCAGAAGCGTTCACTGGGCGAGTCGGCGACGGCCCGCGCACGGCGCCGCCATGGGCGGCTGCCGTCGGTGCGGCGGTCGGGCTGGTCTGGCTCTACTGGGCGGTCGGCGGCACGATGGGAATCGCGCACCCGGCCGAGCGGGTCACCGACTGGTACGTGCTGGGAGCTGTCTCCGGTTTCTGGGCGCTCGCCGGATCCGCCGCCGTCAGGGTGGTCGCCCGGGCGCGACCTGCCCGGTTGCCCCGCTGGCTGCCTCTGGTGTTCGGTTGGGTCGGGTCGGGCTCGCTGTTCGCGTGGACCCGCCTCGGCCATAGGCCCCGGCCAGGCACGCCTCCCCGACCGCATCCCCCTAACGTGAGCGACCGCTTCTCTCGCTCGTTCCTCGACTCCACGGGACAGGCGATCGTCGTCGAGAACGCGACTCCGCCGCCTGACGCCCGTGCCGGCCGTCGGCCGCAACATCCCGGCCCCCGTACGAGACGGGTGCCGGGAAGGAATAGCTTGCGAGAACCTCACAGGCCGCCGACGCCGACGCCTTCGTTTCCGTTGGAGCCGATGCCGCCGACGCCGACGGTGCCTCGGGCATCGACGCCGCCGACACCGACGCCGACGTCACGGCCGCCGTCGCCGACACCGCCGACGCCGACGCCTTCGTGGCCTCCGTGGCCGTCGTGGTCACTCTTCGCTTGTTGGGTGACGGCCGCACGGGCCGGTGACTGGTCGGGCGCGGCACTGGCTATACCGGTGCTCAAGAGACCGGTGAAGGCGGTGGCGGCCAGTACCGTAGCAATCGAACGGAACATGATTCAGACCCTTTCGCTTCCCCCCGTCTTGTCCCGCCCATCCTCACCACGGCCGGACGGTTTCGCCGGTCGGCGTGGGCCATCGCAGTGACGTCGCCCGGTGTCGGTTCCAGCCCAAAGCCTCTCCGCGCTGCCCTGTGTGGGGCATGCTCGGCCAACGCTCCTGGCCACCTGTCGCGGTGCGAAACCCGCAGGGAGTGCGACTGTGGCCGTACGTGGCCTGGACCGGCGCGATCGACTGTGGAGCCGGGACCGTGACTGGGGCCGGGGCCGGGACCGGGACTGGGCGCGGCTCCACCGCGTCCTCTCTGATGAACGCGGCGCAGGCCCGCAGCGGCATCCGGCGCCCAACCACCCAACGCGCCACGGCAGTCAGGCCGTCGGCGCGGTCTCAGTCGGTGTAGACCTCGGCCCGGTCCACGCTCACGAAGGACGCGGTGGACAGTGGGCTGTGTTCCCCGGTGACCCGAACGCGCAGGGTGTGCCTGCCGGAGGGCAGCCGCAGGCTGAGGTACTGGAGCGTCTCGCCCGTCCGGGGCGCGCCGTAGAAGTCGACGCGCTGTTCGGAGCCTCCGTCGACGCTGATGGCCGCGATGCCGTTGCCGGTGTCCTGTACGGACAGCAGCGCGATGCGGGTGCCGGTGAAGGCGAAGGTCGCGGTGTTGCCCGCCCGGTCGCTCCAGTGGTCGTCGCCCCAGAAGCACTGGGTCGCGCATCCCGTCCCCGAGTTCCAGGCACCCTGGTAGGAGACCTTGCCGGCTCCACTGGAACGGCCGTTGTCATTGATCCAGTAATTGCCGTTGCCCGGGTCACCGGCAGGCAGGTCCTGCGTCGCGCCCAGGGCGAACGGCCGGCCCAGGTCCGGGCTGCCGTCCGCGTGCCAGCCGATCGGCTGGGCCCGGGTCGTACGGTTGCTGTAGGTGTAACCCGCGGTCGTCTTGGCGTGGTAGACGATCCAGTCCTGGGTGCCGTCGGGTGACCGGAAGAAGGCGTGGTGGCCAGGGCCGTAGACCCCCTTGGCGTCATCGCGGCCGAAGACCGGGCCGGGGTGCTGCTGCCAGTTGCCGGGCGTCAGGGGATCGACGTTGTCCGGCAGGGACAGCATCCACAGCTGGTAGTCGGGCTTGCCGGTGTCGCAGGTCGAATACGTCAGCCAGGTACGGCCGTTGCGGTTGAGGAACTCGGGGCCCTCACGGACCTCCGGGCAGCCCCCGTCGGCCTTGAGGGCCACCGCGTCTCCGGAGACGGTGTACGGGTTCGACATCGGGGCGATGTTCAGACCGTTGTGCTGGTAGGGGTTGAGCCCCGAATACGCCAGGTAGAGCTTGCCGTTGTGCTGGAAGACGCTGGGGTCGATGGCGAAGTCGTTCGCGTGGTTGGGCGGAGTCAGCTTCGCCTTGAAGTGGTACGGCCCGGCCGGGTCACCGGCGTCCGACTCCAGGACGTACAGCCGGTGATGGTCGTCCACACCGTCGTCGGCCGTGTAGTACATGTACCAGCGGTCTCCGAAACGGTAGAACTCGGCCGCCCAGACGTGCTGGTTACGTGCGGGGTCGGTGTCCCGCCACACGGTCACCGGGTCCGCGTCGAGCAGCGTGCCGAGCGAGCGTGAGCTCCACATCTTGATGCTGTCGTCCTGGGTGGTGGTGAGGTGGTAAGCCCCGTTCCCATACGTGATGAAGGGGTCCGGCCCCGTGTTCAGCGGATTCCGGAACGTCCCCGCGGCCTTGACCGCCGGTATCTGCCCCTGCCCCGCTCTCGCCGCCACTCCCTGCTGCGGCTGCGGCTGCGGTTTGCCCGCCTGGTCCTGTGCGGCGCAGACCAGGCCGATGAGCAGGGTGAGTAAGGCTGCCAGCAAGGCGATCTTGGGCTGACGAGGCATCGGTGACGCTCCTTCCCGTGGCGCAATTGCTGGGGCATCGGGCTCGCATCCGGACGGATGTCGCCCGACAGCTATGCCATAACAGCCCTCCCCCCGGTGTAAACGGGCCCCGCCGCAAAGATCGCGCGCCGCGTGGTCGCCCCGCGGACCGGTGCCGGTGGGCCGGCCTCAGTCCCGCAACGACGTCAGGAACTCGCCCGGACGAACTCGGCGTCGGCGAGCCGGGCCGGGCCGGGCCGGAGCCCCAACTCACCCAAGCCCAGCGCGAAGCCCCCGCCAACGACCCACTGAACCTCGTGGCCGCCGACGGTCCGGCGAACCACCGAACCGTCGCCCGGCGTCGCGCTCAAGCCGTGAACCCGGCCGTGCATGCCGATCGAGAAGGGTGCACGGATGAACGTCAGCGAGTTCAACCCGCCGCAGGAAAGGCCCATGGCCACCCACGCCGGGACTCCAACCGGGGCCGGCGGGCCTCACCCTGCTACCGGTCGAGCTGCCTACTCCACCGCATACAGCAGCCGGTACTCAGCACCATCCGCCCTGAAGCGCAGACTGCGCTCACCAGGCGTATCCGTGATCCACTGCTCCCCGAACTCGCCATCCCCGCCCGTGGCGCCGGACTCCCCGAGAGAGACGGCAATCGTCCCCGTGAAGTCGCAGTCGTACTTGACGGTGAACATCCGGTCTCCCCGCACCGTTCCGTTCCACACGGTGCCGCGATCCTGGACGACCAGCCTCGGCTCATCGAAGCCGCTCCAGCCCTCAGTCGTGACGCACTTGAGCTTCTCCAGATACAGCTTGGCCATACCGTCCCCTGTGAAGGATCCTTCTCGACACTTCACATCCTGCCGAGCTCCAATAAACGATCACTAAATGACCTGGCACGGTATGCGTCGCATGGACGCGTACCGTGTTTTCGCCGCACGAATGTTTACGGCGAGTGGCTGAAGCCGATGACCGAGTGGGGGCGGGGAATCGACCTCGGTGAACGGGCAACCCAGGACGGAGACTTGCAGCGCCTCCACGAGCCCCCAACCACCCCGCCACTCCTTCCTCCCCTTCGCCTCCGGCGCCCCGCAAGTGCTTCGGCGGCACGTCCGTAGAAGGGCACTCCATGGACTCACGGACGACACCGCCCGCGGCCGCATTGGTGACCGGAGCGGCCAGCGGGATCGGCCAGTACTGCGCCGAAGCACTGTCCGCACGTGGCACCCGCGTCGCGGCGGTCGACGTGGACCAGGCCCGGCTGCACCGGGTGGCGGAGACCTCCCCGCTGATCACCCCGTTCGTATGCGACGTGAGCGACGAGCACCAGGTGCAAACGTCCGTCAAGGCGGCACAGGGCGCAGTGGGCCCCTTCGACCGGGTGATCCACTGTGCTGGTGTGGCACGGCTCGGCAGGCTCCGGGAACAGTCCAGCGCAGATATCGAACGGGTCTGGCGAGTCAACTACCTCGGCACGGTGCACGTTGCCCGCGCCACGATCACCGCCATGACGGACCGTGGCGCTGGGGATCTGATGGTGATGGCCTCGATTGCCGGGTGGGTACCCGTGCCCTCCGGCGGCGCCTACGGTGCCTCCAAGGCGGCTGTCATGGACGCGGAACCACCGCCCTGTGGCACGCCCGACGTCTGGCGCCTACCGTGCTCGGCCCCTTGCTGGAACGCCTCGTGAAGGGAGGGGCAAGCAGCGTGAGCGGATCGCCCTGAGCGGGACACCCGGCCCCGCCTCGGCCGCGCACCCCCAGCCCGGAGCAACTGGCCGCGTCCACATGCTGCGAACAGTGCCGCCGAAGACCTCATCCCAGCCATAAACCAGTTGTCCACGACCGTCACCCGCGTGCAGATTGGCATCGGCACCTAACGCACCACCGACCTCTGGGCCGTCATCCACCAGTCGATCCGCACCTGTCTCGCTGCCCACGCACGACATCGCGCCGTCAGCGGCTCCACCGTCTGCTCCTTCTGACAGATCACCCGCCTCGTCGGCCGCATCGGCCTCTTCGGTAGCTGCTCCCGCAACACCGGCGCCCGCACGACCCTGACCGCAGGGGATCCCCCGCCTCCGTCGCAGTGTGAGCCACCGCCCCAACCCGGGCCCGCCACACCTCCGAAGTACGCCCGACCGCCACAGCACTGGCCTCCCCCTTCGCCCCCGACGGACCGCACCAGCCAGTTCCGAGGACCGGACAGCCAACCCAGCTAACCCAGTCAGCCCACCGCCAACCCGCCGCCAACCCGCCGCCAACCCACAGGAGATGACTTTGGCGAAACAGACCGCGACCGTCCTAGGCGTGCTCACCGAGCCCGCTCGACCCACCGGCTGGAAGGCCAACCGGCACAAGGTCCTACTCGTCCTCGGCCTGCTGGTCGGCTACTGGATCGGCACCCACGTCCACGGCACCGTGCCGCAGCAACAAGCCCCTCAACCGGTCTCCACTGCACCCGCGCCGGCAGCACACGACCCGCACCGCACACCCACGGGTCTCGGCCTCGCGCCCTGAGTCCCCGTCGATGCCATGCCGGCATCGACGGGGACGTCGTGCTTCTCCCGCAACAAGGCACCTCGGCACCCTGCAAGGTTCGGTGCCCGCGGCAACGCACCCGCACGGCGAAGGGGTTCGGCGCCCGCCGCCTCACATGCAGCCGAGGACAAGGTCATTCATCGGAGGCGCAGTCGGTTCCGCGCTGGCCGGAGCGGCCCATGCCCACGCCGGCTGGAACGGGGTGTGCACGGTGGGTACCGCCCTGGCCCTCCTGCTCTGCCTCGTCTGGGCGGCCGGCACCCGAACGGCCAGAAGAGCCGTGAATCTGCCAACTGCCCGCTGACAGCCGACGCGCCCAGCTTCCCAGGCACATCGGCGCCGCAGCCGCACCCCATCGACTCTGCTCGCGGCTCACTGCCCTTCGACACCGGTGGATATCCCATCTGCGGGAGGGTCTGTTGAGTTGAGGCTCCGGTCCGGCGGCCGGCGAGAACGTTCAGGCTTCGCTGCGCGAGGGGGTCTTGGTGGTGGGGTCCGGGGTGCTGTGTCGAGTGAACGCCCACAGCACGAGCCCGAGGCAGCTGAACGTGGCGCCCAGTGCGCACACGGCGCCCCAGCCGGCCACCGTGTAGAGGGAGGTCGCGGCGATGGCGCCGGTGGCGCTGCCGATCGAGTAGAAGACCATGTATCCGCCGATCAGTCGGCTGCCCGCGTCCGGGTGCAACGCGTAGATCAGGGTCTGGTTGGTGACGTGGACCGCCTGCACGGCGAGGTCGAGGAGGATCACCCCGACGACCAGGGCCCAGAGCGAGCTGCGGGTGAAGGCCAAGGGCACCCACGAGACGGCGAGCAGCGCCAGGGCGATGCCGGTGGTGCGCCGGGAGAGTCCGCGGTCGTTCAGGCGGCCCGCCACGGTCGCGGCCAGGGCGCCAGCGACACCGATCAGCCCCAGCGCCCCGATCGCGCTGTGGGGCAGGAAGTACGGGGCCTCGCTGAGCGGCAGTGCGATGCTGCTCCACAGGGTGCTGAAGGCGGCGAAGATCAGCAGGCAGAACAGGGCCCGGAGCCGCAGCAGTCGTTCCCGTGCGAACAGGGTGATCGTGGAGCGCAGGAGCTGTCCGTAGCGCAGGGTTGTCGGCGCGGCGTCACTGTGGCGCGGCAGCACTCGGTACAGGACCAGGGCGAGCAGAGCGGTGAGCGACGCCGAGGCGAGGTAGACGGAGCGCCAGCCCGCGAGGTCGGCCATGAGGCCGGATGCGGTGCGGGCGAGCAGGATTCCGGTGACCACGCCGCTGGTGACCAGGCCGACGACCCGTCCGCGCCGGGCGGGCGGGGCCAGTGATGCGGCGAAGGCCACCAGCGTCTGTGTGACGACCGCGAGCAGTCCGGTCGCGGCCATGCTCGCGAGCAGGAGCGCCGCCGTGTGGGCGACGGCCACCGCGACCAGCGCCACCACCAGGAGCAGTAATTGGGCCACGATGAGCCGTCGGCGGTTCACCACGTCGCCCAGCGGCACGAGGAAGAAGAGCCCCAGTCCGTATCCGACGTGCGTGAGGGTGACCACGCTGCCGACAAGGGCCGGGCTCATGGCGAGGTCGTGGCCCATGGTCACCAGGAGTGGCTGGGAGAAGTAGACGTTGGCCACCGCGGCTCCGCAGGCGATGGCGAACAGGATGACGACGCCGCGGGACAGGACGAACGCGGAGCCTTCCCTGCTTCGGGCCTCGGTCCGTCGTGTCACAGCCTCACCGTTGCTGGGCATCAGCACTCCTCCACCTATCTGGTTTCATCTTGCTACCAGTGGTGACGCTAACTTTTTTGGTAGCATGTTGCAACCATTGTGAGAGTGAGGGACGCCATGGTGACCAGGACGCGCTTCGACGACAGCGAATGCCCCGTCGCCCGGTCGGTGGACGCGATCGGCGACTGGTGGTCCCTGCTGATCGTGCGGGACGCCTTCGACGGAAGCCGGCGCTTCGGGGAGTTCCAGCGCAGCCTCGGGGTGGCGAAGAACATCCTCACCGCGCGCCTGCGCACCCTGGTCGCCGGCGGTGTCCTCGAATCCGTCCCCGCCTCGGACGGCAGCGCCTACCGCGAGTACGCACTGACCCCGAAGGGCAAGGCGCTCTTCCCCGTCATCGTGGCGCTGCGGCAGTGGGGCGAACAGAACTTCTTCGCCCCCGACGAACCGCACTCACAGTTGGTCGACCGCCGGCAGGGCTATCGCCTCCGCGCACTGGAAGTGCTGTCTGCGGACGGGCGACCGCTGACCCCCGACGACACCACCGTCCACAAGCTCTCCGCCCAGTGATCCGAGCCGGAGCCCCGGCGCCGATACGCCGCTCTGCCGATGATTCCGAGGCCGGGCGCGAGGAACGACGCGAAGGGGCACCCGTCAGGGCGGTGGTCAGCCGCGGCGCAAAGCGGCGAGCGTCATGGCGAGGTCGGCCGGCCGGGGACGGTTGTGCGGCAGCTTGGCCAGCATGGCGGCCATACCGCAGGTGTCGGTGAGCGCGGAGAACACCAGGCCGCCGGCGATGACTGCGGAGAGGATCTGGCAGGCCGGGTGCACGAGCTGCCCCAGGAGCAGCCCCAGGAGTACGAGCGTGCCTGCGGTGAAGCGCACCTGACGCTCCATGACCCAGCCGGCACGGGTGTCGCACGCGACGGGCTCGTGCAGGTCGTGTCCTTCGGCCGCCCACGCGTGGGTGCCGCCGTTGAGGGTGGCGGTCGGGATGCCCTGTTCCGCGAGGAGCTTGCAGGCTTTCTCCGAGCGGGCGCCGGAGGCGCACACCACGAGGACGTCGCCACGGTCGGCCGCGTGCCGCATTTCGGGGAACGTGTGGTGGATCCGGCCCAGAGGGACGTTGAAGGCGCCGGGCAGATGGCCGGAGGCGTATTCGCCGGGAGTGCGTACGTCGATGACGGTGAGGTCGTGCAGCCGGGCGCGGGCCTGGTCGGTGTCGAGGGTGAGGGGAGTGGTCATGGCAGTCGTGATCCTTGTCGGTCGCCGCCGTCCCGAACCGGGACGTACAGTACCCCTAGGGGTATTTTCGAGGAGTGATCGTGGAACTGGATCTTGAAGGCGCGTCCCTGAAGGCCGTGCTGAACCGGCTGCGGCGCGCGCAGGGGCAGATCTCCGGCGTGATCCGGATGATCGAGGAAGGACGGGACTGCGAGGACGTCGTCACGCAGTTGGCCGCCGCCTCACGGGCACTCGACCGGGCCGGTTTCGCGATCATCGCCACCGGCCTGCAGCAGTGCGTGGCCGACATCGAATCGGGCCGTAAGAACGGTGAGGACACCGAGGCGATGCGCGCGCGCCTGGAGAAGCTGTTCCTGTCGCTGGCGTAAGGCGTTCCCAGCGGGTGGCCATCACACCACCGCGTCCAGCAACATGCCCCCGGCCACCGCCAACAGGACCAGCGCGAACGCCCGTTGAAGGGTGTGTCCGGACAGTTTCGCCGACAGGCGCTTACCGTCCCAGGCACCCAGGATCGCCGCCCCGGCGAACGGCCCTATGACGGCCCAGTCCAGGCCGTCGGCCGTACCGGCCCGCATCGCCAGCGCTGCCAGCGAGTTGACGGTGATTACCAGCAGGCTGGTGCCCACCGCCGCCCGCATCCGCATACCGAGGACGTTGACCAGCGCGGGAACGGCGAGGAAGCCGCCGCCGACGCCGAGGACGCCGGTGACCGCGCCCAGTCCGGCGCCGGCCGCCGCCGCGCGGCCCGGCCGTACCCGAATGGTGCCCGCCGAGGAGTTGCGGGGCTTGAGCATGCGGATCGCGGCAGCGGCCGCGACCGCGGCGAAGGCGACGGTCAGCACGGCTGGCGGGAGGCGCCCAGCGAGTGCGCCGCCCAGCATCGCCGGACCGATTCCGGTGGCCGCGAACAGCAGCCCCGTACGCCAGACGACGTGCCCGTCGCGGGCGTGCGCGAACAGGGCGGTGGCGGAGGTGACGGTGACGATGACCAAGCTGGCGGTGGCGGCGGCGACGGGTGGGAAGCCGAGCAGGTAGATCAGGGCGGGGACGGCCAGTACGCTCCCTCCGCCGCCGAGCGCTCCGAGCGCCAGGCCGATGACGGCACCGGTTATCAGGGCGAGTATCGCTGCGCTCACGCGACGGCCCCGTTCCCGCGCCGCGTGGCCACGACCGGCAGGCTCATGGTGGTTCTCGTTCCTGTTCGCTTTCCCGGTCGGTGTTCTGCGGCGGCTGTCATCAGTGCGTGCGGACCGGAAGTCCGGCCTTCTCGGCCGAGTCGAAACCGTCGTCGACAGCGACGACGTCGCGCCCCGCCGCATCCAGCAGGGAGGCGGCGATGGCGGCCCGCATGCCGCCGGCGCAGTGCACCCACACCTGCCCCTGGGGAACCTCGTGGAGGCGGCGGTGCAGCGTGTGGACGGGGATGTGGACCGAGCCGTCCACGTGGCCCGACGCCCGTTCGGCGTCCCGACGCACGTCGAGGACGACGACGCCGTCCTTGTGGTGCTTCGCGAGATCGGCGAACGTGGCGCGCGGGAAGGAGGCGAGGGCCTCGCCCCTGCGTGCCCAGTTGGACGGCTGGCCGGTGGCCGCGGCGGCCGGGCGGTCGATGCCGACTCGCACCAACTCCCGCTGTGCTGCGGCGAGTTGTTCAGGTGACTCGGCGAGCAGGGTCACCGGCTTGCCCCACGGGATCAACCAGGCCAGGTAGGTGGCGAGCTGCCCCTCGGCCTCGAAGTTGAACGCACCCGCCACGTGCCCTTCGGCGAAGGCGACCCGGTTGCGCAGGTCCACCACCCACTCCCCGGCGGCCAGCCGGGCGGCGATCTCCTCGGCGTCCGCGACGGCGGGCGGGGTCAGGTCGACCGGCGCGGGTCCCGCCGCGTTGGCGGGACTCATGTGCGCGTAGTACGCGGGAATGTCGTCCAGGACGGCCAGCAGGTTGGCGACGAAGCCGTCGACGTCGCGGGTGAGTGCCTCGTTGGAGGTCTTCTCCTTGCCGATCGTGGTGGACTCGCCCTGCGCCTGACTGGACGAGCAGAAGCTGCCGAATCCGTGCGTGGGCAGCACCGCCGTATCGTCCGGCAGCTCCTTGGCCAGTCGGTGCGCGGAGGCGTGCTGGGCGCGGGCCAGTTCTTCCGTCAGCCGTGGTTCGACCAGGTCGGGCCGGCCCACGGTGCCGATCAGCAGCGAGCCGCCGGTGAACACCGCGACGGCCGTGCCGTTCTCCTCCAGCGCGTAGGAGGTGTGGTGCGGGGTGTGGCCGGGCGTCGCCAGTGCGCGCAGGGTCAGGCCGGCCGTGGTGTCGACCTCGCAGCGGTCGCCGTCGTGCACCGGCACGCGCGGGTAGGCGACCCGGGCCGCGGCGGGGACGAGGTAGGCGGCGCCCGTGACGCGGGCCAGCGCCAGGCCGCCCGTGACGTAGTCGTTGTGGACATGCGTCTCGACCACGTGGGATATCCGCACCCCGCGGCGCGCCGCCGCCGCCAGCACCCGGTCGATGTCGCGGGGCGGGTCGACCGCCACCGCGGTCCGCCGGCCCCCGGCCAGGTAGCTGCGGTTACCGAGCCCGGCCACCTCGATCGTGTCGACGAAGAACATGCGCTACTCCGATCCGTGGAAAATTACCCCCCGGGGTATGTTTCGACGGTAACACGAGTACCCCGGGGGGTATTTTTGAGGCGGGGCAGCCGAGCGGGAAACACCTGCCGCAGCAGTGCCGGCGTCGTGCGGGCGTCCCTTCCGGGGCACCACTGAGCGACCCGCCGCGGCACGCAATGGCGTGCCGCGGCGGGTCGCGGTGGTTCCGGTCAGCGGGGCGGCAGGCTCCGGGCCGCCTCAGGCATGAGCCCCGCAGCCCCCGTCAGGCCCCCACGTACTCCGCGAGGTGCTCGCCGGTGAGGGTCGAGCGGGCGGCGACGAGGTCCGCGGGCGGGCCCTCGAAAACGACCGTGCCGCCGTCGTGGCCGGCGCCGGGGCCGAGGTCGATGATCCAGTCGGCGTGTGCCATGACCGCCTGGTGGTGCTCGACGACGATCACCGACTTGCCGGCGTCGACGAGCCGGTCGAGCAAGCCGAGCAGGTGCTCGACGTCGGCGAGGTGCAGGCCGGCGGTCGGCTCGTCGAGGACGTAGACGCCGCCCTTCTCGGCCATGTGCGTGGCCAGCTTCAGGCGCTGCCGCTCACCGCCGGACAGCGTGGTGAGCGGCTGCCCGAGCTTGAGGTAGCCGAGCCCGACGTCGGCGAGCCGCTCGACGATCCTGTGCGCGGCCGGGGTGCGCGCCGCACCGTCGCCGAAGAACTCCTCGGCCTCGGCCACCGACATCTCCAGCACCTCGCTGATGTCGCGGCCGCCCAGGTGGTATTCGAGGACCGACGCGTCGAACCGCTTGCCCTCGCAGTCCTCGCAGGTGGTGGCGACCCCGGCCATCATCGCCAGGTCGGTGTAGATGACCCCGGCGCCGTTGCACGTCGGGCAGGCACCCTCGGAGTTGGCGCTGAACAGGGCCGGCTTCACGTCGTTGGCCTTGGCGAACGCCTTGCGGATCGGGTCGAGCAGTCCGGTGTACGTCGCCGGGTTGCTGCGCCGGGAGCCGCGGATGGGGCTCTGGTCGACCGAGACGACCCCCTCGCCGGCCGGGATCGAACCGTGCACGAGCGAGCTCTTGCCGGAGCCGGCGACGCCCGTGACGACGGCGAGCACACCGAGCGGGATGTCGACATCGACGTCGCGCAGGTTGTGCGCCGAGGCACCGCGGATCTGGAGCGTGCCGGTGGGCTTGCGCACCGTGTCCTTGAGGGTGGCGCGGTCGTCGAAGTGGCGGCCGGTGACGGTGTCGCTCGCCCGCAGCGCCTCGACGGTGCCCTCGAAACAGACGCTGCCGCCGCCCGAACCGGCGCCGGGGCCGAGGTCGACGACGTGGTCGGCGATCGTGATCGTCTCCGGCTTGTGCTCCACGACGAGCACCGTGTTGCCCTTGTCGCGCAGCCGCAGCAGCAGGTCGTTCATCCGCCGGATGTCGTGCGGGTGCAGGCCGGTGGTCGGCTCGTCGAAGACGTACGTGGTGTCGGTGAGCGAGGAGCCGAGGTGGCGGATCATCTTGACGCGCTGCGCCTCGCCACCGGACAGCGTGCTCGCGGGCCGGTCGAGCGAGAGGTAGCCGAGGCCGATCTCCACGAACGACTCAAGGGTGTGCTGGAGCGCCGTGAGCAGCGGCGCCACCGACGGCTCCTTGAGGCCGCGGACCCATGTGGCCAGGTCCCTGATCTCCATCGCGCAGGCGTCCGCGATGCTGATCCGCTTGATCTTCGAGGCCCGGGCGCCCTCGCTGAGCCGGGTGCCGTCGCACTCGGGGCAGGTGGTGAAGGCGACCGCCTGCTCCACGAACGCCCGGATGTGCGGCTGCATCGCCTCCTTGTCCTTGGCGAGCATCGACTTCTGGATCCGCGGGATCAGACCCTCGTAGGTCATGTTGATGCCCGCGATCTTCATCCTGGTCGGCTCGCGGTGGAGGAAGTCGTGCAGTTCCTTCTTGGTGTACTTGCGGATCGGCTTGTCCGGGTCGAAGAAGCCCGACTCGCTGTAGAGCCGGTAGTTCCAGCCGCCCGCGTTGTAGCCGGGGACGGCGAGCGCGCCCTCGGCGAGCGACTTGGCGTCGTCGTAGAGCTGAGTGAGGTCGAGATCGGTGACCGAGCCGCGGCCCTCGCAGCGCGGGCACATGCCGCCGGTGCGGTTGAAGGTCGCCTTGACCGCCTTCCTGTTGCCGCGCTCGACGGTGATCGCGCCGGCCGCCCGGACCGAGGGGACGTTGAAGGCGTACGCGCTGGGCGGGCCGATGTGCGGCTTCCCGAGCCGGCTGAAGAGGATGCGCAGCATGGCGTTGGCATCGGTGGCGGTGCCGACCGTGGAGCGGGGGTCGGCGCCCATCCGCTGCTGGTCGACGGTGATCACGGTGGTCAGTCCTTCGAGGACGTCGACCTCGGGCCGCGCCAGGGTCGGCATGAAGCCCTGTACGAAGGCGCTGTAGGTCTCGTTGATCAACCGCTGTGACTCCGCGGCGATCGTGTCGAACACCAGCGAGCTCTTGCCCGAGCCGGAGACTCCGGTGAACACCGACAGCCGGCGCTTGGGGATCTCGATGCTGACGTCCTTGAGGTTGTTCTCGCGCGCACCGTGCACGCGGATCAGGTCGTGACTGTCAGCCGCGTGCCGCGCGGGCGTCCGCGGATCCGTCCTCTTGGCCATGCTCTTCGTGTCTCCATCTGTGCGTTGCGAGGGGCCGCCCACGCGCTCTCCGAGGGCGTGGGCGGGACCGGTCGGGCGGCTGGTTCACCGCGCGCCGGGCCTGGCGGCGGCGCGAGGTGACTACGGAACCAGCGGTACGGCGTGGCCGGCGGCCCCGGGCCTCGTGCAGGTCGTCGCCGTGATCGCGGGACGGTTCAGCGCAGTTCCTGGATCCGGATCAGGTTGCCGGCAGGGTCGCGGAAGGCGCAGTCGCGGACGCCGTACGGCTGCTCGGTCGGCTCCTGGACGACCTCGGCGTCGCTGGCCTGCACCTTCTCGAAGGTGTCATCGAGGTTCCGGGTGGCCAGCAGGATCCAGCCGTAGGTGCCCTTGGCCATCATCTCGGCGATGGTACGGCGCTCGTCGTCGGTGATGCCGGGGTCGGCGGCCGGCGGCGCCAGGAGGATGGAGGTGTCGGGCTGGCCGGCGGGGCCGACCGTGATCCAGCGCATCTTGCCCTGGCCGACGTCGTTGCGGACCTCGAAGCCGAGGATGTCGCGGTAGAAGGCCAGGGAGGCGTCCGGATCGTCGTGCGGGAGGGAGCTGAGGTGAATGGTGATGTCCATGGCCGAAACGCTAGCCGCGGCCCGCAGGCGGCGCTTCTCGATTCCTGATCGGTCTGGTCACCTGCTTCGCCACGCAGGACGGGATGCCCGCGGTCGCCTGTGCCGCCAGTCGCCGGTAGGCACTGGGCGGCATGCCGACCAGTTCGGTGAAGCGCGTGCTGAAGGTGCCCAGGGACGCACAGCCGACCGCGAAGCAGACCTCGGTGACGCTGAGGTCGCCGCGACGCAGCAGCGCCATGGCGCGCTCGATGCGTCGGGTCATGAGGTAGCTGTACGGCGACTCGCCGTAGGCGAGCCGGAACTGGCGGCTGAGGTGCCCGGCCGACATGTGCACGCCACGGGCGAGCGCCTCGACGTCCAGCGGCTGCGCGTACTCCCGGTCGATCCGGTCGCGGACGCGTCGCAGCAGTGCGAGGTCGCGCAGGTGCTGCGCGGAGGGCGGGTTGCCGGTCACCTGAAAAATCGTGCCACACGACCCGCAACGGCGGTCGAACGCCCAGGTCAGTGCCCGAGCACCGCCACCAGCGCGCCACCGGCGAAGGCCGCGCCGAGCCCCGCGAGGATGCTGCCGACGACGTTGGCAGTCGCGTAGCGCCCCGCCCCGGACTCCACCAGGCGCATCGTCTCGTAGGAGAACGTGGAGTACGTGGTCAGCGCCCCGCACAGGCCGGTGCCCAGGAGCAGTTGGCGGGAGTGCGGGGCGGCGCCGCGGGTGACGGCGCCGGTCAGGGCGCCCAGCACGAAGCAGCCGACGACGTTGACGGTGAAGGTCCCCCAGGGGAACACGGTGTCGTGCCGTTTCTGGACGGCGCGGTCGGTCAGGTAGCGCAGGGGCGCGCCGACGGCGGCGCCGGCTGTGACGAGCAGCCAGTTCACTTCGTGGGTTCCTTGTCGCGGTTTATGGGTTCCTCGGCCGGCGCCTTCGAGGTCCTCATTCGGTACACGTCTCCTACTCGCCAGGCGCCCGCACCGAGGCGGGTACGCCACATCGCAAGTAGGGACCGTTGGCGGCACGGACTGCCGCGGTTCGGGTACGGCGGGCCCCACCGCCGCGCGACCGTCCGGGTGTCCGGAACCAGATGTCCGGTGCGACGGCCGCTGCCGCGACAGCGTACACGGGCCCCCTGTTGACGTGGACCCGTCATCGCGACTGACGGGTCCAGCGCCTCAGGGGTAGGATTTTCAGGGGTGAGGGACCTGTGCGTTGCCGGCTGACCTGCGACGGCGCGGTCCCGCGGGTCTGACGAGGGGACGGGGATGGCGGAGCGCAGGGCGACCGCGGAGCGGGACGCGGTGGCGATGGTCATCGAGGACTGGGCGCGGGAGCGGCCCGAGCTGGACACCGCTCCGCTGGAGGTCCTGGCCCGGCTGCACCGCTCGTTCCTCCGTTACAGCACCCGTCTGACGACGTCCATCGAGCGCCACGGCCTCTCGGTGGCCGGTTTCGACGTGCTGACCGCACTGCGGCGGTCCGGTCGGCCGTACCGACTGACGGCCGGACAGCTCGCCGACTCGGGACTGGTCTCGTCCGCCGGGGTCACCCTGCGGATCGACCGGTTGGAGAAGGACGGGCTGATCGTGCGGGAGCGGGACGCCGAGGACCGCCGGGTGGTGTACTCGCGGCTCACCGACGAGGGGCTGGCCAAGGTGGACAAGGTGTTCGCCGAGCATCTCGACAACGAGCGTCGGATGCTCGGCGGGATGTCCCCGGCCGAATGCCGCCAGCTCGCACGGCTGTTGGGCAAGCTGGAGCACTCGATCCTGGCGTCGGACGAGGAGCCCGCCGGCTGAGGTCGCGGGGTCGGATCACCCCGCGGGGGTGGTCGTCGCGGTCTGCCGCTCGGCCTGGGAGCGGAGCAGGCGGCGGAGCCGCACCACGCCCAGGTCGTGCTGGTAGAGGTTCTCGCGCTGGTCGGCGTCGGCCGGCATGGCCTCCAGCATGACGCGGTCCTGTTCCAGGACCTCCCAGTGCCGCGCCTCGATGAGGGTCTTGTAGAGGAACCGCCAGGTGTCGCGCTGCCAACCCTGCACGCGGCGGTAGCGCCAGAAGAAGACGCCGGTGCGTCCGGCGTCGACCGGGCAGACCATGCCGACGATCCCGAAGGCGCCGCCGGGGCCCGCGGAGGGCGGGTACGGAATGGACAGGTCCACCCAGTCGACACCGGTGCGGCACAGCTCGACCCAGTCGAAGTTGACGCCCCGCTGGTCGGTCTTCTCGAAGAAGTAGCCCCGATCGGTTTCGCGGATGCGGAACTTGGCCGTGGTGTCCCCGTCGTACATGGTGTGCGACTCGCGGTGCAGGAACGCGCCGTGCATCGGGTCGAGGAGGTTCTCCATGGCGTACCGCCAGGGGACCTCCCACTCGGCGTAGCAGAGGATCGGCTCGATGTCGGGGTCGTCGAGGGGGTCGGGGAGGGTCAGTTCGGCCGGTTCGGGGTGCCGGTCGTCCCCGAAGTAGGCGAGGACCGCGCCGGCGACCTCGCGGACCGGCAGCGAGGTGACGAGCTTCTTCCCTTCGAGGGCGCACCCGGGCAGGCCGGGTACGGACACGACGGTGCCGTCCGGCGCGACCTCGACGCCGTGGTACCAGCAGGCCACCCGGTCCCCGAGGTGCTTGCCCAGGGACAGCGGGGCGCCGCGGTGCGGGCAGCGGTCGGCGAGCAGGGCCAGGGTGCCGTCGGAGCGGCGGAACAGCAGCCACTGTTCGCCGAGTGCGGTCACCTTGCGCATCGCGCCGGGGGCGACGAACGACGAAGGGACGACGGGGCGCCACTGGTTGCGCAGGCCGTTGGCGTAGATGTGCTCGGCGGTGTCGGTGGTCGACAGGGTCATGGTCAGGCTCCCAAGCGGTGCATCTCGGCGCGGAAGGACTCCTCGGTCCAGGGGGTGCCGTCCGGGGCGTGGACCTGACGGTCATTCAATCCACGGATGACGTCCGCGAGTTCGTGGCCGTCCTTGGTGAAGACCTCTTCGAGGGTGGCGGCCAGTTTGTACTCGTAGGGGGTGGGTTCGCGCGTACGGGACTGGTGGGGGTCCAGGTACGGCCAGGGGGTGGTGGTCATCGGGGCCTCCAACGGTCGGGGCACGGGGCGTCGGGTCACAGATCGAGGACGAGGCGGTCGGTCGCGCAGCGCGAGACGCAGATCATCATGGTCGCGTTCGCGCTGCGCTCAGCCTCGCTCAGCAGGGCGTCGCGGTGGTCGGGGGTGCCGGCGAGCACCCGGGTCTCGCAGGAGCCGCAAATGCCGTCCCGGCAGGAGCTGTTGACGAGGATGCCCGCGTCCTCCACGGCCTGCAAGACGGAGGTGTCGGCGCCGACGGTGAGGGTGCGGCCGGAGGCGCGGCACTCGACTTCGAACGCCTGGTCCGCGCCGGTTCGCTGCACCACGGGCGCCGCGAAGCGTTCCACCCGCAGGCGGTCGGCGGGGCACAGTCGCTCGATCGCGGCCAGCAGCTGCTCCGGTCCGCAGCAGTAGACGAGGGTGCCGGCGGGCAGGTCGGCGAGCGCGGCCGCCAGGTCGAGGTGTCCGCGTTCGTCCTGCGGGACGATCGCCACCTTGCCGCCCAGTGCGGCCAGTTCGTCGGTGAAGGCCATCGAGGCGCGGCTGCGGCCGCCGTACACCATCCGCCAGGCGGTGCCGCGCCGGGCGGCCTCGCGGGCCATGGCGAGCAGCGGGGTGATGCCGATGCCGCCGGCGACGAACACGTAGCCGGGGGCGTCCTCCAGGGCGAAGTGGTTGCGGGGCGGGGAGACCCGGACGGTCTGGCCGGGGCGCAGCCGGGTGTGGACGTGGCGCGAACCGCCGCGGGAGGCTGGTTCGTTGAGCACGCCGATCCGGTACGTCGTGGCGGAGCGCGGGTCGCCGCACAGGCTGTACTGGCGGATCCGGCCGCCAACCTCGACGTCGATGTGGGCGCCGGGGGTCCAGGCGGGGAGGGGTTTGCCGTCGGGGTGGGCCAGTTCGACGGAGAGGACCCCGTCGGCCTCCCAGGTCATCCGACGCACGATCAGGTGCACGGGCGTCTCGCTCATCTCGGCTGGCTCCTCACTGGCCCGGGATCTTCACGGGTGGGGTGAACGGGTTCTTCATCGGGCCCAGTGCCGTCAGGTCGACCTCGACGAGCACCGGCCCGTCCGACCCGACGGCCTCGGCCAGCACGGGCGCGGCGTGCTCCTCGGCGGCGATCCGCAGGTACGGCAGCCCGCAGGCGCCGGCCAGCCGTTCGAAGTCGGGGGTGGTGAGGTCCACCCCGGAGCGGCGTTCGCGGTGGGCGTCCTGCATGTTCCGCAGGACACCGTAGCCGCCGTCGTTGAAGACCAGCAGGGTGAGCCGGGGCCGTTCCTGGGCGAGGGTGAGGAGTTCGCCGAGGTGGACGGCGAGGCCGCCGTCGCCGGCGAGGACGACGGTGGGGTTCTCCGGTCGGGCGAGGGCGGCGCCGATGCCCATGCCGAGGCCCTGCCCGATGCCGCCGCCGCGCGGGAAGACGTTGTCGCGCGGGTCGTAGAGCTCCAGCAGTCGGTTGCCCCAGCTGCTGGACGGGATGGTGACGTCGCGGGCGACGACGGCCGCGCGGGGCAGTGCGGCGCGGAGCGCGTCGCAGAGCGCCGCTTGTGGGCCGATGGCGTCGTGGAGCGTGGCCCGCACCTGTGCGCGGACCGCGGCGACCCGGTCCGTCCAGGCCGGCTCGGCCGGTGCCGCGTGCGGCAGCAGCGCCGCGAGGACGTCGGCCGCGTCGCCGTTCAGCGGGTGCCGGGTGGCGTATACCCGGCCCAGTGCGGCGGCGTCGAGGTCGATCTGGACGTGGGCGGCGGGGAGTTCGAGTGTGTAGTCGGCGGTCTCGTTGAAACGGAAGTGGGTGCCGATGGTCAGCAGCAGATCGGCGTCGGCGAGCAGGGCGCGCGCCGGCGGGGTGGTGGCGAAGTTGCCGATGACCTGGGGGTGGTCCTCGGGCACCGCGCCGCGCCCGGAGTTCGAGGTGAGCAGTCCCGCGCCGGTCGCGGCCAGCAGGTCGGCGAGTGCGGTCCGGGCCCGGGTCGCTCCCCCGCCGGCCCAGATCAGGGGTCGGCGGGACGATGTCAACAGGGCCCCGGCAGCGGCTAGTTGGTCCGCCGCGGGGGTCGGCACGGCGGGTGCGGTCCGCTCCGCCGCCGCGTCGGTCTGGGCCGCGTACTGGAGGTCGATCGGCCACTCGACGCTCGCGGGTCCGCCGGGTGCGGTGCGTGCGGTGTGCGCCGCCCGGCGCAGGACCCGGCCCGCGTCGGCGGCGGACGGCACGGTTGCGGCGTATGCGGAGACCGCCGTCAGCATGCCCAGTTGGTCCTTGGTCTCGTGGATGTAGCCGCGGCCGCCGCCCAGGTACCGGCTCTCCACCTGTCCGGTGACGTGCAGCACGGCGGTGCCCGCGCTGAGCGCCTCGATCAGTGATCCGGCGGCGTTGCCCGCGCCGGTGCCGGTGGAGGTGAGGGCGCAGCCGATGCCGCCGCGGGCCCGCCCGTAGGCGTCAGCGGCGTTCACCGCGGTCGCCTCGTGGCGTACCGGGACGAACCGCAGCTCCCGGTCGACGGCTTCGACCAGCGGCAGGTTGTGCACGCTGACGATGCCGAAGACGGTGTCTATGTCGAGTTCCCGTAGGACGGCGACGAGGAGATCGCCTCCGTTGTCGTAACGCATGGGGGTCTCCTCAGAGGATGGAGCGGCCGACGCCGCCGCAGACGTCGATGCTGGTGCCGGTGATGTACGAGGCGCGGGGCGACAGCAGCGTGACGATCGCGTAGGCGACCTCCTCGGCGCGGCCGAGCCGGCCGAGCGCGATCCCGCGGTCGGCAGCGAGTTGCGCCTGCCAGTCCGAGTAGCTCCGGCCCGAGTCCGCTGCGGCGTGGCGGCGGGTCCACTGGCCGGTGTCGATCAGGCCCAGGCACACGGAGTTGACCCGGATGCCGTCGGTGGCGAGTTCGACGGACAGGGACTTGGAGAGGTTGAGGATGCCGGCCCGGGCGGCGCTGGTGGTGATCAGGCGGGGCTCGGGCTGCTTGGCGAGGACGGCGTTGACGTTGACGACGCTCGGTGCGGGCGCCGCCGTCAGGTACGGGCGGGCCGCGTGCAGCGGGTTGAGGACGCCGAAGAACTTCAGGTCCAGTTCGTCGCGCCAGTCGTCGGCGGTGGACTCGTCCAGGCCCGCCATCCGGGACTGGCCGGCGTTGTTGACGAGTCCGTCGATGCCTCCGAACGCGCCGGCGGCGTGCTCGGTGAACGCGCGTACCGCGTCCGGGTCCCGGACGTCGCAGACGGCGGTCAGCAGGCGGTCGCCGTCGAGGCTGGCCGCCGCCCGGGCGAGGCGGTCGGCGTCGCGCCCGCAGGTGGCGACCTGCGCGCCTTCGTCGAGGAGGGCGCGGACCGTGGCCAGGCCGACGCCCGAGCTGCCGCCGGTGACCACGATGGTGCGGTCGGCGAGGCCCAGATCCATGTCAGTTGTCTCCTGTTGCTCGGTGCACCGTGGTCAGTGCATGGTGAAGCCGCCGTTGACGGCGATCACCTGTCCGGTCAGATAGCGGGACTCCTCGCCCAGGAGGAAGGCGACCGTGCCGATGAGGTCGTCGGGCTGCTGGGGGCGGGAGATCGCCCGGTTGGCGCGGTAGAGCTCGTGCCGTTCGGTGGGCACGGACTCGGTGGCCTCGCACTCGGTCAGGCCGGGGGCGACCGCGTTGACGGTGATGCCCTTGTCGCCGAGTTCGCGGGCCATGGCCCGGGTCAGTGCGATCACGGCGCCCTTGGAGGCGATGTAGTGGGCCAGGCGCGGCGAGCCGTACAGGGCCGCGTCGGAGGCGAGGTTGACGATCCGGCCCGGTCCGCCGTGGGCGAGGAGCTGCGGCAGCAGTGCCTTGGCCACCAACCAGGGGCCGCGTGCGTTGACCGTCATCAGCCGGTCCCAGTCCGCGACGTCGATGTCCTGGAACTCCTTGCCGCCCACGCCGTTGGCGAGCGCCGCATTGTTGACCAGTCCGTACATGGGTCCCAACTGGCCGGTGAATGCAGCGAGTTGCTGCACCGAGTCCGGCTCGGCAACGTCGCAGTGCGTGAAGTGGGCGTCGATGCCCTCGTCGCGCAGCGACGCCTGCGCGGCCCGGCCCCGCTCCTCGTCCACCTCGGCGAGGGCGACCCGGAAGCCGTCCTGCCCGGCCCGGCGGGCCATGGCCAGTCCCAGGCCACGGCCCGCCCCGGTGACGACGACGGTCCGGCCGCCGGTCGCCCGCTGCTCAGTCACGGGTGACGCCGTGCATCGGCGAGTGCTCGGGGTAGGTCGGCACCTGCGGCTTCTGCGTGCCGATGACGACGCAGAACAGCGCGTCGGTGTCGCCCTCGTTCTTCAGGGAACGGGCCACCCCCGCCGGGACGACGATCATGTCGCGGTAGCCGAGGGTGCGGTACTCCACCTCGTCCTTGCCGCGGTGGATGCCGACCCGCACCCGGCCCTCCAGGACGAAGAAGGCTTCCTCGACGTCGTGGTGGGTGTGCTCGGGGCCCTCGGCGCCCGGCGGCAGCAGCATGTTGGAGAAGGTGAACCCGCCGGACGGGAGTATCCCCTTGTCGCCCTCGTGGTTGCCGGTGGCGCCGGAGCCGACGTAGCGGATCTGGGCGCGGCGGTACTGGTCCCCGGCCTTGGCCTGGAAGGCGAGGGTGTTCCAGTCGGGTTCGCGGGAGTCCTTGGTCGCGATGAGCGAGTCGGTGTACGCGGCGAGGTCTTTGCCGTTGTCGTAGTCGGTGGTGGTCAGCGGCATGGTGCACTCCTAATCGGGGATGCGGGCGGTGATGCGGAGGTGGGAGAGCACCCAGGCGTTGAAGCGCGCGGGTTGCTCCTGGTTGGCCAGGTGACCGGCGTCCTTGACGATCACGTAGGCGCTCTTGTGGACGGCACCGGCGATCGCCTGGGAGGCGTCGGGGCCGGTGACGCGGTCCTGGTCGCCGCAGAGGACGAGGGTGGGCGCGGTGATCCGGGCGAGTTCGCCGCGCAGGTCGGCGGCGGCCATCGACGCGGCGGCGGATCCGTAGCCGGGCAGCCGGACGGCTTCCGCCATGGTGTCGGTCACCCGCCGGACCAGTGCGGCGGGTGCCTGGGCGGAGACCAGGCGGGGTGCGCGCCGTTCGGCGAACGCCCGGGGCCCTACCTCTGCCAGCTCCGTGGCCCGGGCCCGCATGGCGGCGGCCTTTGCCGGGTCCGTCCCGGAGCCCGGGCTGGAGTCGGCGACGATGAGGGACGCGACGAGTTCGGGATGGCGGACGGCGAGCCGCAGTGCGATCACACCGCCCCAGGACACGCCCAGGACGTGGGCGTTCCCGCCCCGCGCACGGATCAGGCCGGCTGCCGTGTCGGCGTAGTCGTCGAGGGTCAACGGGCCTTCGGGGTCGGGTGACTTGCCGTATCCGGGGGCGTCCCAGGCGACGACCCGGGCGTACCGTCCCAGTTCCGCGAGCTGTGGGGCGAACGCGGCCGACGAGGAGCCGATGCCGTGCAGGCACAGCAGCAGCGGTCCCCGGTCGCCGGCCTCGTCGAGGTGGACGGCGGCGGTCATAGGATCTGTCCCGTCCGTCCGGCCAGGGCGGCGAGGCTGCGCAACACGGCATGGGGCACGACCTGGCTGGTCGCCGGGTTGCCCGGGTCGGGCAGGTGCGCGACGTCGAAGCGGTACGTCCCGTGCGGCCCGGACGCCTCGATGACGTGCCGGGTGTGGTGGGCGCCGGGGTCGGCGACGACCCGGACCCGGACGGTGTCCAGGTCACCGACGGCCAGGGCGACCGAGGCGGCGACGTTCGTCGACTTGGGGAACTTCACCGGGATGTCGCGGGCGGTGCCCGTCATGACCTCGACCGGCCCGGTCGCGGTGCGCAGTAGGGTCAGCAACTCCCGGTCCATCCACGGCTGTTCGAGGGTGGTGGGCAGTTTGGTGGTGGTGAGCCGGACCTCGTGCAATGGCCCGAGGGCGCGTACGGCCTGGAGGAGGTCGAGGCCGCCGACGGCGCCGCCGGTGAAGTACACCCGGCCCGGTCCGGCCGCGAGCAGCCGCTCGGCCAGGTCCTCGTCGGTCAGTGCGCCGGTGGAGGCGATCAGCAGGTCGGTGCCGGCGGTGAGGACCCGCTCGCCCCAGGCACGGACGACGCCCTGGCCGGC
Organism: Streptomyces sp. RGM 3693; assembly: GCF_050471125.1. Classification (NCBI taxonomy): domain Bacteria; kingdom Bacillati; phylum Actinomycetota; class Actinomycetes; order Kitasatosporales; family Streptomycetaceae; genus Streptomyces; species Streptomyces sp. RGM 3693. The sequence continues at coordinate 1,438,252 of NZ_JBMPPQ010000003.1, forward strand.
CGCTTCCACGATCAGGTCGCAGCGTTGCAGGGCCTCCTCGAAGGTGACTTGCGGCGCGGGTGCGCTGTCGCCGAGGGGGCGGTTGTCGACCAGGCACGCCAACGCGGCGCCGGGGACGCGGTGTGCGGCGAGGGCCGTGCCGACTACGCGGCCGATGGCGCCCCAGCCGACCAGGCCGACCTGGCGGGTCCGAGGGGTACGGGCGGTCATGCGGTTGCCTCCTCGGCGGGTGCGGCGAGCGGGCCGGGGTCGGGGGTGCCCGCCATGTGGCGGCGGATCTCCGGGGAGGGCGGGCCCGCCGTGCCCCACAGGTCGGAGAGTTCGGGGGTGCGCCGCCACACCTTGGCGATCCAGCGGTCCTCCACCACCTGCGCGACCTCGGAGGTGTACTCGCAGACCAGGCCGGTCGGGTCGGTGAAGTAGGAGAAGGTGTTGTCGCCGGGGCCGTGCCGGCCGGGCCCCCACTGGGGGGTGATGCCGTGGTGGCGCAGGCGGCCCAGGCCCCGCATGAAGTGGTCGATCGACCGCAGCTCGTAGGCGACGTGGTTGAGCGAGGCCCACTCGGCCTGGTTGAAGGCGATGCAGTGGTGGTCCGCGTTGCAGCGCAGGAAGGCCATCTGGCGTTCGGACCAGTCGGAGACGCGCAGGCCGAGGACGTCGCAGTAGAAGGCGACGGACGCGTCGATGTCGGTGGTGTTCAACACGGCGTGGGTGACCCCGACCGGGACCGCCTCGTCCCGGCCGCCGGGCCGGACGGCCCAGGTCTCGGCGGACAGTTCGACCAGGCGCCCCTCGTGGTCGGTGAAGCGCAGGCCGTAGCCGCCGCCGACCTGGTCGAGGCGGCCGGGCCCGGCGACCGGTGTGATGCCGCGGGCGAGCAGGCGGCGGGCCGCCTCGTCCACCTCGGCGGGGGTGCCGACCGCGAAGGAGATCCGGCCGAGGCCGATGCGGTGGGAGCGGGTCAGGTGGAGCGCGTGGTGCTCCTCGCCGGTGCCGCGCAGCCACACGGCGTCATGCTCGGACTCGACGACCGCGAGCCCCCACGCCTCGGCGTAGAAGTCGGCGGCTTGGCCGAGGGTGGGTGTGAGCAGTTCGACCGAGCGCAGGGCGCGCAGTCGGGCAACGGGGGGTTGAGGCATGAGCTTCTCCGGCAACTGGGTTCAGGGGCTGGGGAGTTGGGGACGAGCAGCGGGCCGCAGGGAGGGTCAGCCGGCCCAGGGCAGGGGCGCGTCGGAGGTGCCCCAGTACAGGGACTTTTGCCGCTGGTAGGCGCGGATCGCGTCGCGGCCCTTCTCGGTGCCCAGACCGCTGTCCTTCCGTCCGCTGAAGGGGGTGGAGATGCTGAACTGCTTGTAGGTGTTGATCCAGACGGTGCCGGCGTCGATGCGGCGCGCCAGGCGCCAGGCGGCCCGGTGATCGCGGGTCCAGATGCCGCACGCCAGTCCGTACACCGAGTCGTTGGCCTGGCGGACCAGGTCGTCCTCGTCCTCGTAGGGCAGGGCGATCAGCACCGGGCCGAAGATCTCCTCCTGGCACGCCCGGGCGGAGTTGGGGAGTCGGTCGATGACCGTCGGCAGGTAGTAGGCGCCGTCCCGGTACGCGTCACCCGCGGGCACGGCGCCGCCGCACCGCACCCGGCCGCCCTCCGCGCGGGCCAGATCCACGTACGCGGCGACGGCGTCCCGGTGCCGGTGGTGGACGAGCGGACCGACCTGGGTGCCGGGATCGGCGCCCGGCCCGACGCGCAACTTCCGTACCCGTTCCACGAGTTCGTCGACGAACGTGTCGTAGACGTCCCGCGCCACGAACAGTCGCGACCCGGCGATGCACGACTGGCCACTGGACGAGAAAATTCCGAACATCACCCCGGCCAGGGCCTGTTCGAGGTCCGCGTCGGCGCGCACGATGGTGGGTGACTTGCCGCCCAGTTCGAGCGAGGCGGGGATCAGCTTGGCGGCCGCGACCGCCGCGATGGCCCGGCCGGTGTCCGTCCCGCCGGTGAAGCCGATCCGGCCGACCAGGGGATGACCGGCGAGCGCCTCGCCGACCACCCGACCGCTGCCCGGCAGTACCGACAACAGCCCGGCCGGCAGGCCCAGTTCGTCCAGGGCGCGGGTGATCAGGCGACCGAGGACGAGGGAGACCAGCGGCGTCCAGGCGGCGGGCTTGAGGAGGACCGCGTTGCCGGCGGCGAGCGCGGGGGCGATCTTCTGTGCGTCGCTGGCGACCGGCGAGTTCCACGGGTTGATCGCCGCGACCACGCCGATCGGCTCGTACACGCTCATCGTGACGTACGCGCCGCGCGACGGGGTGAGTGCGTCCTGTGCCGTCTCCAGCGCGGCCGCGGTGTAGCGGAAGGTGGCGGCGGCGCTCAGGGCGAGGGCCCGGGTCTCGGTGCGGGTCTTACCGGTGTCTGCGGTCTGGACCGCGGACAGTTCGTCCGCCGCCTCCTCGATCAACTCGGCGATGCGGTGCAGCAGTCGGGCGCGCTGGTGGGGCAGCAGGGCGCGCCAGGCCGGGTCGGCGGCGGCGCGCGCACCGGCCCGGGCGGCTTCGTCCACCTCGTCCACCGAGGCCGCGCGGAGGACGGCGAGGACCTGGCCGGTGGCCGGGTCCACGGTCGTCAGCGGGGCGCCCGCACCCGGGCGCCACTGCCCTCCGATCAGGATGTCGGTGGAGAAACGCGGCACGACGGACCTCCCGGACCGGTCAGCGGATGGGTGTCGCTCCGAGCGCTGGCGACTCCGAGCGCTAGAAACCTAAGGGCTTAAATATCTCGCCGGCAAGACCCGGAACACCGGAAAATAACTTTGCCCTTAACCATTGACCGCTTAGGCAACTGTTCCTACTGTCTCCGCAACTTCTCTGTTCGCGGAAGGAACCCCTCCATGACGACTGTGGCCGGCCGACCCGCCGCCGGACCAGCGGGATCAATCGCCGCACGGCTCGAACGACTGCCGCACTCCCGCTGGCACGTCAAGGTCCGCTGCCTGATCGGCGCCGTCACCTTCTTCGAGGCGTTCGACCAGCTGATGGCCGCCTCCGCACTCCCCGTCCTGGTACGGGACTGGCACCTGACCACCGGCCAGGCCACCTTCGCGGTGACCGCCGGCTCGATCGGCATGCTCCTGGGCGCCCTGGCGGCCGGCTCCCTGGGCGACCGGATCGGGCGGGTGCGGACCGTCGCACTGGGCGTCGCCGTCACCGCACTCGCCAGCCTCGCCGTGGCCCTCGCCCACGGCATCGAGACCTTCGCGCTCTTCCGGTTCGTCCAGGGCCTGGGCATCGGCGGCGTCGTCCCCGTCGCCGCCACCTACATCAACGAGATCGCACGCTCGGACCGGCGCGGCCGCTTCGTCCTGCTCTACGAGATGATCTTCCCGGCCGGCCTGGCCGCCGCGTCCCTGGTCGCCGTGTGGGTGGTGCCGCACCTCGGCTGGCGGGCGATGTTCGTGATCGGCGCACTGCCGGCACTGCTCGCCGCCGTCCTCCCCCGGCAGGTCGCCGAGTCCCCGCGCTGGCTCCTGGCACGCGGGCGCACGGCAGAGGCCGAAGAGGTCCTCGCCCGGATCGAGGCGGAGGTGACACGGGCCACCGCCGCACCCCTTCCGGAACCGGCCACCGCCACCCCGGCCACACCCGACGAGGTCGGCCAGGGACGCGTACGCGAACTGTTCCAGGGGCGCTACCTGCGCCGCACCGTAGTCGTCTCGGGCCTCTGGTTCGTCGCCTACTACGTCAATCACGGTATCTCCACCTGGCTGCCGTCCCTCTACACCAAGAATTTCGGCCTGGACCTGACCACCGCGCTGGTCTACACGCTGCTCAGCAATGTCACCGGTCTGCTCGGCACGCTGGTGGTCGCGCTCGTGATCGACCGCGTCGGCCGGCGCCCGGCCATGGTCGCCGCGTTCGGCGGCACCGCACTGGCACTGGCGACCCTCGCCCTGGCCGGAGCCGTCTCCGGCGCTCAGGTCGCGGTGTTCGCGTCCGGCACGACGTTCTTCGTCTACGCGATCAACGCCGGGCTCTACCTCTACTCCCCCGAGCTGTACCCGACGCGCAACCGCGCCAAAGGCGCGGCCTTCGGCGGACTCTGGAACCGGGCCGGCGTCATCCTCGGACCGATCGTCGTCGGCACGATCCTGGGAGCCGGCGGCAGCCTGACGCTGGTCTTCACCCAACTGGCGTGCCTGGCCGCGGTGGGCGCGGTGATCGCCCTGTTCGCCGTCGAAACGAAGGGCAAAACCCTGGAGCAACTCAACGCCTGAACCACGCCGGTCGACGGGCGAAGAAGCGGTCGCGGAGTGCTGAGGTCACGTGCTCCCCCAGTACTGCGCAGGGCGTTGGGCAGCTGGGCAGCTGGGCAACTGGGCAACTGGGCAACTGGGCAACGTACGCCAACTTCCCTACACCGTCGCGTCGGCGGATACGTCCTCGCGGTACGGCACCAGGCGCTTGAGCGAACCGGTGAACGGGGCGGCGAGCAGGGCCTCGGCACCGTCCGCGCCGATGCCGTTGTACCGGAGGTCGACCGCGTCGAGCTGCTCGAAGTCCGCCGGAAGTCCGCCAGGGCGCGGATGCCCCTTCGGTCCATTCGACGCCGACCGTGGCGGCGAAGCCGTACCGGCACCCCAGGACCTGCACCCCCTGCGGCGACGCCGCGCACCGGGCCGGTGGGTTGGCTGGTGGTCAGGTGCCCGGGCGGAATGCAGGATGATCCACTGGAGGGAGTGCCAGGCACGGAGGGGCGGCGGTGACTGTGGTGAGGACGGATGTGCGGAGCGGTGAGGACCGGAAGGTGCGGGGTGGCCTGTGGTGGCCGGCCCTGGTGAATCTGCTCCTCGGGGTGCCGGCGATGGTCCCGCTCTTCCTGGCGCGGTGGCTGGTGATCGAGTACCTGCCCATGGATTGCCGGACGGTGGCCGAGGCAGCCAGGCCCGGGCTCACCAACTGCAACTACAGCACCATCGATCACGCGGATGGGGTGCTGTTCCTGCTGGCGGTGTCGGGGCTGTTCCTGCTGGTGCTGGTGGCGGTCGTGGATGTGCTGTTGCCGCTGCGGCGGGGCGGGCGGTTGGGGTGGTGGCTCGGCGCGGCCGGATTGCTGCCGGTGCCGTTCGTGACCGCGCTGGCACTGGTGTGACACCGGGCACGGGGACCGCGCGTCATCCGGGGGTCAGGGCGCGGCACGGCGGGTGCGGCTGGGATCGCCGTCCTGGTGGGCCGCGGTGAAACGGGACGGCGGCAGGCCGAACGCGCGGGTGAAGGCCGCGGTGAACGCGGCCGGCGAGGCATAGCCGAGGCGGCCGGCGACCTCGCTGACGGACGCGGTGCGCAGCAGCGGAACGGCCGCGAGCAGGCGGGCGCGGCCGCGCCAGACGGCGGGACTCTCACCGGTCTCGGCACGGAAGCGACGGGTGAAGGCCCGTTCGCTCATGGCCACCCGGCCGGCCCACCCGGCGTTGGTGACGCCGACGTCCGGGGCGGCCAGGTACCCGCGGCAGAGCGCCGCCAGATCGTCGGAGGCGGGGATCGCGACGTGGAACGGGAGGGGGGTGCGCGCGGCGATCTCGTGCAGGAGGAGCGTGGCGATGCACCCCTCCCGCCCGGACAGGCCGTAGTCGACCTCGAACTCGACGGCGCTCAGCAGCAGTTCCCGCAGCAGCGGCGGCACGTCCACGACCGTGCAGGTGGCGGGCCACCAGGGGACGGCGTCCGGCTCGATGTACAGGCTCCGGGTGCTCACCCCCAACATGCGGACCCGGTGCTGGGTGGCGGCCGGAATCAGCACGGCACGCTCGGGCGGAACGGTCCAGGTGCCCTCGGCGGTGTCGACGACCATGACGCCGGTGGCGCCGTAGAGGAACTGCGCGCGGCGGTGCTCGTGCCAGTCCAGTACGTGGCCGGGTGGGTAGTCGGTGCCGATCGGGAGGACCGCCCGGTCCACGTGGTCGACGGCGTCCAAGGAGACGTTCTTCACCCGGCCACGGTAATGGCCGGGTACCAGTGGCCGAGACGCGAAGGTTTGGTGCTGACCTTCGCATGCGAGAAGGCCGAGGGAGCTGGTGGGGTGGCCCCATGGACGTTGTGGCATTGATCGGAATCGGACTCCTCACCGGGGTGACCACCGTGTTGTTCGGGTTCGGCGGCGGGTTCGTCGCGGTCCCGGTGGTGGTCTGGGCGGATGCCGCGCTCGGCGCGGACGCGATGCGGGTGGCAACGGCCACCTCGGCCCTGGTGATGGTGGTGAACGCGGGGTTCGCCACCGCCGTCACACCGCGGCGGGTGCTCGCCGCCCTCCGCGGCAGCGGCCGACTGCTCCTCCTCCTGGCGGCCGGCGCCGCGGCCGGCGCGCTCGCCACCCGCCTCGCCCCGGCCACCCTGGTCCGCTGGGCGTTCATCGGGTACGTCGCACTCACCGTCGTCGACCTGCTCGTACGCCCCGGCTTCCTGCGCCCGCGCGCACAGGCCGAGGCGGCCCCCGCCGCGCCACGGCCGCTACCGGCCCTGCTCGGCGCACCCATCGGTGCGGTCGCGGCCTTCCTCGGCGTCGGCGGCAGCGTCATGACCGTGCCCGCGGTACGGCGGGCCGGGCACCCGATGCACGTGGCAACCGCGCTGGCCAACCCCCTCACCCTGGCCATCGCGCTCCCGGCCACCGCGGCCTCCCTGGGCGGCGCCGCGCTCCCGACCGCCGGCGCCGGGCACGTGCACCTGGTGGGTCTCATCGACCTCACCGCCGCCGCGGCGCTGCTCGTGGGGGCCCTGCCGGTGATCGCGGTACTGCGGCGGCGCCCACCACGCATCCCCGACCGGATCTACGCCCGCGCCTACGTCGGACTGCTCGCCCTGGTGGGGGTGGCGATGCTGCTGTCCGGCTAGGGCACGGCGTCTGCCACCCACTCCTCGGACTCCGCAGCTTGATCACAACGGGACACGCGCCCACGTACGACCTGTCCGACAGGTCACGGGGAGGGCAGCCCGCCGGCCCCGCTCGGGAGGCGGACCAACCGGCGGCACGGCCAACGTGGTCGGCCCGCGGCCCACACCGATCCGCATGACGCAGCGGTGGGGCGGCGGTCGTGCACGGCGACCTATCGGACAGGCCCTCACACCGAGTCCGCAAGGCGAGGCCGACACGGATAGTCCTCGGCGGTCCACGCCGCGCGCATGAAGTGCACACGGCGGTAGGCGAGGTCTAGCTTGAAGAGGGAGGAGGCGAGCACGCCCGACCGTGGACGCCAGGCGCCGACACCGCATGACGTGTCCGGTCACTCGTGAGCCGGTCGCCTTCTGAGGCGAGGGAGGCACCCATGTCCGACTTGATCATCATCGGGTACGAGAACACGGAGAAGGCCAGGCAGGCCGAAAGACGCATCCAGGACCTCGAACGCCAGCACGTCGTCACCCTCACCGGCCTGGCCGTGGTCACCTCCGACGCCAACGGACACACATACGTCGACACACACGACGACATCCCGCGGCGAGCCGTCGCCACCTCGGCTACCGCGGGAGCGCTGTGGGGACTGGTCATCGGCATGCTGTTCCTCATGCCGGCCCTCGGACTGCTGGGCGCCGCGCTGGGCGGGCTGGCAGGCAAGCTCAGCCAGTCCGGTCTCGACAAGCGGTTCCGCGACCGCGCCCACGAGTTGCTCGAACCAGGCAAGGCCGCCGTCGTCATCATGACCACACAGCTCAGGGAGGACCAATTCGCCGCCGCCCTACAGCCGTTGGGCGGAACGGTACTGAAGACGTCACTGTCGCAATCCGACGAACACGAACTGGCGCAGCAACTCGTCGGGAGGAGCCCGCAGGCAGCCTGACAGGCACGCTGCACACCCGGGCATTGCACTTCCCAGACACTGCACTCCCAGGCACTGCACTCCCTGGCACTCCGCTCCCAGGCGCTTCGCTGTCCGAGCAGGCGGCGGCACGCCGCGGGCAGCAAGATCGCCACGTCGGCCGGGTGCTCGACCCCGGGCGCCTCGGCGAGCGACGCCAGATCGACGCCCCTCGAACCAGTCGAGGAGTACATCGTCCGCCCGCGGTCGTAGCCGGCACCCGAAGCCATCGAACCGGCTACGGCATGACGGATGACGGATGACGGCCGGGACACACGGCGCCCATGACGGACGCGCTGGCCCAACGCGCGGACGTGGCCGCTCGGTCAGCACCGAACCGACACGGAAGCCGGCACCGCACCGCCAACGCGCCCTCGTGCGACGGCGGGTGCCAGTCAGTGGGTGACGAGGGTTCAGGCCGAGGTGCTGGGGCCCGCGCCGGTGAGGCCAACGCTGCTGGCGAGCTGCAGTACGGCCTGCTCGAAGAAGGCGCTACGGGCCTCGACGACCCGGTTGAACTGGCCGAAGAGCTCGAAACTCAGCAGGCCGAAGAGTTGCGCCCAGGCCCCGACCAGACGGGCCACTACGGCGGGCGGCAGTTCGACACCCAGTTCCGCGCCGAGCGTCAGCGCATCGGCCACCACCGCATCGGGCAACGGCTCCGCGGGCTCCTTCAGCAGGCCGGCGGCGTACGCGTCCCGGGCGACGCCGATGAGCGTGAGCCCGACTCGGGCGGCCGGCTCCGTCGTCGTGCGCGGCGCGTGATAACCGGGGACGGGCGATCCGTAAATCAGCGCGTACTCGTGCGGATGGGCCAGGGCCCAGTCGCGCACCGCCGTGCAGATGGCGCACCACTGGGCGGTGGCACGCTCGGCGGCGCGAGCGCGGGCGGCACTGTGTCCGGTGCCGGCAGGCAGGCGCTCGCGCCGACTCTCGGTCCGGCTTTCGGGTTGGCCCTCGGGCTGGCTCTCCGGCTGGCCCTCGGTCCGGCGGGGGGCGGCGGGCGGCTCGGCGGCGGATGTGGGGTGCGCGTCACGGGCGTGCTCGGCCGCCGCGCCGAGCGCGTCGTAGGCGTCGACGATCAAGGCGGTGAGCAGGTCATCTCGGCTGGGGAAGTAGCGGTAGAGCGCGGATGAGGCCATGCCGAGCGCTCGCGCGACGGCCCGAAGGGAGAGCTTGGCAGCCCCCTCGGCAGCGAGCTGTTTGCGCGCCTCTTCCTTGATGGCCTCGGTGATTTCACTACGGGCCCGTTCCCTGGCTCCTCGAATCACTGTCATGAAGAGCAGTGTGACAGCTCCCAGAGCGCCGAACAAAAACGAGAGCACCGCTCTTGCTTTAGTGCGCCATTCACGTGCACACTGCTCCTAAGCGAGAGCACCGCTCTCGACCCAGAACACAGATCCACAGATCCGTAGATCCGTAGACCCACAGGTCCGCCGGCCCGAAGATCCACAGTCCGGCTGGCAGCACAACATGCAACCCCCGCCGAGCGCCCACCGGCCACCACACCGCGCACGACACCAGCCCCGCCCAACCCCGCAGCAACCCCGCCCAACACCACACCGAAACCGAGGCCCCCATGTCCCACTACCTGAAGCCGCGCCGTCTCGCCCTCCGACTCAACGGCACGATCGGCTGGCTCGCCCGTCGCGGCATCAGCCTCGCCGGCTCCGCCGACCTCGCCGTCCGCGGCCGCAAGAGCGGCGAATGGCGGCGCGTACCGGTCAACCCCATGGCGTACGAGGGTTCCCGCTACCTCGTCTCGACGCGCGGCGAATCCGAGTGGGTACGCAACATGCGGGCGGCCGGCGGCGGCGAACTCCGCGTCGGCCGCCGCTCCCGCCCCTTCATCGCGGTCGAACTGCCGCCCGCCGAGACCCCGGAGCTGCTGCGCACCTACCTCGATCGCTGGGGCTGGGAGGTGAAGGCGTACTTCGGCGGCCTCACCGCGGACTCCACCAACGAGGAGTTCATCGCCGCCGCCCCCCGCCACCCCGTCTTCCGGATCACCGAGTCCTGAGCACTGACCGGGCAATTGACCGAGCAACTGGCCGAGCGCAAACTCCCCTTCGGCAACACCGCGCGGATGCTCAACGCCCCGACACCTCAACGTCACCGGGCTCCGCAAGCCGCTGGCAGGGCAACAGAAAGGGCCCTTCCTCTTGAGGAAGGACCCTTCAGCGGAGCGCCTGGCAGGCCTTGCACCTGCACCTCCCACCGATTGGTACGTCTTGCCTTGGACCACAGACGCGCGACTCCCGTCCGCAGGACCGGAGTTGCTTCATGGTCATATCCGATCGGCCAGGCCGTTCCTTCCACGCCACGGCCCGGGGCACGTACCGGCAGCGCCCTCATCCGGTGCTGCGGATCGCCGCGACAACCTCACGCCCGCCCAGCGGGCGACAGTCTCGATCCGGCTCCGCCTTCAGCAGTCGCGAACAGGTTCGAGGAACTCAAGCCGGTTGCCCAACTTGTCGCAGGCGTAGAAGCGATGGTGCCCGGGGAAGTCGTCGTCCCAGATGACGCTCACTCCGTGGGCTTCCAACCGCTTGGCGAGGAACTTGAGCGAGGCCACGAGGATCCCGGGGTGCGCCTTCCGACTCGGGTGGAAGTCCTCCTCCACTCCCAGATGGACCTCCAGGCCGCCACCTCGAAACCAGCACCCGCCACGGGCTGCCAGCGTCGGCGGTTTCTCAAGCTCCGTCATACCGAGAACGTCTCCCCAGAACTCGCGGCAGAGCCCTTCCGCGCCTGGAGGAATCGCAAGCTGCACATGATGCAGGCCACCCAAGGTGTATCCGAGATTCTCCTGAGCCACGTCTCCCCCTCCAAGGAATCTTGACATCAAGATAATGAGGTCGGTCGAGCCTGGCAAGGAGCGTCGGCCTGGCACAGGAAACGCGCGGCCCTTCGCACGGATGCGGCACGACGCGACACAACGCCACGCGACGCGACCCGGATCACGGTGACCATCCACAGCACCCTCACCAAACCTCAACCACCATCCAGATCACCGCACCACCGCACCACCGCATCCACGCACCACAGCAGCGCACCGCATCAGCGCCGCGCCCGGGACAGCAGGCCGTTGGGCGCGGACCGGGGCGCTCCCCCGGTTCGATTCACATCAGCTGGTGAAGGCTTCGATGAGGGTCCAGATCGCCAGGGCGGCCATGCAGACACCGCCTATGCGCTGCACGGTCGTCAGCGGGACGCGCTTGGCGATGAACCGACCCACGAGCAGCGCGAGCGCGGAGACGGACATCAGGGCGGCGGCAGAGCCGATTGCGGTGGACAGCCAACCGCTGGTGGCGGCGAGGTTGGCGGTGGTGATCTGGGTGAGGTCGCCCCACTCGCTGATGAAGACGGCCATGAAGGCGGTGGTGTACACGGGCCAGAATCCCGTGACGGTCTTGGTGCCCGCCTCGTCATCATCGTCGTCGCCTCCGCTGCGCAGCAGGACAAGGGCACCGAAGGCGAACAGGGCGGCGGAGACGAGCTTGACCGCGACGGTGGGCAGCAGCCCGATCAGGCTGCCGGCGCCGACGGCGATGGCGACGTGCACGATGAACGCGGTGGAGGTGCCGAACCACACGTACAGCGGACGCATGCGGGTGCCCATGGCCAGTGAGGCAAACATGGTCTTGTCGGGGAGCTCGGCGAGGAAGATCAGCCCGAAGGCGGTGACGATCGCCAGGGGGTCGAGAGTCATCCGGGTGCTTTCTACTGGGGCCGGGCCGTCGGCTCGTACGGCACCCAGCGAGGTGACGGGAGAACCCTTCCGGCCCGGCATGATGGTGCGGCCCGCACCGTCTGTGCGAGCCAGGTCATGCCGTGGCCGAAGGTCTCGTCCACCGGCCGTCATCTGCGGCCGGCCCGGTGGCCGGGATACCCCGTGGAGCATCCAGTGTGTCGACCAGCGGTGTTTCGGGACTACTCCCCTTCGCCGCCGACCACTGTAAACGGTAGGCATTGGGGCGGCAAAGCGAGCGCCGGGTGGCACCCGTCACTCCAGGTCCGGACGATCCTCCGAGTACCGAGTACCGAGTACCGAGTAGCGGGCAGCGGGCAGCGGGCAGCGGGCAGCGGGCAGCGGGCAGCGAAGGCGATCCGGTGGACAGGACGGCCCGACACGGCCGACACGGCACCATGCCTCGGCGGCCGGCCGACCCGCCAGGAACACGGCCTAGCCGTGGAATGTCGTCGTCGCCTCCAGCGCGGCCCGTTCGGCGGCGACCTGGTTCACCGGCGCGGCGGCATCCGCGTAGCCGAACGAGACCCCCACGAGCAATTTCCCCGTACTGATGCCGAGTTCGTCGCGCACGGTGTCGGCATAGAAGCTCAGCAGCCCCTGCGGGCAGCTGTCCACGCCGTACGCGGTCATCGCCAGGAGCAGCGTTTGCAGATAGGCGCCGACGTCCGCGGCCAGCCGGGCATCGGCACGGTCGGAGACGAAGAGGAACGCGACGTGTGGCGCCCCGTAGAACCGCAGGCTCTCGGCATCGTAGGCGCCGCGTGCCGCATGATCGTCGCGGCCGATGCCCAGTGCGCCGTAGAGCCGGGCACCGAAGTCGGTCCGTCGCCCCTGTTGCACGGGCGAGTACATGTCCTCGCTGTACGGGAAGTCGACGGAGACCCGGCGCGCGGCGTGGGCCGCCTGGAGGGAGTCCGCCAGGCGATCGCGCAATGCGCCGCTGACCACCTCCACCTGCCACGGCTGCGCGTTGGAGTTGGACGGCGCGGCGCCGGCCAGCGAGAAGATCGCGCGCATCGTCTCCTGGGCCACGACGTCGCCCCGGAACGCCCGCACGGCGCGCCGGCCGCGGATCAACTCCTCCGCGTAGCCGCTCAACTCGGGACGTCCAGACGGACTCGTGGACGCGCGCACGGACGGACTCATGGAGCTCTCCTCACGATGATCGAAGTAAACGGATCCGTTTACCAAAGTGGCACCGACTCTAACCAGCCGCCGCACCTGAAGTAAACGCAGGCGTACACTTCCGTCATGGGTACGGCGAAGGAGACGACGCAACGGCGAGGGCGGGGCGCGCGGGAGCGCATCCTGGCTGCCGCCGACCGGTTGTTCGCGCACCAGGGCATCACCGCGACCGGCATGGAACAGGTCGCGGAGGAAGCGCCGGTGTCCAAGCGCACGCTCTACGCCCACTTCCGGGCCAAGAGCGACCTCGTGCTCGCCCACTTGCAGGCGCTCGCGACGTCAGGGAAGACCCTGGAGGGCGTGCTGACCCTTGAGGAGCTCAGCCCTCGGGAGCGGATCCTTCGACTGTTCGACCAGCCCACCGCGGACGGCACTTCGGTACGCGGGTGCCCGTTCATCGACGCCGCCGCGGAGTTCCCCGACCCGCAGAACCCGATCCACGCCTACGCCCGCGAGCAGAAGCTGCTGATGGTGCGACTGGTCACCGCATTGGTGGCGGAACTGGGATGCGCCCAACCCGAAGCGCTCGCCGAGCAGTTGGTGACCCTCGCGGACGGGGCGGCCAGCCGCGCCATGGTGCTGAACCAGGCGGACTACGGCCGGCATGCGCGCGCGGCCGCGCAGACGCTCCTCGAACACGCCTTGCGCCGAGGCGAGTTGACCGGACCGGCGGGTCGGTAGACGCCTACTCCCGGTCCGGTCGGAGGCGCCGACCTTCCGCCCTTATTCGATTACGGTGTCGGAGGAACCAGGACTGAGGAACCAAGACTGGGGCACCAGGACTGAGGAACCCAGGACTGGGACACCAGGAATTTGGTGAAGTGCTGACATGACGTCTCTGCCGCACCGCATCCTTCGGGCGCTCGATCGCTTCAATACCGCCCACCCCTGGGACCACAACGCCCACTACCACCGCTGGATCCTGCGACAGCTCCCCAGGCACTGCGACACCGCCCTGGACGTCGGCTCCGGCAGTGGCGACCTGGCCAGACTCTTGGCCACGCGCGCCAACGAGGTGCACGGAATCGACTCCGACCCGACGATCATCGCCCAGGCGCGCACGTTGACTGCTCCGGCAACGCCGGTGACCTTCACGACCCAAGACGCCCTGACCGGGCTCCCGGCCAGCACGTACGACGTCATCACCTGCGTCGCCGCGATCCACCACCTGCCGTTCGTCGAGGCTCTCACGGTGTTCCGCCAGCACCTGGCTCCCGGAGGAACCCTTGTGCTTGTCGGGCTGTCCCGCCCTACAACTCCCACCGACTACCTGCTCGGAGCCGCGGCCAGCCCGCTCAACGCCACCATCGGCTGGCTCAAGAACAAGGGCCGCACGGCACCCCGCCCGGTCTCGATGACCGCCTTGACCCGGCCAGCGGACATGTCCTTCCCCGACATCGTCCGCGAGGCCCGTGCGGTCCTCCCCAACGCGCGAGTGCGCCGCCGACTGTTCTGGCGCTACACACTCGTATGGCGCGACCGCTGAACCCCGATCCACCGGCTTGATTCCGGAGTGATCGTTTCGGTGGGTTCGGGTCCTTGAGGTTGGTTGATCCGGTGGAGGGTGTGGGGTGTCCGCTGGTCTGCCCAGCTTTTCCACATGTCCACAGGTGTCGGGCCCTCGCGGGCGGGTCGGATGGGGCGTCAGGCCGCTTGGGGTGGGGCGTGCACGGCGGCGAAGAGATTGTCGAACGCCTCCTTCCAGGGCCAGTGTTCGGGCAGGTGCAGCGTCAGCTTGCGGGCTGAACGCGCCAGCCGGGCCGGGGCGTTGATCAGGTGGTCGCGCAGGGTGGTGGTGGTCGCCTTGGCGTGGAAGGTGCCGGCCAGGGTGCCCGCGGCGCGGGTCAGGTTGAAGGCGCAGGCGGCCAGCGCCAGCCAGGCGGCGTTCGCCTGGAAGTCGCCGGAGGGTGCGTGCGCGAACGGCCCGCCCTTGACATCGGCGATCACCTGCTCGACGACAGCGTGCCGCCGGTGATCGGCTTCGGCCTCCACAAGCGGCAGCGGGGAGTCGGTAAACGCGGCGTGGTAGCGGTAGAGCGTGAACAGCTCACCCTGGCCCTGCGGGGCCGCGTCCGGGTTGAGGCGCTTGACACGGCGGACGATGAGACGGGCGGTGACCTGCTGCTTCTTCGGTTTCGAGGTGAACGCGGTGTAGGTGACCTCAGCGATCTCGGCGTCCGAGATCCAGCACTGCTCCTCCTGGTCCCACACCGCCTTCGGGTACTTGATCGGCCTCCAGGCGTCCTCGTCGATCGTCGCGATCGCCTTCTTGACGGAGGCGTTCATCCGCACCGTGATGGAGAACTTCGCGCCCAGGGACCGGCAGGCGGCGATCACCTCGGCGGCGTAGAACGCGGAATCCGCCCGCAGTACCACCAGACCACCGGCGCCGCAGGCCCTCGCAGCGCGGATCGCCTCAGCGGCGAACGAAGCCGCACCACGCACCGAGTTGGTCGCGCCCTTGCGCAGCCTGCTGGCCGCGATCACCGGGGCGGCCATCGGCGTGGAGACTACTGCCAGCAGCGCGTTGAGCCCCTTGACCTTGTTGTAGCCGTAACCGGTGCCCTGCTTCGCGTAGCCGTAGGTGCGCTTGATGGTGTCGTCCAGGTCGACGTAGGCCACCGTGTCGATGCCGAGCAGCAGCGGGGTGTGCGCGGCCAGTTCGGGCAGGAACCGCCGTGCCACCGCGTGCAGTTGCTTCACATGCCCGTGAGTGAAGGACCGCAGGAAGCTGCCCAGCGTCGAGGGCGCACGCACCCCGCCGAAGAGCTTCCCCATCGCACCGTGCCGCAACCGGTCCATGTCATCGATGCTGTCCGCCCCGGCCACCATCCCGGCGATCAGCGTCATCAGCTTCGCCGCGGCGAACGCACCGGTGCCGTCCCGGTTCTTCGGCAGCCGGATCAACTGCCCGGCCAGCCGAGGCAACCCGCACCGCTCCGCCAGGCGCACCACCGGGGCCAGCCCACCGTACGCGACCAGATTCGGATCATCGAACCGTGCGGAAACCCTCGCCGTGCTGTGAGAAGATCGCATCCCGGAAGTGCCTTGTCGATCGTGCGTGGTGGAAGCCTCAAGAACTCCCATCATCGCAGGTCACAAGGCACTTCCTCGTTCCCGGCCCCCGCCCGCCTCGATCACCGACCGGTGGATCGGGGCTGAGGCCGAGCTCTCCGGCGAAGGCCAGCCGCTCGCTCTCCGTGGGGACAGCGGCACCGTCCCGAACAAAACCAAGCACGTTTCCGTAGCGGCCATCGGGACCACAAAAGACCCGTGCCGTGTCAAAATCAGTCACGCAGGCAGTCAACCACGCCGAACCGGCCACTCAGTCGGGAATTTCCTCCCGCACCCATCGGACACGCGCACCAGTGACCTGCGACTAGCCTCGATCCGCCACGATTTCGCCGAATTCCCACAGAGCACCGTGATCACCGTGATCATCGCGACCACCGCAATCGCTGTCGTTGAGGCCCGGAAGGTAGCTCATCCCAAACTCATATCCCGAACTCATCCCGAGCTCATCCCGGCTTGGTGGCGGACACAACCGTGGTCGGCATCCAGGGGCCACTCCACCACATCCGCGCTCCCACACCGCGACGGGTGATGTTACGCAAACCCAGCCGCTGCAGATCAGCTCCGTACTCGCGGGTGTTGCGGATATCAGCAACGACGATGCGGCCGCCGGGTCTGAGTAGCTGTTGTCTTTTCGATCTTGAGCAGTGCTGGTCGAACTCGGGTTCCCGGTTGGGTGATCCTGCCGTGGCGAGAGCATGAAGGTAGGGCCTCCTGAACAGCTCGTGGGTGTCGAATCCATAGAGCATCAGGAGGCCCCGGTGCCGCAGTCTTCCGTGTCGTTGGCCGGGCAGTCCAACTCGGCTGCTCTGTCGTGTGATTGCCTCGCGCACGTGTACGGCAACGCGGCTGACCGATCCGAGCGGCGGCGCCGGTATCCGACGGACATGACGGACGCGGAGTGGGCGGCCATCCGGCCACTGCTGCCGGTGCCGGGCTGGATGCGTGGCCGGGGCGGTCGGCCAGAGGCGTACTGTCATAGGACGATGCTGGACGCGGTTCGCTATCTCGTGGACAACGGCATCAAGTGGCGCGCGATGCCGGCCGACTTCCCGCCGTGGGACCGTGTGTATGCGTTCTTCCGTCGCTGGCGCGACCACGTGCTGGTCACGGAGTTCCACGACCGGCTGCGGGATCGCCTGCGCGAGACATTGGGCCGGGATGCCGAGCCGACCGCCGGGGTGATCGACTCGCAGTCGGTCAAGGCGGACGCTGTCGTCGGCTCGGACAGTCGCGGCTTTGACGGCGGGAAGCTGATCAACGGGCGCAAGCGGCACGTCGTGGTCGACACGCTCGGGCTTGTGCTCGGCGTGATGGTCACCGCCGCGGACACCGGCGACCGCGCCGCCGCCCAGGTGCTGCTTGAGCAGGTGACCGCCGCGCACCACCGGCTGGCCCTGGTCTGGGCTGACGGCGGCTACACCGGCAGCCTCGTCGAGTACTGCCTGGCCGCGCTGGCCCTGGTGCTGGCGATCGTCAAGCGCAGCGATGACATGCGTGGCTTCGTGGTGTTGCCCAAGCGGTGGATCGTCGAGCGCCTCTTCGCCCACCTGATGCGCACCCGCCGCCTGGTGCGCGACTTCGAGCGGCGCACCACCAGCGCCGAGGCGATGGTCTACTGGTCGATGATCCTGCTCATGACCCGTCGCCTGGCGAGGCCACGCCCTGCGCGAGGGTGAAGCGGCCCGGCGCCGGCTCGGCCAGCCAGCCGCGCGCGACCAGGCGTTTCGCCTTCGACCGTAGTGCCTCCACCCGCGCCGGCACCACGTCCATGCCGAACGCTTGGGTCATCTCCTGGCAGGTCAGCGGCCCTTGGCCGAGCCGGTGCCGGTCCGTGAGAGTCTGCAGGATGCGCTGGTAGTCCACGGACAGCGCCGACCAGGCCAGCCCTTGGTGCCACACCGGCACCTGCGACTTTGCCTTCGCCGCATCCCGGGGCGTCGGCGGCGCGTCCGCATTCTGTGGATCCGGGGTGACCTCCATGCCGGCGATGCTGCCGCCATCCGGAGCCAGCACCGTATCGACCCGCCTGCGGGCGATCACCCACTCCTGCCATTCCACTTCGGCCGCGGCGAGTTCGGCCTGGATGCGGTCGGCCTCCTCACGCAGCCCGTCGACTCGACGGCGAGCGGCGGCCTCTTGCTGTTCCAGCAGTCCGACGACCGACGGCATCCACAACCTCCCAAGGAGCAATGACACGACACGCCACCACTCCCACCGGACCGCCACTGCTATGCCCGACCAGCGAAAACGCCGTCCTCAAGCGCGAAAAGACAACAGCTTCTGAGCACTCGCACCGCCTCCTCGATTGCCAAGGTACGACCGGCGGCGCCGGAGATGTTGTGGATTGCCAGGCTACTGACCACGACGTCGAACTGATCGCGCTCGAAAGGGAGCTGGGTCATATCGGCAGTGTGCAGCTCGATTCGACTTCCCACCCCTTCTGCCTGCGCGTTGCACTCGGTGACAACCGGGGCATTGCCGCTCTGATCCTGGCTGCGCCATAGGTCGACGCCGTGCGCCCGGCCTTCGGGAAGACGGCGGGTAGCCGCCAGGAGTACCGCGCCTCGCCCACAGCCCAGGTCGAGGATGCGCTCGTCCCCGCGTAGCGCCAGTTCGTCGAGGAGTTTCTCCCAGACGACGAACTTGCCGCGCCTGGTCGCGTACATGTACAGGCCGGCAGAAACTAGCGCCAAGCAGCCGAAGAAGAACGCCCAGGGCGCGGGGGTAAGGCCGTCCACAGCCAGGGAAACGACACCCCAGGACAGCAGTCCGATGCCCGCAACGCCGTACAGCATCGGAACATACGGCGCATCCACGCCATACTTCCCGCGACGCCACGCAGAGGGTTGAGTCGATATACGGTCAGTCAAGATCACTCCCGGCTTGTGAGCCCTGCTTGTGGCCTTTGTTTGTGAACCTTGCTTGTGGTCTTTGCTTGTGGTCTTTGCTTGTGGCGCTTGCTTGTGACCCTTGCTTGCAAGTTCCTCCTTGCGACCCCTACTTGTGGCCATTCCTCATGGTGAGCCGCCCTGAAATGTGGTGCGGCTGGGAACCAGCACAGCACTCAGCGGCCCGGAATCGACGCATTTCGACGTCCCGGCGCCCTACGCGGCAGATTTCACCTACCTCTCACCGACGCGGGAGTACACCGACCAGAACCGCGGGTCGGCAGGCCCGTTGTGTCGGCTCAGAAGCTGCGGGAGGACACCCGGGCTCCGAATGAGCAGCGGGACGCGATCGATCGGATCCCGCATCAGAATGCGGGATCCTCCTGGGGCTTGTCTTCTCTTTGGCGAATCGAGGGAACCGGCCCCAGTGAGGCAGCGTCCGTTGATGCACAAGAGCGCAGTGGGTGCAGAGGAGCTTGAGATGACTGGCACGGCCACCCGTTACCTCTATCTCGTCCGGCACGGTGAGGCGACGGCTGACGAGAGCGGACTGGCAGGGGCCGGCCGGCGGCAAGCCACGCTGCTCGGCCAACGCCTCCGGAACATCGCCTTTACATCTGTCCACCACGGTCCGCTGCCGCGGGCAGAGCAGTCCGCGCGCCTGATCGGCGACCAACTCAAGAACGTCCCTCTGCACGTCTCGGACGTCGCCGGTGACTACGTGCCCTACGTACCGGAAAAGGACGAGCTCCCGGCCGAATCGGCAGACTTCTACCTCCGCTTCCTCGCTGGTACCACCGCTGAGGAGCGGAATCACGGGCCTGTGCTGGCCAGCCAGGCGCTGGATCTGTTCACCGGGCCGGTGGACGGCGAAGAAGACCGGCATGAATTGGTCGTCACCCGCAACTTCCTTGTCGCCTGGCTCGTCCGAGACGCCATGCATGCGCCGAAGTGGCGTTGGCTCGGCCTCAACCACTGCAACGCGGCACTCACAGTCATCCGCTACGCGCCGGGGCGATCCGCCTCAGTCCTCATCTCCAATGACATGCGGCATCTGCCCGTCGAGCTGCGCTGGACTGGGTTTCCCCCCGAGCTGCACATCTGAGGGCACCCGTCGGGCCATTTCCATGGCTCATTGCGCCAGGCGAAGGCGTTGTCAAGCACACCCTCACAGTCTTGCCGGTTGATCGAAAGTGGTTGCCCGATTAGTGATCACTGATGCGATGTGGCACGCCGAATCGAGCCGTTGATGCCGACCGATCCGGTTCGTGGCCGGCGGTGAGCGGATCACCGCCGCACGATCGAGGCCCTCGCGTGGAAGTACCGCGCCTGCTCACCCTGGCGCGACCTCCCCGTGGAGCTCGGTTCCTTCAAGACAGCGCACAAGTGGCTGTTGCGGCGGGCTATCGACGGAGCCTGGGAGAAGATCTTCGCCGCCATCCTGGCCGCGGCGGATGCGGATGACGACATCGGTTGAAGCGCCTCAGTGGACTCCAACGTCTGCAGGGCCCACCAGCATGCTGCCGGAGCCTGCAAGGGGAATGCCGTCCCAGGCGAGCCCACCGGCCATGCCCTGGGACGCTCCCGTGACTGCCTGAGCACGAAAGTCCACGGCGCCAGCGACACGCATGCCCGGCCCCTGGCGATCAGGGTCACCGCCGGGCAGGCGGGTGACGCACCGGAGTTCACCGCCGTGATGGCCGCGCTCCGCGTGCCCCCAAGGCGGCCCCGGGCGCCCTCGCACCGGACCGGACCGGACCGGACCGGACCGGACCCGACATGGTGATCGCGGACCGGTCGTACTCCTCTCGCACAATCCGCTCCCACCTACACCAACGACACATCCGGGCGGTCATCCCGCAGTCGGCGGACCAGATCCGCAACCGGCTACGACGCGGCCCGCAACCCAGCGCAAACCTAGTGCGATGCGCCAGAAATCCTGAGCTTAAGTATGTAGCCTGTTTTTATGTCTCGAGGACCTCGTGCTGTCGAAGTTGCGCTGTCCGGTAGGGAACGCGCGGAGTTGCTGCGTTGGGCGGGCGGAGCGGTCGTGCCGCGTCTTGCTGAACGAGCGCGCATCGTCCTTGCCTGTGCGGACGGGATGCCCAATGCGCGCGTAGCAGCAAAGTTCAAGGTCACCACAGACACCGTGAGGAAGTGGCGTTCACGGTTTGCCGCCCAGCGGATGGCAGGACTTGCAGATGAGTCGCGGCCAGGTCGACGCAAGGCGGAGTTGGTGCTCAGCGAGGCCGAGCGGGCCCAGCTGACGCGCTGGTCGCGGCGGGCGAAGACCGCTCAATTCCTGGCTCTGCGGGCGAAGATCGTGCTGCGGTGTGCGGAGGGCGGGACCAACAAGCAGGTCGCTGCCGAACTCGGCGTCGGCCACCAGACGGTGAACCGATGGCGAGCCCGCTTTATCGCCCATCGGCTGGACGGGCTGGTCGATGAGCCCAGGGTGGGCCGGCCACCGTCGATCCTGCTCGACCAGGTCGAAGACGTCGTCGTGGCGACCCTGGAGTCCACGCCAGGCAAGGACACGCACTGGTCACGTGCCTCCATGGCCGCCCACACCGGACTGTCAAAGTCCACCATCGGTCGGATCTGGAAGAGGTTCGACCTCAAACCTCACCTGCAGGACTCCTTCAAGCTCTCCACCGACCCGCAGTTCGTCGCGAAGGTCGTCGATGTCGTCGGCCTGTATCACAACCCGCCCGAGAAAGCCGTGGTGTTATGCGTGGACGAGAAGGCCCAGATTCAGGCACTGGACCGGTCCCAGCCGGTCCTGCCGATGATGCCTGGGATGCCCGAACGCCGCACACACGACTACCTGCGGCACGGCATTACCAGCCTGTTCGCCGCGTTCAACATCGCCGACGGCACCATCATTGGCGAACTCCACCGCCGTCACCGGGCCATTGAGTTCAAGAAGTTCCTGATCACGATAGACAAGGCGGTCCCCGCCGGACTCGACGTGCACCTCGTATGTGACAACTACGCAACCCACAACACCCCCGAGATCAAGGCATGGTTGGGAAGGCATCCGCGCTTCCATATCCACTTCACCCCGACCGGTTCCTCCTGGATCAACCAGGTTGAGCGCTGGTTTGCACTGCTGACCGACAAGCTCATCCGCCGCGGCGTCCACACCTCCGTCAAAGCCCTTGAAGCCGACATCAGGGCCTGGATCGACACCTGGAACGAGAACCCCAGATCCTTCAAGTGGACCAAAACCGCCGACGAGATCCTCAAATCCCTCGCCGACTACCTCACCAGGATCACTCCTCCAGACACCAACAACCAACAAGAAACTTAAGCTCGGGATTTCTGGCGCATCGCACTAGTGCTGCCCCGCGCAAGTTCGTGGAGGGGTCAGGCAGCCTTGAGTGGGGTGCCTTCGTAGGTCCATCGGTAGGGCTTGGCGGTCTCGTTGTGCCCGATGACGTATGCCTCCAGCTTGTCGATGAGGTCGTTGCGGCTGGCGAAGTCGCCATACCGCACGACCCGGCGGGTCAGGGTAGAGAAGAACAGCTCGACCTGGTTGAGCCAGGAGGCGTGCGGAGGGGTCCAGCGGACGTGCCAGCGCGGGCGCGCCGCCAGCCATGCCCTGGTGTGCCCGGCTGTGTGGGAGGAAGCGTTGTCGAGCACGACGTGGATCTCCTGGCAGGGTGCGATCGACCGGTCGAGCTGGTCCAGGAAAGCCGTGAAGGTCACCGCGTCGTTGCGGGTGATCACCTCGGTGAGCACCTCACCGGTGCGCACATCGAGGGCGGCGACGAGAGAGGCGGTGCCGTGCCACCGGTACACGAACTCCTGCCGGGCGAGTTCCCCGGGGCGGGCGGGACGCCCGGGATGGCGACGCGAACGCGCGGCGATCGCGGTCTTCTCGTCGATCGAGAGCACTACCGCCCCCTCGGGTGGATCGAGGTAGAGGGCGCACACCCCGGCGGCTCGCTGCCAGAAGTCGGGGGTGTCCCGGCGGGTGAGCCAGCCACGGACCTTGTGCGGCTTCAGATCCAGACCGGCCAGGATCCGGCCGACCGGGGAGGCCGAGATCGGAGCCAAGCCGGTGCCAGCCACCCGCTGGGCGATGGCTCGGTGCGACCAGGTCGCCTCCGGATACGGCGGCACGCTGGTCGCGATGGCCACAATCACCACGCGCGCCCGGGCCCATATGCCTTCGGCCGCCCCGGCCGCTCGGCGTCCCGCAGGCCCTCCGGGCCCAGGGCGGCGAACCGCCCCCGCCACTTGCGCACCGTATTCACACTGATCTCCAGCTCCCGGGCGATCGCACCGTTGGCCAGCCCGTCCGCTGCCGCGAGCACAATCTTGGCCCGCAGCACCGCCCGCACCTCGGACTTCGCCGACGCCACCGTCTTTACCAGCCGCTCGCGGACCTGCCGATCGATCGACACCGCAACCGCCGTCCCCGCCCACCGCTCACTACGCACGGCCAAGGATCATGGCAGACCGCCCGTCGCACCCGGCAGGATGGGCCCTTGCCGAAGAACCCCGCGGAATCGATGCAACACCACTTGCGCCAGCGTCTGAACCGCCACGCCCACGAACGCTGGCCGCACGTGGATGCCATCACGGTCCGCTTCCGTGCCGGATTCGCTTACGTGGCAGCCGAATCGAGCGGCGGGGACAGACTGCCGCTGTGCCGCCTGCGCTTCACCGGCGTGCTGCACACCTGGGGCTTCGCCCTCTACCTGGCCAGCAGCGACAGCTACAAGGACAACATCCTGCCCAGCGGAGTGCCCGTCGGCTCCCCCGAAGAAGCCCTCGACTGCGCAGGCGACCTCTATCTCGGCGAATCTGCTATCTGATCAACCCCCTCTGCGGAACCAGGAAGGCGTCAGCCCGCGAGGGTCAGCGCGGCGGCTGCGATGAATACCACCTGCAGAGCGGTGCGCAGCCCCAGGGCGGTGGCGCCGGGCAGCTGCCGCCGGGCGGCCGAGACGTTGGCCGGGAACATGGCGAGCATCATCAGGACGAGCCCGGCCGCAGCCCAGACGGCCGTCGCCGGAACGAGGATCAGGACAGCGCCCGCGAGCTCCAGCACGCCGGTCAGGGTGACCAGCAGCTCCGGCTGGGGCAGGCCGGGCGGGACCATCGCGACCAGCTTGGCGCGCAGCACCGGGAAGAAGTGGGCGAAAGAGGTGAGCAGGAACATCAGCGCGACGCCGACCTTCAGTGCGGCGTTCCAGCCGTCGAGCGCCTCGACGCCGGCCAGGCCGGCCAGGCGGGCCGCCAGAAAACCGGCGACGAGTGCGATCAGGGGTTCCATCTCAGCCTCCGGCAGGGCAGGTGTGCCGCCCTGCTTGCAGGGAATCTTGACATCGTCAAGTTATCGACAGTCGTGGATCTTGTCAATGGCAAGTTACGATCGGGGCATGCCAGCCCAGCCCTATCACCACGGCGACCTGAGGAATGCCCTGCTCGCTGCCGCCGTCGAGGCCATCGAGCAGAATGGGCCCGCCGCGCTCAGCCTGCGAGAACTAGCCCGCCGCGCAGGCGTCTCCCACGCCGCCCCCGCCCACCACTTCGGCGACAAGGCAGGACTGCTCACCGCACTCGCCACCCAGAGCTACGACCTCCTCGCCGACGCCGTACGCGCCGCCGGGCCGGCCCTGTTGGAGGCCGGGATCGCCTACATCCGCTTCGCCGTCGGGCACCGTGCCCACTTCACGGTGATGTTCCAACCCGGCCTCTACCACCCGGACGACCCGGAGCTGTCCGCCGCGCGGGCCCGCTCCGACCGGGCCCTCTCCGACGCCCTCTCGGCGACCGTCCCCGCGCACGGTGAGGACCGCGAGTTCAAGCTGGCGGCCTGGTCAATCGTCCACGGCTTCGCCCACCTGTGGAACAACGGGTACGTGACTGGCCGGCCCGAGGACGACCCCGAAACGGCCGCCCGCGCCGTGATCAGCAAGTTCCTCCAGGCCTGACGGTTCAGGCGGCGGGCGGTGACGACCCGCCAGAGGAGCGCGCCCTGCCGTCGACCGGCAGGGCGCGTGCTCAGGCCAGCGCCACCACGGGGACCAGCGTGCCACCGCCGGCGCCAGCGGGTGCAGCGCCAGCCGGACGCAGACCAGCGCCAGCTACCAGGACAACACCTGCCGACGGGACTTCCTGCTGGCTCCCCAGAAGAAGCCCTCAACTGCGCAGGCGACCTCTATCTCAGCGGACCCGCGATCTGATCAACACCCCTCCACGAACTTCCGCGAAACAGCACTAGTGCGATGCGCCAGAAATCCCGAGCTTAAGTTTCTTGTTGGTTGTTGGTGTCTGGAGGAGTGATCCTGGTGAGGTAGTCGGCGAGGGATTTGAGGATCTCGTCGGCGGTTTTGGTCCACTTGAAGGATCTGGGGTTCTCGTTCCAGGTGTCGATCCAGGCCCTGATGTCGGCTTCAAGGGCTTTGACGGAGGTGTGGACGCCGCGGCGGATGAGCTTGTCGGTCAGCAGTGCAAACCAGCGCTCAACCTGGTTGATCCAGGAGGAACCGGTCGGGGTGAAGTGGATATGGAAGCGCGGATGCCTTCCCAACCATGCCTTGATCTCGGGGGTGTTGTGGGTTGCGTAGTTGTCACATACGAGGTGCACGTCGAGTCCGGCGGGGACCGCCTTGTCTATCGTGATCAGGAACTTCTTGAACTCAATGGCCCGGTGACGGCGGTGGAGTTCGCCAATGATGGTGCCGTCGGCGATGTTGAACGCGGCGAACAGGCTGGTAATGCCGTGCCGCAGGTAGTCGTGTGTGCGGCGTTCGGGCATCCCAGGCATCATCGGCAGGACCGGCTGGGACCGGTCCAGTGCCTGAATCTGGGCCTTCTCGTCCACGCATAACACCACGGCTTTCTCGGGCGGGTTGTGATACAGGCCGACGACATCGACGACCTTCGCGACGAACTGCGGGTCGGTGGAGAGCTTGAAGGAGTCCTGCAGGTGAGGTTTGAGGTCGAACCTCTTCCAGATCCGACCGATGGTGGACTTTGACAGTCCGGTGTGGGCGGCCATGGAGGCACGTGACCAGTGCGTGTCCTTGCCTGGCGTGGACTCCAGGGTCGCCACGACGACGTCTTCGACCTGGTCGAGCAGGATCGACGGTGGCCGGCCCACCCTGGGCTCATCGACCAGCCCGTCCAGCCGATGGGCGATAAAGCGGGCTCGCCATCGGTTCACCGTCTGGTGGCCGACGCCGAGTTCGGCAGCGACCTGCTTGTTGGTCCCGCCCTCCGCACACCGCAGCACGATCTTCGCCCGCAGAGCCAGGAATTGAGCGGTCTTCGCCCGCCGCGACCAGCGCGTCAGCTGGGCCCGCTCGGCCTCGCTGAGCACCAACTCCGCCTTGCGTCGACCTGGCCGCGACTCATCTGCAAGTCCTGCCATCCGCTGGGCGGCAAACCGTGAACGCCACTTCCTCACGGTGTCTGTGGTGACCTTGAACTTTGCTGCTACGCGCGCATTGGGCATCCCGTCCGCACAGGCAAGGACGATGCGCGCTCGTTCAGCAAGACGCGGCACGACCGCTCCGCCCGCCCAACGCAGCAACTCCGCGCGTTCCCTACCGGACAGCGCAACTTCGACAGCACGAGGTCCTCGAGACATAAAAACAGGCTACAGACTTAAGCTCAGGATTTCTGGCGCATCACACTAGCCCTGCTCCGCCCCCGAAGCCGGAGGGTTTCCCAGCGTCACGTTGCCCATCCGTATCGCGGCGGCGGAGCCGTGAGTGGCCCGGATGGTCACGTTCCCGCCCGCGGCCACGCCACCGCGGTCGGCCGACATACCTGGAGCCGGAGCGTGCTCGTCCAGCAGCGCCCGCAACCCGTTTACGGCCGCGGCCTGTTCGGCCTCGTCCAGTGCCTCCAGCGCCGCCTCGAAACGGGTCTGCCACACCGCCACCTGGCGAACCCGCACCTGCTCGTCCGCACCGTCTCCGGTGAGTTCGGCCGCACTGCGGTCCAGCCGTTCCAGCTCCGTACGCTCACGTCGCGCGTCTCCGCGTCCGAACCATCGGGCCGCTGCCTGCCGGAGACCGGCCCACGCCTCCGTGCCTGCCGCCTGCACCACCGCGGTACCGCCTGCCGCGGCCACCGCCGTCAGCGCTTCCTCCACCATCCCGGCCCCTTCCCCGCTCGCCCATCCGCTCGGTATGCCCGTCCGCTCACCATCCGCGCCCGCAGGCGGCTGCCTTCGCGGCTCTCCCCCACAACACGTTCCGCCACAGCGGGAAGTTCCCGCTTCTCGGGCCCTCCGCGCGCGGTTGGTCACTGCTTCATCTGTCACCAGGCGCAGCCGAGGTGGCCAAGAAAGGCGTCTCAGCAAGAAGGCGTCTCAGGCCGGCGCGTACGGGTACCAGCCCTCCCGTACCTGCGGCCGGACGCCAAACCCTTCGGATCGCCCCGCGCTGGCGGAGAGCACGGCGGCGGCATTGACCACGCCGGGCTGCTAGTTGACCGTTTCGCCGTCGATCAGGACGTCACTCTCCCATTGGTCGGCCGGCTGCCGGGCGAGCCGTACGTAGTGCTCGGCGATCCGGTCGGGGACGAGGGGAGAGCCCGGGGAAACCGGCCCGCCGACGGTGACGGTGGCGATGTGCACCCCTTGCGGTCCGAACTCGTCAGCGAGCACCGCGCGGGCCGCGCGCAGCCCGGCCTTGCCTATGGACAAACTGGTTGCCGTGACGCGGGCGGTCGGCATACCGGAGGTGAGCAGGACGGTGCCTCCGCCGGCGGAGGCCATGCGCGGAGCCAGGTGCGTCACCGCGCTCACCGCGCCGACCACGTTGACCCGTAGAGTCGCCGCCAGCTCCGTGGCTGACAGTTCGCCGGGGCGGTCGTAGCGGACCCATGCGGCGTTGTACACCAACACCTCCGGGACGCCGAGCCGCTCGACGGCGGCGTCCAGCCCGGACCGCAGCGATATCTCGTCGGCTGCGTCGGCCAGCAGGCCGAGCGCCTTGCCTCCGACCTCCTCGACCGCCGCGACGGCGCCGTCGACGGTGGACCGGGAGCGGGCCAGCACTGCGACCGACGAGCCCTCACGGGCGAACCGGCGAGCCACGGCCTGGCCGATGCCTGGCTCCGCACCGATCACGAAGGTTCCAGCCATGGTCGGTCATCGTCCTTTCGGTGGCACCGGTCGATCGACTGCCGCCGACCGGTGCGGTTGAAGGGGTAACCGCGGCCGCCATGCTCCATATTCCGTATTCCGCAGCGCAGTTGCCCGGGCTTGCTGACGAGACCGCGCCGCAGGTCAGCCGCCCGGTTTTGACGCCGAGGCGCACAGGCAGCGGAACACCGTCGAACGACGCGATCACCGCTACGCCCGACTCCCCACCACACATCTCGCCCCCATGCCCGGTTCGCGCCCAACCACCCCCTACCCGCCCACCCCCATGAAGCGCAGTACGGCCAGTACCCTCCGGTGGTCGCCCTCCGCCTTGGGCAGGTCCAGTTTCGCCAGGATGCTGTTGATGTGCTTGGCCACCGCGCTTTCGCTGACCACCAGTTGGCCGGCGATCCCCGCGTTGGAGCGGCCTTCGGCCATCAGTGCCAGCACCTCGCGCTCGCGCTCGGTCAGCCGCTCCAACGGGTCGCTGGGGCGCCGTACCAGCAGCTGGGCCACCACCTGCGGGTCCAGGGCCGTGCCGCCGGCCGCGACCCGGCGCAGCGCCTCGATGAACTCCTCGACATCGGCGACCCGTTGCTTGAGGAGGTAGCCGACGCCGCTGGTGTTCGCGGCGAGCAGTTCGGCGGCGTAGCGTTCCTCGACGTACTGGGACAGCATCAGGACGGCGGTGTCCGGCCACTGTTGCCGGATGACCAGCGCGGCCCGCACCCCCTCGTCGGTGAAGCCGGGCGGCATGCGGACGTCGACGACGGCGATGTCCGGGCGGTGTTCCTCCACGGCCCGCAGCAGCCCCTCCGCGTCCCCGGCCTCGGCCACCACCTCGAACCCGGCCGTCTCCAGGACGCGGACCACCCCGATCCTGAGCAGAACGGAATCCTCGGCGATCACAGCGCGCTTCTCAGCGTGCACGGCAGCTCCACGGTGATGACGGTCGGGCCCCCTGCGGGGCTGTCAATGGCGAGGGTGCCGTCCACAGAGGCCACGCGGTGCGCGAGCCCGGTCAGGCCGGTTCCCCCGGAGGGGTCCACCCCTCCCCTGCCATCATCGGTGACCCGCACCCGCAGCGTGTCACCGGCCCGTATGGCCGCGACCTCGGCGCGGCTCGCCCGTGCGTGCTTGGTGACGTTCGCCAGTGCCTCGGAGACGACGAAGTAGGCCACCGCCTCCACGGCGGGCGCGGCCCGCTCGGCCACGTCGACGGCGACCTGGACGGGCAGGGGCGCGCGGGCGGCGATGCCGGAGAGTGCCGCGTCCAGCCCGCGGTCGTCCAGGACGTGCGGGTGCAGGCCGCGCACCAGGTGGTTGAGATCCTCAAGGGCCTCCTTCGCCTCGCGGTGCGCCTCGCCGATGACCGCACGGGCCTCGGGCGGCAGGTCGGTGAGGGTGGCCCGGGCCAGGCCCAGGTTGACGGCCAGGGACACCAGCCGCTGTTGGGCACCGTCGTGCAGATCGTGTTCGATGCGGCGGCGTTCGGCGTCGGCGGCGGCCAGCGTCTCGGCCCGGCGTTCGGCCAGGTCCTCGACCCGCCGCTCCAACTCCTCGGCCCGGCTGGGCCCGAGCAGCCGCCGGGCGATCAACGACTCCAACCGGACCACGGAACCGGTCAGCCGCGGCAGGAACGGCAGCACGGACAGCCCGGCCACGGCCAGGAGCCAACCGTCTACGTTGGCCCACTGTATGAAAGCCCACTCCTGTGGAAACACCCAGTACCAGCCATAGAAGGTGATGCCGCCGATGCTGCCCACCCATAGGGCGAGCACCACAGCTTCAACAACGCCCAGTACCGGCCCGGCGAGCTGGTGGTAGCCGAGCTGGCGCCAGTACGGGCCGGTGCGCAGCCGGCGCCAGGCGCGTTGGAGGTCGTTGCGACCCTTCACGGGTGGGGTGCGGGGGATGCCGGTGTCCGCGTACGCCGCGAAGCGGCGGCGCTGGAGCCAGGTCACGGCCGTCGCGCCGACGGTAGCGAAGGCCAACGCCACCACGGCACCACCGGGGGCGTAGGCGACGGTGACGCTGAACCACACCCACAGCAGGAGGGCGGCACCGTGCAGCAGGACGCCGGTGTACAGGAAGGCGATCTGCGCTCGTATGCGGGCCAGGCGGCGTGGCCGCACGTCGGGTCGGGTCATGGGTACGACGGTAAACGCCCAGGTCAGCAGGGGCTATCACGCCTGCGTCCGGAACGAGGGTGTAGCTAGTGCCACCCCAAGTCGGACAGCGGTGTTACTGACTGGGGCCGGTGGAGAGTGGAGCGTTGATCACGAGCCCGAACGTCGGGTTCGTGACACCGGAAGGACCTCCTCCGCCATGGCCCTCCTCGCCTTCAGCCCGCTTGCGGACGACGGACGTTGCGCAGAGACCGGCGTCGGCCGTGGCGGACCAGTGCACCTCGGCCGCGCGCACCGCTGGCAGGGCCGCATACTGGCGGCCTCCGGTCTGGCCCTGCTGCCGTGGCTCGGTTACCTCGCCAGCACCCTGCCACCCGCCGAGGCGGCCGCCTGGGTCACCCTCGACGCGCTGGAGGCCGCCGCCCTGCTCGCCGCCGGCACCCGCCTGCTGCGCGCCGACGTCCGCCACCGCGCTCCTGCGGCCGCCGCGGCCGTGCTCCTCCTCGCCGACGCCTGCGTCGACCTCATCACCGCCGCCCCGGGCCCGGAGCTGGCGGCCGCGGCGGCCATGGCCGTCGCGGCCGAACTTCCCCTGGCCGCCCTGTGCGCCTGGCTTGCGTCGCGGCCGGCCCAGGGCACCATGGGAGCGGGCGACGAGGCACCCTGACGACCGGCCGGGCCGGCGTCCGCCGCGTATGGCTGGTCGCCATTGACGGCACTTTCGCTGCACTGCGGTCTACCGACGGCGCGGAACGCGCATCGTCAACGTCACCTGGATGCGGTCGACGCTGCGATTCTCACCTTCGCCTGCGCCCGCTGCCGGCGTCCGGGTATGATCCGTTGGCTCCGTTCGACCGTCGCCTCTGCGATCACCGCAGGCCGCCGTCGTCCCCGCGCAGACGCCCGGCAGGACGACAACGAGCCCTCAGCGGCTTCGGGTTCCCGGATCATCCGCTGCGTCCTGGCAGCGACTTACCCGGCCCTGTAGCCGGGTCGCACGTTCACCCACCTGGCGACGCCTGACTACGGCATGCGCACACTCTGCACCACGCTCACCACACACCACGCACACCTGTCCAGGTATGCGGCTGCCGTCTTTGCTGCACCCCATGGAGGACACCACCGTGAAACGACAGACCGAGCACACCGAGAACACCCCAGGCACCGACGACACCACGCGCACCAAGCTGACCAAGCACACCACCGGCACCGTCGCGGGCGACTCCCCCAACGCTCCCGTAGGCACGGACGACACCGCCGATGCCGCCAACTCCGACCCATTTCCTGAGCAGTTCGCTCGCACCCGGCGCTTCTCCCTCGGTGTGCCCAGGCAGTTCAGCCTCTCTCCCGACGGGCGACGGGTGCTGTTCGTGCGTACCGGGTCGGGCAGCGATCCCGTAGGGCGGCTGTGGCAGTACGCGGGAGGTGAGGAGCGGTTGTTGGCCGATCCGTTGCTCCTGGTGGGTGGGGGTTCCGAGGACGTCCCCGAGGAGGAACGGCTGCGTCGGGAGCGGGCGCGGGAGCGTTCGGTCGGCGTGGTGGGGTACGCGACCGATGACGCGGTGCGGGTGGTGGCGTTCGCGCTGTCCGGTGCGCTGTGGGTGGTGCGGACGGATGGTGGTGCACCGTTCACCGTGCCGACGGCCGGGCCGGTGGTCGATCCCCGGCCGTCGCCGGACGGGCGGTACGTCGCGTACGTGAGCGGGCGTGCGCTGCACGTCGTCGGGCTGGACGGCGACGACCGGCAGCTGGCGCGCCCGGAGGGGCCGGAGGTCTCCTACGGGCTCGCCGAGTACATCGCCGCCGAGTCGATGAGCCGGTCGCGCGGCTACTGGTGGGCCCCGGACGGCCGTGGCCTCCTGGTGGCGCGGGCCGACACCGCATCGGTGGCGCGGCGCTACCTCAGCGATCCGGCGGACCCGGCCCGGCCGCCGCAGGTGATCCGCTACCCGTCGGCGGGCACCGCCAACGCGGAGGTGACGCTGCATCTGCTCACCCTGGACGGCGGCCGCACCGAGGTGTCCTGGGACCGCGCCGGGTACGAGTACGTCGTCGACGCGGGTTGGGATGCGCATGGCCCGTTCGTGGCCGTGCAGAGCCGGGACCAGCGGGTACTGCGGACGCTCGCGGTCGATCCGGTGACCGGCGCCACCGAGGTGCGGCACGAGCGAACCGATCCCACCTGGGTGGAACTGGTGCCCGGCACCCCGGCCCGGACGGCCTCCGGTGCCCTGGTGCTCCCGGAGGACGACGGCGACACCCGTTGGCTGACCGTGGACGGGCGGCGGGTCACGCCCGAGGGGCTACAACTGCGCGCGGTCCTGGGTGTCGAGGGCGAACGAGTGCTGTTCACGGCGAGCGAGGATCCGACGGAGACCCATGTGTGGCGCCACGAGCCCGCTGCCGGGTGCCGCCGACTGAGCGGAGATCCTGGTGTCTGGACCGGTGTCGGGCGCGGTGGGACGACCATCCTGGCGGGCCTCACTCCACGGGGGCACGAGGTGCACGTCGTCCAGGACGACCACGGGCCGGCGCAGCCCTCCTCTCTGGGCATTGCCTCGCTCGCCGAGGAACCGGTGGTCGTTCCGCAGCAGATCCACCTCACCCTCGGGGAACGGCAGTTGCGGGCGGTGCTGTATTTCCCGTCCTGGTACCGGCAGGGCACAGGGAAGCTGCCGGTGCTGCTCGACCCGTACGGGGGCCCGTCGTTGCAGCTCGCCATACGGGCGCGGGGGTGGACCAGCTGTGTGTCCCAGTGGTTCGCCGAACAGGGCTTCGCGGTCCTGGTGACGGACGGGCGCGGCACTCCGGGGCGGGGGCCCGTCTGGGAGAAGGCCGTGTACGGCGACCTCATGGGGCCCGCGCTGGAGGACCAGGTGGACGCGGTACGCGCGGCCGGGGAGCGCTTCCCGGACCTGGACCTGGGGAGGGTGGCGATCCGCGGCTGGTCGTTCGGTGGGTTCCTGGCCGCGGCGGCGGTCCTGCACCGCCCGGACGTCTTCCACGCCGCGGTCGCCGGTGCCCCGCCCACCGACCAGCGGATGTACGACACCCATTGGAAGGAGCGGTTCCTGGGCCACCCCGATGAGCAGCCGGAGAACTACGCGCGCTCCTCTCTGACCGGCCACGGCCATCTGTTGCGCCGCCCGCTGATGCTCGTCCACGGGTTGGCGGACGACAACGTCGCCGTTGCGCACACCCTGCGCTTCTCCGCGGAGCTGCTGGCGGCGGGCCGGCCGCACACCGTGCTGCCGCTGCCCGGTGCCACGCACCTCCCCGCCGACGACGCGGTCAACGCCAATCTGCTGCGCGTCCAGCGGGACTTCCTCATGGGCGCGCTGCCCGCCCCCGAGGAGGACCCCACCGGACGCTGACCCGTCCCGCCGCGTGGTCAGCGGGCGCGCCGTGGGTGCTGCCAGCAGGTGAGGACGTCTTCAGTGGTCGTCACGGTGGCCACCAGGGCCAGGGTGTTGCGGACCATCGCGGGGGTGTAATCGGCGGGCACCCCCGCGATGGCGTCGGCCGGAACGACCGCCGTGTAGCCGAGGTTGACGGCGTCGAACACGGCATTCGGGATCGCCACGTTCGCCGAGACTCCGGTGATGACGAGCGTGCGGCACCCGAAGTTGCGCAGCAGTGCGTCCACGTCGGTGCCGGCGATCGGCGAGAGGCCGTGCAGTCTGCGCACCACCAGGTCGTGCTCCGACACCGGTATGGGGTCGGCGACGCGGACCGCGGTCGACCCGATGGTCTGGCGCACCGGCAGCCGCTCGGCCGCATGGAAGATCCGGGCGTTGCGGTTGGCGCCGCGGCCGTCGGGGCGCCGTTCGGCGATCGCGTGCAGGACCTGGACACCGGTGTCGTGAGCTGCCGACACCAGGCGGGCGATCCGCATCAGCGCCCCTGAGCTGCGGGCCGCTTCGGCCAGTTCGGGCAGTGCACTGTCGGTGCCGACCACGCCGCGCTGGCATTCGACGGTGAGCAGCACGGTCGTGGCCGGGTCCAGCTGCTCGACGAGCCGGGCATCCGAAGGCATCAGCGTTCTCCTCTATGGAAGACGCCCCGGCGTCCGCGCACTACGGGCGGGCGCCGGGGCGGCGGGTCGGGAGGCGCGAGGGTACCGACCATTGCGTCCGGCAGGAAGAGCCCCCATGATTTCTGACACTCCATCAGACTTGGGGAAAGGGCTGCGAGGATGACCGAGACACCGCGCACGGCTGGCACGCCCCGGACGGCAGCGCCCCAGCGGCGCGGCCGCCGGATCATGATGACCCCGTCGGAGCTCGACGCCTTTCTGGCCGCGCAGCGGACCTGCCGGGTCGCCACGGTCGATGCGGACGGCACGCCGCACGTGGGCGCACTGTGGTTCGTCTGGGACGGGACGGCGCTCTGGCTGTACTCGATCACCCGGAGCAAGCGGTGGGCGCAGCTGCGCAAGGACCCACGGATCGCGGTGGTGGTGGACGACGGGCACGAGTACGCGGAACTGCGCGGCGTCGAACTCACCGGCCGTGCGGAGTTCGTCGGCGAGGCGCCGCGCACGGGAAGGACCTGCCCGGAACTACTCACTCCGGAAAGGCTGTTCGCGGAGAAGAACTTCGGGCTCAAGGAAATGCCGCACGACGGCCGGCACGCCTGGCTGCGCCTGACGCCCGAGTCGGTGGTGTCCTGGGACTTCCGCAAGATCCCGAACTGAGCACCGACACTTCGCCTCACGCGACCGCCGCCGGCACGCGCCCCGGCCCGTCACGCAAGCCGAGTTATCCACAGGCAAGCGGCGCGTCGATCACAACGTCGGCGGTCTCTGCGAGAGTGGTCTTCGTCAGCCCGTTCCGCGCGGCGGCGCGTGCGGGATCGGGACAGCTCCGGCCCATCCGGCCGGCAGCCGACACGAACGAAGGAGACCCGGTGAACGTGCTCTTCCCCGCCCTGCACGACGGCTCGCCCGCACCCGCGCTGCGCTTCGGTGACCGTGCCCTCACCCATCGCCAACTGGCCGCGGTGGCCGGCCCGCTCGCCGAACGGATCGGCGCACTCGCCCCCGGCAGCGCGCCCCGGATCGCAGTCTGGGCGACGCCGACGCTGGAGACGTCCGTCGGAGTGGTCGCCGCACTGCTCGCCGGGGTGGCCGCGGTGCCGCTGAACCCGAAGATCGGTGAGCGTGAGCTGACGCACATCGTGACGGACAGCGCCCCCTCGCTGGTCTTGGCCGAGCCGGGCACCACCCTGCCGGGCCCGCTGGCCGCACTCCCCCGCATCGACGTGGAGGTCACCGCGCCCGCCGAGGAGCCGGTGCCCGCTCCGCTCCCCCTGGAGCCGGGCGACGAGTCCCCCGCCCTGATCGTCTACACCTCCGGGACAACCGGCCCGCCGAAGGGCGTCGTCCTCCCCCGGCGTGCCCTCGCCCGCACCCTCGACGCACTGGAGGACGCCTGGCAGTGGACGGCCGACGACGTGCTGGTCCACGCTCTGCCGCTGTTCCACGTCCACGGCCTGATCCTCGGCGTCCTCGGCCCACTGCGCCGCGGCGGAAGCGTCCACCACCTGGGCCGCTTCAGCACCGAAGCGGTCGCCCGGGAGCTGTCCGCGGACGGCACGATGCTCTTCGGCGTACCGACGATGTACCACCGCCTCGCCCTGGACGCCGGCGAGAATCCGGCCCTCGCCAAGGCGCTGAGCCGCGCCCGGCTGCTGGTCTCCGGCTCCGCCGCACTGCCCCTCACCGACCACGAGCGGCTCACGGCGGCCACCGGCCGCCGAGTGATCGAACGCTACGGCATGACCGAGACGCTGATGAACACCAGCGTGCGCGCGGACGGCCCCGACGCCACCGGCACGGTCGGCGTCCCCCTCCCCGGGGTCTATGTCCGCCTCGTCGACGACGCGGGCCAGGCCATCGAGGCAAGCGACGGCGAATCGGTCGGCGAGATCCAGGTGCGGGGCCCCAATCTCTTCTCCGAGTACCTCAACCGCCCCGACGCCACCGCCGCGGCCTTCGACGGCGGCTGGTTCCGCACCGGCGACATGGCCGTGCGGGACCCCTCAGGGAACTACCGCATCGTCGGCCGTAAGGCCACCGACCTCATCAAGAGCGGCGGCTACAAGATCGGCGCCGGCGAGATCGAGAACGCCCTCCTGGCACACCCCGGTGTCGCCGAGGCGGCCGTCACCGGTGAGCCCGACGAGGACCTGGGCGAGCGGATCGTCGCCTGGATCGTGCCCGAGGCCGGCCCCACCGTCGGCCCGCCCCCCTCCGCCCAGGAGCTGACCGACCACGTCGCCCACCAGTTGGCTCCCCACAAACGGCCGCGCATCGTGCACTTCCTCGACGCGCTCCCGCGCAACGACATGGGCAAGATCCTCAAGCGGGACCTGCGGGCCGCAGCGCCCCCGGCAGGAGCCGGCGATGCATGAGCACCCGCCGCGCGACGCGGCCCCGCTGCCCAGCCTTCGCCTGACGGCCCGTCAAGCCATCGCGGCCGTCACCGACTCCTACACCGAATTCACCCCCACCACCGCCCCAGGAGAGCCCCCCACACCCTCACACGCACCGGGCGTCCCGTCCCCTCCCCCCGACGGCCCGCTCGGCTGGCGCGGTTACGACGCCTCCCGGCAGCGCGCCCGCGACCGGACCGGCGAGGAGGAGTCGGTGCTCACCGCGCTCGCCACGATCGGCGACACCGAAGCCGTGGTGGTGTCCTTCGAGTTCGGCTTCCTCGGCGGTTCCCTCGGCGAACGCACCGGCGACCGGCTGGAGGCCGCCTACACCGAAGCACGCGAGCGGCGCCTACCCCTCGTATCGCTGATCGCCACGGGCGGCAGCCGGATGCAAGAAGGCATGCGGGCCCTGTCGCAACTGCAGCGGGTGGCCCGACAGTCCGCGCTCAACCGCGCCGCGGGACTACCGCAGATCGCGGTGCTCCGCGACCCGACCACCGGCGGGGGTTGGGCGACGCTGGGCGCTGGAGCCGATGTGATCCTCGCGCTCCCCAAGGCCCAAGTCGGCTTCGCCGGCTCACGCGTACGTCCCCCGGACGCCGATCCCCACGCATACTCCGCCGAGGGACAGTTCGCGGCCGGCCAGGTCGACGCCGTCGTCCCCGCCGACGCACTCCGCGCCGCACTCCAGCGCTGGCTCCACCTACTCGGCGCCGCTCCCACACCACTGGCCGAACCACCCCACCCGGCCCCCGTTCCGTCCGCGCTGGGCACCACCGGTCTGCCGGAAACCGGCTGGGACGCGGTGGAGCGGGCCCGCGACGCCCGGCGCCCGCGCGCCGAGGCGTATCTGCGCGCGTACTTCGACGACTGGGAGGAGATCAGCGGCGACCGGTGCGGCGGGCGCGACCCCGGAATGCGCTGCGGTTTCGGC
Organism: Streptomyces sp. RGM 3693; assembly: GCF_050471125.1. Lineage (NCBI taxonomy): Bacteria > Bacillati > Actinomycetota > Actinomycetes > Kitasatosporales > Streptomycetaceae > Streptomyces > Streptomyces sp. RGM 3693. The sequence goes on from NZ_JBMPPQ010000003.1 coordinate 1,475,614, forward strand.
CACCGTGACGGCCGCACCATCGCCTTCGCGGCCCAGTGCGGCACGGCCACCCGCCCGGCCGGCTTCCGCACCGCGACCAGGCTGATACGACTCGCGGACCGGCTCGGCATCCCGGTCCTCACCCTCGTGGACACCCCGGGCGCCGCCAACGACGCTGATGCCGAACGCGCAGGCGCCGGCGCAGCCATCGCCGACACCTTCGCCGCGCTCGCCGCCGCCCGCGTCCCGGTCACCTCGCTCCTCATCGGTGAAGGTGGCTCGGGCGGCGCACTGGCCCTGGCCGCCCCGAACCGGCTCTGGGCCACCCCCGACAGCTACTTCTCCGTGATCGCCCCGGAAATGGCCGCCGCCATCCTCAAACGCGGCCCGGACGAAATCCATCACACCGCCGACCAACTCCACATCCGACCGCAGGACTTGCTCAAACTAGGAATCATCCAGGACATCGCCCGCCCGGACTCCGCAACTGGGTGAAGGGCGTTCCGGGGGGCGGCGCTGGCCTGGTTGAGGTTGCCGGTACGGGCTGGAGGTGAACTCGTACTGCCGGCAGGGGAATCAGCACTGCATGCGGCCAGGCGCGGAGTGGGGGGATGGCAGGGGCTGGAGGGGGTTGCTACGGCGCTGGGGCGGGCGGGGCGCGCCAGACACGGACCGGAGGGGTTTTCTGCGCACGGCCTGGGCACGGCAGATGACGCTGCCTTGCGGGAGAGGGAGTCCAGGGATGGTGGTGGGGAGGGGCGGGGGGCGGTGGGGCGGGGGGAGGGGGAGGCGAAGCGAGACCAGCGGGACCCAAGAGCCACCGCCCACAGCCCGCCTCCCTGTCCCGCCCCGTCAATCACCCCCAACCCCTCAGCCGCCTCCCCCACTCGGCGGTTGGCCGTCCCCCATTGCCCTCCCGGCGTCCACGGCATCCACCGCCTCCGCGGCCTTCCGAAGCTCCGCCACGGCTGCCCGGATCGAGGGCCTACGGTCGGCATCCGCGCGCCAGATGGCGTAAACGTGGCGCCGCATGGGATGGCGTACGGGCACCACGCTCACGCCCTCCGGCACCGGCCCCCGCCCCAGCCGCGGCGACACCGCGATGCCCACCCCCGCAGCGATCAGAGCGAGCTGGGTTTGATGCTCCTCGGCCATATGCGCAATACGGGGCTCCACACCCTTACTGCGCAGGGTGAACATCAGCCAGTCATGACAGAACTCCGCCCGCGGCCAGGAGATCCATTCATCATCCGCGAACTCCTCCAGCTCGACGAACTGCCGCCCGGCCAACGGATGGTCCGACGGCATCGCCACATCGGACGGATCGTCCAGCAACGGTGCCTTCGCCAACCCGTCGGGCAGTGACAACGGCCGGTTGTACCAGTCCAGTACGACGGCCACATCGAGGTCACCGCGGACCACGCCGCGCACCGAGTCGTCCGGCTCCATCTCGTGCAACCGCGGGCGGAGCTTGGGGTGTTCGGCGCGCAGTGCGGCGAGTGCAGTGGGGAACAGTCCGCGCACCGCGGTCGGAAAGGCACCCATCCTCAGCTCACCCACCGGCCGACCACGATGAGCTTCCAGCTCGGCCTGCGCCAGCTCCACCTGGGAGAGGATCCGAGCCGCATGGTCGGCAAGCAGTCGTCCGGCGTCGGTCAGCCGGATACCCCTCCCGTTCTTCGCCAGCAGTTGCTGCCCCGTCTCGCGTTCCAGCTTGGCGATCTGCTGGGAGACCGCCGACGTCGTCACATGCAGCCCCTCGGCGGCCGCACTGACCGAACCGTGCCGAGCGATCGCAGACAGTGCCCGTAGCCGATCAAGGTTCAACATATAAGCAATGCTAAGCGATACCTGCCATTAATTATCACTTGTGCTACAAATTTGAATCGCTGCATCGTAGACGCCATGAGCACCACCGACGCGGCCACCGCGCCCGCCACCTCCATCGACGCCCCCGCCCCCGGGCCTACGCCGGCGCCAGCACTCGCCGACAGGGCCTCGGTCGTCTCTGGCTCCACCCAGGACGGGCCCGCGCGCCGCACCTTCGCCTGGCAGATCCGGTTCGCCGTCCTCTGCCTGGTCTGGGGATTCAGCTTCCTCTTCATCAAGGTGGGGACCGAGGGGTTCGCGCCGTTGCAGGTCACGTTGGGGCGGGTGGCCTTCGGCGCGCTGGTGCTGCTGGTGTTCCTCGTGATCAAACGGGAACGGCTCCCGCGCTCGGCGCGGACCTGGGGCCACCTCACGGTCGCCGCGTTCCTCCTCAACGCACTACCGTTCTCGCTCTTCGCGTACTCCGAGCTGACGATCCCCTCCATCCTGGCCAGCATCTGTAACGCCACCTCGCCACTGTGGGGCATGGCACTGTCGGTCGTGGCCCTCTCGGAAGACCGCCCCACCCGGCGCCGGGTCGCGGGGCTCGGCATCGGATTCCTGGGCGTACTCACCGTCCTCGGCGCCTGGCAGGGCTTCTCCGGCACCGACCTGACGGGCACCGCCATGGCACTGGGCGCCTCGCTGAGCTACCCCATCGGCTGGATCTACGTCCGCCGCACCCTCGCCCGGGACAAGCACTCACACCTCGCCATGTCCAGTACCCAGTTGCTGCTCGCCACTCTCCAACTGGCCGTGGTCACTGCGCTGTTCACCCCGATGCCGACCTCGTTCCCCCTCATGCCACTGCTTGCTGTCTTCGCCCTCGGCGCCCTCGGCACCGGCGTCGCCTTCCTCCTGCAGTACGGCATGGTCGCGGAAGTCGGCCCCACCACCGCTCAGATGGTCACCTACTTCATCCCCGTCATCGCCACCGTGTCCGGCGTGGCCCTCCTCAATGAGCACCTCACCTGGAACACCCCTCTGGGCGCCCTCATCGTCCTGGCCGGCGCCGCACTCACCCAGAGCAAGCCGCGTACCCCGTAGCCACCCACAACCACCCGTCCACCGCACCACCGAAGCCAAAGCCGAAGCTGAAGCCGAGCGCCAGAAGGCTCTGTCTCCCCTCCCCTCCCCTCCCTTACACCCCCACCCCTCACTCATACCTCCGCGCCTCCCCCCTCCCCCTCGCCTCGGCTACCGCGTCGGCCAGGGGGTTGATGTCATCGGCGGTGAGGCCGGAGACGGTGATCCGGATGCCTTGCGGGGATTGCATGCGGAAGCGCGCGCCGGGGGCGACGGCCCAGCCGTAGTGCACGAGGAGGGCGACCGTGCCGGTCTCGTCCGGGACCGGTACCCAGACGTTCATTCCGCTGCGGCCGCGCGCCGGGACTCCGCGTTCTTTCAGGGCCTGTATCAGGGCGTCCCGTCGCTCGCCGTATGCGCCGGCGATGGCCTTGGGGTCGATTGCGGTCGTTCTCCAGAGGTGTGCGACCGCGTGTTGGATCAGGTGGCTGACCCAGCCGGGGCCGAGGCGTTGGCGGCCGCCGACCCGGTCGATGGTGACGGTGTCGCCGGTGAGTACCGCGAGGCGTAGGTCGGGTCCGTAGGCCTTGGCCGTCGAGCGGACGAGTACCCAGTGGTCGGTGACGCCGGAGAGCGGGTGCAGTGGGAGGTCGACTATGCCGTGGCCGTGGTCGTCCTCAATGAGGAGCACTCCGGGGTGGTGGCTCAGGAGGGTGCGGAGTTCGACGGCGCGGGGGCCGCTGAGGGCGGCGCCGGTGGGGTTCTGTGCGCGGTCGGTGACGACGACCGCGCGGGCTCCGTCGTTGAGTGCCGCCGCCATGCGCTCGGGGATCGGGCCGTCGTCGTCCACGCCGACGGGTACGGGGCGAAGGCCGAGGGCGGGGATGAGGTCCAGCAGGCTGCCCCAGCCGGGGTCTTCGACCGCCACGGCATCCCCGGGGCGCAGGTGTGCCGCGAGGACGCGCTCGATGGCGTCGAGTGATCCGCTGGCGACGGCGATGGGGCCTTCTGGCACGCCGTCGCGGGTGAAGGCGGCTCGGGCGAGCGCTTCGAGGTCGTCGTCGACGGCGGGCATGCCGTAGAGGACGGGGCGTCGGGTGTTGCGTGCGGCGGCCTCGGCCAGTGCCTCTTCCAGTGAGGGGAGCAGGGTCGGGTCGGGGTTGCCGTCCGCGACGTTCCGTACGCCGGGTGGTGCCACCGCTCTCAGTGCTTCACGTGAGGTGCTGGCGGGCCTGGGGCGGACCCGGCTGCCGCGCCGGCCGGCCGTTTCGATCACTCCGCGGTCGCGGAGCGTGCGGTATGCGGCTGCGACCGTATTGGGATTCACCTCCAGATAGACAGCCAACTCCCTTAGCGGGGGCAGGACTTCGCCTGGCTGGAGCTCGCCCGCACCGACGGCTCGCTCCACACTTGCGGCAATGTCCGATGCGCGCCGCCCTTCGATCCGATATTCTCCTAGCACAAAGTTGATTATGTACTAGTGCAATGGAGTTCGCAATGGCTGAGGGTACGTCTTTTGCCGCGACGGAGCGCACCACCCCCACCCGGTCCCGGGAGCGCGCCCGCTATGACGAGGCGACGGTGCACGCGATCCTCGACGAGGGCTACGTCTGTCACCTCGGCTTCGTGCGCGACGGCGCCCCGGTCGTCCTGCCGACGCTCTACGGCCGGGTCGGCAACCGTCTCTATGTGCACGGTTCGACCGGTTCGCGCCCGCTGCGGATGGCCGGCGAGCAGAGCGCGGACCCCGGTCTGGCGGTCTGCCTCACGGTGACCCACGTCGACGGCCTGGTCCTCGCCAAGTCCGCGTTCCACCACTCCATCAACTACCGCAGCGTCGTGGTCCACGGCACCGCCCACCAGGTCACCGACGAGGACGAGAAGACGGCCGCTCTGGATGCCCTCGTCAACCACGTGCTGCCCGGCCGCGCCGCGGACTCCCGGCCCGCCAACGTCAAGGAGTTGGCCGCCACGGCCGTGCTCCGCCTCGATCTGCACGAGGTCTCCGCGAAGATCCGCACCGGCGGCCCCAACGACGAGCTCGAGGACCTCGCCCTCCCGCACTGGAGCGGCGTGCTGCCCGTCTCTCCCGTGTACGGCGCTCCGATACCGGCCGACGACCTCGCTCCCGGCATCTCCGCGCCGGCCTACCTCTCCGCCCGCTGAGGATCGCCGATGCTCATCCATCCCTGGGACGCCCCCACCGACGACGCCGAATGGCAGGAGTGGCTCACCGCCCACGACTTCGGACAGCTCGCCGTCAACGGCTCCCCCGGCGACCCCCCGTGGGTGCAGCCGCTGCACTTCGCCTACGACCCCGCGCGCCGCGAGGCCGTCACCCATCTCGCCCGCCCCAATCCCCTGTGGCCCGCATTGGAGGATCGACCGACGGTCCTGCTGAGCGTGGTCGACGACTACACCTTCATCCCCGGCCCCTGGCAGGCGGACGAGGGCCAGCCGCCCGAGCACGGGGTCCCCACCAGCTTCTACGCCGCGGTTCAGCTCGTCTGTACGGCGCATGTGGTGGACGATCCGGAGGCCAAGGCCGAGTTGCTCCAGCGCCAGATGACGCACTTCCAGCCGGCCGGCGGATCGGCCCCGATCGTGGCCGGCGCGGCCCCGTACGGGCGGCAGCTGTCCGGTATCCGTGGGCTGCGCCTCGAAGTGCACGACGTACGGGCCAAGTTCAAGTACGGCGGGAAGCGGTCCGAGACGGTCCAGCACCGTATTTCGGAGCGGCTCGCGGAGCGGGGCGGTCCTGGTGATGCCGCGGCGCGCCGGCACCAGCAGCGCCGGCTGGCGGCTGGCGGCGGTTCCGCGCCGTCCGCCAGCCGGTGGAGCGGGCGGCGGTAGGCGGCTCGGCCCGCGCCCGGGGAGCGGGGCACCGGAGGTCGGAGTGCGGTTGCCTCCGGTGCGTTGCGTCGCTTATGGCCGCGGGTCGGCGGCTCGCCCGTGGCCGCGGGCCAGCGGCCCGCTCGCGGCCCTGGTCAGCGGTCCGCTCCCGCCGGTGCGCGGTGTTCCGCGACGGCCTGCTCGACCTCCTCCGCCACCAGATCGAGGTTGAGGGCGAAGGCGGCGGCCGCCCCCATGCCGGCGGCCGTCACCACCTGCGCCCGTGGATCGACCACGTTCCCCGCGGCCCACACCCCGGGCACGCTGGTCCGGCCCGAGGGGTCGGTGCTCACCCAGCCGTCCTCGTTCCGGGCACAGCCCAGTGCGGTGAGCAGGGCGTCGTGCGGCACCATCCGCGGGACGACGAAGACCGCGGCGCGCGGCACCACGCGTCCGTCGGCCAGTTCGACCCCGCGCAGCCGGTCGCCCTCGGTCACCAGGCGGGTGACGGTGCCTTCGGCGATCCGCACGCCGCGCGCCGTCAGCCGTTCCCGTTCGTCGTCGGTCGGGTCCATGGTGTGCGGGAAGAAGACGACGTCGGGCGACCACTGTCGCAGCAAGAGGGCGTGGTGGACCGAGCCCGGGTGGGTGCCGAGCACGCCGAGCGGCTGGTCGCGGACCTCGTAGCCGTGGCAGTAGGGGCAGTGCAGGAGGTCCCGGCCCCATCGCTCCCGTAGGCCGGGGATCGCGGGGAGTTCGTCGCGCAGGCCGGTGGCCACCAGGACGCGGCGGGCGCGGAGCTCGGGGCCGCCCGCGAGGCGTACGCCGAGGGCGGGCGTGATCTCGGTCGCCTGGCCGGTGAGCAGTTCGGCTCCGTAGGTGGCCAGTTCGGCTCGGCCGACCTCCAGGAGGGCTGCCGGTGGCATCCCGTCCCGGGAGAGGAAGCCGTGCATCCGGTCGGCCGGTGCGTTGCGGGGCGCTCCGCCGTCGATCACCACCACGCGTCGGCGGGCGCGGGCCAGGACCAGGGCCGCGTTCAGTCCGGCCGCGCCGGCTCCGACGACCACGACGTCCCACTCCGTGTCGCGGGCCGGGTTGCCGGCGTGGTGCATGGAAGCGCCGTGCGCAGGGTTCTCGGCCCCACTGTCGGGGCCGTTGTTCGTTTCGCTCATCGCGATCACCTCCGCCCGCAGGCTGCGCGATCCGTCGCATTCTCAGCAATCTTTGTTGCCGAATCCGGGAACGGCACGGTGCAATGGCGGGTGTGGAACACTCAGCCGCCATTTCCCATGCCCTCGCCGAGGTCGGTCCGCGTCTGAAGCGGCTGCGGACCGACCGGGGGGTCACGTTGTCCGCGCTCGCCGAGGTCACGGGAATCTCCAAGAGCACCTTGTCCCGCCTGGAGTCCGGGCAGCGCCGTCCGAGTCTGGAGTTGTTGCTCCCGATCGCGCAGGCCCATCAGGTGCCACTGGACGAGTTGGTCGGGGCTCCTGAGGTCGGTGATCCGCGGGTCCGGCTCAAACCGCGGCACCTGCACGGCGCCACGGTGCTGCCGCTGACCCGTCATCCGGGCCCGTTGCAGACCTTCAAGATGGTGATTCCGGCGACCCGGAGCACGCCTGATGTCTGTACGCACGAGGGGTACGAGTGGCTGTATGTGCTCGCCGGGCGGCTGCGGCTGGTGCTGGCCGACCGTGATCTGGTCATGGGGGCGGGCGAGGCGGCCGAGTTCGACACGCGGTTGCCGCACTGGTTCGGGAGTACGGGCGACGGCCCGGTGGAGGTCCTCAGTCTCTTCGGTCGGCAGGGTGAGCGCATCCATGTGCGGGCCAAGCCTCGGTCGCGTGCCGACGACACCGACGCCGACGCCGACGCCGACGAGCGCTAAACGGTGAACGCCGAGTCCGCGCCCCGGTAAACCCGTTGTGCCCCTTGCGCCTGTTACACCTGCTTACACCTGCGGCGGGTGCGGCGGGTGCACATCGCGCGGTGGGGCCTGGAGGAAGCGCTGGAGGATGAGGCGCAGGACGGGTAGTTGTTCGGCGGGCCGGAACGTCGGGTCGGTGGCCGCGCTGGTGTAGAGCGAGCCGATCAGGGCCAGCACCCAGGCCGCGGCGTCGTGCGGGTCCAGTGCGGCGTCGATCTGGCCGGCGGCCGCGGCCCTGGTGAGCAGGGTCGTGACGGCGGCGTGCTCCTGGGCGCTGTCCCGGCCGAGCAGCGCATCGAGTTCGGGGTCGCGGTGGGCCTGCACGACGGCCTCCATGACCAGCGGCGGGGCCACGGGGTCCATCGCGTCGACGGTGAGGAGATCCACGACCTCCAGCAGCGCTCCCCAGGGGTCGTCGCTCGCCTGTGCGCGGGCGAGTCGCTCGGCCTTGCTCTCCCCTTCTTCCCCGCCGTCGTCCTCGAAGATGGCGTGGAAGATGGCGCGCTTGTTGGGGAAGTAGTGGAACAGGTTGCCGGAGCTCATACCGGCTGCCTTGCAGATCTCCGCCGTGGTGGTGCGCTCGAAGCCTTTGGCGGCGAAGAGTTGGGCTGCGGTGTGCAGGATGTGTTGGCGCCGGGCCCGGTGCTTCGCCGGGTCGATCTTCCTCATGCCGCTGCCGCCCTTCGTCCATTGGCTTTGCGTCCGGTTGCTTCGCCCGGCGGTCCGGTGCCCTCGCTCGGGTCGCGTCGGCCGTCCCCGCCGCGCAATAATAGACCGCGTACTCGGTTTATTATTGTGGCCACGCACGGTCCGCATTCCACCAGGGGGAGCCGCCACTTGGACATCGAGAAGCCGCAGCCCACTGGGAGCCCCGCCGGACCTCGTGCAGAGCCCGGGCAGCCGGCCCGTCCCACGGTCCTCGCCGACTCGCCCGCGGTCGTGGCCACCGTCTGTGTGCTGTTCGCGGCGGTCGGCGCCTGCCTCGGCTGGCTGGTGCGGCTGCTCGCGAAGTGGCTGGTGACGCTGGAGCACGCGCCCTGGCAGGGCCCGGCCAGGCTGCTGACCGCGATCCCGGAGCCCTGGCTGACGATCGGTGTGCTGAGCGTGGGTGCGGCGCTGGGGTTGGCGGTGGCGCTCTTCGGGCAGCACGAGGAGCTCGCCGTCAGCGTCTCCGACGACGAGGTGGTCCTCACCCGGCGGGCGAAGCCGCGGGCGTTCTCGCGCGAGGCGGTCCACCGGGTGTTCCGGGACGGCAAGGAGCTGGTCCTGCTCGCCGCGGACACTGCCGAACTCGCGCGGGAGGGCTGCAGCCTGAACGCCCAGCGTCTCGCCGAGGCGTTCCGCGCGCACGGTTACGCCTGGGCAGACGGCGATCCGCACGAGGACGAGTTCCGGCGCTGGGTCCCCGACACCCCGGGACTGCCGGTCGGCGCGAACGCCCTGTTCACCGCTCGCGAGCGGGCCCTCGGCAAGTCGGGGACGGCCGAGGACGCTCGGGAGCTGAGGGACGAGCTGGCCCGGCTGGGCGTCGTCGTCCGGGACAAGGACAAGCGGCAGTTCTGGCGGCTGGTCCCGTAGGACCAGCCGCCGTGCGGCTACCCGAGTTGGCGGCCGCGGCTGCGTGCCTCCGTTACCGCCAGCGCCGCGACGGCCGTGAGCAGGACCGCGGTGCCGGCCGCCGTCGACGTGGTGAGGTGTTCGCCGAGGAACAGCACCGCGATGGCCGCCGCCGAGACCGGTTCAATCAGGGAGATCACGGAGGCGGTCGCGGCCCGGACGGCGGCCAGTCCGGCGAAGTAGAGGCCGTAGGCGAGGGCGGTGGGGATGGCGGCGATGTACGCGAGGAGGACCAGGCTGCGGCCCAGGTCGTGGAGGTGCGGCCAGAGGCCCTCGGCCGCGGCGAGCGGCAGCAGGCACAGTGTCCCGACCGCGAACGCGCTGACGGTCGAGGCGTACGGGTCGCTGCTGCCGCCCCGGCCGAAGCGGCGGGTGGCGAGGGTCATCACGGCGCAGGCGGCGGCGGAGAGCAGGGCGTAGCCGACGCCGGCCGGGCGAACCGTGGCGGCGCCGTCGCCGAGGACGAGGACGAGCAGACCACTCAGTGCCCCGCCGACGGCCAGGACGCCGCCGGCGCCGAGCCGTTCACCCATGGTGAGGCGTGCCCCGATGGCGATGAGGACGGGGCCGGCTCCCATGGTGATGACGGTGCCGACGGCCAGGCCGGTGGCTTCGACGGAGGCGAAGTAGGCGGCCTGGAAGACGGCGAGGGCGATACCGGTGACCGCGACCCGCGTGGCGCGGCGACGCGGCGTCTCGGCCGGGAGCGGGCTGGTCCTGGCGGTGCGGCCGGTGCGGTGCCGCCGCGCCGCCCGTACGGCGAGCAGGAGCAGCAGGCTGCCGAAGGTGCGCCAGAAGGTGAGGGCGACGGGGCCGAGTCCGCTGCCCTGGTAGAGGAGGGCGGCGGCCGCGCCGGCGGTGCCCCAGGCGGTGGCGGCGAGGGAGACGTAGACGAGTCCCCGGCCCACGGGCAGGGCGGGGTGGGGTGCGCTGTGCATGGGAGGTGTACTCCGGGAAATCCAGGACGGCGCGGTGCGCCGTGGAGTGGTCGCGTGGTCCCGTGTGCGGGCAGCGTCGACCAGCTCGGGACTCCGCCCGGGCCGGGATTTTCCTCGGAGGTCGCCGCCCGCCTTACGCGGCGGGAGGGGGAAGCACAGTCGAATGCATGATCGTCAACCTATGTCGTGGGCGAACCGGTCGACAAGTCACTATCGGACGGTGCCGCGCAGCGGTCGTTCCGCGGCCCGTTTTGGGACTCGTGGGCGTCCATGGCGGGCGCTCCTCCGCCGGCCGCGATGACAGTGCCGGCCTCCCCCGGTTCGGTTGGCGGTTTGGCCGACTGGGCGATGAACGCGCCGATCAGGACGATCGCGCCGCCGGCGATCTGGGGTGCGGAGAGGTGTTCGCCGAGCAGAACCCAGGCGAGCACGGTGGCGATCACCGCTTCCAGGCAGGCGACGACTCCGGCGACCTGCGGGGAGAGTCGGCGGATCGACACCACGCCGGTGAGGTACGCGGTCACCGTGGCGACCAGCACGATCCAGGCGAGCAGCAGCAGGGCGGGGACGCCGACGCCGTTCAGGTCCGCGGTGCCGCCCAGTACCGACCAGTTCATGGCCCAGGGGCGGGCGATGAGGGTGAGGATGACCGCGCCGATCAGCAGGCCGTAGGCGATGACCCCCAGGGGGTCCGGTGCCGCGTCGCCCGTGTCGTCGCCGCCGTGGTCGGAGAGGACGAAGTAGCCGACTTGGCAGCAGGCCGCGCCGAGCGCGAGGGCCAGGCCGATGGCGTCGAAGGTGAGGCCGCTCCACACCTCGACGACACAGGCCAGTCCGCCGACGGCCAGCACCACGCCGACGGCGGCGGCGCGGGTGACGGGGCGTTTCTGGACGAAGCGCACCCAGCCCAGGACGAGGGCGGGGGCGAGGTATTCGATGAGGAGCGCGACGCCGACGGGGATGCGGGAGATCGCGGCGAAGTAGCAGGCTTGGACGCCGGCGACGGCCAGCAGTCCGAAGCCGGCGAGCAGTGCGGGCCGGCGGCGGGGCAGGTCCCGGTGGCGCCAGGCGACGGGGAGCATGACCAGTGCGGCGCCGGTGACGCGCAGCCAGGTGACGTGCAGCGGTTCGAGGCCGGCGGCTATCAGGGGTTTGGCGGCGACTCCGGAACCGCCGAAGGCGAGCGCGGAGATCAGAGCGAGCCCGAGCCCGGCGCCGCGTCCGGAGCGCCGGGCGTTGTCCGGGCCGAGGGCGGCCGGCTGCTGGGTCCCCCTGGACCCGGAGATTCCCTGGGCCGGGCTGGTCGTGTGACCTGCCTGGCTCCCCGATGAGGCGTGCATCGGGTCATCATGACAGCCGCGGTCAGCAGCGTCACCCCCCGAAGCTCCTGTCTCACCAGGCGATACGCGGCCGGGCCGGCGCGATGCGCGGCGGCCTGGTCAGTCGAGTCCGGGGCGGTGCGCAACAGCCTGGTCAGTCCGGTCCGGGGCGCTGTTCGCCGTCGAGGCGGGCGGCGAGGCGGGTGGTGTCGACGGAGGCGCGGCGCAGGACTTCGACGGCTCGGGATTCGGGGTCGTCGACCAGTGCGGCGAGCAGGTCGAGGCAGCCGGCGCGGGTGGCATAGCGGGCGTGCGCGCGGTCGAGGGCGCCGTCCATGGCGGCGGCAGCGGCGGGCGACCAGCCGGGGACGCCGCCTTCGGCGACCATGGGGACCGCGCCGGAGTCCTCGACGGTGCCATGCCATTGGAGTCCGTAGCCGATGCTGCGTTGGACGAGGTAGCCGAGCAGTCGGGCGATCTGGTGGCCGCCGTCAAAAACCTCGCGGACCGCGGGGTCCCACTCCAGGAGTCCGTGGAGGAGGTGTGCGGTGTCGACCTGGCGGTCGCCGTCGCGGGTGGCTCGTCTGCGGGCAGCGGAAACCACCGACGCCAGCTCTACGGTGAGCTGACTGTCGAGGTCTTCCTGGGCGGAGCGTTCCCCGCCGCTGTACGCAGTACGGTTTTGCACAGCCCCACCCCACCAGTCCTGAAAGGCCGGAGCATCCCCGGCGGGAAGCATTTACGCATCCCACCTTGGTTGGGGAAGCCCACACACGATCTCATCCTTACGGAGGATATGCGGAGAGATCGTGAAGGCCAGGCATCCATCGCAAACGGGTGCACTCTCGTCCGCCCGGCCTCGGAAAAACCCGCGGACCCGGAAGTGGGCGCCACTGTTCCGCGACGCGGACCGACACCCGTTCCCCTGAGTCTCCGACGTGACGCCGGACAGCTTGGCGTGGCGCAGCCGTCGACGGCCGGACCGACCTCTGACACCGGCGGATCCGGCGTACGGGCTGCGCCGGCATCACGCGGACCGCCTACCGACCTACCAACCACGGTCCCACCCCCACCCACAACTGACGATCCATCAGCAAATCCAGGTCATCGGTATTGAACCTTCGCCCCGGTGCGACTACGTTCCGCGCACCAGCCAGGACGCCGTCACCGAAGGGGTGCTCGCATGGCCGATGTCACCGCCCAGACCCGGATCGAGGCACCGACCGAGAAGGTCTGGGGCCGGCTCACCGACTTCGACTCCTACGGGCAGTGGAACGCCACCCACACCAATTTCCCGCACGGCGGCCCGCAGCCCCTCCAGGTGGGCGCGGCCTACGCGGAGAACATGAAGCTGATGGGCTTCCCCGCCGAGGTGAGTTGGACCGTGCAGGAGCTGGAACCGGGCCGACTGCTCGCCGTCAAGGGCAAGGGCCCGATGGGCGTCAACCTCGACATGCGCTACCAGTTGACGCCCGACGGCGGGGCCACCACGGTCCAGATCGACGGGTCCTTCACCGGCGCCGCGGTCTCCCTGATGGCGGCCAAGCTGAAGGACTCGGCGAGCACCGCACTGGACGAGTCCCTGCGCAGGCTCGCCGGCCTGGTGACCTGAGCGCCGGGGCGGCGGCACCGTTCGGCACCGCCGCCCCGGCCGACTACCTCAGTCCTCCTCGGCGAGGATCAGATACAGCTCCTTGCGGGCCTTGTTGACCACCGCCATGGCCTTCTCCCGCTGCTCGGGACTGCCGGTGGCCCACACCTGACGGAACGCCTCGACCAGACCGCCGCCCGCCTTCCGTATCTCGTTCATGGCCTCCCAGTCGACGCCACGACCGGCGTCCTCCCAGGGGGCGTCGGAGCCACTGTCGGCTTCGGCGCGACCGGCGTCGGTCAGCGAGAACAGCTTCTTGCCGCCCTCGCTGGCGCTGGCGATCAGCCCCTCGTCCTCCAGCAGTTGGAGGGTGGGGTAGACCGAGCCGGGGCTGGGTTTCCACGCCCCGCCACTGCGCTCGGCGATCTCCTGGATCATCTCGTACCCGTGCATCGGTCGGTCCTTGAGCAGCGCCAGTATCGAGGCGCGCACATCGCCGCGCCGGGCCCGGCCGCGCGGCCCGCCTCGCCCTCGACCACCCCCGAAGGGCGGGCCTCCGAAAGGCGGGCCGAATCCACCGAAGGCCGCCCGCCGGCGCTCGAATCCGCCGCCGAACTCGCCGCGGCCGCCGCGGTGCCCGGGGCCGTAGTGCTCGTGCCGGCGCTCAGGTCCGTACTCGTATCCCTGGGAACGCATAGTGCGTCCTCCTTCTCATCGTCGGTGCATCACGTATGCACTATCGCTCGCAATCGTTGATCGATCGCGATGCGTCAACGATATATCGGAACTGTTCGGCAGACAAGGGTCCGCCCACACCTTCCGGCTGTCCTGTCTCACTCAATCGAGTCGTTTTCTCAACGAACCGAGCCGTTCGTGCTTCTGTCTCAACGAACCGAGCCGTTCGGGCTTCTGTCTCAGCGAACCTAGTCGCGCGACTGAGGGCGCTGGGGGTGCTGGATGGCTGTACCGGCTGGGGTGGATCACGCGGGTCCGTGCGTCGAGTTGTCGTACGTGGACGCGGTGCACGGGCGTCGTCGGCGTCCGCTGCGGGACTGCGTGACGGGCCGGTTCGAGGATGTCGAACCCGTGCGTACGTTTCGCTGGTCGCGCGGTGAGCGTCACTTCCCGGGCTGGTACTGGGCGGCGACGACCGGGCGGCACGTCGGCTTCGAATCGTGGCTGGAGCGGGACCGGCTGCTGCTGATGGACTTCGATCCGAGCGTGGTGGGGATCGGCTCGCAGCCGTTCTGGCTGCACTGGCACGACGGTGAGCGGGAGCGTCGGCACGCCCCGGATTACTTCGTGCGCCGCGCGGACGGCTCGGCGGTGGTCGTCGATGTTCGTGCGGACGATCGGATCGAGCCGAAGGACACCGAGGCGTTCGAGGTGACGCGGCTGCTCTGCGCCCAGGTCGGGTGGAGGTTCGAGCGGCTGATCTGCGCTCCCACCTCTGCGCGGTGGGCTCCGTCGGCCCGCCTCTCGTCGAGAAAGTGGCCGCGGTCACGGGACGCCCCCTTACCGACCTGCAACGAGCACTGATCGACACGCGATGCGGCAACTGTTTCCAGCCCCTGCGCTCGCGGAGGGTCAAGGGCCGACCAGCACGATGGTGTTCCGACCGCTGCCTCGTGATCGCCCGCCGCAAGCGCGTCCCGCTCTCGCCCCAAGGTGCCCGCCGGCACACCGTCCACAGAGCACCCTGCGCCTACTGCGGCACCGTCGTCGAACGCAACCGCCCTTTTCGCTGGTGTTCCGAACCTTGCAGGCAAGCCTCCTACGAAGCCCGGTGGGCCAGGGGGCAGTGCGGACACTGCGGGCAGGATCTGCAGCAGAAGACAAGCTCCTCACGCGGAAGTCAGTGCCAGCCGGTGTGGTGTTCCCGTCTTTGCCGCGCAGCGGTCCACCGTGAACGCCTCAGAGCCCTCCCCGACCTTCTCCATCTGCGGGAACGCGACGAGTAGTGCCACCGAGACAGCCGCTTCCGCGCACCGTCCCCCTCTTTCACAACGAGACCCTGGACTCCTTCCTCCACAGGCTCGCCGCCGCCAACCACCTTCCGGCCGACCAGTTGCTGCCCCTCTTGGTGATCCGCCGCACCAAGAAGACCCCGGCGAAAACACTCCTTGAACCTCTCGCGGTCGCGGCCGGAGTCCGCCAACGCGCCCTGGAACTGGCCCTGCCTGAATTCCTCGACGCCGACGTCGACACCATCGACAAGCCCGGCGCCATCGGCCGTCCGCGCTCAGCCCTGCACACCGCCATTCAGCGTCCCGCCTGCCGCCGTTGCACTCACGCCGCAGGCATCACCATGACCGTGACCTGCTGGACCACTCATGACCGCAACGTCTGTCTCCGCCACCGCCTCTGGATCGGCGACGGCATCGCCAACGCCGACGCCGACGCCGACGAGCAAGTCGACGTCAGCAGGCTCCCCGACACGCTACGAGCCCAGAGACACCACCGAAATCTGATGGCCCGCCACGGCCGCCGCTGGGTTCGCAACGCCTATCCGGATGCGCGAAAGATGTACTTCGCCTGGCTGCAACAGTCCGCTGACCCGTTCGATCTGCTCGACACCGCACGCCGCACCCTCACCGACGGCACCGGGAAACTCCCCTCTCCCGACCTGACGCTCACAATGTGCTTCCACCCTCAAGTCGTGACGCTCGCCGGACTTCTTGCCGGCCGGGAGTGGGAACGCCGCGCTGTCGCCACCGGCCACGTCGCCTGGCTCGTCGAACAGATCACCGTCCGCAACATCCTTCTCGGCTACGTCCCCAAGGAGCGCAAAGACCCTCTGATCCAGTGGGTTGAGCGGCATTTCTCCACCCACAAGTTCGTCGCCTTCCACCGAAGCCCGAGGATCTACGACGCGTTCTTCCCCCGCGAAACCATCCCGCCACCGCGCCGGCCCGATGAAGCCGACGCGGAAGCACGGTGGAGCCCGTTCCCCCCTACTGCCGCTGCTGAGCCTGAGTACGGCCGGGTCGTGAGGTGACCCAGATGGAGGGTCACACGGTGAGGGTGCCGCCGACAAAGGTACGTTCTGACGGTGACGCCACGAGTTCGACCATGGTGCCGGCGCGGAGGTCATCGCCGACAACGCGCGTGATCGCGTCGGTGAGCGCGCTGCCGAGGCGCGCGGTGATCTGGGCGGCGTCGGGGCGGTCGAAGACGCTAGCGCGGACGCCCAAGATCACCGAGGCGTTTGTGTCCACGGCCTTGCCACCCTGCGCGAAACGGCCTGCGGGGACTCCCGCCAGGCGGACGCTTACGAGGTCGCGGGCCCATTCACCATAGACGTCGACGACAGCGTCGGTCAGTGCGGCGACGAGCATGGGTTCGTTCCCGGTCAGCCTGTTCTCTGGAAGGTGGACGGTCAGATGCGGCATAGTGGACCTCGTTCCCTTTGAATCCAAAGCCTTTGCTTTTAAAGGTATCTGGAAGAGGTCGCCGATGTCCACGGAATCGGACGGTCCAGCCGTCAATGAGGCTGTCCGCACCCTGCTGTTGCTCATGCCACGGCTCGTGGGCCGCGCCAAACGCCTGCCCATACCTCCGGCGCTCCAGAGTCTGGACCTGGCACCGCGACACCTCGCGCTGCTGGCCCACCTGGAGTACGACGGCCCCACCAGCATCAACGAGCTGGCCGCTCGGCTGGAGCTGGCCCCGACGACCGTCAGCCTCATGGTCAGCGAGCTGTCACGGCCGGGCGTCCTGCAGCGCACTGCCGATCCCGCCGACCGCCGCCGCCGCATCATCGCCATCGCCCCCGCCTACGCCGCACCGATCGGCGAATGGCTTTCTGCCAGCGCCTCCGCCTGGGAATGCGTCATGCGCGGTCTCGACCCCGCGGAACGCGCCACAGTCATCGCCGCCCTGCACGCCTACGAGGCCGCCTTGGAGCAGGCGGGCGACCAGCATCGGAACGCGCAGATGCTTTAGCGAGCCGAGATTTGTCTCAACGAAGCGAGTCCCCGCGTCTCACCCAATCCAGTCCACGCAGGTCAGCGCAGAGGTGGACGACTAATACTCCAGCAGCGGTTCGTGTCCTGAGCTGCTTCTTCTTTTGTAGTGGCAGTGTTGGGCGGTTGCCTGGCGGTGTCTGCGCCAGTGGGACCAGGTCAGTGCGTGATCTCGTGGATGGCGGTGTGGTGTTCGGTGGGGCAGGAGATGTTCCAGGAGCCGGCGGATCTCCGCCACGGTGAGTGGGATGGTTCTGCTGGTGGGGTCGTTTCTGCAGCCCCTTTTGAGGCGTCGGCGGCGAGGCCGGCGAGAAAGGCGTGGGCGAGCATGGCCAGGGTGACGTGGCGGTACCAGCCCACGTAGCGGCGGACTTCGTACTCGTCCAGGCCGCATTCGTTCTTCGCGGCCTGGAAGCACTCCTCGATCGTCCAACGCATACCGGCGACCCGGGCCAGATCAGCGACAGTGCAGACGACTGGGGCGTAGGCGAAGTAGTAGGCGATCTCGTCCGGGCGGGTCAGGCTTCGGCGGGCCAGGACCCAGCGGTGATGGGTGGGCTCATCACCGTCGAAGAAGCTGATGGCCGGAAGTCTGGCACTCGCCCAGTCGTAACGGCGCGGGCCTTTTGCACCGTTGCCGCAGGAGAGCCGCTGCCAGGCATCCTCCGGAGCCTGCCTGATGAGCTCGTCGATCCTCCAGGAGCCCGCCAGGGACTTGACCTGCTGCGACTTGGGCACCGCGACCACATAGCCGACACCGAGTTCCTCAAGTAAGCGCCGGAACTTCCACTCCTGGCCGTATGCCTCGTCCGCCGTTACCCACTGGGCAGGCAGGCCCGCTGCCAAGGTACGGATCACGATCGACTTCGCAAGCTCGCCCTTGGTTGCGAACCCTCTCTCGTCAGGGATCTTCGCCGCCCGGCAGCGTTCCCGGTCACTCGTCCAGGCTTTGGGGAGATACAACTCCCGGTCCACCAAGGCCCGTCCATGCTCGGTGGCGTAGGCGGCGAAGACTCCGATCTGGCAGTTGTCGATCTTTCCGGATGTGCCGGTGTATTGCCGTCCCACGCCCGCGGACGTGGTGCCTTTCTTGATGAATCCGGTGTCGTCGAGGATGAGCACACCGCCGGGGCCGAGCTTCCCGGCAACGTAGTCCCGCACATCGTCACGGATCTCATCCGCGTCCCAGACGCTCGAGTTCAAAAGCCGCTGGAATCCGTCCGGGCTACGGTGACCTGCGTATTCAGCCAGCTGCCAGCCGTTCTTGCGGGCCACCGGAGCCAGCAGTCCACGCAGGTAGTCCCGCATCCGCCACCGCAGATCCGCCCGAGCGAACCGACCCGCCACCCGAGCAAACACCGACTCCAACTCAGCGGCCCAGGCCGCACCATCCGTCATCCCCACCATGCCCAGTCAACGATGAACTACAGCTCAGGACACGAACCGCTGCTGGAGTACTAACTTCATTGAGACAGGACACCGGCGTCCTGCCTTCGTCGACCTGGCCCGTGTCTCAGGTGATCTGGTCCGGTTCGCTTGTGGTCTCAAGTGATCTGGTTCTTACGGCGTACAGAACGGGCGGTCGCTCGGAGGAACGCGCCCGCACCCGCAGCGAAAAGGGCATCCGCTGGGGCGGACGCCCCCTCAACACCGCAGCCTGACCAACCGCGAACCGCAGCCCCCGAACGCCGACGGGGCAAGTTCAGGAGAAGGACAGCGACAGAAGGACAGCGACAGAAGGATGACTCAGGAGGCGAACGGCTCGATCTCCCCCGCGAAGACGATGACCTGGTCGATGAGGCTCCGTCGCAGATGGACGACATCCGTTCCCGCCAGGCGGGGGCCTCCATCAGGCGTGGTGAAGACCCACTGGTATCGGGCCCATTCGCCAGGCATGTCCACCGCTGAGCAGCGCACCATCGTGCCGGTCCCCGCCGGATGGCGTCGGATGTCCAGCACGAACCGCTCGACCGCCCCGATTCCTTCGCTGCGACCCAACGGCCCCCAGAAGACTACGTCTGAGGTCAGGGCCTGGGAGAGCAGGGCAGTCACATAGCTGTCGTCCGAGGCGTTGAACGCGGAGATGAACGTGTCGATCGCGGAGCGTGCGGTCTCTTCCTGCATGCCCCAGTAATACCAGCCGTTTCGCGTGCGCTCGTCCCACGAGCCGCCTTCCGATCACGGTGAACCTTCCCGGTCACAGCACTAGTGCGATGCGCCAGAAATCCTGAGCTTAAGTATGTAGCCTGTTTTTATGTCTCGAGGACCTCGTGCTGTCGAAGTTGCGCTGTCCGGTAGGGAACGCGCGGAGTTGCTGCGTTGGACGGGCGGAGCGGTCGTGCCGCGTCTTGCTGAACGAGCGCGCATCGTCCTTGCCTGTGCGGACGGGATGCCCAATGCGCGCGTAGCAGCAAAGTTCAAGGTCACCACAGACACCGTGAGGAAGTGGCGTTCACGGTTTGCCGCCCAGCGGATGGCAGGACTTGCAGATGAGTCGCGGCCAGGTCGACGCAAGGCGGAGTTGGTGCTCAGCGAGGCCGAGCGGGCCCAGCTGACGCGCTGGTCGCGGCGGGCGAAGACCGCTCAATTCCTGGCTCTGCGGGCGAAGATCGTGCTGCGGTGTGCGGAGGGCGGGACCAACAAGCAGGTCGCTGCCGAACTCGGCGTCGGCCACCAGACGGTGAACCGATGGCGAGCCCGCTTTATCGCCCATCGGCTGGACGGGCTGGTCGATGAGCCCAGGGTGGGCCGGCCACCGTCGATCCTGCTCGACCAGGTCGAAGACGTCGTCGTGGCGACCCTGGAGTCCACGCCAGGCAAGGACACGCACTGGTCACGTGCCTCCATGGCCGCCCACACCGGACTGTCAAAGTCCACCATCGGTCGGATCTGGAAGAGGTTCGACCTCAAACCTCACCTGCAGGACTCCTTCAAGCTCTCCACCGACCCGCAGTTCGTCGCGAAGGTCGTCGATGTCGTCGGCCTGTATCACAACCCGCCCGAGAAAGCCGTGGTGTTATGCGTGGACGAGAAGGCCCAGATTCAGGCACTGGACCGGTCCCAGCCGGTCCTGCCGATGATGCCTGGGATGCCCGAACGCCGCACACACGACTACCTGCGGCACGGCATTACCAGCCTGTTCGCCGCGTTCAACATCGCCGACGGCACCATCATTGGCGAACTCCACCGCCGTCACCGGGCCATTGAGTTCAAGAAGTTCCTGATCACGATAGACAAGGCGGTCCCCACCGGACTCGACGTGCACCTCGTATGTGACAACTACGCAACCCACAACACCCCCGAGATCAAGGCATGGTTGGGAAGGCATCCGCGCTTCCATATCCACTTCACCCCGACCGGTTCCTCCTGGATCAACCAGGTTGAGCGCTGGTTTGCACTGCTGACCGACAAGCTCATCCGCCGCGGCGTCCACACCTCCGTCAAAGCCCTTGAAGCCGACATCAGGGCCTGGATCGACACCTGGAACGAGAACCCCAGATCCTTCAAGTGGACCAAAACCGCCGACGAGATCCTCAAATCCCTCGCCGACTACCTCACAAGGATCACTCCTCCAGACACCAACAACCAACAAGAAACTTAAGCTCGGGATTTCTGGCGCATCGCACTAGGGACCACATCAGCTGAGATTTTCGACTTCCCCACGTCTCAACAGATCTGGTCGTCGCAGGTCACAGCACTGACCCGAGACCAGATCATTTGCGACAGGCCACCGGCGTCCTGCCCTGTGGCACCGACCCACCTGAGCGCGTGCCACCGACCCACCTGACCACGTGGCACCGAAGCCTTGCCGGCGGCGAGTCCGTGCCTCCGAACGTGAGCGCGCTGGTCAGAGGCCCGGGCCGGACGCCACCGGTGCCCCCGGGGGCGCCGCCACCGGCAGCCGACTAGCGCCAAGGCGCGGGGGGGCCAGGCACCCCGGTCGTTGTTACGGTCGCCGGATGGAGAGCTGGGATGAGGGCGGCGTACGCCTTCGGATACGGCAGATGGCGGCAGGGGACCCGGGGCGGGAGCGATTCGGGGCGGACACGCACCGGTACGCGTTGGCGCCGGCGCTTCCGGAGGCGGAGATCAAGGCGTTCGAGGCGGCTCACGGCATCGATCTGCCGGCGGAGTACCGGTCCTTCGTCGCGCAGGTGGGTAACGGCCCCGCCGGTCCCGGTCACGGGTTGATGCCGTTGACCGCCCCCCGTGCGGAGGGCGGCGAGGAGTGGGCCGTGGATGACGAGTGGGCAGAAGACCGGCTGCCGGGCCGGCTCACCGAACCGTTTCCCCTCACCGAACCCCGGCCCGGCCGCATCGGCGCACCGGCCGACGAACTGACCCGGGGCACACTCATGCTGGCCGAAGAGGGCTGCGGCAGCTACCTCCGGCTGATCCTGAACGGCCCACGAGCGGGTGAGGTCTGGTGCTTGGACCCGGACTGGGGCGGCTTCGTCCCGAGGAGCTCCGGTTTCCGCGCCTGGTACACCGAGTGGCTACAGCGCACGTGAACACGCCTCGCGCCAGCCTTACTTCACCCACGGCCCACGGCCGCAGTCGTTCATGAGCCACCGTCCGAACCGACCCGCCGCCCTTCGATGACGTCCCCTCATGGGTGAGTAGCCCGAGCCGCTCACCCGTGGACGGCATCCGCGCAATCCGCACCGGGCGCCCAGGACATCCGGGTCCAGTTTCCTGGGATTGGCCTTGGCCTGCGGCTTTGCGCCGCACCTACGCTCCGGCCATGAGGATCCGCATCGTCGACGCCTTCACCGAGCGCCCGTTCGCCGGCAACCCCGCCGGGGTCGTGCTGTTCGACTCCCTCGCGTTCCCCGAGGACGCCTGGCTCCAGCACGTCGCCACCGAGGTCAATCTCTCCGAAACCGCCTTCGCGCACCCGCTGCCCCCGGGCGGCGACGCCGACTGGGCACTGCGCTGGCTCACCCCGGCCGCCGAGGTCAACATGTGCGGGCACGCCACCCTGGCCACCGCGCACGTACTGCACACCACGGGCACCGCCACCGGCACCGTCCGCTTCCGCACCCGCAGCGGCGTGTTGATCACCACCGCCGACGACGGCGGCTCGATCACGATGGACTTCCCCACCGCCCCGCTGACCCCCGTGGACGTGCCCGACGCCGTCACCCGGGCGCTCGGCGTCGAGATCCGTTCCGCCCACGACACCGGGCCCAACGTCGGCGACCTGCTGATCGAGCTGGCCGACGAGAAGGCCGTGCGGGACCTGTCACCGGACTTCGCGCTGCTCGCCGGGCACGGCGGCCGGGGCGTGATCGCCACCGCCCGCGCCGAAGACCCCGACGGCGGCTACGACTTCGTCTCCCGCGGCTTCTTCCCCGCGCTCGGCATCGCCGAGGACCCGGTGACCGGCAGCGCGCACACCGCGCTCGCCCCCTTCTGGTCGGCACGCCTGGGCCGCGACACCCTGGTCGGCCTCCAGGGCGGCGCCCGGACCGGATTCGTCCGGACCGAGCTGCGCGGCGACCGCACACTGCTGTCCGGTTCGGCGGTGACCGTCATCGACGGCGAACTGCTCGCCGCCCCCTGACACCACCCTGGTACGGCAAGAGGCGGGGGCCACCAGGCCACCCGCCCCGCACCACCGGATGCCGTGCCTCACGCCATGGGCAACCAGGGCACCCGCCCCGCGAGCAGCGCGTAACCCAGGAACGCGACGATGTCGATCAGGGCGTGCGCGGCGACCAGCGGCCCCACCCGCCCCCAGCGCCGGTACACCAGGGCGAAGATCACGCCCATCACCATGTTGCCGAAGAACCCGCCGATGCCCTGGTAGAGGTGGTACGAACCGCGCAGCACCGAACTGGCCGCCACCGCCGCCCACGGTGTCCACCCCAGCTGCCCCAGCCGGCGCAGCAGATACCCGACGACGATGACCTCCTCCAGGACGGCGTTCTGCACCGCGGAAGCGATCAATACCGGGACCTTCCACCACACCTCGGGCAGCGCCTCGGGCACCACCGTCAGGTTGAACCCGGCCGCCCGCGCGCCCAGATAGAGCAGCAGGCCGCTCCCCCCGATGATCGCCGCCAGTGCGGTGCCCATCCCCAGGTCGAAGCCGGGCCGCCGCCGGTCGAAGCCGATCGCGCGCAGCCCGCCGGCCCGTTCGCGCAGCAGCAGATGGGCCACCAGCAGCACCGGCACCAGCGCGGTTGCAATCCCGAACAGTTGCCAGGCGAGATCCAGCCAGGGTCGGCCGGGTGCGTGCGAGGCGTTGAGCGTCGCCGCCTGGTGCTTGAGACCGCCGGGTTTGGTCAGCGCCCCGAGGAAGCTGATGAGCGCGGAGACCGCGCTGGCCCCTAGGGAGAGCGCCAGGACGATCAGTGTTTCGTTCCGCAGCACGCTCCGGGCGGGCTCCCCGGCCGCCTCCAGCAGCCGCCCCGAGCCGTTCCCCGCGCCCGGAACGTCCGCGTCCGACACGGGACTTGTATCCGATTGCAAAGGTTCCTCCACTTCCGCAATACCGCCTCTTCACCACCGTCGCACCGCTAGGGTCTCGAAAGCAGGTACGAAGATCGCTCGCGACAGGCCGGGGACGGGCGCCCTCCATGTGGGGTGTTCCCGTCCGCATCGATCCCGATGGGGGTCCGGGGCTCCGGACCTCCGAGTATCAGGAGAGGCGCTACCGCATGGGACGTCACAGCTTGCCTGACGACTCCGCACCACCGGGCACGGGGTCCCCCCGCCCGCGCCGCCGGCGGACGGTCGTCCTCGCCACCGTCGTCGTCGTCGCGGCCGCCGCCGGCTCCATCGTGGCGGTGCGCGGCGGGCTCCTCCCCTTCGGCAAGCCGTGCGGCGGCGACGCCGTACAGCTCTCCGTGGTCGCCTCGCCCGACATCGCCCCGGCGCTGGAGGCGGTGGCGGACGAGGCCCGCAAGGACGCGGTCCGCACCGACGGCAAGTGCCTGGACGTCAAGATCAACGCGCAGCCTTCCTCCGAGGTCGCCGACTCGCTCGCCCAACGGCCCGCCAACCCCGAGTTCCAGGTATGGGTACCGGACTCCGACCTGTGGGTGGACCGGGTCACCGACGAGCGGGGCTCGTCCCTGACGTCCGTCGGCACCCTCGCCTCCTCGCCGATCGCCCTGGGCGTGGTCCGCAACGCCGCCCAGACCCTCGGCTGGCCGGGGAAGACCTACTCCTGGACCGCGCTGACCCGGACCGCGACCACCGACGGGACACTGCGCCTGGGCGTCGCCGACCCGGCCCGCAGCGCCACCGGTCTGCTCTCCCTGGCGCGCATCAACGCCGCCCACCACAAGGAGGCCGAGACCGGCGACGAGGCCGCCACCCGCACCGCCGCCACCGCCAAACTCCTCTACGAGCGGGTCGCGGACGGCGACGACCAGGTGCTGGCCACGCTGCCGCGCAACGACTCCGGTGCCGAACAGGGCAATCCGCGGCGCAACCAGGCGGTGCTCCTCTCCGAACAGGCCGCGTACGCCCACAACACCAGTGGGGACGGCGGCCCCCCGCTCGACCTCTTCTACCCGACGGACGGCACCGCGCAGCTCACCTACCCGTACACCCTCGTCGACGACAATGCCCTGAACGCCGACCAGAGCCGCGCCGCCAACCGCTTCATGACCCTGCTGGACGACACCTCAGGGCAGGAGACCCTGCACGACCACGGCTTCCGGGCCGGCAACGGCAGTGCCGACCCGAAGCTGACCAGTACGGCCGGCGGTCGCGCACCACAGCCGTACACCGCCGCGCCCGCCGACCTGCCGTCGGCCAAGGAACTCCAGGCGCTGCTGGGCATGTGGACCATCACGGTGCAGAGCGCCCGGATCACCACCGCCGTGGACGCCTCGCCCTCGATGGCCGTGTCGGTCCCCGGGCAGGGCGGCCGGTCCCGTATGGACCTCGCGAAGAACTCTCTCCTCCAGGCGCTGTCCACGTTCACGCCCGAGGACGAGATCGGACTGTGGAAGTTCGCCACCCACCTGGACGGCGACCGGGACTACGTGGAACTGTCGCCGACCAGCCGGCTCGGCAACCGCGGCGCGGACGGCGGCACCCACCGCGATGAGCTCACCGCCGCCTTCAACTCGCTGGCCCCCGTGCCACAGAGCGCCACCGGCCTCTACGACACCACCCTCGCCGCCTATCAGCGGGCGACCGCGACGTACACCACCGGGAAGTTCAACACGCTGGTGATCGTGACCGACGGTGCCAACGACGACGTCGGCAGCATCGACCTGGATTCCCTGGCCGCCGACCTCAAGCGGCTCGCCGACCCCAAGCGGCCGGTGCCGCTGATCGCCATCGCGATCGGCCCGCAGGCGGACCGGGCGGCACTGGACCGGATCGTGGCCCCCACCGGTGGCTCCGCGCACCAGGTCAACGACCCGTCGCAGATCCGCGAGGTGATCCTCAAGGCCATCATGGCGGCCGGCAGCCACGGCCCCCGCTAACCCGGACCAGGGCGATGCCGGTTGGCGCGCTCCGCGTCCCGCTCCACGGCACCGCGCCGCCGCACGACGGCCGCACCGGCTCCGCATTCCGCACGGGGGAATTCTCATGACCAGCCGACCGTTCACCAAACGACCAGCAAGCAAGTCACCGAAAGTCAACGGGACTTCGACCACCCACCCGACCATCAGCCAGCCCCGGCTCCGGCGCCGGCCCCGGCCGCTCGCCGCCACGGCCCTGGCCGGCCTGCTCACCCTCACCGCCTGCCAACCAGGAGCACAGGACCAACCCGACCCCCAGGGCGCCCGGCACCCCGCCGCCCTCCCGGAGAACGCCACCCCCTGCGCATCCGTGACCCCTGCCCCCAGCCCCGCACCGGACCCGATCCTGACCAGGCTGGCCTGGCGCTCCGAGGAACTGCCCGACGGTTCCCTGCGCACCACGGTCGGCGACATCGACGCCGCCCCGAAGGACCCCCGGACGGTGCGCCGGGCCGACTACCGCGCTCCGGACAGCCGGACGGACTGCGCCAACGTCAAGATCCTCACAGTGCACGGCTGGTGGTGCACCACCACGGTCTCCCGCACCGTCCAGGACGGCGAGATCGTGGTCGGCGGTGCCCGGCCGCGCGCCCGGATCCACTCTGCCGGCTTCCGCACCCACTGCGCGGGCCGGACCGCGCGGATGCGGCAGCACTACGAGATCCAACGGGACAGCTGGTCGGGCTGGCGCCCCTATGGCGAACGCGGCTACACGCCGTGGACGCCCGCCCAGGACCAGTCCGGCGGCCCGGTCGCGGCGTCCTGCCCCCGCGGCCGGGTCGGCACGTACGCCTACCGGCTGGCCGTCACGGTCGAGGTGGCGGGCCTCACCGTCGACGACTCCCCGGCGGCGAGCCCCCGGATCCGCACCGACTGCGGCACCGGCGTCAGCTGACGGACGGCTCCGCCGGACGCGCCGCGTGGCGGTGCTACGAGACGCTCCCCTCGGGCGCCGTCCGCCGCTGCGCCGGTACGACGGCCCCGCCGACCGGCCACGCCACCGGCCAGGTGTGCACCGGCTCCCCGGTGTGCATCAGCTCGCTGTAGCGCCGGGTCATCGCGGCCAGCGCGGCGTCCCGGGGCAGGCCCTGCCGCAACGCGTGGTGGAACGCCGCGGCCTGCCAGGCCGCCCCGTTGGTCCGGCGCGCGCAGCGGGCCTCGATGATGCCCAGATAGTGGTCCCGGTCGGCCGGTTCGATGCCCCAGGCGTCCAGCCCGGCGGCCGCCAGCGGCAGCAGTTCCTGTTGGACGAGGCGTACCGCGGGGACCTCCGCGAGGCCGCCGGCGCGGCCGGGTCGGGGCCAGCGGAGGGTGGCGTCGATGCCGTGCCGACAGGCGGTGTCGAAGTTGCTGGCCGCGGCACTGAACGGAAGTCGGGTCCACACGGGGCGCGGCTGTTCGGCCAGGGCGCGCACCAGGCCGTAGTAGAAGGCGGTGTTGGCCATGACGTCGGCGACGGTGGGACCGGCCGGCAGGACCCGGTTCTCCACGCGGAGGTGCGGGACGCCGTCGGCGACCGCGTAGACGGGTCGGTTCCAGCGGTAGATCGTGCCGTTGTGCAGGATCAGTTCGGCGAGGTCGGGCACCCCGCCCGCATCGAGGACGCGCAGCGGATCCTGGGGTCCGCACAGCGGTAGCAGCGGCGGGAAGAAACGCAGGTTCTCCTCGAACAGGTCGTACGCGGAGTCCACCCAGCGCTCGCCGAACCAGGTGCGCGGGCGCACTCCCTGGGCCTGGAGTTCGGGGGCGCGGGTGTCGGTGGCCTGCTGGAAGACCGGCGGCCGCGATTCGCGCCAGAGCTCCCGCCCGAACAGGAACGGCGAGTTGGCGCCGACGGCTATCTGGACGGCGGCGATCGCCTGGGCAGCGTTCCAGACGGCGGCGAACCGACCGGGCGTCACCTGGAGGTGCAGTTGGACGGAGGTGCAGGCGGCTTCGGGGGCGATCGACGGCGACCGGGTGACCAGGCGCTCGACGCCCTGGATGTCGATGGCGAAGTCCTCGCCGCGGGCGGCCCTCATCTGATCGTTGAGCAGGACGTAGCGGTCGTTGGCGGAGAGGCTGGCGACGGTGAGGTCGTCGGCGTTCAGGGTCGGCAGAATGCCGATCATGACGATGCGGGCGGCGACTTCGCGGGCCTTTCGCTCCGCGTAGCCGAGTCCGGTGCGGAGTTCTTCGGAGAGCTGGTCCAGAACGCGGCCGGACAATCGGTGCGGGGTGATGTTGACCTCTAGATTGCACTGGGCGAGTTCGGTCTGGAAATCGCCGCTGGCGATCCTTTCGAGGACCTGTGAGTTCAGCATGCGGGGGAGTCCGTCGGCGCCTGCGAGATTGAGTTCGATCTCCAGCCCCATGAGATTCTTGGGGCGGTCGAACCGCTTCTCCGCCAGGAGCCGGTGCAATCCCTCCAGACAGTCGTGCAGCTTTCTTCGATAGCGCTCCCGGTCCGCCAGGTCGATCCCGTCCGCGGTGACCTTCTCCCCCATCGGCGGGTCCCTCCTAGAGTGAACGGCTGGCGACCACGGGCTGCGGGACGCCGCCCCCGGCACCCCGAGCACGGGCTACGGTCGATGATGCCCCGGCAATCTGATCGATAACGCCTCAAGGGCATGCCGGTACCGTTACTCTCGCGGAGACGAGCACGGGGCATTTTCCACCGGCATATCTCGATGGCCAGCGCCGTCCGCAATTCGCTCGTAAAAAACACCGACGGGTTCCGGCCTACCGCTCCGTCGCAGAATTACGAGGTGACCTCCCCTACCCCCCGCACAAAGCGGCGGAAATCACCCCGTGCACCGGGCCGAATTCCACCTTGCCGGAAATCCACAAGGCGAGTAGCCGAAACACTTCCAGAACATGTGTCGTATAAACTTCGCAGACGAGGCAGAGATTTGGCGTCAGCGTGGCGGTGCCCCCATCGGTGCCCGGCACCGCTGCCGACCCACCCGGTCCGCAGCTCCGGTCAGCCAGGCTCTGACCCGCCCGCAGACAGCGCCGTCCGCACTGCCACGCTCCACCGTGTCTCCTAAGTGAGAGGCGACCCGCCATGCCGCTGCACGTTCCTCCCGCCCCTGCGCCCGCCCTGCGCAGCGTCCTCAGCGCCCTCGGCTCCCCCACCGCGGTCCGCGAGGCCCCGGCCTCCGCGCTCCGTACCCATCAGGGGCCGCTGAGCCCCGACCACCCGCTGCCGGTGCACGTCTGGGACGACGTCAGCCAGGCCGGTCCGCCGCGCACCCGCCTCGCCGGCTGGCGTTTCCTGGTCCGCGGCGGAGAGCGCGCCGTGGCCGCCGCCGAGGCCCGGCTCACGGCCGACGGCTGGACGTTCTCGCATTTCTGCGACGGCCCCTACGTCGCCGCCACGGAGCGGGCCCTGCAACAGGCCGAGTCCCTCACCGCGCCCTACCAGCCGCGGCTGCTGTCCGTGCCGGAGCTGTACATGCTGACCCTGTGGCTGCACCACGACCTCACCGCGGACGGCGCCGACGGGATGCCCACCACCGGTGACCTCCTGGTGCCGCTGGCGCCCGCCCCGCCCGGGATCGCCTCCCACCTCCCGCAGCGGGTCGCCGATCTGCTGCCCCGCCTGACCCTCCGCCTGGGCCCGGCGCCCCTGCTCCGCGAACCAGCCTGACGGGCGCCCCTCACCCGCACGCCCGCCCTGCGCCGATGCGCCCCGTGGACTCCTCGACCGCGGGGCGCACCGCCGTGTCCGCCCCCGTGCGCCGGTGGCGCGCCAACCCCCGGGGGCACACGCTCAATTGGGAGCAACCGCCCGCACGGGTGACGCGTCACTATCGAGTGTGTACCGCTGCTGCGAAATCCCTGCGGAATCCCGTCCGTAGGGCAAGACTGGGACCGACAGGAAACGGGGGAGCGGCCATGACCACCTCGTCGAGCCGCACGACGTTCACCACTCCGCAGCGAAAGACAACTTCCATGTGCCAGCATCAACCGCCATGCCCGTCAGCCGACTCCACCGACCGGGAGGCCGCGCACCTGGTGGCGCACCACCCGGAGCAGGGCTGGAGCCTGCTGTGCAACGGCGTCCTGCTCTTCGAGGACACCGGTGAGCTGCTGCCGGACGGGCAGGTCATCGCCCCGACCCGGGTCACCGCCGCCGCTTGATCCCGCGGCCACCCGGCACGTACACCAGGGCCCCCGGCGCAGCAGCCGAGGGCCCTTGATGTTGCCACCGGTGGCCGAGGGGATCAGGCGTCGTACTCGTCCAGCGGCGGGCAGGAGCAGACGAGGTTGCGGTCACCGAAGGCGCCGTCGATCCGGCGCACCGGCGGCCAGTACTTCTCCGCGGCGGCGCCCCCGGCCGGGAAGACGGCCTCCGCGCGGGTGTACGGGTGGGTCCACTCGCCGCCGAGCGCGGCCGCGGTGTGCGGGGCGTTGCGCAGCGGGTTGTCGTCCTTGTCCCACTCCCCCGAGCCGACCTTGTCGATCTCGGCGCGGATGGCGATCATCGCGTCGCAGAACCGGTCCAGCTCGGCGAGGTCCTCGCTCTCGGTCGGCTCGATCATCAGCGTGCCGGCCACGGGGAAGGACATCGTCGGCGCGTGGAAGCCGTAGTCGATGAGCCGCTTGGCGACGTCGTCGATGCTCACGCCGGTCGCCTTGGTCAGCGGCCGGACGTCGATGATGCACTCGTGGGCGACCAACCCGCCGGGACCGGTGTAGAGCACCGGGTAGTGCGGCTCCAGGCGCTTGGCGACGTAGTTGGCGCTGAGCACCGCGACCTGGGTGGCGCGCTTGAGGCCCTCGCCACCCATCAGGCGGACGTACGCCCACGAGATCGGCAGGATGCCGGCCGAGCCCCAGGGGGCCGCGGAGATCGGACCGACGCCGGTCTCCGGACCCGCGGTGGGCTGTAGCGGGTGGTTGGGCAGGTACGGCGCCAGGTGGGCGCGGACGCCGACCGGGCCGACGCCGGGGCCACCGCCGCCGTGCGGGATGCAGAACGTCTTGTGCAGGTTGAGGTGCGAGACGTCGCCGCCGAACTTCCCCGGCTCGGCGAGGCCGACCAGGGCGTTGAGGTTCGCGCCGTCCACGTAGACCTGACCGCCGGCCTCGTGCACCGCGGCGCAGATCTGGGTGATGTGCTCCTCGAACACGCCGTGCGTGGACGGGTAGGTGACCATCAGGACGGCCAGTTCGTCCCGGTGCTTCTCGATCTTGGCGTGCAGGTCGTCGGCGTCGACCTCGCCGTCCTCACCGGTCTTGACGACGACGACCTTCATACCGGCCATCACGGCGCTGGCGGCGTTGGTGCCGTGCGCCGACGACGGGATCAGGCAGACGGTGCGCTGCTCGTCCCCGTTGGCACGGTGGTAGGCGCGGACGGCGAGCAGACCGGCCAGCTCGCCCTGGGAGCCGGCGTTGGGCTGGATGGACACCTTGTCGTAGCCGGTGACCGCGGCGAGCCGCTCCTCCAACTCCCGGATGAGCGTGAGGTAGCCCTCGGCCTGGTCGGCCGGGGCGAAGGGGTGCAGCTGGCCGAACTCGGGCCAGGTGACCGGCTCCATCTCGGTGGTGGCGTTCAGCTTCATCGTGCAGGAGCCGAGCGGGATCATGCCGCGGTCCAGCGCGTAGTCCTTGTCGGCGAGGGTGCGCAGGTAGCGCAGCATCGCGGTCTCGGAGCGGTGCTGGTGGAAGACCGGGTGGCCGAGGTAGTCGTCGGTGCGCTGCAGCGACTGCGGAAGGGCGTCGGCGGCGGCCGCGTCCAGCGCGTCGATGTCGCCGTGGACCCCGAACGCGCCCCAGACGCCGGCCAGCTGGGCGCGCCCGGTGGTCTCGTCGCAGGCGATGCCGACCAGGTCGGCGTCGACCTGGCGGAGGTTGACGCCGGCCTCGCGGGCCGCGGCGACGACCTCGGCGGCCCGGCCGGGCACCCGGGCGGTCAGGGTGTCGAAGTAGCCGTCGTGGAGCAGCTCGACGCCGCCGGCCTTGAGGCCCTCGGCCAGGATCGCGGCGTACCGGTGGGTGCGGCGGGCGATGGTGCGCAGCCCGTCGGGGCCGTGGTACACGGCGTACATCCCGGCCATGACGGCGAGCAGCACCTGCGCGGTGCAGATGTTGCTGGTGGCCTTCTCACGGCGGATGTGCTGCTCGCGGGTCTGCAGTGCCAGGCGGTAGGCCTTGTTGCCGTCGGCGTCGACGGAGACGCCCACCAGGCGGCCGGGCAGGCTGCGGGCGTACTGCTCGCGGACGGCCATGTAGCCGGCGTGCGGCCCGCCGAAGCCCATCGGGACACCGAAGCGCTGGCTGGTGCCGATCGCGATGTCGGCGCCGAGCTCGCCGGGCGAGGTGAGCAGCGTCAGCGCCAGCAGATCGGCGGCGACGGTGACGATCGCGCCCAGCTCGTGCGCCCGCTCGATCACCGCCCGCGGGTCGCGCACGGCGCCGGACGCGCCAGGGTACTGGAGCAGTACGCCGAAGACACCGCGCTCGGCGATCTCGTCCGGGATGCCGTCGGTGAGGTCGGCGACCACGACCTCCACGCCGGTCGGTTCGGCGCGGGTCTGGATGACGGCGACGGTCTGCGGCAGACAGTCCGCGTCGACCAGGAAGACGCCCTGCTTGACCTTGCCGACCCGGCGGGCGAGCGCCATCGCCTCGGCGGCGGCGGTGCCCTCGTCCAGGAGGGACGCACCGGAGGTGGGCAGTCCGGTCAGGTCGGCGACCACGGTCTGGAAGTTCAGCAGGGCCTCCAGGCGGCCCTGCGAGATCTCCGGCTGGTAGGGCGTGTAGGCCGTGTACCAGGACGGGTTCTCCATGACGTTGCGCAGGATCACCGGCGGGGTGAACGTGCCGTAGTAGCCGAGTCCGATCATGGACGACAGGACCTGGTTGCGGTCGGCGAGCGCGTGCAGCTCCGCCAGGACCTCGGCCTCGGTACGGGCCTGCGGCAGGCCGAGCGCCTCGGCGCTCTTGATCACGTCGGGGACGGCGGTGGCGGTGAGCTCGTCCAGCGATCCGAAGCCGACCTGCGCGAGCATCTTGGCCTGCGCCTCGTGGTCGGGCCCGATGTGCCGGCGCTCGAACGGAGTGCCGCGCTCCAGTTCGGTCAGGGAGATGCGGTTGGTGGTCATCTGCGGGGGCCTCCTGGTCAGTACGACCTACGAGGGGCACCACGGCGCTGGTGCCCGGACGGCCTCCCCCTCTGTCATCTCAACCTGAGAGCTTCACCGGCCCGCGCGCTGCGGTCCGGCTTTCACCGTCGGTGAGGAAGGGTTCCGGCATGTACCTGCCCGTGGCCCGCCCTGCTTTCCAGAGTGACCTCATCCATGCGGTACGTGTGCCTGAGAGATTCCGGGGAGGATTTGCTCCTTCGGCGCCCCTGGTCGCGAACGACAAAGGACTCTCCCGCATGGGGTCGACGGCCATTCGCCAGCCTACCAGCGCACTGCCGGAACGATCCTTCGAGTGGCCGAGGCATGAAATGTGCCGTTTCGTAGTTGTCACAAGGCAGTTGCGACCAATTGGAGGGACCGTGCAAACCGATATCGATCCCCGGAGCCTCATCGGCCGCAAAGCGTTCGACCGGAACGGCGCGAAAATAGGGACCGTCGACGAGGTCTACCTCGACGACGCGACGGGCGAACCGGAATGGGCGGCCGTCCGCACCGGCCTGTTCAGTCGGGATGCGTTCGTTCCCCTGGAACCGAGCAAGATGGTCGGCGACAGCCTGCACATCCCCTACGACCGCAAGCTGATCAAGGATGCCCCGGACTTCGGCGTCGGCCGGCACCTCTCCCCCGAGCAGGAACTCCAGCTCTACCACCACTACCGCCTGGATATCTCCGCACCGGCCGCGGACTCCGCCTCGTCGGCCGGCGACGCCGACTTCGGGCGGATCGCCGGCGCGGACGACTGATCCGGTTCGCCCGGCAGCGGCAGGGGCTCGCCCGGCCGCAACGCCGGATCGTCGACGGCGAAGGTCCGCACCCGCCCCGGTGCGGACCACGGCGTCTCGAACCGCACGGTCACCCTCCCCACGCCACTGCCCTGCACCCATCCGGCACCGAACTCCTCGTGGACCACGTCCAGCCCCGGGTGCCAGCGCCGCGGCAGCTCCGCACCGGACTCCGGCACCCCCGCCGCTTCCGGTTCCGCCGTCCCGCCCGCCGCCTGCTCCGCCGCCTCCCGCTCCGTGGCCAGCTGGGCGAACAGGTCCTCCTGCGTGAAGTCGGCCAGCCCGCTCACCCCCACGCCCAGCAGCCGCACCCCACCCGTGGTGTCCACCGTCTCCAGCAGCCGCACGGCGGCCTCCCGGACGACCGCCGGGTCGTCGGTCGGCCCGCGCAGGGTCTCCGACCGGGTCAGCGTCGAGAAGTCGTAGTTCCGCACCTTGAGCACCACCGTGCGCCCGGACCGCCCGGCCGCCCGCAGTCGCACCACACACCGATCGGCCAGCCGCAGCACCTCGGTCCGCACCCGCGTCCGGTCAGTCAGGTCGACCTCGAAGGTGTCCTCCACCGACACCGACTTCGCATCCCGCTCGGCCACCACCGGCCGCTCGTCCCGGCCCAGCGCCATCCCGTACAGCCCGGTGCCGTGCGCCTTGCCGAGCAACCGCACCAGCTCCGCCTCGCCGGCCTCCGCGGTCTCCGCGACGGTGTGGATCCCGGCCCGGCGCAGCGTCTCGGCCGTCGCCGGCCCCACCCCGGGCAGCGTCCGCACCGGCATCGGCCCCAGCAGTTCCCGCTCGGTGCCCGGCTCGATGACCACCAGGCCGTCCGGTTTCGCCGCCTCGGACGCGATCTTGGCGAGCATCTTGGCGCCGGCCAGCCCCACCGAACCGGTCAGCCCGGTGGCCGCCCGGATATCGCGCCGCAGCTGCTCCCCCACGGCTCGCACCGCGGCAGTCTCCGCCGCCACCCCGCCGGCCTCCAGGTCCACGAAGGCCTCGTCCAGGCTCAGCGGCTCCACGAGCGGTGACAACGCCCGCAGCAGCTCCATGACCGATTCACTCACCTGGCGGTACAGCGTGAACCGGGGATTGAGATAAGCGGCATTGGGGCACAGTCGGCGCGCCTGCGCCGTCGGCATCGCCGAACGTACCCCGAAGACCCGCGCCTCGTACGAGGCGGTGGCGACCACACCGCGCGGCCCGATCCCGCCGACGACCACGGGTTTTCCCCGCAGGCTCGGCTTGGCCGCCTGCTCGGCGGCCGCATAGAACGCATCCATGTCCAGATGCAGGATCGTCGGCGCACGTCTCACACCACTGATGCTGCCGCACACCACTGACAATCGACCCGGTCCCGGGCCGGGAACCGCCCGGGAGCCGTCAGCCGGCCCGGTTGCGGCGCCGCGCCAACTCGTCGTGCGGGTTCTTCCCGATCAGCGTCTCGCCGGTGTCCACCCGCTCCCCGTGGAGCTGTGACAGCGCACCCTCCACGTCCCGCCACACCACGCCCACGGCGATCCCGAAGACGCCCTGGCCGCCCTGGAGCAGATCCACGACCTGGTCGGGCGAGGTGCACTCGTAGACCGTCGCGCCATCGCTCATCAGCGTCATCCGCGTCAGGTCGTCCAGCCCCCGCGCCCGCAGATGCTGGACGGCGGCGCGGATGTTCTGCAGCGACACCCCGGTGTCCAACAACCGCTTGACGATCTTCAGGACGACGACGTCCCGGAAGCTGTAGAGCCGCTGGGTCCCGGACCCGTAGGCCGGCCGGATACTGGGCTCCACGAGGCCCGTCCGCGCCCAGTAGTCCAGCTGTCGGTAGGTGATGCCCGCCGCCGCGCATGCGGTCGGTCCGCGGTAGCCGATGCTCTCCGCCTCGCGGTCCCCCGACATCGCAGCGGCCTGTACCGGGCTGCGGTTCGTCGCCGCGCCCGCGTGGAGCGGCAATGCCCCTTCCGCCGCCGTACCGTCGCCGGTGATTGCCACGCCGCCCTCCGTCCTTCACGTCCCGGACGGGACCTGCCATATCGACGGTATGCAGTCGCTCGGGGTGCGTCAACGATCGCCGCGCTCGCCACGCCGAGTGATAATCACCCTACGAGTGGTTTCTCGTGACTTGTCACGGGGAAGGGATTACAGGTTGGCCGGAAACAGGTGGTTCACCTGGCCGGTTCACTGGTTAGTGCCGAAGTCCTCGGGCGAGATCTGGTCGAGGAACTCGCGGAACTTCTCCACCTCGTCCTCCTGCTCGTCCGGGATGGCGATCCCCGCATCGTCCAACACACCGTCGGTACCGAAGATCGGCGTCCCGGTGCGCAGCGCCAGCGCTATCGCGTCCGACGGCCGGGCACTGACCTCGACGCCACTGGCGAAGACCAGTTCGGCGTAGAAGACCCCTTCACGCAGATCCGTGATCCGGACCTGCGTGAGCTCCTGCCCCACGGCTTCCAGCACGTCCTTGAAGAGGTCATGTGTCAGCGGCCTGGCAGGGACCATGCCCTGCTGGGCGAACGCAATGGCGGTGGCCTCTCCCGGCCCGATCCAAATGGGCAGGTAACGGTCGCCTCCCACCTCCCGCAGCAGCACGATCGGTTGGCTGGAAGGCATCTCCACCCGGACACCCACGACGTCGAGCTCGTTCACACAGCAACCCTAGGCCGTGCCCGGCAGGTTTGGGTAGTCGGGCACTCGTTTGCTCACGGCAGACGGACGCGAAGGGCGCTCTGCAACAGCGCCGCGTGCAGCCGCACCGACAGCATGGCCAGCTCCCTGGCGGTGGCCTCGGCATGGGCCCGGGTCTGCGGATTGCGGTGCCGCCGAAGGGGTGCAACGACCTGCTCGACCAGCCCCGCCTCGCGCTCCGCGGCCGCCTTCACGGCACGCAGGTGCCGCGGCTCCAGACCGAAGCGGCCGAGGTCCGCCACGAGTTTGGCGACGGTGACGGCTTCGATGTCGTACCCCCCGCCCTCGTGGGGCACGATGAGTCCGTACGACTCCCAGTCGGCGAACGTCGCCTCGTCCACCTCGGTGGCGGCCAGCAGCTCCGCCCGGCCGATCCGAGCGGCCGTCGGGTGCTCCTCGTCCGGGTCCGGCGCGCCCTCGACCAGATCCCGGGGCGGCGCCGCCGGAGCGGGCAGTTGCACCTGCTCGCCCCGCTCCAGGGCGTCGAGATGCTCCTTGATGACCTTCAGGGGGAGGTAGTGGTCCCGCTGCATCCGCAGCACGCCGGCCAGTCGCTCGACGTCGGCCGCGGTGAACTTGCGGTACCCGGAAGGCGTGCGCTGCGGTTCGACCAACCCCTCGGCCTCCAGGAACCGGATCTTGGAGATGGTGACCTCGGGGAACTCCTCGCGCAGCACGTTGAGCACGGTGCCGATGCTCATCGGTTTGCGGTCCAAGGAGGCGGCGCCGGACGAACCGGCACCGCCTGTCGGTGTGTGGCGCATATGCCTTCCCTGGCGGTCAGATACCGACGCCCCGCTGGCTCGCGTAGAAGACCAGGCGGTACTTGCCGATCTGTACCTCGTCGCCGTTGGAGAGGACCGCGGAGTCGATCGGCTCGCGGTTGACGTAGGTGCCGTTGAGGCTGCCGACGTCGGTGACCGTGAAGCGACCGTCCGAACCGCGGCGGAACTCCACGTGGCTGCGGGAGACCGTCACGTCGTCGAGGAAGATGTCGCCCTGCGGGTGCCGGCCCGCCGTCGTCAGCTCACCGTCCAGGAGGAAGCGGCTGCCGGCGTTCGGACCCCGGCGGACGACCAGCAGCGCCGAGCCCATCGGGAGGGCGTCGACGGCCGCCTGGGCCTCCGGGGAGAGCGCGGGCGAGAGGTTCTGCCCGGTCGCCTCCGCGTCGTACGCCTCGATCCCCGAGATGGAGATCGTCGAGGTCGTCTCGGAGGCCCGCTCGGGCTGGGCGCCAGCACGCAGCGGCGCGCCGCAGTTGGAGCAGAACCGGCTCGCCTCGGCGTTCCGGTGCCCACACCTCGTACAAACCGGCAAGGTCGACCCTCCACCCGTGTGTGCGGCTGATGGTTCCTGGGAACCTATGCGGCCAGCACCGGAGGGGTCAACAGAACCCGCGCCGTGCCCCCCGGACGGACCGCCAACCTCATCACGGAAGAGCGGACGGTTCTCGGACGCACCTTCTTCCTCCGGCCGGCGCGGGGCGCGATGCCGCGCCGAGCCGCCGTCGCCTTCCTGGCGCGCGCTCTTGCCGAACAGCTTTCCAAACAACTTCACGGGCGATTCCCCTTGTACGACACAGACCCGCCCGTGGGGCAGGACGAACCCTCGATGCACACAATGGCCGATCCGGACATCCTGTGAACGTCCGTGGCCTTCAGACAGTTTCCACCACACACCACACGCACGGTGCGTCGACCCCCCGCTACCTCATGCCCTCGCCGGGCCATCACCATACGTAGATGCCTCACTGGGATGACGACCGAGCGTAGTCAGGCCGCTTCGCCTCCCGCAAGGCGTCCACAATGATCTTCTGTTCACGGGTCACAGACACCTTGGCCTGCTCCTTTTCCAGCGTCTGGACCACTCCGCCAGGGATGTTGAGCGCCGGCTCCAGGTCCTCCGGCTTCCCGATGACCTTGAACCGGTACGGCGGCGTGACGCGCTTGCCGTCGATCTCCACCCCGCCCCGGAGGTCCGAGAGAGAGGTGTTCGCGACGACGCGAACGTCATTGACCTGGATGGCCTCGGCGCCGGCCGCCCGCAGTTCCTGGATGGTGTCCAGCAGTTTGTCCGCTTCCACGGAGTGGTGGGGATCGTCGATGGTCAGGTTTATGCCGGGGCCTTGCGCCGCGACGGTCCCGGCCAGTACGCCCAGCTGCTGTTCCTTCTCCACGGTCTGCTTACGGGCCTCCTCAGCCTGGTCCGAGCTGTTCTCCAGCTCGGTCTTCTGCCCTTCCAGGCGCCGCTGCTCATCCGTCAACCGCTGGGAGCGATTGTCCAGTTCATCCAGGATGCGCACCAAGTCCTCTTGGCGTGCACCCCGCAGCGCACTGCTGTCACTCGTGGAACGTACCTGAATCGCGAGGCCGAGGCCGAGAATGAACAGGAGCAACGCGACGATCAGTTGAGCCCGGGTCAGTCGCGGCGGCCACAGACTGGCCCGCAGCCGCTGCCGACCGGTCGCCGGAGACGGCACGGCTTCCTCGTCCGTCGCCGCATCCGTGTCGGCACCAACTGCCGGTTCCGTCCCGTTCTGCCCTGCTTCCGGCTCTTCGCGCTCCGGTTCCGGCCCGCCGGTCCGCTCCTCCGCCCATCCGGGCCTACGGGGTCGCTCGGGCGGCATCGGCCGCCGCTCGGCCGGGTGCTCCTGAGAACCGTCCTGCGCCGGGCCGGGCTTCCGCTCCGACCGCTCCTCGGGCGTGCGCTCCGGCTCCGGGGTCTCGTCCGCTGCCATCGGCCTCACGCCCGGAAGACGTGCCGGCGGATCGCGGCAGCGTTGGAGAAGATGCGGATGCCGAGCACCACGACGACGCCGGTGGAAAGTTGAGCGCCGACGCCCAGCTTGTCGCCGAGGAAGACGATCAGGGCGGCAACCACGACGTTCGACAGGAAGGAGACGACGAAGACCTTGTCGTCGAAGATGCCGTCCAGCATCGCCCGCAGACCGCCGAACACGGCGTCCAAAGCGGCGACGACAGCGATCGGCAAGTAGGGCTCGACCACCGTCGGCACCACGGGTCGGACGACAATTCCGACCACGACTCCCACGATGAGGCCCAGTACGGCGATCACGATGTGCCCTTCCCTGTGTCGGCGCCGTCCGCCTTCGCGGCACCGGCCTTCGGCTTTGCAGTACGTACGGTCAAACTGGGCGCGGGCGGCAGCGTGACCTCGCTCTCCACGGAAATCCTGGCGCGCACGCCGTAGTTCTCCTGCAGCACGTGCAGATACTGGCCGTCGGCACTGTCCTGGAACTCGGTGCTCAGCCGCTGCCCGTTCCCCACCGCCAGCACCGTATAGGGCGGCACCAGTGGCTTGTTGTCGACCAGTATGGCGTCTCCCGCGGCTCTGATCGCCGAGAGCGACGTAAGCCGCTGCCCATTGACGGAGATGGCCTCCGCACCGGACTGCCAGAGGCCGTTGACGACACGCTGCATGTCACGGTCGCGTACCCGCCCGGTGTCCGAGAAATCGCTGCTCTCGCGAGGGCCCCCGGTCCCGGCCTCCGACCCCTTGGCGTCGTCCACGACGAGCTTCACGCCCGGTCCGGTGACCTGGGTGGAACCGGCCAGCAGCGCCAACAGTTCGGCCTTGCCGTCACCGTGCTGCTTCAGCGCCTCGCGCTGCATCCGGTCCACCGCGTCCCGGGTCGTGTCCACCCGCTGCTGCTGGGTGTCCGCTTCGGCGGTGCCCTTCTGGATGCGGTGGATCAGCTCCTCGCGTTCCTTGGCCAGTGTCGGCGCCGACACCCGAGCCTGTGCCGCCCCTACGGTCACCACCAGCGCCGCCAGTACCAGACCGGCCGCCAGGCCCAACTTCGCCCGCAGCGTGCGCGGCAGGCCGCTGACGCCCTCGGCGGACTTCCGCGCAGCAGCCTCGGCGTAACCGTCGTCGAGGCTGTGGTCCATCACGTTGGTCAGCAGCGACATGGACGCGTCGGGACGCCCCGCCGAGGGGTGGGGGTTGCTCCGATCGGGGCGCTGCGGCGACATGCCGCACATCGTCGCACGTCGGCGCCAAGGTCTCCCAATGGCCCCACCGGCGTGCCGATCGGGCGGCACGCCGATGGGGAGAGGTCAGCGTCCGGCGCTGTCCACTACGGCCGCCCACTCGTCCAGCAGCTGCTGGGCGGAGACGTCGTCCGGGCCTTCCGCCCAGAGATGGGTGACCGCCTCGGCCGGGTCGGGCAGCACCAGCACCCAGCGCCCGTCGGCCTCCACGATCCGCACGCCGTCGGTGGTGTCCACGTCCCGGTCGCCGGCCGCCTCCACGACGTGCCGCATCACCAGGCCCTTGACCGCCCACGGCGTCGCCAGGTCACGCCGCTGAACGTGCGCCCTCGGGATCCGCGCGTCGATCTGGCTCAGCGTGAGCTGCGTACGGGCCACCAGCCCGATCAGCCGGACGAACGCCGCGGCGCCGTCGAAGACACTGCTGAACTCCGGAATGATGAAACCGCCCATCCCGTCACCACCGAACACCGTGCCGTCCGACCGCCCCACCCGAGTGAGGTCGTCCGGCGAGGTCGTCGTCCATTCGACCTGCGTGCCGTGGTACGCCGCCACCTGCTCGGCGATCCGGGTCGTGGTCACCGGTAGCGCCACCCGGCCGCTGCGCCGCTCTGCGGCGACCAGGTCCAGCATCACCAGCAGCGCACGGTCGTCCTCGATGATCCGGCCGCGCTCGTCCACCAAGGAGAGCCGCTCGCCGACCGGATCGAAGCGCACGCCGAACGCCGCCCGGGCCGAAGCCACGATCTCACCGAGCCGGACCAGACCGGAGCGGCGGGCATCGGCGGTCTCGGTCGGCCGGGACTCGTCGAGACCGGGATTGATGGTCAACGAGTCGACGCCGAGCCGGCCCAGGAGGCTCGGCAACACCAGACCGGCGCTGCCGTTCGAGGCGTCCACCACGACCTTCAGACCGGAATCGCTGATGCCCGTGGTGTCCACCGCCCGCAGCAGCGCTCCCGTATAGGAGTCGAAGATGCTGGACGGAAATTGGAGATCACCGATCTCACCGGGGAAGGCCCGTCGGTACTCCTGCCGGGCATAGACCCGGTCGAGCTTGCGCTGCCCGGCCTGCGAGAGGTCCGCGCCCCGCTCGTCGAAGAACATGATGTCGACGGAGTCCGGCACCCCCGGCGTGGTCCGCACCATGATCCCGCCGGCGCTGCCCCGCGCGGTCTGTTGCCGGG
Source organism: Streptomyces sp. RGM 3693 (assembly GCF_050471125.1). NCBI lineage: Bacteria > Bacillati > Actinomycetota > Actinomycetes > Kitasatosporales > Streptomycetaceae > Streptomyces > Streptomyces sp. RGM 3693. Next base: position 1,516,966 of record NZ_JBMPPQ010000003.1, read on the forward strand.
CGACCGGCAAGGGCACGTTCTCCAGGTCGCGGACGTCGATGGCACTCGCCTGCAACGCGGAGATCACCGCGCGCTTCAGGGCCCGGGCACCACGGGAGTGGTCGCGTGCCGTGGTGACCGTCGAGCCCTTCTTCAACGTGGTGGCGTACGCACCGGCGAGCCGCACGGCGAGTTCCGGGGTGATCTCGACGTTGAGGATCCCCGACACCCCGCGCGCCCCGAAGAGGTGCGCCTGCCCGCGGGATTCCCAGATGACCGAGGTGTTGACGAACGCACCGGCCTCGATCGTCTTGAAGGGATAGACCCGCACATTGCCCTGGACGATCGACTCCTCACCGATGAGGCACTCATCGCCGATGACCGCGCCGTCCTCGATCCGCGCGGACCGCATGATGTCGGTGTTCTTGCCGATCACACAGCCGCGCAGATTGCTCTGCTGACCGATGTAGACGTTGTCGTGCACGACTGCGCGGTGGAGGAACGCACCGCTCTTGACGACGACGTTGGAGCCGACGACGGTGTGCTCGCGGATCTCCACGTCCGCCTCGACCTTGGCGTAGTCACCGATGTACAACGGGCCGCGCAACACCGCATCCGGGTGCACTTCGGCGCCTTCGGCGACCCACACTCCCGGTGAGATCTCGAAACCGTCGATATCGACATCGACCTTGCCTTCGAGCACATCGGCCTGGGCCTTCACATAGCTTTCGTGCGTACCGACGTCCTCCCAGTAGCCCTCGGCGACATAGCCATAGATGGGCTTGCCTTCCTTCATCAACTGAGGGAAGACGTCACCGGACCAGTCCACCGGAACATCGGGATCGACGTAGTCGAACACCTCCGGCTCCATCACATAGATACCGGTGTTGACCGTGTCCGAGAAGACCTGACCCCAAGTAGGCTTTTCCAGGAATCGTTCGACCTGACCGCCCTCGTCGACGATGGTGATGCCGAACTCCAGCGGATTGGGCACCCGCGTGAGGCAGACCGTGACGAGGGCACCCTTTTCCTTGTGGAACCGGATGAGATCGGTGAGGTCGAAGTCGGTGAGGGCATCACCGGAGATGACCAGGAAGGCATCGTCCTTGAGGGCCTCCTCGGCGTTCTTCACGCTCCCGGCGGTGCCGAGTGGCTTTTCCTCATTGGCATACGTGAGCTCCATTCCGAGCTCTTCCCCGTCGCCGAAATAGTTCCGGACGAGCGAGGCCAGGAATTGCACGGTCACGACGGTCTCGGTGAGACCATGCCTTTTCAACAGCCGCAGTACATGCTCCATGATCGGCCTATTGGCCACGGGGAGCAGCGGCTTGGGCATGCTGGACGTCATGGGGCGAAGGCGTGTTCCTTCGCCGCCGGCCATCACAACGGCCTTCATGTCGGAAGCGTCCTCCTCGAAGAGACGACGGTCTTGCCGACTTCACTTGTCAAGAGCGCCCGCTGTATCCCCCGTCGCGGGCGCTGGGCCTTGGCGCGATCTGCCGCTTCGGCGAGCTCAGTCGGCCGTGGCGTCCGCCCTGATGATCCTGCGGACCTGGACCACGTAGAGGATCCCTGCCCACCAGTACAGCGCTGTACCCCATCCGGCGAACGCCCATCCGAAAATAGCAGCGAGTGAGTGAAGCCAGCCACTTCCGTCACTGAGCAGCAGCAACGGGAAGGCGTACATCAAGTTGAACGTAGCCGCTTTGCCCAGGAAGTTCACCTGGGGCGGACCGTACCCGTGGCGTCCGAGGACCCCGACCGCGATCAGCAACATCAACTCACGGGCGAGCAGCGCCGCGGTGAGCCAGACCGGGAGGATCTCCCGCCAGGTCAGACCAACGAGGGTCGAGAGGATGTAGAGCCGGTCGGCAGCCGGATCGAGGATCCGTCCCAGGCTGCTGATCTGGTTCCAGCGCCGGGCCAGCTTGCCGTCGAGGTAATCGCTGACACCGCTGAACGCGAGAACCAGCAGCGCCCAGCCATCGGCCCTCGGGCCGCCGAATTCCGGCCAGAGGATCAGCCACAGGAACACTGGCACGCCGACCAGGCGCGCCATGCTCAGAATATTCGGGATGGTGAGGACACGATCTGTTTGGATCCGCGTCTCCTGGACCTCCACGCGGAAGCCTCCTGTGGGAAAAATATGCCGATGATGCCCCCGACTTTACCTGGCCCGCCGGCCGCGCCGCGCCGTGGGGCCCCGTCGCAGAACGCAAGAAAGCCTCGTTGGGAACCGAAGTTCCCAACGAGGCTTTATTAAAATTTGTTCGGCGGCGTCCTACTCTCCCACAGGGTCCCCCCTGCAGTACCATCGGCGCTGAAAGGCTTAGCTTCCGGGTTCGAAATGTAACCGGGCGTTTCCCTAACGCTAAAACCACCGAAACACTATGAAGATAACCAACCGGAGCATGACTCAACAGTCGTTACTTCAGAACCTACACAGTGGACGCGAGCAACTGAGGACAAGCCCTCGGCCTATTAGTACCAGTCAACTCCACACCTTACGGCGCTTCCATATCTGGCCTATCAACCCAGTCATCTACTGGGAGCCTTACCCCATCAAGTGGGAGGGAGCCCTCATCTCGAAGCAGGCTTCCCGCTTAGATGCTTTCAGCGGTTATCCTTTCCGAACGTAGCCAACCAGCCATGCCCTTGGCAGAACAACTGGCACACCAGAGGTCCGTCCGTCCCGGTCCTCTCGTACTAGGGACAGCCCTTCTCAAGACTCCTACGCGCGCAGCGGATAGGGACCGAACTGTCTCACGACGTTCTAAACCCAGCTCGCGTACCGCTTTAATGGGCGAACAGCCCAACCCTTGGGACCGACTCCAGCCCCAGGATGCGACGAGCCGACATCGAGGTGCCAAACCATCCCGTCGATATGGACTCTTGGGGAAGATCAGCCTGTTATCCCCGGGGTACCTTTTATCCGTTGAGCGACGGCGCTTCCACAAGCCACCGCCGGATCACTAGTCCCTACTTTCGTACCTGCTCGACCCGTCAGTCTCACAGTCAAGCTCCCTTGTGCACTTACACTCAACACCTGATTACCAACCAGGCTGAGGGAACCTTTGGGCGCCTCCGTTACTCTTTAGGAGGCAACCGCCCCAGTTAAACTACCCACCAGACACTGTCCCTGATCCGGATCACGGACCCAGGTTAGACATCCAGCACGACCAGAGTGGTATTTCAACAACGACTCCACACCAACTGGCGTTGGCGCTTCAAAGTCTCCCACCTATCCTACACAAGCCGAACCGAACACCAATATCAAGCTATAGTAAAGGTCCCGGGGTCTTTCCGTCCTGCTGCGCGAAACGAGCATCTTTACTCGTAATGCAATTTCACCGGGCCTATGGTTGAGACAGTCGAGAAGTCGTTACGCCATTCGTGCAGGTCGGAACTTACCCGACAAGGAATTTCGCTACCTTAGGATGGTTATAGTTACCACCGCCGTTTACTGGCGCTTAAGTTCTCAGCTTCGCCCCACCGAAATGGAGCTAACCGGTCCCCTTAACGTTCCAGCACCGGGCAGGCGTCAGTCCGTATACATCGCCTTACGGCTTCGCACGGACCTGTGTTTTTAGTAAACAGTCGCTTCTCGCTGGTCTCTGCGGCCACCCCCAGCTCAGGAAGCAAGTTCCCTCACCAGAAATGGCCCCCCTTCTCCCGAAGTTACGGGGGCATTTTGCCGAGTTCCTTAACCATAGTTCACCCGAACGCCTCGGTATTCTCTACCTGACCACCTGAGTCGGTTTAGGGTACGGGCCGCCATGAAACTCGCTAGAGGCTTTTCTCGACAGCATAGGATCATCCACTTCACCACAATCGGCTCGGCATCAGGTCTCAGCCTTAACGTGTGACGGATTTACCTACCACACGGCCTACACCCTTACCCCGGGACAACCACCGCCCGGGCTGGACTACCTTCCTGCGTCACCCCATCGCTTACCTACTACCACCTTGGGTCAACGGCTCCACCACGTCCCTTTGTCCGAAGACTCCAGGCCGGCTTCACGGCTTTAGCATTAATGGATTCGATATTGGGCGTTTCAAAGCGGGTACCGGAATATCAACCGGTTGTCCATCGACTACGCCTGTCGGCCTCGCCTTAGGTCCCGACTTACCCTGGGCAGATCAGCTTGACCCAGGAACCCTTAGTCAATCGGCGCAAGAGTTTCCCACTCTTGTATCGCTACTCATGCCTGCATTCTCACTCGTGAACCGTCCACAACTCGTTTCCACGGCTGCTTCACCCGGCACACGACGCTCCCCTACCCATCACGATCCCCGTTGGGGGTAATATCGCAATGACACGACTTCGGCGGTGTACTTGAGCCCCGCTACATTGTCGGCGCGGAATCACTTGACCAGTGAGCTATTACGCACTCTTTCAAGGGTGGCTGCTTCTAAGCCAACCTCCTGGTTGTCTCTGCGACTCCACATCCTTTCCCACTTAGCACACGCTTAGGGGCCTTAGTCGATGCTCTGGGCTGTTTCCCTCTCGACCATGGAGCTTATCCCCCACAGTCTCACTGCCGCGCTCTCACTTACCGGCATTCGGAGTTTGGCTAAGGTCAGTAACCCGGTAGGGCCCATCGCCTATCCAGTGCTCTACCTCCGGCAAGAAACACACGACGCTGCACCTAAATGCATTTCGGGGAGAACCAGCTATCACGGAGTTTGATTGGCCTTTCACCCCTAACCACAGGTCATCCCCCAGGTTTTCAACCCTGGTGGGTTCGGTCCTCCACGAAGTCTTACCTCCGCTTCAACCTGCCCATGGCTAGATCACTCCGCTTCGGGTCTTGAGCATGCTACTCCACGCCCTATTCGGACTCGCTTTCGCTACGGCTTCCCCACACGGGTTAACCTCGCAACATACCGCAAACTCGCAGGCTCATTCTTCAAAAGGCACGCAGTCACGACGCACCAAGCAAGCTTGATGCGCGACGCTCCCACGGCTTGTAGGCACACGGTTTCAGGTACTATTTCACTCCGCTCCCGCGGTACTTTTCACCATTCCCTCACGGTACTATCCGCTATCGGTCACCAGGGAATATTTAGGCTTAACGGGTGGTCCCGCCAGATTCACACGGGATTTCTCGGGCCCCGTGCTACTTGGGTGGTTCTTAAGCAAGCCGCTAATGTTTCAGCTACGGGGGTCTTACCCTCTACGCCGGACCTTTCGCATGTCCTTCGCCTACATCAACGGTTTCTGACTCGCCGACCGGCCGGCAGACCGATCAAAAGAACTCCCACAACCCCAACCACGCAACCCCTGCCGGGTATCACACGTGACTGGTTTGGCCTCATCCAGTTTCGCTCGCCACTACTCCCGGAATCACGGTTGTTTTCTCTTCCTGCGGGTACTGAGATGTTTCACTTCCCCGCGTTCCCTCCACACTGCCTATGTGTTCAGCAGCGGGTGACAGCCCATGACGACTGCCGGGTTTCCCCATTCGGACACCCCCGGATCAAAGCTTGGTTGACAGCTCCCCGGGGCCTATCGTGGCCTCCCACGTCCTTCATCGGTTCCTGGTGCCAAGGCATCCACCGTGCGCCCTTAAAAACTTGGCCACAGATGCTCGCGTCCACTGTGCAGTTCTCAAGCAACGACCAGCCACCCGTCACACACCCACAAAGGATGCTTCACCGGGGCCGGCATCGCGAAGGTCCAGACCACAGTCCGTACCCTCAGACACCCAACAGCGCGCCCAACACGACCAGTCAAAACTTGCGTTCCACGCCGAAGCAGTACTAACAAACCCAACCCATCGTGCCGAATAGTCAACGTTCCACCCATGAGCTAACCACCGTCGAACATTCGCCGACGTAGTGGCTCTGGACAATCTTACGACCGTCTAGATGCTCCTTAGAAAGGAGGTGATCCAGCCGCACCTTCCGGTACGGCTACCTTGTTACGACTTCGTCCCAATCGCCAGTCCCACCTTCGACGATTCCCTCCCACAAGGGGTTGGGCCACCGGCTTCGGGTGTTACCGACTTTCGTGACGTGACGGGCGGTGTGTACAAGGCCCGGGAACGTATTCACCGCAGCAATGCTGATCTGCGATTACTAGCAACTCCGACTTCATGGGGTCGAGTTGCAGACCCCAATCCGAACTGAGACCGGCTTTTTGAGATTCGCTCCACCTCGCGGTATCGCAGCTCATTGTACCGGCCATTGTAGCACGTGTGCAGCCCAAGACATAAGGGGCATGATGACTTGACGTCGTCCCCACCTTCCTCCGAGTTGACCCCGGCAGTCTCCTGTGAGTCCCCATCACCCCGAAAGGCATGCTGGCAACACAGAACAAGGGTTGCGCTCGTTGCGGGACTTAACCCAACATCTCACGACACGAGCTGACGACAGCCATGCACCACCTGTACACCGACCACAAGGGGGGCACTATCTCTAGCGCTTTCCGGCGTATGTCAAGCCTTGGTAAGGTTCTTCGCGTTGCGTCGAATTAAGCCACATGCTCCGCTGCTTGTGCGGGCCCCCGTCAATTCCTTTGAGTTTTAGCCTTGCGGCCGTACTCCCCAGGCGGGGAACTTAATGCGTTAGCTGCGGCACGGACGACGTGGAATGTCGCCCACACCTAGTTCCCAACGTTTACGGCGTGGACTACCAGGGTATCTAATCCTGTTCGCTCCCCACGCTTTCGCTCCTCAGCGTCAGTATCGGCCCAGAGATCCGCCTTCGCCACCGGTGTTCCTCCTGATATCTGCGCATTTCACCGCTACACCAGGAATTCCGATCTCCCCTACCGAACTCTAGCCTGCCCGTATCGAATGCAGACCCGGGGTTAAGCCCCGGGCTTTCACATCCGACGTGACAAGCCGCCTACGAGCTCTTTACGCCCAATAATTCCGGACAACGCTCGCGCCCTACGTATTACCGCGGCTGCTGGCACGTAGTTAGCCGGCGCTTCTTCTGCAGGTACCGTCACTCTCGCTTCTTCCCTGCTGAAAGAGGTTTACAACCCGAAGGCCGTCATCCCTCACGCGGCGTCGCTGCATCAGGCTTTCGCCCATTGTGCAATATTCCCCACTGCTGCCTCCCGTAGGAGTCTGGGCCGTGTCTCAGTCCCAGTGTGGCCGGTCGCCCTCTCAGGCCGGCTACCCGTCGTCGCCTTGGTGAGCCATTACCTCACCAACAAGCTGATAGGCCGCGGGCTCATCCTTCACCGCCGGAGCTTTCCACACACAGAAGATGCCTCCGTGTGTCATATCCGGTATTAGACCCCGTTTCCAGGGCTTGTCCCAGAGTGAAGGGCAGATTGCCCACGTGTTACTCACCCGTTCGCCACTAATCCCCTCCCGAAAGAGGTTCATCGTTCGACTTGCATGTGTTAAGCACGCCGCCAGCGTTCGTCCTGAGCCAGGATCAAACTCTCCGTGAATGTTTTCCGGCCTGCGTTTAATGAAAAACTGCCGGTGTGACACTCGCGTTGAGCGGAACCACGAGGAGGAATAATCCTCACGGTTCACAGCGTCCTCGCTGTGCGCCTCCCAAAAACTTGGAAGGACTTTCAAAGGAACCTCATCTCCATGATGGAGACGGGGTATCAACATATCTGGCGTTGACTTTTGGCACGCTGTTGAGTTCTCAAGGAACGGACGCTTCCTTTGGATTCCCTCTCGGGTTTCCTCCGGGCGCTTCCCTTCGGTGTTTCACACTCTATCAGGGCTTTTCCGGCTTTCGGACCACCGCTTTTCTGCAAGCATGCAGAAGCGCATGATTCGAGAATCTGGATCATGACTCTGAAGGAGTGCCGCCCACTCAGTCGGTTGCGTCGAAACGCTTCTGTCTGTCCGGGGCAGATCTCAGACAGTACAGGGGGCGGGTGGGCGAGGCAAATCGATTCCGCACCGGGGTGGGGCACAACTGGGCTCTGTCATGCGGAACCGTCAGTTCTTATGACTTACGCTTCTCAACGGTGCGCCGTCCAGGACAGGTAGTGACGGCGACCTGATGAATCTTCACCCCTGGGAGGTTTCCCATGACCACCGTGACGTCCCCTCTTGCAGGACGCGCAATCGGGCTCGCGGCAGTGCCGGACCCGGTCTTCTCCGGCGCGATGGTGGGTCCCGGTACCGCCATTGACCCGGTCCGTGAGCCGTCGGCGGCGGTTTCGCCCGTGGACGGCGTCATCGTCTCGCTGCATCCGCACGCGTTCGTCGTTGTGGACGCTGAGGGGCACGGCGTACTGACGCACCTCGGCATCGACACCGTGCAGCTCAATGGCGAGGGCTTCGAGCTGCTGGTGAACAAGGGCGACACCGTTACTCGCGGGCAGGCCGTCGTGCGCTGGGACCCGGCCGCGGTCGAGGAGGCCGGTAAGTCGCCGGTGTGCCCGGTCGTTGCGCTGGAGGCCACTGCGGACTCGCTCGGCGATGTGCGCGAGGACGGCGCCCTCAAGACCGGCGACGCGCTCTTCTCCTGGCAGTAGCAGCCGGACGCCGTTGCGAGACGGCAGGTACGACATCCACCGCGGCGGCCGGGCCCGCCGCAACGACCGGAGACGGGTGACATGGAGACAACGCTGCGGGGCGTCGGGGTGAGCCACGGCGTGGCCATCGGCGAGGTGCGGCATATGGGGACGGCGGTGCTGGAGCCGCCGGCCAAGCAGATTCCGACGGAGGAGGCGGAGCGCGAACAGGGGCGCGCGCGCCAGGCCGTGGAAGCTGTGGCTGCCGACTTGATCGCGCGGGGCAATCTGGCGGGCGGCGAGGCACAGCACGTGCTGGAAGCCCAGGCCATGATGGCCCAGGACCCCGAGCTGATGGCCGATGTCGAGCGGCGGATCGTCGTGGGCAGCACGGCCGAGCGCGCGGTGTACGACGCGTTCGCGGCCTATCGGGCGCTGCTGGCCGGGGCGGGTGAGTACCTGGCGGGCCGGGTGGCCGACCTCGATGACGTGCGGAACCGGATCGTTGCGCGGCTGCTGGGTGTGCCGATGCCGGGCGTGCCGGACAGCGATGAGCCGTACGTGCTGATCGCTCGGGACCTGGCGCCGGCCGATACGGCGTTGCTGGACCCGACGCTGGTGCTCGGGTTCGTGACCGAGGAGGGCGGGCCGACCAGCCACAGTGCGATTCTCGCGCGGGCGCTGGGAGTGCCGGCCGTGGTGGCGCTGCCGGGTGCGGGTGAGCTTGTCGAGGGCACCGTGATCGCCGTGGACGGCAGCACGGGTGAGGTCTTCGTCAACCCGAGTGAGGAGAAGCGGGCTGAGCTGACCGCGGCTGCCGAGGCGCGGAAGGCGGCGCTGTCGGCGTCGTCCGGTCCGGGCGCCACGTCGGACGGGCACAAGGTGCCGCTGCTGGCGAACGTCGGTGGGCCGGCGGATGTGCCGGCGGCGGTGGAGGCCGGTGCGGAGGGCGTCGGGCTGTTCCGTACGGAGTTCCTGTTCCTGGACGACAGCAAGCAGGCTCCGTCGGAGGAGAAGCAGGTCGAGGCGTACCGGAAGGTGCTGGAAGCCTTCCCGGAGGGGCGCGTGGTGGTGCGCGTGCTGGACGCCGGGGCGGACAAGCCGCTGGAGTTCCTGACGCCGGCGGACGAGCCGAATCCGGCGCTGGGGGTGCGGGGTCTGCGGAGCCTGCTGGACCACCCCGAGGTGCTGCGGACGCAGCTCCGGGCGCTGGCGAAAGCCGCCGAGGGGCTGCCGGTCTACCTTGAGGTCATGGCCCCGATGGTGGCGGACCGGATCGACGCCAAGGCGTTCGCGGATGCCTGCCGGGAGGCCGGGCTGCGGGCGAAGTTCGGCGCGATGGTGGAGATTCCGTCGGCAGCGCTGCGGGCGCGGTCGATCCTCCAGGAGGTGGAGTTCCTTTCCCTGGGGACCAACGACCTGGCGCAGTACACCTTTGCGGCGGACCGGCAGGTGGGCGCGGTGTCGCGGCTCCAGGACCCTTGGCAGCCGGCGCTGTTGGACCTCGTGGCGGCTTCGGCCGAGGCGGCGAAGGCTGAGGGCAAGAGCTGTGGCGTGTGTGGTGAGGCGGCCTCCGATCCGCTGTTGGCGTGCGTGCTGACGGGTCTTGGGGTCACCAGCCTGTCGATGGGTGCGGCGTCGATTCCGTATGTGCGGGCGACGCTGGCCAAGCACACGCTGGCTCAGTGTGAGCGGGCGGCGGCCGCGGCGCGGGCCGCGGACACCGCCACGGATGCCCGGGCGGCCGCGCAGGCGGTGCTCTCCGGGGAGTGATCCGGCGGGCGCGCGGCGCCTTGTGAGGTGAGTGGGGACGGCCGTCCCGCCTGATGGCGGGGCGGCCGTTCGCATGGGTGCGGGGCCCGGGCGGTGGGGGTCAGGGGTGGCAGTGCGGGCCTGGTGGGGGTGGGAGGGGCAGGCCGGGGGCGTAGTCGACGCGGTGTTCGGGTGGGATGGGTTCGTCGGTGGCGGGGTCGGTGCAGTAGGCGTTGAAGATTTCGGCGGCGCTGATGGGGTCCGCCCAGGCGTCGCGGAGGCGCCAGCCGCGGACGGTGGCGGTGGGGGCGTCGGTGGCGGGTGTGGTGCGGCAGACGAGGGCGCCGGTGGTGGGTCGGGCCAGGGCGGCGGCGAGGACCGTGCAGAAGATGAGGGTCTCGGATTCGGGGAGGCGGGGTGGGGTGCCGTCGGGGGCGGCGGTGGCCTGGACGTAGGCGCGGAGTGAGCCGGTGGTGTCGGGGAGGGTGCAGACGAGGTGGTGGGTGCCCTCCCCCAGGGCCGTCAGCAGGTGTTGGAGGGCGGTGTTGGCGCGGGTGAAGGCCGCGTGGGCGAGGTCCTGGCCGCACTCCGGGCAGCGGCCGGCGCGGGCGAGGAGGGCGGTGGCGCGGTCCCAGGAGGCTCGGCGGGCGGCTTCCTCGGTGAGGAGTGGGAGGAGCCGGTCGAGCGGGGTGCCGTCGTAGGCGAGGGTGGCGCCGGTGCAGGCGACGGCGGCGGTGTACCGGCTGCGGCTGCCGGGGTCGTCGGGGTCGAGGCCGTGGTCGGTGCAGTAGTGCGCGTAGGCGGCGGGGTCGAAGAGGCAGAGGGTGGTGTGCACGCCCTGGGCGGCGAGGGTGCGCAGCAGGGTGTCGAGCTGTTGGAGGTAGCCGCGGTGGTCGTCGAACGGGAAGGTGCGGTAGCGGCGCATGGCGGCGAAGTCCCGGGCGTCGGCGAGGACGGCCGCGGTGCTGGGGAGGTCGCGGCGGAGTGGATGGCCGGCGGGGTGGTGGGTGGGGCGGGTGGTGGGTGTCATGGCTCCCCCTCGGTGTGTGCGCTGGTCGTCACTTGTCACCGAGAGTAATCGGGGGGTCTGACATCGGCGGGGCTGCGCCGGTGGGGGCGGTCGGCGGTGGGGGGTCCGGCGCCGGGGCGGGGGGCCGCCGGCGCCGTGGCGGGGTCACTTGGCGCGGTCGGCGGCGATCTGCTCGTAGAAGTGGAGGAGTTCGAGGTTGTCGACGGAGCCGGGGTTGACGGCCTTTTCGAGGGGGGTGCCGGCCAGGAGGCGTTTGATCGGGACCTCGATGCGCTTGCCGGTGAGGGTGTGGGGGACGCCGGGGGCTTCGATGATCTCGTCGGGGACGTGGCGGGGGGAGAGTTGTGCGCGGATGGTCCGCTTGATGCGGTCGCGCAGGGCGTCGTCCAGGGTGGCGCCGGGGGCGAGGTGGACGAAGAGGGGCATCCAGTAGTCGCCGTCGGGGAGTTCGAGGCCGATGACGAGGGATTCGCGGATCTCGGGGAGGCGTTCGACGACCTCGTAGATGTCGGCGGAGCCCATCCGGACGCCCTGGCGGTTGAGGGTGGAGTCGGAGCGGCCGTGGATGACGACGCTGCCGCGGGAGGTGAGGGTGATCCAGTCGCCGTGCCGCCAGACGCCGGGGTACATGTCGAAGTAGCTGTCGTGGTAGCGGGCGCCGTCGGGGTCGTTCCAGAAGCGGGTGGGCATGGACGGCATGGGGTTGGTGACGACCAGTTCGCCGACCTCGTCGATGACGGGTTCGCCCTGGGGGTCCCATGCCTGGAGGTCGGTGCCCAGACAGGCGGCCTGGAGTTCGCCGATGTGGACGGGGAGGGTGGGCACGGCGCCGGCGAAGCAGCTGCAGACGTCGGTGCCGCCGCTGACCGAGGCGGTCCACAGGTCGGCGCCGCTCTCCGCGAAGCTGTCGTGCAGCCAGCGGAAGCCGTCGGGCGGGAGCGGGGAGCCGGTGGTGGCGACGCAGGTGACGGTGGAGAGGTCGAGGTCGCGGGCGGGGTGCAGGCCGGCCTTGCGGCAGGCCATGACGTAGGCGGCGGAGGTGCCGAAGACGGTGGTGCGGGTGGCGGCGGCGACCTGCCACTGGGCGCTGGTGTCGGGGTGTCCGGGGCTGCCGTCGTACAGGACGATGGTGGATCCGGCGAGGAGGCCGCCGACGAGGAAGTTCCACATCATCCAGCCGGTGGAGGTGTACCAGAAGAAGCGGTCGTCGGGGCCGAGGTCGCAGTGCAGGCCGGTCTGTTTGAGGTGTTCGAGGAGGATGCCGCCCTGGGACTGGACGATGGCCTTGGGGAGGCCGGTGGTGCCGGAGGAGTACAGGACCCACAGCGGGTGGTCGAAGGGGACCTGCTCGAAGACCGGTGCGGTGGGGTCCGAGGTCAGGTCGGACCAGTTGAGGGCGCCTTCGGGTGCGGGGGTGTCGAGCAGGGGGACGTGGACGACGGCGCGCAGGGTGGGGAGTTCGGCGCGGAGTTCGGCGACGGTGTCGCGGCGGTCGTGTTCCTTTCCGCCGTAGCGGTAGCCGTCGACGGTGAACAGGACGACCGGTTCGACCTGCTGGAAGCGGTCCAGGACGCTGCGGGCGCCGAAGTCGGGGGCGCAGGAGGTCCAGACGGCGCCGACCGCGGCGGTGGCGAGGAGGGCGATCACGGCCTGCGGGACGTTGGGGAGGTAGCCGCTGACGCGGTCGCCGGGGCGGACGCCGAGGCGGCGGAGGGCGGCGGCCAGTGAGCCGACCTGGGTGCGGAGCTCGGCCCAGGTGACGGGGGCGGGTTGGTGGCGCTCGTCGACGTGGAGCAGTGCGGGGGTGTCGGCGCGGGCGGGGTCCTCGGCGGCGCGTAGGGCGTGTTCGGCGTAATTGAGGGTGGCGCCGGGGAACCAGCGGGCGCCGGGCATGGTGCGGTCGGCGAGGACGGTGTCGTAGGGCGTGCCGAAGCGGACGTCGAACCATGCAGCGACGGCTTGCCAGAAGGTCGGGAGGTGGTCGACGGACCAGCGGTGCAGGGCGGCGTAGCTGGCCGCGGGGTCGCCGGGGGTGGGGGCGGGTGCGCCGTGGTGGGTGGCGGCCCAGGTGTGGAAGCGGGTGACCTGTGCGCCGGCGATCCGGTCCGGGCCGGGCTGCCAGAGGGGTTCCGGTGCCGGTTGGGCGGCGGAGTGCGGTGCGGTGGTCATGATGCGGCTCCTGGCAGGTACGCGTCGTGGGCGGCGGCCGCGCGCGAGGTGGGGGTCCCCCGGCGGTGCGCGTGACCGGCTTGCCTGGACGATGCCATGTGATCGACTTGTGCACCAGGGTGGATCCGCACATTCGGGGGTGGTGGGGGCCGCCATAGGTGAGGGGGGTTCCGGCCAGTGGGGTGACGGGGCCGGGGGGCGTCGGGTGTCTGGTTGTCCCTGTGCAGGTGAACGGCAGTTGAACGGTTCCCGCCCGGGGGCTCGTCAATGGCAGGCTGACCGGCATGGACGGGCGTGATCTGGTGCGGTCGGTACGGATGGTCAAGGCGGTCGGGCCGGCGCAGGGGCTGCGGTCGGTGCGTGCGGCGTGGCGGCGGAGCAGAGCGGATGCGCGGGCGTTGCCGCGCCGGGGGGCGGAGCGGGCGCGGGTGCCGGGTGAGGCGCGTGGGGCGGAGCCGTTGCCGGGCGGCGGGGTGATCCGTTTCGCGCGGTCGTCGTTGCGGGTGCGGGTCGCGGCGGGCGGTGCGGTGTTCTGCGGTTGGGACGGGGCCGGGCCGGAGCCGTCGTACGCGTTGGCCGGGGCGTGTCCGGCGGTGGATCCGCGGGTGGTGCTGGAGCCGGATAAGGAGGGTGGCTGGCGGATCGTTTCGGAGCGGGTTCTGGTGGTGGTGTCCCGGTTCGGTGCGGTGGAGGTGCGGACGCCGGGTGGTGCGCTGCTGCGGCGGGAGTTGCCGCCGCGTTGGTGGCACCGAGCTGAGGACGCCGCGGGAGACAGCGTGGTGGACGGCGCGGTGGACGGCGCGGTCGGTGTGGCCGGGGGCGGTGTGGAGGACTTCGGTGCCGATGGGGACGGGCGGCCCGCGGGGGTGGTGGCGTCGCGGTGGGTGCAGCGGTCGGAGGTGGCGGCGGACGCGCGGTTCTTCGGGCTGGGTGGCCGGTCGGCCGGTCCGCGGTTGCGGGACGGGGTGTATCGGCTGTGGAACACCGATCCGGGTGGCGCGTTCGGGCCCGGGGACGATCCGCTGTACCTGACGATGCCGGTGCAGTTGGTGGTGGCGGACGCGGGGACGCACCTGGTGTTCCACGACAACTCCTGGGACGGCCGGGTGTCGTTGCACGAGGGCGTGGAGGGCGCCGGTTCGGGGCACGATCGGCCGGGCACCTGTGAGCTGCGGATGGACGGTGGGCCGCTGCGCTATTGGGTGGTGGCGGGAACGCCGGCCCGGGTGTTGCTGGGGTGGGCGGTGCTGACGGGTGCGCCGGCGCTGCCGCCCCGTTGGGCGCTGGGGTACCAGCACGCCCGGTGGGGGTTCGGTGGTGCGGATGAGGTGCGGCGGGTGGTGGCGGGCTATCGGGAGCGGGGGTTGCCGCTGTCGGCGCTCCATTTGGACATCGACCACTACGACGGGCACCGGGTGTTCACCGTGGACCGGGAGCGGTTTCCGGATCTGCCGGGGTTGGCCGGGGAGTTGCGGGCCGCGGGGGTGCGGTTGGTGTCGATCGTGGATCCGGCGGTGAAGGCGGAGCCGGGGAACGCGGTGTACGACAGCGGGGTGGCGGCGGACGCGTTCGTGCGGGACGCGCGGGGTCAGGCGGTGCGGGGGGTGGTGTGGCCGGGCGAGTCGGTGTACCCGGACTTCACCGATGCGCGGGTGCGTAAGTGGTGGGGGGCGCTGTACGCGGAGCGGTTGGCGCAGGGGTTCGCGGGGGTGTGGCACGACATGAACGAGCCGGTGTCGTTCGCGGCGTTCGGGGAGTCGACGTTGCCCCGGTCGGCGCGGCACGACCTGGAGGGCCGCGGTGGTGACCACCGGGAGGCGCACAACGTCTACGGGTTGGCGATGGCGCAGGCGGCCTTCGAGGGGCTGTGCGAACTGCGGCCCGGGGAGCGGCCGTTCTTGTTCTCCCGGTCGGGTTGGGCGGGGCTGCAGCGGTACGGGGGGACGTGGTCGGGGGACGTGGCGACCGGGTGGCCGGGGCTGCGGGCGTCGTTGGCGCTGGTGCTGGGGCTGGGGCTGTGCGGGGTGCCGTACAGCGGGCCGGATGTGGGCGGGTTCTCGGGGGTGCCGTCGCCGGAGTTGTATCTGCGGTGGTTCCAGTTGGGGGCGTACCTGCCGTTGTTCCGTACGCATTCGGCGCTGTGGGCGGGGCGGCGGGAGCCGTGGGAGTACGGGGACGAGGTGCTGGAGCATGCGCGGGCGGCGCTGCGGGAGCGGACCCGGTTGGTGCCGTATTTCGTGACGTTGGGGCAGTTGGCGCGGCTGTCGGGGGCGCCGTATGTGCGTCCGGTGTGGTGGAGTGCCCCGCGGGACCGGGCGCTGCGGGACTGTGAGGACGCGTTCTTGTTGGGGGACTCGTTGTTGGTGGCGCCGGTGTTGGAGGCGGGGGCGGTGCGGCGGGCGGTGCGGTTGCCGCGCGGCCGGTGGTACGACACCGCGACCGGGCGGGCGTACGGCGGGCCGGGCCGGGTGTGGGTGGAGGCGCCGCTGTCCCGTATTCCGGTGTTGGCGCGGGCCGGTGCGGTGCTGCCGGTGGTGGGTGCGGACGGCGGGACGGAGCTGGAGGTGTGGGCGCCGGCGGTCGGGCGTACGGGCGGTGGGGTGGTGGTGCCGGACGGTGGGGACGGCTGGCGCCGGCCGGAGGTGGAGCGGTTCACCAGCCGGTGGGAGGGCGGTCGGGTGGTCGTGGAGCGGCGGGGCGGGGGTCCTGCGGGGTATCCGGTGCGGGTGCGGGGGCTGGCCGGGGAGGGGGCGGGGCCGGTGGACGGGTAACGGGGCGGCGGGGTGGGCCTGTTGGGGGTGTGATGTGGGGGTGCGGTGGTATACGGGTGGCCGGCGAGGGGGTTCCCCGTACCCGCCGCGCCTGGTAGACGAGGTGGCATGCCGAGACTTACTGCTGTCTGGCGCGGCCTGGTCGCCGCTGCCGCCGCCCTGCTCACCGTCACCGTCGTCCCGTCGAGCGCCGTGGCGGGCACCGCCACGGCGCCGTCGCGCTCGCGTGGCGCCGTTGGTGGCGCGGGGGTCGACGATCCCAAGGCGCCGAAGGAGTTCGTGGCGCTGCGCGATGTCGATCCCACGATCATTCAGGAGATCCGCTACGCCACTCCGCACGATTTCATGGGCGTTCCGGTGACGGGCTATCGCGAGCCGATGTGCATTCTGACCCGGGATGCGGCGCGGGCGTTGCACCGGGCGCAGGTCGCTTTCCTGCGGCGCGGCTATTCCCTCAAGGTCTATGACTGTTATCGACCGCAGCGGGCGGTGAATCACTTCGTGGCCTGGGCGAAGGACCTGTCCGACCAGCGGATGAAGGCGGAGTTCTATCCGCGGGTGGACAAGTCGGTGCTGTTCCGGGACGGGTACATCGCGGAGAAGTCGGGGCACAGCCGAGGCAGTACGGTCGATCTGACGCTGGTCCGGTTGCCGGCGGTGCCGACCCGGCCGTATGTGCCCGGGGAGCCGTTGACGTCGTGCTTTGGGCCCAAGGCGAGCCGTTTCCCGGACAATTCGCTGGACATGGGGACCGGCTTCGACTGTTTCGACACCCTCGCGCACACTCTCGATCCGCGGATCGAGGGGAAGCAGCGGGCCCATCGGCTGCTGTTGAAGGAGGGGCTGGAGCGGGCCGGGTTCGTGAATTACGCGGACGAGTGGTGGCATTACACGTTCTCGCCGGAGACGTTTCCGGACACCTATTTCGATTTCCCGATCGCGCGGAGTTCGCTGGTGCGGCACTGAAGGCCGGGTGCCGGTCCCGGGCGCGGTCGTAGCGGGCGGAGACACACGCTCCTGATGGACCGTCAGGGACCGTTTCAGCGGCTCGGGTTGCGGCCTTCGCCGCCGTACGCTCCGGAAGGGTGCATGAACAGTGCGTGAACGAGGCGCCGTCGGTGCCCCGGGAGCGGCATCCTGCTGCTCGTGCCTGCCTGGACGAACCAGCTCCGCTTCGCATTCCAGCCCGTGGTGAACCTCGCGACCGGCTCGGTCGCCGCGCTGGAGCCCCTCGCCAGACCCGAGGACGGCGAGGTCGACGTGCTGACCTGCGCGCGCCGCTGCCCCGATCTGGACGCCGAGCTGGCCGCGCTCGCCGTACGGGCCGCGGCGGAGCAGGAGACGCTGCTACCGCTGCACGTCAACGTGTTCGCGGGGACGGTCGCACAGCGGCCGGAGCTGACGTCGCTGGGCAAGGCGGTGCGGGACGCGGGCCGGCGGCCGTGGGAGATCACCCTGGATCTGGTGGGGCCGTTCGCCCCGGTCCCGGAGCGGGAGTTGTTGGCGGCGGTGGCGGGGCTGCGGGACGAGGGCTACCGGATCTGCGCGGACGGGGTCGGGGACGGCGATCTGCCGCTGCGGTTGCTGGGTGAGCTGAGGCCGGACCTGGTCAAGCTGGACCGTTCGCTGTGTACGCGGCTGGATCGCGATCCGGGGCGGCAGGCGGCGGTGGCCGCGATGCGGCAGCTGTGCGAGCGGGTGGGCGGGCTGCTGGCGATCGAGGGGGTGGAGACCGAGCGGCAGTACGCCGCGGTGCGGGAGGCCGGGGTGCAGTTGGCGCAGGGGCATCTGTTCGCGCCGCCGTCCCGGCGGGTGGTGACGGAGGTGTACGTGCCGGCCGCGCATCCGCCGGTGGCGAGCGGCCGGCCGGTCGTCGAGCGGCCGCCGTCGGGGCCGCCGGTGGCGCAGTTCCTGCAACCCGCGGCGCTGCTGCCGATGTCGGCGTCGGCGGGGGCGGTGCGCAGCCATCTGACCGGGTTCCCGGAGGTGTCGGGGGTGCTGCTGGTGGACGCGGACGGGGTGCCGGTGCGGGCGATCGACCGGGACCGTTTCCTGTTGTCGCTCTCCGGTCGCTACGGGCACGCGCTGTATGCGGACCGGCCGGCGCTGCGGCTGGCGGACCGGCCGCGGACGGTGGGTGCGGACGCCACCGCCTGGCAGGTGCTGGACATGATCGCCGACGGGGAGCGGGATCGTACCGGCGACGACGTGGCGGTGGTGGACGAGCACGGCCGCTGCATCGGGGTGGTGCACCTCGCCGACATCCTGCGGGCGCTGGCCGAGAGCCGGGTGGAGGAGGCGGCCCGGCTCAATCCGCTGACTCGGCTGCCCGGTTCGGACGCGGTCAACGCCGAGGTGGACCGGCGGATCGCCGAGGGCCGGGAGTTCGCGCTGAGTTGGCTGGACGTGGACGGCTTCAAGCAGGTCAACGACGGGGCCGGGTTCGCGGCGGGCGACGAGCTGATCCGGGCGGTGGGCCGGACCCTGGCGGAGGTGGCGGCGGACGAGCCGGCCAGTCGGGTGGGGCACATCGGCGGGGACGACTTCCTGGTGCTGGCCGAGCCGGACGGGCTGGCGCCGTTCGCGAAGGCACTGCTGGACGTGGGCTGGTCGGCGGGTGAGATGCCGGTGACGCTGTCGCTGGCGACGGTGGTCTGTTCGCCCGGCAGTGTCACCGGGCACGGTCCGGCGGCGGCCGCGCTGGCGCCGTTGAAGAAGGCCGCCAAGGAGCTGCCGGGGGCGAGCTGGGTGGTCGGGCGGCCGGGGTCGGCACGTACGGAGGTCCGGCGGGGGGCGCACGCACGGGTGCCGGAACCGCCCGGGGCGGTGGCCTCGGCGGAGGCCGCGGAGGCGTCGGACGCCGGGGGCGGTGCGCCCGCCGGACAGGAGGGAGTACGGGCCCGCGGCTGACCCGCCGGACCCCGTCCGACAACCAGCCGGCGGAACCTCCGGAACCTCCAACTCCCTTCGTGCACGCGACCTTGACGGTCACTCAGCCGCGGAGAACACTTCCGGTTGCCGGTCGCCGGATGCCCGCGGGCACCGCCGTGGCCAGGCACGGCACGCACCCTGCACGGAGGACCGGGGCCCGCCCCGGGCAAGGGCCGAGGAGCCGCCTTGTATGCCAATGGGGACATCGTCGTCGGTGAAGTGATCGGTACCGCGGTCCTGATCCTGTTCGGGTCCGGGGTGTGCGCCGCGGTCACCCTGCACCACTCGAAGGCCAAGGGCGCGGGCTGGGTGGTGATCGCCTTCGGCTGGGGCCTGGGCGTGCTGGCCGGCGCGTACACCGCGGCGCCGCTGTCCGGCGGGCACCTGAACCCGGCGGTGACGCTGGGCTCGGCGGTGGCCGGCGGCACTCCGTGGGCGAAGGTGCCGCTGTACGTGCTGGCGCAGCTGGTCGGGGCGGTGCTCGGGGCGGTACTGGCCTGGGCGCTGTACTTCGCGCAGTTCGCCGCCAACGCCGAGCCGGGCAAGGCCCAGCCGACGTTGGGGGTCTTCGCCACCACCCCGGAGATCCGCCGGCCGGTCGCCAACCTCGTCACCGAGGTGATCGCCACCGTCGGGCTGGTGCTGCCGCTGTTGTTCTTCGGCCGGAACCAGGGCATCGGGCTCGGCCAGGTGCCGGGTGCACGGGTGGGCGTCTACGGTTCCGGGATCAACGTGCTGCTGGTGGCGCTGCTCGTGGTCGGCATCGGCCTGTCGCTCGGCGGGCCCACCGGGTACGCCATCAACCCCGCCCGCGACCTGGGCCCGCGGATCGCCCACGCGGTGCTGCCGATCCCCAACAAGGGCCCGTCCGACTGGGGTTACGCGTGGATACCGGTGGCCGGGCCGCTGCTGGGCGCGGTGCTGTCGGGGCTGGTGTACACGGCGGTGTTCTGACGGCGGACGGCACCCGGGCGCGGGTGCACCGGACAGTGGGCCGGCATCGGCCAGGACCAGCCACGACTTCGGGAGGCGGCACGGATGACCAGCCAGCACACCGGAACGGCCGGGCGGCACGGGGCGGACGGGGCGTACGTTGCCGCGATCGACCAGGGCACCACGTCGAGCCGCTGCATCATCTTCAACCGCGCCGGCGCGGTGGTCGCCATCGACCAGCGGGAACACCGCCAGATCTTCCCCAGACCCGGCTGGGTGGAGCACGACGCCACCGAGATCTGGGCGAAGGTGCAGGACGTGGTGGCGGGGGCGCTGGCCAAGGCGGGGCTGCGGGCCGACCAGTTGAGTGCGCTGGGCATCACCAACCAGCGGGAGACCACCGTCCTGTGGGACCGGGCCACCGGCCGGCCGGTGCACCACGCGGTGGTCTGGCAGGACACCCGTACCGACCGGCTCTGCGCCGAACTGGGCGGCGCGGCCGGCCAGGACCGCTTCCGGGAGACCACCGGGCTGCCGTTGGCGAGCTACTTCTCCGGGCCGAAGGCGGCCTGGTTGCTGGACGAGGTGCCGGGGCTGCGGGCCCGCGCCGAGCGCGGCGAGATCGCGTTCGGCACCATCGACTCCTGGCTGATCTGGAACCTGACCGGCGGCACCGACGGCGGGGTGCACGTCACGGACGTCACCAACGCCAGCCGCACCCTGCTGATGGACCTGGCCACCCTCCAGTGGGATCCGGCGATCCTGTCCGCGATGCGGGTGCCGGCGGCCATGCTGCCGGAGATCAGGTCGTCGGCCGAGGTGTACGGGACGGCGGTGGGGCAGTTGGCCGGGGTCCCGGTGGCATCGGCACTGGGCGATCAGCAGGCGGCGGTCTTCGGGCAGACCTGCTACGGCGTCGGCGAGGCCAAGAACACCTACGGCACCGGCTCGTTCCTCCTGCTGAACACCGGCAACCGGCCGGTGACCTCGAAGAACGGGCTGCTGACGACCCTCGGCTACCAGCTCGGCGGGGAGCCGCCGGTCTACTGCCTGGAGGGCTCGATCGCCATCACGGGCGCGCTGGTGCAGTGGTTCCGCGACCAGCTCGGGCTGATCGGGTCGGCGGCCGAGATCGAGGAGCTGGCGGCGAGCGTCCCGGACAACGGCGGCGCCTACGTCGTCCCGGCGTTCTCGGGGCTGTTCGCGCCGTACTGGCGGGCCGACGCACGCGGGGTGATCACCGGGTTGACCGGTTACGTCACCAAGGCCCACCTGGCGCGGGCGGTGCTGGAGGCGACCAGTTGGCAGACCCGCGAGGTGGTGGACGCGATGTTCCAGGACTCGGGGGTGCGGATCACCCGGCTGAAGGCCGACGGCGGGATGACCGCCAACCATCTGCTGATGCAGCATCAGGCGGATGTGCTGGGGGTACCGGTGATCCGCCCGGTGGTCCCGGAGACGACCTGTCTGGGCGCCGCGTACGCGGCCGGGCTCGCCACCGGCGTCTGGCAGGACCTGGACGAGCTGCGGTCCCACTGGCAGCCCGACACCGAATGGACGCCGCGGTTGGACGCGGCGGCCCGGGAGCGCGAGTACGGCAACTGGCGGCGGGCGGTGCGGCGGAGCTTCGGCTGGCTGGCGGAGGACGGCGGCAGCCCGTCCTGAGTCGGTGGGCCGGCAGGCGTACGGCCCGCACCCCGGGCGGCGGGGTACGGGCCGTACTTCCGCGCCCTGTCAGGGAAGCGCGGGTCCGGGCGGCGCGGGCCGGGGC
Source organism: Streptomyces sp. RGM 3693 (assembly GCF_050471125.1). Classification (NCBI taxonomy): domain Bacteria; kingdom Bacillati; phylum Actinomycetota; class Actinomycetes; order Kitasatosporales; family Streptomycetaceae; genus Streptomyces; species Streptomyces sp. RGM 3693. Next base: position 1,538,742 of record NZ_JBMPPQ010000003.1, read on the forward strand.
CGCGCGGCGCCGTGCGGGCGCGGGCCGGGGGCGCCGGTCAGGGCAGGGCGGGTTCCCGTCGCTGGGCGCCGCGCCGCATCGCGTGCTCGACGACGGCGACCAGCACGTCCCGCGCGGAGTCCCGCTCGCGGGCGTCGCAGAGCACCACCGGGACCGCGGGGTCGAGGTCCAGGGCGTCCTTGACGCTGTCGGCGGGGTAGCGGTCGGCGCCGTCGAAGCAGTTGACGGCGACGACGAAGGGCAGGCCGCGGCGCTCGAAGTAGTCGATGGCGGCGAAGCTGTCCGCCAGGCGGCGGGTGTCGGCGAGCACGACCGCGCCCAGCGCACCGCGGGCCAACTCGTCCCACAGGAACCAGAAGCGGTCCTGGCCGGGGGTGCCGAAGAGGTAGAGGACCAGTGCGTCGTGGACGGTGATCCGGCCGAAGTCCATCGCGACGGTGGTGGTGGACTTGGCCTCGACGCCGTGGAGGTCGTCGACCGGGCGGCCGGCCTCGGTCAGCCGCTCCTCGGTCCGCAGCGGCCGGATCTCGCTGACCGCGCCCACCAGGGTGGTCTTGCCGACGCCGAAGCCGCCCGCGACGAGGATCTTGAGCGTCACCGGCTCGGCCGGGGTGGGCCGGCTACGGCGCTCAGAACGCCCGAAGACCATGGGTTCCTTCTCCTGGTTGCCGAGGATGCGGGGCACACGAGGGCAGCGTGAGGTGTCCCGTGTGCGGGCGACCACCGACGGTGGTCGCAGTGCACCGTACAACGTGCTTCGTACGGCGCCCACTTGAGGTGCGGCTCGATCGTGCGGGCCCCCCGGGCAGAGGCCGCCAACCGGCCCAAAAGGACCGTGCGGCGGGCGGATCGGCGCTGCCTACAGGCGGATCAGTCCTGCCGGTGGGCGGCGAGATGGCCGAGGATCTTCGGGGTGACCAGGGCGGGCACCTCTTCGGGCAGCCAGTGGCTGGCGCCCTCCAGGGCCTCGAAACGGTAGGGGCCGTCCACCCACTCCCCCGTCGACTCGGCCGCACCGCGCCCCAGGGCGACGTCCTCGCTGCCCCACAGGAAGAGGGTGGGCACCGCGATCCGCCCGGCGGGGACGGAGACCACCGCCTCGGGGGCGCGGTACCAGTTCAGGGTCGCGGTCAGCGCGCCGGGTTCGGCGAGCCGTCGGACGTTGGCCTCGACCAGCTCGGCGGGGACCTTGCCGCCGTAGACGGCACGCAGGCGGGCCGCGGCGTCGGCGAGCAGGGCGGACTCGGCGGCGCCGTCCGGGCGGCGGAAGAAGCGGACGTAGTCCAGCCGGTGGTGCTGTTCGGGGTCGCCGGCGGCGGCGCGGTTGAGCGCCTCGGGGTGCGGGGTGGCGAGCACGGTCAGCGACGCCAGCCGCTCGGGGTGGGCGCTGGCCAGGGCCCAGGCGACCATGCCGCCCCAGTCGTGGGCGACGACGTGGAAGCGGTCGGCGCCCTGGGCGTCGGCGAAGGCGAGGGCGTCGGCGACGAGTTCGGGGACGGCGTAGTCGGCGATCCGCGGCGGGCGGGCGTCCGGGGAGTAGCCGCGCTGGTCGACGGCGAGCGCGCGGTAGCCGGCGGCGCCCAGGGCGGGCAGGACGGCGTGCCAGCAGTCGGCGAACTCGGGCCAGCCGTGCAGCAGCAGGACGACCTCGCCGTCGGCCGGGCCGCTGGCCAGGGCGTCGAAGGTGTACGGGCCGGCGGTGATCCGCAGGCGTTCGAAGGGGGCGGCGTCGGCGGCCATGGTGGGGCTCCTCGGGTCCGGGGGCCGGCCACGGCACGGGGCACGGAGTGCCGGCCGGCGCTGGGTGACGGGTGATCAACTGCCACCGTAGTCGGGCGGTGAGCGCCCGCTCAACACGGTGGCGCGGGGCCGGGGACGGCTGCCGCCCGCCCGGGAAGGGGGCGGGCGGCAAGGTGGTCCGCGGCGGCGGGCGGCCGGGCCGTCACAGTGCGCGCAGGCCGTCGATGACCTCGCGCAGCACGTGTTCGTCCGGCAGTTCGGCCGGGGGAACCGGGCGGGTCACGTGGACCAGCCCGGCGTCCAGCAGGTCGCCGATGAGGACCCGGACCACGCCGACCGGCAGGTCGAACTCGGCCGCCAGCTCGGCGACCGACTGCGGCTCCTCCCGGCACAGCTCGACGATGTCGACGTGCTCCGGGGAGAGCGTCTGATCCGCGATCGGCTCCCCTCCCCGGCTCTCCGCGATCACCAGCGCGATCAGGTCCAGCCGCCCCTCGGCGGCCGTGCGGGTGCGCCCGCGCGTCATCGCGTACGGGCGGACGACCGGGCCTGCCTCATCGTCGAACCAACGGGCCGGATGCCGTTCCGGGGTCGGTCGGCCCTCCTGATCGGTCATGGCGTCACCGTAGTCGTACTCGGCCGGCTGGTCAGGACCGGGGCGCGGTGCCCAGGTGTGTGCCCACGCGCTTGACGAGCAGGGTCATTTCGTAGGCGACCAGCCCGACGTCGGAGTCGGCGTCGGCAAGGACCGCCAGGCAGCTGCCGTCGCCGGCCGCGCTGACGAAGAGGAACGCGTCGTCCAGCTCGACCAGGGTCTGCCGGACCTGTCCGGCGTCGAAGTGCCGGCCGACGCCCTTGGCGAGGCTGTGGAAGCCGGAGGCGACCGCGGCCAGGTGCTCGCTGTCCTCGCGGGTGAGGTCCTTGGAGGCGCCGGTGGCCAGGCCGTCGCTGGAGAGGACCAGTGCCTTGCGGATGCTGCCGACCCGCTCGACCAGCTCGTCCAGGAGCCAGTTCAGCTCCCCGGATCCGTGCGGCGAGACTGCGGTGGAAGCGGATGCCTTCGGTGCGGTCATGGACCGTCCTCTCCCGATGTGGTTCGTGGTGCTGTTGCGCCCCCGGCGGGACCGTCTCCGGTCTCCGGGTCCGGGGGTGTGGGGGTGTGGGGGGCCTCGCCGTTCTCCCGGCGACCGCGCTGCCAGCCGCGCTGGAGCGAGGCCATCCGGGCCCGGACCGCCTCGGCGTCCCGGTCGTCAGCGGCCGGTGCGGTCGCCGCGGCCGGTCGCTCCGCCGGGGGCTCGGCGGCCTGGTCGGCCTTGAGTTGGGGGGCGATGCTGGCCTGGCGCACCCGGCGGGGCAGGCCCTTGGGAGTGGTGGTCGGGGCGGGGGTGCCGCCGGCCGGGGTGTCCTTGGGTGTGTCCTTGGGGGTGCGCGGCGCGGTGGCCGGCGGTTCGGCGGGCTCCGCCGGGCTGTCCTTGCCGCGCGGGGCGTCCGGTGTCCGGGCGCCGTCCACGGTCCGACCGTGGTCGGAGACCAGGACCGGTGTGCGGGGGCGGCGCGGCAGCGGGGCGAGCCGGCCGGTCGGCGCCTGGTCGCCGGCCTGCTGGTGCTGTTCGCCGGACGGGTCGGCGGCGGGCTCCGGGACGATCCGGGGGCCGCCGGGCGCGGTGGCCGGTGCCCGACTCACGCGGCTGCGCACCCGGTCGCGGAACACGTTCCCCTCCTCGTCGACGAGGTCCGCCGCGTCCCGTTCGACCGGCGACAGCGGCGCCTCCAATTCGACCGGGCCGTCGAGGAGGTCCCGCCGGGTGCGCTGGGGCAGCGGCACCGGTACCTGGGCGAGCGGGTCGAGGGCCGTGGCCGCAGGGTTCTCGGGGCTCCCGGGGTTCTCGGGCTTTCCGGGGTCTTCGGGCCCGGCCGCAGTGTCGGCGACGGCCCGTCCGGCGTCGCGGGCGCCCTCACCGGTGTCGGTGAGGAGCGCGCCGGGAACGAGGACCACGGCGGTGGTGCCGCCGTACGGGGAGGGTTGGAGGGAGACCCGGACGCCCTGCCGCTGGGCGAGCCGGCTGACGACGAAGAGGCCGAGCCGGTCGGTGTCGGACAGTTCGAACTCGGGGGTCTCGGCGAGCCGGAGGTTGGCGTCCAGCAGTTGGTCGGGGGCCATGCCCAGGCCGCGGTCGTGGATCTCCAGGGTGTAGCCGTTGGAGACCCGTTCGCCCAGTACCTGCACGGCGGTGTGCGGCGGGGAGAAGACGGTGGCGTTCTCCAGGAGTTCGGCGATCAGGTGGGTGAGGTCGGAGACCGCGGGTCCGTCCACGGCGAGCCGGGGCAGCCGGCGGACCTCGATGCGCTCGTAGTCCTCGACCTCGGCGACCGCCGCACGCACCACGTCCATCAACTGGACCGGTTTGCGCCACTGCCGGGAGGGGGCCGCGCCGGAGAGGATGACCAGGCCCTCGGCGTGCCGGCGCATGCGGGTCGTCATGTGGTCGAGCCGGAACAGGTCGGCGAGTTCGTCGGTGTCCTCGGTACGCCGCTCCATGGCGTCCAGGAGCGTCAGCTGGCGGTGCAGCAGGACCTGGTTGCGGCGGGCGAGGTTGACGAACACCTCGGAGACGCCGCGGCGCATGTCGGCCTGTTTGACGGCGGCTTCGACGGCGGCCCGCTGGAGGGTGTTGAGCGCCTGCCCGACCTGGCCGGTCTCCTCCGGGCCGAACTCCAGCCGGGGCGCCTCGGTTTCCACGTCGACCTGCTCGCCGGCCGCCAGTCGGCGCATCACGCTCGGCAGCCGGACGCCGGAGACCTCGTGGGCGGTCTTGCGGAGCCGGGTCAGGTCCCGGACGTGCCGGCGGCCGATCCGCAGCGAGACGATGACCGAGACGAGCAGCGCGACGAAGCCGAGGACGCCGGTGGCGACGGCCTTGAGGACGATCCGGCTGGCGATCGGGGCGACCCGCTCCTGGTAGCGGTCGCCGGCGTCCCTGCCCAACCGGCCGAGGTCGCCGAGGACCTTCTCCGCGGCGGTGTTCCAGCGGTCGGCGTTGACCGCGTGTGCGGCGCTCGCGGGGTCGGCGGCGATCACCCGGTCCTCGTAGGAGGTGAGTTCGCGGGCGCCGGCGGAGTGCCAGTAGTCCTCGAAGGTGCCGCGGTCGGTGGCGGGCAGCAACGGGAGGTTGGTGCTGTAGAGGATGCGGCGCTCGGCGACCCGGTCGGAGAGGGCGCGCTGGTCGCGCTTGCTGATGCTGCCGGAGGTGAGGATCGCGGACATCAGGGCGTCCTCGCGGGAGAACGCCTCGCGGGCCCGGGTGAGGTTGACCAACGCCCGGCCCTGCTTGTCCATCTCGACGTTCTCCAGGGCGTGGAGCGCGGCGAGCAGGTCGTAGCCGGGGTCGATCAGGGCGTTGTAGGACTCCATGGCTTCGTCGCGGCTGAGCCGGTTGTCCTCGACCTGGGTGCGCAGCGCCTCCAGGCCGTCGAGGCCCTTGACGAGCTCGTCGAGCCGGCTGACCGCCGAACCGGCCAGGTCCGCGCGGACGTCCGGGGTGTCCACGTTGTCGTGCAGCCGGTTCACGGCGTCGTCGGTGGCCCGGGTCTGGTTGTGGAGTTCGCTGAGCGCGTTGGCGCCGCGGCGGTCGGCGAGGTAGAGCAGGCTCTGGCGACGTTCCCGCTGGACGGCCTGGATGGTGTCCTCGACCGGGTAGCCGAGGTTCCGGACGACGGTGCCGACGTCGAGGAGCTGGTTGGCCTGGCGGCCGGTGACGTACGTCGTGATGCTCCACATCAGCGTCAGGGACACCAGCGGCACGAGCAGCAGCGCCACGATCTTCCGGCGGACCGACCTCCCGCGAAAGCGCATGGCCTCCCCTACGTCAACCCCGCGCGTACGGGGGCGGTGTTCCGTCAACAGCGGCGTGAGCCTACTACTGTCGGGGGACCGATCCGTAGGCCCAGCGGGGCAGTGGGGGGCGCGGGAGGGGCGGGATCGTCACGAGTTGTCCGGCGATGCCCGGACGGTCGGCCGCTGAGTGTGGCTATGGCCACCCGGGCGTGCGGCCGGCTCCGCCCCCGCCCGGATACGTCCGTGCGCCCCGTTGTGTGGTGACGGAGGGGGACGTGGAGTGGACAGCAGCCCGGTCCGTGTGGCATGTATCCGGTGAAACCCGGGCAGCCACCAAGGAGTCGGACAGCCGGGGCGGGGGTTCGGGGAGAGTACGGGGAGTGTGACGCGATGGACCGCGGCAGGCGTCCTTTGTGGCAGGAGGAACCGGTGACCCGGCGTCGGATGGCCGACCCGGTGCGCACGGCGGCGGTGCGCGCCGTGATCATCGTGGCGGTCACCCTGATCCAGGCCATGGTGGCCTTCCTGTGCACGCTCGCCGGGTCCTGGTTCGCGTTCCCCGCGGTCCTGTGCACGGTCGCCAGCACGATCGTCGCGACCTGGGCGGTGCTGGACGTGTGGGTGACCCGCCAGGTCTGGGTCCAGCGTCACGGGGTCCGGTCCGAGCCGAGCAGCACCGCCCGGCAACTGCGCCGGGAGCGCCGGGTGGCCCGTCGGCAGGGGCGCCGGCGGCCGTCGGAGGAGCCGTCGCGGACGGACCGCGCGGCGGCCTGACGGGCCGGGGCCCCGGCCAGGTCCGCGGTCAGGCCACCGCCTCCTCGCGCACGGCGGGCCGGACGTGGATCATCCCGTCCAGGACGCCGACCTCGTGGGTGCGCACGGCGCGGCGGGCGGGCAGGCAGGTCGGCGCTCCGGTGCGCAGGTCGAACAGGGCGGCGTGCAGCGGGCATTCGACGAAGCAGCCCTCGACCCAGCCCTCGGAGAGGGAGGCGTCCTGGTGGCTGCAGGTGTCGTCGACGGCGTAGAGCCCGTCCTCGGTGTGGAAGACGGCGATGGCGGGTGTGGTGTCGTCGATCTCGATCCGGACGGACTCGCCGACTGGCAGGTCCTCGATGCGGCAGACGGGAAACATCTGGCCCCCCTCGCGCTGATCGGTATCATGGCGTTGTGAATCGCGCATTGCATCTCGCGATGCGCAACAGAATCCAAGCCGGGGAGCGCCCCGTCAAGGGCTCCCCGGAGAGCAGCCCCAGGACGTGCCCGTCGGGGGCAACGGGTGGTGAGGCGAAAAGCCATGGCGAACACGAAAGACGCGGCGGACCAGCGCGCCGAGGACCGACGCGGGGCGAGCTCCGTCCAGTCCGTGGACCGCGCGGTGAGCGTATTGGAGAGCCTGGCCCGGCTGGGCGAGGCTGGGGTCACCGAACTCGCCGACGAACTGGGCGTCCACAAGTCGACCGCCTTCCGGATCCTGGGCGTCCTGGAGAACCGCGGCCTGGTCGAACAGCAGAAGGAGCGCGGCAAGTACTTCCTGGGCGCCGGGGTGCTGCGGCTGGCCGGCGCCGCGGCGATCCGGCTGGACATCTCGCAGGAGGGCCAGCCGGTGTGCCGGGCGCTGGCCGACGAGACCGGGGAGACCGCCAACATCGCGGTGCTGGACGGCGATGCCGCGGTCAACATCATGCAGGCCCGGGGCTCCGCCGCGGTGACGGCCTTCAACTGGCTGGGCCGGCGCACCCCGTTGCACGCCACCGCCAGCGGCAAGGTCCTGCTGGCCCACCTGCCCCGGGAGCGCCGGGAGGCACTGCTGGGCCGCAAGCTGCCGCGGTTCACCGACGGCACCCTGACCACCCCGGCCGCCGTGCGGGAACAGCTGGCGGCCGCCCGTGAGGACGGATTCGCCTGCACCACCGAGGAGTTCGAGACCGGGCTGAACGCCGTCGCGGCGCCCGTCCACGCCTACGACGGGACGGTCATCGGGGCGCTCGGGGTCTCCGGGCCCGCCTACCGCATGGCCCGCGAACACCTCCCGGAGCTGGCGAAGGCGGCCGTGAAGGCCGCGGCCGAGCTCTCCCGCCGCATGGGGTACGGCGGCTGAGCCCGGCGCGGTGGCCGCCCCGTCCGGGCGGGCCGTCCGGACGGGCCACTCAGCCGGCGGCCCGCTCCGCCCCCGCCGCCTCCTCCGGGCGGCGGTACATCCGCGTCGCCGTGATCTGCCCGTGCACCGGCTCGCCGGACGGGTCCGCCTGCGGCAGGCCAGGGCGCAGATGCTCCTCGACGCTGATGTACTTCAGGCCCGCCCGCAGGTCCGCGTCGTTCCGCAGCCGGATCACCAGCGGGAACTCCGCGAGTGCGGTGGTGTCGAACAGGCCGGTGGTGTAGAGGAGTTGGACGCCCAGGGCGTCGGCGACGGCGCGCTGGAGCTCCAGCAGATAGGTGGCGTTGGCGCGGCCGATGGGGTTGTCGAGGAACAGCGTGCCGGCGTGCCGCTGCTTGTCGCGGCCCCGGTCGTTGCTGCGCAGCGCCGCCATGGTGCAGTACAGGGCGATGGCGGCGGTCAGCAGCTGGCCGCCGGAGAAGACGTCGCCCATCTGCCCCACCGGGACCCGCTCGGCGCGCAGCACCGCGTCCGGCTTGAGGATCTCCACCGCCACCCCGCGCGGCTGGAGCGCGGCCTGCACCCCGCGCAGCAGCAGGGACATCCCGTCCCGGCGCAGGTCGCTGTTCTTCTTGACCGCCGCGCGGGTCGCCTCGTCGATGACCTCGCCCAGCCGCTCGGTGAGCGTGGCCTGGTCCGGGTCCTCGAAGCGGATCCGCAGGAACTCCTGGCCGGACCACTCCCCCAGTCCCTCGGGCAGTCGGGACAGCCGCTGGGCGGAGCGCAGCGTGGTCAACGATGACTCCACCAGACCGCGGAGCCGGTCGACGATGGAACCGCGGTTGCGCTCCAGCTGGGCGAGTTCGTCGGTGAGCACCCGTAGGCGGGGCGCGAACGCCTCCGCCCACTTGGCGGCGTGGTCCGGCAGCGCCGCGGCGGGCAGCTCCCGGATCTGCTGCCGGGCGGGGGTGCGCACCTGCTCGTAGCGGGTGGAGTTGGCGTGCCGGACGAGGACGTCGGAAGCCTCGCGGACTGCGGCCTCGGCGGCGGAGAGGTCGGCGGCACAGCCGCGCAGCGAGCGGCGGGACTCCGCGGCGGCCTGCCGGGCCTCGGCGAGGCCGCCGGCGTACGGCTCGATCGACGCGTCCTCGCTCTCCTCGGCGTCCTGGTGGTCCCGCAGCAGATCCCGCAGCAGGGCGGCGGTCTCGTCGAAGCCGCCGGCCGCGTCCTCGGCGCCGCGGTGGGCGCGCAGCAGCTCCTCGTGCTCGGCGCGGGCGGCCTCAAGGGCCTCGGTGGCGGTGGCCAGTTCGGCGTTGGCGGTGCGCAGCAGTTCCTTGGCCCGGTCCGCATCGGTCGGCACCATGCCGTCCGGCAGTTCGGTGTGCGCCTCACCCTCGGTGGGCGCCAGCCGCTCCGCCTCGCCGCGCAGCCGGCCCAGCTGCTCGCTGGCGGCCGAGGCGCGGGTGTCCAGCATCTGCACCAGCGATTCGGCGCGGCCCGCGGCGGCCTGGCGGGACGGGCCGTCGGCGGCGTCCGGGCTCTGCAACAGCTGCTCGGCGCGGGTGCGGACCTTGTTGGTGAGGCGGTTCAGCTCGGCCAGGGCGGCGGATTCGTCGCCCTCGGCGCGGGCCTGTTCGGCGCGGAGGTCGGCGCCGACGCCGACCTTCTCGTAGAGCTGGGAGGCGGCGCGGTACGCCTCGCGGAGCGCGGGCAGCGAGGTGGTCGGCTGCTGCGGGGACTCGCCCAGGTCGTCGGGGACGCCGGCGATCTCGGCGCGTTCGGCGCGCAGCGCGCGGGCGGTGCGGCGGGCGTCGTCGGCGGCCCGCTGGGCGGCCCGGCGGTCCTCGTCGGCGGCCCGGGCGCGGTCCACGCACTCCTCGGCGCGGGCCTCGAACTCCGCTGCCTCGTCGGCGAGTTCCCGCATCCGGGACTGCCAGCCGGCGCGCTCCCGGAGCCGGTGGGCGAGGCCGGCGAGGAGGTCGGCGGCGCGCCGGGCGCGCTGGGCGGCCTCCTGTCGCTCGTCGCGCACCCGGGTGGCCTCGGTGGCGACCTCGTCGGCCTCGGCGCGGGCCGTCCGGGCCTCGGACAGCTCCGCGGCGGCCTCCTCCGCGGCGGTCCGGGCACTCTCCGCGGTCTCGGCGAGCTCGGCGAGCCGGCCGGCCGGGCAGCCGGCGCGCCAGGAGCCGAGGCGGGCGGCGAGCGCCCGGTCCCCGGCGAGCCGGGCGGCCAGCGTCCGGATCTCCTCGTCGCGCTCGGTGGCGCGGGCGCGCAGTGCGCGGCGCTCCTCGTCGGCGGCGGACTCGTCGTGCATGGCCGGGTTCGGCGGGACGAGAAAGACGCCGGAGACGCTGCTGTCCTGGGCGCCGGGGTCCGGGGTGGGGGCCAGCAGCGCGGCGGCGGTGCCCACCGCGACGGCGGAGCGGGGCAGCAGCGCGGCCTGCGAGAGGACCTCGCGGGCCCGGGCGTGGGTGTCCGGGTCGGTGATGATCACACCGTCGACCAGCTCCGGGCGGGCGGCCAGCACCCGGGCGTGGTCGGCGGGGTCGACGGACTGGGCGAGGTAGCGCCAGCCGGGCAGTGCGGGCACGCCGTGCTCGCCCAGATACTCCACCGCGGCCAGCACGTCGGGGCCCGGCGGCAGCAGGCCGCCGTCGCCCAGCGCGCCCAGGATCCGGGAGTCGTCGGCGGCGGCCGTCCGCAGGTCGAACAGCTGGCGCTCGGCGGCGGCTACGCCCCCCTCCAGCAGCTCGTGCAGGGCGTCGGCGCTGCGGTCCAGTTCCTCGGCGGTGAGCGGGCCGGCGGCGCGGCGCGGGGCGGCGGATCCGGCGCCGTCGGCCGTACGGGGGCCGGGCAGGGCGAGCGTCGGCGCCTCGGGGAGGCCGAGGAGTTCGGTGAGCCGCTGCTCGGCGCCGATCGATTCGGCGGCCCGCCGCTCGGCGTCGTGGGCGCGCTCGGCGGCCTGTGCGGCGTCCTCGGCGCGGGCCGCGGCGAGTTCGGCGGCGGAGTGCCGCGCCGCGGTCTCGCGGGCCCGGTCGGTGGCCTGCCGGGCGGTCTCACGGGCCACGTCCCACGCCTCGACGGCGGTCTTCTCGGCGTCGGAGGCGGCGAGCGCGGCACGGGCCGGGTCGGCGTCCGGCGCGGCGTCGTCGAGCCAGCCGGCCCGGACCGCCTCCGCGGTCTCCTCGGCGACCTCGGCGAGCCGCTGCTTGAGGTGGTCGGACTCGCTGCGGGCGCGCTGGGCGCGGGTGGCGGCCGTGGTGGCGTCGCGGTGCGCGGACTCGCCGGTGTCCTGGAGGGCGGCGGACCGCTCCTCCTCCTGGTTGGCGAGACCTTCGCTGGCTTCGGCGGCGCTGTGCAGCGCGCGCACCAGGTCGGCGGCGGCGGTGGCGCGGGCGGAGAGCGCCGGGGCGGCGTCCCGCTCGGCCTCCCGGATGGCGGCGGCGACCCGCGCGGAGCGGTCGGCGGCGGCGCGGTGCCGCAGGGCGATCTCGGCGGCCTGCCAGGCGCTGTGCAGCGTCCGGGCGTCGTTCAGCTCGCGGCGCTGGGCGGCGGCGCCCTTCTCGGCGGCGGCCAGCGCCAACGAGGCGTGCCGGTAGGCGAGTTCGGCGGAGACCAGGGCGCGGCGCTCGCGGCCGCGGTCGGCGTCGGTGACCCGGTGCGCGGCGGCGGCGACCGCCTCGGCGAGTTCGGCGGCCCGGCCGCGCTCCTCGGTGCCGCGGGCGTGCAGCCGCTGGGCCAGGCCGCGGGTGCGGCGCTCGGCGCCGGCGTGCACCTCACGGGCCCGTTCGCGGGTCTCGGCGGCCTCGGCGATGCGGGAGAGCAGGTCCAGTGAGCCGGAGGTGAAGTCGCGTTCGGCGGTGAGCTCGGCGCGGCGGCCGAGCTTGTGGGCGAAGCCGTGGACGAGGTCGGCGAGGCCGTCGGTGTCCCGGGTGTCGGTGACGGCGCGCAGTAGCAGGTCGGTGAAGTCAGAGTCGTTCTTGACCGCGAAGAGGCCGGCCGCCTCGCCCTCGTCGGCGTTCATCTCCCGCTGGTAGCGGAAGAGTTCGGGGTCCAGGCCGAGGTCGCCGAGGTGTTCGTTCCAGCGCTCGTGGACCTCTTCCCAGATCACGTCGAGGTTGGGGTAGCTCTTGCCGGCCTCGGTGAGGGCGTCGCGGAAGCCCTTCATGGTGCGGCGGCGGCCGTGCGCGCCGGAGGCTCCCTCGCCGTTCTCCGTCCGGGGGCGGACGAGGGTGGCCTCGGCGACGGGGAGGGAGTCCAGGCTCATGCCGGGGCCGGGCCGGAAACTGTACCAGGCTTCGGCGAACTTGCGGGGGTCGTTGGAGACCTGGCGGCCGCGCCATTCGCTGACCTTGCCGACCACGACGGTCTCGCCCGTGACGACGTGCTGCCATTCCAGGGCGACATGGCCGCAGTCGTCGGCGAGCAGGAACTTGCGGAGCACGCCGGAGCTGGCGCCGCCGAGGGTGTTGCGGTGGCCGGGCAGCATGACCGAGAAGATCAGCTTGAGCAGGACGGACTTGCCGCCGCCGTTCTCCAGGAAGAGCACGCCGGCGGGGGCCGGGCGGCGCGGCGGGCCGACCGGTTCGTCCTCGAAGAAGTCCGCCTGGGCCGGGGCCGGCTGGGGCACCGGCGCGCCGACCCCGCGCAGGTCCAGGACGGTGTCGGCGTAGCGCGCACCGGCCGGCCCGATGGAGTAGAGGCGGACCCGGGACAGCTCGTACATGGCGGACTCTCGTTGGTGTGTGGGTGGGTCGGTGGGCGGGGATGGGCGGGGCGTGCGGGCGGTCAGCCGGAGTGGAAGGGCAGGCCGGCCTCGGCGACCAGGTCGAGGTCGTCGGACTCCTCGCCGGGCAGCAGCGAGGCGCTGCCGTCGGAGACCGGGACGATGCCCAGCTCCAGCAGTTCGGCCATGGCGGCGGTGCCGGCCATGTCGCGGACCTGGAGTTGGTAGCGGGCGGTGGTGCGGTAGGCGCCGCCGGCGTCGTCGCCGGTGCGCTGGAGGAAACCGGAGTCGACGAGGAAGGTGACGGCCTTGGCGATGATGCCAGTGGTCGAACCGGCCAGCCGCCGGGCGTCCTTGGTGGCCCCGGTGGCGCTGCGCCGGGCGTAGACCCGCCAGGCGGACTCCAGGCCGGGGGCTTCGGTGGCCGGGTCGGTGTTCTCGCCGTCCTGTTCGGCCTGCTCCGTGAGGCGGCGGCACGCCTGCCGGACGAAGGCGTCGACGCCGTTGACGGTGATCCGGCCGATGTAGCCGTCGTCGGCGAGGTCCTCGGGGCGCGGGAAGGACATGGCGGCGATGGCCAGGTGGGCCAGGCCGTGCAGGAAGCGGTCGGCGGAGTCGGCGGAGGCGCGGCGGGCGTAGTCGCCCATCCGGACCGCGAAGACGGAGTCCTCGGCGGCGGTGACGGCCATCCCGGCGCGGGTGGAGACCTCCAAGACGATCAGCCCGAGGCCGCCGGCGACGGCGTCGGCGAGTCGGGCGAAGGGGGGCTCGTCCCGATAGCGGCGCAGGAGTTCGGCGTATTCGGCGTCCCGGGCCGGCAGCAGCTTGGGTTGGAGGCCGAAGGAGACCAGCCGGGCGGCGTCGGCGGCGTCGGCGGGGGTGACCGGCGAGGGGCCGGCCGGGGCCGGCTCGGGGGCGTCGGCGGGTGCGCCCCAGGCCGTTTCGCCGGTGCCGGGCGCCGGGTCGGGCTGCGGCACCTCGTCGGCGTCGTACTGGGTCACGGGAGGAGCTCCTTGCGGGGGACGGTCGGGGGTATCTCGTAGGGGGGCGGGGGCGGTCCGGCCGCTATCCGGCGGCGGTGCCGCGCGGCGGGCATCAGGCCACCTCCGAGCGGTCGGCGGCCATCCCGGCCGCGTCCAGCAGGGCGGTGCCGACGATGAGGTCGGCGCCGCCGAACTCGGGGTCGGTCAGCTCGGTGCCGTCGTCGACGGCGAAGAGCAGCTGCTGCTCGCCCTGGCGGTAGGCGGTGCCGACCGGGGGGCTGGCGGCGTGTACGGCCAACAGGGCCACCAGGTACGGGAGTTCGGGGTCGCTGCGGCGGGCCTCGGCGAGCAGGCCGGAGAGCCGGCGGGGGGCGTCGGCGGGCAGGGTGAGCAGGGCCATCGCGGCGTCGAGCTGAGCCTCGCTGAAGCGGCTGTCGTCGGGCGTGGCCACCAGGTCGGGCTCGGGCATCTCGGCGCCCAGGTGCTCGCGCTCCGTGGGCGGGGTGAGCAGCACCTCGACGAGGTCGGCTACCCGGACGGCGGCGGGGGTGCGCAGCCCCGTACCGCGGGCGAAGAAGGCGTCGGTGACCCGGGTGGCCTGCTCGACGGGGAGCGGGAGGACCGGGGCGACGAGCTGGCCGTAGAGGTCTAGGCCGGTGCGGGCGGCGGGGGCGGCGAACGCCTGGCGGTCCTGCTCGGCGCGGAAGAGCGGGCCGGCCTCCAGGAGCCGGGACTGGAGCTGGGTGTGCCGGCGGATGCAGTCCTTGACGATGTCGACCAGTTCGGCGGCGCGCCGCTTGTGCTCGCTGGTCTTCGCGTCGACGGCCTCGGCCTCGTCGCGGGCCTTGCGGATGTTGGTGAGGATGGCGTTCTCGTGGCGGTAGCGGTCCGCCACGTGGTCCAGCGCCTCGTTGATCATGTCGGGGACGGTGCGCAGCCAGTCGACCGAGCGGACGTTGCGCCGGGTGGCCTCCAGGGTCTTGCGGAGGGTCTCGGCGTACTGGACGGTGCGGTAGCGGGCCTGCTCGGCGGCGAGCTGGGCATCGGCCAGCCGGCCGCGGCTGATCAGCACCTCCAGCTTGACCTCGGCGGCGATCTGGGCGCTGGTGACGTCCGTGTCGAGGGCGCCGACGAGGACGTTGACCGCCTCGTCGGTGGCGCGGAGGTAGACGGTGCCGCCGGGGCCGGGGACCTCTTCGACGAGCTTGAAGTCGTAGTCGCGGCGGACGTACGCGCCGTCGGTGGTGAAGGTGCCGTAGACGGCGCGGAAGCCGCGGTCGACGCTGCCGACGTTGATCAGGTTCTCCAGCACCCAGCGGGCCACCCGCTCGTGCTCCGCCGAGGGGCGGTCCGGGGCCTGGGCGGCGACCCGCGGCAGGACCTTGGCCACTATCTCCTCGTGGTCGGCGCCGGTGTCGAAGTCCATGTTCAGGGTGACCAGGTCGATGACGGCGAGCGCCACCTCCGCCATCGCGTAGACCCCGTACTCGCCCGCGAGGTTGGCCTTGCGCGCATCGAGGTCGTGCAGCGGCGCGGTGCACGCGAGCGCGCGCAGCCGGCGGGCCAGTCCTTCGTCGGCGGCCGGGCCCGGCGCGGGCCGGCTGTGGCCGTTGAGCTGGGGCGCAGCGGCCCCCGGGGCGGAAAAAG
Source organism: Streptomyces sp. RGM 3693 (assembly GCF_050471125.1). Taxonomy (NCBI): domain Bacteria; kingdom Bacillati; phylum Actinomycetota; class Actinomycetes; order Kitasatosporales; family Streptomycetaceae; genus Streptomyces; species Streptomyces sp. RGM 3693. The sequence continues at coordinate 1,553,768 of NZ_JBMPPQ010000003.1, forward strand.
TCACGTCGCACAGAGTAGGCGCTGGCACCGACAACGGACGAAACGGCGCGGATCGCCTCGGCGGCGGACCACGCCCAGGTCCCCTGACGCTGCCGTGGGCCGGCCGGCTGATCATTTTACCGGCGGCGCCTGCGGGTCAGTGCGTGGCCCCCTCCGCGACCCGGAGGTCGGTGCGCGTCCGTGCGGTGGTGGCGGCGATCTCCCGCAGTGCGGTGGCGACCGCGTCGACCGGCAGCGACGGCTGGGCGCGGTCGGTGACCTGCTCGGGCGCGTACGGGATGTGCACGAATCCGCCGCGCACGTGGGGGAGTTCGGTGGCGATGAGGTGGGCGAGCCCGTAGAAGACGTGGTTGCAGACGAAGGTCCCGGCGGTGTTGGAGACCGAGGCCGGCAGGCCGGCGGCGCGGACGGCCGCCACGCACGCCTTGAGGGGGAGGGTGGAGAAGTACGCGGCGGGCCCGCCCGGCACGATCGGTTCGTCGATCGGTTCGGCGCCCGCGTTGTCGGGGATGCGGGCGTCGTCGACGTTGAGGGCGACCCGCTCGACGGTGATGTCCGGGCGCCCACCCGCCTGCCCGACGGATACCACGATGTCGGGACACGTCGCGTCGATCGCGGTGCGCAGGGCGGTCAGTGCGGCGCCGTAGACGCAGGGCAGTTCGACGGCGTGCAGCGCGAGCCCGGCGAGCGGGGCGGCCGCCGCGGCGCGCACCGCCTGCCAGGAGGGGTTGGTGGCTTCGCCGCCGAACGGTGCGAATCCGGTGAACAGGACGCGGGTCGGCGCGGTGGTGGACGTCATGGGGTCCCTCTCGGAGCGACTCGGGTGGGGGCGGCGGGCGGGCCGGTCAGAACGCGAACAGCGCCATGATCACGATGTTGCAGCCCAGCAGGATGCCGGCGGTCGGCAACTGTGCCTTGATGGGCCCGTACTGGTCCTTCAGTTCCAGCAGCGCCGCCGGGACGATGTTGAAGTTGGCGGCCATCGGGGTGACCAGCGTCCCGCAGAAGCCGGCGAGCATGCCGAGGGCCAGGACGGCGGCCGGATTGCCGTGAAAGTGCCCGATGAGGACGGGCCAGCCGACCGCGGCGGTCATCACGGGGAAGGCGGCGAAGGCGTTGCCCATGATGAGCGTGAAGGCGAACATGCCCAGGCAGTAGACGGCGACGGCAACGTAGAGGGAGTCCTTGGGCAGCACGGCGGTGGCGAGCTTGCCGACCTGGCCGCCGACGCCGGAGACCTGGAAGATGGCGCCGAGCGTGGCCAGCATCTGCGGCAGCAGCATCGCCCAGCCCATCGCCTCCAGCATGCTGCGGCCGGACTGGACGGGCACCGAGAGTCGCTTCTCGCGCAGCATCACCATGCCGACGACGAGCGCGACGACCGCGCCGATACCGAGGCCGAGGATGGTCTCGCTGCCCTGCTGGAGGACCGGTTCACCCCCGAAGGAGAGGTGCTTGACGCCGATGGCGCAGGCCATCGCGACGACCGGGATGGTCAGGGCCGGGATGAAGAGCTTGTTGCCCAGGCGGGCGGCGCTCGCGGTGCGCTCCTGCGGGGTGGTGGTGCGCGGGGTGCCGCGCCCGGTGAAGCCGAAGCCGGCCAGGGCGGCCATGACGAGCACGGCGGCGCCCAGTGGCTCGGCCGGCGCCTGCTTGGTGACCACCCAGCTGCTGTAGATGAACCCGGCGCCGATCAGGCCCCAGAAGGCGCCGGTGCCGAAGCGCTTGGGGTTGCCGCGGTCGGTGACCATCTGGGCGGCCATCACCAGGAAGCTGAGGCCGACGAGCCAGTAAAACCACTCTGCCTTGATCATCGGGTGGTCTCCGCTGCGGTGGAGGGGCGGGCGTTGGCGGTGAGCAGTTCGCGCTCCAACTGACGGTCCAGGCGCAGCAGCCGCCAGCCGTGGACGACGAAGGCGCACAGCGCGGTGGGGATCGCCCACAGCGCCAGCTGCAGCGGTTCGAGGTGGGTCCCGTAGGTGGTGTTGACGAAGCCGGTGATCAGCAGGATCGAGCCGACGGCGAGGAAGACGTCCTCCCCGAAGAAGAGGCCGACGTTGTCCGCGCCGGCCGCGAACGAGCGGATCTTCTCCCGGGTGCGGGCGGGGAGCGGGCCATAACGGCGCTCGGCGGCGCCCTCCGCCATCGGGACGGCGAGCGGGCGGACGGTCTGGGCGTGTCCGAAGACGTTGGTCAGTCCGACGGCGGCGCCGATCTGCCGCATGCCCAGGTAGAGCGCGAGGAAGCGCCCGGTGGTGAGGCGCCCGAACCGGGCGATGAGGGTGCGGGCCTGTTCCTGGAGGCCGTAGCGCTCCAGGAGGCCGATGACCGGGAGGGTGATGGCGAAGATGGTTACCGCCCGGCTGCCGGCGAAGCCCTCGCCGAAGGCGGCCAGCACCTTCGTGGGCGAGAGGCCGCCGAGGAGGCCGGTGACGATCCCGGCCACCGCGACGACCAGCAGGGCATTGCGTTTCGTGGCGAAGCCGATCACGACCACGAGCACGCCGAGGAGCACGATCATGGATCCGCCTTCCGCGTACGGGTTCCCCAACGGGTGCGTGCCACGGATCGACGGGCCGCAGGTACCTGGGGAGCGATGAGGGGTTGCTCAGGAGATTGCTGCGGAGGCTATGCGATTGTTCAACGATCCGACAAGGGGTCGGTGGCGACGAAACGGGAGCGCGACTACCTCTCGGCGATGCGCTGGGCGTACGCCGCCGACAATTGGCCGCGCGAGTCCTCCAAATAGGCGCGCAGCAGTCGCTCGGCCGCGGCCGCGTCGCCGGCCACCAGCGATTCCGCGATCTGCCGGTTGCGGACCAGGTAGGGCGCGTAGAAGCGCTGCGGATCGTCCATCACGTGGAAGACCAGTCGGAGTTCGGCCAGCACGCCGCGCATCAACTCGTCGGTCCGCGGGCTGCCGGCCAGCGCCACGACGGCCTGGTGGAAGCGGATGTTGGCGGTCGAGAGCTCCTCCCAGACCCGCGCCGCGGCGGCCTCCTCGCCGGCCCGCACCGCCTCCTCGATCGCGGCCACCGACGCGTCGGTGGCCGCGTCGTACGGGCCCTGCCCCAGCCCGCGCACCGCGGCGCACTCCACCAGCATCCGCACCCGGAAGATGTCGTCGAGGTCCTCGACGGTCACCATCCGCACGAAGACCCCGCGGTTGAGCCGGTGCTCCAACAGCCGCTCGTGGGTGAGCAGCCGGAACGACTCGCGGAGGGTGTTGCGGGAGACGCCCAGCGCACCGCCGATGCTCTCCTCGGACAGCCGCGCGCCGGGCGAGAAGTAGCCCTCGGTGATCCGGTCCCGCAGGATGTCGGCGACCCGTTCGGCCGTGCTGGCGCGGCCGAGCAGGGCGCGGTCCCGTTCCAGTCCCGCGACCTCGGCGAGCCGCCGTTGATCGTTCTTCGCCACTCCGCCGGCCATACCGCTGTCCGCTCCGTCCGGTTCGGACGGACCGACCAGGCCCGCCCCACTGCGATGTCAGCCGCAGTCAATCCCAGATGACGGGACGGGACAACACATCTCTTGTCGGATCGTTCAACAATCTGTACGTTGGCTTGCGCTTCGGCATCCCCGCGGCCACTTCCCGCATCCGCACTGCACCCCGCACCCGGAACGGACATCCATGAGCAACCCGGCGGCCCCTCCCCCCATCGACCTCAACGCCGACCTCGGGGAAGGGTTCGGCCGCTGGCACCTCACCGACGACGAGGCCCTGCTCTCCGTCGTCACCAGCGCCAACGTGGCCTGCGGCTTCCACGCCGGTGACCCGTCCACCATGCGCCGGGTCTGCGCCCTGGCCGCCGAGCGCGGGGTGGTGATCGGCGCCCAGGTCTCCTACCGCGATCTGGCCGGCTTCGGACGCCGCGCCATGGACGTACCGCCCGAGGAACTGGCCGACGAGATCACGTACCAGATCGGCGCGTTGGAGGTCTTCGCCCGCGCCGCTGGCGCCCGCGTCGGCTACGTCAAACCGCACGGCGCGCTCTACAACCGCTGCGTCCACGACGCCGAACAGGCCGCCGCGGTGGTCGCCGGGATCCGCGCCGCGGGCGGCCGACTGCCCGTCCTCGGCCTGCCCGGCTCCAGGCTGCACCAGGCCGCCGAGGGGGCCGAACTCCCCGTCGTCGGCGAGGCGTTCGCCGACCGCGCCTACACCGACCGGGGCACCCTGGTCCCGCGCCGGGAACCGGGCGCGGTCGTCCACGACCCCGACGCGGTGGTCAAGCGCGCGGTGGGCCTGGCCCGCGACCGCGCGGTCACCTCCCGCGACGGCACCCGGATCACGGTTGCCGCGCGCTCCCTCTGCCTGCACGGCGACACCCCGGGCGCGGCGGAGCTGGCGCGGCGGGTGCGGGCCGAGCTGACCGCGGCCGGCGTCCCCGTCCGGAGCTTCGTGTGACGCCGGACCCGGCGCGCACCACACCGGACGGCGGCGCGCCGGGCGCCGCCGGGCCGCTGCCGCTGCGTGCGTTGCCGGTCGGCGACCAGGGGCTGCTGATCGAGCTGGCCAGTGCCGAGGACGTCGAGGCGCTCCACGCTGAGTTGCTGCGCCGCGCCGCGGCCGGCACGCTCCCGGCGGTCCGCGAGATGGTGCCGGCCGCCCGGACGGTCTTCCTCGACGGCCTGACCGACCCCCGGGCGCTGGGCGCGGAGCTGGCCGGCTGGCGGATCCCGCCGCTGACCGCCGCCTACCGCCCGGCCGTCGAGCTCCCGGTCCGCTACGACGGGCCCGACCTGGCCGAGGTCGCCGCCCTGTGGGGCGTCACCCCCGACGAGGTGGTCCGGGTGCACTCCGGCACCACCTTCCGGGTCGCGTTCTGCGGATTCGCGCCCGGCTTCGGCTATCTGACGGGGCTTCCGGAGCGGCTGCACGTCCCGCGCCGGGCGGCCCCCCGCACCCGGGTCCCGGTCGGCGCGGTCGGCCTGGCCGGCCCGTACACCGGCGTCTATCCGCGCTCCTCCCCCGGCGGCTGGCAGTTGATCGGCCGCACCGACGCCGTCCTGTGGGACCCGCGGCGCGAACCGGCGGCCCTGCTGGCCCCCGGCACCCCCGTCCGCTTCGTCCCCGCGGACGCCCCCGTACCGACCCCGCGCACCGCCCCGTCCCGCCCCGACCGCGTCCCCGAGGAGCCCGCCCGATGACCGACCGCGCCCTCTCGGTGGTCCGGGCCGGTGCGCTCACCACCGTCCAGGACCTCGGCCGACCCGGCCACGCCCACCTCGGAGTGCCGCGCTCCGGAGCCCTGGACGAGCCCGCGCACCGACTCGCCAACCGCCTGGTGGGCAACCCCGCGTCGGCGGCCACCCTGGAGACCACCCTCACCGGCTGCGCCGTCCGACTGCGCGCCGCCACCACCGTCGCGGTCACCGGCGCCGCCTGCCCGGTGACGGTGGACGGCCGCCCCGTCCCCTGGGGCGCCCCGCTGCACGTGCTGGCCGGTGCCGTGCTGGAGGCCGGTCCGGCCACCCACGGAGTGCGCTGCTACCTCGCCTTCGCCGGCGGCATCGCCACCGAGCCGGTGCTCGGCAGCCGCGCCGCCGACCTGCTCTCCGGCCTGGGCCCGGACCCGCTCGCGGACCACGCGGTGCTCCCCCTGGGGGTCCCGTACGGGCCGTCGGTGGGCGCCGACGCGGTCCCGCACGCCGGCCCGGCGGCCGAGTTGGTGCTGCCGTTCCTGCCCGGTCCGCGCGACGCCTGGTTCACCGCCGACGGGCTGCGCACCCTGACCACCGGCCGGTTCCGGGTCTCCGCGGCGACCAACCGGATCGGGCTGCGCACCGAGGGCCCGGCCCTGGAGCGCGCCCAGGACGGTGAACTCCCCAGCGAGGGGATGCCGTTGGGCGCCCTCCAGGTCCCGCCGAACGGTCTGCCGGTGTTGTTCCTGCACGATCACCCCACCACCGGCGGCTACCCGGTCGTCGGCGTGGTCCCGGAGCGTTTCCTGGCGCCGGCGGCCCAGGCGGCACCGGGGACTCCGGTCCGGTTCGTGCGCATCGGTCGGCGGTCGGGCCGGTCGACGCACGCCCGGTGACGGCGGCGCGCACCACCGCCCGAAGTGCACCCCTCGCCCCGGCCGCCCACGCCACCCCGCAAGCCTGCTTCTACACCGTCCTGGAACAGCACCCCGAGGCCAACCCTGAAGTGGTCGAACGGGCCTGCCTCCGCGGCGCCGAGGGCGGCCCCGAGGGCGTCCGGGCCTGCTACGTCGAACTGCGGCGGGACTACGTCCCCGCGGTGATCGCCTACGAGGCGTGTCACCGCGCGGCAGAGGAGGAGTAGACGGCGGCCGCACCGACGCGCCCGGCCGTGGACCCGGCGCTGTCCGCGGCCAGGCGCCGGTCACGCCACCCCGTACCCCCCGCCCCCCGGCGTCCGGATCACCAGCACGTCGTCCACCCCGACCTCCGCCGCGTCACAGCCCCGCAGCCGTTCGCACGAACCATCGGCCCGCTCAAGGAAGTTGACGCCGAGCGCGCCCGGCCCGCCACCGGCCATGCCGTACGGCGCGACCCGCCGGTGGTTGGAGAGCAGGGCGATCGTCATCGGCTCCAGGAACCGCAGTCGGCGCTCCACCCCGCGGCCCCCGTGCCAACGGCCGGTCCCCCCGCTGCCGTCGCGGAGGGCGAAGCCGTCGACCCGGACGGGATAGCGCCATTCCAGGACTTCGGGGTCGGTCAGTCGGGAGTTGGTCATATGGGTCTGCACGGCGTCCGCCCCGTCGAAGCCGTCGCCGGCGCCCGAGCCACTGGCGACCGTCTCGTAGTACTGCACTCGCTCGTTGCCGAAGGTGAGGTTGTTCATCGTGCCCGAGCCCTCGGCCTGGATGCCCAGCGCCGCGTAGAGCGCCCCGGTGACCGCCTGGGAGGTCTCCACGTTGCCCGCGACGGTGGCCGCCGGGTAGACGGGCGCCAGCATCGAGCCCTCCGGAATGCGGACCTCGACGGGCTTGAGGCAGCCGCTGTTGAGCGGGATGTCCTCGGCGACCAGGGTCCGCAGCACGTACAGCACCGCCGCCATCACCACCGAACTGGGCGCGTTGGCGTTGCCGGGCTGCTGCGGTGACGTGCCGGCGAAGTCCAGTACGGCGCTGCGGGCCGCCCGGTCGACGGTCAGCGCGACCCGGATCTGCGCCCCGCCGTCCGTCTCGTAGCGGTAGCTCCCGTCCGACAGCCGGCCGAGGATCCGCCGCACCGACTCCTCGGCGTTGTCCTGGACGTGGCCCATGTACGCCCGGACGACGTCCAGCCCGAACTGCTCGGTCATCCGCCGCAGTTCGTGAATGCCCTTCTCGTTCGCGGCGATCTGGGCGCGTAGATCGGCGAGGTTGACCTCCGGGGCACGGGACGGGTACGGCCCGGAGGTGAGCAGGTCGCGGGTCTCCCGCTCGCGCAGCCGGCCGTCGCGCACCAGCAGCCAGTTGTCGAAGAGCACGCCCTCCTCCTGGATGGTGCTGCTGAACGCGGGCATCGAACCCGGTGTGATGCCGCCGATCTCGGCGTGGTGCCCACGGGACGCGACCAGGAACAGCAGCTCGCTCCCGTCGGGATCGAACACCGGGGTGACGACGGTGACGTCCGGCAGATGCGTCCCCCCGTGGTACGGGTCGTTGATCGCGTACACGTCGCCCGGCCGCAGCGCGTCGCCCCGCCGCCGCAGCACCTCTTTGATCGACTCCCCCATCGAGCCCAAGTGCACGGGAATGTGCGGTGCGTTGGCGATCAGATTGCCCTCGGCGTCGAACAGTGCGCAGGAGAAGTCCAGCCGCTCCTTGATGTTGACGGAGTGCGCGGTGTTCTCCAGCCGGACGCCCATCTGCTCGGCGATGGCCATGAAGAGGCTGTTGAAGACCTCCAGCATCACCGGGTCCGCCGCGGTGCCGACGGCGGTCCGCCCGGGGCGCGGCCGGGCCCGGGTGAGCAGCAGGTGGCCGCGCGCACCGACGGCGGCCCGCCAGTCGGGGTCGAGGACGGTCGTGGCGTCGTCCTCGGCGATGATCGCCGGACCGGTGAGGGTGTCGCCGGGCCGCAGGTCGCTGCGGCGGTACAGCGCGGTGTCCCGCCAGCGCCCACCGGCGTACATCCGGACGGTCGCCACCGCCGCCAACTCCCCTTCGCGCGCGACCAGTTGGACGGCGTAGTCGGCCGCGCCGCCGGCCGCACCGAGCACCTCCACCGACACCGCCTCGGCGACCAGCGGCTTGTCCATGGTGAAGGCGTACCGTTCGCGGTGCGCCCGGACGAACTCCGCGGCCATGGTGGCGGCGTCGGCGAGCGGGACGCCGAGGGTGGCGTCGGTCCCGGCGTAGCGGACCAGGACCCGGGCGCGGGTGGTGAGCGAGGCCGCCGGCACGCCGTCGTCCAGGAGTTCCTGCCGGGTCTGAACGGCGAGGCCGTCGCACACCGCCCGGACCCGGTCCATCGCCCCCGGTTCCTCGAACCGCTCCTCGACGGCCTGTTCCCGCATCGCGGTGGCGTCGGCGACCCCGATGCCGTACGCGGACAGCACCCCGGCCAGCGGCGGTACCACGACGGTGGCGATGCCCAGGGCGTCGGCGACCGCGCAGGCGTGCTGGCCGCCCGCGCCGCCGAAGCCGACCAGGGCGTAGCGGGTGATGTCCCGACCGCGCTGGACGGAGATCTTCTTGACCGCGTTGGCCATGTTGAGCACCGCGATGTCCAGGAAGCCGGCGGCGACGTCCTCGGGCCCGCGGTCGTCCCCGGTCGCGGCGGCGGCCCGCGCGGCCAGCTCCGCGAACCGGGTGCGGACCGTCGCGGCGTCCAGTCGCTGGTCGCCGGCCGGCCCGAACACCGCCGGGAAGTACTCCGGTTGGATGCGGCCGAGCATCACGTTGGCGTCGGTGACGGTGAGCGGGCCGCCGCGGCGGTAGCAGGCCGGTCCGGGGTCCGCGCCGGCGGAGTCGGGGCCGACCCGGTAGCGGCGGCCGTCGAAGTGCAGCACGGAGCCGCCGCCGGCCGCGACGGTGTGGATGTTCATCATCGGGGCGCGCATCCGGACCCCGGCGACCTCGCTGCCGTAGATCCGCTCGAACTCGCCGGCGTAGTGCGACACGTCGGTGGAGGTGCCGCCCATGTCGAAGCCGATCACCCGGCCCGCGCCGCCGCCCGGACCCGGCCCACCGGCCTCCGCGGCCGTGCGCACCATGCCGACCACCCCGCCCGCCGGACCGGACAGCACCGCGTCCTTGCCCCGGAAGTGGGTGGCCTCCCGCAGCCCGCCGTTGGACTGCATGAACAGCAGCCGGATCCCGGGGAGTTGGGCCGCGATCTCGTCGACGTACCGTCGCAGGATCGGCGAGAGATACGCGTCGACGACCGTGGTGTCCCCGCGCGGCACCAGCTTCATCAGCGGACTGACCTCGTGCGAGCAGCTGACCTGGGTGAAGCCCGCCTCCCTGGCCAGCTCGGCGACCGCCCGTTCGTGCGCGGGGTGCCGGTAGCCGTGCAACAGCACCACGGCGGCGCTGCGCAGGCCGTCCGCGCGGGCCCGCCGCAGCTCCCGGCGGACGGGCTCCCGGTCGAGCGGCCGGACCGGCTCGCCGTGGGCGCCGACCCGTTCCGGCACCTCGATCACCCGGTCGTAGAGCGCCTCGGGCAGCACGATCCGCCGGTCGAAGATCCGCGGCCGGTTCTGGTACGCGATCCGCAGCGCGTCCCGGAAACCTTCGGTGGTCAGCAGCACCGTCGGCTCGCCGGTGCGCTCCAGGAGGGCGTTGGTGGCGACGGTGGTGCCCATCCGGACGACCGAGACCCGCTCGGCGGGCACCGGTTCGTCCGGGCCGAGCCCCAGCATCATCCGGATCCCGGCGACCGCGGCGTCCCGGTAGCGCTCGGGGTGGTGGGAGAGCAGCTTGCCGGTGACCAGGCGCCCGTCCGGCCGTCTGCCCACCACATCGGTGAAGGTGCCGCCGCGGTCGATCCAGAACTCCCAGCGCCCGGTCATCCCGCCATTGTGGCAGCGCCGCCCGGTTCCGACAGGGCCGCGAGGGCGCTACGGGTGGCCCGTTCGGCGGCGGCGTCCAACAGCCGCCCGGACCCGGCCAGGCCGTACCGGCACTCCCGTACGGCCAGCACCAGCAGGCCCGGCAACAGGTCGGTGCACCGGTCGGCCACCCACCGGGTGCCGCGGGTCGCCATCCACACCACCGAGCCGGTCCGGGTCGGCGGCGGGCCGTCGAGGGTGAGCGGGGGCGGTGGCCCGGCGGTCAGTCCGCGGGCGGCGAGCGCGGTGTGGAAACCGCGGGCGAGCAGCCGGTGGCCGCGCTCGCTGGGGTGCAGCCGGTCCACGCTCCAGGTGGCCCGGTCGGCCACCCAGGGGTGGTCGGCGAGATGGACGTGGACGCCGTCGTAGCGCGCGCAGACCGCGTGCACGACGGTGTTGACGGCACGCATCCGGCGGGCCAACGGGCGGGCCAGTGGCGCGGGCAGCCCCAGCATCCGGCCGGGGTCGGGCAGGCACGCCGTCAGCACCACCGTCCCGCCGGCGCTCAGGGTGCCGTGCGTCCGGTCCAGTGCCGCGGCCACCCGCTCGACGGCGAACCCGGCGCGCAGCGTGTCGTTGGCCCCGACCAGGACGGACGCGAAGCGCGGGGCGAGCGCCCGGGCCTGTGGCAGTTGCTCCTGCGCCACCTCGGCCGCCAGGGCTCCGCTGCGCGCCAGGTTCACCAGGGGGACGTCGCCCGGCCGCTCCCCCAGCGCGTCGGCCAGCAGCGGCGCCCAGCCCCGCCAGCCGCCGCCCGCCACCGGGTCGCCGAGCCCTTCGGTGAGCGAGTCCCCGAGGGCCACGAACGGGGGCGTCACCGCCGGCTCCAGGGGCCCACCGGCGGCTCGGCCACGGTGACCGGCCGCCGCCCACCGGCCGGCCTGGGTGCGTCGTGGGCCGCCAGGAACGCGGCCACCGCCGGCTGCCAGCCGTACGCCTCGGCGCGCCGCCGGGCGGCGGCCCGGCGGACCGGCTCGGGCCGGGCCAGCACCCGCTGCACCGCGTCCGCGAAGGACGGGCCGTCGTCGAGGGCGGTGTCCCCGCCGTCGTCCACCAGTCCGGCCAGCGCCGAGGCCGCACTGGCGACCACCGGAGTGCCGCAGGCCAGCGCCTCCAGCGCGGCGAGCCCGAACGTCTCCGCCGGGCCGGGCGCCAGCACCAGGTCTGCACTGGCCTGGAGCGCCGCCAGCCCGGTCCGGTCGGCGAGGTGCCCGAGGAACGTCACCGGCAGCCGCGCGGCCCGCGCCCGGCTCTCCAGTCGGGCCCGCAGCGGCCCGTCGCCGGCCACCACCAGCGCCGCGTCGACACCCCGCCGGCGCAGCTCGACGAGCGCGTCCAGGGCCCGGCCGGGCCGCTTCTCGGTCGACAGCCGGGAGCACATCAGCAGCAGGACGGCGGCCCGTCCGGCGTACCGGCCGCGCAGGTCGGCGCTCCGCAGGCCCGGGTGCCGGGCGGCGAGATCGACCCCGAGCGGCGCCCGCACCACGTTCCGCGCCCCGGCCCGCAGGAACTCCGCCGCCGCCCACTCGGTGGTGCACACCACTCGGCTGTAGGCGTACGCGGTACGGGCGTTGGCCCGGTCGGCGACCGTGCGGGCCAACGGGCTCGGCACGCCCCAGGTGCGCAGCACCGCGTCCACGCTCTCGTGCGAGACCATCACCGCGGGCACCCGGGCCCGACGCGCCCACTCCCCCGTCCAGCGCAGCGTCGTCCGGTCCGAGACCTCCAGCCGGTCCGGGGCCAGTTCGGCCAGCAGTCGTTGCAGCCGGCGGCGGTCGGTCAGCGCCCGGTAGCCGCCGGTGCCGGGCACCAGCGGCCCGGGGAGGGTGAGCACCCGGCCCTGCGCGGTCTCCTCGTCCCGGATGCCGCGCGGGCCCACCTCGTCCGGCGGGCCCGGCACGACGAGCACCGGCTCGTGGCCGGCAGCCCGGTAGCCGGCGCCGAGCTCGCGCAGCGCGGTGCGCAGCCCGCCGGACGTCGGGGTGACGAAATTGGCGATCCGGACGATCCGTAGTCCTGTCCGGGCGTCCCGGATCCGGCGGGCGGTCACGCCGCCACCGCCGTCCGGTGAGCCAGCACGTCCTCGTAGTAGCCCAGTAGTTGATCGCCGACCGCCTCCCAGGTGCGGCTCACGACCGCCTGCCGCCCGGCGGCGCCGTACCGCACCCGCAGCTCCGCGTTGCCGCCCAGCGTCCGGACCGCGTCCCGGAGCGCGCCGCCGTCCCCGGGCGGGACCAGCAGCCCGGTCCGCCCGTGGTCGACGAGGTCCAGCGGCCCACCGGCGGCCGGCGCGACCACCGGGACGCCGGACGCCATCGCCTCCTGCACGGTCTGGCAGAAGGTCTCGTACGGCCCGGTGTGCACGAACACGTCCAACGAGGCGCACAGGCGCGCCAGTTCATCGCCGGTCCGCCGCCCGAGGAACCGCACCTCCGGCAGCTGCGCCCGCAGGGCGGCGGCGCTGGGTCCCTCCCCGATGACCACGGTGCGGACCCCGGGGAGCCGGGAGGTCGCGGCCAGCAGCCCCACGTCCTTCTCCGGCGCCAGCCGCCCCACGTATCCCACCAGCAACTCCCGCCCCGCCAGCAGTGAGCTGCGCAGCACCGCGTCCCGCCGCCCGGGGTGGAACCGCGCCGAGTCGACCCCGCGCGGCCACAGCCGCACCCGCGGCACTCCGTGATCGGTCAGGTCCAGCAGCGCCGCACTCGACGGGGCCAGGGTGAGGTCGGCGGCGGCGTGCACCGCCCGGATCCGCCGCCAGGCCGCCGCTCCGCCGCGCCCCAGGTAGGTGCGCGCGTACCGCGCCATGTCCGTCTGGTAGACCGCGACCGCCGGCACCCCCCGCCGGGCCGCGGCCGCCATGCCCCGCGCCCCGAGGACGAACGGGCTGGCCAGGTGCACGAGATCGGGCCGGTGCCCGTCCAGCGCCGCGGACAGCCGCCGCCCGGGCAGCGCGATCCGCACCTGCGGGTATCCGGGCAGTGGCATCGAGGGCACCCGCACCACCGGGCACGGGCTCTCCTGCGCATGCCTGGCGGCGGCCGGTGCGGAGTTCGCCAGCGGTGCGATGACCAGCGGCTCGTGCCCGCGCCGAACGAGGTGGCGGGCAGTCTCCAGGGCGCAGTGCGCGACGCCGTTGACGTCGGGCGGGAAGGACTCGGTGACGAGGGCGACACGCATACCGCTGTTGTCGGCGCACCGAACGTGGACCGGGCCAAAGGGATCTTTCCAACCGGCGAACGTCCCATGAGCGTTCGCCCATCCGCCCGGTCAGGCGGGCCCGGGCCGCCTCACACCGCCGAGGCGTCCGGTCCGAACCGGGCACGTACAGCGGTCTGTACCTCGGCCTCCTCGGCCGGGTCGGCGGCGAGGCGGCGGAGCTGTTCGACGACCCGGTCGTCGCCGGTGGCCGCGTGCCGGGCGGCCAGTTCCCGGGTGGTCTCCTCGCAGTCCCACAGACACTCGACGGCGAAGCCGGCCGCGAACCCGGGGTCGGTGACGGCGAGCGCGGCGGCGGCCCGACCGCGCAGGTGGGAGGAGGAGGTCTCGCGATAGAGGTGGCGCAGCACGGGGGCGGCACAGGCGATCCCGAGACGGCCAGCGCCGTCCGCCAGCTCCCACAGGGCGCAGGCGTCCGGCCCCTCTTCCCGCACGGTGCGGCGCAGCGCGGCCAGCACCAGATCGGCGTCGCGGCGGGCGCCGCGCCGGGCCAGCACCGCGGCGGCGGACGCCCCCAGCCGGTCAGTGCGCGCGGCCCAGATCCGGGCCCGCTCGACGGCCGCCACGCTGCGCATCCGCTCGTAGGCGGAGAGCCCGGCGGCGACCAGCGGCTCGCCGGAGAGCGGGTCGGTGGCGGCGGCCTCGATGAGATCGAGGACCTCCGGGTCGCCACGCTCGGCGAGATGGTGCAGGACCGCGGCGCGCGCCGCGTCGGGTCCGCCGCGGCCGGCCCGCAGCAGCTCGGCGCGGTCCTCGGGACCGGCGACGGCGCTCAGGCAGCGGGCGGCGGCGATGTAGCGGTGCTCCCCGGGACGCGGTTCGAGCTCCTGTTGGGCCCATTCCAGCACCTCGGCCACGCTCCAGCCGGGGCGCGGGCCGCGCGGTCGGAGCTGCCGCTGCCAGCGGTCGAAGGAACCCTGCTCATCGGCGGCGGCCAGCCGCGTGCCGTAACGGTCGTCCTCGGCCCACAGCCGCCAGGGCCGGGGCTCGAAGGCGTCGCGCACGGTGGCGGCCAGCAGGGCGTCGCCCTCCGGGGTCTCGGGAAAGCGGGCCAGGACGGCGGGCGCCAGGCCGATCAACCCGGCATCGTCGTCACGCAGCGCGAGCTCGTCGAGGGCCCAGCGCCAGTTGCTACCGACGGCGGCGTAGCTGCGCAGCAGCAGCCGGGCGGCGTCCCTGCCGTACGCGGCGAGGTGGCCGAGGACGGAGAGGGCGAGGCCGGTGCGCTCCTCGCTGGTGTCGGTGAGGTCGTCGGGGTGGAAGAGGTGTCGTTCGATCTCCTCCAGGCCGCCGTCGAGCTGCATGTAGAGGCGCGCGTAGTAGAGCGAGCGGTTCTCCACCTGCCAGTCCCGGCGCGCATCGCGCAGCACACTGTCGTTGAGTGCCGCGAGCGCCTCGGCCCGCGGCGCCGCGAGGGCATGCAGGGTCCCGTCGCCGCGGCCTCGCTGGAGGAGGCCGAGCAGGGTGCCACTGGGCGCTATGTCTGGATCGAACATGAGGTCAGCATCCGGTGCAGGGGACAGGCTGGCAACGGGATTTCCGCTGACCGGCATTCTTGCCGGTGACCGCGGGCCCTATGCGTCGTTCCCACCATGGATCGGTGGGGTAGACAGCTGTACGGCGGCCGCAGCCTAGCGTGGAACCCTTCATTCCGCCGATTCGGGCCCGGTTGCCACAAGGAGGCCGACGGCATATGACAGGTGCACCACCGTATCGGGTAGTGCCAAATCCCTTACGCTCCGTCGCAGCCTGTGCAAGAGTCGTAACCGGCCCATACGTTCCGGCGCCGCCTGATCACGGAGTACGTCATGCCGCCCCCTCTCTTCGCGGATCACCCAGCCGATCGGACCCCTGAGCGTGACGCGGTCGAGGCACTCATCTCGCAGGCCCGCACCCTGCGCGGTGGTCTCGACGCAGTACGCAGAGAGTCCTCGGTGGCCGGTGACCTCGCCGCCGACCCGCAGCTGCGCTGGCAGCGGGCACTGTGCGACCTCGCCGTCCACCACCTGGACGACCTCGGCGGTCACCTCGACCAGCTCAGAGAGGGCCTGCCCGCCGAGCTCGCCGAGGGCCCGGAGCCGCACGTCGAGCTGCCTGCGGCCCCACCCCGCCCCGAGGCGCCCGAGCGGGGCGCACTGCTGCGCCGGGTGGGCAGCGCCGAGTGGAATCTGCTCACCGACGACGCGACCTGGTCCGATGAGCTCTTCGCGATGTTCGGCCGGGAGCCGGCCGACGGCCCGCTGACCCTGGACGAGCTGCCGTCCCTGGTGCACGCCGACGACCAGGAGAAGCTGGCCGTGATGGTCACGGACTGTCTGGTGGACGGCCGACCGATCGACGGCGAGTTCCGCATCGTGCGCACCGACTCCGTCGTCCGCACGGTCCACATGGTCGGCGAACCGGTGCTCGACGCCGACGGCAGCACCGCCTGCATGTGGGCCGTCCTCCGCGACGTCAGCGAGCTGCGCCGCAGCCAGATGGCGGTGCGCGAGACCGGTGACTCGCTCCAGCGCCAGCGGCACCTCGCGCAGACCGAGCACCGGCTCGCGGTCGAGCTGCAAGAGGCCGTACTCCCCCCCTGGCGCGGCTCGCTGCGCTTCCCCGAGGGCGGCCCGGTCACCCTGGACCTGGCCGGGCGCTATCTGCCGGCCGGCACCTCCGCCCTGATCGGCGGCGACTGGTACGACGCGCTCCAACTCCCCGACGGGCGCACGTTGTTGAGCGTCGGCGACCTCACCGGGCACGGCGTCGCGGCGACGTCCGGTATGGCGATGGTGCTCGGCGCGCTGCGCGGAATGGCCGTGGCGGGACACCGCCCCGGGCAGCTGATGGGATTCCTCAACCAGTTGCTGGACAGCGCCACCCAGCCGGCGCTGGGCAGTGCGGTCTGCTGCCAGTTCGATCCGGCGACGCGGGCGCTGGAGTGGGCCCAGGCCGGGCACCCCGCACCGCTGCTGTTCCGCGGCGGCACGGGGCGCGCCCTGGACCCGCCGGCGGGCGTGCTGCTCGGCGCCACGACGGGCGCCCGCTACGGCCAGCACGCCGAGCGGCTGGAGCCGGGCGACCTGCTAGTGCTGCACACCGATGGACTGGTCCCGCGCCGCACCCACGGACCGGACAGCGCCCATGAGGGCACCGAGCGCCTCCTGGCCCTGGCGCCGCGGTTCGGCGCGGCACGCAGCGCCCAGGAGAGCGTCCGTATCGTGGTCGAGGAGTTCGGCACCACCGAGCGGGAGGACGACGCCTGTGTGCTGATCGCCAAGGTCGGCGACTGACGCACGGCGCGACCGTCGAGGGCGGACCGGCTGCGGGGGCGCCGGCCACCCCGGGTGACTCGGAATTTACTGACGGTATGTCATATCGCGCTGATGCAGGTCAGTTGGCGGGCATGTCGGCAGGGTGTTCCACTGGGCATCGGATGTTGGGTAGTGACTGTCGGCATCGATGGCGGGGCCGGTTCGGCGCTCGGTCGGTCGAAGGTGCGGGGCGCACCGTCGTCGCCGTGCTCGCGGGCGCGGGCGTGGGCCCGCCCCGGCGGGACGCGGGGGCGCCGGACGGCCCTCAGACCGAGAAGTTCGGCCCCAGATCCGGCCCGAGGCCCGGCCCGAGGGCCGTTCCCTTCCCCTTGGGCCTCGGTTTCGGCAGGACCTGCTGGAGCTCCTCGCGGAGGTCCTGGATCTTGCCGCACCCGGCGTACTGGCCGGTGAGCCGGAACATCTCCCGTAGCCGGTCCCAGGTGCGGTGCGAGGAGTTCTCCCCGATGGAGACCAGCGCCAGCCGGGCGTAGCGGTCGGCCTGTTCGGGTTCGTCACCGAGGAAACAGGCCGAGGCCATCGAGATGTAGTCGAAGATCTGGGACCGCTGATGACCGCTGTTGCGGAGTTGCAGCGCCTGCTTGGCGTGGCCCTGGGCGATCTTGGCGGCGGACGGGTCATGCTCGGCGAGGGTGCGGAACGCCAGCGCCTCCATGCCGTGCAGATCCGCCTCGTCGAACATCTGCATCCAGGCTGGCGGCGGCACGTCGCCCTTGTCGGAGACGAACAGGTCCTCGGCCTCGCCGAGGGTGCGGCGCATCGCCTGGCCGTGCCCCTTGGACGCGTGGGCCCAGGCCTCGATGGTGTGCAGCATGGCGCGGGTGCGCGGCAGGGTCTCCTGGCCGGAACCGGACTGGGCCAGCTTCATCAGGTCGAGGGCGTCGTCCGGGCGGCCCAGGTGGACCATCTGGCGGGCGGCGCGGGAGAGTGCCTCGCCGGCGCGCGGGCGGTCGCCGCCCTCGCGGGCCGCATGGGCGGCGATGATGAAGTACTTCTGCGCGGTGGGCTCCAGGCCCACGTCGTGGGACATCCAGCCGGCCAGCACCGCGAGGTTGGCGGCCACGCCCCAGAGGCGGCGCTGGAGGTGGTCGGGGTGGCGGTAGGCGAGCATCCCGCCGACCTCGTTGAGCTGGCCCACCACGGCCTTGCGCTGGAGGCCGCCGCCGCGGGCCGCGTCCCATCGACGGAACACGTCGACGGAGTGCTCCAGGGCGTCGATCTCCTGTGACCCCACGGGGGCCGCCTCGTAGCGGTCGAGGCCGATCTGGTCGAGTTCGTGCAGGGATTCGTGGGCGAGCGGATCGTCGTGGCGGAGGGCGATCGGGGCGGGGTCGGTGTGCAGCCAGTCGTGCATGGCGCCGGTGAGTGCGGAGCCCGCGGCGAGCGCCGCGCCCGCCCCCACCAAGCCGCGTCGATTGAGCATGAGGTCCATTCCCGTGAATTCCGTGAGGACCGCTGCGGTCCGCTCGGGCGCCCACGGCAGACCGTCCATGGCCTGCCGCTTCCCCGCGCGACCGGTCCGGGCGAACCCGAGGTCCTCGATGGTTACGACACGGCCGAGGCGCTCGGTGAAGAGGGAGGCGAGGACCTTGGGCACCGGGTCCCGGGGCGTCTCGCCCATGTCGATCCAGCGCCGGACCCGCGAGGTGTCGGTCGCCAGCTGCGGATGGCCCATGGCCGCCGCCTGCCGGTTGACCAGCCTCGCGAGTTCTCCCTTGGACCAGCCGGCCAGGCCGAAAAGGTCCGCGAGACGGGTGTTCGGCTCCCTGCTCACGTCAAGCCCCCAGGTTCCTCGACTGAGTTGACAGTAACGGCCGGTGACATGCGCTGCGAGCATTCGCCAGGGTTCGCCAGGGTGCGCCAGATGGTCTGCCACCCACAGCCGCGTGTTCGGTAGGTGTGCAGCCCCCGGCCCGGTGGCGGGACCGCATTCCCCAGGGTGCGTGCCCTGCACGGGGACCTGAGGATCGGCCGCCTGTACGGGGCCCGTTCACGGGTACCCGCCACCTGGCCGGGAGCGCACGCAACTCGTCGGCGCACGAAGGGATCTGTCTCACCCATGTATGCAGCATCGTCCGCCGTGACCGCCCCCACCCGGACGTACCGCCCGCACCCTGGCGGCAGCGGGCCGTATCTCGATCCCTCCCCTTCCGTGGGGGCGGTGACCGGTCTCCCCGGCGGCCGGAACCGGCGGGCACAGGGGATGGGCACCCAACCGCTCAGCGGGAGACTCGACTTGTCCGGCCCCCAGGGCGCCCAGCTGCGCGCCGCCGTCGCCTCGGTGCACCGCATCTGTCCGGAGTTCAACCCGGTCCAGGTGCTGCGTCGCGGCGGGAAGTCCGTACTGCTCCTGGGGACGACCGGTCGGATGAGCGCGGTCGCGAAGTGTTTACTGGACCACTCCCCCGCGTGGGTCGAGAGCTTCCGGCAGGAAATAAGTGCATACCGCGCATTCGTCCGGCACCGTCCGCCGGTTCGAGTGCCGCGGCTGGTGGCGGCCGACCCCGAGAACTGCACGCTGGTGGTGGAGCGCATGCCGGGCCGGGTCGCGGCCCTGACGCGCCACCCCGCCGAGGCGCCGCCGCGGGCCGACGTGCGGGCCGCGCTCGGGGCGATCTGCCGGGTCAACGCCTGGCGCCCCCCTGCCGGGCTGTTCGACGCCCCGCTGGACTACGCGGGCCGGATCGGGCGGTACCACGGCCTGGGGCTGCTCACCGACCGCGACCTGGGTGACCTGCAGAAGCTGCTGCACGGCCTCGCGCACACCCAGGGCCAGTTCTGCCACGGCGACGCGCTGTTGAACAACGTCCTGCTCTCGCCGGCCGGCCCGGTGCTGCTGGACTGGGACAACGCGGGCTGGTACCTGCCGGGCTACGACCTGGCGACGCTGTGGACGGTGCTCGGCGACGCGCCGGTGGCCCGCCGGCACATCAGCCAACTCGCCCAGGCGCCGGGCACCACGGCCCGGGACGCCTTCCTGGTGAACCTGATGCTGGTGCTGACCCGCGAGATCCGGCGCTACGAGACCGCGGTCCAGCGGACCATGCGCGAACCCGCGCCGGCCACCACTCCGGGTACCGGAGCACCCGGGGCGTCCGCGGCGGGCGAGGAGCAGCGGCTGCTGCTGCGCAGGCTGCACGACGACGCGCAGATGGCGCGGCGGGCGGTGCGGGCGGCGGTCGGCACCCGCTGATCGCCGGGGGTGCCGGGCGGCACCCCCGAGGGGAAATCTGTGAGCGGCGCGCCCGTACCCGGGCCGCGCCGCTCACCCATGCATTGGTCCATTCCACTGATGCCCCGCAGGTCCCGGGCCCGCTCCGGGAAGACTCCTGGCGGTGATGCCCTGACATGCGAAATCCCGAGTGGGAAGGGTGATTGACGGCGCGTCGGCACAGCTATGGTTCTCGGCCGACCTGGGCCTTAGTCTCGGGTTCTCCCGCGCGGCCGTGGCCTGGCCGGTGCACGCTCCACCGGGCAGGCCCTGGCACACCACCGTCACACCGCCCCGGCTCGGGCCGGCTTGAGGAGGCTGTTTTGCGAGGATCCGCACCGGAAGACGCGTCGAGAACCCGCCGTCCCGCCCTGCGCAGATCGGTCACCGCCGTCGCCGCGGCGGCGCTGCTAGTGCCGCTGGTCGCGGCGGCCCCGTCCGCGGGGGCCGGGCAGCCCCCGTCCGGCAGCCTTCAGCGGGCCTTCAGCGACGCCGCCGCGCGCTACCACATCCCGCGCAGCGTGCTGCTGGGCGTCTCCTTCCTGGAGTCCCGTTGGGACAGCCACGGTGGCGCACCGAGCGTCTCCGGGGGCTACGGGCCGATGCACCTGACCGACGCCCGGACGGCGGTGGCGCGGGCGCCTGAGTTCAGCAGGGACGACGAGGACGCCCGCGGCGACACCGCGCGGCCCCTGCGGACGGCCTTGCAGGCACGGCGGGCGGTGTTGCCCACCGAACTCCCGGCCCGGTTGCGGACGTTGCCGACCGCGGCGAAGCTGACCGGACTGTCGGCCGCGAAGCTGCGGTCCGACCCGTCCGCGAACGTGCTGGGCGGCGCCGCACTGCTCGCCGCCGCCCAGCGCGCGCTGGGGCTGCCGACCAGCGGCGATCCGGCCAAGTGGTACGCGGCGGTGGCGCGCTACGGGAGTGCGGACGATCCGCGTAGTGGCGCGGCGTTCGCCCGGGACGTCTTCGAGGTGATGCGGCAGGGGCAGCGCCGCACCACCGACGCGGGGCAGCGGGTGGCGCTGACCGCCGCGCCGCGGCTGGCTGCCGACGCCGGTCAGCAGAAACGTCTCGGCAAGGCCGCAACCACCCGGCGTGCCTCGGCGCCCGGAGCCGGCGGGGCGCTGGAATGCCCCTGGTCGGTGGCGTGCGAATCCTGGCCGGCGCCGTACGAGCAGTACGACAACGGGACCAACTACGGCAACCACGACCTGGCCGACCGGCCCAAGGACCAGCGGATCGACAGCATCGTCATCCATGACACCGAGGGGTCGTGGGAGACCACGCTGCGGCTGATCAAGGACCCCAAGTACGTGTCCTGGCACTACACCATCCGCTCCTCGGACGGGCTGATCGCACAGCACGTGCCGACCAAGGACGTCGCCTGGCACGCGGGCAACTGGTACGTCAATGCGCACTCGATCGGCATCGAGCACGAGGGGTTCCTGGCCGCGCCGGACGCCTGGTACACGGAGGCGATGTACCGCACCTCGGCCCGGCTGGTGAAGTACCTGGCGAAGGAGTACGACATCCCGCTGGACCGGCAACACATCCTGGGCCACGACAACGTGCCCGGGACGCTCCCGTCGACGATCCCCGGTATGCACACCGACCCCGGCCCGTACTGGGACTGGGCGCACTACTTCACCCTGCTGGGCAAGCCGTTCACCCGGACCGCGGGCCCGCACGGCGGCCTGGTCACCATCCGTCCGTCCTACAACCGCAACCGGCCGGTCTACACCGGGTGCGAGAAGGCCGGGCAGCCCTGCGCGGCGCACGGTTCCACCGCCGTCCGGCTGCACACCGCGCCCAGCGAGAGCGCGCCGCTGATCCAGGACATCGGGCTGCACCCGGACGGCTCCGCCACCACGACCGGGGTGAACGACACCGCCGCGCGGGCCACGACCGGGCAGCGGTTCGCGGTGGCCGGCAGGTCCGGTGACTGGACGGCGATCTGGTACCTCGGGCAGCAGGCGTGGTTCCACAACCCGCGCTCGCACCCGACGGCGGTGGACGCCAAGGGTCAGGTGGCCACGCCGAAGGCGGGCCGGGCGGCGATCCCGGTCTACGGGCGGGCGTACCCGGAGAAGGAGGCGTACCCGTCGCAGGTGCCGGTGCAGGCGGTGACCCCGCTGCCGTACACCCTGCTCGCCGGGCAGGAGTACGCGGTCGGCGGGCGGGTGCGGTCGGAGTACTTCTACTCGCCAACCTTCGACATCACCAAGCACGCGGTGGTCCGGGGCGACGACGTGTACTACGAGATCCAGCTCGGGCACCGGGTCGGCTACGTGCGGGCGGCCGACGTGGACGTGCGGTCCTCGGGGTCGTAGCCCTCGGGTGGTGCGGGAACGCGACGCGCCCGGTGGCGGCCCGAAGCCGTCCACCGGGCGCGTGCTGCGTGCAGCGACCGGTCCGCCGGGTCAGCCCTGCTGGAACAGCTCCGCGGGCAGCGGCTTGAGCAGGGCGTAGAGATCGTCGGTGATCGGGCGGTCCCAGCTGGCGATGGTCACCAGCACACCGTCACTGCGGTCGAACTGCACGCAGGAGATGCGGCTCTCGGAACACTTGATGCGCTTGACGATCAGGAGGTTGTCCTGGTGCATCACGGGGGTGTCCTCGGTCTCGACGACCGTCACCGGCTCGTCGTTGTCGAGCGCCGCGAGCAGTTGGGCCACCTCGAAGGGCACCTGCCCCTCCTCGACCTCGCGGGCCGGGGAGCCCTCCGGCAGGTTGCCGATGATCATCGCCGGGCCGCGGCCGCCGAACAGGTCGTAACGGAGGAAGACGCCCTGGCAGCTCCCGTCGGGCGCGGGCAGCAGCCCGGCCCCGAGATTGCCGGGCCAGTCCCCCGGGTCCATGGCGAGTACGTCGAAGTCTGGACCGGCGGGCGTGGCTGCGCTGCGGCGGCGGAGGAAGGACATGCCGCCATCGTACGTGGCCCGACCCGGCGCGCCGCCCGGATGCCCGCCTCCGGTGCAGGTCGGCGGCGTCCTCAGCCGCCCTCCGTCTGGTGGCGCCGGGCGTGGTGGCGGGCGACCCGGGCGCGGTTGCCGCAGGACGGTGTGCACCACTCCTGGCGGGCGTGGTCCTTCACGAAGTAGCGGACGCAGCGCGGGGCCGGGCAGGCCCGCAGCTGTTCGCGGTCCGGGCCGCCGAGGAAGGCGAGGGCGGCCCGGGCCAGTGCGGCGGTGAGCCGGTCGGCGGCGGGCGGGGAGCCGAGCGGGAGGTCGCGCAGCACGGGGGGTGCGTCCGGCTCCCAGAGGAGCCGGGGTGCGGTCGGGACCCGGGCCGCGGCGGCGTTCAGGCGGGCCAGCGCCTGGTCCTCGGGGAGCAGTCGGTGGGCGTCGGCGGAGCTGGGCGGGCCCGGGCGTACGGCGCGGGCGAACAGCGAGCGGACCGCGGCGCGCAGCTCCCGTACGGCGGTGAGCAGTGCCTGGTCCGCGGCGGGCGGGCCGTCCTCGGCGCAGTCCAGTGCGGTGGCGCGGTCGCGCACCCAGGCCGTGAGCCCGGCGGTGTCGGTCAGGTCGTCGGCGACGCCGCCGTGTCCGTCGTGCCGGATGGTGACGGCGAGATCGAGGGCGAGCCGCGTTGCTTCCATGCGGCTAATGGTACGGTCACGCTCAACCATTAGCTACCTGAGGGGGAGGCATGGCCGATCTCCGTCAACTGCTCCGCGATCTGCCGGTGTTCGGGGGTGAGCTGCCGGTCTTCGACCCGGCGGCGACGCCCGACGATCCGGTGGAGTTGTTCACCCGATGGCTGCTCGGCGCCATCCGGGCGCAGGTCCCCGAGCCGCACGCGATGACACTCGCCACCGCCGACGCCGACGGCACGCCGTCCGCGCGCACCCTGATCCTCAAGGACGTCGACGCGGCGGGCTGGCGCTTCGCGGCGCACGACGGCAGCGTCAAGGGCCGTGAGCTGGCCGCCCGCCCGTATGCGGCGCTGACCTTCTACTGGCAGCCGCTCGCCCGCCAGGTGCGGGTGCGGGGCCCAGTGGTGCGGGAGGGCGCGGAGCGGTCCGCCGCCGACTTCCTGGCCCGGAGCGCCGGGGCACGTGCCGAGGCACTGCTCGGCCGGCAGAGCCAACCACTGACGTCCCTGGCCGAACGGGACACCGCGATGGCCGGCGCCGCCGAGCGACTGGCCGACGATCCCGGACTGGTGCCGGCCGCGTGGACGCTGCACACCGTTCGGGCGGAGTCGGTGGAGTTCTGGCAGGGCGCCAAGGACCGCAACCACACCCGGCTGGCATACCGCCGCGCCGGCACCACCTGGACGAAGGAACTGCTGTGGCCCTGACGAACGACGCCGCCGTGACGCCGCTGGCGGAGCCGACCGCCGAGGCCGTACGCGAGGCGGTCGAGACCGGGCACGCGCAGTTGCGGGCGCTGCTGCCCGGCCTGACCGACGCCGTGGTGCGGGAGCCCAGCGCCCTGCCGGACTGGTCCCGCGCCCATGTCCTCGCGCATATCGAGGGCATCGGCCTGGCGATGGCCCGCCAGGCCCGCTACGCCCTGCGCGGTGCGCTGATCGAGCCGTACGACGGTGGCTGGCCGGCTCGCGCCGCCGCCATCGAGGAGGGCTCCCGGCGCACTGCCGCGGCCCTGCGGGCGGCGGTCGAGGACGCGCTGACGGAGGCGTCCGCGGCCTGGGCGGCGGTCGGTCCGGAGGACTGGTCCCGTCCGGTGGGCTACCGCAACGGCGCGTTGCGCGACGCGCTGCTGGCCTGGTGGCGGGAGCTGACGATCCACACGACGGACGCCGGACTCGGCCCCGGCGCCGACCAGTGGCCGCGGGAACTGTGCCACCACCTCCTGGACCATCTGGCGCCGCGGGCACCCGAGGGCGTCCGGCTCGTCCTGGCACCGACGGACGATCCGGCGGCGGTGCGCCGGTACGGTCCCGCCGACGGTCCGGTGGTGACCGTGCGCGGTCCGCTCACCGCGCTCGCGGCCTGGTGGGCGGGCCGCACCCCGCACGCCCCGCTGGTGGGTGAGCGCGCGGGGGTCGCCGGTCCGCTGCCCGAGCTGGATCCGTGGCCGTGACCGCGCGACCGCCGTCGGATCACCTCAACTACTGGCAGGCCGGCCTGAGTTCCGTGCCGAGTGAGGTGTGGCGGAACCAGGACTGCGCGGTGCTGATCCTGGCGGACAACGACCTCACCGAGGTCCCCGCCGCGCTCGGTCGACTGCGCCGCCTGCACACCCTCGACCTCGGTCACAACGCGCTGGCGTCGCTCCCCGCGGAGCTCGGTGCGTTGGCCGGGTGCCTGACCCGCTACCTCTATGTCCACGACAACCGCCTCACCGCCCTGCCGGACGCGCTCTGCCGGCTGGACCGGCTGGGCTACCTCAATGCCGGGGACAATCCGCTCGGACGGCTGCCTGAGGGGATCGGGGCGATGGTGGGGTTGGTCGAACTCCGTGTGCAGCGGGCCGAGTTGACGGTTTTGCCGGCGTCGGTGGGGCGGCTGCGCCGGCTCCGTGAACTGTGGCTGGGCGGCAATGCGCTGACCGCGTTGCCGGACGGGGTCGCGGGGCTCGGCGCGCTGCGCGTGCTGGAGCTGCGCGACAATGCGCTGCCACAGGTCCCCGGGGCGCTGCGGGGGCTGCCGCTGCTGCGGTGGCTGGATCTGCGCGGCAATCGGATCGGTGACCTGCCGGCGTGGGTCGCCGACCTGCCGGCGCTGGAGAAGTTGGATCTGCGCTGGAACGCGGTGGACGACGCGGCCGCGCCGGTCCGGGCCCTGCGGGCGCGGGGGTGCGTGGTGCTCACCTGACGGGTCCGCCCCCGCCGCGGGGCGGGGGCGGGCCTTCGGTGACGCTACGTCAATATCCGTCAGGTCAGGTCGAATTCGCCCTCGCGGGCGCCGAGGACGAAGC
This sequence comes from Streptomyces sp. RGM 3693, assembly GCF_050471125.1. Taxonomy (NCBI): domain Bacteria; kingdom Bacillati; phylum Actinomycetota; class Actinomycetes; order Kitasatosporales; family Streptomycetaceae; genus Streptomyces; species Streptomyces sp. RGM 3693. The sequence goes on from NZ_JBMPPQ010000003.1 coordinate 1,579,412, forward strand.
CGCGCCACTCGGCGGGGGTGAAGATCAGTGCCGGTATCTCCGGGCTGCGGCCGTTGCGCATCGCGACGTAGCCCTCGACGAAGGCGATCTGGACGTCTCCGCCGACGCCCCGCGTGCTCGTATGCCAGTCCGCGTGGGTCAGGTCGAGTTCGGGCCTGGGCCCGCCCGCGAGCCGCTGGTCGGTGATGCCCTCGGCCACGTGATCGCTCCTCCCGGTCGTCGTCCGTGGTCAGGTAACGACTGCGCCCGGGGACGGACAGGGGGACGTCCGGCGGGCGCCGGAGGGTCAGCTCGCCGGGGTTTCGGCGCCCACCAACCACATCGAGAAGAACTGTGCGCCACCGCCGTAGGCGTGCCCCAACGCCCGCCGAGCGCCGTCGATTTGGTGGTCGCCTGCCTGGCCGCGCACCTGGAGGGCGGCCTCGGCGAAGCGGATCATTCCGGAGGCGCCGATGGGGTTGGTGGAGAGCACCCCGCCGGAGGGGTTGACGGGCAGGTCGCCGTCGAGTTCGGTGACCTGGGACTCGGTGAGCTTCCAACCCTCGCCCTCGTCGGCGAAGCCGAGGTTCTCCAGCCACATCGGCTCGTACCAGGAGAACGGGACGTACATCTCGACGGCGTCGATCTGGCGGCGCGGGTCGGTGATCCCGGCCTGCCGGTAGACGTCCGCGGCGCAGTCCTTGCCGGCCTGCGGGGAGACGAAGTCCTTGCCGGCGAAGAGGGTGGGTTCGCTGCGCATCGCCCCGCCGTGCACCCAGGCCGGCGGGCGCGGGGAGCGGGCGGCGCCGGCCCGGTCGGTGAGGACCATGGCGCAGGCACCGTCGGAGGAGGGGCAGGTCTCGGAGTAGCGGATCGGGTCCCAGAGCATCGGCGAGGACTGGACCTTCTCCAGGGTGAGGTCGTGCTCGTGGAGGTGGGCGTAGGGGTTCTTCAGTGCGTTGCGGCGGTCCTTGTAGGCGACCAGGGAGCCGATGGTGTCGGGGGCGCCGGTGCGCCGCATGTAGGCCCGGACGTGGGGGGCGAAGAATCCGCCGGCGCCGGCCAGCAGGGGCTGTTGGAAGGGGATCGGCAGGGACAGGCCCCACATGGCGTTGGACTCGGACTGCTTCTCGAAGGCGAGGGTGAGGACCGTGCGGTGCACGCGGGCGGCGACGAGGTTGGTCGCGACCAGGGCGGTGGAGCCGCCGACCGAGCCGGCGGTGTGCACCCGGAGCATCGGTTTGCCGACGGCGCCGAGCGCGTCGGCGAGGTAGAGCTCCGGCATCATCACCCCCTCGAAGAAGTCGGGGGCCTTGCCGATCACCACCGCGTCGATCTCCGCCCAGGTCAACTCGGCGTCTTCCAGGGCCCGTTGGGCGGCCTCGCGGACGAGTCCGGCGATCGAGACGTCGCGCCGGGCGGCGACGTGCTTGGTCTGGCCGATGCCGACGACGGCCACCGGCTCCTTCGCGGTCGCTGCGTTGCTCATCGCTCCCCCTCCAGGACGGCGACCAGGTTCTGCTGTAGGCACGGCCCCGAGGTGGCGTGCGCCAGGGCGCGGTCCGCCTCGCCGCGCTGGATGGCGGCGGCGGCCTCGCCGAGGCGGATCAGCCCGGCGGCCATCACGGGGTTGGCGGCCAGGGCACCGCCGGACGGGTTGATGCGGACCGTGCTGCCGGGTGCGTCGAGCCGCAGGGCGCGGCGCAGCACGACCTCCTGGGAGCTGAACGGGGCGTGCAGTTCGGCGGTGTCCACCGGCGCGTCGAAGGCCCCGGCGCGTTCGGCGGCGAGCCGGGTCGAGGGCGAGTCGGTGAGGTCGCGGACGCCCAGGCTGTGCGCCTCGATGCGGTGGTCCAGGCCGCGGATCCAGGCAGGCCGGTCGGTGAGGCGGCGGGCGGTGTCGCCGGCGGCGAGGATCACCGCGGCGGCGCCGTCCACCACCGGCGGGCAGTCGCCGGTGCGCAGCGGGCCGACGACCTGCCGGCCGGGGGCAGCGTCCGCCCCGCCGCGGCTGCGCGCGCCGATCGCGGCCAGTTCGCGTGCGTCGGTGTGTCCGGCGTCGAGGAGTGCCTGGGCCTGGAGGGCGGCGAGCGCCACGGAGTCGGGCCAGAGCGGGGCGACGTAGTAGGGGTCGAGTTGGCGGGTGAGGACCTCGCGGACGTCGCCGGGCGAGGACTTGCCGTACGCGTAGACCAACGCGGTGTCGGCCTCGCCGGTGAGGATCTTGACCCAGGCTTCGTACAGGGCCCAGGCGCCGTCCATCTCGACGTGGGATTCGGAGATCGGCGGCCAGGCGCCGACGCCGTCCAGGGCCATGGTGAAGGAGAAGGCGCGGCCGGCGAGGTAGTCGGAGGAGCCGGAGCAGGTGAAGCCGATGTCCCGGGCCGCCAGGCCGGTCTGCGCGAGCACGTCGTGCAGGACCGGCATCACCATCTCGACCTCGGAGGTCGCCGCGCTGTCCGGGAGGTGTTCGCTCTGCCCGAAGGCGACGATGGCGACCTCGCGCACCGGGCCGCGCACTGGCTCGGGCATCAGATCAGCTCCTTGTAGCTGTCGTAGTCGGCGTCGGGCTCGCCGGTGGGGCGGTAGTGGTCGGGGTGGCGGGCGCCGTCGGTCCAGACGGGTTCCACTCGTAGCCCCATCCGCACCTGGTCGTAGGGGATGCCGCCGATCCGGGCGTGCAGTGCCAGGTCGGCGCCGTCCAGGGCGATGTGGGCGTAGACGTAGGGCACCTCGATGTCGAGGTTGCGGGCCTTGATGTTGACGATGCAGTAGGTGGTGACGGTGCCGCGGGGGCCGACCTCGACCGGCTCGCCGGTCGCGACCCCGCAGGTGGGGCAGGCGCCGCGGGGCGGGACGTAGACCTTGCGGCAGGCCGGGCAGCGTTCGCCGACGGTCTTCCGTTCGGCGAGTGCCTGGAGGTAGCGGGACTGGGTGCGGCCGGGTGCGTAGGTGTAGTCGAGCCGGGCCGGGGCGGTGATTCCGGTGACTGGTTCGGCGAACTCGCCGCTGTATGGGCGAACTTGACGTTCCGTCACTTCACTGTCGGCGGGTTCGAAGCAGGCGATGTCGGTGATCGCGCCGGTGCGTTCGGCCGCCCAGCGGACGCGGACCCGCATACCGGTGTGCACGGCGTCCGGATCGGGTGCGTCCAGGGCGTGCAGGAGGGCGGTGTCGGCGCCGTCGAACCGGACCAGGGCCCAGGCGAAGGGGGTGTCGAGCGGCTGGCCGCGGCGCGGGGACGGGTTCCAGGCCCAGGTGGTGACGGTGCCGGTCGGGGCGACCTCGACCAGGTCGCGGAGTTCGTCGGCGGTGACCGGGTCGTACTCGACGGGCGGCACCACCACCCGGCCGTCGCGGGCCCGGACCCCGAGGACGGTGCGTTCGCGCAGCCCAGTGAGGAAGGCGCTCTGGACCGGGCCGAGCGAGCGGGTGAAGGGGAATTCGACGACGAGCGGCGCGGTGAGGACCTCTGACATGGCGGACTCCTCGGTCGGGTGGGGTCAGGCGCGCCGGAAGACCGGTGGGCGCTTCTCGGCGAAGGCCCGGGAGCCCTCCTTGGCGTCGGCGGTGTCGAAGATCGGCCAGCCGCGGGCGAGTTCGGCGGCGAGCCCGTCGGCCTCGGTCAGGTCGGCGGTCTCGTAGACGGACGCCTTGACCGCTTCGACGGCGAGCGGGCCGCAGGCGTTGATCCGCTCGGCGATCTCCAGGGCCTTCGCCAGCGCGGTGCCGTCGGGGACGACCTGGCCGATCAGGCCGATCCGGGCCGCCTCGGGTGCCGGGTAGGGGCGGCCTGTGAGCAGCATCTCCAGGGCGTGGGTGCGGGGGATCTGGCGGGCCAGGCGCACGGTGGAGCCACCGATGGGGAACAGGCCGCGGCGGACCTCATAGAGCCCGAAGGTGGCGCTCTCGCCGGCGACCCGGATGTCGGTGCCCTGGAGGATCTCCGTGCCGCCGGCGACGCAGTGGCCCTCGACGGCGGCGATCACCGGTTTGCGCGGGCGGTGGTGGCGCAGCATCGCCTTCCAGTGCAGATCGGGATCGGCGCGCAGCCGTTCCCGGTACTCCTCGCCGGCCATCCCGCCCCCGGCCAGCGCCTTGAGGTCCATGCCGGCGCAGAAGGAGCCGCCGGCGCCGGTCAGCACGATCGACCGGATGCCGTCGTCGGCATCGGCGGCGAGCCAACCGTCGTGGAGGCCGACCAGCATCGGCAGGGACAGTGCGTTCTTGGCCTCCGGCCGGTTGAGGGTGAGCACCAGTGTCGCGCCGGTGCGCGTCACGGTGAGGTGTTCGGTGCCCGCGTCCTCCGGCCGAGCCGGTGCGGTCGCGGCGTGTTCGGTCCCGCCCATTCCGTCCTCCCGTCTCACGACGTAGAACAGGTTGCAGTAGCCGCACGACGAGTTCAAGGCTTTTCTGACGACCAGTCAGTTTTCTTGGTCGGGGCCCTTCCCTGCGCTTGGCGACGGCGCTCTAATGACGGCCGAGCCGACGCCCGCCCGGTCTGGAGGAGCCATGGAGTACAACCTCGCCGACCTCTTCGAGTCGATCGTCGACACCGTTCCCGACCGCGAGGCGCTGGTGCACCTCGACCATCCGGGCACCGGCGCCGAGCGGCGACTCACCTACGCCGAGCTGGACCGCGCCGCCAACCGGCTGGCCCACCACCTCGCCGACCAGGGCATCGGCCCCGGCGACCACGTCGGACTGCACCTCTACAACGGCGTCGAGTACCTCCAGTCCGTCTACGCCTGCCTGAAGATCCGCGCCGTCCCGGTCAACGTCAACTACCGGTACGTCGAGGAGGAGTTGGTCTACCTCTACCGGGACGCCGACCTGGTGGCACTGGTCTTCGACGCGGAGTTCACCGGGCGGGTGGCCGGCGCCCTGCCGCAGGCACCGAAGCTACGGCACCTGGTACGGGTCGACGCCCCGCCCGCCGGGGTCGCCGAGCCGCGGATCGCGCCGGTACCGCTGACGGAGGCCGCGGCGGCCAGCTCCCCCGCCCGCGGATTCGGGCCACGCTCCGCCGACGACCGGATCGTCATCTACACCGGCGGGACCACCGGCATGCCCAAGGGCGTGATGTGGCGCCACGAGGACATCTTCTTCTCCGGGATGGGCGGCGGCGCACCGACCGGTGAGCCGGTCGGCCGCCCGCAGGAACTGGCCGAGCGGGTGGCGGCCGGCGGCGAGGGCCTGGTCTTCTTCCCGACGCCCCCGCTGATGCACGGCACCTCGACGCTCACCGCGTTCATCGCCTTCCACTTCGGCCAGAAGGTCGTCCTGCACAGCAAGTTCGCGCCGGAAGAGGTGCTGCGCACCATCGAGCGGGAGCGGGTCACCAGCGTCTCCCTGGTGGGCGATGCGATGTTGCGGCCGCTGGTGGATGCGCTCGGCGGCCCGCTCAAGGGGACCGACTGCTCGTCCCTGTTCAGTGTCAGCAGCTCCGGGGCGATCCTCTCCGACACGGTCCGCGCCCAGTTCAGCGCGCTGGTCCCGAACGCGCTGCTGCTGAACAACTTCGGCTCCTCGGAGTCCGGTTTCAACGGCACCGCCACCGACGACTCCGGCCCGGACAAGGGCTTCCGGCTGAACGTCAACCCGCGCATGGCGGTGGTGGATCCGGCCACGCTCCGGCCGGCGGAGGTCGGCGCGGCGGGCCGCCTCGCACTGCGCGGGCACGTCCCGCTCGGCTACTACAACGACCCGGCGAAGACCGCCGAGACCTTCTTCGAGGCGGACGGCGACCGGTGGGTGCTGCTCGGCGACATGGCGACCGTCGACGCCGACGGTGTGGTCACCGTGCTGGGGCGGGGTTCGCAGTGCATCAACTCCGGCGGGGAGAAGATCTATCCGGAGGAGGTCGAGCAGGCGCTCAAGGCGCATCCGGACGTCTACGACGCGCTGGTGGCCGGCGTCCCGGACGGCCGCTGGGGCAACCGGGTCGCCGCCGTGGTCCAACTCCGCTCGGATGCACGTCCGTTGGATCTCACGGACCTCCAGTCACACTGCCGGACGCGACTGGCCGGCTACAAGGTCCCGCGCCAGGTCGTCTTCACCGACCGCATCCAGCGGTCGCCCAGCGGCAAGGCGGACTACCGCTGGGCGAAGGCGGTGGCGACGGGCGAACGGGAGGCGTGAGCCGCGGGTGGGCGGGTGAGTGGGGTCGGCGGGATCGCCGGCGCAGCCCAGTGCGGCCCGGTGCGTCGCTCCGGCTCGCCCGGCCTGGTCGCCGCCCGCCCGGCCGCCCGCCCGCCCGCCGAGCCGCCACTGCCGTCCGCCGGCTAGCCCCCGCAGACCGAGCGCAGCGACCGGGCCAACCCCGCCGCGTGCAGCACGTCCAGATGCCGCTCCTGACCCACCCGCAGCGCGGACACCGTCAGCCACGGCACACAGCCCGGCGCCCTACGGGCCTGCGGGGACGCGGCGATGGCCCGGACCAGTTCCCCGTTGATCCGGTTGATCTCCGCGCGGACCCGGGCGAGATCCGGCCGGGTGGTGGGCGCCTGCGTCGGGTCCGCCGTCCAGCGGCGGTACAGCCCGCGCTGGACGAGCTTGTTCGCCTCGATCTGGTCCCGGAAGATCCGTACCGTCGCCTCCGGGTCGGCGCCCAGTTGGCGGGCCTGGGCCGCCACCGCGTCCAGCACCTCGCGCTCCCGGACCGGGTCGTCGATCGGGCTGCCGGTCCCCCACTTCGCCGCGGCCACCAGGTCTGCGGTGGCCAGCCGCTCGGCGGAGAACGCGGCCAGCGGCCGGAGCTGCCCGACCGGCGCGGGCGCGGCGCCGACCGACCCGGTTTGCGGCCGCTCGGGCCCGGCGGACGGCGCCGCGACGGCGCTCCCGGCCCCGGCGAACAGCACCGCCGCGGCGGTCCCGGCGAGCAGCGCACGGCGCATCGTGGTGGTCACCTGCACATCGAGCCTTTCTCGAAACCGCGGCCCGGCGCGCAGGCCGCGGGAGGGTTACGGACGCTGGGAGCTTACGGCCGGGCCCGACCCCACCGACACCCACTCCCCGGCAGGTACCGCTCAACACCGTGCCGGCGCACCGCTCCACGCCCCGCCGGGGCGCGGCTCGACCCTCCGCCGGAGCCCGCCCGACACCCCGCCGCTCGCCTCTGACGTACCGTCAAATTCGATGCTCGACCCGCCGTCGAGCCCTCACGAGGTGGGACCGGAATACGAGCGAAACGTGCCACACGCCAGCGGCCAGTACGTCATGAAGCAGTCCAGGGTCGTGAGGTTTTCAGCGTGCCGACCCCTGCCGTTTGCAAGCCGGGTTCGGTGTGGACCGAGCTGCCCCGGCCTGCGAGCGCCGGCGCCGAACCGGTCGGCATCGAACTCGCCACGCTCGCCGAGGAACTGAAGGCGAGCGACGTCGACCTGGCGTTCCTCACCGGAGAACTGAAGGGCTCACACGACCCGTCCGGCATGGTGTTCACCGTGCTCGCCGCCATGTCCGGCAGGGAACGCGAGTACGTCCGCGACCGCACCCTCGAAGGCCACGAGTCCGCCCGCAAGCGCGGCAAGACCATCGGCGGCGCGGGCGTCACCGACGAATCCATGCTGTCCACGGCCCTCCACCTGCGCGACCAAGAGATGAGCCTGCGCGACATCGCCAAGCGGCTCGTCATCACCACCGGCACGAAGAAGGGCCAACACCCCTCACCCGCCACCGTGATGCGGATGCTGCGCGAACACGACGAACAGGCCGCAACGCCAGAGAACGCGCAAGGAGTCGCGAGCCGCGAAAGCTACTGATGGGTCACTTGTTCCCTGGTCTCCGGGCTGGGACTTCGGGGCCGGCCTAGCGGACGGCAGGGACGCACAGCCGAAGGCCGGCGCCCGCCACACGCGGGGGCCGGCCTTCGTCGTGCTCAGTGCGCCGCGCGGACCGCCGAGACCAGTCCGCCGGCGCCCTCGTCCTGCTGCGGCGGGGTGAGCACCGGACGCCCGTATGCCTCGGCGCGCTCACGCAGGGTGAAGGTCTCCGCCTCCCAGCCGAGGCCGTCCAGCCAGCCGACCGGGTCCTCCGGCATCTCCCAGACCCACATCGACGCTGCCGATCCCGGAGCGGCGTCCCCGCGGAAGCGTTCGACCACACCGCGCGAGCCCAGTGTCAGGCCCATCCTGCTGCCTGCAGCGGACAGCGCGCCGACCCGTTCGAGCAGCAACTGCACCGCGTCCTCGGGCAGATAGATCAGCAGTCCCTCGGCGATCCACACCGTCGGCTGCGCCGGATCGTGCCCGGCCGCGGCCAGGGCGCCGGGCCAGTCCTCGCGCAGGTCGACCGAGACGGTGATCCGCTCGCAGCGCGGAACGGCCCGCTCCTGACGCAGCACCGCGGCCTTGAAGCCCAGCGGTTCGGCCGTGTCGACCTCGAACAGCCGGGTCCCCGCAGGCCAGTCCATCCGGAAGGCCCTGCTGTCCATCCCGGCTCCGAGCAGCACGACCTGCCGGACGCCGGACGCGACCGCCCGGTCCAGCAGGTCGTCCAGGAACTTCGTCCGGATGACGATCGAGAAGGCCACACCGAGCCAGCGGCGCCGCGCCGCCTCGTCCGCGCGCGGGGGCGGCGGCGTCCCGGCGCCTCTCCCGCCGGCCGTGGCGAAGGCCAGCGCCAGCGGGTCCCGGAACAGCGGCTGCTCGCGTGCCGTCTCCATCGCCCTCACCCGGGCCACGCCCACGGCTGTGGCCCACACCCCGGACGGCTCGACCCGTCCCGCCGCATCAGTCATGCGTTCAGCCTAGCCAGGCCGCCGGGGCGTCACACCGGCGCGGTGGGAAACGGCGCTCCGGGGGCCAGGTCCAACCTGGTGGCGACGACGTCCTTGGGCGGGGTGAGGTCCAAGTGCCAGTCGTCGAAGCGGCGTTATGGTGCGCGTGATCAGCGGGCTGACGGTGGCCAGGTCGTCGGGGTCCACGAGCTGGCCCTCGGCGACGAGGGTGTTGGCCGCATCGGTAATGTCCAGCGCGGTGGAGTAGATCGCACAGTTGGCGATCAGCTCGTTGAATGTGACGACTCGCTCCTGGTAGTCCGGGTCGTTGTGGCCGATCAGCCGTCCGCCGATCATCAGACGCGTAGCGGAGCCGTGGAACGCCTCCGCGCGGTTGGTGATCGCGGTGATCTGGACACGCAGCTCGGGCTCGGACAGGTATCGAAGAAGCGTCAAAACAAGGACGTGGCACCTTTCGCTCGTATTCCGGCCCCACCCCCTCACCGACTTCCGGCCAGGAACGACGTCACCGCCGCCAGGTACTCCCCCGGGCGTTCCTCGTGAACGAGGTGGCCGGCGTCCCCGATGGTGACCAGGCGGGCGGTGGGGATGGCCTCGGTCAGCTCGGCGAGGTGCTGCTGGGGGATGTGGCTGGTGGGACCGCCGGCGATGACGAGGGTGGGGGCGGTGATCGCGGGCAGCGCCTCGCGCCAGTGCGGAGCGGGGGCGTTCCGCTCGGCCACGACGGCGATCTTGGCCTGCCAGTCGAAGGCAGCGGGACCGGGCGGCGGGGGCGGGACCTGCTGCGGCGGGTCGGCGGGGACCGGCGGGGCGGGCTCCTCCACGATCAGCTGGGAGACCAGGTCCGGGCGGTGGGCGGCCAGTAGTAGGGCGGCGGTGGCGCCCAGCGAGTGGCCGATGAGCGTGACGGGGCCGAGGTCGAGCGACTGGACGAAGCCGATCGCATCGTCGCGCCAGCGCTCGAAGCCGTACTCCCCCGGCCAGTCGCTGCGGCCGTGACCGCGCTGGTCGAGGGCGAAGACCCGGTGCGTGACGGCCAGTCGGCCGGCCACGCCGCGCCAGTCCTCACCGTCCTCCCCGAGGCTGTGCAGCAGTACCGCCGGCGGCGCGTCCGCCTCGCCCCAGACGCGGTATGCCAACCGGACGTCATCAACCTGCACCTTCTGCACGTCACCCATGCGCCCGACGTTACTCGTGGGCCGTCCGCGGCACGCCCCTTGACGTGTTCGCCGCGCGCTGATTACTTGGAGCCGCACGCAGCTACCGAATGATCGGTAGGGAGACGAGGCGGTGAGATCCATGCCGGAAGTGGCGACGGACAGCGGGACGATCGGCGGGGCCTGCGGGGCCGACTGGTGCGACGACGCGGAGCGGCTCTCGGCAGACGCCCTGCACACACTCCAAGTCACCCGGCTGCGCGCCGCGTTGCAACACGCCTACGAACACGTCCCCTTCTACCGGGAGGCGTTCGACGGGGCAGGCGTGCGGCCCGAGGACTGCCGCTCGATGGCGGACCTGGCCCGCTTCCCCTTCACGGCGAAGGACGATCTGCGGGCGCACTACCCGTTCGGGATGTTCGCCGTGCCCAAGGAGCGGGTGCGGCGCCTGCACGCCTCCAGCGGCACCACCGGGCGGCCCACGGTCGTCGGCTACACCGAGCGGGACCTCTCGAACTGGGCGGACCTGGTGGCCCGGTCGATCCGCGCGGCGGGCGGCCGGCCCGGGCACACCGTCCACATCGCCTACGGTTACGGGCTGTTCACCGGCGGGCTCGGCGCGCACTACGGCGCGGAGCGGCTCGGTTGTACGGTCGTCCCGGCGTCCGGCGGGATGACCAGCCGTCAGGTGCAGCTGATCCAGGACTTCCGTCCCGAGATCATCATGGTGACCCCGTCGTACATGCTCACCCTGCTCGACGAGTTCGAGCGGCAGGGCGTCGATCCCCGCTCGACCTCGCTGAAGATCGGCATCTTCGGCGCCGAACCCTGGACACAGGAGATGCGCCGGGAGATCGAGGAGCGGTTCGCCATCGACGCCGTGGACATCTACGGCCTGTCGGAGGTGATGGGCCCGGGCGTGGCGCAGGAGTGCGTGGAGACCAAGGACGGGCTGCACATCTGGGAGGACCACTTCTATCCGGAGGTGGTCGACCCGATCACCGGGGAGGTGCTGCCGGACGGTGCGCACGGCGAACTGGTCCTCACCTCCCTCACCAAGGAGGCCATGCCGGTCATCCGCTACCGCACCCGGGACCTGACCCGGCTGCTGCCCGGCACCGCCCGCCCGGCCTTCCGCCGGATGGAGAAGATCACCGGGCGCAGCGACGACCTGATCATCCTGCGCGGGGTCAATCTCTTCCCGGCGCAGATCGAGGAGATCGTGCTGCGCACCCCTGGGGTCGCCCCCCACTTCCAGCTGCGGCTGACCCGCGAGGGACGGCTGGACCAGCTGACCGTCCGCGCCGAGGCCCGGCCGGACGCCACGGCGGACGACCGGACGGCCGCCGTCGACCGGATCGCCCGCGGCGTCAAGGACGGCATCGGGGTCACCGTCGGCGTCGAGATCGTCGATCCGGAGACCCTGGAGCGCTCGGTCGGGAAGTTCAAGCGCATCGTGGACGCCCGCCGGGACGGGTGACGTCAGGTCATCGACGGGTCCCCCTTGATCAGCGCGAAAGGAGCACCGGCCGGGTCCGTCACCATGGCCAACCGGCCGACGCCGGGGGTGTCCATCGGCGGGATGAGGGTGGTGGCGCCGTGCTCAAGGGCGGCGTTGTACGTGGCGTCGCAGTCGGTGACGCCGAAGTACGGGTGCCACTCGGAGGTCGAGCCGGCGTCCAGGTTGTCCTGCTGGAGCTGCAGGATGCCGCCGTGCGCGGTGTCCTCGCCCTGACCGGCGCCGGGGGCGGAGGCGATGCTGTAGACCAGGTCGCCACCCATCGGCATGTCCTGGTAGCCCCACGAGAACACCGTGCGGTAGAACTCCCTGGCCGCGGCGGCGTCGGTGGTGTAGAGCTCCGTCCAACACAGGGTGTTCGGCTCCATGACGGCGTCCAGGCCGTTGACGTCGCCCGGCTGCCAGACGGCGAAGTCGGCGCCGGTCGGGTCGGTGAGCATGGCCAGCCGGCCGGCGGTGAAGACGTCCATCGGGGCGACCCGGACCCGGCCGCCGGCCTCCTCCACCGCCTTGCAGGTGGCGTCCGCGTCCGCGGTGTGGAAGTACGCGGTCCAGGCCGAGCCGGCACCCTCCTCCGTCAGCGGGCCGACCGCGCCCACCGTCTTGCCGTCGAGCTGGAAGAAGCCGTAGCCACCGCTCTCGGGGCCGGCCGACTGGAAGGTCCAGCCGAGGACCGCGGCATAGAAAGCAGCGGCGGCGTCGACGTCGGGGGCGCCGAGGTCGAGCCAGTTGGGCGCGCCCGGGACGTAGTGGGTCGTCAGCATGAGGGAGCTCCGATCACACGGTGGTCAATGGCGATTCCCAGCATGGCAGGGGGCACTGACAGTCGCCGTCCGCGCGCCGCTCAGCGGGTGCCGAACCGCTCGCGCAGCGCACGCTTGAGGACCTTGCCGCTGGCGTTGCGGGGCAGCGCGTCCACGAACACCACCCGCTTGGGCACCTTGAACGGCGCCAACCGCTCCCGCGCCGCGGCGATCAGCTCCGCCTCCCCCACCACGCCGTGCCCGTCCGCGTCGTCCGCCCGGCCCGCCTCGCCCGCGCCGTCGGCGCGCCGGACCACCACCGCGGTCACCGCCTCGATCCACCGCTCGTCCGGCAACCCGATGACCGCGACCTCGGCGACCTGCGGATGCGCGTAGAGCACGTCCTCCACCTGGCGCGAGGCGACCAGGACACCACCGGAGTTGATGACGTCCTTGACCCGGTCCACCACCGTGAAGTAGCCGGCCGCGTCCCGGACGGCCAGGTCGCCGGAGTGGAACCAGCCGTCCCGGAACGCCTCCGCGGTCTCCTCCGGCTTGTCCCAGTACCCGGCGCACAGCTGCGGCGAGCGGTAGACGACCTCGCCCCGGGTGCCGTCCGGCACCTCCCGGCCGTCCTCGTCCACCACCCGTGCCTCGACGAACAGCACCGGGCGCCCGCAGGAGTCCATCCGGCCGGCGTGCTCGTCCGGGCCCAGGACGGTGGCCAGCGGGCCGATCTCGCTCTGTCCGAAGCAGTTGTAGAAGGCCAGCCGCGGCAGCCGGGCGCGGAGCCGTTCCAGTACGGGCACCGGCATGATCGAGGCGCCGTAGTACGCCTTGCGCAGCCCGGTCAGGTCCCGGTCGCCGAAGCCGGGGTGGTTGGCGAGCGCGATCCAGACCGTGGGCGGGGCGAACAGGCTGTCCGCCCGGCCCGCTTCCACCAGCGCAAAGATCCGCTCCGGATCGGGTCCGTCCACGATGGTGTTCTCCGCCCCGACCGCCAGATAGGGCAGCAGGAAGACGTGCAGCTGCGCGGAGTGGTAGAGCGGCAGCGAGTGGACCGGATGGTCGCTCTCCTTCAGGTCGAGGGCGACGATCGCGCTGGTGTACTCGTGCACCAGGGCCCGGTGGGTCATCATCGCGCCCTTGGGGAGGGCGGTGGTCCCGGAGGTGTAGAGCAACTGGACGAGGGTGTCGTCGGACGCCTCGGGAAGTGCGCCGGCACCGGTCGGATCCCCGGGTTCCGCCGGCTGCTGCGCCAGCCGCTCCAGCAGCCCGTCCGGCGCGCCGTGCAGCGGCACCGCCCGTACCGTGTCCGGCAGCCGGGACGCCAGGGCGAGGTCGGTGAGCACCAGGGCGCTGCCGGACTGCGTCAGGATGTAGTGCAGTTCCTCGCCGGTCAGGCCGTGGTTGACCGGTACGTGCACCAGGCCGGCGCGGGCGCAGGCCAGGAATCCGATCAGGTAGGCGTCGGAGTTGTGCCCGTAGGACGCCACCCGGTCGCCGGGGCTCAGGCCCTCGGCCAGCAGTACCCGCGCGGCGGCGGTCACCGCGTCGTCCAGTGCGCGGTAGCTCCAGCTCCGTCCGGCGTACCGGACCGCCGTCCGCTCCGGTACCCGGCGCGCGCTGCGCCGCAGGACCCCGTCGACCGTGTTGCGCCGCGCGCCCGTTGCATCCGTGGCATCCGTCATGCGGCGATCCTGGGGCGTGTCCGGGAGCCGGTCAAGGCACCGGACCCGGGCGGGTCAGGGCAGGTCGCCGGCGGGTGCCGCGCCGGGCGGCAGCGCGGTCAGGCGGTCCGTCAGGCTCCGGGTGGTGGCGTCGTCCGCCCCCAGGATCCGCACGCAGTCCTCGATGACGCGCTCGTACACGGCCCGGGTCTGCCGCGCGTCCCGCTCGGCGGACTCCTCCCACCCGGCCAGGAACGAGGCGACGTTCTTCTTCACCCGAGCCTCGCCGGACGCGTCCCCGAGGTCCCGGAATCCCGCCAGGGCCTGCCAGGACACCTCCAGCGCCGCGTCGATGCGGCCGGCCTGGGCCAGCGCCGCGGCGAGGTTGGTGAGGGTACGGGCCCGGCCGTGGCGGTTGCCCGCCGCCTCGAACCGTGCGACGGCCTGCTCGTAGGCGCGGACGGCGTCCGCCAGCAGCCCCGCCGCCAGGAGGGAACTGCCGAGGTTGGACAGCACCGCGCCCTGCCGCGGGTGGTCCACGGGCAGGTCCGTGCTGGCCTGCCGGCCCAGGTCGATGGCCTCCGTCAGATCGCCCTCGTAGCCGTCGCGTTCGTAGCGGATGCGCAGGGCGCTGCTGAGGCTGGCGAGCGCCGCGGAGCGCTGGGGCAGACCGGGCGGGATACGGACCGCCGCCTCGCGGCCGACGACGATCGCTTCGTCGAGGTCGTCCCAGTTGCCGGTGTATTCGGCCCGGGCGTGCAGGGCGCCGATCAGGTTCGGGATGGTGGCGCTCAGCTCGGGGTGGCTGCCCTCCGGGAGGTGGGCGGTGTGTGCCGTCTGCGCTTCCCGGAAGCAGTGGATGGCGGCGTCGAGGTCGGCCAGGGAGGAGGTGAGTTGGAACCGGACCATGCGGATCAGGCCCAGGTTGGACAGGATGGTGATGCGCAGCGGTCCCGGAGGGGTGGCGGTGAGGACCTTGTCCAGGGTGGCGATCGCGTCGTCCGTCTCCTCCAGCCCCTGGTGCAGCCGGCGCGGGGATTCCAAGATTTCCGCGGCCCGCAGTGCGGTCGCCGGATCGATCCCGTGGTCAGTGCTCATCGTCCCGCCTCCCGTCTTCGGTGTGCCGCTGGTCGAGCACCGCGGTGATCCAGATGCGGGCCAGCCCCTCATCGTAGAACTCGATCGTCTCCGTGCCCCGTTGCACCCGGATGACGACCCGGGGGTCCCGCTGCGGCGGTAGGCCGGGCGGGGGCGGCACGGCGCCGGGGTCGGCCGGCGGGTGGACGTGCACACCGCCGTTGATTGCCCCGGCCTGCACCGTGGGGCCGAGGAGGGCGTGGCCCTCGACGACGTTGTCGCTGGTCCCGACCGTCGGAGCGGTTCCGCCGGTGCCGTCCGGGGTGTTCGACGGCGGCCGGGTGGTGCGGTACCACAGCAGTTCCCACCACTGGGCGGAGCGCGGCAGGTGGGCGCCGTCGCTGGCCTGTCGGGCGAAGCCGTCCAACAGCTCGACGAAGACCAGCAGGACCGCGCACGAGGCGGGTGCCGCACCGTCGTGGAACCAGCCGTGGACGGTCGACGGGGTCGGCCACTGGCTGACCGGCAGCCGCACCTGGGACAGCTCGACGAGCTTGTCCACGGCCGGACTTCCGGCCCCCCGGTACAGCTGCCGCAGCTCACCCCCGAGGTCTTCTGCCCCTTGCTCCACCTGTTCGACTTCCCCCTGAGGACCGTGCGTGCGCTCCGATGAGATTCCTCGGCACGAGCCGCGTTAGGGGTCCAGGCTAGCCGTTGCGGCCGGGGCCGTTCCCGTTGCCTTAGGGGTGCGGCGTCCGGTGCGGCGGTGGGTCACACGGCGCGCTCCCGGCCCTCCCAATACGGGTCGCGGAGCCGCCGCTTGTAGAGCTTGCCGTTGGGGTCGCGGGGCAGGGCGGTGGTGAAGTCGACGGAGCGGGGGCGTTTGTAGGCGGCCAGTTGGCGGGCGCAGTGGTCGAGGATCTCGGTGGCCAGTTCCGGTCCGGCCCGGTGGCCGTCGGCGGGCTCGATGACGGCCTTGACCTCCTCGCCCCAGTCGTCGTGCGGGATGCCGAAGGCGGCGGCGTCGGCGACGGCCGGGTGGGCGAGGAGCACCGACTCGATCTCGGCGGGGTAGATGTTGACCCCACCGGAGATGATCATGTCGATCTTGCGGTCGCGGAGGAAGAGGTAGCCGTCCTCGTCGAGGTAGCCGAGGTCGCCGACGGTGAAGAAGTCGCCGATGCGGTTCTTCCGGGTCTTGTCCGCGTCCTTGTGGTAGGCGAAGCCGCCGGTGGTCATCTTCATGTAGACGGTGCCGAGTTGGCCGGCCGGCAGGCGGTTGCCGTCGTCGTCGAAGACCGCGAGTTCGCTGATCGGCCAGGCCCGGCCGACCGTGCCGGGCTTCTTCAGCCAGTCCTCGGCGGTGGCGAAGGCGCCGCCGCCCTCGCTGGCCGCGTAGTACTCCTCGACGCAGCCGCCCCACCAGTCGATCATGGCGCGTTTGACGTGGTCGGGGCAGGGTGCGGCGCCGTGAATGGCGTGCCGCATCGACGCGACGTCGTAGCCGCTCCGGACGTCCTCGGGGAGGGCGAGGAGGCGGTGGAACTGGGTGGGGACCATGTGGGTGTGGGTGCACCGGTGCCGCTCCATCAGGCGCAGCATCTCCTGTGGGGTCCACTTGTCCATCAGGACGACGCGGTGGCCGATGTGCAGGGAGGCGCCGGCGAATTGCAGGACGGCGGTGTGGTAGAGCGGCGAGCAGACCAGGTGGACGTTGTCGTCGAACGGCCGGATGCCGAAGATGCCGAGGAAGCCGCCGAGGTGGGTCTCCTCGGGGGGTTTACCGGGCAGCGGGCGGCGGATGCCGCGGGGGCGGCCGGTGGTGCCGGAGGTGTAGTTCATCACCCAGCCCAGGGTCCGGTCGGCGGGCGCGGACTCCGGCTGGTCGTCGAGGAGTTGGGGGTAGGGGCGGAAGCCGGCGACGGTGCCGACGGCGTAGCGCGCCTCGGCCGCCAGGCCCGCCCCGTCGGCTGCCTGCCGGGCCGCGTCACCGAACCGCTCGTGGGCGATCAGCACCTTGGCGCCGGAGTCGGCGACGATCCAGGCGATCTCCGGGCCGACCAGGTGGTGGTTGACCGGGACGAGGTAGAAGCCTGCCTGGGAGGCGGCGAGGTAGGCGGTGAAGAACTCCACGCCGTTGGGGAGGACCACGGCGAAGGCGTCGCCGCGTTCCAGTCCGGCCGCGCGCAGCCCGTGGACCAGCCGGTTGGTGGCGGCGTGCAGCCGGCCGGCGGTCCACTCCTCGCCGTCCGGCGCGATCAGGACCGTCCGGCCGGGGTCGGCGGTGGCCTGGGCCCAGAAGCCGTTGGGGGTGTCGGTCATGGTCGTGTCCTCCTCAGGCGGTGGCACATCGGCGGGTCGGCGGGTCAGGCGCGGCCGGCGATGCGGTTGATGCGGTCGATGGCGCGCTCGAAGCCGCGGGTGAGGTCGTCGAAGACGGCCTGGACGCTGCGTTCGCTGGTCATCCGGCCGACGATCTGGCCGACCGGGGTGCCGAGCAGCGGCTCGACCTCGTGCCGTTGGATGCGGGAGTTGGCTTCGGCGACCAGCAGGCCCTGGAGCGGCATCGGGAGGGTGCCGGGGCCGCTGGGGTCGTCCCAGGCGTCGGTCCAGGCGGTGCGCAGTTGGCGGGCGGGTTTGCCGGTCAGGGCGCGGGAGCGGACGGTGTCGCCGGGGCCGGCGGCGAGGAGTTTCGCGGTCAGCCGCCGGGAGTGCAGGTCGGCCTCCTCGGTGGTGAGCCAGATCGAGCCGAGCCAGACGCCCTGGGCGCCCAGGGCGAGTCCGGCGGCGATCTGCTCGCCGGTGCCGATCCCGCCGGCGGCGAGCACCGGCAACGGGTCGACGGCGGCGACCACTTCCGGGGTGAGCACCATGGTGGCGATCTCCCCGGTGTGGCCGCCGGCCTCGTACCCCTGGGCCACCACGACGTCGATACCGGCGGCCTTGTGGTGCAGTGCGTGGCGCGGGCTGCCGGCCAGCGCGGCGACCCGGATGCCGTGGTCGTGGGCGCGGGCGACGACGTCGGGGGGCGGGGAGCCGAGGGCGTTGGCGAGCAGCTTGATCGGGTAGTCGAAGGCCACGTCGAGCTGGGTGCGGGCGACCTGTTCCATCCAGCCGGTGATCCGCCAGCCGGACGCCTCGCCGGGGGCGAGCGGCGGCACGTCGTACTTGCCCAAGAGCGCCTCGACGTACCGGCGGTGCTCGTCGGGGATCATCGCCTCGACGTCGGCCTCGCTGACGCCCTCCACCTTCGTGGCGGGCATGACGACGTCGAGGCCGTAGGGCAGCCCGTCGGTGTGCCGCTGCATCCAGTCGAGGTCCCGGGCCAGTTCGGCGGGCGCGGTGTAGCGGACCGCGCCGAGCACCCCGAAGCCGCCGGCCCGGGTGATGGCCGCGGCGACCGCGGGAAAGGGCGTGAACCCGAAGACGGCGTGCTCGACTCCCAGCGCGTTGCTCAGCTCCGTCTGCATGGGCGCAGGATGCCGCAGCGTGCCGCACGAGGGAAGAGATTTTCTGATGCTACGTCAGAAACTCGCCGCCGGAGGCCGAGTGTCGGGTGCCGGGTGTCGGGTGCCGGGTGTCGGGTGCCGGGTGAGCAGACCGCGAACAGGGCCTCGCTCCCCACCGCCCACCGCGCTCACCCCTCACCCCTCCCCCAGTACCGCCATCGCCGCGTTGTGGCCGGGGATGCCGCTCACCCCGCCGCCGCGGAGCGCGCCCGCGCCGCACAGCAGGACGTTGGCGTGGCCGGTGGCGACGCCCCAGCGGGCGGCGGTGGTGGTGAGGGCGTCCGCGTCGTCGACGTAGGGGAAGGCCAGCTCGCGGTGGAAGATGTTGCCGCCCGGGAGCCCCAGTTCACGGTCGAGGTCGAGGGGGGTGCGGGCCTCGACGCAGGGGCGGCCGTCGGCGTCCCGGGCCAGGCAGTCGGCGAGCGGTTCGGCGAGGTGGGCGTCCAGCTGGGCGAGGGTGGCGGCCAGCAGGCGGTCGCGGGTGGCTGGTCTCTCGGCGGTGTCGGCGGCGAACAGCCGGGCGGGCGTGTGCAGTCCGAAGAGGGTGAGGGTGTGGTAGCCCCGGCGGACGAGGTCGGGGCCGAGGATGGAGGGGTCAGTCAGGGAGTGGCAGTAGATCTCCGACGGGGGCGCGGCGGGCAGCCGGCCGGCCGCGGCCTCCCGGTGGGCGGTCTCCAACTGGGCGTATCCCTCGGCGATGTGGAAGGTGCCGGAGAACGCCTCGCGCGGGTCGGTGCGCGGGTCGCGGAGCCGGGGTAGCCGGGTGAGCAGCATGTTCACCTTGAGCTGGGCGCCTTCGGCGGGCGGCGGGGCGGGCTCGCCGAGCAGCCGGGCCAGTTCGCGGGGCGCGGCGTTGACCAGGACGTGGCGGGCGCCGATCGTGCCGCGTCCTTCGGTGGTGACCTCCGCGGTGCGGCCGTCGGTGGCGAGGGCGGTGACCGGGCAGCCGGTGACGAGTTCGGCGCCGGCCCGGCGGGCGGCGTCGGCGAGCGCGTCGGTGAGGGCGCCCATACCGCCGAGGGGGACGTCCCAGTCGCCGGTGCCGCCGCCGATCACGTGGTAGAGGAAGCAGCAATTCTGACGGAGCGTCGGGTCGTGGGCGGTGGCGAAGGTGCCGATCAGCCCGTCGGTGAGGACCACGCCGCGCACCAGGTCGTCGCGGAAGGTCGCCTCGATCACTTCGCCCAGGGGGCGTTCGAAGAGGGCGTGCCAGGTGGCGTCGTCGGCGATCCGGGCGCGGAGCGCGGCGCGGGTGGGGAGCGGTTCGGTGAGGGTGGGGAAGACCTTCTCGGCGAGCCTGCGGGTGGTGCCGTAGAAGTCCTCCCAGGCGGCGTACTCCCGGTCCGATCCGGTCAGTTGCGCGAAGGAGGCGCGGGT
The DNA here is from genome assembly GCF_050471125.1 of Streptomyces sp. RGM 3693. Taxonomy (NCBI): domain Bacteria; kingdom Bacillati; phylum Actinomycetota; class Actinomycetes; order Kitasatosporales; family Streptomycetaceae; genus Streptomyces; species Streptomyces sp. RGM 3693. The sequence goes on from NZ_JBMPPQ010000003.1 coordinate 1,599,180, forward strand.
GCGGGCCTCGCCGCCGCCGACCAGCAGGCCGGTCGGGTGGCCGTCGCGCACGGCGGGGGTGTACGAGGAGACGGTGCGCTTGCGGACCGCGAAGCGGAGCCCGAGGTCCCGGACGATCTTCGGGGGCAGCAGGCTGACGAGGTAGGAGTAGCGGGACAGTCGGGCGTCGACCCCGGTGAACGCGCGGGTGGAGACGGCCGCGCCGCCGGTGTGGTCCAACCTCTCCAGCACCAGCACGCTCCGTCCGGCGCGGGCGAGATAGGCGGCGGCCACCAGGCCGTTGTGGCCGCCACCGACGATGACGACGTCGTACGAAGTCCGTTCCGGCATGCCCCTTGAGTAGCACGGGGGGCCGGTGGTCGCCAGATGGGAAACGCGCGGCGGCAGCGGAATGAATCGTTTGTTCCGGACGGTGCGTCTTCTTGACCAGTCGTCAGGCTGCTTCTAGCGTCCGGCCGTGCGCGCCCTGGAACCGCCCCGTCGGCCGTTCTTCCCGGCCGACCCACCTACCACGTGAGGTGACTCGTGTCCCATCCGTCGGTATCCCGCATCGGCCGCACCCTCGCCGGACTCACCGCCGTCACCGCCTGTTCGGCGGGACTGCTCTCGGCCACCGCTCCCGCCTCCGCCACCCCCTCCCGCGCCCCCGGCGCCCGGTACGACTCCGGGTACCCGAACCTGGCGCCGACGCCCCCGATGGGCTGGAACAACTGGTCGTACTACCAGTGCGGCGGCCTCAACGAGCAGGTCGTCCTGGACAACGCCCGGGCGCTGGTCCGCAGCGGGCTGGCGCACAAGGGCTACCGCACCGTCACCATCGACGACTGCTGGATGACCAAACAGCGCGGCCCCAAGGGCGAGCTGGTCGTCGACCCGGCGAAGTTCCCGCACGGTATGGCCCACGTCGGGCAGGAACTCCACAAGATGGGCCTGAAGTTCGGCATCTACGAGGACGTCGGCACGCTGACCTGCGGGAAGTACCCGGGCAGCCTCGGCCACTTCGAGCAGGACGCCAAGCTCTTCGCGAGCTGGGGGGTGGACTACCTCAAGGCGGACGGCTGCAACGTCCCGGTGCCCAAGGGGCAGAGCAAGGAGCAGGCGTACCACGACCTGTACGCGCAGCAGAGCCGGGCGCTGCGGGCGACCGGGCGACCCATCACCTTCTCGATCTCCGCGCCCGCCTACTTCCAGTTCGCCGGCGACGCGGTCTGGCACCGGGTCATCAAGTGGTCCGCGGAGCTGGGCAACCTGTGGCGCGGCGGGGCGGACATCGCGGTGCAGCAGAGCACCCCGGCCGCGAAGTGGGCGTCCATCGCCGGAAACTTCCGCTACAACGCCAACCTCGCCGAACTCCAGCGCCCCGGACGCTGGAACGACCCCGACTTCCTGCTGGTCGGCGACTCCGGTCTGCGCCGGGACGAGATGCAGAGCCAGATGTCGCTGTGGTCGGTGATGGCCGCCCCGCTGATCTCCAGCACGGACCTCGGCAAGCTGTCCCCGGAGGCGCTGGCGATCCTGGGGAACCGCGAGGTGATCGCGGTCAACCAGGACCCGCTGGGCGTCCAGGGCCACATCGTGCAGCAGGACGGGGACGCGGCGGTGCTGTCCAAGCCGCTGCGCAACGGCGACCGGGCGATCGCGCTGTTCAACGGAGGCAGCACCACCCGGACGCTGTCGATCACGGCGGGCGCGGCCGGGCTGCCGGCGGCCCACTCCTACCGGCTGCGTGACCTGGTCACCGGACGGAACGGGCGGACCGCCCGGACCCTGATCGCCCGGAACGTCCCGCCGCACGCCACGGTGCTCTACCGGGTCCGACCGGAACGCTGATCCGCCGTCCCGGCAGCCCGTAGGGCCGGCCGTTACCGCCGGTGTCCGGCGCGCTCCCGGCGCAGCGCCGCGACCCGGCGGTGCAGGGCGTCCGCCTCGTCGGTCCGCCCCAGCCGCGCCAGGCACTGGGCCTGTTCGCCGCGGCTGGCCAGCGCGTCGAGGTGGGCCGCGCCCAGGGTCCGTTCGCGGGCGTCGGCGACCTCGCGGTAGGCGTCCAGCGCGTCGGCCCAGCGACCGAGGCGGCCCAGCGCCACGGCGATCTCCCGGCGGCTGGCCAGGGTGTCCGGGTGGTCGGCGCCGAGCACCCGGGCCCGGGCCGCGGCGATCTCGCGGGCCTCGGTGAGCGCCTCCGGCCAGCGGTTCAGGCGGCCGTAGTTGACGCCCAGGCCGTGCCGGGCGCGCAGGGTCTCGGGGGCGTCGGGGCCCTGCGCGCGGGTGCGGGCCGCGACCAGGTCGCGGTAGTGGGCCAGTGCCTCCGCGCTGCGGCCCAGCCGGCCCAGGGCGACCCCGGTCTCGTAGCGGGCGGCGAGGGTGTCCGGGTGGTCCGGGCCGAGCGCCGCGGTGCGCCCCGCCGCCACTCCCTGATAGGCCGTCAGGGCCTCCGCCCACCTGCCCAACTGACCGGATACGACGGCATGTTGCCAGCGGGTGTCGAGGGTGTCGGGGTGATGGAGGCCGAGCACCCGGGTGCGCGCCTCGGCGACCTCGCGGACGGTGGTCCGACACTCCTCCAGGCGGCCCAGCCGGCCGAGCCCGACGGCGAGGTGGTGGCGGCAGCCGAGCGTGTCGGGGTGGTCGGGGCCGAGCAGCCGTTCCCGGCCGGCCAGCACCTCGGTGAGGAGTTCCTGGGCCTCGAAGTGCCGGCCGGCCCGGGTCAGTGCGTGGGCGTTCGCCAACCGTCCGGTGAGCGCGCCGAGCCGGGCGTGGTGGTCGCCGGGCGGGGCCGGCCGGTCGGGGCCGAGGGCCGGTGACGCCTCGCCGCGCAGCGGGTCGCCGACGCCGGTCCAGACGTCGGTGAGGACCGCGACGGCCCGGTCCGCCGGGGTGCGACGCGGCGGCCGGCTGCCGACGGCCGGGGCGCCGGCGGTGATGTCGCGGGTCCAGGAGGGCAGCCGCGGGGTGGGCACCGTCAGGTCGTCCGGCGCCGGGCCGGTGCCCCGGGGGGTGCGGCGGTGGCGGGCGTCGGCGAGCCGTTTGGCCAGTTCGTCGGCGTCCCGCGGCCGGTCGTCCGGGTCCTTGGCGAGCAGGTCGAGGACGATCCGCTCGTACGCCTCGGGCAGGTCGGGGCGGGTCGCCCGGAGCGGGTCCGGGGCGGTGTCGCGGTGGCCGACCAGGACCGCCCAGGCGTCGCCCTGGGCGAACGGCGGGGCGCCGGTGGCGACCTCGTAGAGCACGCAGCCGAGGGAGTACAGGTCGCTGCGGTGGTCGACGGTGCCGCCGCCGATCTGCTCGGGCGACATGTAGTGCGGGCTGCCCATGGCGATGCCGGTGCCGGTGAGCCGGGCGGTGAAGCCGATGTCGTGGCCGAGACGGGCGATGCCGAAGTCGCAGATCTTGACCGTGCCGTCGGTGGTCCGGACGATGTTGGCCGGTTTCAGGTCGCGGTGCACCACGGCCTGTTCGTGGGTGTAGGCGAGGGCCGCGGCGATCTGTTCGGCGACCTCGATCACGTCCGGGACGGGGAGCGGCTGGCGCCGGTTGTCGTCCAGCAGCTGACTGAGGTTACGGCCGTTCAGTAGCTCCATGACGATGAAGAGGATGCCGTGGTCCTCCCCGAAGTCGTGCACCACGGTGATCCCGCGGTGCTGGAGCGCCGCGGCCACCCGGGCCTCGCGGCGGAACCGCTCCCGCAGCACCCGTAGGAACCCCGGCTCCTGCTGCTGCCCCATGGGCTTGAGGCACTTGACCGCGACCAGCCGGCCCAGCGCCTCGTCCCGGGCCCGCCACACCTCTCCCATGCCGCCCCGCCCGATGGTTTCGAGCAGGCGGTAACGTCCCTGAATCAGCCTGTGCTCCGCCATCCCTGTCGCCGCCCCCGCTCCCGCGTTCAGCCGCGTGGATCCCCCTGTGTGTCGTGCCCATCCAGTATGGCGGCGGAGTCGCGGAGCTTGAAGGTCCCCTGCCACGTGCCCGGGTCCGCGCCGCGCCGGTGCCCGCGGGGCGTGCTGCGGCGGATCGTCACGAGGGGACGCGCGCCGGCTTTCGCGGCGGTGGTCCGCCCTCCCCGGTTGCCCCGTGGCGGTCAGGGCCTGCCCGGGTGGCGAAGCGCGGCGTCCAGCATGCGGAGCAACTCCCCCACCCGTCCACCGCCACCCGGAGCCGCCGGAAAGCGGTTGAGCACGTCAACGACGCCCGGTGTCGCGCGCAGCGCCACGTGTGCAACGTGTTCGGCACCAACGGTCGGCTCGTCACCGGCGACGAGCTCGGCCGCTCTGGCCGCGTGGGCGCCCGCGCCGAGAAGGTGCTTGACCTGGGTGGCCTTGGCCAACGGATGCAGGTAGGCGGCGCCGGCCGCGGACATCGCCGCCCACGCCGCCTCGCGCGCAGCCGCGGTGTCCGCGCTCTTGGCTGCCTTGAGCGCCGCCCACGCCGTGTCGCGCAGGGCCTTCCCCCGCTCGCCGCCCCGAGCGAACTCCCACGCGGCGTCGATCGCGTGTCGAGGCCGCGAGTCGTCCGGCCGATCGGCCTCGAACATCTCGATCACCGCCTCCGCACAGGCCGCGGCGAACCCGGTGACCTCACGAAGATCCTGCTTGCTCAGAACGATCTCGCCCGCTTCTCCTGCCATGGCTCCATGGTCGACCACCGCGCTGGACAGCGAGGCGGCGGGGCGGCTCCGGGCCGTCCGTACCCGGCGGAGCGGCGAAGTCGGCTGCCCTCCCGCCCTTGTGCCGACGGACATGCCTGGTCGCACCGGATCAGCGCCGTACGCGTGGCATGCCGAGGCCGATCCACGAGATGATCTCGCGCTGGATCTCGTTGTTTCCGCCGCCGAAGGTGAAGATGACCGCGGAGCGGTAGCCGCGTTCCAGTTCGCCGTGGAGCACCGCGCCCGCCGAGCCCTCCGTCAGCGGTCCGGCCGCGCCGGCCACCTCCATCAGCCAGGCGTAGGCGTCCCGGCGGGCCTCGGAGCCGTAGACCTTGACCGCGGAGGCGTCCTGGGGGGTGAGGGTGCCCTGTTGGAGCGCGTCGACCATCCGCCAGTTCAGGAGCTTCATGGCCTCCAGTCTGGTGTGGGTGCGGGCCAGTCGTCCGCGTACCCAGCCCAGGTCGATGACCCGGCGGCCGTCGGCGAGTTTGGTGCCGGCGGCCCAGCGCTGGACGTCGTGGAGGGCGCGGATGGCCATGGTGCCGTGTGCGGCGAGGGTGACCCGTTCGTGGTTGAGCTGGTTGGTGATGATCCGCCAGCCCTGGTTCTCCTGGCCGACGCGGCGGGTGGCGGGGACGGTGATGTTCTCGTAGTAGCTGGCGGTGGTGTCGTGCGAGGCGAGGGTGTTGATGAGGGTGCAGGAGTAGCCGGGGTCACTGGTGGGGACCAGGAGCATGGTGATGCCCTTGTGGGGCGGGGCGTTCGGGTCGGTGCGGACCGCCAGCCAGACCCAGTCGGCGGTGTCGCCGTTGGTGGTCCAGATCTTCTGGCCGTTGACGACGTAGTGGCCGGTCTCCTCGTCGCCTTCGCGCACCGCGCGGGTCTTCAGGGCCGCGAGGTCGGTGCCGGCGTCCGGTTCGCTGTAGCCGATCGCGAAGTCGAGTTCCCCGGAGAGGATCCGGGGCAGAAAGTACGCCTTCTGTTCGTCGGTGCCGAACCGCATGAGGGTGGGGCCGACGGTGTTCAGCGCCATCAGCGGCAGCGGCACCCCGGCCTGGGCCGCCTCGTCGAAGAAGATGAACTGCTCCATGGGCGTCATCCCGCGCCCGCCGTACTCCGTGGGCCAGCCGACGCCCAGCCAGCCATCGGTCCCGAGCCGCCGCACCGTGTCGCGGTAGAAGCGCTTCTGAGCGGCCGGGTCGGCGTACCGGGCGTAGGCGTTGTCCGGTACCAACGCGGCGAAGTACGTCCGCAGTTCGGCGCGCAACCGCTGCTGTTCCGGGGTGTATTCCAGGTGCACGGCCCCTCCACCAGTCGTCCGGTCGGGTCGTCCCGTCGCCGGCGGCCGCCCGGGTACTGACGGCCCGTCGGTTTCCGGGGTCGGGGGCACAGTAGAACGCGTTCCAGTAATTCGGAAGGGTGGGGACCGGCCTTGCGCGGGCGCGCGAAGGGCCCAGCGCGGCCCCTGGAGGGGTGCCGCGCCGGGCCCGTTCCGGAACCGCCGCTCCGCGAGCGGCCTCAGCCCTCGCGCTTGGCGGAGTCGCCCGGCTGGGCGCGGTCGCGGTATCCGTCCTTGCAGTACTTGACGAAGCCGGTGTTCGTCACGTGCTTGGCCGAGATCCAGGTCCGCCGGCTGCCGCGGATCAGGTACCAGAGCTCGTTGCCGCGGATGTTCTGGGCGCGGACCTTGCAGACCAGGTAGACCCGGGCGCCGTTGCGAAGATCACCCTTCGACGCGGAGTCCGTGCTCGGGTACTCGCGCTCGTTCATCCCACGGGCGGCGGTGACGGTGCCGTACGAGGAGGACGGACCGGTCTGCTTCTGGAGGCTGGGCTGCGACTGGGGGCGGGGCTGGGGCTGGGGGTCCGCCTGGGCCGGAGCCGCTACGAGCAGCGTCGCCCCCAGGGCGACAGCCGTGGTCAGTGCACCCGCACCCGCTGCGAGCTTCGTGCCTCGGGCCACGAGGACGTCGGTCGTGGACATAGGGGTCTCCTGTTCTTGACGCGCGATGCCATGCCGCGCAATGCCACCCATTGGTGCGCTGCGGACATTACGCGCAAATACCCCATGCGGTGTGGTGAAACGACGACCGCGGGGCCGATCGTGTGACGTCGTGTGGGGCCGGTGGGCGAAGGAAATCACTCGTCCCTCGGCGCGCCGGTGCGCGCCGTCAGCCTTCCGTACCCGCCTGGTGGATGCCGAAGACGGCGCCCTGCGGATCGCGCACCATCGCGATCCGCGGCCCGTCCGGGACGTCCGTCGGCGCCATCAGCAACATCCCCCCGGAATCGGCGGCCCGCGCCGCGGTCCCGTCGACCGACTCGACCGCGAAGTACGGCAGCCAGTGCGGCCGGACGTCCTCCCGGTCGCGCGCCTCCACGGTGCTCATGCCGCCGAAGTCGGCGCCCTCGATCCCCCACTGGGTGTACGTGCCGTGGGCCCTGACGGTCCATCCGAAGGTCCGGGAGTAGAAGGCCACCGCGGTCTCGGCGTCGTCGGTGGCCAACTCCACCCAGCCGAGCGCACCGGGCGCGTTCAGCAGCTCGGCGCCGGCGAAGGACCGGGCCTGCCAGACCGCGAAGGCCGCGCCCGCCGGATCGGCCAGCACCGCGAACCGGCCCAGATCGAAGACGTCCCGCGGGTCCACCAGCACACTGCCGCCGGCCTCGGACACGGCCGTGGCCAGCGCCTCGACGTCCCCGGTGGCGAAGGTGACGGTCCAGGCGGTCGGCTGGCCCGGCGCGTACAGCGGGGTGGCCGCGGCGACCTGGGCGTCGCCCACGGAGAAGACCGTGTAGCCGCCGGCCCCGGCCCGCTGGTCGGTCGTGGCGTGCCAGCCGAAGACCTCGCGGTAGTAGACCGCGGCCGAGGCCACGTCCGAAGTGCCCAGCTCCACCCAACACGGCGCACCGGGCATCGGCTCGGTGATCTTCACGCGCTGCTCCGTCCCTCGGCGCCACGGCGGGGCGAACGACGCACCGGACCGCGCCGCCCCCGACCTCCCCGTGCTGCCGATCGTCCGACGGGTGGTGCGGGCCCGCAACCCGGCGCGGCGGGCGGGGTCAGGGCTGGTGCGGGTGCAGCTGCCGGCGGCGGGACAGGCGGTGGCGGATGCGCGCGGTGTCCGGGGCGAGGGCGGTGTCCAGGTCGCGGGCGGCCGCCTCGGCGGCGGTGGTCGAGCGGGGGAAGAGCGCCGCCTCGTACGCGCGGACCGCCTGGTCCGGGTCGGTCTGCCAGGTGTGCGCCTCGGCGAGGTGCTGGGCGAGTTCACAGCCGTCCTGTAGGGCCAGGTCGGCGCCCGGGCCGGAGAGTGGCGTCATCACGTGCGCGGCGTCGCCGAGCAGCGTCAGGCCCGAGGTGTGCGGCCAGGTGTGCGGCACCGGCAGCGCGAACAGTGGACGGTTGGCGAACCCGCCGTCGCTGTCGCGGAGCAGCGCCAGCAGCCGGTCGTGCCAGCCGTCGAACCCGGCCAGCAGGGCGGCCCGGACCGCCTCGGTGTCCGCGGTGCTCACCCCGGCCGCCCGCGCCCAGTCCTCGGATCCCCGGAAGGCCGCGTAGACCCTGACCCGGCCGCGGCCGTCGCGCCGGGCGAGCAGTCCCTTGCCCCCGGACAGCGCCATCATGGTGCCGCGGCCGACCAGCCGGGCGAGCTCCGGGTGCCGGGTGTCGACGTCGTCGAGGCCGGTCTCGACGAAGGTCACACCGGAGTAGTGCGGCACCCCCTCGGACAGCAGCGACCGGACCCGGGACCAGATGCCGTCGGCGCCGATCACCAGGTCGAAGGTGGCGGTCCCGCCGTCGTCGAAGACGGCCTGGTGGCGGCCGCCGCCGCGCGGGTGCAGCGTCCGCAGGTAGCTGCCCCACCGGATGGTGCCGGGCGCGAGCGAGTCCACCAGCAGGCGGCGCAGCTCGCGCCGGTCGATCTCGGGGCGTTCGGCGGCCTCTCCGGGCTCGGGGGCGTCCTGGTGGAGCACCGCGCCGGTGCGGTCGAGCAGCCGGACCTCTTGGCCGGCGGGCCGGGACGCGGCGCGGAACGCCTTCTCCAGGCCGGCCGACCGCAGCGCCGCCTGCCCGGTCGCCGCGCGCAGTTCCAGGGGCCTGCCCGGCCCGGCCCCCACGGGGCTGAGGTCCCGTTCGAAGACGGTCACCGGCACCCCGTACCGCTGGAGCACCCGGGCGCAGACCAGCCCGCCGGGGCCGGCCCCGATGATCGCGATGCGGAAGGTGATGGGAGGCATGGCGCGGCGCTCCTCGGGTGGTCCGCGGTCCGTCCTCCGGCCGGGACGGGCCTCGCTACCAGAGGAGCACAGCGGCCCCGAAAGTGCGATCGGTGCCGACCGCCGGCCCGGCCGGGGGCACGCCGGCAGGGCGCGGAGCAGGATCAACGAACCCTCCAGGACGGGCTGTTCGCGCCGGGTGCCGTGACGGGCGTCCCAGGTGTCGTCGGCCAGATCGCGGTGCAGGGCGTCGGCGGAGCGGGCCGGGACGCGGCGCGGCGCGTCGACGAGGCGCTACGCGGAGCACGCCCCGCGGGTGTGCTCCGCGTAGCGACGAGGGACCCGGGGCGGCCGCAGTGCGCCCCCCGTCGAAGCCGTCGGAGCCCGGCGACCACCCGGCGCCCGAGCCACCCGATTGAACCCGCCCGACAGCCCGGTACGCCGGCCGCGGTGGACCGTCCGGTTGCAGGGGCCGCACGGTCGGCGCAAGGTGGGAGCCACTCGGGTTCGGGCGCGCCCCGGCGCGCCGGTCAGCCGCCCCTGGGACGCCGAGCCGATGTCGGGAGAAGACGGCATGCTGCTGCCGGACAAGTCCGTACTCACCTCACTGCTGCGGCGCTACCGCGTCTGGGAGCGGGTGGTGCTCGCCGATCCGCACGATCCGGCGGCCCGGCGCCAGTTGGAGGACCTGGCCTACACGCTGTGCGTGCTGATGGGCCGACGCACCGTCCACGAGGCGATCATCGAGGCCGAGCGCTACCTCGCGACCGGCCGGACCGTGCCCCGGACCGCCGACCGGCGCAACGGCTAGGGCGCGTCAGAAGCGCCCTAGCCGGTCCGGTGGGTCAGGGTCGGACCGGCCGCGGACCTGCCGTGACCCACCGGACCGGCCCCAGCGCCCGTCCGGTCCCGACCCACCGGCCCGGCCCGGCCCGGCCCCAGCGCAACAGTCAGCGCGAACCGCAGCGGTGTCACCGTCCGCGCCGCGCAACACAGAGGAGCAGACCGTGGGACACCCCGGAACCCCGACGACCACGGCCCCGGCCCCCTCGGCGGCCGGGGCGGCGGACGCGGCCGCCCCACTCGGCCCGGCCGAGCTGACCGCCCTCGACGCGTACTGGCGGGCCGCCAACTACCTCGCCGCCGGACAGATCTACCTGATGGCCAACCCGTTGCTGACCGAGCCGCTGCGCCCGGAGCACATCAAGCCCCGGCTGCTCGGCCACTGGGGCACCTCCCCCGGCCTGAACCTCGTGCACACCCACCTCAACCGGGTGATCAAGGCCCGGAGCCTGGACGCGCTGTGCGTCTGGGGGCCGGGGCACGGCGGACCGGCCGTCCTGGCCAACTCCTGGCTGGACGGGACGTACACCGAGACGTATCCGGACGTGACCCGGGACGGGGCCGGGATGGCGCGGCTGTTCCGCCAGTTCTCGTTCCCCGGCGGGGTGCCCAGCCACGTCGCACCGGAGACCCCCGGCTCCCTCCACGAGGGGGGTGAGCTGGGCTACTCCCTCACCCACGCGTACGGTGCCGCCTTCGACAACCCGGAGCTGCTGGTCGCCTGCGTGATCGGCGACGGGGAGGCGGAGACCGGGCCGCTCGCCGCGTCCTGGCACGCCACCAAGTTCCTCGACCCGGTGCACGACGGAGCGGTGCTGCCGATCCTGCACCTCAACGGCTACAAGATCGCCAATCCGACGGTGCTGGCCCGCATCCCGGAGGACGAGCTCGACGCGCTGCTGCGCGGCTACGGCCACGAGCCGCTGCACGTCGCCGGCGACGACCCGGCCGCGGTGCACCAGGCACTGGCCGCGGCCATGGACCGGGCGTTGGACCAGATCGCGGCGATCCACCGCCGGGCCCGCACGGACGGCGACACCGGGCGCCCGCACTGGCCGATGATCGTGCTGCGCACCCCCAAGGGCTGGACCGGCCCGCACGAGGTGGACGGGCAACCCGTCGAGGGCACCTGGCGCGCCCACCAGGTCCCGCTGTCCGGGGTCCGCGACCACGCCGACCACCGGCACCAGCTGGTGCAGTGGCTGCGCTCGTACCGGCCGGAGGAACTGTTCGACGAGGCGGGGCGGCCGCGCCCGGAGGTGCTGGAGTGCGTGCCCGAGGGCCGGCGTCGGCTGGGCGCCTCCCCGCACGCCAACGGCGGTCTGCTGCTGCGCGACCTGCCGCTGCCCCCGCTGGAGCGGCACGCCGTCGAGGTCGACAAGCCCGGCACCGCCCTGCACGAGCCGACCCGGGTGCTCGGCCGACTGCTGACCGACGTCATGGCGGCGACGGCCGAGCGGCGCGACTTCCGGCTCGTCGGCCCGGACGAGACCGCCTCGAACCGGCTGGACGCCGTGTACGAAGCCACCGCCAAGGCGTGGCAGGCGACGACGCTCCCCACCGACGAGCACCTGGCGCCCGGCGGCCGGGTGATGGAGGTGCTCTCCGAGCACCTCTGTCAGGGGTGGCTGGAGGGCTATCTGCTCACCGGGCGGCACGGGCTGTTCTCCAGCTACGAGGCGTTCGCCCATATCGTCGACTCGATGGTCAACCAGCACATCAAGTGGCTGCGGACCGCCCGCCGGCTGCCCTGGCGGCGCCCGATCGCCTCCCTCAACTACCTGCTCACCTCGCACGTCTGGCGGCAGGACCACAACGGCTTCTCGCACCAGGACCCCGGCTTCGTCGACCACGTCCTCGACAAGAGCCCCGAGGTCGTCCGGGTCTACCTGCCGCCGGACACCAACACCCTGCTGTCGGTGGCCGACCACGCGCTGCGCAGCCGCGACTACGTCAATGTGATCGTGGCCGGCAAGCAGCCCTGCTTCGACTGGCTCACCCTCGACCAGGCGCGGGCGCACTGCGCCCGTGGTGCCGGCGCCTGGGAGTGGGCGGGGTCCGAGGACGGCGACCGCGCCCCCGACGTGGTGCTGGCCTGCGCCGGGGACGTGCCGACGCAGGAGACGCTGGCCGCCGCCGACCTGCTGCGTCGCCATCTGCCGCGGCTGGCGGTGCGGGTGGTCAACGTCGTGGACCTGGCCCGGCTGCTGCCGGCCGGCGTCCACCCGCACGGGATGCCGGACGCCGAGTTCGACGCCCTGTTCACCCGGGACCGGCCGATCATCTTCGCGTACCACGGCTATCCCTGGCTGATCCACCGGCTCTGCTACCGCCGCGCCGGTCACCAGCAGCTGCACGTCCGCGGCTACAAGGAGGAGGGCACCACCACCACACCGTTCGACATGGTCGTCCGCAACGACCTCGACCGGTTCCGGCTGGTGATGGACGTAGTGGACCGGGTGCCGGGGCTGGGCGTCCGCGCGGTGGCGTTGCGGCAGGCGATGGCGGACGCCCGGACCCGGCACCACGCCTGGATCCGGGAGCACGGCACGGATCTGCCGGAGGTCGCGGAGTGGACCTGGACCGGATGATCACCGCCGTCGCCCCGCACCCGTCGCCCGTCGCATAGCTGACAAAGCGTCAGCCAGAGGCCGGCTCCCGTGCCGGTGTGCGCGGTGGCCGTGTGGCGTGGGCGGCGCCGGCCCGTGCGGACCGGCTCGGGAGGTGGGCGGGGGCCCGGCCTCCTAGCATGAGAGGGCACCGAACCGCACCACGAAGGCGGCTCCCCCATGCGCCCCACCGCGAAGTTCTCCATCAGCTTCGGCCTGGTCACGATCCCGGTGGCCGCCTACAACGCCACGGACACCACCGCCTCGGTCAGCTTCGTGCGGCTCCACACGGCGGACGGCGGGCGGGTACGCAACCAGCCGGTCTGCTCCCTCGAAGGCACCGAGGTCTCCCCCGACGAGATCGGCCGCGGCTACCGGACCGACGACGACACCCTCGTCCCGCTGACCGACGACGACCTGGACGCGCTGCCGCTGCCCACCGCCAAGACCCTGACCATCCTGGCCTTCGTCGCGGGCGGTGACATCGATCCGCTCCAGCTGGGCAAGGGCTACTACCTGGGCGTCGACGGCCCGGCGGCGGCGAAGCCGTACGCCCTGCTGCGGGACGCGATGGAGCGGCACCGGCGGGTGGGGCTGGGCAAGATCGCGCTGCACGGCCGGGAGAGCCTGGCGATGATCCGGCCGGTGGAGGACGTGCTGGTCATGCAGGTGTTGCTGTGGCCGCATCAGATCCGCCCGATGACCGGCGTCCTCCCGGAGCGGGAGGTGAAGGTCGCCGCCAATGAGGTGCGGGCCGCCGAGACGCTGATGGACTCCTTCGGCGAGCTGTCCGAGGAGGACGTGCACGACCACTACCGGGAGGCGTTGGAGGAGATCGTGGCGGCCAAGCTCGCGCACCGCGAGCCGGAGTTCGAGGCGGGCGAGGAGCAGCCGGCGGGGCAGGTCATGGACCTGATGGCGGCCCTCCAGGACAGCGTGCGGGCCGCGCAGCGGGCCCGCGGCGAGACCGTCGAGGCGGACGAGGCGGACGGAGCGGGCGGGGCCACCGGGGCGGGCGGCGGAGCGCGGCCATCGGGCCGTACGGCGACGAAGACCGCGGCCCGCAAGACCGGTGCCGCCCGGAAGACCGCCGAGCGGCAGCCCGCGAAGTCGACCGCGGCGGGCGCGACGAAGGGGACGAAGGGCGGGTCGGCGACCGGCGGGTCGGCGACGGGGAAGAAGTCCGCGGCGGCGACGGGCACCGGCGCGAAGAAGACGGCGGGCGCGGCCCGGAAGACGGCCGCGGCGAAGCAGACCGCCGGCCGCGGGCGGAAGGCGGGCTGAGCCCCACGGGGGGGGGCGGCTGGCGCCCGGGCCGTCAGCGGCAGCCGGTGCCGCCCACCGGCAGCACACCGTCCATCAGGAACGCGTCCACCTTCTGCCGTACGCACGGGTTGCCGGAGGCGTACGCGGCGTGTCCCTCACCGTGGTACGTCAGCACCACGCTGGCGTTGCCCAACGCCCGGGCCATGTGCGCGGCGCCCTCGTACGGCGTGGCCGGGTCGTCGGTGGTGGCCACGAGCAGGGCGGGCGGGGCGTCGTGGGCGGCCACGTCGCGGGAGGAGTCGTCGCCCGGGACGGGCCAGCCGTAGCAGTCCAGCAGCGTCGGGGCGATGTCCGGGCCGAAGAGCGGGGACGCTTGGGTGAGTTCGCTCGCGGCGCGCGGGTAGTCGGCGGGACCGTAGCGCTCGGAGGTGTCCCGGCAGCTGATCGCCCGGAGGGCCAGTTGGTCCTGGGAGGGCATCGCCTCGGTCAGGCCGCGCGCCGGGCTGCCGCCGCCGTCCCGGCCGGCCCGTCCGGTGCCGCTGCCACCGCTGCCGCCGCCGCTCAGTTGCAGGATCCCGGTGGCGTCCCCGTGGCGCAGTTGCGCCAACGCGTCCCGCAGCGAGGGCCAGCTCGCCCGGCTGTAAAGGGCCTCCCGCAGCGCGTAGACGTAGGTCGTGCCGTTCACGTCCGTGCCCTGCGCGGAGATCGGATGGTCCGTCAACTTCTGGTACCAGGAGGTGAGTTGCTGTCGGGCGGTGGTGGTGTCCGCGCCGAGCGGGCAGCCGCTGGTGTGGACGCAGTCGGTGGCGAAGTCGTCGAGCACCCGTTGGAAGCTGCGCGCCTGGGCGAGCGCGGTCTGCCAGGTGTTCTTGGTCGGGTCCTCGACGCTGTCCAGGACCAGCCGGCCGGCGTTCCGGGGGAAGGCGTGGAGGTAGTTCGCGCCGAGCCGGGTGCCGTAGGAGAAGCCGAGGTAGTTGAGTTTGCGGTCGCCGACGGCTGACCGCAGGACGTCCATGTCCCGGGCGACGTCGGGGGTGCCGACCCAGGGCAGTAGCGCGCCGGAGTACCGGCCGCAGGCTTCGTTGATGCGCTTCTCGTTGGCGGCGAGGCCGGCCGCGCCGCTGCCGCCGGCGGGGGTGTAGCTGGTGCCGCAGGAGATCGGGTCGGTGTGGCCGGTGCCGCGCGGGTCGAAGCTCACCAGGTCGTAGCGCTGTCCGAGGTGAGCGAAGGCGTCACTGTTGCCCATGAGGTAGTTGACGCCTGAATCACCGGGGCCGCCGGGGTTGATGACCAGCGAGCCCAGCCGCTTCCCGGGCCCGGTGGCGGGCAGCCGGACCAGTTGGACGCGCAGCGTGCCGCGCTCCGGGTGGCGGTAGTCGCGCGGGACCTCCAGCCGGGCGCACTGGAAGCGGCCCGCGGCGGCGGACGACGGCGCGGTGCCGGGCGTTGATGGCGGTGGCGAGCCGTGGCCGGACGGGCCGGCGCCGGGAAAGCCCACCGGGCAGGGCTGCCAGTCCGGCCGCTGGGCGGCGAAGCGCGTGAGGTCCGGGCCGGCGGAAGGCCCCGGGCCAGCGGCCAGCGCCGGGGCCGGAATCCCTGCCAGGGCGCCGGCCAGCGCACCCGACGCCAGCACCGCGAGGGCTCCGCGAAGACCCGGCATACCCCGAGGGTAGGGCCGCGGCCCTGGAGGAGCATCCGGACGCTGTGCTACCAACGGGCCCGCCCGGCCGCAACCGGGGCCCGGCCGCGCCCCGCAATCGGGGCGGCGGCCCGGGCCCCGCACCGGCCCGGCCGGGCCCGCCCGCTCACACCGTGATGATCAACTTGCCGCGGACGTGCCCCTCCTCGCTCAACTGCTGGGCGGCGGCCGCCTCGGCGAGCGGGAAGGTCCGCACGACCGGGACGACCAGCCGGCCCTCGACGGCGAGCCGGGCGTGCCGGACCAGACCCTCCCGGATCACCTCCGGCTGGTCGGCGACCCCGGAGAACGGGACGCCGTGGGCGGCCGCGTTCATATCGGCGATGGTGACGATCCGGTCGGTGGTGCCGCCACGCAGCGCGATCGAGACCGGCAGGGCGTCCTGCCCGGCCGAGTCGAAGACCGCGTCCACGCCCTGCGGGGCGACCGCCCGCACCCTCTCCTCAAGGCCCGCCCCGTACGCCACCGGGATCGCGCCCAGCGTGCGCAGGAAGTCGTGGTTGGCCGGGGAGGCGGTGCCGATCACCGTGGCCCCGGCGGCGACCGCGAGTTGTACGGCGGCCTGGCCCACGGCACCGGCGGCGCCGTGCAGCAGCAGCGTCTCCCCGTCCTTCAGGCCGAGTTCGCGCAGTACCCGGTCGGTGGTCGCCACGGCGACCGGCAGCGTCGCGGCGGCCTCGAAGCTCAACTCGGCGGGCTTGTGCACAAGGGTGTCGGCGATGACGTACTCGGCGTAGGCGCCCGTCCTGGACCAGCCGAAGACCTCGTCGCCGACGGCGAACGCGGTGACGCCGTCGCCGACCGCGTCCACGACCCCGGCGATCTCCAGGCCCGGTACGGCGGGGAAGGTCGTCGGGTAGTGCTGCTCGACCAGGCCGTAACGCCGTTTGTAGTCAAGGGGATTGACCCCCACGGACACCACCTTGACCCGGACCTCGCCGGCCGCCGGCACCGGCTTCTCGATGTCCCCAAGGCTCAGCACCTCGGGCCCGCCGAACCGGTAGTAAACAATCGCTCGCATAGTGAACCCACTCCCCGTGATCACGATCTTGGGCTTGCTTCTTGCTTGCTTCTTGCTTCTTGCTTCTTGCTTGCTTTCTTGACTTCTTGACTTGGCGACTTCTTGCCGCTCACATCTCGCGTCTCACATCTCGCGTCTCGTATCTCGCATCTCGCTTCTCGCTTCTCGCTTCTCGCTTCTCGCTTCTCGCTTCTTGGACTCGGACCTGGTTGGCACGAAGTGGTCCGTCCGTGAAGGAGTGGCCGCGACAGGGCCGTGCCGGCGCCGGTCACCCGGGGGCCGCGGCCTGCCGCCCTCAGCCTCACGGACGGCCGGAACCACCGTGCCCAGCCATCGGGACAGTCCCACCTGTCCCGATGGCCAGGCCGCACCCGGCCACCGCTGGCTACGCTGCCCTCCATGGAGTTGACCGGCCCCGTGCCCGCCCTGAGCGCCGCCTACGAGGTGATCCGCACCCCCCTGGGGCAGATCCTGCCGCGGTTGTCCGCGATCCTGGCCGACCTGGTCCCGCACCGGGCGGCGGCCGAACTCACCACGCACTGCGCCCACACGCCGTTCAAGACGCACGGCGACCCGGCGCTCACCCGGCGCCTGACGGCCGCGGACCTGGCCCCGCTACTGGACTCGGGCGACCCGGGCCGGCCGTGGCAGGGCACCCTCCCGCTCGCCGGCGCCGACCACCCCGTACTCGCCGTCACCAGCGACGCCACCCCGCGCGGCGCGGTGCTGCTCCTGGTGCGCACGGTCCCGGAGGACGGCCCCGCCGCCCCGTTGGACGACTCCGTCACCGCCGTCGTCCAGGCCCTGTGGAACGTCGTCACCAGCCACTTCGACCGGATGGCCGCGGAGGCGGTACCGGGCGCGCTGGCCCGGTCCCGGACCGCCGCCGGGACCCGGGCGCGGGTGATCACCGAGCTGGGCGAGGCGCATACGGCGGCGCTCACCGGGCTGTTGAGCGTGCTGCGCAGCCGCAGTCTGGACGACGCCGGGGCCCGCGCCGCGGCGACCGATCTGGCCGCCACCGCCCTGGTGGAGTTGCGGACGGCGGCCGAGCGCGACCAGCAGATCGCCGAGGAGCCGGCCGACCAGGCGTTCGCCCTGCTCACCGAGTCGCTGCGGCCACTGGTCCGCTACCGCTCGGTCCGGCTGGAGTTCGGCCCGCCGGACTCGCCGCGCAGCGTGGCCGCCGATGTCGCCCACACCGCGCGGGCCGTCGTCCGGGCGGTCCTGTTGGTGGCGCTGGAACAGGACGCGGTGCGCCGGGTCCGGGTCACCTGGGAGCTCACCGACGACGCACTGCGCGCAACGGTGCGGGACGACGGCCCCGGCACGCTCACCGCGCACGACCTCGCCCCCGCCCGGGTCCGGGAACGGCTCGACGTCCTCGACGGCCACCTGGACATCGACGCGGTCCCCGGGTGGGGCACCACGGTGACGGCGGCCATCCCGTTGCGCGCCTTCCAGGATCCGGCGCCGGACCCGTTGACCGCCCTGGGCGAGCGGGAGTTGCAGGTGCTGGCGCACCTCGCGCTCGGCCACCGCAACCGGATGATCGCCGAGGAACTGCACATCAGCCAGTCCACGGTGAAGTTCCACGTCGCCAACATCCTCACCAAACTGGGCGTCGGCTCCCGCGGGGAAGCGGCGGCCCTCTTCCACGCGGCGGCGTAGCGCCGGGGCGTGGGCCGGGGCCGGGGCCGGGGCCGGGGCCGGGGCCGGGGCCGGGGCCGGGGCCGGGGCCGGGGCCGGGGCCGGGGCCGGGGCCGGGGCCGGGGCCGGGTTGACGCTGACACGACCGGGCGTGCTGCCGCGACCGGGTCACCACGGCAGCGGGTCATCGGCTCAACGGCTCACCGGGGCAGCGGCTCACCGGGGCAGCGGCAGCAGCGCCCCGGCGCGTTTCACGGTGCGGATGACCGGGGCGGTCTCCATCGTCCGGATGGCGTCCAACGACGCGATCCGCTCGGTCAGGTAGCGGGCGAGGTCGAGAGGGTCCCGGCAGGTGACGGCGGCCAGCAGGTTGGTCGGTCCGGTGGTCATGGCGACGAAGGACGCCTCGGGGTGCCCGGCCATCGCCGCGGCAACGGCCGTGAGCCGGGAGGGGCGTACGGACATCCACAGGCGGGCCTCGGTGCGGAAGCCGAGGGCGGCGGGCGGGACGTCGACGAGGAAGACGAGCACCCCGGCCCGGCGCAGCACGGTCAGGCGGCGGCGCACGGTCGACTCCGACACCCCGGCCGCGGCGGCGAGTTCGGTATGACCGGCCCGGCCGTCCCGGGACAGCGCCTCCAACAGCTGCCGGTCCACCGGCCCGATGGCGAGCCCGGCCCCCTCGGCCCCCGGGGAGTCCGCGTCCGCCGCGGTCGTGTCGTCCGCGGTCGGCGGGGTGAGCAGCGCGCCCCGTTCGGGGGCGAGTCGGGCGGAGCTGGCCCACAAACACCCGTCCCGCATACTCCCGCCGGGCATTCGGAAGCCTAGCCAGTCAATACCCCCAGGGGGTAGGCAAATCCCAGCCACCTGCACACCGAGCCCGCAGCGCACCCAGCCACCCGCACTCCCAACCCTCTCCCCTTGAACGATCCGTTCACAACACTCTATTAACAACGGGGGGGCACAACCCGGCACCCTGACACCATGTCAGCGACTTCGGGACAGCCCCAACAGCCCACCCCCACTGCCCAATCCGACCAAACCGCCGAGTCCACCGACCCGTTCACTCCCCCGGACCCCGGCCAGGCCCGCGCACACCGCGCCCATGCCGCCCTCTTCCGGATCGCCGAACGGCACGCGGCCACCGACGAGCAGCGCCGGCGCCAGGTGCACCCCGCCTTCGTCGGCCCCCACGAAGCCGTCCGCCTCGTCTCGTTCCTGCTCAGCGGGGCCGCCCTCCTCCAGGACGGCGAACCGGAGGTGGACCGCGCCGACGTCACCGCCGCCCTGAGCCTGATCCCGGTGGTGCGCGGGGAGATGGACGAGCTGGAGGCCGGACTCCTCCAGATGGCCCGCGGCCGCGGCATGACCTGGCAGGAGATCTCCTTCGGCCTCGGCCTCGGCACCCCGCAGGCCGCCCGGCAGCGCTACGAACGCCTGGTGGGCCGCACCACCATCGACGCCGAAGCGGACACCGCCCAAGGGGCCGTGGCGGGTTCCCCGAACCAGCAGTAGTCTCCGCCGATGCCTGTTCTCCTACCGACGCTGCCCGCGGGTTACGAGGGGCGACCGACCACGGCCGACGACGTGACCGCGATCCACCGCCTGGTCGCCGCCTGCGAGCGCGCGCTGTACGGCCGGGTGCAGGCCGATCCCGGCGGTATCGCAGCGGACCTCGACCGACCGGGCCTGGACCCGCAGCGGGACACCCTGCTGGTCCACGACCGGGCGGGGCAACTGGCCGCCCGGGCCTGGGTGAACCGACGCTCCGAAGTGGACGTCCACCCCGCGCACCGGGGCCGCGGCCTGGGCACCGCACTGCTGGACTGGGTCGAGGCCCGGGCCCGCCAGGCGGGGAGCGAGGGGATCGTGCAGACCGTGCCGGACGACGACACCCACGCCGTCGCGCTCGTGCGGTCCCGCGGGTACCAGCCGCTGGTGACGGCCTGGCAGCTGGAGTTCGCCATGCCCGACGAGCCGACGGTGCCCGCACCGCCCGCGGGCCTCACCGTCCGGCCGTTCCGCTCCGGCGACGGGCCCGCCGCCCACCACCTCATCGAGGACGCGTTCGACGAGTGGCAGCCGCGCCGCAAGTCCTACGAGGAGTGGGCCCGGCACACCGTCGACCGGCCCGCCTTCGCCCCCGCCCTGTCGGCACTGGCCCACAGCGGCGACCAACTCATCGGCGCGGTCATGTCGTTGGACCTCCCGGAGGCGGGCGAAGGCTACATCGAGCAGGTAGCGGTCCACCCCGACCACCGCAACCAGGGCATCGCCCGCCTGCTGCTGCGCCACGCCTTCCGCGCCTTCCACCGGCAGGGCCGGCGGACCTGCACCCTGTGGACCCACTCGGACACCGGCGCGCTCGCCTTGTACCTGCGCGTGGGCATGACGGTCCGCCACAGCTCCACGGTCCACCGGAAGGCCCTGACGGACGACTGACGACCCCGCCTACTCGTCCCGGCGGAACCGCCGGCATCTGCGGCGTCCGCAGATCAAGCACACCCTTCCCGAACGCGAGGATCAGCGGGCCAACCGCCAGCGCCGCGCTAGCGCGGGCGGCCGGCCCACCGGCTTCGACCAGACGATCTACAAGCGCCACAACGAAGTCGAGCGAACGATCAACGCGCTCAAAGGCTTCCGCGCCGTAGCCACGCGCTTCGACAAAAGAGCGTATGTCTTCCATGGCACGGTGGCCGTCGCGGCTATTCGCCTGTGGCTTCGCTCGTGATCCGCCGGACAGTCCTTACGGCGCAACCCCAAGTCGGGTTCGTCGTCCAGCAGAAGCGCACTCCTACAGGACCCGAACATCGCCCCCTGCGATTTCTGCCGGCCGGGCACCGAGCTGGGTCTTGACGTGGCCTAATGGACCATGTTCCACATCTGGTACCGGTTGGTGTGGTTGTAGCAGGTGGTCTTGGCGACCGGGGCGCCCTGCGGGAGGCCCTGGTCCCACAGCAGCTGATTCCGGTGTCCGTCCTGCCCGCGATCAAGGCAGAGCACATCGTTGAAGTCCGGCTGGTAGTTGGCGAACTGCCAACTGTTGCGAGGGTTGCCGGAACTGTTACCGACCCAGGTCATGTTCCACTGGTCGTGGTAGTCGCTCGAATTGCAGCCGGCCGCGCGGGTTGCGAACCAGCCATCGGCTTCCGGGATGCCCCGCGACCACTGGACTCGCAGGCAGTTGCCCTCCTTGCGATGGACGATCTGCACCCGGTCGTAGTAGCCACCGACGTTGCTGTCGTAGGACACGACGTTCCACCGCTGCCACGGATTACCGGGCTGGCACGGATTGGTGTAGACATCGCCGCCGTTGGAGTCCAGGCAGTATCCGGTGGCGTAGTCCTGGAGCATCACGTTGTACTGGTAGGTGTTCGCTTGGGCGGTGCCCGTTGTTCCCGCCACTGCCGCAGCCGTCAGCGCGCCGGCCACCAGTGCCGATCTCACCTTCAAGTTCACCGAGAGTCCTCTCTCCCCGTACCTCAGTGGTACGCACGAGAACCCTGACAGGCGAGCGAACAGGCGAATAGGGGACGGAAGTTCAAGAAACGGTTCATTCCGCTCTCGGCATCCGCGCGCTCAACCCGCCGGGAACTCCGGGTCTTCACCGCGTGCGGTGAAGACCCGATGTAGGGCCTGCCCCACCTCTTTCAGGGGCCCGCCGGGGTGTGCGGGATCGGCGTCTCGTGATCCCACGAAGCTTGGACCACATCGGTATTGCGCATATCCCATCGGACACGCCCTAGCGGGGTGGCGCGGGGCGTTGGGCCCAACTCGGCCGCCAGGTCTCGGTGTCGGGGTGGTTGGGGGGCAGGGCGCCGAGGTGGTCGCGGAGTGCGGTGAGCCCGGGATGCGGGTTGTCGCTGCGCCAGAGCAGCGAGTGCGGGTACACCGGGGTCGGATGGTGGAGCGGGATCCGCCGCAGGTCGTGGCCGGCGGGCCAGACCAGGGGCGTTCGGTGGCCGAAGAAGGTCGCCAGCGTCGCGGAGTCCGCAAGGGTGTCCAGGAGGGCCTCGACGCCGAAGTCGGGTCCGATCGTGTCGATGGTGAGGCCGAAGGCGGCGGCCAAATCGTCATAGTAGGCCCGCCACTCCGTGCCGGGGGCGTTGCCGGGCATCCAGATCCGGTGCCCGGCGAGCTCGGCGGGGGTGATCGCGGGAGCGGCGGCGAACTCGTGGGTCGGGCCGACGCAGAGATGGAGGGCCTCGTCGAAGACCGGGGTGGCCCGGACGTCGTCGGGCAACTGCCCGCCGGGCCTGGTGACGGCGCGGAAGGCGGCGTCGATCGTACCGGCCCGGACGGCGGCGGCGGCCTCGTCGGCGTCGAAGAGCGTGACCACGTCGAGTGCGATCTGGGGGTGCGCACGGTGGAAGTCGCGCAGCAGGCCGGCCGTCGCGAGCCGCCGGCCTACGACGTCGACGCGGAGCGCGCGGCTGCCCGGCCGGACGGAGGCGACTGCCCGCTCCTCGGCCTGGAGGAGGGCGCGGGCGTGCGGCAGGAACGCCTGCCCGTCGATGGTGAGACCGGCGCCCCGCGCCGTACGCGTGAACAACCGCACGCCGAGGGCGTCCTCCAGGGCGCCGATGCGCTTGGAGACGGCCTGCTGGGTGAGCGAGAGGTCCAGGGCGGCCTTTTGGAACTGCCCGGTCTCCGCGACCGCGACGAAGGTGCGCACAGCGTTGAGGTCCACGCCCCCTAGGCTATCGCCACAACTCTTCGTTGTGACGCGCCGATGTTGCGGTTGTTTGATCTGCCAGCCGGATGGCGGCTTTGATGGCGGGCGTCAACGGGGGCCTGGCTCGGACTCCCCGGATTTGTACAGGACATGGCCGGTCAGCCCGGTGCCGGCCGGCATCGGACGAGGCCACGGTCGGCGTGCGCCGACCGGAGGCGCAGTGGAGCCCGGCAGCATAGCGGACAACACATGGTTGTCCGAGGTGTCACGGCGATCCGAGGCGTCCGCGCCCTTGGCGCCGTCGGACCGCTCCGCTCCGTCCGGCTCCGTTGACGCCGTCGGCCACTCGTAAGGCCACCACCGCGGCTCCGGCCGGGTGGGGCCGCCCACCCGTCCCGGAGGTGACGCAACCGTGCCGGACTCCTTCGTGCACCTGCACAACCACACCGAATACTCGATGCTGGACGGCGCACAGAAGCTGAAGCCGATGTTCGCCGAGGTCGCCCGGCAGCAGATGCCGGCGATCGCCATGAGCGACCACGGGAACATGTTCGGGGCCTATGAGTTCGCGCAGGTCGCGAAGGGCTTCGACGGTGTCAGGCCGATCATCGGCATCGAGGCGTACGTGGCGCCGTCGTCCCGCTTCGCCCGGAAGCAGGAGTTCTGGGGACCGGGGGGCCGGCGCGCCGTCAGCAACGACGGCGAGGGGTCGAAGGACGTCTCCGGAGGCGGTCGCTTCACCCACATGACGATGTGGGCGCGCGACGTCCAGGGCCTGCGGAACCTGTTCTGGCTCTCCACACAGGCCAGTTACGAGGGCCAGTTCCCGGCCGGCAAGCCGCGGATGGACCGCGAGCTGATCGCGCAGCGACCGGACGGCATCATCGCCACCACCGGCTGCCCCTCCGGCGAGATCCAGACCCGCCTGCGGCTCAACCAGTACCCGGAGGCGCGGGCCGCGGCCGGCGCCTACCAGGAGATCTTCGGACCGGAGAACTACTTCCTGGAGCTGATGGACCACGGACTGGACATCGAGCGCACCGTCCGCGACGGCCTGCTGCGCCTCGCCAAGGAGCTGGCCATCCCGCTCCTGGCCACCAATGACGCGCACTACGTCACCGAGGACCAGGCCGACGCCCACGACAACCTGCTGTGCATCGGCGTCGGCAAGAACAAGAACGACCCCGGCCGGTTCCGCTTCAACGGCTCCGGCTACTACCTCAAGTCGGCCGCCGAGATGCGCCGCCTCTTCTCCGAACTCCCGGAAGCCTGCGACCACACACTGCTGATCGCCGAGCGCATCGAGCCCTACGACGCGGTCTTCGACTACGTGGACGAGATGCCGCAGTTCCCCGACGTACCCGAAGGCGAGACCCAGGAGTCCTGGCTGCGCAAGGAGGTCCTCAAGGGCCTGACCATGCGCTACGGGGACCCGGTCCCCCCATCGGTCATGGACCGGTTCGAGACCGAGATGGCGGTCATCGGGCCGATGGGCTTCAGCTCCTACTTCCTGGTCGTGGCGGACATCTGCCGGTACGCCCGGGACAACAAGATCCCCATCGGTCCGGGCCGCGGCTCGGCCACCGGCTCCCTCGTGGCCTACGCGACCCGCATCACCGAACTGTGCCCGCTGGAACACGGCCTGCTCTTCGAACGGTTCCTGAACCCCGAGCGCATCAACCCGCCGGACGTCGACCTCGACTTCGACGACCGCCAGCGCGACCGGATGGTCCGCTACGTCACCGAGAAGTACGGCGACGCGTTCACCGCCCTGGTCAACACCTTCGGCAAGATCAAGGCCAAGAACGCCATCAAGGACTCCGCACGGATCCTGGGCTACCCCTTCTCGCACGGCGAACGGATCACCAAGGCGCTCCCGCCGGACCAGAACGGCAAGTCGGCCCCGCTCGCCGCCCTCTTCGACCCCGCGCACGAGCGGTACGCCGAGGCCGGCGAGATCCGGCAGCTGTACGCCACCGAGCCGGACGTGCAACAGGTGATCGACACCGCCCGCGGAGTGGAGGGCCTGACCCGCGGCACCGGGGTGCACGCCGCGGCGGTGATCCTGTCCAAGACCCGGCTGACCGACCGGATCCCGCTGCACATGCGGGCCGCGGACGGCACGAGGATCACCGGGTTCGACTACCCGTCGTGCGAGGCGATGGGCCTGATCAAGATGGACTTCCTGGGGCTGCGGAACCTGGGCGTCATCGATCAGGCGCTGGCGAACATCCGCGAGAACCGGGGCGTCAACCTGGCCACCGTGGACCCCCTGGACGACGACCCCTCCACCGTCGTGATCCCACTGGACGACGCCC
This sequence comes from Streptomyces sp. RGM 3693, assembly GCF_050471125.1. Classification (NCBI taxonomy): domain Bacteria; kingdom Bacillati; phylum Actinomycetota; class Actinomycetes; order Kitasatosporales; family Streptomycetaceae; genus Streptomyces; species Streptomyces sp. RGM 3693. The sequence goes on from NZ_JBMPPQ010000003.1 coordinate 1,624,117, forward strand.
GGACGTACCGCTTGCTGGCCGCGGGCAACACCTTCGGCGTCTTCCAGCTCGACGGCGGCGGCATGCGGGCCCTGCTCAAGCTGATGGAACCCACCCGCTTCGAGGACATCGCCGCGGCCAACGCCCTCTATCGGCCGGGCCCGATGGCCGCCAACGCCCACACCAACTACGCACTGCGCCAGAACGGCAAACAGGACCCCACCCCGATCCACCCGGAGCTCAAGGACGCCCTGGAGCCGATCCTCGGCTCCACCCACCACCTGCTCATCTTCCAGGAGCAGATCATGGCCATCGCCCGGCAGTTGGCCGGCTACACCCTGGGCGGCGCCGACATGCTGCGCCGCGCGATGGGCAAGAAGAAGCCGGAGGTGCTGGCTGCGGAGTGGGAGACGTTCCACGGCGGAATGCGGGGCAACGGATACTCCGACGAGGCGATCCGGGCCCTGTGGGACGTGATGCTGCCGTTCTCCGGTTACGCGTTCAACAAGTCCCACACCGCCGGCTACGGCCTCGTCTCGTACTGGACCGCCTACCTCAAGGCCAACTACCCGGCCGAGTACATGGCCGCGCTGCTCACCTCGGTCGGCGACGACAAGGACAAGGCCGCCGTCTACCTCGCCGACGCCCGCAAGAACGGCGTCCGGGTCCTCCAGCCCGATGTCAACGAGTCCGTCGCGGAGTTCACCGCGATCGGGGACGACGTGCGGTTCGGGCTGCGCTCCGTCCGCAACGTCGGCGACGCCGTCATCGAAGCCGTCGTCGACGCCCGCCGCCGGAAGGGGAAGTTCACCTCCTTCCCCGACTTCGTGGACAAGGTCGAGCTGCCCGCGCTGAACAAACGGGCCGTGGAATCCCTCATCAAAGCCGGTGCCTTCGATTCGCTGGGCCACTCCCGCAAGGGCCTGACGACCATCCACGAGGACGCCATCGACGCGATCATCCCGGTGAAGAAGGCGGCGAGCTTCGGCCAGGACGACCTCTTCGCCGAACTGGGCGGCGGGGACGGCGGCGGACCGGCCTTCGGGCTGGCCCTCCCCCTCGACGAGGAGGAGTGGCCGCGTCGTCAACTGCTGTCCACCGAACGCGAGATGCTGGGCCTGTACGTCTCCGCCCACCCGCTGGACGGGGCCGAACACATCCTCGCCGGCGCGCGGGACTGCTCGCTCGCCGAGCTGCTCGCCTCCGGGCGGACCGCCAGGGAGGTACAACTGTCCGGGCTGATCACCGGCATCCAGCGCAAGGTGACCAAACAGGGCAACGCCTGGGCCATCGTCACCCTCGCGGACCGGGATGCCGCCGTCGAGGTGCTGTTCTTTCCGGCCTCCTACCAACTCGTACAACACGCCCTGTCCGAAGACACCGTGATCTGCGTCCGGGGCAGGATCGAGGACCGCGACGGCACCCTGAACGTCTTCGGCCGGGAACTGGCCGTACTGGACGTCTCCGCGGCCGAGCACGGCGGGCGGCCTCCGGTGCGGCTGGCGTTCCCCGCCCACCGGATCACCGAGGGAGGGGTGCGCGAACTGAAGCGCCTCCTCGCCGACCACCCCGGCGACAACCCCGTCCACCTCAGCGTCCGCGGCACGGCCAAGACCACCGTCTACGCCCTGCCCGCCACGGTGAACGCCACCACCCTCGCCTCCGACGTCAAGGGCGCGTTCGGCGCGGAAGCCTGGGCGGGCCTCGTATGAAGCCCACCCCCGACCGACCGGACCTCATAGCGCTACGGACCGCCGGCCCCGCTTCCCCGCCCTGCCCGCGCTGCCGGACCCCGGTACTGCTGGTCGCGCGCTACCCCCACACCTGGCACAACCGTTCCGGCCAGCCGGTCCACGGCCTCAAGGAGTCCGTGCTCTGCGGCTCCTGCGACCCGGACGACCCGGCGGCGGCCGGACTCCTCGCACTGTTCGCCGACGGCGGTCACCCGACCCCGACCACCCCCGAGGCGCTCGGCCCGCACCTGCACACCTGGCTGGCCGCCGTGCGCCACCGCACGCCCCGCAGCGCCGACCTGGACGCCGAGGAGGCCCGGTGGCGGGCCGGCGATCTGTAGCGGGCGACGGGCCGGACGTTTCAGACGCGGACCACGGCCTTCCCGGTGTTGCGGCCGTCCAGGAGACCCAGGAAGGCGTCCACGGTGCCGGCGATGCCCTCCTGGACGGTCTCCCGGTACTTGATCCTCCCGTCGGCCAGCCAGGCACCCATCAACCGGGCGAAGTGCGGGTGACGGCCCATGTGGTCGCCGACCTCGAAGCCGCGGAGCGTGAGCCGCTTCTTCACCAACTCGATCATGTTGCGCGGCCCCGGCGGCGGCTCGCTGAGCTGGTAGCCGGAGATCGCTCCGCACAGCGCGACCCGGCCGTCCACGGTGAGGGCGTCGATGGCGGCCTCAAGATGGTCGCCGCCCACGTTGTCGAAGTACACCTCGATACCGCCGGGAGCGGCCCGGGCCAGCGATCCGCGCACGTCACCGGCCTTGTAGTCGAAAGCGGCGGTGAAGCCCAGTTCCTCGGTCAGATACGCCACCTTGTCCGCGGATCCGGCACTGCCGATCACCGCTTCCGCCCCGAGCAGCCGGGCGATCTGACCGGCCAGGCTGCCCACCGCACCGGCCGCACCGGAGATGAACACCCGCTCCCCCGCCTGCAACCCGGCGATCTCGGTCAGCCCGACGTACGCGCTCAGCCCGGGCATCCCCAGTACGCCGAGGAACGCCGAGTCCGGCACCCCCGCCACCCGCTCCAGCCTGGTGAAATGCCGGGCGGGGGCGACTGCCGCGGTGCGCCAGCCGAGATCGCTGAGCACCAGATCGCCGGGGACCAGACCCGCGGCCCGGGACTCCACGACCACACCGACCGCCCCGCCGGTCAGCGGCCGGTTCAACGGGTAGCCGGGCACACCCGGCTGCGGGGCGCCCATCAGCACCCGCATGTAGGGGTCCACCGAGAGGAAGGTGTGACGGACCAGCGCCTCACCCTCGGCCGGAGAGCCCAACTCCCGCTCCACGAGGCGGAAGTCGCCGGGATCCGGGCGCCCCACGGGGCGTGCGGTCAGATGCCATTCCTGGACGGTGTGCGTCATGCGAAGCCTCTCCCCCAACATCCTTCTGATCCATGATCGATGCAGTCCCGTCACCCTGCACCTGAGGGACGTCGGCGGGCAACAGTGGCCGGACGCACGCACGGAAAGGGTGCTCAGCACGGCCATGTGGAGGCGGCGTTGGCCCGCGCTGGGAAGAAATCCGCCGACCGGCGACTTGTACCGTCACATGAAGGCGATTGTTTACCGACAGCACGGCGGCCCCGACGTCCTCGGCCTGGAAGAGCGGCCGGTTCCCACACCCGGTCCCGGCGAGGTCCGGGTCAGGATCCACCTCTCCGGGGTCAACCCGACCGACTGGAAGGCCCGTACGGTCTCGGTCTCCGGACTCCCCGCGGACGGTCAGGGCCAGGTGCCCCACCAGGACGGCGCCGGAACGATCGATGCGGTCGGCGCGGGGGTGCCCACCGACCGGATCGGCGAACGGGTCTGGATCTGGGAGGCCGCCTGGCAGCGCGCGAACGGCACCGCCCAGGAATACGTGGTCCTTCCGCAGGCCCAGGCCGTCGCCCTGCCCGACCACGCCTCGTTCGAGCTCGGCGCGAGCCTGGGCATCCCCGCGCTCACCGCCCACCGCTGCCTGACCGTCGCCGAAGACGGCCCGCAGCGCCTCGCTCCCGGCGCACTCGCGGGTCGGACCGTGCTCGTCGCGGGCGGCGCCGGCGCCGTGGGCAACGCGGCGATACAACTGAGCCGATGGGCCGACGCCACGGTCGTGACGACCGTCAGCAGCCCGCACAAGGCCACCTTGGCCAGGGCGGCCGGGGCCCACCACGTGGTCAACTACCGCACGGACGACGCGGCTTCGACGATCCGCGAGCTGGCCCCGGACGGCGTCGACCTCATCGTCGAGGTGGCCCCCGCGGTGAACGCCGCCCTCAACCACCACGTCGCGGCGCCCCACGCCACCATCGCCTGCTACGCCGACACCGGTGGCGACACCCTCGGCATCCCCGTACGCCCCTTCTTGTTCGCCAACCTGCGGTGGCAGGGGGTACTGGTCTACACGCTCCCCGAAGCGGCGAAGGCCGACGCCGTCGCCGCCGTCACGGCAGCCGTCGCGGACGGCGCACTGCACGTGGGGGAGGACGCCGGACTACCGCTGCACCGCTTCCCCCTGGAGAAGGCCGGCGACGCGCAGGCCGCGGTGGAGCACAGCCTCGTCGGCAAGGTGCTGGTGGAGGTGGCCACCGGGTGACGCAGCGGCTGCGGCGCGGCCACGTACGCGTAGGCGGTAGGCGGTAGGCGGATAGGCGAGCGGGCCGCGAGCGCAGGCCCGCATGCCGCTCCGCTACATGCTGGGCAGACCGTGGCGCTTCCAGATGGCCTTGCCGCAGTAGACGGTGCCGCTGTCGGCCTTCCAGAGGCGGTCGCTCCCGCAGGCGTCGTTCGGCGCACCATTGGGGTACACCTTCGTGACCTGCACGGTGTATTGGTACTTGTTCGGGATGCCGGCGCCGCACGGGGTGACGGCGTTCATGTAGACGGAGAGCGTCTGGCCCTTGGCCTCGGCGAACATGCACTGGCCGTCGGCGTAGTTGCGATTCAAGCAGAGGTTGGTGTCGGTGCCGTCGCGGTTGCTGTGGAACCACGTCATATCGTCCGAGGTGCACCCCCCGGACTGCCCGATCGACGCCACGCGGTAATAGGCGTCGCTGCCGGAGCAGCTGGTCACCGTCGGGGTGGACGGGGTCCAATCCAGGCCCGTGCCACGGTAGTTGTCCAGGCATTCGCCAGTGGAAACGCGGCCGAAGGCGAGGTCCTCGGCACTGGGCGGCGTGGGACTGGGACTGTACGGAGTGGGGCTGGGGCTGTATGGCGTGGGGCTGGCGTCGATGCCCGCTCCGCCCCTGCCGCCTCCGCTGGACGTGCCGGCGCTAAGGTCCCGGCCGCCGCTGCTGGGCGTCGTTGCACTGCTCGTCGGCGTTCCGGCCGAAGTGTCCGTCGACCGGTCCACGTTGTGCTGGACCAGCCAGATGATGCCCAGAACGAGGAGCACCGCCCCGCATATCGCGCCCCAGTCGACCGTGCCCTCCTTCTTCCCGCCTCCTGCCGGCTTCGGCGGCGGATCGCTCTTCTTCGGCTCCGGGCGCGGCGCCGGCTCCGGTGCCCGTGCCCGGTCCGGCCGCTCCTGGGTGAGGAGCTTGGTCCGGCCCGGCAGGTCCGAGGTCCAGCCGCGGGTGACCGTCTCGGCCTCCGCCTGGTCGGCGGCGCGCTGGAGCCGGCGGCCCTCTTCGGCGTACTGGCCGATCAACGACGTCCAGCCGGGCGGCAGGATCCGGGTGGCGCCCTTGGCGAAGCGCCGGGTCAGCTGCTCGGCGGTCGGCCGGTCGGCGGGCCGCACCGCGAGACAGTCGCCGATCACCCCGGTGAGGCCCGTGGGCAACCCGTCCAGGCTGGTGGCGGCCCGTCGCACGTAGTTGAGCTGCTGGAGCGGCTCGTGGGTCTCGGGGTAGGGCAGTTTCCCGCACGCCACGTAGTACAGCGTGATGCCCAGCGCGTAGACGTCCGAGGCCGGGGTGCTGGGCTGCCCCTCGGCCTGTTCCGGCGCGGCGAAGGCGATGGTCCCCAGGGTGAGCCGGGTGCTGGTGAGATCGCTGGCGTGGGAGATGCCGAAGTCGATGACCTTCGGACCGTCGGCGGGCAGCAGGATGTTCAGCGGCTTGACGTCCCGGTGCACGATGCCCTTGCCGTGCAGTTCGGCCAGCGCCCGCACCACCCCGGCGCCGATCCAGCGCACCGCGCGCTCGTCACCCAGTGGCCGTTGCTGTACGACCAGCGCCTCCAACGAGGGCGCCGGCACGTATTCCATCGCCATCCACGGCCGATCGGCCTCGACGTCGGAGTCCAGCACGCGGGCGGTGTTGGTGCTCGTGACGCGGCGGGCGAGCCGGACCTCGCGGTCGAAACGCTTGCGGGCCTCCGCGCTGACGCCCCCCGGGGCCAGCAGGGTCTTGACGGCGGCGATCCGGCCGGAGCGGGGATCCCGCCCGAGGTAGATCACTCCCATCCCGCCGGTGGCCAGCTGACCGAGCAGCCGGTACGGACCGAGTCGACGCACCTCACCACTCAGTGCGAACACGCCCATCTCGAACGGCTCTGTCACAGCGGCACCCCCCTGTGCTGCTTCCCCTGGTGGTACTGACGCATGCCGTCGAACCCCGGTTCCTCACACGAGAGTTGACGGTAGGTCAGGTGAATGCCGGGACGTCGCCGAGCTTACGGCGGGGCAGGAGACCGCCGGCGGGTGACGCGCGGCCGCCCCGGAGACGGCACCGGCCGCCTCCACGGGGCGTCGCCGCGGCTCGGCGGTACGTCCGGCTCTCCGCCTCACCTGGGCGCGCGGGGGACGGTCCGTTCGTAGATGGCCCCGCCCGGCGTGAATCAGCCCGCCTTCTTCCGGACGGCCGGGCTCGGGTCCTGGGCGTGGGACGCCCGCAGGGCGGCGACGGCACCCGCATTGGTATGGACGAACTTGCCCACCAACTCGGCTGCCATCGCCCGGACATGCGGGTCGGGGTCGCCGGTCATGCCGATGAGCTGGTCCATGGACTCGGGGTCGACCAGGTGGTCGAGGAGGCGGCAGCAGCCCTCACGGACGGCCGGATCCTCGTGGTGCAGGCCGGCGCGGACGGCGACCACCGCGTTCGCCCCGCGCCGCAGCAGCCCACGGTAGGCCGCTGCGGCGCGCTGCGGATCGCCCAAGCACGTCACGAGGGCTTGATTGTCGGTTCTGACGAATCCCTGCATGACCCCAGCCTCGAACCGGGAGGCGGGGCCCGGCAACACCTTTTCGGGCGACCGCCGGGGCGGGCCCGACACCGGCACCCGCGCGCCCCGACGACCACCGGACCCCGGCCCGCCGGACTTCAGGCCCCGACGCTGCCGAAGAAGTCCAACAGTGCCGCGTTGACGTCATCGGGGCGTTCCTGCTGCGTCCAGTGGCCGCAGTCCGGGAACAGTTCGCTGCGGTGCAGTCGGGGCAACACCTGTGGCAGGGCGGCGATGAAGTCCCGCGCCCCGGGGAGGGCGGTGACGAGGTCCTGTTCGCCGGCGAGGAACAGTGCGGGCACGGTGAGCGGCAGCCCGTCCAGTGCGGCGGTCAGTTCCCAGTTGAGATCCGTGGCGCGGTACCAGTTGAGGCCGCCGGTGAACGCCTCGGCGCCGTGCGGTGCGTACTCCGCGACGAAGGCGTCGATGTCGGCCTCGGTCAGCCAGTCCGGCAGGTGCTCGGGCTCCGCGAGCGCGTCGAGGAGTCGCCCGCCGGGTGGGGCCGACCAGAGCCTGCTGCCGTCTTCCGTGGGAAGCCCGGCCAGGGTCCGCCGGAAGGTGGAACGGATGTCCTGCGCCAACTCGGCGTCGACGCGGCCCGGTTCCTGGAAGTAGACGAAGTAGTAGCGCTCACCGAGCCGTTCCCGGAAGCCAGCCACCATGGACTGTGGGCCGCGTGGGAACGGCGGCACGCTGAGGCCGGCGACGCCGCGCACCAGGTCGGGACGGAGCTGCGCGGTCGTCCAGGCGACCGGTGCGCCCCAGTCGTGACCGACCAGGAAGGCCCGGGACTCCCCCAGCGCATGGATCAGTGCGACGACGTCGCCGGTGAGGTGGTGGATGGTGTACGAGGACGGGTCCTTGGGACGCTCGCTGCGGGCGAAGCCGCGCTGGTCGGGGGCGACGACCCGGTACCCGGCGGCGGCGAGCGGTGCGAACTGGTGCCGCCAGGAGTACCAGCACTCGGGAAAGCCGTGCAGCAGCACGACCAGTGGCCCCTCCCCCTGTTCGGCGATGTGCAGCCGCACTCCGTTGACCACGACGTGGCAGTGCTTGATGGCCGTCGTCATCCTGTCTCCTTCGTGGATACCCCCACGTTTACGTGGGGGAGGAAGCGGAGCCCCTGCGGAGCAGGGCAAGGAGAGACGAATCGCCGTCGGGCGATTCGTCGTTCACCACCAACAGCCCGCAGCAGGCCACTAGTTGTCGCGTTAGTGTGTGAGCTATGTCCACTCACGTGAAGCGGGCGTTCAAGTACCGCTTCTCTCCGACGGATGCGCAGGCAGCGGAGCTGTCGCGCACGTTCGGATGCGTGCGCAAGGTCTACAACATGGCGCTCCAGGCGCGTACCGAGGCGTGGACGCTGCGTCAGGAGCGGGTCAACTACAACACCACGTCGGCGATGCTGACCGTGTGGAAGAAGACCGAAGAGCTGGCGTTCCTCAACGAGGTCTCCTCCGTGCCGCTCCAGCAGTGCCTTCGGCACCTGCAAGCCGCGTACACCAACTTCTTCGCCAAGCGCGCCCGCTACCCGCGTTTCAAGTCGAAGAAGAAGGCCCGCGCCTCGGCCGAGTACACATCCTCCGCGTTCCGGTTCCGGGACGGGAAGCTCACGCTCGCGAAGATGGCCGAGCCGCTGGCGATTGTGTGGTCCCGCCCTCTCCCGCGGGACGCGAAGCCCTCGACGGTGACCGTGTCCCGCGATGCGGCGGGCCGCTGGTTCGTCTCGATGCTTTGTGACGACCCCAGCGTGAAGCCGCTCCCCGCCACCGACACGACCGTCGGGATCGATACCGGTCTGGACCGTCTGCTGACCCTCTCGACCGGCGAGAAGATCACCAACCCGAAGCATGAGCGTAAGCACCGTGCCCGGCTCGCGAAGGCCCAACGCGCTCTCGCGAAGAAGGACAAGGGGTCGAACAACCGGGCCAAGGCCCGGCAAAGGGTCGCGAAGATCCACGCCCGGATCGCGGACTCCCGTCGTGACCGGCTCCACAAGCTCACCACTCGACTCGTTCGTGAAAACCAAACGATCGTGATCGAGGATCTGACCGTGCGCAACATGGTCAAGAACCACACTCTGGCCCGCGCCATCAGCGATGCGGCGTGGTCGGAGTTCCGGAGCCTGCTGGAGTACAAGGCCGCCTGGTACGGCCGCGAGGTGATCGCGGTCGACCGTTTCTTCCCCTCCTCCAGGCTGTGCTCCGTCTGCGGCACCCTCGCATCGAAGATGCCGCTCAACGTCCGCACCTGGACGTGCGACTGCGGCACGACCCACGACCGGGACGTGAACGCGGCACGCAACATTCTGGCCGAAGGACTTTCGGTGTCTGTCTGTGGAGCTGGTGTAAGACCTCAACGGAGAACTCCGGGCGGGCAGTCGGCGACGAAACAGAAAGCATCACGGCGCAAGCCGTGAGAATCCCCCTCGTTAACGAGGGGGAGAGTCAACCTTGTGCTCCCTCCATGAGACGTCGGACCGGCGGGCGGGCCGAGGCCCCGGGTCCGTCCTTGAGCTCTACCCAACTCGCCCGACGGGGCCCTGTCGGGCGGTGAGTTCGCCGCCGCCGGCAGCACGCCCCCCGACATCGCCGTGCTGAAGAACGGTCGCGCGAAGGCCGTGCGGTGCACGACGCTCGACGCGATCCGCCGCAAAACCGGCAAGCACCTCAATGCTCCGGCCGCCGCGGGACAGGTGAACCGGTCATTCCGGCGCTTCCGTCACCGTGCGCGTGAGGTGGTCGCTGAGGTGGGGCAGCCAGTCGGGTCGTGCGTTGCCGAGGAGGTGGTCGCCGTGCGGGACGGACAGGTAGGTGCCGTGCGGTGCCAGGCGGGCCAGGGGCTCGCCGTTCGTCACGCCGGGAATGACGTCCAGGTCACCGTCCACGACCAGGAGGGGGGCCGCGATGCGGGGTGCCAGGGTGGCAAGGTCCACGTGGTGGGCGAACTCGCGGGCGGCGTCGGCTCCTCCGGCGCGTTGGGCCATGATGTCCCTCACCGGCGGGGGCAGTTCCTCCCAGTCGAGGCGGAACGGGCCGCTGACGGTGGCGGCCGCCACCACGCGTGGCTCCATGGCCGCGGTCCGGGCCGCGAAGTAGCCGCCCAGGCTGAGGCCGACGAGTCCGATGCGTGCGACGCCGAGGGTGTCGATGACCCGGCCCACGACCTGCTCGTAGTCCGGCCTGAGGGTCGTCGTGGCCGCGAGCACGCCCTGCCCGGGGCCGTCCATGGCGAACACCGCCAGTCCCCTGGCCAGCAGTGCGGACACCAGATCGAGGAACTCCTCCTTGGCCGAGTCCAGGCCGGGGACGACGACCACGGTGCCGGGCGCGTCGGAGGGGCCGCGCAGCCAACCGGTGAACCCCTCGCCGCTCACGCGCCGTGCACCGGGCTCCAGTGCAGTGAGCGCCCTGCTCAAGGCACGGTCCGCCTCGACGGCGGCCAGGCGTGCCGCTGGGTACGGCGCGAGCGTAGCGAGGTGGAACCACCGGGCCGCCGTCAGCAGGTACTCACCGGCCGAGAGGGGCGATCCGGCGTTCTCCGCGCGCTCCAGGTAGGCGTGTCCGGTGCGCAGGAAGGACGGTCCCCAGTCGGCGACGGAGGTGAGGCCGGCGGTGACGCGCCGGTATTCGTGGGGGTCGACGCCCGCGCCGATGGCGCGTGTCCACTGGGCGTCGGCGAAGTCGGGGACGCTCATCGTGCTCCTCCCGTCAGCAGGACGGCCTTGCCGCGGATCCGGCGCTCTCGCAGGTCGACCAGTGTGTCGGCGGTCTGGGTCCAGTCGGCGATGCGGCCGATCTCCGGATGCAGTCGCCTCCGTTCCACGAGGCTCACCAGGGCCTCCAGATCGGGGCCGTACGGGGCGCCGGCGTAGTGGAAGTGTTGGATCGTGACGCGCTCGGGCCCGCCCAGCAGGTGGAAGAAGTCGAGGGTTGCCGGGGTGCGGCTCGCCTGGCCGAACCAGACGAGGATGCCGCCCGGGCGCACCTTGGAGAGGGCGAGTTGCAGATCCGGCCCGCCGGTGGACTCCAACACGACGTCGAACGGCCCCTGGGCCGCCGGGAGTTCGTGCACCAACTTGGCGCCCAGCTCTGCGAGCCGCTCGCCGCGCACCGGTGTGGCCGTGACCGCGGTCAGCTCGGCTCCGGCCCCCACGGCCAGCTCGGTGACGTAGTGGCCGACCCCGCCCGAGGCGCCGGTCAGCAGCACCCGTCGGCCGGCCAGGGAACCGGCCGTACGCAGCAGCCGCAGTGCGGTGATCCCGGCCAGGGGCAGGGCCGCCGCCCGTGCGCTGTCGATGCCGTCCGGGAGCACCGCGAGAGAATGCGTGGGCACGGCGGCGTACTCGGCCCAGCCGCCCTGCGCCGGATGCCCGACCACCCGGGTGCCGATGCCGGGGCCCGAGCCGTCGGCCGCGGCCTGGACGACGAGCCCTGCGATGTCCTTGCCGGGCAGCAGCCCTGGGCGTGGGTGTTCGAGGAGGAACGTCTCGCCCCGGTTCGGCGCGAACGCCTCGACCTTGATGAGCGCCTCACTGGGCTCCGGGACGGGCTGAGGGGCCTCGGCGAAGGCGACCGGGCGCGCCGCTTCCCCCGTGGGAATCAGTCTTTGCATGCCCAGGATGCAACCTCCGCGGCCACCCGGCGGTCCAACAACGACCAAGCAAGATCGACAACTTTCGGTTGTCGCCTATGGTGGGAGCCATGGACTTCGACGTGGCGCAGGTACGTGCCTTCGTGCGCGTCGCCGAGGAACTGCACTTCGGGCGGGCGGCCGGGACACTCGCCATCTCCCAGCAGGCGCTGTCCAAGAGGATCGCGCGGCTGGAATCCCTGCTCGGCGTCAAGCTGTTCCGGCGCGGCACCGGGGTGAGCCTCACCGAGGCCGGACGGCGATTTCTCCCGCCGGCCCGGCAGACCCTTGCCGCCGCCGATGCCGCAATCGCCGCGGCGCTCGGGAGGGACCGCCCGCTACGCGTCGACGTCTGGGGACACCTCTACGCACCGATGCGGACGCTGGCCCAGGTCGCGGGACGGGCCGGGGATCTGGCGCTGGGGCACGGGCGCGATCTGCCGTCGGTGACGGCGGCACTGCTGCACGGCGACATCGACGCGGCCTTCGGTCGGGTCCACCCCCCGCTGCACGCCGATCTTGCACACCGCCTCGTCCGCCTCGAACCGGTGGACGCCGTACTGAGCGCGGACCATCCGCTCGCAGCCGAACCGGCGCTACGGCCCGACCAGTTGCGCGGCAGCGTGCTGTGGGCGCCCGGGGCCTGGGACCGGCTTGACTTCCTCCACCAGTTCGCCGACCGATTCGACATCCGGGACCGGGCCGCGAGCGTCAACCTGGGCCTCGCACACTTCCTCGCCGAGGTGGCGCGAGACCCACAACGCTTCTCGCTGCTACCCGCCGACGTGCCGTTGCCGGAGGTCCCCGGGCTGCGCTCCGTCCCGCTGGTCAACCCCACACCCCTGTACGCCTGGTCGCTGCTGTGGCGCACCGGCAACAGGCCCCCTGGCCTGGACGGCCTCACCGCCGCCTGCGCCGCGGAAGCAGGGCAAAGCCGATGGCTGGAGTACGACCCGGCACGCGACTGGCTGCCCGAACCGCCCACGAATCCCCAGCGTCGGTGCTCCACCGAATAGCGCCCAGGTGCCTCCGGCCTCGGTGTCCGGACGGGTCGCGGTCTTGTCGTGGTGACCGAGGGCCTCGGGTATGACGGGGGCCGGGGCTTGGAGGACGAGGTGACGGATCGATGAGGTCCGGGCCCCCTGGAGACCGTCGGGCCGTCGGGTCCAAGGGTGGGGTGCATTGTTCCTCCGTCACTTTGCCAGGGCCGCGCGGAGGAACTGGAGAATCTCCGCCTGGGCGGCCTCGGCCTGTGGTTCCACGCCGGGCAAGGTGAGGAACGCGTGCTTCGCGCCCGGGTATTCGGAAAGCCGCACCGGCGTCCCCGCCTCGCGTAGCCGCTCGGCGTAGCGGCGGCCGTGGTCGGCGACCGCGTCCTGGGTGGGCACCACCACGAGCGCGGGGGCGAGCCCGCTCAGGTCGTCCGCGTACAGCGGCGAGACCGCGCCGGCGTCGGTTCCCGGTGGGACGGCGAGCCGCTGGCAGAGCCGCAGTTGCGGCAGAGCCCGGGTCGGGCTGTATGCGTGCTCGGCGATCGAGGCGTGGTCGTACATCGTCCCGGTCACGTCGACTACGGGGTTGACCAGCACCTGCGCCTTGAGCTCCAGGCCGGCCTCCCGGGCCCGGATGGCCGTCAGGGCGCTGATCAGCGCGCCGCAGCTCTCGCCGAAGACGGCCGTGCGCGCCGGGTCGATGCCCCACTGCGCGGCGTGCCGCACCACGTGGTCGAGCACGTCCCAGCCGTCGTCGGCGGCCTGCGCGAGCGGGCTGTCCGGGGCGAGGAGGCGGTGCTCGACCGAGACGACGAGGGCGGGCAGTCGGGCGGCGAGGTGGCTGTTGGTCCAGTCGCACTGCGCCGCTGTGCCCACGAAGCCGCCTCCGTGGACATGGACCACGAGCGGCAGGTCGGTTCGGGCGGAGGCTTCGTCGCCTCCGTTCGGCGCCGGCCGGTACACCCGGACCGGGAGGTCGCGGCCGGGCAGCGCGATCTCCTGCCATTCGGTCGCGGCGCCGGGGTCCGGCTCTCCCAGGATCGTCCGCGCTGCGCTGGAGGCCCGGAAGCGGTTTTCCGCGTCGCGGTAGGCGAGCAGTTCCTCGTCCGTGATCGCCTCAAAGTCCGGTTCCAGCGGCCGCGTTGTGGCAGTGGCCTCGCTCATGTCCCCTTCTCCCTCCCGGCCGGATGCCGGGTATGCCGTTGCGGTCGGACAGTGCATTGCCCTGATTATGCACGCGGTGCGTGCATCAGCAAGTGCATAGGTTAGGCTGAGTCCGGACGAGAGGGGCGAGATGACTGGCCGAAGGCGATGGTCGACCGAGGAGATCCTGGACACGGCGGCGGAACTGCTGCGCACGAGCGACGCCGAGTCGTTCAGCGTGCGCAAACTCGCCGCGGCGCTCGGGACCGACTCCTCCAGCCTCTACCGGCACTTCCGCAACAAGACCGAACTGCTGCGCGCGGTCGCCGACCGGATCCTCCTGGCCGCCATGGACGGCTACCGCCCCGAGGGCGACTGGAAGCAGCGCATCACCGGCCTGGCCCTGCGCCTGCGCGAGTCCTTCGGCGAGCAACCCCAACTAGCCGCGGTCTGGGGACGCTACGCGTCCAGCGGCACCGGATCCCGGTTGGTCATGGAGGAGCTGCTGCAAGCCCTGCGCGCATCCGGCCTGCCCGACGAGGAAGTCCCGACGCGATACCACCGCATCGTGATCCTCCTCGCCGCACTGATCGCTTCCGAGGCCGGTGTCAGCACCATCTCCCCCAAGGAGTACGAACAGGGCATGGAGCTGTTCCGCGTCGCGGTGCTCGGCGCCGACCCCGAACGCTTCCCCGCCCTGTCCCACTTCGCCCGCGACGTCCGCCCCCTCGGAGCAGACCGCCGCGCCGCGTTCGAAGAGATCCTCGCCGCCCATCTCGCCCACATCGAGGCCCGGATCCCCTGACGTGCCGGGTCATGAGCGCGAAGCGGTCCGTCGTCGCCGGGCGGGTCGCGCAACTGCCGCAGGCCCGGTGCCGGCGGCCGGGTGAAGGCGTACCTGCCAAGCATGAGGTGGCCGAACTGGCACGGAACCAGGCGGGCGAACAGCTCGTCGGTGACGGGGAAGCCTCGGCGGCGAGCTGTTTGACGGCGTGGGTCACGACCACCGGGGACCCACGTACCGACATGACTGTCAGTGGTGCGAAATGCGATCCGGGGATGCGAGCTTCAGGAACATTCAAAGTCACCGACTTCACCCCAACTCCGGTGCCGAGCCCGGCGATCGAGACCGCGGTGCCCGTCGGTGTTCCGGGCAGCGGGACGGGCGAGCTGGTCGGGATCACCGGGGTCGGAGGCATTGCCGTCGACCCGGACGGCACACACCGGATCTGGTTCGACTATGACCTCGGTCAATAGCCCAGCAGCTCGGGCCCTGACCAGAGGCCGATCGATGCGACGGTGACGGCCGCGACGACATCGAGTTCCGCATGCGCTGCCTGTCGTGGCCCTCGTGGCAATGGATGGCCCATGGGTGTGGCTCGCTGCCGCGGGCACCGGGCCATATGTCGCAGCCGCACTGCGGAGGCCACCGTGCGCCCCGTCGAACCGTGCGGAGCGCCAGTTCGACCGTTCGGCTGGCGACGGCCACCCGCATGCACGACAGACACGGAAAGCCGGCCCGATCTGTGCCAGCTTGTAGCCGACGACCTGACAGGCACTGACACCGCGGTGGGGTTCGGTCCACCCCTTGGAGAGTCGGCCCGGGACAGAGGAGGCAGCCGATGGACAGTGGCGAACGGCCGCCGGCCCCAGGCTCCGGCGGGCCGCAACGCCCGAAGTCGGACGAGGGCCAAGCGCAAGGGCGCCTTGAGCGCGTTCGTGCTGCCGCGGCGGCGCGGGTAACCAAAGGGGCCGCTCGTACTCGGGCCCTCGTGCGGCGGGTCGAGCAGACTCCTCCGCCCCCAGGGCCGTTCCGTCCCGGCTTCTGGCGCAGTCCCCTCCGCGGGCCCTGGCTGACGTCCGTGTTCGGCCTGGTGCTGCTGATCGGCATCCCGCTGATCTTCGTCACCGGGATGCTCTCCTACGCCTCCTACAACCCGGGACTCGACCGCATCAACGACCAGACCCCGGACAAGGGCCTGCTGGGCTTCTACCTCTTCGCCTGGCCCACCCATCCTTACTGGCTGTACCGGCTGACCCAGGGCGTGCACGTGACGCTCGGCGTGGTCCTGGTGCCTGTGCTGCTGGCCAAGTTGTGGTCAGTGATCCCGAAGCTGTTCGAGTGGCTGCCGGTCCGCTCCATCGCCCACGGACTGGAGCGGTTGTCCCTGCTCATGCTGGTCGGCGGGGTGATCTTCGAATTCGTCACCGGCATCCTCAACATCCAGCTTTTCTACATCTTTCCCGGCTCCTTCTACACCCTGCACTTCTACGGCGCCTGGGTGTTCATCGCCGCGTTCGTCGTCCACGTGTGCCTCAGACTCGGCCGGATGATCCACGCCCTGCGCTCCCGCAGTCTGGCCGCGGAACTGCGCACCGACCTCGCCCACACACGGCCTGAGCCCCCCGACCCCGACGGCCTGGTCCCGATCGCTCCCGCGCCGCCGACGATGACCCGGCGCGGCGCGCTCGCCCTGGTGGGGGGCGGATCGCTGCTCCTCCTGGTGGCCACAGCGGGACAAAGCATCGGCGGCTGGCTGCGCGGCACCGCCCTCCTCGCTCCGCACAACCGCACTCCGGGCAGCGGCCCGAACGGCTTCCAGATCAACAAGACGGCCGCTTCCGTCGGTATCACCCCCGCGCACATCGGCCCCGGCTGGCGGCTGGAGATCCACGGCCCCGGTCCGACGCTCGTCTTCACCCGCGCACAGCTCCTCGCGATGCCCCAGCATGCCGCCGCACTGCCGATCGCCTGCGTGGAGGGATGGTCCACATCCGACCAGCACTGGAGCGGCCTTCGGCTGGCCGACCTCGCCGCCCTGGCGGGCCTCCCCAACGCCGGAAGCGTCCTGGTGGAGTCCGTCCAACCACCCGGCCCCTACAGCTCGGTGGTACTGAGGGGCAACCAGATCCACGACCCGCGAGCGCTGCTCGCCCTGCGTGTCAACGGCGCGCCCCTCTCCCTCGACCACGGCTACCCGGCCCGCGTCATCGTCCCGGCCAACCCCGGCGTGAACAACACCAAGTGGGTCCACCGGCTCACCTTCAGGACCTGACCATGGCGCGCTTCGTCCGCTGGTACGGCTCCAGCCCCCTCCACCTCCTCGCCCTGATCGCCTCGTTCGCCATCACCGGCTACGCCCTGGTGCGCCTGTTCGCCGTCCGCCCCCTAGAGGTCGCGATCTGGTTCGTCGGCGCCGCGATCCTGCACGACCTGATCCTGCTGCCCCTGTACTCGCTCGCCGACCTGTCGGCACACGCTGTCCTGCGGCATCGCGCCACCCGCATGCCACACCCACCGTGGATCAACTACCTGCGCGTGCCCGCCTTTCTCTCCGGTCTGCTCCTGCTCGTCTGGTTCCCCCTCATCTTCGCCTTGTCGGCCCCCTACCCGGGTGCCACCCGGTTGTCCATGGACGTCTACCTCGGCCGGTGGCTGGCCATCACCGCCGTGCTGTTCGCCGCGTCCGCCGTGGCCTTCGCCCTCAGGCTCCGCCGCGTCCGGCGGGCCGCCCGCGCCGACGAGGAACGACCTGCACCAGGTCACGACGCTGCGTCATGACGACCGACGAGGACGGCTCGCCCCGCGCCGGGGAAGACTTCTATGCACTCGCCCTGCGGAACGGCCACGGACCGGTGTACCTGCGACTGGCGGACGGGCGCCGGATCCGGATGCCGGTGCACTGCTGGTACGCGCAGCCCGCCCTGGCCGACGAATCCGTACTGGCACGCTGTGTGGGCCCCGTTCTCGACGTCGGTAGCGGGCCGGGCCGGCTGTGCAGTGCGCTCCTGGGCCGCGGAGTCTTCGCGCTCGGCGTCGATGTGGCTCCCCGCGCGGTGGCCCACACCATCGCGCTCGGCGGGATCGCACTGTGCCGATCGGTGTTCGACCGGCTACCGGCCGAGGGAGGCTGGCAGACCGTCCTGCTCATCGACGGCAACATCGGCATCGGCGGCGACCCGCGCGCCCTGCTGGGCCGCTGTGTCCAGCTGACCGCCCCGACGGGGCTGCTCCTCGTCGAGGTCGACCCCGACGATGTCGAGGAGCGCTGCACCGCCCGGTTCGAAGACATCCACGGCCACGAGGGCCCGCCGTTTCCCTGGGCACGTCTGGGCGCACCAGCGCTCCACAGGATCGCCGAGGGCCTTGCCCTCAGCGTCACCGACCAGTGGAAACACGGCCACCGACGCTTCCTCGCCCTCAGCCGTCAGGACTCGGCCTCGGAGCCTCGCTGATGACGCGGGGCCGCCCCGCCACGTGGCAGCGGGGAGACACCACGTACGCCGACCGGACGCGGAGCGCGGGGCACGACACCAGGCCGCGCCACCCGGTCGGGCAGCTGCCGGCAACCGGCACGTGCGATCCGCCGATCGCGCTGATTGGCTGGAGGTGAATCCGCTGTTCAGGGAGGCTGGGATCCATGACACCGGTCAGGCACCTGGAGAGACCTGCGGCGCCGGCGACGGCTCACGTCGTCCCGGCCGGGCCGCGTCCGGCCCGAGGTGGACGGGCTGCAACGCATGAGTACGCGGCCGATCGGTGACCACGCCCTGCTGTCCGACTGCCGCTCGGCCGCGCTGGTGACCTCCGACGGCTCGGTGGACTGGCTGTGCCTGCCCCGGTTCGACAGCCCGGCGATCTTCGCCCGGCTCCTCGACGAGGACGCCGGCCACTGGTCCATCCGCCCTCTCACCGGTCCGGTCGACATCAGCCGCCGTTACATCGAGCACACCCTCGTTCTGGAGACGGTCTTCCGCACGGCCGGGGGCACGGCGGTCCTGCGGGATGCCCTCGCCCTGGGACGGCGCGAACGTGGGCACGCGCTCGGCACCGCTTCCCCCGGAACGCTGCTGCGGCAGATCACCTGCACCGAAGGGCGGGTGGACATCGAGATCGCCTACGCGCCGCGCCCGGAGTTCGGACTCGTCCACCCGCTCCTGTCAGCCGTGCGCGGCGGGCTCGCGGCGTACGGGGGCGCCCATGTCGTCCTGCTGTCGAGCCCCGTCGACCTGCGAGTCAGCGGCTCCACCGCGCACGGCCGCATCCCGCTCTCGGCGGGGCAGCGCCTCGGGTTCGCCCTGCACGCCGTGCCGGCGTGGGAAGGGGAGTCGGTGGGCTGGCGGGCAGGTCGGATCCGGCACCGCATGTCCGACACCGTCAAAGGCTGGCGCTCCTGGTCGAAGCTCCACCGCGGCTACGTCGGCCCCTGGCAGGACGAGGTGGCACACAGCGGACGCGTGCTGCGGGCCCTGACCTTCGCTCCCACCGGGGCCATCGTTGCCGCGGCCACCACCTCCCTGCCCGAGAAAACGGGCGGGACGCGCAACTGGGACTACCGCTACACCTGGGTCCGCGACGCGAGCTTCACCCTGCAAGCGCTCGCCACGGCCGCCTGCGAGAAGGAGAAGAACCTGTTCTTCGGCTTCCTCGCCCGGGCCGCCGCAACCCAACTCGACCGCGGCGCCGACCTGCAGATCATGTACGGCATCGGCGGGGAACGTGATCTGAGCGAGCGGCTCCTGCCCCACCTGACCGGCTGGCGCAACAGCGGCCCCGTTCGGATCGGCAACGACGCCTGGCGCCAACGCCAACTCGACGTCTACGGCGAACTCCTCGACGCCGCCCACGAGTGCTTCCCACCCGGGGAGCGCCTGGACCCGACCACCCGCGCCTTCCTGGTCCAGGCGGCCGACGCAGCCGCCCGTCGCTGGACCGAGCCCGACCAGGGCATCTGGGAGGGGCGCGGACCGAGCAAACACTTCCTGCACTCGAAACTGATGTGCTGGGTCGCCCTGGACCGCGCCATCACCATGGCCCCCGCCCTCCAGGCCCACGAACGCGTACCCCACTGGCGCCACGAGCGAGACACCGTCCGCCAAGCCATCGAAGAGCACGGCTGGAGCCCCCGTTCGGGCGCCTTCACCCAGGCGTTCGGCAGTGACGAACTGGACGCCTCGGCGCTGATGCTGCCCATCGTCGGCTTCCTGCCTCCGCAGGACCCTCGCGTCCAGTCCACCGTGCTCGCCGTCGCCACCCAGCTCACCGACCGCAACGGCCTGGTCCGCCGCTACCTCGGCGACGAGATCGAGGAAGCGGAAGGGACCTTCCTGCTCTGCACCTTCTGGTTCGCCCACGCTCTCGCCCTGACCGGTCATGTCGTCCGTGCACGGCAGGTGTTCCGGTCCGCTCTCGCACACGCCAACGACGTCGGCCTGCTCGCCGAGGAGACGGACCCCGCCACGGGAGAAGCCCTCGGCAACTACCCCCAAGCCTTCAGCCACATCGGACTCATCAACGCCGCCCGTGCCATCCGCGACGCCGGGCAACAGCCCCCCTGGCAAGGAATCGAAGACCGGTCCCCGCCATGAATCGGGGACTGCCGCACGTACGCCGCCGGGGGGGCGGACCAGCGTGGATGACGCATCTTGCGCACCCGCCTCCCTACAGTGGGCGGCATGCGAGGACACCCGACCCTGGCAACCGTCGCGGCCACGGCGGCACTGCTGGCGTGCGCTTCCTGCTCCGGCACATCAGAGCCCGCCCCCGGCGCACATTCGTCCTCCACGGCCACCACGCGCACCACCACTGCGCCCGCCGGCCCCCTCACCCTCACCCGGGGACCGGGATTCGACCGCACCGGAGCGTTCACCCCGCTCATGACCTGCGATGATCCAAGGGATTACTCGCCGGCCCTGAACTTCACCAATGTGCCGACCGGAACCCGGGAACTCGCCCTGACCATGGTCGACCTCGATATCCACAAGATTCACTGGCTCCAGCTCGGAATCCGTCCAAGTGCCCCCGGAATCGGTGCCCACCACCTTCTCCCAGGTGCCCGTGAGGCACTCAACGACTTCGGGGAGGCCAGCTACGACGGACCGTGCCCACCCCACGGCAGCACCCACAGGTACCAGTTGACGCTGTACGCGCTCCACGAACCGATGCCCGCCTCCTTCGACGGCAGCACGCCGCCCGCCAGGACCCTGCAGGAGATCAAGCGGCGAGCCTTTGCCTCGGCGGTGCTCGTGGTCCCCTACACACGCCACTGACGCGAGATCCAGCGATCAGGCAACCCGACGTACCCGGGCGTCGCGAAGCCGGCCCGGCCGTAGTGCTGGCGCTGGAGGAGCTTGATTCTCGTGAGGTTGCCTTCGACAGCGCCGGAGTTCAGCGGGAGGGGCGGGCGTCGGACGGCGGGCGCCCTTTGCGATGGAGAAACCTCGCGGACAGCGGTGCAGCCGGCCCCTCGCGGCCCGATACTTGATCCACCGGAGCGGTCACATGGGAAGGTCACCCGATTGGCTGAGTAACCGTCAGGAAAGTCGGCATGGAGTCAGCGTCAGTCCGCCGGAAGCCGCCGTTCGGCACCCTGAGGCGCCAAGATCGAGAACCAGCGAAATCACATCTGACCTGCGAAGACCCAGGTCGCGGCCGTGCTTGTTTGGATCCCTGGAAGGTACCCATGAGGATGTTGATCAACGTCGCGGAGACCGTGGTGGCGGATGCCCTGCGGGGGATGGCCACGGCGCACCCGGAGCTGGTGGTGGACGTGGCGAACCGGGTGGTCGTGCGGCGGGACGCGCCGGTGGCCGGGAAGGTGGCGCTGGTCTCCGGCGGCGGGAGCGGGCACGAGCCGTTGCACGGGGGGTTCGTGGGGCCGGGGATGCTGGATGCGGCCTGTCCGGGCGAGGTGTTCACCTCGCCGGTGCCGGATCAGATGGTGCGGGCCGCGGCGGCGGTGGACTCCGGGCGCGGGGTGCTGTTCGTGGTGAAGAACTACACCGGTGACGTGCTGAATTTCCAGATGGCGGAGGAGCTGGCGGAGGACGAGGGGGTGCAGGTCGCCAGCGTGCTGGTCGATGACGATGTCGCGGTGCGCGACTCGACCTTCACCGCGGGGCGGCGCGGGACCGGGGCGACGCTGTTCGTGGAGAAGATCGCGGGGGCCGCGGCGGAGGAGGGGATGCCGCTGGAGCGGGTGGAGGCGGTGGCCCGCCGGGTGGTGGCCTCGTCACGGAGTTTCGGGGTGGCGCTGAGTCCGTGCTCGACGCCCGCCAAGGGCGGCCCGACGTTCGAACTTCCGCCCGGTGAGCTGGAGTTGGGAGTCGGAATTCACGGCGAGCCGGGGCGGGAACGGCGGGCGATGATGACCTCGCACGAGATCGCGGACGTCGCGGTGGATGCGGTCCTGGCGGATCTGCAGCCGCAGTTGCCGGTGCTGGTGCTGGTGAACGGGATGGGGGCGACTCCGCTGCTGGAGTTGTACGGCTTCAGCGCGGAGGTACGCCGGGTGCTCGACGAGCGCGGGGTGGCGGTGGCCCGTACGTTGGTGGGGAACTATGTGACGTCGCTGGACATGGCCGGGGCCTCGGTGACGTTGTGTCAGGTCGACGGGGAACTGCTGCGACTGTGGGACGCGCCGGTGGTGACGGCCGGACTGCGGTGGGGGCGGTAGGCGGTAGAGCGGTGGACGGTAGGTGGGTGTCGCTCGTGCAGAGGGGTGATGGTGTGGTGGACACAACGCTTGACGGTGGGTTCTTCGTGCGGTGGATGGTCGCGGCGGCCGGTCTGATCGACCGGGAGGCCGAGCGGCTCACCGAGCTGGACTCGGCCATCGGCGATGCCGATCACGGGGCCAATATGCAGCGCGGGTTCGCGACCGTGGTGAAGACCGCGGAGGCCGAACCGCCCGGTGCGCCGGGGGCGGTGCTGGTCGCCGCGGGGCGAGCGCTGATCTCGACGGTGGGCGGTGCGTCGGGGCCGCTGTACGGGACGCTGCTGCGGCGGGCCGGGAAGAGCCTCGGCGAGGCGCCCGAGGTGACGGTGGCGGAGCTCCAGGCGGGGCTGCGGGCCGGCGTGGCGTCGGTGCGCGAGCTCGGAGGTGCCGCGCCCGGGGACAAGACCATGATCGATGCGCTGGAGCCGGGCGTGGCGGCATTGGAGACCTCGCTGGACGCGGCGGCCGCGGCGGCCGAGGAGGGGGCGCGGGCGACCGTGCCGATGCTCGCGAAGAAGGGCCGGGCGAGCTATCTGGGGGAACGCAGCATCGGGCACCAGGACCCGGGCGCGACGTCCTCGGCGCTGCTGTTCGCCGCCCTCGCGGAGGTGGCGCGATGAGCGGCGCGGACGCCCTGGTGGGCGTGGTGCTGGTGTCGCACAGCAAGGCGGTCGCGGAGGCGGTCGCGGAGCTGACGGTGGGGCTGGCCGGCCAGGGCGCGAAGGTGCCGGTGGCCGCGGCCGGCGGGACGCCGGACGGCGGGCTGGGGACGAGTTCCGAGCTGATCGCGGCGGCGGCACGGAAGGTGGACCACGGCGCGGGGGTGGCAGTACTGGTGGACCTCGGCAGCGCGGTGCTGACGGTGAAGGCGATGATCGCGGAGGGCGACGAACTCCCGGCGGACGCCCGGCTGGTGGACGCGCCGTTCGTCGAGGGCGCGGTGGCCGCCGTGGTCAGCGCGTCGGCCGGGGCGGATCTGGCCGCGGTGGTGGCGTCGGCCGAAGAGGCGCACGGGTACCGCAAGGAGTGAGGGCCCGGTCCCCGGGGTGTGGGGTCAGGGCTTGCGGGCGACCGCGGCGTAGCAGGCGGCCTCGGCGTCGGTGACGTGGGTGGCGTCCTCGGGACGGTCGGGGCGCCACTGGTGGGAGAGGGTGACGCCGGGGTCGAGCAGGTCCCAGCCGTCGAAGAAGCGGAGGAACTCGGCGCGGGTGCGGAACTGCAGCTCGGTGCCCGCGTCGCGGTAGATCCCGATGATCCGGTCCATCATGTCGGGGCTGTAGTCCGAGGTGGCGTGGGTCATGGCCAGCGTGCTGCCGCTGGGGAGGGCGGCCTTGAGGGTTTCCACGACGGTGTGCGCGCGGTCGTGGCCGGCGTCGGTGACGAAATGCATCAGGGCGTTGAGGCTCAGCGCGACCGGCCGGGTCAGGTCGAGGGTGGCGCGGAGTTGCGGGGCGGTCAGGATGCTGCCGGGGTCGGTGACGTCGGCCGGTACGTAGGCGGTGCGGCCTTCGGGGGTGCCGCGCAGCAGGGCGGCGGCGTGGGCGAGGACGATGGGGTCGTTGTCGGTGTAGACGATGCGGGCGTCGGGGGCGGCGCGCTGGGCGATCTCGTGGAGGTTGGGCGGGGTAGGGATGCCGGTGCCGATGTCCAGGAACTGGCGGAGGCCGGCGGCGGCGAGGTGCCGGGTGGCCCGGTGCATGAACTCGCGGTTGATGCGGGCGGCCACCAGGGCGGCGGGGAAGACGCCCAGGACGCGGCCGGCGGCCATCCGGTCGGCCAGGAAGTTGGTCTTGCCGCCCAGGATGTAGTCGTAGATACGGGCCGAGTGTGCCCGGTCCAGTTGCAGGTCCACCACGGGCTCGTGGTCCTTCATCGCGTGCTGCCTCCCCGTCGCCGGATACCTTGCCGGCCGGTCGCTCCCCGGTGGGCGCGCCGTCGCGGAGAGCACTGCCCGGTGTGCGCGCGTTCATGCGCGCCGGGGCGGCTCCGTGCGCCGGGGTGCCGGTCGTCGTGCGCCGGGGTGCCGGTGGTCGTGTCGTGGACGTCGGTGCGCGGGTTCTGATCGTTCTCGGTCACGAGTAGTCATGTGCATACGGAGCGCAGGATTATTTGTCGTCCGGTGCCACAAATCAGCGAGGTTTCCTGTTGATTGGAGGGGGAGGGCAACCGCCCTCCCGGCGCGGCCCCCGGTCCTCGGTGGCGTCGCGGCGGTGCACGGCGATCGGAACGAGGACGGCGCGTGAGCACACACCGGGACCGACTTCTGCCGGCCAGGAGGCCGGACCGTGTTGCCCTGCCGGAGATAGCCGTCCCGCAGGAAGCGGGCGGCCAGTTGACGCTCACCTTCCAGGCGTTCTTGACGACCCACGCCCGGAAGTGGCTGGCCTACGCCTATCTGCACACCGGCAGCGAGGCCGCCGCCCGCGAGGTGACCCTGGCGGCGTACGAGCGGCTCGGTCGGGTGTGGCCGCACGCGCTGCGGCAGGCGTCGGTGGAGGCGTACGCCTGGGCGGTGCTCAAGGAACGGGTCATGGAGTGGCTCTATGACCGTCGGCAGCCGACCGCGCTCACCGAGACCGCCGCCTTCGCCGTCGTCGCCCATGCCCTGCTGCGTGAGTGTCAGCAGCAGTTCGCCATGTTGGAGAGCCAGTTGGGGCTCTATGCGGCGATCTCGCGGCTGCCGGAGCGGCAGTGCGACGTGATCGTGCTCCGGCATGTCATCGGGTACCGCGACGGGGAGATCGCCGCGCTGCTCGGGGTGGACGAGGTCACCGTGCGTTCGTACGCGAGCCGGGGCAAGCGGAAGCTGGCCGCCGCGCTCGGCATCGATCAGGGATAGCCGGCCGGGTGGCCGGACAGCTCAGCGGGATCAGCGGGAGTCGAACATGGGGGATCGGAAGATGACGAGGGCGTATCCGGCTCCGGGCGAGCGGCGGGAGACCGTCGAGACGCTGCTCAGCGCCGCCGCGGCGGTGGCCGGGATCGACGGGCTGGCGGACTTCGGCGCGCTGGACGACGCGGGGGCCCTCGACGGGCTGGGCTGTCTGGCGCCGGCCGCTGCGGCGGGACGGACGGCGGAGCTGCCGCCCGCGGTGGTGCCGCCGCCGGTCCGGCCCGGGCGGGCCGCCCCCAGCGGGTATCCCACCGCGCGGGACGAGGCCACCGGGGAACTCCAGTTGGCGTGCGCGCTGGTGGTCAATGCGGCGGCGGCCGCGGCGAGCCTGGAGCGGCTGGTGAACGATCACCACATCGACCCGGAGGGGGCGCTGGTCTTCGGGTGCCTGCTGCACATCACCGGGCGGTCCGCTGCGGCGCACTTCTGGTGGCACTTCGGCGCCGGGGCCGGCAGCCGGACCGCGGCGTACTGCCTGTACCTGGCGCACCGTCGGGACGGCGAGTTCCGCGATGCCGCCTACTGGCGCGAGCAGGCCGCGCACCCGCCCGACGAGGTGCCCCGGGCGGTGGCGGCGTTCGACGAGAAGCAGTTGCTGCCGGACGAGGCCCGGCACAACCTGCTCGTCCAGTGGCACAGCGGGCTGGCGCCGACGCTGCCGACCGCGTTGGAGAACGTGATCAACCGACTGGTGGTGGAGGGGGACGACGAGGACTTCGGGGTCATCCCCCGGCCGTCACCGACACTGGTGGCGGACTTGGGGCGGGCCCTGAACTGACGTCAACACAACTGATTTCAGAGGAAGTTGACACCTTGGGCGAGTGGGAGGTCGGCGGAGTAGTTGACGGTGTTGGTGGCCCGGCGCATGTAGGAGCGCCAGGCGTCGGAGCCGGACTCCCGGCCGCCACCGGTGTCCTTCTCACCGCCGAACGCGCCGCCGATCTCCGCCCCTGAGGTGCCGATGTTCACGTTGGCGATGCCGCAGTCGGAGCCGTCGGCGGCCAGGAACCGTTCGGCTTCCCGCTGGTCGCGGGTGAAGATGCTGGAGGACAGGCCCTGCGGGACGCCGTTCTGCAGGGCGATGGCCTGGTCGAGGGTGCGGTAGGTCAGGACGTAGAGGATCGGGGCGAAGGTCTCGGTGCGGACGATGTCGGTCTGGTCGGGCATCCGGACGAGGGCGGGCCGGACGTAGGCGGCGTCCGGGGCCTCGGTGGCGAAGCGGCGGTCGCCGCCGGTGAGCACGGTGCCGCCGTCCCGCCGCGCGGCGGCCAGCGCCTCGGTCATGGTGGTGTGTGCGGCGGTGCTGATCAGGGGGCCGACGAGGGTGGCCGGGTGGTAGGGGTTGCCGAGCGGGAGTTGCTCGTAGGCGTGGGCGATGCGCTCGACGAGGCGGTCGGCGAGGTCCTCGTGGACGATCAGCCGGCGCAGTGTGGTGCAGCGCTGGCCGGCGGTGCCGGCGGCGGCGAAGACCGTGCCGCGGACGGTGAGGTCGAGGTCGGCGGAGGGGGTGGCGACGGCGGCGTTGTTGCCGCCGAGTTCCAGTAGGCAGCGGCCGAACCGGGCGGCGACCCGCGGCGCCACCCGGCGCCCCATCCGCACCGAGCCGGTCGCGCTGACGAGGGCCACCCGGGGGTCGTCGGCGAGCCGTTCGCCGTGTTCCGGTCCGCCGAGCAGCAGGTGGTGGATGCCGGGTGGGGCGCCGGTGTCGGCGGCGGCGCGGGCGAGCAGGGCGGTGCAGGCGAGCGCGGTGAGCGGGGTGAGTTCGGACGGTTTCCAAACCACCGGGTCGCCGCAGACCAGGGCGAGGGCGGTGTTCCAGGACCAGACGGCGACGGGGAAGTTGAAGGCGGAGATCACGCCGGCGACGCCGAGCGGGTGCCAGCTCTCGGAGAGCCGGTGGCCGGGGCGTTCGCCGGCGATGGTCCGGCCGTAGAGCTGTCGGGAGAGGCCGACCGCGAAGTCGCAGATGTCGATCATCTCCCGGACCTCGCCGAGCGCCTCGGAGTGGATCTTGCCGGCTTCGAGGGTGACAAGTTCGGCCAGGTCCTCCTGGTGGGTGGCGAGGAGTTCGCCGAGCCGTTTGACCAGGGCGCCGCGGACCGGGGCGGGGACGGTGCGCCAGGTGAGGAAGGTGCGGTGGGCGTCGGCGAGGGCGGCCTCGGCCTGGTCGGGGGTGGTGGCGGGCAGGTGGGCGAGGACGGCGCCGGCGAGGGGGGTGCGGGCAGCGACCGTGGCGCCGGTCCCGGGGGCCCGCTCCGGGTACGCGTCGAGGCCGACGGCACCGCAGCGACGCAGCGCGGTGGTGGCGCGGGCCCGCAGGGCGTCGGTGTCGGGGAGGCCGAGGGTGGCCGGGTGCGCGCTGACGGTCATCGATAACTCCTGTGTGAGCAAAGGGTGGTGACTACTTATCAGATGTGGTGGTGGGCGTCGGGGTGTCCAGGGCGTGGAGGGCTGCGTCGGCACGCAGGGTGGTCAGGGCCGCGCGCAAGGAGCGGTCCTGTTGTGCGGCGTAGCCGGTGAACGGGTCGAGCACCGGGCGGCCGAGGGCTTCGGAGAGACGGTGGGCGTCGAAGGGGGTGCCGTCGCGGTGGGGGTCGCGGGTGCCGTCGCCGGTGAGGTTGGAGTGGAAGATGCCGGCGGCGGAGCGGGGCAGGAAGTCCTCGTAGACGAGGGGGTGGGCGGTGAGCCAGCCGCCGGCGAGCAGGGCGGCGAGGTCGGCGGGCGGGCGGTGGCCGTCGCGGGGGCGGGCGGCCACCGGACGGTAGGTGAAGAACGCCAGCCGTTCGGCGGCGAGTTGGGCCTCGGTGCGGGGGAAGTCGCGCTCCCACAGGGTGCGGGCGGTGGCTTGTCGGTCGGCGTCGGGGCGGCCGGCGGTGCGGCGGTCGGTCTCGGCCGTGAGGGTGTCGTAGCGGGCCCGGCCGGTGCGGGTCAGGGCGATGCCGCGGGCCTCGACCTCGCCGAAGCGGACCCGCAGGGCGCCTCGGGTGAGCCGGCCGTCGGGGTCGCGGAAGGTGCGGGGTTCGGCGAGCGCGCGGAAGGAGGTCTGGCGCAGCAGGACGTCGGGGCCGGCCCAGCGCGGAGGTCCCTGGATGCGGTCGATCATGGTGATGCCGCGCTCCCCCATCCGCCGGTAGAGGGCGTCGATGTCCAGGACGCGTGGGGTGAGGTGGTTGACGTGGGTGGTGGTGACCCCGCCGATGTCGGCGGCGACCGCGGAGATCCGTTCCAGTTCGGCGTACCAGGCGCGGTCGACGGGTTCGGTGGAGAGGGTGAACGCACCGACGGCGAGGGTGAGGAAGCGTTCCGCGTCGGGCTCGTCCAGGCCGTGTTCGCGTTCCGCCCGCTCGGCGAGGTGGAGGAGGGCGGGCGGGAAGAGGCGGCGGCGGGCGAGGAAGGCGTCCAGCCGGGATTCCAGGTCGGAGTCGAAGAAGCGGCGGTCGCCGGTGGTCAGGAGGGAGGTGAAGACCCGGAAGGGGTTGCGGTCGAGTTCGACGGCGTCCAGGGGGCGGAAGGCGGTGGAGACGACGGGGACCGCGCCGATGTCGCCGTCCCGGAGGTCGTAGAAGCCGACCGGGTGCAGCCCGAGCGCGGCGAAGACCTGGGCGGCCTGGCGGAGTTCGGTAGGGGTGCCGACGCGGATGGCGCCGTGGCGTTCGGCAGTGACCCGGTCGATGCTGCCGAGCCGGCCGGCGTGCGGATCGCGGCCGGCGACCTCGTCGTTGATCTGCCCGGTGACCTCCAGGAGGGTGGTGTAGGCGGGGACTTCGGTGCCGTACATGGCGGAGAGCCGGCGGGCGAACGCGGCGCGCAGGCGCCAGGTGGGGATCAGGGCCATGAGGTCTCCTCTCCGGGGTCGGTGGGGTCAGATGATGTGGGCCTCGGGGCGGGTGGCGTGGTGGCCGTCGAAGCGGGTGGCGGCGAGCGGGCCGACGTCGAGGAAGGGTTCGCGGCGCAGGTACAGGTCGCGGACGATCTCGCCGACGGCGGGCGCCTGGAGGAAGCCGTGGCCGGAGAAGCCGGTGGCGTAGAGGAACCGGCCGGGGTGCGGGGCCTCGCCGATGAGGGCGTTGCGGTCGGGGGTCATCTCGTAGAGGCCGGCCCAGCCGCCGGTGATCGGTGCGCCGGCGAGTTCCGGAGCCCGGCGGGCCGCCGCGGCGCGGAACGGGGTCAGCCATTCACGGCTGAACTCCCGCTCGTAGCCGGGTTGTTGGGCCGGGTCGGAGAGGCCGAGGAGCAGGCCGTCGGCGCCGTCGTTGTGAAAGTAGAGGGTGGAGGCGTAGTCGAGGGTGAAGGGGATACGGGGCGGTCGGGGGCGCAGCGGCCCGGTGAAGGCGATCTGGCGGCGTAGCGGGGTGACCGGCAGGGTGACGCCGGCGAGTGCGCCGACCTCGGCGGACCAGGCGCCGGCGCAGCAGATCACGGTGGGGGTGTGGACGGTGCCGTGCGGGGTGCGGACCGTCTGGATGCGGCCGTCGGCGGTGTCGATGGCGGTGACCGGGCAGCGGGTGCGGACGGTGGCGCCGAGCCGGCGGGCGGCGCGGAGGTAGCCGGTGACGGCGGCACCGGGCGTGGCGTAGCCGTCGGTGGGCGAGAAGGCGGCGGCGATGAGGGTGCCGGGGTCGAGGTAGGGGCAGAGGTCCCGGGCGGCGCGCGGGGTGATGATGCGGCTGGGTACGCCGTGCGCGTTCTGGATCTCGACGCCCGCGGTGAAGGTGTCCCGTTCGGTTTCGCTGCCGAGGAGGAAGAGGTAGCCGACGGTGTCCAGTCCGACGTCGGCGCCGGGGCGGCGGGCGAAGTCCCGCCAGGCGTCCAGGCTGCGCAGGCCGAGCCGGATGTTGAGCGGATCGGAGAACTGTGCGCGGACCCCGCCCAGCGGTTTGCCGGACGAGCCGGAGGCGGGCAGGTCACGTTCGAGCAGCAGCACCCGGCCGGCGTCCGCCTCGGCCAGGTGGAAGGCGATGCTCGCGCCGATCACCCCGCCGCCGATGATCACGACGTCGGCGGCGGTGGGGAGCGGGGCGGGCTGTGGTTCTGGCTGCGGGTCGGGGGGTGAGGGAGCCGAAGCCGTGGGGTGGGCCATCCGGGCCGCCTTCCCGTCGTCGGGGCGTTGGGTCGTCGGGGCGTTGGGGCGTTGGGGCGTTGGGGCGTTGGGGCGTTGGGGCGTCGCGTGGTCGTCCGGCCGCCGGCGGGGCCGCGGGGCCGGTGCTCTTCGATGGTGCCGGGCGGCCGGTCGCCCGTCCATGCAGAGTCGCTGGAGGTGATCTATGAGGAGGTGTGGAGGTCCGGAGGGTTTGGCGGGACGCGGGTGGTGCCGGTGGCCGGTGGGTAGGTTCCCGCCGTGGAATTGCCGGGGGTGCAGCTCAGGACGCTGTTGGAGCTGACCCGGAGCCGCACCATGACCGCGGCGGCCGCGGCGCTGGGCTACACGCCGGGCGCGGTCTCCCAGCACATCGCGGCGCTGGAGCGGACCACCGGCACCGAACTGGTCCGGCGGGCCGGGCGCCGGGTGGAGCTGACGGACGACGGGCGGATCCTGGCGGTGCACGCCGAGCGGATCCTGGGGGCCCAGGCCGAGGCGGTGGCGGCCCTGGAGCGGGCCCGCGGGGAGGTGAGCGGGCGGCTGCGGCTGGGGGTGTTCGGGACCGCTGCGGCGGTGTTGTTGCCGCCGGCCCTGCGCCGGTTGGCGGCCCGGCATCCCGGGGTGCGGGTGGTGAGCCGCGAGGTGGACGTGGACCAGGCGTACGCGGAGGTGCTGGCCGGGCGGGTGGATCTGGCGCTGGGCCTGGACTATCCGGACGCGCCGCTGGACCGGGACGGGTCGGTGGAGCTGGTGCGGCTGCGCTCGGAGCGGTTCGCGTTGGCGGTACCGGCCGGGCGGGCGCCCGGCGGGGTGGCGCGGGCGCCGCTGTCGCTGGCGGAGGCCGCGGCGTACGAGTGGATCCTGCCGGCGGCCGGCTCGTACTACGGGCGGGCGATCCGGACCGCCTGTCGGCGGGCCGGCTGCGAGCCGCGGGTGGTCCACGAGGTGACGGACACCGCGACGTCGCTGGCGATGGTGGGGGCGGGGCTGGGGGTGGCGCCGCTGACCGGGCTGATGCTGCGGCTGCGGTCGGAGGGGATCGTGGCGGTGCCGTTGCGGGAGACCGTCGAGCGGCACGTCGTGGTCGCGGTCGGGAGGACCGCCCGGGACCGGCCCTCGGTGGCGGCGCTGATCTCGGCACTGCGGGCGGGGGCTGAAACGGAGGTGGCGGCGGAAGCGGAGGCGGGGGCGGAGTTGGGGCCGGCGGCGGGGCCGTGACCGGCGGTAGGGCCGTGAACGCTGGTGGGGCCGTGGCCGGTGGTAGGGCCGCGTCCGGTGGTGGCAGGGCGCCCGGTCCGGTGCCGGGTGAGCGGAACGTCACACTCAGGAGTCAGACCGGGCGCCCGGCGGGGCGTCGCCCGCAGGCGTGACCCCTCCCCCACATGGCCGAGTCCAGCCACGGTCAGCCCGCGGTGGCCTCGTCGGCGGGCGGCGGCCACGTCGGGCGGCTGCCGGCGGGGACCGCGGCCAGGGCGTGGCCGACCGTCGGGTAGCAGGAGAAGACCCCCAGCGACTGCGTCCCGACCAGGAGCTTGAGCATCCGGACGCCCAGGGACGCCAGCAGGAGCCGGCCCTCCAGGCGGCGGCAGAGCCATTCCAGGGCGAGCAGGCAGCTCAGGCCCCGGGAGTCGCAGAACCGCAGGGCGGTCAGATCGAGTACGAGGAAGCGGTGACCGGCCGAGACGATCGACCGCGCCTCGGCGAGGAACGCCTGCTCGGTGCGGAGGTCGAGCTCTCCGCTGACCCGCAGCACCGCGCACTCGTCCTCCTGGACGAGTGCGGTGACCGCCAACGACCGCATCTCCGAGCTCATGCCGTCCAGCCTAAGCGCCGTCGGACCTCGCACCACCGGGGTGCCACCGGCGTACACCGGTGAGCCTGGGCGGCCGCCGCGGGCGCGCGCACGGCGGGGAACGGACGCGACCCGGGGCCGGGGCGCCGGAGAACAGCGCCCGGAAACGGTCAGAAACGGGCAGGTTTGGTGCCGTTGCGGGCCATGGCGGGCACATGGTCTGTTGCTATAAACCTGGCTGCGGGCAGAAACGGGCACCGCCGTGACCGAACGGAAAGCGATCCGCGGGGAACGCGACCGAACGGAAGTCGGCTGAGCGAACGCGGCGGGCACATCCCGCCAGGGGCAGGAGAGAGCTATGAGGGCCGAGGAACGCCAGAGTCGCCTCTTGCTGCTCGCCCGGCAGTCCGGACGCGTCGAGGTCGCCGAGGCGGCCACCGAATTCGGAGTGGCCCGCGAGACCGTGCGGCGCGATCTGCGGGAGCTGGAGCGCCGGGGGCTGGTCCGGCGGACGCACGGGGCGGCGTACCCGGTCGAGAGCGCGGGGTACGAGACCACGCTGGCGCGGCGGGAGACCCAGCAGGTGCCGGAGAAGCGGCGGATCGCGGCGGCCGCGGCACAGTTGGTCGGCGAGGCGGAGACGGTCTTCGTCGACGAGGGGTACACGCCCGAACTGGTCGCGATGCTGCTGCCGACGGACCGGCCGCTGACCGTGCTGACCGCGTCGCTGCGGACCGCCTCGCTGGTCGCGGCGTCCGACGCGACGACCGTGCTGCTGGCCGGTGGGCGGGTGCGGGCCGGGACCCAGGCGACGGTGGGGCCGTGGTGCCGGGACATGCTCGCCGGTTTCGTGGTCGACCTGGCGTTCGTGGGTGCCAACGGGATCTCCCGGGAGCACGGGCTGACCACGCCCGATCCGGCGGTCGCCGATGTGAAGGCGCAGGCGGTGCGCTCGTCGCGGCGGCGGGTGCTGGTCGGGGTGCACAGCAAGTTCGGGGCCAGCAGTTTCTGCCGGTTCGCCGGGATCGGTGATCTCGACGTGATCGTCACCGACACCGGGCTGTCCGCGCCGGAGGCGCACCGCTACTCCCTCCTGGGGCCGCAGGTACTCCGGGTCTGACCGCCCTCCCCCGTCCGTCGCCGCAGGTCCGGCGGCGGCACATCTGACATGCCCATGCCCGCCTCCCGGGCCGAGTCACCTTGGAAAGGCAGGAACCGTGCGCGCACGATCCCCCGGAGCCGTCGGCGGCGCGGGCCACCGCGGGCGATGGCTGGCCGCCCTCGCGGCCGCCCTCTCACTGACCACCGCCGGCTGCTACCGCGGCGCCGGCGACACCGGCCACGACGGGCTGCACACCCTCAACGTGCTGATGGTGAACAACCCGCAGATGGTGGATCTCCAGCGGCTCACCGCCGAGCACTTCACCAAGGAGACCGGCATCAAGGTCAACTTCACCGTGCTGCCGGAGGACGATCTCCGCGACAAGATGAGCCAGGACTTCTCCAGCCAGGCCGGGCAGTACGACGTGGCCAGCCTCAGCAACTACGAGACGCCCCTCTACGCCCGCAACGGCTGGCTCACCCCTCTGGGCCAACTGGCCGGTAAGGACCGGGAGTTCGACCAGAAGGACCTGCTCGCACCGGTGCGTTCCTCGCTCACCGCGGCCGACGGCGAGGTCTACGCGGAGCCGTTCTACGGCGAGTCGTCGTTCCTGATGTACCGCAAGGACCTGCTGAAGGCGGCCGGACTGACCATGCCCGCCCGGCCCACCTGGACCCAAGTAGCCGCCATGGCAGCCAAGTTGGACGGTTCGAAACCGGGACTGAAGGGCATCTGTCTGCGCGGGCAGCCCGGTTGGGGGCAGCTGACGGCGCCACTGACGACGGCGGTCAACACCTTCGGCGGGACGTGGTTCGACAAGGACTGGCAGGCCCGGCTGGACGCCCCGGAGTTCGCCCGGGCGACCCGCTTCTACGTCGGGCTGGTCCGCGCGCACGGGGAGCCCGGCGCGCCACAGGCCGGGTACACCGAGTGCCTCAACGACATGCAGCAAGGCAAGGTCGCCATGTGGTACGACGCGACCGCGGGGGCCGGGTCGCTGGAGAGCGCGGACTCACCGGTCGCCGGCCGGATCGGGTACGCCCCGGCGCCGGTCGAGCGGACCGGCAGCGCGGGCTGGCTCTACACCTGGGCCTGGGGCATCCAGAAGGCCAGCACCCACCAGAAGGCGGCCTGGGAGTTCGTCCGCTGGGCGTCCGGAAAGTCGTACGAGCGCCTGGTGGGCCGCGAACTGGGCTGGTCGCGGGTGCCGGCCGGGAAGCGGGCCTCGACCTACCGCGATCCGGACTACCTCAAGGAGGCCGGGACGTTCGCGGCGGCGACCGAGCGGGCGATCACCTCGGCTCGGCCGGACGATCCGGGGGTGCAGCCGCGGCCGGCGCCCGGGATCCAGTTCGTGGACATACCGGAGTTCTCGGACCTTGGGACGAAGGTGTCGCAGGAGATCAGTTCGGCGATCGCCGGCAAGCAGAGCGTCGACGAGGCGCTGCGGGCGGGCCAGCGGCTGGCGCGGGAGGTGTCCCGTGCGTACACCGGTCGCTGAGCGGGCGAAGGAGTGGGCCCGGCGCGCCCCGCTGCTGCCCGCACTGGTCTTCCTGATCGTGGTCACCCAACTCCCGTTCGTGGCAACGGTGGTGATCTCCTTCATGCGCTGGAACGCACTGGCCCCCGACCACCGCGGGTTCGCCGCGTTCGACAACTACCGGGCGGTGGTCACCGATCCGGCGCTGCGGTCCTCGGTAGGGACCACGGTGCTGCTGACGGTGACGGTGGTGCTGGTCAGCCTGGGGCTGGGGTTGGGGCTGGCACTGCTGCTGGACCGCAACTTCCGCGGCCGGGGCGTCGTCCGCACCCTGCTGATCACCCCGTTCCTGGTGGTGCCGGTGGCCGCCGCGCTGCTGTGGAAGCACGCGCTGTACAACGCCTCGTACGGGCTGTTCAACGGCGTGCTGACCTGGCTCTGGCACCTGTTCGGCGCCGGCGACCCGCCGCAGCCGGACTGGATGACCAACTCCCCGCTGCTAGCAGTGGAGTTGTCGCTCATCTGGCAGTGGACGCCGTTCATGATGCTGATCCTGCTGGCGGGGTTGCAGAGCCGGCCGGCGGACGCGGTGGAGGCGGCCCGGATGGACGGGGCCTCGCCCTTCGACGTCTTCCGCTACCTCACCCTGCCGCATCTGCGGCGCTACCTCGAACTGGCGGCGCTGCTGGGGACGGTGTACATCGTGCAGAACTTCGACGCGGTGTTCACCCTCACCTCGGGCGGGCTGGGCACCGCCAACCTGCCGTACACCATCTATCAGACCTTCTACCAGGCTCATGACTACGGCCGGGCGTCCGCGCAGGGCGTCGTGGTGGTGCTCTGCTCACTGCTGGTGGCGAACTTCGCCCTGCGTACCGTGTCGTCCCTGCTGCGCGAGGAGATCACCCGATGACGCGAGGAGACCGCAGGAGCGGACGGCGGGTCCGCGGGGCGGCGCTGGGCCTGGTGGCCTGGCTGTGCGGGATCGCCTTCTTCCTTCCGGTGGCCTGGATGGTGCTGACCTCCTTCCACCGCGAGCCGGACGCCGCGACCAATCCGCCGAGCCTGTTCGCACCGCTCACCCTGCACGGGTACCGGCAGTTCTTCGGCCTCGGTGGCGCGGGGGTGAGTCCCTGGCCGCCGTTGCTCAACTCCCTCACCGCGTCGGTCGCTTCGACGCTGCTGGTGCTGGTGCTGGCGGTGCCGGCGGCGTACGCACTGTCCATCCGGCCGGTGCGCAAGTGGCGCGATGTGCTGTTCTTCTTCCTCTCCACGAAGATGCTGCCGCTGGTGGCCGGACTGCTGCCGGTCTACCTGGTCGCCCAGAACACCCGGATGCTGGACAGCATCTGGCTGCTGGTCATCCTCTACACCTCGATGAACCTGCCGATCGCGGTGTGGATGATGCGGTCGTTCCTGGCCGAGGTGCCGGTGGAGATCCTGGAGGCCGCCTCGATCGACGGGGCCGGGCTGCCCACCACGCTGGTGCGGATCGTGGCGCCGGTCGCCCTGCCGGGCATCGCCGCGACCGCGCTGATCTCGTTCCTCTTCAGCTGGAACGAGTTGCTGTTCGCGCGGGTGCTGACCGGCGTCGTGGCCGGGACCTCGCCGGTGTTCCTGACCGGGCTGGTCACCAGCCAGGGGCTGTTCCTGGCGAAGGTGTGCGCGGCGGCCACCGTGGTGTCGCTGCCGGTGCTGGTCGCCGGGTTCGCCGCCCAGGACAAGCTGGTGCAGGGTCTGTCGCTGGGCGCGGTGAAGTGACGGCGGCCCCGGCCTGAGCGGTCCGATCGGCCGGGGGTGGCGCGGCCGGAGCGGTCAGCGGACGCCCTCGCCTGGCCCACCGGTGAGGGCGTCCGCCAGCCGGTCCAGGAACTCCCGCTGCGCCGCGACCAGCCGTGCACGCGCCTGCTCCGGGGTCCACCACGCCACCCGGTCGATCTCCGGGAAGCTCCGGAGCACCCCGGAGCCGCGCGGCCACTCCATTTCGAACGTGCCGGGCTCGATGCCCGCCGGGTCGAGGTCGGCCGCGACGGCCCAGACCGTCACCACCTTCCCGCCGGACTGGCGGACGTCCCCCAGGGGCACGTACCGCCCCTCCGGCGGCGGCACGCCCAACTCCTCGGCGAACTCCCGGCGGGCCGCGGCCAGCGGCTCCTCCGGCGGTACGTACTCCCCCTTGGGCACCGACCAGGCGCCGGCGTCCCGGCGGGCCCACAACGGGCCGCCCATGTGCGCCAGCAGCACCTCGGTGCCGCCGTCCGCACCACTGCGGTGCAACAACAGTCCGGCGCTCCGCTTCCCGGCCATCCGTCCGCCGCTCCCTTCGTCCCTTCCCCGCTCCCCGCTCCCCGCGCCCGCGCGTCAGCGGTGCGCGGCCAGCACGGTGTCGATGGTGTCGGCCTCCGCGGCGGTCTTGTCCTCCCGGTAGCGGACCACGCGGGCGAACCGCAGGGTGACGCCGGCCGGATAGCGGGGCGAGGTCTGGAGTCCGTCGTAGGCGATCTCCACGACGAGTTCCGGACGGACCGTGACCACCTGGCCGTCGTCCGCCACCGCCAGCTCCCGCAGTCGTGCGGTCTGCCAGTCGAGGGTGGCGTCGGTGAGCCCCTTGAAGGTCTTGCCCAGCATGACGAATCCGCCGTCCGCGGCCCGCGCCCCCAGGTGCAGGTTGGAGAGCTTGCCGGTGCGGCGGCCGTGGCCCCACTCCGCCGCCAGGACCACCAGGTCCAGGGTGTGCACCGGCTTCACCTTCAGCCAGGCGGCGCCCCGGCGGCCGGCGCTGTAGGGCGCGTCGAGGGCCTTGACCACGACGCCCTCGTGGCCGCGGCGCAGGGTGCGGTCGAAGAAGTCCGCGGCGGCGGCGCGGGCGCCGGGGTCGTCCGGGTCCGCCACGACACAGCGCCGCACCCGCGCCGACTCCGGTACGAGCGAGGCGAGTTCGGCGTACCGGTGGTCGCCGGGGAGGTCCAGCAGGGCGCGCTCGCCGAGCGCGAGGAGGTCGAAGAAGACCGGGGTCAACGGGAGGGCGGCGTGGGCCGCGGCGACGTCCGTCCGGGAGCCGAACCGGCCGGCGACCCGCTGGAACGGCACCGGGCGGCCGTCCGCGTCCAGGGCGATCACCTCGCCGTCGAGGATGAAGCGCGTGGCGGGCAGGGTCCGGACGAGGGCGCCGACCTCGGGCAGCCGGTCGGTGACCTCGTCCAGGGTGCGGGTGTGGATCCGCACGTCCGGGCCGTCCCGGTGCACCTGCACCCGGATGCCGTCGAGCTTCTCCTCCACGGCGCAGCGGCCGAGCCGACCGATCGCCTCGTCGACGGAGGCGGCGGTCTGCGCGAGCATCGGTCCGACCGGCCGGCCGACGGTGAGCCGGAAGTCGGCCAGCGCCGGCGGGCCGGTGGAGAGCAGCGCCCGGGCGACCTCGGGGAGTGATCCGGCGAGCATCACGGCGCGCCGCACCGCGTCCGGGGGCGCGCCGGTGGCGGCGGCGAGTCCTTCGACGGCGAGCGCGTCCAGGGCGCCCTGGCGGACCTCGCCGGTCAGCAGCCCGTACAGGAAACGCTGCTCCTGGCCGGTGGCGGCGGCGAGCAGTTCCCGGACCAGCCGCCGCCGCTCGGTCTGGGCGCCGGGTCCGGCGACCCGGGCCAGGGCGGTCAGTGCGGTGTGCACGTCGTGGACGGTGAGGGTGGGCCGGTCGGCGGGCGGCGGCGGGTCGCGCAGGGCGTTCCAGCCGACGCCGATCCGGCCCTGGGGCAGCCGCCCGGCCAGGTACGGGATGACCACCGGGGCGTCCGCCGGGTCGGCGGCCCGGAACAGCTCGGCCAGCAGCGCGGTCTTCCGTGACCGGGCCGAGGTGGCGGCGACCTCCGCCGACACCTGTGCGAGAGCGGCGAGCAGCATACGGTCATCCTGCCCCCGCGGCGGCGTCGCCGCTCCCGCACCGCAGCCCGCATCGAACGTGCGGTCGATTGCCGGGGGCGTCTCCCCCGGTCGTTTACCGGCCGCTCTCGTGGACGATCTCGCCGCCGACCACGACCGTTTCCGCCACCGTGCCGGGGATGTCCTCGGGTGCGGCCCGCAGGATGTCCTGGGACAGCACCACGAAGTCGGCGAGCTTGCCGACGGTCAGCGAACCCCGCTCCTGGTCAAGGAAGTTGGCGTACGCGGAGCCCATGGTGTAGGCGTGCACGGCGGTTTCCACGCTCACCGTCTCCTCGGGCTGCCAGGCCGCGCCGCCGGCCAGCGGCCGCCGGGTGAGGGCGGTGTAGATGCCGATCATGGGGTCCATCTCGGCGACGTTCCAGTCGCTGGAGAAGGCCAGCACGGCGCCGGCGGAGTGCAGGCTGCGCATCGGCCACGCCTTGTGCCAGCGCTCCGGGCCGACGTTCTCGGCCCAGTCCTGGCCGGGTCCGGCGATCTCCGGGGCGCAGTGCCGGGGCTGCATGCAGGCGACCACGCCCAGCTCGGCGAAGCGCGGGGTGTCCGCGGGGTCCAGGCATTCGACGTGTACGACCTGGTGGCGGGCATCGCGCGGGCCGTTGGTCGCCCGGGCCGCCTCGACGGCGTCCAGGACGGTGCGGATGCCGCGGTCGCCGGTGGCGTGCACGAAGCACTGGAAGCCGCGGGCGTCCAGCTTCACCAGCAGCTCGCGGAAGTCCGCCGCCGGGTAGAAGGTCTCGCCGCGGTGGTGGCGGCAGCCGGCGTAGGGCGCGAGGAGGGCCGCGGTGCGGGGTTCGACGACGTCGTCGATGTAGAGCTTGAGCGGGCCGACCCGCAGTCGGTCGTCGGCGAAGCGGTGGGCGGCGGCCGCGAAGTCGTCCAGGTCGGCGTCGGTGGTGCCGCGCGGGTGGAAGAGTGCCGCGACGATCCGGGAACGGAGCCGGCCCTCGGCCCGGGCGCGGGTGAAGAGGGCGAGGTCGTCGAGGGAGTTCTGGGGTTCCACGACGGTGGTGATGCCGAACCGGATGGCGTCGTCGAGGCTCTTGGCGAGCCGCCCGTACTGGCGGTCGGCACCGGCCCACGGGACGCCCAGTTCCTTGAGGGCGCGGTGGCCATCGCGGGAGAGGCCCCTGACCGCGAAGTCCTTGATGAATCCGGTGGGTTCGCCGGTCTCCGGGTCGGTCTCGGCCTCGCCGAACGGCAGGCCGGTGTGGTCCCGGTCGATGCCCAGGCGGCGCAGGGCGGCGGTGTTCAGCCAGGCGGTGTGCACGTCGTAGCTGAGGACGAAGGCGGGGGTGTCGCCGGTGGCCGGGTCGAGGTCGGTGGCGCGGGGCATCCGGCCGCCGGGGATCGCGGAGTAGTCGAACGCCTCGGCCTCGATCCACTCGGCGTCCGGGTGGGCGGCGTGCCAGTCGCGGATCCGGCGGTGGATGGCGTCGAGGGTGCGGACGCCGGCGAGTTGGACGCAGGCGTCGTCGGAGCCGAGCCGGACGTGGTTGTGGGCGTCGATGAATCCGGGCAGCACCAGGCGGCCGCCGGCGTCGACCACCGTGGTGTCGGGGGCGGTCCACCGGGCGGCGTCGGCGTCCGCGCCGAGCCAGGCGATCCGGCCATCGCGTACGGCGAGCGCCTGCGCCTCGGGCAGGTCGGGGTCGACGGTGTGGATGCGGGCGCCGGTGAGGACGAGGGCGGCGGGGCCGGCCGGGGCGGTGGTACGGGACATCGGGGGAGCTCCTGGGTCGTGCGGTGGTACGGGATGTTCGGGTCGCTGGGCGGGGTGTGGCGGGTCCGGGGGGGGTGACGGGTCCCGGGGAGGGGGGGTCGGTCAGGTGGCCGGGGTGGTGGCGGCGACCGTGCGCCGGGCGAGCGCCCAGTAGGTGAGGTTGGAGCCGAACCAGAGCCAGAAGACGTCGCGTGCGCTGCCGTGCCGCTCGTCGTCGGGGATGGGGTCGATGCCGTGGGTCTCGACCTTGAAGACCTCGTCGGTCTCCCGCTGGGCGCCGGACGTACCGCGCCGACCTGCGCTTTCGTCCGGATCGGCGGTGTCGCTGCTCCCGGTGTCCGGCTGCTGCTGTGCCATCGCGCCCGCCCTTCCGTACCCACACACGCCTTGAATGCCGTTCTAAGTCAAGGACCTGCTGCTGCTGGAGGCGCTGCGGTGGAGCGAGGCGGCGCTCGCCGAGGAGCGCGCGGCACTCCTGGCGCGGCGACTGACCGCGGAGCGCAAGCTCGACCTCTTCCTTCAGCTCTACCTGCCGCGCGGACCGCGCGACGCGCGCTGGATGCTGTGGATCGAACTGTGGGCCCGCACCCCCTCCAACGAGGCGCTGCACCGCGCGCAGGAGGAGATGGACCAGGGATGGCAGGACGATCTGACGGCACTGCTCACCAAGGGGGCGGAGCGCGGCCGCTTCGCACCGATGGACGCCGCGGCGCGGGCCGATGAACTCCTCGCGCTCCTCGACGGGTTGAGCACCCGGGTCGTCCTCGGACAGCGCGGCACGGACCACGACCGGGCGCTGGTCGTGGCCCGTTCGGCGGCCCGCCGGCTGATCGTCCGGCCGGAGTGACCGCACCGGGCCACCCGGCCCGGCCGGAGGTGCGCCTGTTCAACTGCCGCCAGTTCTCGCGCCTGCCGTGGACGAACGCCGCAGAAGAACGCCATCGACGGACGCCTTACGGGGCCTGCTCGTGTCGGGTGAACGCGGCGATCAGGTCGTGGGCCGTGTTGCTGTCGGAGTCGGTCCCGTGGGCCTCGGCACCGTCGAAAGCGGCAGTCTCAGCGCTGCGGGGGAACATGGCCTGCTCGTACGCGGTGAGCGCGGCCTCGACGTCGTCGGGGTGCGCGGCGAGGGCCTTGCCGAGTTCGGCACCGTCGAGCATGGCCAGGTTGGCGCCTTCGCCGTTCGGGGCCGCGAGGTGGGCGGCGTCGCCGAGCAGGGTCACCCCCGGCACCCGGTCCCACCGGTGCCCGGTCGGCAGCGCGTAGAGGGGGCGCAGGACCGGCGCGATGTCGCCGTCGGTGATCAGCGCGGTGAGCTCCGGCGCCCAGCCGTCGAACTCCGCCGCGATCCGCGCGGTGGCCACGGCGGCATCGGTGAAATCGATGCCGGCGAACCAGTCCTGCGGCTCGGACAGCCCCACGTAGGCGTGCAGGGTGTCGCCGCTTTCCCGGTGCGCGAAGATCTCCCGGCCCGGTGTGGGCGCGATCATCGACCCGCCGCCGACCGCCTTCGCTGCGGCGGGGTGCCGGGTGTCGGCGTCGAACAGGTAGGTCTCGACGACCGACTTGCCGACGTACTCGGGCATGGCGGTGGAGAGCAGCGGCCGGACCCGGGACCACGCGCCGTCCGCGCCGACCAACAGGCTCGTGACGACGGTGCCACCGCCTGCGAACGTCACCTCGTAGCGGCCCTCGTCAAGGGCACGGGCGCTGCTGACCTTGTGCCCCCACCGGACGGTGCCGGCCGGGAGCGAGTCGAGCAGGATCGCTCGCAGCTCGCCGCGCTGCACCTCGGGGCGGCCACCCGTGCCGTCGTCGGCCTTGTCGAACAGGACGGTCCCGTCCGGGTCGAGGATCCGCATCGCCTGGCGGCCCTCCAGGATGAGGCCGCGGAACTCGTTCATCAAGTCGGCTGCCTCAAGGGCGAGTTGCCCGTTGTAGTCGTGGATGTCAAGCATCCCGCCCTGCGAACGCGCCGTCGGGGACGGCTCCGCCTCGTAGACCGTGGCCGGTATTCCGTGGACGTGCAGGACGCGGGCGAGCACGAGGCCGCCGAGTCCGGCGCCGATGATCGTGACGTCAGTGGTCATGGGGACTTCCTTCCTGATCGTGGACCGCTGGGCGGACGTCCGGCGGGTCACGCCGGGAGCGCCGTTCCAGTCCGCCGCGACGATGCGACGGCGGTGGCCGGTGCCGTGGAGGCCGACGCCGACCAACCCCAAGGTCCCGGCAGCCGTCGACAACTCGCCGACACGTCACCGACAGGCCACCGCCCACCGCCGACGACCAGCCGACACCGGCCCGTCCTGGCCGTCATGCGGCTCGAAGCCCTCACGCATACGGCTCGAAGCCCTCTCGCTCGTGCAGGGGCGAACCACGTGTGCGTCCGAAGCCCATCGCTCGGCGCTCACGGCCATGCCGTCGTTCCCCGGGGCCGGATACCGTGAGGGGGTGACCGCGCCCCGCGCCCCGGAGCCCTTCGACGCCGGTGGGAGCACCTCCCGTCCGGTCGCCGTCACGCACGTCTGGTACGCCGCGTACGGCTCCAACACCCACCCGGAAAGGCTCGGCCATTACCTCGCCGGAGGCCGCCCGCCGGGCGGACGACGGGATGTCCCGGGATGCCGCGACCCGCGCCGCCCCCGGCGCAGCCTGCCGCTCCTGCTGCGCGGGCGGCTGTACTTCGCCACCGAGTCCGCGGTGTGGACCGGCGGCCGAGCCTTCTACGACCCCGACGCGGACGGCGAACTCCCCTGCCACGCCTATCTCCTGACGCTCTCTCAGTTCTCCGACATCGCGGCGCAGGAGATGTACCAGGACCCAGGCCAGGATCTCGACCTGACGCAGGTCCTCACCCGCGGGCGCGACCGACTGGGCCCCGGCCGCTACGAGACGCTGGTCTGCGCCGGACGGCTCGCCGGCCACCCGGTGCTGACCTTCACGGCCCCCTGGCGCAGCACGGACGTCCCCCCGAACCCGCCCTCCGCCGCCTACCTGCGCCACATCGCCGCCGGCATCAGCGCCACGCACGGCTGGACCGCACACCGGACCGCGACCTATCTCGCCTCGTGCCCAGGAGTACACCCTCGGTGGTCGGTCCCCGAGATCGTGGACCTCTTGGCCCCGCAGCCGCCCGGGGCCGGCCCGACGGGACCGCCCTGACTTGCGGAATGACCTCGGGTGGGGTTATTCCGGATTTAGGTGTGGACGTAGCTTCCGTCTCCCCTGGGTAGGGGGTGCACACTGTGCTGTTCACTGACCGCGCGGACGCCGGACGGCGGCTGGCCGAGGCGTTGCGCCACTTGGAGAAGGACGAACCCGTCGTGCTGGGCCTGCCCCGCGGCGGGGTGCCGGTGGCCTATCAGGTGGCCCAGGCGCTCCGTGCCCCCCTCGACGTGATCGTGGTCCGCAAGCTCGGCGTCCCGTACCAGCGGGAGCTGGGCTTCGGCGCGATCGGCGAGGGCGGTGTGCGGGTCCTCAGCGAGGACATCATCCGCCGGGGCCGGGTCGGTCCGGCGGACGTCGACGCGGTGCAGCGCACCGAGGAGGCGGAACTGGCACGGCAGGCCGAGCGGTTCCGGGCCGGCCGACAGCGGCTGCCGCTCGACGGCCGAACCGCGATCGTGATCGACGACGGCATCGCCACCGGGGCGACCGCGGCGGCCGCCTGCCAGGTGGTCCGCGCCCAGGGCGCCGCCCGGGTCGTCCTGGCCGCGCCGGTGGCCCCGCCGGACGCCGCCGAGCGCCTGCGCACCGCCGCCGACGAGTTCATCTGCCTGTCCACGCCCTACGCGTTCTCCGCGGTGGG
This sequence comes from Streptomyces sp. RGM 3693, assembly GCF_050471125.1. Classification (NCBI taxonomy): domain Bacteria; kingdom Bacillati; phylum Actinomycetota; class Actinomycetes; order Kitasatosporales; family Streptomycetaceae; genus Streptomyces; species Streptomyces sp. RGM 3693. The sequence goes on from NZ_JBMPPQ010000003.1 coordinate 1,668,066, forward strand.
CGAGTGGTACGAGGACTTCTCCCAGACGTCGGACGACGAGGTGGTCTCGCTGCTGTCGCAGGCGGCGACCGGTATCGCTGCCGGCGCCGGAGCGGCCGCCGGCACCCGTACGCGGGCGGCGCGCGGCGCGGGCGACACGGAGGAGGTGCGGATCGAGGCCGGACCGGTCCGGCTGACCGGTGATCTCACCCGGCCCGTTGCGGGCTGTCCGGTCGTGATGTTCGCCCACGGCTCCGGCAGCAGTCGGCACAGTCCGCGGAACCGCGCGGTGGCCGCGACCCTGAACCGCGCGGGCCTGGGCACCCTGCTCTTCGACCTGCTCACCCCGGCCGAGGAGTCCGACCGGGCCAAGGTCTTCGACATCGACACCCTGGCCCGGCGGCTGGCCGACGCCACCCGCTGGCTGCGCGCCCGCGAGTCCGTCCCGCTCGGCTACTTCGGCGCCAGCACCGGGGCCGCGGCCGCCCTACGGGCCGCCGCCTACCCCGATGCGGACATCGGCGCCGTGGTCTCCCGCGGCGGCCGGCCCGACCTCGCGGGCCACTCGCTGCTCTCCGCCGTCCAGGCCCCGACGCTCCTGATCGTCGGTGGCGCCGACACCCTGGTCCTGGACCTCAACCGCCAGGCCCAATCCGCGTTGACCTGCGAGAACAAGCTCGAAATCGTCCCCGGCGCGACCCATCTCTTCGAGGAGCGGGGAGCCCTGGACACGGTGTCCGCGCTCGCCCGCGACTGGTTCACCCGCCACTTCCGCCTGCTTCCGGCGTAGCGACACGTCACGACGACACGACAACGACAGTGGCCAACGGAAGGCCCGTTGGTCACTGTCGTTGTCGTCTACTGTCGTCTGCTGTCGTCCGTCTACTGTCGTCTGCCGTGACGTGATGGGCTGGAAACGGCGGCTAGTACCGGCTAGTACCGCAGCGTCCCCGCGATCCCGCCCACCTCGGCGAGCACGCCGTCCGGTACGAACCGGACCTCCGCGCCGGTGTCCAGGGACCGCTCCACGATCGAGTCCACGATGTCGTCGACGGCGTCCCGCTCACCGGGCTCGGCCGGCACCAGATGGCCGCCGGTCTCCCGTACGGTCTCCCGGTAGTTCTCCTCCACGGCCAGCAGGGCGACCCGGCCGATCTCGGCGCTCTGCCGGATCTCGTCCAATCCCGCCGCGAAAGTCCGCCGCCCGCGCGCCCGGTCCAGCTCAGCCAGCACGTCGGCGATTTCGGCCTCCGCACGCTTTTCCGCGTACGGGCGGACGGCCTGCCAAAGGGGCTCGGGCGGGCCGGCGGCCAGCCCGGCCTGCGGTACCTGCGTCACCGTGACCTTGGTGCCGATGCCGCCCCGCATGACCGTCCCCACGTCGTCGAGGAGGGAGAGCGCCGGCGCCTCGCCGACCACGTACAGGGGCCGGGGATCGGCCCTGAGTACCGCGGCCAGTTCGGTGTCCGCCTCCCGCAGGAACCTGCGGGTGTGTTCGTTGCGGAAGGTGCTGGGCACGTCGCCCACCTGCAACTGGTCCTCGGGGTCGGGATCGACCAGGCTGCGGGTCAGCGGGAAGCCGCCGCGCCGCACCTCGGTGAGGCGGTCCACCGCACCGCTCCACAGGCTGACGTGGTCGGCGGAGAGGGCCAGCACCCAGAAGGGGTGCTCGGCGGCGTGCGCGGCGACGAGGTTGCGGGTCAGGAAGGTGTCGGAGAGCACCACCCGGGCCGGAACGGTGCAGTTCAACGACCACACCTGGTGCTCCCCCGGCGCGGCGAAGAGGGCCATGCCTTCCTCGGCGTGCGTCAGGTCGACCTCCGACGCCGCCTTTTCCAACTGCTCGATGACATCGATCCGTCGCTCCCTGGAGACGTCCGGATCGGCCTGGAGCCGCTCCTTCGCCTCGGCGAGCATGTTCCGCAGCAGGACCGGGTCCTGTGCGTTGTCCGGCTCACGGCGATGCGTGGGCATCAGCACCGACACGGCCGGATAGGGCCGCTGCCGGCGAAGCTTGGCGAGGTCAGCAGAGCTGAGCGCAGCATGCATCGGAACCCTTCTTTCGACGAGCGGATTCACGGAGCTTTCGGTGAGCGGATCGGCTGGCACGACCTCACGGAGCACGTCCGGAACGGACTCCCGGCTGCCGATACCCCGTCCGCCCCCGGCGCCCTACCACACTATGAACGATATGCCCGTTTCTCCGGTGGGGCAGCAGGTGCCGGGGCAGCGCGCTCCGGCCCGTACGGCAGCGGGACTTCGGCCCGGCCAACGGCGCCCCGGCCCCGGAAGCGACCTTGCGCCATCCGTGGTGTCATCGAAGGGAAGGCGCCGTGCGCACCGCGCAGACGCCAGGCGCCGGGCACGGCCGAGGCTCCGCACGAGCCCGCGGAGAACGCCGGGCAGGACACGGCGGAGCACACCGGACGGGCCGGCGGGGAGGACGCGGCGCAGACCGCCGCGCGGACCATCGAGAAACACACCAACGAGAAGCACGCCATCGAAAAGCACGCCATCAACAAGCACGCTGTGACAGCGGGAGGAATCATGGCCGGCAAGCTGCGAGCCCGGGACATCATGACCAGCGGAGTGCAATGCGTCGGCGCGCACCAGTCGTTGCAGGACGCGGCGAAGATGATGCGCGACCTGAAGGTCGGCGCGCTGCCGATCTGCGGTGACAACAACAAGCTGACGGGGATGATCACCGACCGTGACATCGTCGTCAAGTGTTGTGCCGAGGGCATCGACCCGTCGACGGTGCAGGCCGGTTCCCTACAGAGCAAGATCCACTGGATCGACGCCGAAGCGGACGCCACTGAGGTCCTGCGCACCATGGAGCAGCACCAGATCAAGCGCCTCCCGGTGATCGACGTCAAGGGCGGACACCAACTGGTGGGCATGATCACCGAGGCCAACCTGGCCAAGAACCTCACCGACGCCCAGGTCGCCGAGTTCGCCACCCGCGTCTACGCGACCGCCTGACGCGCCCCGCACGGCGGCCGAGCGCGCCCCCTTCTTCCCGCACCCGGCCGCTGGCGGACCCTCTCGACGCCCGCCACCAGGTCCTACAGATCCGCCTCCTCGCCGAGGTAGAGCCCGGCGAACGACTTGGCCGCGGCCTCCGAGCCGAGCAGCCGCCGCAGCCGGGCCGAGGCCGTCCCGGCACGGAACCGGTCGCCGGACGAGGCGCCGTGCAGCAGCTCCGAGAGCCACTGCGAGAACTCCAGGTACTGCCAGGCCCGCCGCAGCGCCGCCGCCGAGTACCCGGCCAGTCCGCGGTCGTCGCCCTTGTAGTGGCCGATCAGCGCCTCGCCGAGCAGCAGCGCGTCGTTGATCGCGAGGTTCATGCCCTTCGCCGCGATCGGCGCGAGCAGGTGCGCCGCGTCACCGGCCAGGTACAGCCGGCCGTACGCCATCGGCTCCACCACGTAGTTGTGCATCGCCAGCACGGTCTTCTCGCTCAACGGCCCTTCGTGCAGCGGCCGGGCGCCGTCCGCGGCGAGCCGGAGGTGCAGCTCGGCCCACACCCGGTCGTCGGGCCAGTCCGCCGCGTCGTCCTCGGCCGGGACCTCCAGGTAGTACCGCGTGACCTCGGCGCTGCGCGCCATGTGCGCGCCGAATCCGCGCGGGTGGATGCCGAAGACCACGCCGTCCGCGGACGGCGGCGCCTCGGCCAGCACCGCGAGCCAGGCGACCCCGTGGTCGTAGCGGGTGAGCCGCACCCGCCCGTCGGGTATCGCGGCCCGGCTCACCCCGCGCGCCCCGTCGGCGCCGACGATGTGGTCACAGGCGATCCGGTGCCGTTCGCCGGTCCGCGGATCGCGGTACGAGACCGCGGTCTGCGGCCCCTCCACGTCGTGCAGTTGCACGTCCCGCACCTCGAAGCGCACCGCGCCGCCCGCGCGGTCCGCGTACGAGGCGAGGAGGTCGCCGACCAACAGGGGCTGCGGATAGACGAAATGCCGCCGCCCCGACAGCCGGGCGGTCCGCACGGTGTGCCGTGACCCCTCGCAACGGAACTCGAACTCCCCCTGGGTCTGGGCCCGTTCCAGCAGCCGGTCGGCGAGGCCGTGCCGGGCGAGCGCCCGCACCGCCCACTCCTCGACGAACCCGGCCCGCGGCCGCCGCTCGATGAACTCCCGGCTCTCCGCCTCCAGTACGACGCAGTCGACACCGGCGGCCCGCAGCACATTGGCCACGGTGAGCCCGGCGGGTCCGGCCCCGATGATGACGACGGCGGTACGGGAGGGGGGCGGGGCGGCGGGAGAGGGGGAAGGTGAGGACACGGCGGGCGGTTCCCTTCGGGCCGAGCGGAAGATCGCTCGCAGTATGGCGGTCGGCCCACAGCATGCGCCCGGCACCCCGCTTCCCGGCGCTGCCCGCCTCCCGCGCAATCCCGCACCGCTGCCGCCATATCCGTACGTAACTCCCCGCCCGACCGCACCCGGGGGCCCCCGGGACGGCCGCGGGCCCCTGTGGCGCGTATCCACAGGGGCCCGCGGCCGGCGCGCGTGCGCCGCGGCGGCTCAGGAGGCGTCGTCGCGGTCCTTGAGGGAGTCCTTCATGCCCTGGACGTTCTCCTTGGCGTTGCGCATGGCGCTCTTGGCCTTGCCCTTGGCCTGGTCGGTGCGGCCCTCGGCGGCCATCCGCTCGTTGCCGGTGGCCTTCCCGGCCATCTCCTTGGCCTTGCCCTTCATCTTGTCCGTCGAGCCCTTGTCGGCCATGGCGAACTCCTTCGTTCGGTGGGGAGGATACGAAGCCTCGGCGGGGTGTGAAGCTCCGCCACCACGCTGCCGCAGCCCACCACGGGCCGCATCCGGAGCCCGGCCCCGCCGCACCGCTCAGTGCGCGGTCCAGCCCCCGTCCAACGCCAGCGACGCCCCGGTCATGAAGGACGCCTGCGGGGTGCACAGGAACGCCACCGCCTCGGCGACCTCCTCGGGCTCGATCAGCCGTTTGAGCGCCGAATCGGCCAGCAGCACCTCGGTCAGCACCCGTTCCTGTGGGATGCCGTGCGCCGCAGCCTGATCGGCGATCTGCCGCTCCACCAGGGGCGTGCGGACGTAGCCGGGATTGACGCAGTTGCTGGTCACCCCGTGCGCGGCACCCTCCAGCGCGGCCGTCTTCGACAGTCCGGACGCCGATCCGGTGTCCGGCGGTCACCCGAACGGCCGCCCCGGATCGCCTCGCCGCACCGGGCCTCCTAGCGTCGAACGACGCAGGGCACCGCCCCCGCACCGCCGCCACAAGGAGGCCGACATGCGCAGGCTCATCGCCGTGCCGACCGTGCTGCTCGCCCTGGCCGCCGCCGGCTGCGGGACCGGGGACGGCGTCGGGGACGCACCGGCCACCTCGTCCGCGTCCGACCCGGCCGCGGCCCCTGACGGCACCCCGGCCCCGCAGGACTCCCCCACCATCCCGGGCCAGCCGGTGAGCTGCGGCGAGATGGCCGGCGTACTGGGTCAGGCGCACGGTGTCGCACTGTTCGCGGACCCTGGCGCCGCAGGCACGGTGGGCTGCACGGAGGCGCGGGCGGTGATGAAGGAGTTCTTCCTGCGGGCGCCGCCGCAGTCGGGCGGCCCGCCGGGAGCCCTGGCCGTACGGGGCTGGTCCTGTCAGTACGACGGCGGCCCGACCGGCACCTGGGTCACCGAGTGCCGCCGGGGCGAGCGCGCGATGCACACCGAGGACACCGGTCAGGGCGCCGGCCCCAGCGGCCCGCCGAACGCCTCCGAGATGCCGGGCCTGCCCGACGACTCCTCGCTCCCGATGGAACAACCGTCGACCACGGAGCTGTAGGCCCGGCCGAAGCGCCCTAGCCGGCCGCCTCCGCGTCCGCCATGCCCTGGAACCACGTCGGGCCGGCCTCCAGCGCCTTCTTGATCCGGCTCAGCGCGTAGTCGTCCAGTGCCGGTAGGGCGTCCACCGGGAACCAGTCGACCTCGAGCGACTCGTCGTCGTTGACCCGCGCCGTGCCGCCGACCGCCCGGCAGCGCAACGTCACGTCCATGAACTGGCACACGTCGCCATTGGGGTAGTGGGTCGGCGGCATGGTCTCGACGAGGACCACGCCCTCGGGGACGACGTGCACCGCGGTCTCCTCGTACACCTCGCGGACCGCGGTCTCGGCGGGCTGCTCACCAGGCTCGGGGATACCGCCGATCACCGACCAACCGCCGGTGTCCGCCCGCTTGCCCAGCAGCACCCGGCCCGCGTCGTCGAACACGACCGCGCTCACCCCGGGCAGCCACAGCCGCTTCGTGCCGATGTCGGTCCGGAGGTCACGGATGAATTCGGGGATCGCCATGCCCCGACCCTACGGGACCAGGCGGACCGAACCCCGTCGTGCGGCGACGTGCCGGACGGGACGGCCCCTCAAGGCCCTCGACGGGTGCCGTGCACCGCCCCGGGATGCCGCCGCGCTACGCCGTCGAGGCCGGGCGGCGCAGCCGGAGCCGCTCGCGGACGCAGCGCACCGCGCCCTCGGCATCGTCGACGGTGACCGTGAAGGTGCGCCCGTCGCCGAGCCGCAGCACCATCGCCTCGCCACGGCGGACGACCACGGCCGTGCCCTGCTCGGGGCGCCAGCGGTAGCCCCAACCACCCCAGTGGCGGGGGGTGACCCGGGGCGCGAAGTCGGCGCCGACGACCGTGTCCAGGGGGATCCGGCGGCGCGGTACTCCTATGTGGCCGCACCGCACCTCCAACGCGTCCTCGTCGACCCGGACCGCGACGTGGACGAAGGCGAGGGTGCCGAAGAGCACCAGCAGACCGGCCGCGACACAGCCGACCACGGCCATCACCAGGGGTGCCAGGCCGGAGGTCCAGGTGCTGTTGACGGCCAGGTCGATGCCCAGCGCCAGACAGGCCGCGCCCGCGGCGGCCAGCAGCCACTGGACGCGGTTGGACGCACTGCCGTGCCAGACCTCGGGAATCTCCGCATGGGAGCCGCCGGCCGGCCGGACACCGGCCGGACCGCCGTCCGTGCTGCCGTGCTGATCGGGGGCTGCGGCCCCCTCGTGGGGGTGGTCCCTCATGAGACGCAGCGTACGCGCCTTCGCACGCTGGGGCAGTGCGCCGGAGCACCGCGGTGCTCCGGCCGACGGGTCACACGGTGCGCGGTGCGGCCGGGACGGCGCCGGCGAGCAGCCGGCCCTCCTCGTAGGCCAGGACCACCTCGGGCAGGGAGCCCGGGCGGCCGCTCAGGAGCACGCTGAGGGTGCCGGTGGGGGCGGCCGCGGGGGCCGGTTCGGCGCCGATCCGGCGGAGTGCCTGGGCGGCGACCGCCTCGGCGGAGCCGTGCAGTACCAGCGGCGGAGTGCCGGGCTGTTGCAGGGCGGCGCGGATCCGTTCGGCGACCAGTTCGTAGTGGGTGCAGCCCAGGACGACGGACCGGATGTCCCGCGGGGTGTTCTGCGCGGCGGCGGCCACCGCGGCGTCGATCGCGGCGTCGTCGGCCTGCTCTACGGCGTCGGCGAGGCCCGGGCAGGGCACTCCGGTGACCGTGACGCCCTGGGCGAAGCGGGCGATCAGGTCCTTCTGGTACGGGCTGCCGGTGGTGGCGGGGGTGGCCCAGATGGCGACCGGGCCGCCGCCGGCCGCGGCGGGCTTGATCGCCGGGACGGTGCCGATGACCGGGATGTCCGGTTCCAGTTCGGCGCGGAGCGCGGGCAGCGCGTGCACCGAGGCGGTGTTGCAGGCGACGATCAGCGCGTCCGGGCGGTGCGCGGCGGCGGCGCGGGCCACGGCCAGGGCGTGCGCGGTGACGTCGTCGGGGGTACGCGGGCCCCACGGCAGGCCGTCGGGGTCGGTGGAGAGGACCAGATCCGCGTCGGGCCGCAGGCGCCGTACCGCGGCGGCCGCCGGGAGTAGGCCCGTTCCGGAATCCATCAGCGCGATCTTCACCCGGACACTTTACTCAACGGTCCGTCCCGCTTGTCATACCGGGCCGGGAAGGACCGGATTGGGCGGGCGCCGCGACGACCCCGTTCCGCCGCGGCCGGAGTGCGTGTCGGGTCCCGGTCCGCGGCGGCCCCGGTCGGGCAGACTGCGGCCGTGGAAGCGATGGAGTGGATCGGTGCCGGGTCGCTGCTGGCCTGGCTGTGGCTGCTGCTGGGACAGGGCTTCTTCTGGCGGACCGACGTCCGGCTGCCGGCCCGCCGGGATCCGGACCGCTGGCCGTCGGTGGCGGTGGTGGTGCCGGCGCGGGACGAGGCGGCGGTGCTGCCCGCGAGCCTGCCGACGCTGCTGGCGCAGAAGTACCCGGGCCGGGCCGAGGTCTTCCTGATCGACGACGGGAGCACGGACGGGACCGGCGCGCTCGCCCGCGAGCTGGCGGCCGCCGGCGGCGGGCTGCCGCTGACCGTCGCCTCGCCCGGTGAGCCGGAACCGGGCTGGACCGGGAAGCTGTGGGCGGTCCGGCACGGCATGGCGCTGGCGCGGGAGCGCACCGCCCCGGAGTACCTGCTGCTGACCGACGCCGACATCGCGCACGAGCCGGACAGCCTGCGGGAGTTGGTGGCCGCGGCCCGTTCCGCGGGGCTGGACCTGGTGTCGCAGATGGCCCGGCTGCGGGTGGCGACCTTCTGGGAGCGACTCATCGTGCCGGCCTTCGTGTACTTCTTCGGGCAGCTGTACCCGTTCCGGTGGGTCAACCGGCGCGGCACCCGGACCGCGGCGGCCGCCGGCGGGTGCGTCCTGCTGCGGCGGGAGGCGGCGGAGCGGGCGGGCGTGCCGGAGGCGATCCGGCACGCGGTGATCGACGACGTGTCGCTGGCGCGGGCCGTCCAGCACTCCGGCGGGACCGTCTGGCTGGGGCTGGCGGACCGGGTGACCAGCGTGCGCCCGTATCCGCGGCTGGCGGAGCTGTGGCGGATGGTGTCCCGCAGCGCCTACGCGCAGCTGCGGCACCAACCGCTGCTCCTCCTGGGCACGGTCCTCGGGCTGGCGCTGGTCTATCTGGCGCCGCCGGCCGCCCTGTTGGCCGGGCTCGCGGCCGGCGACCCCTTGGCGGCGGCGCTGGGCGGCGCGGCCTGGGCGGTGATGGGCGGAACGTACCTGCCGATGCTGCGCTACTACCGGCAGCCCCCGTGGGCGGCACCGCTGCTCCCGTTCACCGCGCTGCTCTACCTCCTGATGACCGTGGACTCGGCCGTGCAGCACTACCGGGGCCGCGGCGCCGCGTGGAAGGGCCGCACCTACGGCGCGCCCTGAGCGCTCACTTGCTGGCCGGGGACCAGTTCAGGCCCCAGCCGTAGGCGTGGTCGACGGTGCGCTGGGCGCTGACGCCGGGCGCGGGGACGAGGTAGCGGGCCTCGCGTTGGACGACGAGTTCGCCGCCGGTGTGGGTGATCAGGGCCAGTGCGCAGACGGTGGCCGGCACCGTGCAGGCGTCGAGCGTGAACTCGACCGGGGCGCCGTGCTGCGGCTGGAGGGTGACGGTGGCGTCCAGACCCTCGAAGCTGCGGGCGCCGGAGTAGATCGTCACGAAGATCAGGATGCGCCGGAAGCGGGCCTGGTGGTCGAGGTTGATGGTGAGGTTCTCGCCGGTGGCGACGGCGCCGGTGCGGTCGTCGCGGTCGAGCTGGATGTAGGGCGGGGCGTGCAGGTCGCCGAAGGCATGGGCGATCGGGTGCACCACTCCGGCCGAGCCGTCGGTGAATTCGTAGAGCGCGCACAGGTCGAGGTCGAGGTCGCCGGCGGGCGGCAGCAGCGCGCCGCGGGCGCCCAGCGCCTCCATCGCCTTGCGGCCGAGCTTCTTGGTGAAGCGCTTGCCGGTGCCGCCGGCGTTCCAGTTGAGGTTGACCCGCATCGCTCCGGAGGTGCCGCCCTGTTTCGTCAACGAGACGGCCGGGGCCTCCTTCGTCAGGGTGACTTTCGTCAGCCGGACGGGACCGGGCGCGGGCGCCGGCGCACCGTGACCGGGCGGGGGCGGAATTGACGCCACCGGTTGACCGGTCGGCAACGGCGGCGCGGGGGCGGCCGGCGGTGCCGGGGCGGCCGGGGGCTCGTCCGCCACGCTGATGCCGAAGTCGGTGGCCAGGCCCGCGAGCCCGGTGGCGTACCCCTGCCCCACCGCGCGGAACTTCCAGCCGCCCTGCCGGCGGTAGAGCTCGCCGAGCACGAAGGCGGTCTCGGTGGTGGCGTCCTGGCTGTCGAAACGGGCCAGTTCGGCGCCGCTGACGGCGTCCAGCACCCGGACGTACAGGCCCGGTACGCCGCCGAAGCTGCCGCCGTCGGCGGAGGCGGCCAGGACCACGCTGTCGACGGCGGGCTCGACGGCGCCGAGGTCGACGTGGAGGGTGTCGGTCATCGCCCCGCCGGCCGGCCGCTTGCCCTCGTGGCGCACCGCGCCGGACGCGTGCACCGGTTGGTTGTAGAAGACGAAGTCGGCGTCGTCGCGGACCCTTCCGGACAGCAGGAGCAGCGCGGAGGCATCCACGTCGGGCGCCCCGGCGGCCGGCTGCCAACCCAGCTCCACCCGGACCGCCGGCGCCGGAACCGGGACGTTGCCGCCCTTGAGCATCGACATCGCCGCACCTTCCTGTCGTCGTGGTGTGCTCGCGCCCCCGTCAGCGGTGGCTGCCACCAACCTACTTGGCCGGGAACGCCCCGAAAGCCCACTGTTCATCTGCGGAAAGCGCGGTCTTTACACGATCCCTACGGGCGATCGCGACCGATTTTCACAAGTTCGCTCACTTTGGGGACCCGGGGCCGCTCCGAACCGGTAAAACAACCCTCTTGTCGGGCTCCCCATTCGACACATGGTGGGCTTAACTTATGAGGCATGACCTCCCCCCGCTCCACTTACAGCGGCGGCTACTACGCATCGCCCTCCTTCCCGGACACCCCCATCTACGACAGCCTCGTCGCAGAGCGGGGTACTCCGCAGATCGCCCCGATCCGGGTGAACCCGTCGCCCTGGGACACCGGTTCCTCCTCGCTGCCGGCGCTGCCCTCGGCACTGCCCGCGTTGCCCGCGGCGCCGTCCGCGGGCGGCGGGTATCCGGGCGCCGCGGCGCAGCCGGTCGCCCCGTTGCAACACACCCCGGCCCCGTACATCCCGCAGCAGGCCGGGAACCGCGGCTACCAGAACCCTCAGCAGTACCAGCGCCCAGCACCGGGCACGGGGTACGAGTCGATGCGTCCGGCCGGCCCGGTCGCACCGCGGCCCGCCTCGCCGTTCGACGACCCGGGGTACGGCCGCCAGTATCCGCGCGGGTACTGATCCGGCCGCTCGATCGGATGCCTGGAGCGGCTGACAGGATGGGACCATGCCCACACCACAGGTCCAGTCGCTCCACGTCTATCCGGTCAAGGCCCTTGCGGGGTCAGGTCCCGGCGAGGCGGCCGTCGAGCCGTGGGGGCTCGCCGGGGACCGGCGGTGGCTGGTGGTCGATGCCGAGGGCCGGCAGATCACCCAACGCCAGCAGCCGAGGTTGGCATTGGCCCGGGCCGAGGAGCTGCCCGGCGGCGGCCTGCGGCTGACCGCACCCGGGATGCCGGCACTGGTGGTCGAGGTGCCCGAGCCGCTGGGCACGGTCCCGGTCGAGGTCTTCAGCGACGTGGTCGAGGCGGTGCCCGCGGGCCCGGAAGCGGCCGCGTGGTGGCACGGCTATCTGGGCTTCGCGTGCCGCCTGGTGCACATGGACGCCCCCGAGAAGCGCCGCCCCGTGAACCCTCGGTACAGCGAGCCAGGGGACACGGTCAGCTTCGCCGACGGCTTTCCGCTGCTGCTGACCACCACCTCGTCGCTCGACGCCCTCAACTCCCTCATCGCACAGGGCGACCACGCCGACGAGGGCCCCCTCCCGATGAACCGTTTCCGGCCCAATGTGGTGATCGACGGCACCGCGCCCTGGGCGGAGGACGACTGGCGGCGGGTGCGCATCGGCGAGGTGGAATTCCGCGTGGCCAAGCCCAGTGGCCGCTGCGTGGTGACCACCACCGACCAGCACACCGCGGCGCGCGGCAAGGAGCCACTGCGGACGCTCGCCCGCCACCGCCGCTTCGATGACGGGCTGGTCTTCGGCCAGAATCTGATCCCCCGCGGGGCGGGCACGCTCCGCGTCGGCGACCCGTTCGAGATACTCGACTGACGGCCGTACGCGACCGCCGCCGCCCTCATTGCGGGTCGGTCGGCGGCTGCCTACAGTGAGCGCACAGCGCCGCCGATGGGACGGGCCGCGGGGGGAGACAGAGAGCTGTTGTGCCGATTCCTGCCAGGGACGCGTTGAGCGAGCGCCTCGTTCCGATTCAACGCCTGCGCCCCGGGGACCACGCCTTCGTGAGCTACGGCGACGACGAGGTGCGATGGGAGGCCGTCACGGCCTTCGTCCGGCTCGGGCTGGCCCGCGGTGAGAAGGTGCTGGTCCTGCCGTGCCCGGATGTGCCGGCGGAAGAGGTGCTGGCCAGGATCGACTTCCCCAGTCGCAGCACGGTCCGGGCGCGCCAGCGCGGCCAGCTGAGGGTCACCAGCATGCAGGAACTGATCCGGCCGGACGCCGCGTTCACCACCGCCCGGCAGATGGGGCGGCTGTACGCGGCGGTCGACCGGGCGACGGCCGAGGGGTACACCGGGTTGCGGGCGTTCATCGACATGGGTTGGGTGGCTGCGCTCGGCGCCGACGTGGCGGTGATGGCCCGGCGCGAGACCGGTGCCCACGCGCTGTTCGCCGGGCGGCCGTACACGGAGGTCTGCGCGTACGACCGTCGGCGGTTCGACCGGGCGGTGGTGACCGCGATGGAACAGGCGCATCCACGCGTCGCGCTGGAGCGGCTGGGCAGTTTGCGGACGGTGCGCGGGCCGGACGATGTCGTGTCCTTCGTCGGTGAGGCGGACGCCGCCAATCAGGCCGGGTTCGTCCGGTCGCTGGAGATCGCGCTGGCCAGGACGGCGGTGGCCCGACGGCTCACCGTGGACCTGACCCGGCTGCACTTCCTTTCGGTGGGCTGTGCGGTAGGTCTACTCACCCTGGCCCGGGGCGCCACGGGCCACGATCTGGTCGAGGTGCGCTGCGACCGTGGGCAGCACCGGATGCTGCGCCGGCTGGGCGCCGATGCGGTGCCGCGGCTGGCGCCGAGGGAGGTGGTACGGCCGTGCTGAACCCGGAACCGGCCGGTCACGGTCAGGCGAAGGTACCGGCGGAGGAGCCCGGACGCCGACTGCTACAGCGGCGCTTCACCGCGCGGCTGCTGCCGCAGCTGCGGCTGTTGGTCGAGGAGTGCGCCGCCCGCGAGGGGCTGAACGAGCCGCGGCGCGGGGAGTTCGTGCTGGCGGTGGACGAGATCGCGGGGAACGCCGTGGAGCACGCCGGCGGCTCGGGGCGGCTGGTGCTCCAGCGGGTGGGCGACGAGTTGGAGTGCCGGATCAGTGACGCCGGCCCCGGCTTCAGCGAGACGGTGATCCCGGAGCTGCTGCCGGGCCTGGACGGGGCGCCCAAGGGGCGGGGGCTGTGGCTGGCGCGGCTGGTGGCGGACCGGTTCGCGGTCGCCCCGGGCACCGACCCGGCAGGCCCGCGGGGCGCGGTGGTGACGGTGGCGGTCCGGCTGCCCTGACGGCACCGTCGTACGGGGCGGTATCCGGTCGAGTGCCCGAGGCGTCGCAAGCTTCCCGAAATGCCGCCAACCGACCCCGTAGGCACGGTTGTTCGGTGACGGCGGGGTCGGCTGGGGCGGGAGGTGCCCGGCCACCGGCGGCACCCGCGGCGTGATGTTGCTCTCGCTTCCCGGAACACGCGCATGGACACCCCGCCATGCGGTATGCACGGACCACGAGAGGGGGCACGATGCGGGCGATCGCGGGCATCTGGCACTGGCGGCACAATCCGCTCCGACGCCGGACCGACCGGTGGGAAGCGTGGCTGGCACTGGCCGCCGCCCTGTTGATCGCGGTCGGGGCGCCCTGCGCCGGCTGGTTCACCGGCCGGGCCGCGTACGGCGCCCTTCTGGAGGCCGTACGGCTCCAGCGGCAACAACGCCACGTGGTGTGGGCGACCGTGGACCGGCCGGCGGCCGCCACCCCGGTCGGCCCCGACCCCGAGTCGGCCGCCCAGCACGATGTGCACCTACGGGTGATCGCCCGCTGGCCGGGGCCGGGCGGCGGGCAGCGGACCGGGGAGGTGACCGCGCCGCGCCCGGTGGAGGCCGGTGACCGGTTCCGGATGTGGGCCGACGAGCAGGGGCGGGCGGCGACCCGGCCGATGGACGAGGGCACCGCGGCGACGCACGCGGTGCTGGCCGGGCTGGGCTCCGCGGCGGCGGCCGGTGGGCTCGTCGAGGGCGGCCGGCGGCTGGCCGTCCGGCAGCTGATGGCACGTCGGTTCCGCCGCTGGGACGCGGCCTGGGCCCGCGCCGGACAGGACTGGGGCCGGGCCGACGCCGGGAGTTGAGGAGCGGCTGATCAGGCGACGGACCGTGTCAACTGCCGCCCGTCGGGCGCGCTACGGTGGTGCACCCAGCCTCTCGGCTGGTGCCCCGCAGACCTCAAAGCGGACATCCGTGGACGGATGACTGCCGGGGCGACATCCGCCGTACGAAGTGGGGACACGACACCGCCATGGCACAGGGTTCGGTCCAGGTGACGCACTCCGGAACGTCGCGTTGGCGGCGCCGCACCGGTGAGTACAGTTCGCTCGCCGCCGCCCTGGAGGCCGCCGGGGACGGTGACGTCCTGACCGTGCCGGCGGGGACGTACCGGGAGAACCTGGTCCTGCAGCGGTCGGTGACACTGCGCGGCCCGGAGGGGGCCCGCGGCTCGGTGCGGATCGCGCCGGCCGACGGGGTGGCGCTGACGATACGGGCCTCGGCCACCGTCCACGACCTGCACCTGGAGGCGACCGACTCGGCGTCGCCGGCGCTGCTGGTGGAGGACGGCGCCCCCGAACTGGCCGACATCCGGGTGGTGACCCGGTCCGCGGCGGGGATCGAGGTGCGCGGCGGGGCCCGTCCGACGGTGCGGCGCTGCACGGTCGACAACGCCGGCGGGGTCGGCATCAGCATCCTGGACGGCGCCGGCGGGCTCTTCGAGGAGTGCGAGGTGATGGCGGCCGGCCAGGCCGGCGTGGCGGTGCGCGGCGGCGCCCATCCGCGGCTGGAGAACTGCCGGATCCACCACGCCTCGGGCGCCGGCCTGTCACTGACCGGCGACGGCAGCGCGGTCGAGGCGGTGGGCTGCGAGCTGTACGAGATCAAGGGTACGGGCATCCAGGTGGCGGCCCGGGCCACCGGTCACTTCACCGACTGCACGGTGCACCGCACCACCGCGGACGGCGTCACCCTGGACACCGATGCGGTGCTCACCCTCGCCGACTGCGACATCCACGACATCCCGGAGAACGCGGTGGACCTGCGGTCCCGGTCGGTGCTGACGCTGACCCGCAGCACGGTGCGGCACTTCGGGCGGAACGGCCTGTCGGTGTGGGACCCGGGCACCCGGGTGGACGCCAACCAGTGCGAGATCCACGACAGTACGGGCGACTACCCGGCGGTGTGGGTCAGCGACGGCGCCACCGCGGTACTCGACTCGACGCGGGTGCACGACGTCCCGGACGCGCTCTTCGTCCTGGACCGGGGTTCTCGGGCCGACGTCGTGGACTGCGACATCACGCAGGTCCGCAACACCGCGGTGTCGGTGAGCGACGGCGCCACCGTCCAGCTGGACGACTGCCGGATCCGGGAGACCTCGACCGGTGCGTGGTTCCGCGACCACGGCAGCGGCGGCACGCTCGCCAACTGCACCATCGACGGGGCCCAGACCGGGGTGATCGTCACCAAGGGCGCGGACCCCACCATCGAGGGCTGCACGGTCAGTTCGCCGGCCGAGGCCGGCTTCTACGTCTCGGCGGAGGGCCGCGGCACCTTCCACAGCTGCCGGGTCACCGGCAGTTCCGGCTTCGGCTTCCACGTGATCGACGGCTGCCGGACGACGCTGACCCGGTGCCGCACGGAGCGCTGCGCACGCGGTGGTTACGAGTTCGCCGACGCACACGGCACCGGCGTCAGCCCCACGGTCGAGGACTGCACCAGCGACGAGAGCCGGACCACGCAGGCGCCGACGGCGACCGCCCCGACGGTGCAGCAGGCGACCCAGACGGCCGGACTGCTGGGCAACGTCCCGGCGCCGCGTTCGGCGCCGGCCACCACCGCGGCCCCGGAGGCGTCGGCGCCCGGCCGCCCCTCCGAGGAGGTGTTGGGCGAGCTGGACACCCTGGTGGGACTGGACAGCGTCAAGCGGGAGGTGCGCAGCCTGATCAACATGATCGAGGTGGGGCGCCGCCGGCAGGAGGCCGGCCTCAAGGCCGCGTCGGTCCGCCGCCATCTGGTGTTCACCGGCTCCCCCGGCACCGGCAAGACCACGGTGGCCCGGCTGTACGGCGAGATCCTGCACTCCCTGGGTGTACTGGAGCGCGGGCACCTGGTCGAGGTGTCGCGGGTGGACCTGGTGGGCGAGCACATCGGCTCGACGGCGATCCGCACCCAGGAGGCGTTCGACCGGGCGCGCGGCGGGGTGCTGTTCGTCGACGAGGCGTACGCGCTCTCCCCCGAGGACTCCGGGCGGGACTTCGGCAAGGAGGCCATCGACACCCTGGTGAAGCTGATGGAGGACCACCGGGACGCGGTGGTGGTCATCGTGGCCGGCTACACCGCCGAGATGGAACGGTTCCTGGCGGTCAACCCCGGTATCTCCTCCCGTTTCTCACGGACCATCAGGTTCGGTGACTACGCACCGGAGGAGCTGCTGCGGATCGTCGAGCAGCAGGGCGAGGAGCACGAGTACCGCCTCGCCGAGGGGGCCGACGAGGCGCTGCTCAAGTACTTCACGACGCTGCCCAAGGGGCCGTCGTTCGGCAACGGCCGTACCGCGCGGCAGACGTTCGAGGCGATGGTCGAGCGGCACGCGGGCCGGGTCGCCCGCGTCACCGACCCGAGTACCGACGACCTGACCCTCCTCTACGCCGAGGACCTGCCCGAACTCCCCTGACAGTGCGGCTCGTTGGTGCGCTGGCCCGGTATCCCCGGGCCCAGCCGGGCGAGCAGTTCGGCGCGCACCCGGTCGAAGACCGGGTCGGCCTGGTAGTCGCCGTGGCCCAGGATCTGCGCGGGCAGCGGGTTCTGGAGGGTACGGCCGAAGGTGAGCGGGTCGCGGAGCGGTCCCTCGTCGACCGCCCGGCCGTCCTCGCAGGTGAGCCGGATCGGGCCGCCGATGGGGTCGGTGAAGCGCCACAGGTTGCGCCAGTCGTCCATCTCGCGGTGCAGGCCGGTGAGCGCGGGCGGGCCGAAGTAGGCGGGGAACCAGCGGCCGTAGAGGCGTTCCAGCGGGCTGCCGTAGGTGAGCAGGGCGACCCGGCTGCGGGTGACCAGGTCCAGTTGCCAGACGGCGGCCGCGGCCAGCACGCTGCCCTGGGAGTGGCCGGAGATCACCAGCCGACCGTCGCACCGCTCGGTCCAGGTGGCCATCCGCCAGGTCAGATCGGGGACGGCGCGCTCGGCGTAGCAGGGCGGGGCGAACGGGTGCGCGGCGCGCGGCCAGAAGGTGCCAACGTCCCAGAGGATGCCGATGGTGCGGCGGGCAGAGTGGTCGCGGTAGGCGCGCCGGCCCATGGTGAGCAGCAGGATCACCCCAGCGCCCATCAGCCAGGAGCCGAGGGACTCGGCGGTCTCGGCGGCGGCGTGCACGAACGGCGGGGCGCCCTCGGTGGCGCGGCCGGGGGCCCGGTCGGTGAGCCAGGCGCCGGCCACCGCGCCGGCACCCAGGACGAGGGTGACCGCGGCGATGGCGGCCACCAGGACGGGCGCCGCGTCGGTGAGCCCGGCGCGGGCGATGGTGCCCGCGATGCGTTCGGTGCGCAGCACGTCCGGGCGCTCACGCGGGTTGTAGAGCCCGGGGACGTCCTTGCCGACCTGCTTGCGGACGACCAGCACCCGGATCCCGGCCAGGACGGCGACGGCGGCCACCACGACCAACAGGGCGGGCAGGACCGACGCCTGCCAGGAGAGCAGCACCGGCGGCCCCGCGATCGGGGCGTGGTCCTGGCCGGGGGTGGCGGGCCCGTCGATCCAGTCCGCGAACCGCTGAGCCACTCCCCCGGAGAGCACCCCGGCGACCGCACAGGACAGCAGTGCGACGGCCGGGCCGCCCATGCCGCGCAGTGCGGTGCGGGCCTCGTCGCGGGCGGCGCGCTGGAGGAACCAGGCGGTCACCGCCAGGGCCAGCACCAGCGCGCCCTGGCAGACGGCGATCCCGCCGAACGCCGCGACCCCGGGCAGCGGGCCGTGGCTGACCGCCGCCGGCCGCGCCCAGGCGGCGTAGCCGGCGGTGAGGGCGAGCACGGCCAGCGCGGCGTACGGCAACGCCCGCACCGCCGGACGGTCGGACTCCTCGTCGCGGGCCGCCTCACTGCGGGCGGTGCGCCAGACGATGGTCAAGGTGACCACGGCGAGCAGCACGGCCAGGACGGTCAGGGTCTGGCCGACGGCGGTCAGCGTGGTGGCGCCGGCCCGCCGGTCGGCCCGGAGCGAGGCGACGAGCAGGGCGGCGGTGACGGTCAGCACCCCGGCCGTGGCGTGGGCGGCGCGCAGCCGGGCGACCAGCCGGCGGCCGTACCAGAAGCCGTCGAGGCCCAGCGCGGTGCGTTCGTCGGCGGGAGTGCCGCGGGAGGCGCCCGGGCGGCGCGGCGGCGGGGAGGCCGACTCGTAGGCGCTCCAGGTGCGGTGCGAGAGCCACCAGAGGAAGCCGATGACCGTCAGGGGCAGCGCGGAGGCGAGGACCAGGCGCCGTCCCGGAGTGCTCCACCAGCCCCCGTCCGCGGGGTTGAGGAAGCCCAGCCAGGATTTGCCGGTGGCGCAGACCGGGGTGCCGGCGCACTGCCAGGCGCTGAGGTCGAGGGCGACCTCGCAGGCCGCGGCGGCCAGCAGGACGGTGAGGGTGAGGGCGAGCAGCCGCACCAGCAGGTCGTAGATGCGCTGGCCGCGGTGTTCGGGCGGGGCGGCCGGGCGCATCCAGTGGGCGAGGTTGGCGACCATGAAGGGCAGCAGGATCAGCCAGAGCGCGCGGGCGCCGTTGCCGGAGGTGAGGTTGGACCAGCAGTACGCCTCCCGGACCGGTCGGGTCCGGTAGTCCTCGGGGCGCTGCTCGGCGTCCACGTCCTCGGGGCGGCGGTAGCAGGCCGCGGTGTCGTCGCCGGTGATCCGTTGGACGCGCGGGTCGCCGAGCATCTCTTGTGGTGTGGTGCCGCCGACCCCGTGGACGAGCAGCTCCAGGGCGAGTTGTGGTTGCGGTGTGGTGGTGAGCGGCGGGTCCGTCGCCGGGCTCGGTTCCGTCGAGCGGGCGGGTGGTGGTGTGGTGGCCGCGATCTCCACTGGCTCTCCCCCGATGTCAGTGCGGTGCGGTGTGGTGCCGTGGTGGGCGGGTGTGGTCGGTCGTGCGGTGTGCCGCCCTCCTCGGATTGTCCCTTCCCTCAGAGAGCGTGCGCACCCGGGTTGCGGTTCCCGGGGTGCCGGTTGTGGCTCCTGGTCGCGGTCCCCCGGAGCGGGGCTGCTGTCAGACCCTCGTGCGAGGATGAGGGCACCAGAGATCGCAGGCGGCGGAGAGCCGGCGCACGGACCCGGGGCGGTGAGCCGGGGCGGAAGGGACGGGCCGCGGTGGGCGACAACCAGAATCTCCTCGCGGAGCAGCGGCGGGCCCTGATCCTCGATGAGGTCAGACGGCGCGGCGGAGTGCGGGTCAACGAACTCACCCGCAGGTTGAACGTCTCGGATATGACGGTCCGTCGCGATCTGGACGCGCTGGCCCGCCAGGGCATGATCGAGAAGGTGCACGGCGGCGCCCTCCCGGTGAGCGACGCCAGTGCGCACGAGCCGGGTTTCGAGGTGAAGTCGGGGCTGGAGCTGAGCGCCAAGGCGGAGATCGCCAAGGCGGCGGCCGAGCTGGCCGTGCCGGGCAGCGCGATCGCGCTGGCCGGTGGCACGACGGCGTATGCGCTGGCGCAGCGGCTGCTGGAGGTGCCGGAGCTGACCGTGGTGACGAATTCGGTGCGGGTGGCCGACGTGTTCTACAACGCCCAGCGGGCGGCGGCCAGCGGTGGCGACGGGCGGCCGCCGGCCGAGGCGGCGACGGTGGTGCTGACGGGCGGGATGCGCACGCCGTCGGACACCCTGGTCGGTCCGGTGGCGGACGCCGCGATCCGGTCGCTCCACTGCGACCTGCTCTTCCTGGGGGTGCACGGCATATCGGTGGAGGCGGGGCTGTCCACGCCGAATCTCGCGGAGGCGGAGACCAACCGGCACTTCGTGCGGTCCGCGCGCCGGGTGGTGGTGGTCGCCGACCACACCAAGTGGGGCACGGTCGGCCTGAGTTCGTTCGCCGCCCTGGACGACGTGGACGTGCTGGTGACGGATGCCGGGCTGTCCGCCGAGGCGCGTGCGGAGTTCGCTGACCGGTCGACGGAGCTGGTGGTGGCGGGCGAGCCGGTGCCCGACACAGACAGCTGACACTACGTCAGCTAGGGTGTCCGCGCAGTCCGCCCCACCCCCTTGGAGGTGCTCGTCCCATGCCCCGCCGGCTCCGCCCCGTCGACCTCGACTTCGTCGAATCGGCACCGCTGCGACTGGTGTTCACCGCCGAGGCCACCGCACCGCCGCAGGCCGTGTACGCCGCGCTGGCCGGCGACGTGCCCGGCTGGGCCGACTGGTTCACGGGGGTGGCCCGGGCGGCGCCGACGCGCGACGGCCGCGGCCGCGACGTCCGGCTCACCGGCGGCACCCACTTCGACGAGACGGTGCTGGCGACCGAGCCCGGCGCGCGCTACGCCTACCGGGTCGACACCACCAACGCCCCCGTTCTGCGGGCCCTCTTGGAGGACTGGCGGCTGACGCCGGCCGGCGCCGGGACCCGACTGCGGTGGACGTTCGCGGCGGACGGCCCGGCGGCGTTCCGCTGGCTGATGCCACTGGCCCGGCCGGGCCTGGGGCGCGCGTTCCGGGATTCGATACGGGCCCTGGACCGGCGGCTCGCCGGCAGCTGACGCCCGGTCCGGCCCGGGCGCGCCCCGGTGCCCGTCCGGTGGGTCACCGTCTCTCCCGCGCGGCGGGGCTGCTCCCCGATGAGTGGTCCCGCCGCGCCGGCATGTACCCACCCGCTTGGGCCAGGCGGTGTCGTGTGGAGCACCTCGCGGACCGCCAGGGAACACGCCGGGCGCGCCACCACGCCCGCAAGGCGAGAGCGTCACCGCCCCTGCCCGGGCCTTCGAACGAAGACCAGGAGAGGGCCTTGCCCCCACCCACGAGCCGAACGCCTCCGAAGCCCGGCCGTCGCGCCCGGCTGGGACTGTCAGCGGGTGACGCAAGTAGCGTCCGGGCTCCAACTCACCTCGATCGAGGAGCCGTTGTCGCCACCGCGTTCTCACCGATACCGGAGCTGAATCTCCTCAAGGACTCCAAACCCGCGGGGACGCCGGAGCGCTCAGCCGGCCGCGGAATGCGGTAGGCCGTCGCACCGCACCCTGCGCCGCGTCCTGAACACCACCATCGAGGCCGCCCTGCGGGCGGTGAGGAGACCCCGACGACGATCCTGATGATCCGTCAGACAGGCTGAGCCCCTAGGCGTCCCAGGAGCCGCCGGCGAGGAAGTGCTCGATGGTCCGGGCGTAGGGGGTGATGTCGAGCCCCTGGGCGGCCAGCCAGTCGTCCGAGTAGTACTTGTCGAGGTAGCGGTCGCCGGGGTCGCACAGCAGCGTCACCACGGATCCGGTCCGGCCCTCGGCGACCATCTCCGCGACGATCTTCAGGGCGCCCCACAGCCCGGTGCCGGTCGAGCCGCCCGCCTTGCGACCGATCGCCTGCTCCAGCGCGCGTACCGCGGCGACGCTGGCCGCGTCCGGGACCTTCATCATCCGGTCGATCGCACCGGGCACGAAGCTCGGTTCCATCCGCGGCCGGCCGATGCCCTCGATACGGGAGGCGGTGGCGCAGTCGGTCGCGGCGTCGCCGGTGAGCCAGCCGTCGAAGAAGCAGGAGTTCTCCGGGTCGGGGACGCAGATCCGGGTGTCGTACTGCATGTAGTGCACATAGCGGGCGATGGTCGCGGAGGTGCCGCCGGTGCCGGCGGTCGCGACGATCCAGGCGGGCTCGGGGTAGCGCTCCAGCCGCAGCTGCTGGTAGATCGACTCGGCGATGTTGTTGTTGCCGCGCCAGTCCGTGGCCCGCTCGGCGTAGGTGAACTGGTCCATGTAGTGCCCGCCGGACTCGGCGGCCAGCCGGGCGGACACCTCGTAGACCGTCCGCGGGTCCTGGACCAGGTGGCAGGTGCCGCCGTGGAACTCGATCAGTCGGGTCTTCTCCCGGCTGGTGGTGGCCGGCATCACCGCGATGAACGGGACGCCGATCAGCGAGGCGAAGTACGCCTCGGAGACGGCCGTGGAGCCGCTGGAGGACTCGATCACCGGCTTCCCCGGCCGGATCCAGCCGTTGCACAGCCCGTAGAGGAAGAGCGAGCGGGCCAGCCGGTGCTTGAGGCTGCCGGTGGGGTGCGTCGACTCGTCCTTGAGGTAGAGGTCGATGCCCCACGCCTCGGGCAGCGGGAAGCGCAGCAGATGGGTGTCGGCGGTGCGGTTGGCGTCCGCCTGGACCTTGCGGACGGCTTCATTGAGCCAGTCCCGGTAGTCCGGATCCGAGCGGTCCACGTCGACGGTCGGCAGGACCGACGGGGTCGGCGTGCGGGCCGCGTCCTGGTGTCCGGGCCGGCTCTGCGGCTGTCGTGCGGTGCTCACCGGCGCGCTCCTCAGGGGTGTACGGGCCCGCCCGGAAGGTCGGGCCGGTTTCGACTATAACCACCCGGCGCACGCTTCTCACCTGCATAAACAACCCTTTGAGAGGCCCCAAGAAGGCCCTGGGGGAAGGGTGTTGTGCGCCTCTGCGCCCCGTGCGGCACTGGTGAACCGGGCGTTGTGGCGGCAAACTTCCTATCGGGGGGCGGTGGACGAGACCCGCCCATGGCATCGGGGAGTGGTGAGGATGGCGGAGCCGGAATACAACGCGACCGGCGTGCGGATCGAGCGCGCGTTGCGGTCCCTGACCAGAGCGGGACAGATCCGCATCAGCGGCGGCCGGCTGGCACTGCTGACCAGTTACGGCACGGAGATCGACAGCGCCCCGCTCGGCGCGGTGGAAGCCCACAAGCCGCTGTTCGCGGCCCGCGACCGGGCGCTCGCCGTCCTCAACGGGAACCGCTATTCGCTGACCCTGGGCGCCCGGGACCGCTTCCTCAACGCCGTGGAGGCGGCACGTCGGCCACGCGCGTGAACGCCGGCTGCGGCCGGGGCGGTGCGGTTGCGGCGGCGCACCGCCTGAAGGACTCTGGACACGTATCACTGAGGGTTCACCAGCGATGACGCTGCGGCGCAGCGGGCATCGCCGGTTCCGATCTTCACCCCTCCCCGGTACGAGGGGTGCCCGGCCTCATCAGGGAGTCGCGGTCGTGATCAGGCAGCCCAGCAGACACTGCACGGTGGAACTCCAGGCCGCCCCGGCCCGGATCGGGCACGTGCGCAGGATCGTCTCCGCGCAGTTGCGGTACTGGCATCTGGACGCCTTGATCGATCCGGCCGCCCTCGGGGTGACCGAACTCCTCGCCAACGTCCACCGGCACGCCCGGCCCAGCAAGCAGTGCACCGTCGAACTGTGCGTCCTGCTCGATCAGTTGACGGTCTCGGTGCACGACCTCGATCCCCGGATGCCGCACCTGCGGACCGCCGGGAGCTGGGAGACCTGCGGCCGCGGGCTGGCCCTGATCGCGGCGCTCAGCGAGAGCTGGGGGGTGCGCCCCCACGGCCCGGGCAAGGTCGTCTGGTTCACCCTCCCCGCGCTGACCACCGCCCCCGAAGAGGCCCGGGCGCTGCGGACCCACTGGGACCCCGCGCCGATGGAGGAGGCGGGCGCCGACCCCCGGCCCCGGACCCGGAGCGCGCGGGTCGGCTGACCACAGACCCGGCGCGTCAGGCCGCGCTCCCCTTGTGGCCGGCGCCGAAGTGCTCCTCCAGGACGGACAACCGGCGCCAGTACTCCTCCTCGTCGATCTCACCGGCCGCGAACCGGCGACCGAGGACGGCGATCGGGGTCGGGGTGTCACCGCCGGCCGCGGGCCGGGGACCGGGCCACGGGCCGCGGAAGGCCCGGCCGGGACCGCCGCGCCGCCACCCGGTGCGGCGCAGCAGGGTCACCACGCCGAAGGCCACGGCCGCCCAGACGAGCGGGAAGAAGAGGATCCAGGGCCCCGGACCGCCGCCGGACCAGTGTTCTGCCAGTGCGTTCATGGAAGTCAGCTCCTTGACGGGATGAACCGGACGGTCTCCGGCCGCGGGCCGGGCGGAGACGCCGGGTGTCTGCCTTCGAGACTCGCCGCCGCGGGCCCGCGCGTCGTCGTACGCCCGGCGGCACTGCACGTACGACCGCGGGGGTACGCGACGCGGGCCAGGGAGCACCCGAGCTCTGACACCACCCCGGGCACCGCCCCGAGAACCCTGGACGTCATTCCAGCCGCCACTCCAGCCGCCACTCTTGATCTCTGTAACTACTGGTATGTACAGTCAGGGTGTGAACAGTACGCAGGACAGCGCAGCGACACAGGACAGCACAGCGGCAGCCGGCGCTCCCCCGGCCAGCACGCAGGAACGGCTCGTCACCAGCACCCAGGAACTCCTGTGGGAACGCGGCTACGTCGGCACCAGCCCCAAGGCGATCCTGCAACGCGCCGGGGTGGGCCAGGGCAGCATGTACCACCACTTCGCGGGCAAGTCCGATCTCGCGCTGGCGGCGATCCAGCGCACCGCCGAGGACATGCGGACGACCGCCGAGGAAATCTTCACCGCCCCCGGCACGGCGTACGACCGGGTAGCGGCCTACCTGCTGCGCGAGCGACAGGTACTGCGCGGCTGTCCGATCGGGCGGATGACGCAGGACCGCGACGTGGTGCAGGACCCGGCACTCCGTGCCCCGTTGGACGCGATGTTCGGCTGGCTCCAGCGCCGGATCGCGGAGGTCCTCACCGAGGGGCAGCAGCGCGGTGAGCTGGCCACCGCCCTCGATCCGGCGGCCACCGCGGCCAGCGTCGCCGCGGTCGTCCAGGGCGGCTACGTCCTGGCCCGGGCGGCCGAGGACGCCGCGCCGTTCGACGCCGCCGTACACGGCCTACTGGCCCTCCTGGCCGCACAGGCCACACCGCCCGCAGCCCCCGAGCCCCGCACACCCTGACCTCCCCTCCCCTACGGAGCCCCGCCCATGCACGCCATGCAGTACCGC
This sequence comes from Streptomyces sp. RGM 3693, assembly GCF_050471125.1. Taxonomy (NCBI): domain Bacteria; kingdom Bacillati; phylum Actinomycetota; class Actinomycetes; order Kitasatosporales; family Streptomycetaceae; genus Streptomyces; species Streptomyces sp. RGM 3693. Next base: position 1,693,338 of record NZ_JBMPPQ010000003.1, read on the forward strand.
ATCACGCTGCCCGCCGACTACGACATGGAGATCATCCGACACCGGGTGCGAACCAAGGGCCACCTACTGGACGACTTCGCCGGCCTCGGCCTCAAGGCGTACGGGATCCGGGAGCGCGGCACCGACGGCTCACCGGTCAACCAGTACGCGCCGTTCTACCTCTGGGCCGACCAGGAGGCGATGAACCGCTTCCTGACCGGCGAGGGGTTCCGCGGCGTGGTCCGCGACTTCGGACGGCCGGCGGTCCACAACTGGCAGGGCCTGTACCACCGCCCGGGGCCCGCGGCCGACCGCGCCCCCGGCTCCTTCACCCAGCGGACCCAGCCGCTCCCCGAAGGCTCCGACCTGCCGACCGCCATCGAGGACGCGCTCGCCGGGCACGAGAAGCTCGCGACCACCGACGGCGTGCACACCACCGCCCTCGGCCTCGACCCCCGGCACTGGGAACTGGTCCACTTCACCCTCTGGGCGGACACCGCCCCGGAGTCCGCCGGCGGGGAGCGCTTCCGGGTACTGCACCTGTCCGCGCCGGGCACCGGCCGGCTGGGCGCCGGGCGGCAGTGGTGACCCCGACCCCCGCGGCCGCACCCGGCCACCGCACCGAGCCGCCCGCCGGCCCCGTCGTCCGCACCGTCCTGGGCGACCTCGCCCCCGACCGCCTCGGCGTCTGCGACGCGCACGACCACCTCTTCCTGGGCAGCCCCCAACTGCCGGGCCAGGAACTGGCCGACCCCGAGGCGGCCGCCGCCGAACTACGCGCCTTCCGGGCGGCCGGCGGCTCGGCCGTAATCCAGTGGACGCCGTACGGCATGGGTCGACGGGCGGCCGAACTGCCACGGCTGGCCCGGGAGTCGGGAGTGACGATCGTCGCCGCGACCGGGCTGCACCAGGAGGTGCACTACGCCCCCGACGTCCTGACACGGCTCCCGGCGGATCCGGCCGCACTCTTCGTCACCGAACTGACCGAGGGCATCATCGGCACCGGCGACGCCGCACACTCCCCCGAGCCCCGACCCCGGGCCGGCATGATCAAGGTGGCCGGCGGCTTCCACGGACTGGACCGGCACGCAAGACTCACCATGACGGCCGCCGCCGAGGCCCATCGGGCGACCGGCGCGGCCATCGGCGTCCACCTGGAGCTGGGCACCGGGGCGTTGGACGTCCTCGACCTGCTGTGCGGCGAATTGGCCGTTCCGCCGGACCGGGTGATCCTCGGCCACCTCAACCGCTCACCCGACCTCGCGACACACCGGATGGCCGCCGAAGCCGGCGCCTACCTCGCCTTCGACGGCCCGTCACGCGCCAACCACACCACGGACTGGCGGCTGCCGGACGCGGTGGCGGCACTCTGCGACGCCGGATTCGCCGACCGGATCCTGCTCGGCGGCGACACCACGACGGCCGCCGCCCGTTCGGTGAACGGCGGCCCCGGCATGCCGTATCTGCTGCGCAGGCTCCGTCCACGGCTGGAACTCGCCGTGGGCGCGGAGGCGGTGCGGGGGATGCTGACGACGAACCCGGGTCGAGCGTTTTCGGCTGAGTGGCCGTAGTTACCCGTCCGCTGCGGTTGGCGCCTGGCGGCGCGGGGCCACTGCGCGGGGCCGCCTCGTACGTTGCCGGGTGCGGCGTCGTTTCGCCTGCGGCGGGCTGTGGTCCGCTGCGCGGGGCTTTCGGGGTGCGGGGGCGGGTTGGAGGGGTTGGTGTTCAGGACTGCTGCGCTTTACGTCCTGAACACCAACCCCTCCAACCCGCCCCCTCCCGGTGGTGGTGGGGAAGGACGGTGAGTGGGGGGCAAGGCGAGTGGTCCGGTGCCGGTCTCTTTCCCTCCATGAGCCCGCACCTCCATGAGCTCGCATGTCTTCGAACCTGCACGTCTTCGAATCCGCGCCTCTTCCACCCACGGACGGCACCGACCCACCCACGGGCCGACACGGTCCCGCCGGCGCGCACCCCACCGTCCCTCTTTTCCCACCCACTCACGGGAGGGGGCGGGGATGTGGGGCTGGGGTGTGCCGGACGTAAAGCGAAGCAGTCCGGCACACCCCAGCCCCACATCCCCGCCACCGCACCCAACAGCCCCGCGCAGCGGACAACACCCCACACCGCAGGCGAAACAACGCCACAGGCGAAACACCAAGAACCCCCACGGCGGGAAAGCCCCGAAGCTCCAGAGTCATAGTTCTGGAGTGATCACCCGTGGTGGCATCGACGCAGGTCAAGCGGTCCGGGAACTCGCCGGTCCCTACCGGCGGCATGAATACAACCCAATCAGCCCCCGCCGGGACTGTCATCAACGAGACCCTGCGCGGAGTCCGGTGCATCCGTCTCTCGGTGCGGACGGACGAGACGACCAGCCCCGAGCGGCAGCGCGAGGCCGACGACATAGCAGCGGCAGCGCTCGGGATCGACTTCGGCGAGGGTGACGAGCTGCGGGAAGCCGTGGACCTGGACATGAGCGCGTCCAAGATCGGCCCGTTCGACCGCCCGCAGCTCGGCGGCTGGCTAGCCCGACCCACCGCCTTTGATGCCCTGGTGTTCTGGCGCTTCGATCGCGCCATCCGGTCCATGGACGACATGTACCAGCTCGCCGAGTGGGCACGCGAGCACCGCAAGATGATCGTTTTCGCCGAGGGTATCGGTGGGGGCCGGCTGGTCTTCGACTTCCGCAACCCCATGGATCCCATGAGCGAACTCATGATGCTCATGCTGGCCTTTGCCGCTCAGGTGGAGTCGCAGAGCATCAGTGACCACGTGACCGGCGCGCAGGCTGCCATGCGGAAGATGGCGCTTCGGTGGCGCGGCGGTGGGCGTTCGGCGTATGGGGACCTGCCTGCCCCCATGCCGAAGGAACACGGTGGGGTCGGCTGGACGCTCGTCCCCGATCCGGACGCCGTGCGCGTCATCGAGCGGATCATTGCGGCGCTGCTGGAGGGCAAGAGCCCGCACGCCATCGCGCTCATGCTCAACGCGGACGGGGTGCTGTCCCCCTCGGGGCACTGGAAGGCGTACAAGGCCCGAACCAAGGGGACCGCCGAGGCCGACGGTACGGAGACGGACGCGCCGAAGAAGAAGCCCGTGCAGTGGCGCTCTCAGCACATCGTGACCATGCTGACCAGCCCCGCACTGCTGGGCTGGAAGATGCACGCCGGCAAGCCTGTCCGTGACGACCAGGGCAACCCCGCCATGGCCACCGAAACGCCGATCGTGACCCGCGAGGAGTTCGACCAGATCGGCGCACTGCTGGCACCGAAGCCGACGTCGGAGAAGGCACCCACGCGCAAGGACTCGGCAGCGCTGCTGCTGCGGGTGATCCACTGCACCGGATGCGGCAGCCGCATGTACCTGAACAAGTCGTCCGGGAACTACGGGTGCAGCTCGTACAAGTACGGAACGCACTACCCTGCCCCCGTCACCATCCGCGGAACGTGGGTGGACGAATACGTAACCGCCGAGTTCCTACGCCTGGTCGGCCCCGTGCAGTTCACGCGCATCACAGAGATACCCGGGTACGACCCACAGCCCGAAATCGACGCCACCACCGCCGAGTTCGCCGAGCACCAGGACCAGAAGGGGCGCCAGAAGTCCAAGGCAGCGCAAGCCGAGTGGCAACGGCGTGCAGACGCACTTGACGCGCGGCTAGCCGAGCTGGAGACACGGGAGAAGACCGAGCCCCGACGCGAGATCGTCCCCACCGGGCGCACGTTCGCCGACGAATGGCACGCATCCGACACGGAAGGTAAGCGCGCCATGCTCATAGACGCGGGCGCACGCCTGGACGTGAAGCGCGGCGCCAAGGGCGGATGGCGGAAGCTCGATCTGCGCCGGGTGGAGTTCGGCATCACCGGAGATCTCGCACCAGCGGGTTGAAACCCTGGCCATCCTTGGCGGGGATGCAGACGTGGACAAGTTCATCGTTCAGACCCGGGGCAACCTCAACGACCAGCGGGCGGTACAGACTGCACTCAAGGTCAAGGCCGCGTCGGTCCACTTCTCTGACCAGTTCTTCAACGGCGACGTGGAGGTGAACCCGAAGGGTTTCGATGGTTCTGCGCAAGCGCTTGTTCGGCAGTCAGGTACTCGACGCGAAGGAGACCGGCCCGGTCATCAACGGGCATGATTTCTTTGACGTGTTGGACTCGCTGACCGCACAGGTGCGAGGTGTCAACGGTTCCAATGGCGCGCTCTACATGAATGCTGCCGTCCGGGCAAAGATCGAGTCCGGGTTTCGCCGGCTCGGTGGTGGCGAGTTGCTGCGAGAGGAGATCGCGGGAAAGCGCACCGTTACGTGGAAGGGCGTGCCGCTCCTGGACGCCGGGCAGAAGCTGGACGGTACCGATGTGCTGCCGCTGACGACGGTCGCCGACGGAAAGCAGACTGGTGACGTCTACGCGGTTCGCTTCGGGGCGACCGAGGCTGACGCCGGCGTCTCCGGACTCACCAACGGCGGCGTCCAGGTCACCGACCTGGGCGAGTCCCACGACAAGCCCGTCTACCGCACCCGCATCGACTTTTACTGTGGCCTGGCGCTGTTCGGAGGCAAGGCAGCCGCCCGCCTGACCAACGTCCTCGTCGGATGAACCACTGAGAGCCCCCGCGCTCGTCACCCTTCACCGGGCGACGGGTGCGGGGGCTTTTCGCTATCCCAGATAAGGCATCGGCCGGTCCTCCAGGAAGTGTTGGAGTCGTAGCCGCTGGGTGTGATGCATAGGAAGCGCGTTTAGTTCGCTGGGTTCAACAAAGCGGACTTCCGTGCTCTCGTCAGAGACGGCGAGCGAGCCGCCAACGATGCGCGCCCGGAAGCACACATTGAACTGCCGCCTCACCTCCCCGTCGCAGTACGCGATGATGTGGCGCGGGTCGGTATACGTGCCGATCAGTCCCGTGATCTCCACGTCGTAGCCGGTCTCTTCCTTGACCTCCCGCACGGCCGTTCCTGGTAGTGAGTCGGTCATGTCCATTCCGCCGCCCGGCAGCGCCCAGAGGTCATTGTCTCGGCGGCGCTGTAGCAGGATTCGGCCTTTGTCGTCAGTCACGACCGCTGAGGCAGCGACGACGAGACTGTTCGGCTTCGGTGCATCAGGATCGTCGTAGTACTCAGTGCGTGACACTCTCTAGCCTTCCTGTACAGGCGTTGCCTGGCCCCATACGGCATCAAAGCTCTCCGTGTAGCTGTCAAATATCCCGCCATCACTGTTTCGCCGCAGGTGCCATACGGGTGCGCCGTACGCGTTTACGCCCCAGACGTGTGCGTTGACCAACATCTGATCATCGCTGCGATAGAGGCTGTTGTAGAGGGTTGTGCCGTGCGTCCGAAGTTCGACCCCAGACACCTCAAGCAAGGGCCGGTAATGCATGAGCGCGAGTCGGCAGCGCGATTCGATCCCGTGACCAAACCGTTCTTCCTTTCCTCGCTGCTTGACGTTCTCGCTATCGGCGTCCCCAATGGCGATCCGGACAGCGCACCCCTCGGCGGCGCGCTCTCGCAGGAGGTCATTCAGGCGCGGGTATGCCTCATGCAGGAAAACCGCCGCATAGACCAGAACATCAATGCGCTCCTCTGCTTGGGCGAACAAGTCCGCGTACATGGAAACAGGGACATCGGCCCGTTGGTCGTACAGCGCGACCAGTTCGGGACTGACCGCCCGTGCGGAGCGCGCCTGCCTGAGTGCTGGCCACAACGCGTGCATATCTTCCCCTAACCTCGATCGTTCATGAGTCCTCGTCGGTGTGCTGACGGGGACTCTGTGTTTGCGAGGTGCGGTCTTTTCGGGGCTGGGGCACGTTGAGGGCCCGGTTGTCGCGTCGGATGGGCGCCGGGTTCCACTTTCCCGGTGTGGTGGTGCGGATCGTTGGGGCGGTCGGTGTGGCTGGTCAGCCGGGGCTCGGCAAGGCATTGAGCCGGTCGATTGCCCGGGTGACTTCGTCGGTCCAGGGCCATCGCGTGGTGAAGCGGAGCCAGCGGCGGCGGCCGGTGGTGACCAGCTGGGCGGCGGCGGAGAACAGTCGCAGGCGGAGCTTCTTGGGTTCCCAGCGGCGCGTTTCTGCGGTCAGGGCGAGCATCGGCATCCAGGCGAGGAGGTCGAGTGCGAGGGAGACGATCTCCAGCCAGATCCGGTTCTGTGCCGTGTCATGCAGGGGCAGGTTGCGCAGGCCGGTGTCGCGGGCGTTTCGGATGCGGTCCTCGCAGCGGGCCCGCCTGCGGTGGCGCAGTTCAAGGTCGGCGAGCTGGCCGCCTTGGGTGTTGGTCGCGAAGCAGGTCAGTCGCAGTCCGTCGACGTCGGTGAAGCGCAACTGGGCGCCGGGGTGCGACCGTTCCTTGCGGACGATCAGCCGCATCCCCTTGGGCCACGTGCTCAGGTCGGGCATGTCGGTGATCTCCGCGACCCAGGCGCCGGGCCGCTCTGTGCCGCCCGCGTCGTAAGCCGGTGTCCACGCCTTCTTCGGGATCTTCAGGACGGCCTGGTGGATGGCGTCGGTGATGGTCATGCCGACGGAATACGACAGCCACCGGCCCCGGCGGGAGAGCCAGTCGAGGAAGGCGTGGGTGCCGCCGGCAGAGTCCGTGCGGATCAGTGTCTGCCGGCCCCGCCGCAGGTGTTTGGGGAGTTGGGCCAGGGCGAGTTGGGTGGTGGTGATGTGATCGCTCGCGGTGTTGGAGCCTGCGTTGCCGGGCCGCAGCAGCGCGGCCACCGGCTCTCCGGAACCGGCTTGGCCGTGGTCGACGAACGCGACGAGCGGATGATGGCCGAAGGTCTTCTTCCAGGTCGCGGTGGCGTCCTGCTTCTCGGAGTGCGCAAGGACCAGCACGCCGTCGATGTCCACGATCACGTGAGCGTCGGCGGCCGGACCGTTCGCCCCGGCCAGTTCCCAGACCCGCGACCGTACTTCGGCCCGCGCCGACCGGATCGCGGTGAGCGCCTTCGGTCCGGCTGCGGCGAGGGCGTCGATGAGTCGTGAGACCGTGGGGTCGGACGCCACCGGGCCGAACACGTCGGGCTCGGCCCGCAGCATGGCGACATCGGCGAGGCAGTCCCCGCCCAGAGCGACTCCGAGCGCGACATCCAGCAGAACCTTGCCCGGGTCGTGCACTGCCCGCGGCTTGCGCCACGGTGCCAATGCCACCGATATCGCGGTGTCCAGGCCCACCTTGCCGACCGTCTCGACCAGCAGCACCGCCCCGGCCTGCGAGACCGCCCCGCTGCCACCGCCCTCGACACGGACACGCGGGTACAACCCGATACGCTTGCTCACCTGGAGAGTGCTTCTTTCCGTGCAGCCAACAGGACCCTAGACAAGTCCCATCGTTGCAGGTCAGGAGCACTCTCCGCTTATTTGATCAAGGCATGGACGAGCACGCTCATGAAAGCGCGAGGCTAACGCCTCGGCTGCCTTGAGTGCGGTTGCTCGCCTAGGCGTCCACCCAAGGTTGACCCACCGTTCAACACTCTTGGGATCTACGCCGGTTGCTTTGGCTAGGTCTGAGTGCGTCCACCCTTTGGACGTCAGGACGGCCCGCAGACGCTCATTCCGCATAGTCAGTGTCACCCTGCACGTTTGGACGTTGCCAGGTACGTTCTACCCGCTGCAGGACGTCCCGAAGTGGGAAACGTACGAGGTTCCTACGTCCTGGTGTAGGGCGTGAAGATCGCTCCCATGACCGAGCCGACGAGATACGCCGCAGCACCGGTTGTACTGCCTCTACGCCTGGACCTGGAGCCTGTGCCTGTAGACGGTTGTGATGTGTGCGCGGCGCTGGCCAAGCATCGGGCGGAGGCACGGGAGCGCCGAGACAGGTCGGCGGCATCCGATTGCAACATCGAGATCCGCCAGCACCCGGAGCACCAGTGATGGAACCCGAAGTGCGCAACGTGCAGCACGTGATCGATACGTCGTTCCGACACCTGCGGCTGGCCCTCGATGACCTGAACCTGTGCGTCCCTGAACTGGCCATAGGCGGAAACGGTGTGCGGCTCGGCACGGTCGGTCCACACACGGCTGAGCGTCCGGCTCAGATCCTCAAGGAAGCCAGATGACGCAGTGTCACTGTCATTACCGAGCCTCTGCGGACGGCATGTTCGTCGGCAGCGTCCCCGGGCTGCGCTCGAAGTGGGGAACGCGAAGCGGTCGCCCACTACTGAGTGGTCTTGGGCGACATAAGTTCCTGCACCTGACCTCCTGAAGTGTCGGTTGGCAGGGACGGGCAGGCTCCACCACCGCCCTAGGAAAGGCGCAAGGCACGTCTCTGGTCGCCAAGCCTGGACAGCGATCACGACCAGAGACGGCCCCGTGCACGACACACCCCTACGAGAGGTCGTACATGAACACGGTAAGCGCATTACTGACTTCAGCTTGTCGGGGTGATTCATCGCGAAGTCGCTGATGGGCGTGGGTAGGTGGCTGTATCCGTGGTGTGTGAGATATCCGGATGGGGGCGGGTTGACCGCCGCGGGGCGTCAGCGTCGTGAATCGGTTCGGGTTCAGGCGGCCGAGTTGTTCGAGCAGAAGGTCAAGCCACCGGAGGTTGCCCAGCGGCTGAGGGTGAGCCGGAAGTCGGCTTATGAATGGCATCGGCTGTGGCGGGACGGCGGGGCTGCGGCTCTTGCCTCACGGGGTCCGAGTGGATCGCGGTGCCGGCTGTCGCCGTACTGCCTGGAGAAGCTGGCCGGATTCCTGGAGGAGGGTCCAGCGGCGCACGGGTGGGTGGAGGACCAGGTGTGGACAGCGTCGCGGGTGGCCACGCTGATCGGCAGGAAGTTCCACGTCTCCTACAGCGTCTCGGGTGCCACGAGGCTGATGCACCGGCTCGGCTTCAGCCCGCAGGTGCCCGCACGTCGGGTGGCCGAGCGCGACGAGCAGGCCGTCACCGCGTGGAAGGAGGCGACCTGGACGGAGGTAAAAGGGTGCGGGCGGCCTGCGGGGGCTACGTCTGCTTCGAGGACGAAGCAGGCTTCACCCGACGGCCGCCCCGGGGACGCACCTGGGGTCGGCGCGGCCGCACCCCGGTCGTGACGGTCAGCGGACGGCGTTCGGGACGGCTGTCGGTGGCCGGGCTGATCGCGATGCGCCCTGGCTCCCGGACCCGGCTGTGCCACCGTCTGCGGACCCACCCCGCAGGCAGGGGCAAACGCCGCAGCATGAGCGAGCGGGACTTCATCGCGCTGGTCGACGGCGTCCATCAGCTGGTCAAGGCCCCGATCGTGCTCGTGTGGGACCGGCTCAACACCCACGTCTCCCGCAGGATGCGGCAGTTGACCGACGACCGGGAGTGGCTGACGGTGTTCCTGCTGCCTGCCTACTCGCCGGACCTCAACCCGGTCGAATGGGTCTGGGCCCACGTCAAACACAGCCTGGCCAATCTCGCCGTCATGGCCCTTGACCGGCTCGAAGCCCTCGTCCACAACCGGCTCAAACGCCTCCAGTACCGGCCCGACACCCTCGACGGCTTCATAGCCGGCACCGGCCTGACCCTCGACAACCCAACGTCACCCTGACGAGCCGAAGTCAGTAGTCAGTGAGGCGTCCTTTGTGGGCGTCGTCAACACGGTGAAGGACAACAACCCCGGCATGGAACTTGGCCTCGCCGAACGGATCGTTGCGGAGGGGCTGAAGTTCGTTGCCGCCTGCTCCCGCTTTCCCGGTGACGGCCTGGCCCCGTCCCGAGTGGTGGACGAAGGTTGGCATGGGCTCATCCTCCACACAAAGGTGTACGCGGACCTGTGCGAGCAACTGGGCGGAGCCTTCGTGCACCACTTCCCCGGCTGGGACCCGATGAACTACGACCCCAGCGTCCTGGAGCGCACCCGCGACCGAATCCGGCAGTGCGGCTACAACGTCGATGAAGAACTGTGGGGGCCGCCTGCCGGCGCTGATGCCCCTCTCGTGTCCGTGGCGGCGAACTGCCAGCATTCCACGGAATGCGCCATCAAACCGATGCCCACACCGCAAGACCCCCGCCAGTGAACCCTCGTAGCTGACTGGCCGATTGGGCGTAGGTTGGGCGCTGGATTGGAGGCTCCATGACTGAGTGGATCAACCCTCGGTACGCATCGCTCGTACGAGCGTGGCGCGACACCCAGACGCAAGCAGGAAACCAGGATGCCACGGCACCCCAACGGGGGTTCATCTGGCCGGGACGCGAGACCCCGGAGGCTCCGCCGACTAGTGGCGACGAGTAACCAGACTCGCGTTTCCCCACAGCTTGATGCATCCCCCGTGGCGGGGAGTCGGGTTGGAGGCCCCTGCTCATATCAGGGCGGGGGCCTCTCCACACGCCTCGCCCCGTCTACGCGTCACCCTTGCCGCTGCGGTCGCTGACGTACGTTCCCCGCGCAAGCGGCCCTGATGTGACCATCTATGCCTGCCCCAACTGCGCCGTGCACATCGTGCCTAGCCCCCTGTCTGGCGAACTGGCGTAGTCCCGCACCCCGCCCCGTCCGGTCCATCCCCGGGCGGGGCACTCTCAGGCCCGTCACAGAAGTACCAGTTATGAGCTTCGGGCAGCCAAAAACGTGGGAAGCCAGCCAAGGGCCGCGGCTAGGCGAGGACGACCAACGGGTCGTCCAGCACCGGCTGCCACGCCAGTTCCGCCGCGCCCACCAGGCTGTTGTGGTCGAGGCTGCACGGCAGGATGGGGACCCCGCCGCTGCGGCCCCACAGGCTGCGGTCGGCGACTACGGCTCGGAGTCGCTCGGGGTCGGCCTCCAGGAGGGCGCGGTGCAGTCCGCCGAGGATGATGCGGTCGGGGTTGAGGATGTTGACCAGGCCGGCGAGGCCCAGTCCGAGCCGGTCGATGAGCAGGTCGGCGGCGGTGCGTACGCCGGGGTCGGCGTACTCGTTCCGGAGCAGTTCGCTGGCCTGGTGGAGGAGTGAGACCTCCGGTCCTGGTTCCCGGCCGGCGGCGACGAGGAAGGCGAGCGGGTCGGCCTCGACGTCCAGGCAGCCGCGGCTGCCGCAGTAGCAGGGGGCGCCCTCCGGGTTGACGGTGAGGTGACCGACCTCCAGGGCGAGGCCCGAACTGCCGCTGTGCAGGCGGCCGTCGAGTACCAGTGCCCCGCCGACGCCGCGGTGACCGGAGGCGACGCACAGCAGGTGGCGGGCGCCGCGGCCGGCGCCGTGCCGGTGTTCGGCGAGGGCGCCGAGGTTGACATCGTTGCCGGTGAAACCGATCTTCTCGGTGACGCCGGGGATGCCGGCGTCGGCCAGCGCGCGCAGGAACAGTTCGCGCACGGGGGCGCCCGAAGGCCAGGCGAGGTGGAGCGGGTTGAGCGCCTCGCCGTCGGGTTCGGCGATCGCGGACGGCACCGCGAGGCCCGCGCCCAGGCAGCGCCGCCCGGTCTCGCGCAGCAGGGCGGCGCCGGCCTCGACCACCTCGGCGAGGACGTGCGCGGGGTCCGCGGGGATGATGCCGCAGCTGGGCGTGGTGGCGACGATCCGGCCGCCGAGGCCGACCAGGGCGGCGCGGTATCCGTCGGCGTGGATCTGTGCGGCGAGTACGACCGGGCCGTTCTCCTTGAGGGACAACCGGTGGGAGGGCCGCCCTTGGGAGCCCGCGGAGGCGTGCGGCCGGGAGTCGACGGTGATCAGGCCGAGCGCTTCGAGCTCGGCGGCCACCGCCCCCGCGGTCGCCCGGGTCACGCCGAGTTCGGTGGTCAGGACGGCACGGGTGGGCGCGCGTCCGGTGTGTACGAGCTCCAGTGCGGGTCCGAGGGCGCTACGGCCCCGCTCCAACCTGGTTGTCCGAGTCTGGGTCACCCCTCTATTCTGGCTTTGTGCCGACGCTAAACAAAATACGCACGGCCTTGACGCTCAATCGGGCCCACACCCCTACCGACCTCTCGAAAACCTCGATATCGCCGCATAGCGGGACGGCAACCACCTCCCGGGGGCCGGCCGGCCCCCGGCTGACCCGTCTGCGCATCGCGCTCACCGCGTTCTTCGCCGTCGACGGCTTCCTCTTCGCCGGCTGGGTCGTCCGGATCCCCGCGATCAAGGCGCAGACCGGCGCCGGTGCGGGCGCCCTGGGCCTGGCCCTGCTCGGCGTGTCGGCCGGCGCGGTGGCGTTCATGATGCTCACCGGGCGGCTGTGCCGGCGCTTCGGCAGCCACGCCGTGACCGTCGCCTCCGGTGCCGCGCTCGCGCTGAGCATCCTGCTCCCCCCACTCGCCCGTTCGGCCACCGCACTGGGCCTGGTGCTGCTGGTCTTCGGCGCCGCGTACGGCTCCCTCAACGTCGCCATGAACAGCGCCGCCGTCGAGCTGATCGCCACCCTGCGCCGCCCGGTGATGTCCGGCTTCCACGCCGCCTTCAGCCTGGGCGGGATGATCGGCGCCGGGCTCGGCGGACTGGTCGCCGGGCACCTCTCGCCAGCCACGCACCTCTCGGTACTGGCGGGGTGCGGACTGGTCGTGGCGGCCGTCGCGGGCACCGTGCTGCTGCGCGAGCAGGCAAGGGCCGGGGCTGCGGTACCGGCCGAGGAACGCGGCACGGCGACCCCGGACCGACCACGACGCCCCGGCACAGCCGGCCCGACCCGCCGGCTCGTGCTCGTCTTCGGCGTGATCGCACTGTGCACCGCGTACGGCGAGGGCGCGCTCGCCGACTGGGGGGCACTGCACCTCTCCCAGGACCTGGCCGCCACGCCGGGGCTCGCGGCCGCCGGCTACGCGGTGTTCGCGCTGGCCATGACCATCGGACGGCTCTCCGGGACCGCGATCGTCGAGCGGTTCGGCCCGGCCCGGGCCCTGGTCACGGGCGGCACCACGGCGACGGCCGGGATGCTGCTCGGGGCGCTCGCGCCGACCGCGTGGGGCGCCTACGTCGGGTTCGCGGTCGCCGGCCTGGGGCTGGCCAACATCTTCCCGATCGCCATCGCGCGGGCCGGGGCGGCCGGCGGCCCGAACGGGGTCGCGGTGGCCTCCACGATCGGCTACGGCGGCATGCTGCTGGGGCCGCCCGCCATCGGTTTCCTCGCCGAGGCGTGGGGCCTGCCCGTAGCACTGACCACGGTCGCCCTGCTGGCCGCGGTGGCGGCCCTGATCGCGTACCTGACGCGCGGGGCGCACCGGAACGGAGTGGACCGCTCCGCGACCGATTCAGGTACGCCGGGAAGGTGACGGGACACCAACCGGGCCCGGACGCCGGCACGTTCCGCTCCGCGACGGGTGAGTCCTCACCGGTCGGTGACGTGTCGGCGGGATCCGCCGCACGGGGCGCCGGGGCGGCGGTCGCCCCGGCGCTGCCCGTTGTCAGTGGCGGCTGGCACACTCGGACGCATGGAGATCACTGAGTTCGTCGAAACCCTGCGGCTGGACGGCGGGCTGCTCGCGGACGCCGCCGAAATGGCCGGCCCCGACGCCCCGGTGCCGGCCTGCCCCGAGTGGCGGATGCGGGATCTGGTGCGGCACATAGGGAAGGTCCACCGGTGGGCGGCGGGCTTCGTGACCGACCCCAAGGAGCAGCCGGGGTCCGCCCCCGAGGTCCCGGAGCTGACCGACGACGAACTGGTGCCCTGGCTGCGCGAGGGCCACCACCACCTCGTCGTGGCACTCCACACGGCACCGACGGACCTGCGGACGTGGACGTTCCTGCCGGCCCCGTCCCCGCTCGCCTTCTGGGCGCGCCGACAGGCCCACGAGACGTCGGTGCACCGCGCCGACGCCCAGCAGGCGGCCGGCGTCCCGCTTACACCCCTGCCGGCCCGCTTCGCCGCCGACGGTGTCGACGAGCTCCTGACGGGCTTCCACGCCGGCGACCGCAGTCGGCTCCGCCCGGAGACGCCCCGCACGCTGCGGCTGCGCGCCAGCGACACCCCCGGCGCGGACTGGACGGTGCACCTCACGCCCGACGCGCCGCCGCGCACGGTGCGGCACGCCACGCCGGACGCGGCCGACGCCGCCCCGGACTGGACGGTCGAGGCCCCGGCCGAGGAGCTGTATCTGACGCTGTGGAACCGCCTCCCCTGGGACGGCCTGAAGGTCACCGGCGGCCCGTCCCTGCCGGCGCTGTGGCGGGAGCGTGGTGCGATCTGACCGGCATGCGAACAGCCACCTCGCCGACCTGACGCTTCGTCATGAGCGTTGCTCGCGGACAGCACTCGTGGGCTGCGCTCCGGCCTGCACTCATGGGCTGCGCTCTGCCCGCATTCTTGGGCTGCACCCGTGGGCAGTGGTCACGGACAGTAGTCACGGGCAATGGCCACGGGCAGTGGTCACGGGAGGCAAGAGACCGGGAACGAGGGACGGGGGATGGAGAACGGGGAACGGAGAACGGGGCGATGGTCACGGGTGGGGCGCCTAGGGTGTCCCCCGAGCCTCCCAATGGCCGCCGCCCGGTGCCTCACCCCAGCCAGCCCGGGCGTACCAGTCCCGACTCGTAGGCCAGGACGACCAGTTGGGCGCGGTCGCGGGCGCCCAGCTTGACCATGGTGCGGCTGACGTGGGTCTTGGCGGTGAGCGGGCTGACCACCAGCCGGCGGGCGATCTCCTCGTTGGAGAGCCCGATGCCCACCAGGGCCATCACCTCCCGTTCCCGGTCGGTGAGCGCGACGAGTGCGGCGGCCGGCGCCGGTTCCTTGGAGCGGGCGGCGAACTCCGCGATCAGCCGGCGGGTCACCCCCGGTGAGAGCAGCGCGTCGCCGGCCACCACCGCGCGCACCGCCCGCAGCAGCTCGTCCGGTTCGGTGTCCTTGACCAGGAATCCGGAGGCCCCGGAGCGGATCGCCTCGAAGACGTACTCGTCGAGTTCGAAGGTGGTCAGCATGACGACCTTGACGTCGCGCAGTGCGGGGTCCTCGGTGATCCGCCGGGTGGCGGCCAGGCCGTCGACCACCGGCATCCGGATGTCCATCAGGACCGCGTCCGGGCGGTGTGCCCGGACGGCGGTCAGCGCTTCCTGTCCATTCGCCGCCTCGCCGACCACCTCGATGTCGGGCTGGGCGTCCAACAGCGCCTTGAAGCCGGCCCGGACCAGCAGTTGGTCGTCGGCGAGCAGTACCCGGATCACGACTCCTCCTTGATGGCGGTGCGGGCCGCGGTGGTGAGCGGGATGCGCGCCCGGACCTGGAAACCGCCGTCCGGGCGGGGACCCGCTTCGACCGTGCCGCCCAGCGCCGCGGCCCGTTCCCGCATCCCGGCCAGCCCGTTGCCGCCGCCGGTCGGCTCGCCGGTGCCGGCGGTCGCCGGTCCGTCGTCGTCGACCCGGATCTCCAGCGCACCGGGAGCGTAGCGGAGCCGCACCCGGGCGGTGCGCGAGCCCGAGTGCCGGACGATGTTGGTGAGCGCCTCCTGGACGATGCGGAAGGCGGCGAGGTCGGTGCCGGGCGGCAGGGTGGCCCGGGCGCCCTCGGTCGTGACGTCGACGGCGAGGCCGGCTCCCCCGGCCTGTTCGGTGAGTTCGGGCAGCCGGTCCAGGCCCGGGGCCGGGGCGCGCGGGGCGTCCCCCGGGGTGCGCAGGGTGTCGAGGACCTGCCGGACCTCGCCGAGCGCTTCCTTGCTCGCGGCCTTGATGGTGGTCAGTGCGGTGCGCGCCTGTTCCGGGTCGGAGTCCAACAGCGCCAGTCCGACGCCCGCCTGGACATTGATGACCGAGATGCTGTGCGCGAGGACGTCGTGCAGTTCGCGGGCGATCCGGAGCCGCTCCTCGTCGGCCCGGCGGCGCTCGGCGGCGGCGCGTTCGGCCCGCATCCGGGCCAGCTGTTCGCGGCGCGCCCGGGCGAGTTCGGAGACCGCCACGACGGCCGCCACCCAGGCGGTGACGACGAGTTCCTGCCCCCAGGGGGCGGGCCCGAGGTGCGGGGGCAGCCAGCGGTAGAGCCAGTGCGCGACCAGGAGGTGGACCAGCCACGCCCCGCCCACCGCGCACCAGGCGACCACCCGGTGCCCGGCGACGATCGCCGCGAAGGCGCCGAGCGCGAGCGTGACGAAGACCGGCCCGTAGGGGTAGCCGGCCGCGAAGTAGGCGGCGCAGCAGGCGGCGGTGCCGAGGGCGGTGGCCCGCGGGTAGCGGTACCGGAAGAGCAGCAGTACGGCTCCGGCGAGGAGCAGCGCATGGCCGAGGGGGTCGAGCGGAATGCGTCCGTGCTGGCCGTGGGCGGCGGCGTTGCTGCCGACGGTGACCAGCACGGCCACCACCACCGTCGAGCGCCAGGGCAGTCGGCCGTCGGCCCGTCTTCCGGGCGTCGGGCCCGCCGCCCACCACTCCCCCGCCCCGCCGTGGTGGCGCCGCGCCCACGGCGGCCGTGCGTTGTCCATGCCGCAACGCTAGACCGCGGTGGGCGCGGCGGCGTCCGCCGGGCGCGGTGGTCACGGCTACTCCCCGGGGAGTAGGGCCTGTCCGGTGGATCAGGGTGGGATACGAGTGGATCAGGGTCGGATACGCCGCGGATCAGGATCGGATACGCCGCGGACCCGGCCGCGATCCACCGGACAGGCCCTACTCCGGCCGCCCGGGGTCAGCCGGGCCGCCGGCCGCGGCCCCTGCCGTTCCGATCCCTACCCTTCCGTTCCCTACCGTCCCCTTCCATCCCGATCCATCCCCTTCCGTTCCCTACCCTGCCGTTCCGACGAGCATCGCCACCAGCCGTTCCGCCTGCCTGCGGGGATCGGGCGCCCCGGCCCGTCCGGTCATCAGCAGGTGGTGGACGGTACCGACGAGGGCGAGCGCGACCGCGCCGGTGTCGGTGTGGTCCGCGAGGCGCCCGAGCCGCTGCTCGGCGTCCAGATAGTCGGTGATCGCGTCCTGCATCGCGTCGAAGCCCGGCGCACCTTCCTGGAGCGCGGTGCGGATCCGGTCGGCGGCGGCGGGGCGGGTGAGGGCGAGGCCGGCGATGACCGGGCCCGCGGAGTCCAGCAGAGTGCCGGCTACGGTGCCGAGGTTCGCGGCCACGGTGTCCTGGCCGGCCCGTTCCGGGAGCTGTGCGGCCTGTCGCGCGGTGCGGGCGAACCGGTCCAGGCACAGCTCGGCGACGAACTCGTCCAGTCCGCCGGCGAAGTGGGCGTGCAGCAGCCCTTTGGAGCAGCCCGCCTCCGCGGTGATCGCACGGCTGGTCAGGGCGCCCGGACCCTCCCGGGCCAGCAGACGCTCGGCGGCGGCGAAGAGCCGTTCGCGGACATCGGGGATGGCCACTCCACGCGGTGACATGAGACCTCTCCGGGCTAGGGATTGCCAGTATGGGCACGCGCCCATACTGTTGCCCACAGAGTTTGGGCACCCGCCCATCCTAGGCCCGGGCCGCCCGTTCCGCCGGGCTGTCCGTTCCACCGGGCTGTCCGCCTGCCGCCGACGCCCACCCCCACACCCACGCCCGACAAGCCCCGCACCCAGTAGGAGGCACCGCATGGCACACCCCACCGGCCCCGCACTCCCCGACACCCCCAACGCCGAACAGGCCCGCGCCTGGAACGGCTACGAGGGGACCCACTGGGCCGACCACCAGGACCGCTGGGACGCGGTGAACGGCGGGTTCAACGAGCCGCTGCTCACGGCCGCGGCGATCGGCCGGGCCGACCGCGTCCTGGACATCGGCTGTGGCGCCGGCGCCACGACCCGGCTCGCCGCCCGCCGAGCCACCGAAGGGCACGCACAGGGCGTGGACCTCTCCGCACCGATGCTGGCCCGCGCCCGCGCCTCCGCGGCCCGCGAGGGACTGACCAACACCGCCTTCGCACAGGGCGACGCCCAGGTCCACGCCTTCCCGACGGGCGGCTTCGACGTCGCGATCAGCCGCTACGGCGTGATGTTCTTCGCCGACCCGGTCGCCGCCTTCACCAACATCGGCCGGGCACTGCGCCCCGGCGGCCGACTGGCGTTCGTCTGCGGCGCACCGGCCGACCGCAGCGAGTGGTTCCAGGCCCTGGCGGCGCTCCGCCCGTACCTGTCACTGGACGGCTTCGGCGCCCCCGGTGCACCCGGAATGTTCTCGCTCGCCGACCCGGACCGCGTCCAGGAGGTGCTCTGCACCGCCGGATTCCGGGAGGCCACCGTGACGCCGGTGACGGCGGACGGCGTCTGGGGCCGGGACGCCGGCGACGCGTCCGCCTTCCTGCTCGGCTCCGGCCCCGGCCGCCATCTGCTGGAGGGGGCCGCCCCGGACCACCGGGAGCGCGCCCGGACGGCACTCGCCGAGGCGCTGCGCCCCTACGAGGACGGCGGCGCGGTCCGGCTGCGCGGCGCCGCCTGGCTCGTCACCGCCGTTCGGCCGCCGGCTCCGGGTCGCTGACCTCCGCCGACCGGGCGACGGGCGCGGCCTCCTGGGACGTCTCCGCCCGGTCCAGGGCCTCCAGCGCACGTCGGGCGAGCGGGTGCGTGCGGACCAGGTCGGCAAGCGTGGAGGTGCCGCGGGTGATCTTCGCGAACGCCCGCCACGCGGGCCGGAATCCGGTCAGCGCGGCGTGGAACATCCCCGGGCGGCGCGCGAAGAGGGCCAGCATGCGACGGCCGACACCCATCTCCACCCCCAGCCCGGCCTTGATGGCGAAGGCGTAGTTCAGGGCCTGGCGCCGGGCGTCGACCGCGTCGTGCGCCTCGGAGATCCGCACCGCCCACTCCCCCGCCAGCCGCCCGGAGCGGAGCGCGAAGGAGATCCCCTCGCGGGTCCAGGGCTCCAACAGGCCCGCCGCGTCACCGCAGACCAGCACCCGACCGCGGGAGAGCGGGGAGTCGTCGGCGCGGCAGCGGGTCAGGTGCCCGGAGGAGATCTGCGGCTCGAAACCGGCCAGGCCGAGCCGTCCGATGAAGTCCTCCAGATAGCGCTTGGTGGCCGCGCCCTCGCCGCGGGCCGAGATCACCCCGACGGTGAGGGTGTCCCCCTTGGGGAACACCCAGCCGTAACTGCCGGGCATCGGGCCCCAGTCGAGCAGCACCCGGCCGGCCCAGTCCTCGGCGACCGTCTCCGGCACCGGGATCTCGGCCTCCAGACCGAGGTCCACCTGGTCGATCTTGACTCCGACGTGTGCGCCTATCCGGCTCGCGCTGCCGTCCGCGCCGACCACCGCGCGGGCCAGCACCACCTCGCCGTCACCCAGCACCACCGCGACGGTCCGCCGGTCGGGGACGTTGGCGCCGTGCTGCTCCACCCGCGTGACGGTGACACCGGTACGGACCCGGGCACCGGCGTCCTTGGCGGACTCCACCAGTGCGGCGTCGAACTCGGGACGGTTGATCAACCCGAAGAGCATGTGCTTGGAGCGCCGGGTGCGGTTCAACCGGCCGTTGAGCGAGAACGTAACCGCGTGCACCCGGTCGCGCAGCGGCAGTTCGAAGCCGGGCGGTAGGGAGTCCCGGGACGGCCCGATGATGCCACCGCCGCAGGTCTTGTAGCGGGGGAGTTCGGCCTTCTCCAGGAGCAGCACCCGGCGTCCCGCACACGCCGCGGCGTGTGCCGCCGAGGCGCCCGCGGGCCCCGCGCCCACCACCACGACGTCCCACACCTGCTGGTTGTCCTCGGCTGCCTGCTCGCTGCTCACCTGTGCTTCCGCTCCCGTCCGATGCCTGGCTGCGCGTACCGCCCGCATCCTACGGGCCGCGGCCGGGCGGACCGCCTGTGGGAAGATCGAGGGCACGCCCACCCGTACGTCCGGGCCCGCCCGGCCCACCTCGCCGTACGTGCCCCACGTAGCCAACGCCGCGCCCACAAGGAGCGTTCCATGCCCGACAGCCCGCTCGCCCAGACCGTCGCCGCCCTCCAAACGCGGGCCAGGACCGAACTCGCCGAGTTGGTGGCCTTCAAGTCCGTCGCGGACTACGCGCAGTTCCCCAAGAGCGAGAGCGAGGACGCGGCCCGCTGGATCGCGGACGCGCTGCGGGCCGAAGGCTTCCAGGACGTGGCACTGCTGGACACCCCGGACGGCACCCAGTCCGTCTACGGCTACCTCCCCGGCCCGGCCGACGCGCCGACCGTCCTGCTGTACGCGCACTACGACGTCCAGCCGCCGTTGGACGAGGACGCCTGGGTCTCCCCGCCGTTCGAGCTGACCGAACGCGACGGCCGCTGGTACGGGCGCGGCGCCGCGGACTGCAAGGGCGGCATGATCATGCACCTGACCGCGCTGCGGGCGCTCAAGGAGCACGGCGGCGTCCCGGTCAACATCAAGGTGATCGCGGAGGGTTCGGAAGAACAGGGCACCGGCGGCCTGGAGCGGTACGCCGAGGCGCACCCGGAACTGCTGACCGCCGACGTCATCGTCATCGGCGACTCCGGCAACTTCCGGGCCGGGCTGCCGACGGTCACCGCGACGCTGCGCGGCATGACCATGGTGCAGGTCCAGGTCGACACCCTGGAGGGCAACCTGCACTCCGGCCAGTTCGGCGGCGCGGCCCCGGACGCGCTGGCCGCACTGATCCGGATCCTGGACTCGCTGCGCGCCGAGGACGGTGCGACGACCGTCCGCGGACTGGCCGCGGACGCCACCTGGGAGGGCCTGCAGTACCCGGAGACGGACTTCCGCAAGGACGCCAAGGTCCTGGACGGCGTCGGCCTCATCGGCACGGGCACGATCGCCGACCGGCTCTGGTCCCGGCCCGCCGTGACCGTCCTGGGCATCGACTGCCCGCCGGTGGTCGGCGCCACCCCCTCCGTGCACGCCTCGGCCCGCGCCCTGGTGAGCCTGCGGATCCCCCCGGGCACCGACGCCGTCGACGCCACCAAGCTGCTCACCGCACACCTGGAAGGCGCCGCCCCCTGGGGCGCACGGGTCGCCGTCGAACAGGTCGGCCAGGGCCAGCCGTTCCGCGCGGACACCAGCAGCCCCGCGTACGCCTCGATGGCGGCGGCGCTGCGCGAGGCGTACGACGGGCAGGAGATGCAGACCTCCGGCCTGGGCGGCTCCATCCCGCTGTGCAACACCCTGGCCAGGCTCTACCCCGACGCGGAGATCCTGCTGATCGGCCTCAGCGAACCGGAGGCCCAGATCCACGCCGTCAACGAAAGCGTGTCCCCCGAGGAACTGGAACGGCTCTCACTGGCCGAGGCCCTGTTCCTCCAGCGGTTCGCCGCGGAGCGGCGTTGATCCCCACGGTTTCGCTGCGCTTGGCTGGCTTCCCACGTTTTTGGCTTTCCCGCCGTTGCGCCTGACGGCGCGGGGCCGCCGTACGTTGCCGCTGCGCGGGGCCGCCTCGTACGTTGCCGGGTGCGGCGCCGTTTCGCCTGCGGCGTGGGCTGTGGTCCGCTGCGCGGGGCTGTTGGGTGCGGGGGCGGGTTGGAGGGGTTGGTGTTCAGGACTGCTGCGCTTTACGTCCTGAACACCAACCCCTCCAACCCGCCCCCTCCCAGTGGTGGTGAGGAAGGACGGTGAGTGGGGGGCAAGGCGAGTGGTCCGGTGCCGGTCTCTTTCCCTCCATGAGCCCGCACGTCCTTGAGTCCGCACGTCTTTGAGCTCGCACGTCTTTGAGCTCGCACGTCCTTGAGCTCGCGCCTCTTCTGAACCCGCGCCTCTTCATGCCCGCACGTCTTCGCGCCCGCGCCTCTTCCACCCACGGGACGGCACCAACCCACCCACGAGCCGACACCGTCCCACCCACCGGCCGACACGGTCCCACCCACGGGCCGGCACAGTCCCACCCACTCGCACCCCACCCTCCTTCCCACCCACCCACGGGAGGGGGCGGGGCTGTGGGGCTGGGGTGTGCCGGACGTAAAGCGAAGCAGTCCGGCACACCCCAGCCCCACAGCCCCGACACCGCACCCAACAGCCCCGCGCAGCGGACAACACCCCACGCCGCCAGGCGAGGCGTAACAACGCCGCAGGCGAAACAACAAGAACCCCCACGGCGGGAAAGCCAAAAACGTGGGAAGCCAGCCAAGCGCCGCGGACCGGTTACGGCAAAGGAACGCCGGCCTCCAGATGCAGCGGGCACCCCCGCTCGCGGGCCCGTAGGGCCCATCGGAGGCGGTTCCAGCGGACCGGTGGGAGCATGGACTCCGCTTCGGACTCGGTGACGAAGCGCCAGGCACGGAGTTCGGAACCGGGCAGCAGCAGTTCCCGGATGGTGTCGTCGGTGAGCGTGCCGCCGTCGAAGAGCAGCCGCAGACCGCCGTAGCCGGGGGGCTTGGGCGCTTCCCAGTCCAGGACCAACAGCCGTAGGGCGTGCGGGAGTTGGATGCCCAGTTCCTCGGCGACCTCGCGTACGCCGGCCTGGGCGGGTGCCTCGCCTGGTTCGACGATGCCGCCGGGGAACTCCCAGCCTGGCTTGTACGTCGGATCGACCAGCAGTACGCGGTCCTGGTCGTCGAAGAGCAGCACCCCGGCGGCGAGGGTCTCCGCGGTGGGCTCGGGGGTCTGCACGATGTCGCAGGCGCCGGCGCCGGTGCGGACCGCCTCGACGACCCGCTCGGCGGTCTGGCGGGGCGTCAGGGCTGTGGTGTCCACGACGTGCGCATCGTTCTTGAGCCAGTCCAGGGCCTGCGCGTAGGGCCCCAGGTGCTCCAGGCACCAGCGGCGTACGGAGGCGTTGCCCTCGAGGCCGTCGGGGGTGTCCTCGCGGTGGGCTATGCGCTCGCGCAGGATCGTTTCCTCCGCATGGAGGAGGACATGTCGGACGGGTATCCGGCGGGCCGCCAAGGAGCCGAAGATCTCGTCGCGGTACTCCTGGCGCAGCAGCGTCATCGGCGTCACCAGCGGGCCCGGCACCTCGGTGAGCAGGGCGGCCGCGGTGTCCACGACCATCCGTCGCCAGGACGGCAGGTCCTGGTAGTCGTCGACCTCTTCGAACCGCTTGGCCGGCAGCATCAACCGCAGCCCGCCGCCGAGGAGTTCCGGGTCGTAGAGCGTGCTTCCGGGAAGCAGGTCGAGCACTTCATGAGCCACAGTGGTCTTGCCCGCACCGAACGTGCCGTTCAGCCAGACGATCACGGTTTCCCCTCTTCCCTAGACCCAGGTGAGTTGCCCGCAACACCCTGCCACGGAAACGCTCGGGACCACGGGCCGCGCGCGGCGCCGGGAACATGCTTGAGGAACCCACCGCACGGAGGATGCCGGTCCGCCTCCCCCGCCGCGATGCCCCGGCAATCAAGCGCTCCCCCGCCCCTCCAGCACCGAAACCCCCACCCACGCACGGCCTCGGGGCAGCCTGCGACGGGGCGGTACGTCGCATATGCCGGAGTCCCATGGGTGCCTGGCGCCGGGCGGGCGCGCCGCGGTTCAGCAGACCCGCAGCCCCGGCACCGGCTGGTCGTTCTCCCCGCCGGTGAGGTACACGACGCTGACGTAGACACCGGAATTGCCGCTGTCGTCATCGGTCTTGGCCCACCACACGTTGGTCCACTTCCCGTACGTCTCGCGACGGCCCAGCTTGGCCTGGCAGTAGAAGTAGTTGGTACCCGCGTTGAGGTGGCCGACCTGTTGGAAGGACGCGGTGTACGAGGTCGCGGTGCGCCACACGTCGCAGTTGGCCTTGCCGCCACCGGCGTCCGCGCAGGACGGCCCCTGGGTGGGGCCCCCGCCGCTGCCACCACTTCCACCACTGGCACCGCCGGCGGCGGAACCGGATCCGCCGGTGGTCGTGCCGCCGTGCGTACCACCGGAGGTGCCGCCGTGGGCCCCGCCCGCGGTGCCGCCGCCGTCCGTGCCGCCCTGGTTTCCGCCCGTGGCCGCACCGCCGGTCTGGCCGCCCGGACCGCCGCCCGGCACACCGGGCTTGGGGCTCCCGGACGCGGAGGGGTCCCCCGAGGGGGTCACCGAGCCGGCCGGCGACGGGCTGGTGGCCTTGTCGTCGCCCGCGCTGCCCTTGCCGTTGGAGACGCTCGGCTGGCTCGCCCCCGGTGTGGTGGCCGGTGCCGCCGCCTGCCGGTCGCCGGCGGTGCCCCGGTCGCCGGAGCCGCCGCCGACCAGCGCATAGGTGAGGCCACCGCCGCCGGCCAACACGGCCAGGACGGCCGCCGCCGCCAGCAGCACCCGCCGGCGCCGACGGGCTGGCAGCCGCGCGGTGTCGCCGTCGGGGGCGCCCGGGTACGGGTGCGGGCCGGTGACGCCCGCCGAGGAACCGGCCACCGTCGCCGACGGGTCGTGGACCGGCCGCCCGTAGGGCGCGTTCGGGCCGGGCGGCTGCGGCACTGCGCCACCCTGGGCGCCCGGGCCGCCGAGCCAACCGGCCGGCGCCACCCCGGCGCCCGCGGGACCGGGCAGCGGCCCCGCGCCCGCCGTCACGTCCGTGGCGGTGGGCGCGTACGGCGAGCCGGGCTGTGGGACCGGCGGCGGGGCGGGCGGCGTCACGCCAGGGTCGCGGCCCTCCGCGACCGCCCGGAGCATGCTGCGGGCCTGGGCCGCGGACGGGCGGTCGGCCGGGTTCTTGGCCATCAAGGCGTACAGGACGGGCGTCAGGGGCCCGGCTCGGCGTGGTTCGGGCAGGGGTTCGGTGACGATCGCGGTCAGCGTCGAGTACACCGACGTGCGGCGGAACGGCGCGGCGCCGCCCTCGGCCGCCGCGTACAGCGTCATGCCCAGCGACCAGATGTCCGAGGCGGGGGTGGGGTCCAGGCCCTGGGCGCGCTCGGGCGGGAGGTAGTCGAGCGAGCCGACCAGTTCGCCGCTGCGGGTGATGTTGGTGGTGGCGCCGTCCCCGGGGGCCTCGATGCTGGCGATGCCGAAGTCGGTGAGCACCACCCGGCCGCCCTCGGAGCCGGCCCGGTCCGGGGACCGTCCCGCGCGCTCCAACAGGACGTTGCCGGGCTTGACGTCGCGGTGCAGCACCCCGACCTCGTGGGCGGCGTCCAGCGCGTCCATGACGGCGGCCCCGATCCGGGCGATCTCCCGCGGATCCAACGGGCCGTGCGCGCCGATGGCGTCGTCCAGCGACGGCCCGTCCACCAGCTCCATGACGATGACCGGGCGCCCGGCCTCCTCGATGACGTCGTGGACGGTCACCACGCCGGAGTGCCGGATCCGGGCCGCGGCCCGCGCCTCGCGCTGCATCCGGGTCCGCAGGTCGGCGAGTTCGGGGGCGGAGGCGTCCGTGTAGGCCCGTAGGACCTTCAGCGCGACCTCGCGGCCCAGCACCTGGTCCTCGGCCCGGCAGACCACGCCCATGCCGCCCCGGCCGAGCCGGCCGGTGACGCGGTAGCGGCCGCCGAGCACCCGCCCGGTCAGGTCGTCGTCGACGCCGCGCTGCGGGCCGCTGCGGGAGGCGGCCCGCGGTGCACCACCGCCCGCGCCGCCCGGCGCACCGTCCGCCGGCCCGGGGCCGTTCGCACCGTTCGCCGCACCGGTTCCGTCCGCCCCGCGCTGCTCGCGCTCCCCCGATGTCACCGTGCGATCCCCTCGCTACGCGTCTCCGTGCCACAGCGGCCCGGCCGTCTGAACGCCGGGGCGCTGCGCCGCAACCCTTCAGGCGGCCGGCACCAGACTACGGGGCGGAGGGGTGCGACCGGGGCCCCTATCGGGCAGGGGCGAACGTATCGAGACGGGACTGTTGCGCGGCGGCCGCGGCGGCGCCCACGACGCCGGCGTCCGTACCCATCTGGGCGGGGACCACGGCCAGTTCGGACACGAAGGACAGGGTCGCGTAATCCTGGAGAGCGGCGCGCAACGGGGTGAACAGAACATCTCCGGCGCCCGCGACGCCGCCACCGATGACCGCTATGTCGATCTCGACGAGGGTGGCGGTGGCGGCGATGCCGGCGGCCAGCGCCTGTCCGGCCCGCTCGAAGGAGCGCACCGCGACGGGGTCACCGGCGTGCGCCGCGGCGGCGACCGCGGCGGCACTGGCGTCCCCGTCAGGGCCCGGCTGCCAGCCGTTGGCCAGTGCACGGCGAGCGATGTTGGGGCCGCTGGCGATCCGCTCCACGCAGCCGCGCCCCCCGCACGGACACGGGTCACCATCGAGGTCGACGCTGATGTGGCCGATGTGGCCGGCGTTGCCCGAAGGGCCAGGATGCAGCTGCCCGTTGAGGACCAGCCCGCCGCCGACCCCGGTGGAGACCACCATGCACAGCGCGTTGTCGTGGCCCCGTGCGGCACCCTGCCAGTGCTCGGCGGCGGTCATCGCCACCCCGTCGCCGACCAGCGTCACCGGACGCGCGCCGATCAGCTCCCGCACCCCGGCGACCAGCGGGAAGTCGCGCCAGCCGGGGATGTTCACCGGACTGACGGTGCCGGCCGCGGCGTCCACCGGCCCGGCGCTGCCGATGCCGACGGCGGCCACCCGCGCCCAGTCCGGTCCGGCGGCCAGTTCCCGGACGACCTCGGCCACCGCGCGCATCACGGTGGCCCCGTCCTGGTCCGCGGGGGTCGGCCGGGCGGCCCGGGCGACGAGTCTGCCGCACCCGTCCACCAGAGCGCCGGCGATCTTGGTTCCGCCGATGTCCAGCGCTGCGCTGAGGTCCGTCTGCATCGGTGTCGAATTCTCCTGGTGGGCCCGGGGGCCGGGGTGCCGGCCCGGCGTGAGAACGCCAGTCTTCCGGCTATTGACAACGTTGTCTAGGGGCTATGCTCGTCGCCACACAGCGGCGCGTCGGTGCGCCCCGCCCGGTGGCGTACCCGACACCGCATCCGTCCCCCGGCAGACAGGACCGCACACGTGACCGAGACCGCCCGCGGTACCTCCCATCGCTACGGCACCCGCCCCACGATGAAGGATGTCGCGGCGCGCGCCGGCGTCGGCCTGAAGACCGTCTCCCGGGTGGTCAACGGCGAGCCGGGCGTCACCCCGGACACCGAACGCCGCGTCCAGGAAGCCATCACCGCGCTCGGCTTCCGCCGCAACGACTCCGCCCGGATCCTGCGCAAGGGCCGGACGGCCAGCATCGGCCTGGTCCTGGAAGACCTCGCCGATCCCTTCTACGGTCCGCTCAGCCGCGCCGTCGAGGAGGTCGCGCGCAGCCACGGCGCCCTGCTGATCAACGGCTCCAGCGCCGAGGACCCGGCCCGCGAACAGGAATTGGTGCTGGCGCTGTGCGCCCGCCGGGTGGACGGGCTGGTCGTCATCCCGGCCGGCGACGACCACCGCTATCTGGCGCCGGAGATAGCCGCCGGGATCGCGACCGTCTTCGTGGACCGCCCGGCCGGTCGGATCGACGCCGATGTGGTCCTCTCCGACAACTTCGGCGGCGCCCAGGCCGCGGTCGCCCACCTCATCGCGCACGGCCACCGCCGGATCGGCTTCATCGGCGACCAGCCGCGCATCCACACCGCCAAGGAGCGGCTGCGCGGCTACCGCACCGCGATGGCCGGGGCCGGTCTGCCGGTCGACGACTCCTGGGTCTCCCTCGGTTCCACCGCCCCCGACCGGGTCCGCGCCGCGGCCACGGCCATGTTGGCCGCCCCGGAACCGGTCACCGCCCTCTTCGCGGGCAACAACCGGGTCACCGTCACCGCCGTCCGGGTGCTGCGCGGCCACCCGCGCCCGGTCGCCCTGATCGGCTTCGACGACTTCGAACTCGCCGATCTCGTCCACCCCGCCATCACCGTCGTCGCCCAGGACTCCGCCCACCTCGGCCGCACCGCCGCCGGTCTGCTCTTCCGCCGCCTCGACGGCGTCGACGAGCCCCCGCAGCGGCTGGAGATCCCCACCCGGTTGATCCCGCGCGGCTCGGGGGAGATCCGCCCGGCCGAAGACTGACGGCCCGTCAGCCCGCTGGGGTCGGCAGCCCCGCGGTGTCGCTCCCCCAGGCCCTCGCCCTGATCCACGTCACGTTCCCGCGGGATCGCCAACGGGCCCGGGCCCTGGGGCTCTACGGTGCGGTGGTCGGTACCGGCGTACTGGCCAGGCGGCTGGATCCGGGCGGTGCGCCGAATTCTCTGCGGGCAACCGGGGGGCGCGAGGCGAGCGGAGAATGCTTTTCGCAGCTCAGCGCCGGTGAGACCGACCATGTCGTGTGCAACACATGTGGCGCTACTTGTGACGGGACTCCTTGGGTGGGGTCCTGAGCTTCGCTCCGAGAACTCCTGCGCCCCGGCCAACGTAGGGTCTGCCCCACCCCGTTCCTGGGGGCTTGTCGGAGTGCCTGAGTCCGGCGCCGCGTGATCGGCTGTCCCGCACGGGATTCACGTCACGGGAGGTGGACAGTTGAAAGTCCGGATTGGGTACTCGGCATGGATCGTGGGCGTGGTGCAGTTCTTCGTGGTGCACGGGATTGCCGAGTCGGCTTGGGCGAGACCGTACAGCTGGGCGCGGAACAACATCAGCGATTTGGGTAACGCTCATTGTGCGCTGCAGACAGAGCCTGAACCGCGGTATATCTGCTCCCCTGAGCACGGCCTGATGAATGTTTCGTTCATCACCCTGGGAGTGCTGCTCGTTGTTGGTGCCGCCCTGACTGGCGGTGTCCTGTGGCGCAGCGGCCCAGCCGCTGCCGTGGCCCGGCTCCTGCTGGCCGGTGCCGGCGTGGGATTCGTGTTGGCCGGGCTGGCTCCTGCGGACGTCAACGAGAACCAGCACGCCTTGGGCGCCCTTCTCGTCATGGCAGCGGGCAACATCGGTCTTGTCATGGCGGGATTCGGCCTGGCAGAACGGGTTCCGGCCCAACTGCGGTGGGGCACCAGCCTGCTGGGAATCACAGCGGTCACGGCTTTCGGACTGTTCCTCTCACGCCACTATCTCGGTCTCGGCATGGGAGGTATGGAGCGCGTCGCCGCGTTTCCTCTCCTGTTTTGGGCGCTGATTGTCGGCGTTCATGGCCTCGTCCGTCATGCAGGTCGTACGAACGAATCGATGTCTGCAGGACATTTCAACCGCACTGGTTGAGAGCTCTGGTCAGATCCCCGTTGACCGCTCGGGCGGCTTCGAGATCGGCCCGGGCTTCATCAGAAGATCAACTCACTGCCCCCCCGCAACGTCACACCACACCGGGCTGGCCCCCAGAGAAGGCCCTACTGGGCGGCGGCCCGTTCGGTGTGGTGCACGCGTTGGCGTCCGGCTCCGAGCGGGACCGGGTAGCCGCCCCGTCGGGTGAACTGGCCGCGGGCGCCGCCCTGTTGGGGTCCTTCGTTGCCTGGGAGAACAAGGTGGAGCGCGCCGGGCGGACCCCGCTGCTGCCCCGGCGTGGCGGCTCGCGTCGCGACCTCCCGGACTCCCGGCGCCAGGGGCCGGGTGGCGACGGTCAGTGCGGGGCGGCCGATGGGTCGGCCGCCCCGCACCTGGTCAACCGGCGTCCGTTCAGGCCGACTTGGTCGGGCGGCCGGCCAGACCGTCGAGGTCGGCGCGGGTCAGGCCGGTGAGGCGGGCGACCTCGTCGGGGTCGACGGCGCCGCAGTCGAGGCCGCGGAGCAGGTAGCCGCTGAGGGCCTTGGCGGTGGCGGGCTCGTCCATGACGTCACCGCCGGTCTTGGCGACGTAGGCGGCGAGCCGGGCGGCGGCCTTCTCCAGGCCCTCGCGGTAGAAGGCGTAGACGGCGGCGTAGCGGGTCGGGAGGTGGCCCGGGTGCATGTCCCAGCCCTGGTAGTAGGCGCGGGCCAGGGCGCGGCGGGTGAGGCCGTGGTGCAGCTTCCAGGCGTCGTGGACCTGGGCGGTGGGGCCGACCGGCAGCACGTTGGTGGAGCCGTCGGAGACCCGGACGCCGGTGCCGGCGGCGGCGACCTGCATGACGGCCTTGGCGTGGTCGGCGGCGGGGTGGTCGCTGGCCTGGTAGGCGGCGCTGACGCCGCAGGAGGCGCTGTAGTCGAAGGTGCCGTAGTGGAGGGAGGTGGCGCGGCCCTCGGCGGCGTCGATCATGCGGGCGACGGTGGCGCGGCCGTCGGCGCCCAGGATGGACTGGGTGGTCTCGATCTGGATCTCGAAGCCGATCCGGCCGGGCGTGAGACCACGGGCCTTCTCGAACGCCTCCAGCAGCCGGACCATGGCGGTGACCTGCTCGGCGTAGGTCACCTTGGGGAGGGTGAGGACGAGGCCGTCGGGCAGGCCGCCGGACTCCATGAGGCCGGTGAGGAAGATGTCCAGGGTGCGGATGCCGCGGTCGCGGACGGCGGCTTCCATGCACTTCATCCGGATGCCCATGTAGGGGGCGGCGGTGCCGTTCTGGTAGGCGGCGGCGACCAGCGCGGCGGCGCGGGCGGCGGCCTCGTCCTCCTCGGCGTCGGACCGGAGGCCGTAGCCGTCCTCGAAGTCGATCCGCAGGTCCTCGATGGGCTCGCGCTCCAGCTTGGCGCGGACCCGGTCGTGGACCGGGCCGGCGAGGTCGTCGGAGATGCCGAGGACCGCGGCGAGCGCACCGGCGTCGGGGGCGTGCTGGTCGAGCATGGCCAGCGCCTGGTCACCCCAGGAGCGGATGGTGTCGGCGGTGAAGGCGTCGCCGGGGACGTAGACCGTGTGGATCGGCTGGCGGGTCCCGGGGTCGCCCGGGTAGCGCCGCGCCAGGTCGGCGTCCACCTCGGCGAGAGCGGCTCCGATGCCCTCGCGTACGGTGTCCGCGAGGCTCGTCGCCACGATCTCCTGCTGCCCCATTTCGGTACCCTCCCGGTGCTTGTGCCCGACGCCGTCGCCGACCCGGGCATTTCCGCGTGACGGAATCAACAATCCGCATAGCGAAGCTAACGGTGTCCCTTGGCGAGGTCAACACCTTCCCGGCCGTGGCGACGCAGGTCACCGGCCCAACCGGACCGATAACCCCGTCGCGCGGCCCGCCCACCGCGGCCCACAATCCCGCCATGACATGGACCGCACCCCGGATCGAACGCCGGGACATACCCGCCGCAGCGGGCGAACGCGCGATGCTGCAAGGCTGGCTCGATTTCCACCGTGCCACCCTGCTCGCCAAGTGCGCGGGCCTCACCGGCGAAGAGCTCGCCCGGGCCGGCAGCCCGCCGTCCACCCTCACCCTGCTCGGCCTGGTCCGCCATCTGGCGTACGTCGAACGCTGGTGGTTCCGGCAACGGTTCGCCGGCGAAGGGGTCGACGGCCTCTACTTCACCAAGGAGGACCCGGACGCCGACTTCAACGCCCTCGACCCGGCCCGGGCGGAGGCGGACTACGCGGCCCTGATCGCCGAGATCGCGGCCTGCGACGCGGTGGCGGCCGACCGCGACCTCGACGCGACCTTCACCGCCACCGACGGCCGCACCCTCAACCTGCGCTGGGTGTACGTCCACATGATCGAGGAGTACGCGCGGCACAACGGGCATGCGGACCTGCTGCGCGAGGCGCTGGACGGCGAGACCGGGGCCTGAGGGGCCGGCCCGGCGGCCGCCCCCTCCGGGCGAAGCGGACCTTTCCAGCCACGGCCGGCCCGCCCACGGCCGAAGGCCCCGTACGTCCGGTGCGTACGGGGCCTTCGGCCGTGCGGTGCCGACGGGCCCGCGGTGGGCCCGGTGGGGTCAGCCCTTGCGGGTCTTGACCTCGTCGGTGAGCGCCGGGACGACGTCGAAGAGGTCGCCGACCACGCCGTAGTCGACGAGGTCGAAGATCGGCGCCTCGGCGTCCTTGTTGATGGCGACGATGGTCTTCGAGGTCTGCATACCGGCGCGGTGCTGGATCGCGCCGGAGATGCCCGCCGCGATGTAGAGCTGCGGCGAGACCGACTTACCGGTCTGGCCGACCTGGTTGGTGTGCGGGTACCAGCCGGCGTCCACCGCGGCGCGGGAGGCGCCGACGGCCGCGCCGAGCGAGTCGGCGAGCGCCTCGATGACCGGGAAGTTCTCGGCGCCGTTGACGCCGCGGCCACCGGAAACCACGATCGCGGCCTCGGTCAGCTCCGGACGGCCGGTCGACTCGCGCGGGGTACGCGAGACGATCTTGGTGCCCTTGGAGGACTCGGCGATCGTCACGGTCAGCTGCTCGACCGTACCGGCGGCCGGGGCGACCTCCGGGGCGGCGGAGTTGGGCTTGACGGTGATGACCGGGGTGCCCTTGGTGATCCGCGACTTGGTGCTGTACGAGGCCGCGAAGACTGACTGGGTGGCCACCGGGCCCTCGTCGCCGGCCTCGACGTCGACGGCGTCGGTGATGATGCCGGAGCCGATCCGGACGGCCAGGCGGGCGCCGATCTCCTTGCCCTCGGCGGAGGACGGCAGCAGGACGGCGGCCGGCGAGACCGCGTCGTAGGCAGCCTGCAGCGCGTCGACCTTGGGGGCGACGAGGTACTCGGCGAACTCCGGGGCGTCGACGGCCAGGACCTTCACCGCACCGTGCTCGGCGAGCACGGGGGCGGCGGCGTCCACGCCGGCGCCGAGGTGCACGGCCACCGGCTCGCCGATGCGACGGGCGAGGGTGAGCAGTTCGAGGGTGGGCTTGCGGACGGCGCCGTCCACGTGGTCGACGTAGACAAGGACTTCAGCCATGGGAATTGCTCCTGCGGGAAGAGTGCGGGCGAAGAGAGGACGGAAAGTTCCGACGGACCGTCAGATGCGGGCGGGGAACCGGGAGCTGACCCCGGCCCCGACCGCGGAAGCGGTGCCGATCCGGGGCCGCGCCCCGGACCCGGGGCTCAGATGAACTTCTGGCCCGCGAGGAACTCGGCGAGCTGCTTGGCGCCCTCGCCCTCGTCCTTGACGATCGTGCCGGCCGTACGGGCCGGGCGCTCGGTGGCCTCCTCGACCTTGGTCCAGGCACCCTCCAGGCCGACCTCGTCCGCCTCGATGTCGAGGTCGTCCAGGTCCAGGGTCTCCACCGGCTTCTTCTTGGCGGCCATGATGCCCTTGAAGGAGGGGTAACGCGCCTCGCCCGACTGGTCGGTGACGGAGACGACGGCCGGCAGCGCGGCCTCCAGCTGCTCGCTGGCGGTGTCGCCGTCCCGGCGGCCGGTGACCTTGCCGTCGGCGACCGCGACCTGGGAGAGCTGGGTCACCTGCGGGACGCCCAGCCGCTCGGCGAGCAGCGCGGGCAGCACGCCCATGGTGCCGTCGGTGGAGGCCATACCGCAGACCACGAGGTCGTAGCCGGTCTTCTCAACGGCCTTGGCGAGCACGAGCGAGGTGCCGAGCGCGTCGGTGCCGTGCAGGTCGTCGTCCTCGACGTGGACGGCCTTGTCGGCGCCCATCGACAGCGCCTTGCGCAGCGCGTCGGTGGCGTCCTCGGGACCGACGGTCAGGACCGTGATCTCCGCGTCGCCGTCGCCTGCTTCCTTGATCTGCAGGGCCTGCTCGACGGCGTACTCGTCGAGCTCCGAGAGGAGGCCGTCCACGTCGTCGCGGTCGACGGTCAGGTCCTCGGCGAAGTGCCGGTCGCCGGTGGCGTCGGGCACGTACTTCACACAGACAACGATCCTCAAGCTCACGCCGGCTCTCCTACCTGCTTCGTCTCTTCAGAACTGCCTTGTGCTGGCAGCATAGGCGCCTCACGGGGCGGCTCCCGGTCGGATACGGATCCCCGCGCCGACCGTCATATTACTCGCCAGTACACCCAGTCTGGTGCCCCGAATCAAGGCCGTCGAAATGTGACCTTCCCAACGGCCTCGACCCGGTGACGCAACAGGTTCGAAGGAACCTGTCAGTCGCGCAGCGCGTTGAAGCGACCCTGGTGGTAGAGGAGCGGCCGGCCCGGTCCCGCGGGGTCGCCGACGACGGGCTGGGCGAGCACGATCCGGTGGTCGCCGGCCGGGATCCGGGCCACGACCTTGCACACCAGCCACGCCAGTACGCCGTCCAGCAGCGGCACGCCCTCCGGGCCGGTGCGCCAGGACGTGGCCGGGCCGAACCGGTCGGCGCCGCTGCGGGCGAAGGTGGCGGCCAGCTCCTGCTGGTGCTCGCCGAGGATGTGGACGCCTATGTGCTCGGCCTCGGAGACGGTCGGCCAACTGGAGGCGCCGGTCCCGATACCGAAGGAGAGCAGCGGGGGTTCGGCGGCGACGGAGGTGAGGGAGGTGGCGGTGAAGCCGACGGGGCCGGAACCGGCCGCGGTGATCACCGCGACGCCCGCGGCGTGCTGGCGGAAGACGGAACGCAGGAGTTCGGGGGAAGCGGTGCGGGGCGTGCCGAGGTCGGGCGAGGCCGTCATGGAGTTGTCCTTCTGCTGTGGGCCACGGGCCCGGGCGGGGCCGCCGACGGCCGTACGGCGCTCGGCGGAGGAGTCGTCGCTGCTCACACGCCGGGACAGCGCGCGCTGGCGATCCGCAGCAGATCGACGTGCGCGCGTCCGTAGAGAAGGAGATCGATACCTGGCCGCATAACGTCAGGCTGACGATGTGTGACCCAAAGCGTCAAGTGTCGCCCGGCATCTGGGAGATCAATCACGGACCGCCTCCCCCAGGGCCGCGATGACGTCGGCCTTCCGGGGCTGGCCGGTGGCACGGCGGACGATCGCGCCGTGCCGGTCGAGGACCAGCACCGTCGGCGTGCGCAGGACCGCCAGGCGCCGCACCAGCTCCAGCCGGTCCTCCGCGTCGATCTCGACGTGGGCCACGCCGTCGACCATCCCCGCGACGTCGGTCAGGACGCGCCGGGTGGCCCGGCAGGGCTGGCAGAAGGCGCTGGAGAACTGGACGAGGGTGGCCCGCTCCCCCAGCTCCGCACCGATCTCGGCGGCATCCAGCCGCGCCTCGTCGTCCCGCTCCCGCACCGTCGTCCCTCCGTCGCGACGACGTGCCGCAGGCCGAGGACACCCGCCGCCGCGAGCCCTGCCATGCACACCGTCCGTCCCGTCATCCCAAGGTGCAGCGTCGCCACGGCCACAAAGATTCCCGCAGCCGGACAGCGGCGCCCCGAAGCCACTCTCCCGCGCACCCACCACCGCGCGGCGGAAGCCCCCCCGAATCCGCCCGCGACCTGCCGGTTCCTCCGTCCACGTGACGAGAATCTCCCGCCACGAGGGGCCCGCACGCTGGCCGCCGGAGCGCACATCGGGCACGATCTCCCGGAGCCACCGAGTTACGACTGCGTAGGTTTCCGCCGGGAGAACCCTCCCCAGGCACAGAGAAGGGGTCCCCCACACATGGCCGAGTTCGTCTATCCGCCCGTCATCGGCGCCGCCCGTACGCTCTTCAAGACGCAGGACCTGAAGTTCGACGTCGCCGGTACGGAGCACATCCCGCGGCGCGGCGGAGCGGTGCTGGTGAGCAATCACATCGGCTATCTGGACTTCGTCTTCTGTGGGATGGCGGCGCGCCCGGCCAAGCGACTGGTGCGCTTCATGGCGAAGGAGTCGGTCTTCCGCCACAAGGTCTCGGGACCCCTGATGCGGGCGATGAAGCACATCCCGGTGGACCGGGCGCAGGGCATGCACGCCTACAAGCACGCGCTGTCCGCGCTGCGTTCGGGCGAGATCATCGGGGTCTTCCCGGAGGCGACGATCTCCGAGTCGTTCACCCTGAAGAACTTCAAGTCCGGCGCGGCGCGACTGGCCCAGGAAGCCGGCGTCCCGCTGCTCCCGATGGCGCTGTGGGGCACCCAGCGACTGTGGACCAAGGGGCACAAGCGTCAGTTGGGCCGCCACCACTTCCCGATAACGATCCGGGTCGGCGAGCCGGTGGAGGCCGATCCAGCCGACCAGGCCGAGAAGATCACCGACCGCCTGCGGGCCCGCGTCCAGGACCTCCTGGAAGCCGCCCAGCGCGCCTACCCCGTACGCCCCCGCGACGCGGAGGACACCTGGTGGATCCCCGCCCACCTCGGCGGCACGGCACCGGCGCCTGGGGGCCACGCGTAGCGCTGCGCTTGGCTGGGCTTCCCACGTTGTCGGGTGCGGCGCCGTTTCGCCT
Organism: Streptomyces sp. RGM 3693; assembly: GCF_050471125.1. Classification (NCBI taxonomy): domain Bacteria; kingdom Bacillati; phylum Actinomycetota; class Actinomycetes; order Kitasatosporales; family Streptomycetaceae; genus Streptomyces; species Streptomyces sp. RGM 3693. Next base: position 1,728,889 of record NZ_JBMPPQ010000003.1, read on the forward strand.
GCGGCGGGCTGTGGTCCGCTGCGCGGGGCTTTCGGGGTGCGGGGGCGGGTTGGAGGGGTTGGTGGGGGGCAAGGTGAGTGGTCCGGTGCCGGTCTCTTTCCCTCCATGAGCCCGCACCTCCATGAGCTCGCATGTCTTCGAACCTGCACGTCTTCGAATCCGCGCGTCTTTGAATCCGCGCCTCTTCGAACCCGCGCGTCTTCAAGCTCGCACGTCTTCGAGCCCGCGCCTCTTCCACCCACGGGACGGCACCAACCCACCCACCGGCCGACACGGTCCCACCCACGGGCCGACACGGTCCCGCCGGCGCGCACCCCACCGTCCCTCTTTTCCCACCCACCCACGGGAGGGGGCGGGGATGTGGGGCTGGGGTGTGCCGGACGTAAAGCGAAGCAGTCCGGCACACCCCAGCCCCACAGCCCCGACACCGCACCCAACAGCCCCGCACAGCGGACAACACCCCACACCGCCAGGCGAAACAACGCCGCAGGCGAAACACCAAGAACCCCCACGGCGGGAAAGCCCCGAAGCTCCAGAGTCATAGTTCTGGAGTGATCACCCGTGGTGGCATCGACGCAGGTCAAGCGGTCCGGGAACTCGCCGGTCCCTACCGGCGGCATGAATACAACCCAATCAGCCCCCGCCGGGACTGTCATCAACGAGACCCTGCGCGGAGTCCGGTGCATCCGTCTCTCGGTGCGGACGGACGAGACGACCAGCCCCGAGCGGCAGCGCGAGGCCGACGACATAGCAGCGGCAGCGCTCGGGATCGACTTCGGCGAGGGTGACGAGCTGCGGGAAGCCGTGGACCTGGACATGAGCGCGTCCAAGATCGGCCCGTTCGACCGCCCGCAGCTCGGCGGCTGGCTAGCCCGACCCACCGCCTTTGATGCCCTGGTGTTCTGGCGCTTCGATCGCGCCATCCGGTCCATGGACGACATGTACCAGCTCGCCGAGTGGGCACGCGAGCACCGCAAGATGATCGTTTTCGCCGAGGGTATCGGTGGGGGCCGGCTGGTCTTCGACTTCCGCAACCCCATGGATCCCATGAGCGAACTCATGATGCTCATGCTGGCCTTTGCCGCTCAGGTGGAGTCGCAGAGCATCAGTGACCACGTGACCGGCGCGCAGGCTGCCATGCGGAAGATGGCGCTTCGGTGGCGCGGCGGTGGGCGTTCGGCGTATGGGGACCTGCCTGCCCCCATGCCGAAGGAACACGGTGGGGTCGGCTGGACGCTCGTCCCCGATCCGGACGCCGTGCGCGTCATCGAGCGGATCATTGCGGCGCTGCTGGAGGGCAAGAGCCCGCACGCCATCGCGCTCATGCTCAACGCGGACGGGGTGCTGTCCCCCTCGGGGCACTGGAAGGCGTACAAGGCCCGAACCAAGGGGACCGCCGAGGCCGACGGTACGGAGACGGACGCGCCGAAGAAGAAGCCCGTGCAGTGGCGCTCTCAGCACATCGTGACCATGCTGACCAGCCCCGCACTGCTGGGCTGGAAGATGCACGCCGGCAAGCCTGTCCGTGACGACCAGGGCAACCCCGCCATGGCCACCGAAACGCCGATCGTGACCCGCGAGGAGTTCGACCAGATCGGCGCACTGCTGGCACCGAAGCCGACGTCGGAGAAGGCACCCACGCGCAAGGACTCGGCAGCGCTGCTGCTGCGGGTGATCCACTGCACCGGATGCGGCAGCCGCATGTACCTGAACAAGTCGTCCGGGAACTACGGGTGCAGCTCGTACAAGTACGGAACGCACTACCCTGCCCCCGTCACCATCCGCGGAACGTGGGTGGACGAATACGTAACCGCCGAGTTCCTACGCCTGGTCGGCCCCGTGCAGTTCACGCGCATCACAGAGATACCCGGGTACGACCCACAGCCCGAAATCGACGCCACCACCGCCGAGTTCGCCGAGCACCAGGACCAGAAGGGGCGCCAGAAGTCCAAGGCAGCGCAAGCCGAGTGGCAACGGCGTGCAGACGCACTTGACGCGCGGCTAGCCGAGCTGGAGACACGGGAGAAGACCGAGCCCCGACGCGAGATCGTCCCCACCGGGCGCACGTTCGCCGACGAATGGCACGCATCCGACACGGAAGGTAAGCGCGCCATGCTCATAGACGCGGGCGCACGCCTGGACGTGAAGCGCGGCGCCAAGGGCGGATGGCGGAAGCTCGATCTGCGCCGGGTGGAGTTCGGCATCACCGGAGATCTCGCACCAGCGGGTTGAAACCCTGGCCATCCTTGGCGGGGATGCAGACGTGGACAAGTTCATCGTTCAGACCCGGGGCAACCTCAACGACCAGCGGGCGGTACAGACTGCACTCAAGGTCAAGGCCGCGTCGGTCCACTTCTCTGACCAGTTCTTCAACGGCGACGTGGAGGTGAACCCGAAGGGTTTCGATGGTTCTGCGCAAGCGCTTGTTCGGCAGTCAGGTACTCGACGCGAAGGAGACCGGCCCGGTCATCAACGGGCATGATTTCTTTGACGTGTTGGACTCGCTGACCGCACAGGTGCGAGGTGTCAACGGTTCCAATGGCGCGCTCTACATGAATGCTGCCGTCCGGGCAAAGATCGAGTCCGGGTTTCGCCGGCTCGGTGGTGGCGAGTTGCTGCGAGAGGAGATCGCGGGAAAGCGCACCGTTACGTGGAAGGGCGTGCCGCTCCTGGACGCCGGGCAGAAGCTGGACGGTACCGATGTGCTGCCGCTGACGACGGTCGCCGACGGAAAGCAGACTGGTGACGTCTACGCGGTTCGCTTCGGGGCGACCGAGGCTGACGCCGGCGTCTCCGGACTCACCAACGGCGGCGTCCAGGTCACCGACCTGGGCGAGTCCCACGACAAGCCCGTCTACCGCACCCGCATCGACTTTTACTGTGGCCTGGCGCTGTTCGGAGGCAAGGCAGCCGCCCGCCTGACCAACGTCCTCGTCGGATGAACCACTGAGAGCCCCCGCGCTCGTCACCCTTCACCGGGCGACGGGTGCGGGGGCTTTTCGCTATCCCAGATAAGGCATCGGCCGGTCCTCCAGGAAGTGTTGGAGTCGTAGCCGCTGGGTGTGATGCATAGGAAGCGCGTTTAGTTCGCTGGGTTCAACAAAGCGGACTTCCGTGCTCTCGTCAGAGACGGCGAGCGAGCCGCCAACGATGCGCGCCCGGAAGCACACATTGAACTGCCGCCTCACCTCCCCGTCGCAGTACGCGATGATGTGGCGCGGGTCGGTATACGTGCCGATCAGTCCCGTGATCTCCACGTCGTAGCCGGTCTCTTCCTTGACCTCCCGCACGGCCGTTCCTGGTAGTGAGTCGGTCATGTCCATTCCGCCGCCCGGCAGCGCCCAGAGGTCATTGTCTCGGCGGCGCTGTAGCAGGATTCGGCCTTTGTCGTCAGTCACGACCGCTGAGGCAGCGACGACGAGACTGTTCGGCTTCGGTGCATCAGGATCGTCGTAGTACTCAGTGCGTGACACTCTCTAGCCTTCCTGTACAGGCGTTGCCTGGCCCCATACGGCATCAAAGCTCTCCGTGTAGCTGTCAAATATCCCGCCATCACTGTTTCGCCGCAGGTGCCATACGGGTGCGCCGTACGCGTTTACGCCCCAGACGTGTGCGTTGACCAACATCTGATCATCGCTGCGATAGAGGCTGTTGTAGAGGGTTGTGCCGTGCGTCCGAAGTTCGACCCCAGACACCTCAAGCAAGGGCCGGTAATGCATGAGCGCGAGTCGGCAGCGCGATTCGATCCCGTGACCAAACCGTTCTTCCTTTCCTCGCTGCTTGACGTTCTCGCTATCGGCGTCCCCAATGGCGATCCGGACAGCGCACCCCTCGGCGGCGCGCTCTCGCAGGAGGTCATTCAGGCGCGGGTATGCCTCATGCAGGAAAACCGCCGCATAGACCAGAACATCAATGCGCTCCTCTGCTTGGGCGAACAAGTCCGCGTACATGGAAACAGGGACATCGGCCCGTTGGTCGTACAGCGCGACCAGTTCGGGACTGACCGCCCGTGCGGAGCGCGCCTGCCTGAGTGCTGGCCACAACGCGTGCATATCTTCCCCTAA